>JBBROB010000008.1:0-210674 GCA_038229825.1 Mycobacteriales bacterium
ACCGGGGTGATCTACGACCAACGGTTCCGACGTCGTCGCATGGTCCCTGGCTGGATGGTGGGCTGGCCGACGTGGTTCGGGAACCGCAAGCGCGGCATACGAGATCGCTGGTTCAGACTGAAAACCCGGTCTGCATTCCGCAACCAGCCGCACCTGGACAGATGACAAACCCGTCACAACATTCACCTCCAGGATCGGTGCCCGGTCACCGATCCCGCTCCGGGCTGGCTATTGCTTCGTTAGCCGTACGGCGTGTAGCCGGCTTCGGCCAGCCAAGCTCTGGCCCGGCCACGGCGACGGTCCTCGCTGAAGTCCGACCACCGGTCGAACAGGTCAGGCCATCGCGCCAAGACGTCCTTGAACCGGCGGAACGCTCCACGTCCGCTGATCGCGATGCTCAGCCTGTCCGCCGCATCCGGGTTATCAAGACCGCCGATGAACCACTCCATGTCCCGGTAGCCAGGACGCGACCCCTGGGATTCGACCCGCAGCCATCCACTGGGTTCATCGCTATCGTCCGGGTCGTCTTCACCGAATTCCTCGACATCGTCGATGGCGAACTGCGGCCAGACTTGTCCGGTCTGCAGGTCGACACGGCCACCGCCGTAGCTCGGATCGCCTTCCAGTACTCCGGCGAGATCTTCCAGGTCGACCGGCAAAATCCGCAGTAGCGGTGTCGGTCCGCGACCCAGCTTGCGACGCAGCTGGTCGACGAGCTCGGTGTCTCCCTCCCAGTCGCGGTCGTCAAGGGCGTCGATGCATCGGAGGGCAAGCTCGGCAGCTCCGTTGGTCGGTGCGGCCAACGCGGTCAGTAGGCCGTCGCCGATCAGCTGCAAGGCGTTTTCGGGCCATGCCTGCGGGCCGAGTAATCCGACCAGCGATCCGCTGTCGCCGCGGGACAGGGCGTCCCTGAGCCTCGCCCTGGGCTCCCCGCGATCCATGCCGCACATTCTGCTCACCCGCGGCCGGCGACGGC
This sequence comes from Mycobacteriales bacterium, assembly GCA_038229825.1. Taxonomy (GTDB): domain Bacteria; phylum Actinomycetota; class Actinomycetes; order Mycobacteriales; family Nakamurellaceae; genus Nakamurella. The sequence goes on from JBBROB010000008.1 coordinate 977, forward strand.
GCGCCGGCTACGGCCATCGACCGAGCCCGTTCAAAGGTGATGGGCGGACACCTACCCCCGAGCGAGTCGTGGGTCTGTACTTTGTTGCTGTGCTGTCCGCAGATCTGCGTCATTTCCTCGACCTGCCCGACGACGTTCCGGGGCCGGCGCGCCGGTTGGCCGCCCAGTTGGGTGAGCTGGTACGGGCGGCCACGGCAGCCGAACCCGGCCCGGCATGGATCAGCGCCCTGCCGTGCCACCGGCGCCCAGGTCACCGCGCCTGCCCCGGGCGGATGATGCTGGTCCGCCCGGACCCGGTGGCGCCGATCACCTTCGAATGCACCGACTGCGGCGACGCCGGGGTAATCAGCGGCTGGCAGAACTCGCCGTATGACGGCAGCGACCACGACCATCTGCGGACCGCGACGGCAGAGGTCAGGCAGATCCCGGTTCCCCAAGGCGTCGCGGACGCCCTGAGGGACCTGACGTTCCTGGATCGAAGCTGCGAACGGGTCGTGTACGGGGCCCGCGGTGACCGAGACGCCGTCGTCCTGGCGGTCACCGAGCAGGAGCTGGACGAACTCATCGGATCCGTCGCGGCGGAAGCCAACCACGAGCCGGACCTGCGTCGGCGGCGACGCCTGGACGCCGCGTTCGACTCGTTGGATACGGCCGCCGGGCGCTTCGATCATCTCCGCGCAGTCCCAGAAGAGACCTTCGGGCAGGCCGGCGGCGCGGCGGCGCGGGCAGGCATGGCCGAGTTAACCGACCTGGACGTTGCGCGGGTCCTGCGGTGGTGCGCCGCGCGGGTACCCGAACGGGCCCGGCACCAGGTCTACGTCGAATGTCAGCGCGCGGCGCGACACCTCACGATCGTCGAACGGCGCGCACCGTGGTCCAAGGACATCGGGCCCGAGTGGACCACTTTGCCGATCGCCCGACTGCGGTACGACCGCAGCACACAAACCTGGACCCTGTTGTTCCGCGACCGGAACACGCGCTTTCACACCTACGACCCGCGGCCCTCCTCGGCGCAGATCGACGTGCTCCTGACCGAGATCGAAGCGGACCCGACCGGCATCTTCTGGGGATAGAGCCGCCCAGGAAACAGCCGTGGTCGTCTCCACCCGATTGCCCGGTGATGGATCCGTGACCGGAACGTAGTCGACCACCTGTGATGTCTTCGCCTACGGGAAGGTGCTCGGCCGATCGCACAGACCTTGGTTGGGAATTGACCGGGATTGGCGTGACACGATGCTTGCTGTGAAGGAGCTCGACGATCGCTTTGTGATCAGCGCCGGGGGTTGGGACCCGCGGTATGCCGTGACCCTGGCGGTTGCCACTTATCAAGGCGTGGGCGCCGCTCTGATCGATACAAACGGCGACGAGCGGGATGTCGATCTCGACATCTACGAACGGGACGCCGATGGCGTTTGGCAGGCCGGCAGCAGTTCGGGTGGCTCAGGCGAGTCCGGAGGCTTTTTGTCCGACCGGATGGCCGTCTGCTCCGGACGCACTGGGCCCGGCTGGGTGGTCGACATCGAGTATTCGGGGCAACGGCATTCGGTCCGCGCATCAGCGATGGGGTGGTGGCTGTTCGTGACAGTGGCGGACCCCGGTTCGAATACCTTCCCCACCTTCATCGGTGCCCGGCCGGGAACGCTCTGAAGTCGAGATGCGGGCTTCACCATATGGATTCCGACCCCGTCACACCGGGGCATGGGGCCGGGACTGCTAACCGCCGGCCAAAACCCCGAGGTTCCGCAAGCGGAGCGGTGACCGGTCACCGATCCGCTTGCGGAGTGGCCGGCGAACGGGTGGGTGGTCCGCTCGGGGCCTACGGTTGGACTATGGACTCTGCTGACATCCGGTTCTACTTCGATCCGGTCTGCCCGTTCTGCTGGTTGACGAGCAAATGGATCCGGATGGTGCAGGCTGAGCGCGGGTTCGCCGTGGATTGGCGGTTCATCTCGCTCCGGCTCATCAATTCCAACATCGATTATGACGCGCACTTCCCGCCGGAGTACGAAGCCGGGCACACGGCCGGGCTGCGGCTTCTGCGAGTGGCCGCGCGTGCGCGCGCTGAGTGTGGCCCGCAGGTGATGGACCCGTTGCACGCTGCCCTCGGGGCCCACATCTTCGACACAGCCTCACCGTCGGATGTCACCGACGAAAAGGAGCGACGCGAGCGACGCGGCACCCGAGAGTTCGTCGACCCAATCCTGCGCGAGGCAGGGCTGCCCACTGAACTCGCCGATGCCCTGGACGACGAGTCGTGGGACGCCGGCATCCGGGCGGAAGGCCAGGAGGCACTCCGATTGACCGGTAAGGACGTCGGCACTCCGATCATCCACTTCGACCCCCCGGAGGGCGTCGCATTCTTCGGCCCGGTGATCAGTCGGCTCCCCGAACCGGGGACCGCCGGCGAGCTGTGGGACCACGTCGTTGGTTTGGCCGGGTTCCCCGGGTTCGCCGAGTTGAAGCGCAGCCTGCGCGAGCAGCCTCAGCTGGTGGGTTTCGGCGTGCCTGCCGGCGCCACCGGTCAGGTTGAGGACTGGCACGCCGGCAGTCGCCGACCGAAGAAATGAGGACCAGAATGACGCACATCCCCACGCGCACCCATCAGCAGTCCATCGTCATCGAGGCCACGCCCGAAGCGCTCTACGACCTGGTCAGTGACATCACCCGCACCGGCGAGTGGAGCCCGGTCTGTACTGGGTGTTGGTGGGACGATGCAGCCCAGGCGGGTCAGGTTGGTGCCTGGTTCACCGGCCACAACGAGCTGCCCGACCGGACCTGGGAGACCCGGTCCCAGCTCACCGCGGCCGACAGGGGCAGAGAGTTCGGCTGGATCGTTGGTGCCGGTTTTGTGCGGTGGAGCTTCACCTTTGAACCCGACGATCAGGCGACAAAGCTGACCGAGAGTTGGGAGTTCCTACCCGCCGGGATCGCCATGTTCCAAGCCAAGCATGCCGCCCGCGCAGACGCAGAGATCGAGGACCGAACCCGGCTGGCTCATATCGGGATTCCCCGGACGCTTTCAGCGATCAAACGGCTCGCTGAAAGCACCTGAGCTCACCAGCTCAGCGGACAGCGGATCCGACGTGGTGGTGACGGGCAGGGTCGACGGGCTCCGCACGATCACATCGGATGTTGAGCCCATCAACCCGGCGCCCATTTCAGAAAGCACAGGCCGCTGCGCCGACTCATCCAGGGTCATACCCGCCCGAAATAGTCCCGAATTGGCATTTTCCCCGCAAGCGGATGGTTACCGGTTGGTTCGGCAAGTCCGAGTGGGTGTCCTGACGCCTATGGGCTGGCTCATGTTTTACGCCTGATACTTCCGGTTGCTTGGGAGTTGATGGTCAGGGTGCTGCTGCTGTGACTGAGGCACGGCATGCTGGCGTCATGGGGATGCTGTCGGGGTTGCCCCGCTACCGGTTCGGTGCGTGGGCCTATGACGTGGTGTCGATGGAGTGGTTGGTGTACCGGCCGGGTCGGTGTGCCGCGATCGCGGCACTGAAGCTGGCACCAGGCGCTCGGGTATTGGATGTGGGTTGTGGGACCGGGCTGAACTTTTCGCTGCTGAACGCGGCGATCGGACCGGCGGGTGAAGTCGTGGGCGTGGACGCCAGTGGCGCGATGCTGCGCCAGGCTCGTCGGCGTGTCGGCCGGCGCGGCTGGGCGAACGTGACGCTGGTCCAGGGCGACGCGGCGTTGCTGGACACCTTGGTGGCCGGCGAGTTCGATGCGGTTGCGTTCACCTACTCGCTGTCCGTGATCCGGGACTGGCAATCGACGTGGGACCAAGCCTGGGCGCTGTTGCGGCCGGGTGGTCGGGTTGCGGTTGTCGACACGGCCGTGCCGGTCGGTCGGTGGCGGTTGTTGTCTCCGTTGGCTAGGCTGGCGCTGCTCAGCGGGGGTGTCGACGCGTCCCGGCAGGTCTGGCGGTTGGTGCTCGCCGACGTCGAACAGGCGAGGCACCATGTCATGACCGGCGGGCACGTACATGTCGCGGCCGGCACCAAGCCGCCGCCGCCCCGGCCGGCAACTTTATGACCTGGTTCGGGAAGGTTCGACCGGCTGCACCGGGTTCCCGTGGTGTGAGCAGCGCACCGACGGAGAGCACCGCGGCCCGTCAGCACGCGTTCCGCACTTTCGTCGAGCCCGAGATCGAGGTGCTGCTGCGGGTGGCGCGGACCCTGACCGGGTCGTGGGCGGACTCGGAGGACCTCGTGCAGGACACCCTGATCCGGGCCTACGGCGGGATCGAGGGTTTCGATGGCGCGCACCCGCGGGCGTGGCTGCTCACGATCCTGCGTCACACCAACCTCAACTCCCATCGCAGGCAACGTCCGGACCTGACGCCGCAGATCACCGACCTGGACGGCCAGCGGCCCGCGTTCGGCGTAGCGACCGCGGCCGGCCCGGAGCAGACCGTGACCGACCGGGTCCTGGATGACAGCGTCGAGACCGCACTTGCAGCATTGGATCCGAAGTTCCGGATGGTCCTGCTGCTGATCGACGTCGACCAACTCAGCTACGCCGAGGTCGCCGAACTGCTCGACATCCCGGTCGGCACTGTGATGTCGCGGCTGTCCAGGGCCCGCGACCGCGTCCGCTCCAACCTTCGTTCCAACCCCGAATTCCGGAGAAACCGATGATGTCCTCGATCTCGACGATGCTGACCTGCCACTGGTCCGCGCGCCGCATCCAGCGTTACCTCGACGCCGACCCGGCCGCCCTGCTCGACCCGGCCGAGGTGCAGCGTCTGGAAGCGCACCTGGCGACGTGCGAGAAGTGCGCGTCCGCGGCGCAGGAGTACCGCGGCCTCCGTCGCGCCCTGCTCGGCTGGTCCCGGCGACGGCGGCCCGACCCGGCGGTCACGGCGCGGGTGCGGACCGCGGCCGAACGGCTGCTGGCCGAGGACGCCGGATGAGCGTCGATGTCACTGCGCCCGGGCAGTCGCTGGATGCGTCGGAATGGACCTCGGACGAGCTGACTCCGCCGGACGGCGTCGCCTGGGATCTGCTGGTGGTGGGCGGCGGCACTGCGGGTCTGGTTGCGGCCAAGACCGCGGCCGGATTCGGTGCGAGTGTGCTGCTCATCGAGCGGGACCGGATCGGCGGTGACTGTCTGTGGACCGGGTGCGTGCCCAGCAAAGCTCTGCTGGGCGCTGCTCACGCCGCCCAGGATGCCCGGATCGCCACCCGTTACGGAATCCGCGTCGAGCAGATCACTCTCGACTTCGCTGCGGTGATGGCCTATGTCCGTCAGGCGATCGCCGCTATCGAGCCGACCGATTCGCCGGCGGCGATGCGCGCCGCCGGCGTCTCGGCCGCACACGGCTCGGCTCGGTTCACCGGCCCGCACGCGGTTGCCGTGGACGGGGTGCCGGGCAAATTCCGGCAGGCCTTGGTCGCGACCGGCGCCGCCCCGGTGATGCCCCCGATCCCGGGCCTGGCGGCGGCGGACCCGCTGACCAACGAGTCCGTATTCGAGTTGACCCGGTTGCCGGGCAGGTTGCTGGTGCTCGGCGGCGGCAGCATCGGTTGCGAGCTCGGCCAGGCCTTCGCCCGTCTGGGGTCTGACGTGACGATCATCGAGGCCGCCGAACGCCTTTTGATCCGGGAAGACCCCGACGCCGCGGACCTGGTCACCAGGGCGCTGGCCGGTGACGGAGTGAAGCTGCGTACCGGTGTCGCGATGACCGCGGTCCGCCGAGATGGCTCGGCCTGGGTCGCGGTGTTGGCCGATGGCAGCGAGATCGGGTTCGACTCGGTGTTGGTCGCGGTCGGGCGGCGGCCCCGCACCTCCAACCTGGGCCTGGAGGTTGCCGGCGTCGAGTTGGACCAGCGGGGGTACGTCCGCGTCGATGCTCGGCTGCGGACGACCAATCCGCGGATCTGGGCCGCCGGGGACCTGACCGGTCACCCGCAGTTCACCCACACCGCCGGGGTGCACGGCAGTCTCGCCGCCGGCAACGCCGTCCTGGGCCTTCGCCGACGGGTGGATGTCGCGAGCATTCCCCGGGTGACGTTCACCCAGCCCGAAGTGGCCGCAGTCGGGGTGAACGTGGAGCGGGCCCGCGCACTCGGCCTCACCGTGCGCACCGTCGAACATGGCGAGGTCGACCGGGCGATCGCCGAGCAGCAGACGGCCGGCTTCTCCCGGCTGGTCCTGGACGGCAAGGGCAGGGTCGTCGGCGCCACCATCGTCGGTCCGCGGGCCGGTGAGTCGCTGGCCGAGGCCGTGCTGGCGGCACGGCACGGTCTGCGGGCCCGTGACATCGCTGCCGCGACACACGCCTACCCGACCTACTCCGACGGGCTGTGGAAGGCCGCGATCGCCCAGGTGCAAGCACAACTGGCCGGTGGTGTCACCGGCCGAGCGGTGATTGCCCTGGCCACGGTCAGACGTTGGACGCTGCGCGCCAGGTGATCACTTGTCCCGGATTCGAGAATATTTCGTCATCGCGCCGGATCCACCGACCCCGCAAGGGCCTCGCGGCGTTCCTGCCGACGGCGGGCCAGTCCGATCAGGGCACCACCGGCGGTAAGCGCAACCAGCGCGATGAGCGCGGCCCAGAACGGCCACGAGCCCGGCTCAAAACCGTAGGCGCCGAGCGCGACGTAGGCCGTGGTCGCTGGCAACATACCCAGCGCGGTCGCGGCCAGAAACACCCGCAGGCGCAGCGCCGTGACACCGGCGACGTAGTTGACGACGGTGAACGGCACGAGCGGGACAAGCCGGGCGACGAGAACGGTGAGGAAGCCGCGGCGGGCGAGCTGTGCATCGAGCCGCTGACTACGGAAGCCGGTCAGTCGGTGGAGCCCGCCACGGCCGAGGGTGCGGGCCAGGTAGAACGCCAGTACCGCGCCGGCGCATGCGCCGACGACAACCACGATCAGGCCCTGCGCCAGGCCGAACACTGCGCCGGCGGCGAGGGTGAACACCGACTTCGGCAGCGGGGAGAGGGTCGCGGCGGCATAGACGGCCGCGTAGACGCCGCCGGCCCACCACCCCAGGCCGGCGAACCGGGTACGCAACTGGGCCGGGCTCGGAACGCCGATGAGATAGGCCAGCAGCAACGACGCACCGATCAGCACGAGTAACGCGATCAGTTTGAAGACTGCGGCGCGGCGGCTCACGGCGTCGTGATGCTGAAGACGGTGCACGCCTCGGGCGGCAGCTCGACGCCGATGTTCTCACCGATGGTGACCGGTCGGCCCGCGGCCGGATGGTGAACCCGTAGTTGCTGGTTCCCGATCTCGACGTCGACGACGAGGTGGGTGCCGGCGAACCGCGCTGCGACGACCCGACCAAGCGTCTGCGTTCCCGGAACGCTGCGCGTGCCGCCGAGGTGGATCGCTTCAGGACGGATGACCAGGATAGCGTCCCCGTCGGAAACGCCGGGAATGTCGGTATCGACGTGGATCGTCGAATTTGTCGCGATGAAACGGCCGTCGCTCACCCGGCCGCCGATCTCGTTTCTCACGCCGAAGAACCGGGCCGCGGCCAGCGTGTCCGGGCGGGTGTAGAACGACTCGGGTGTGCCGTGCCCGGCCAGCGTTCCCGCCAGCATGAGGGCGATGGTGTCGGCCACCTCGACCGCTTCGGCCTGGTCGTGCGTGACGAAGACGGTGGTGATGTCGGAGTCGTCGTGCAGCTGACGCAGTAGAGCGCGCATCTGGGTGCGCAGGGCGGTGTCGAGCTGGGAGAACGGCTCGTCCAGCAGCAGCACCTTCGGCTGGAGTACCAGTGCGCGGGCGAGGGCGATCCGCTGTTCCTGGCCACCGGAGAGCTGGCCGACCCGACGCTCGCCGAGGCCGGCGAGGTGCACCCGGTCGAGCATCTCGGCGATCTGCCGGGAGCGTTCGCGGCGGCCCATGCCGCGCATGCGCATGCCGAAGCCGACATTGTCCGCGACCGACAGGTGCGGGAACAGCAGCGGCTTCTGGAAGACCAGCCCGACCGGGCGACGTTCCGCGGGCAGCTCGAGGATGCTGACACCGTCGAAGTGGATGTCGCCGGTGTCGGGTGTGGTCAGGCCGGCCAGCATCGACAGGGTGGTGCTCTTCCCACATCCGGACGGTCCCAGCAGCGCGGTGAACGAACCGGCCGCCAGCTCCAGGCTCAGGTGCTGGACCGCGGCTGTGTCGCCGAAGGTCTTCCCCAGGCCGGTCAGGGTGATCGCCGTCGCCGTCATAGCCGCCCCATTCCGATGACAGCTCCCGAGCGGGTGGACAGCAGCCGGGTCGAGGCCAGGATCAGCAGCAGCGGCGGTCCGATGATCAGCAGCGACAGGGCCGCAGCGGCGGTGGTGTCGGAGGAGGAGATCGCCGCGAACAGCAGCAGCGGCAGCGTGGTGACCTGCCCACCGCCGATGAGCAGCGTCAGGACGTATTCGCTCCAGGAGATCAGGAAGGCGAACAGGCCCGCGAGCAGCAGTGCGGGGCGCATCAGCGGCAGGGTCACGAACAGCAACACCCGCAACGAGCCGGCGCCCAGAGCCCGGGCCTGGCGTTCGTAGTCGGTGTCGAGGTTGGCGAACGCGGCGGCCAGCACGATCGCGGCGTAAGGGACGGTAGGAATCAGCTGCACCAGCACCACCCCGGTCGCGGAGTCAGCCAGGTGGTAGCGGATGAAGAACACCTGCAGTCCGACCGCGGCGGCCAGGCCGGGGACGATGACCGGCGCGAGCAGCAGGAACTGCACGGCCCGCCGTCCCCGGAAACGGTAGAGCCCGACAGCGCGACCGGCGGGATAGCCGATCAGGACAGCCAGGGCCGCCACCGTCGTCGCGATCAGGGTCGAGGTGAGCAGGGCCTGCGGGATCTGCGACCGCGGATCGGTCAGCAGCCCGATACCCCGCAGGCTCAACTGCTGCGGCGTCAGCGCCGGATAACGCCACTGGCCGGCGAACGCCCACACCAGCAACGGCACCAGCGGCAGCAGCGCGCCCGCGATGAGCACCGCCACACCGAGCCTGCGGCCCACAGTTCCGGGAGAGCCGACCACCCCCGAACTGGTCACAGCCGAACTGGTCATAGCACACGCCGGGACAGCCGGGACACGACGAGGAGGTATCCGGCGACGGCCAGGCCGCTGAGCACCGCGATCAGCACCGCGACCGCCATCGCCTGCGGACGCGAGGTGAGGTCGGTGTCCTTGTAGTACTGCAGCGCCACCACGGGCAGTGTCGCCGGGTACGGCCTGCCGAGCAGGTAGGGCACCTCGTAGGAGCCGGCCGTGAACGCGAACACCAGGATCGATCCGCCGGCCAGTGTCGGGGCCAGCAACGGCAGCGTGACGTGCCGCAGCCGCTGCCGCGCCCTTGCGCCCAGGACCCGCGCGGCCGCTTCCAGGTCCGCGGCGCCGTGGCTGAGCGCGGCGAGCAGCAGCACGGTCAGGAACGGGGTTTCCTTCCACACATACTCGGCGATGATCGCCACCCCGAAGCGGTCGTTCGTGATGGCCGGGAAGGCCGCCGGAGTCGCCGTCAACCCGGCCGCGTGGGCGAGCCGGGAGAGCAGACCGCCTTGGGACAGCAGCAGCAGCATGCACAGCGCGCCGACCAGGTGCGGCACCGCGAGGTTCGCCTGGAACAGCCCCGTGGTCCAGCCCCGGCCGCGGCCGAGCCCGCGGATCAGCAGCGCAGCCACAACCGCGAGCACCGCGGCGAGCGCAGTGGACAGCACCGCCACCCACGCCGTGAGCAGCAGCGAGGACCGAACCGCTGGATCTGTCCACAGCGAGCTGTAGGCGTCGGTGGACAGGTGACTGCCGGGCAGATAGGGCTGATAGCCGAAGCTTTGGGCCAGGGCCTGTCCGACGCCGCCGAGGAAAAACACACCGACCACGGCCAGGGCCGGTGCCAGCAGCAGGCAGATGCGGACCGGCTGCGGCAGTGACCGCCGGGTACGGCTCCGCCGGCTGAGCGCTGCCGGACCGGATGGCTCTCCCGTGGCGGGGGTGAGTGTCCGGGTCATTGCGGTCAGTGTTGCAGCACCTGGGTGGTCCAGTCCTTTTCCAGCCGGGTGACGTAGCCGCTGGCCAGTTCCGGCTGGGCGTGCGCGGTGAGCTGCGACAGCGGAAGGACCGACGGACTGAGCGGAACGGCGGCGAACGCGGCCCGGGCGGCGGCGTCGGTCTTGGCGACGTCGATGCCCGGGTAGGTCCCTTCGGTTTTGTAGAGCGCCAGCTGGGTGGTCGGGTCTTCCAGGACGTTGGCCAGTACCAGGGCGGCGGCCTGGTGGGCGGCGTTGTCCGGGATCGCCAGGAAGCTGTTGTTGCTGATGTTGCCCGGCGACGGCACGGCTTCCCGGGTGGATTTCGGGTACAGCCCCGCGCGGACCTTGTCGGCGACCGCACCGGGCCCGTAGGTGAAGTAGGCGCTGATCTCGCCGTCGCCGTACAGCTTCTCCACCGCGTCCTGGGTTTGGGGGTAGGTGCTGCCGCCCCGCCACAAGGACGGCTCGAGTGCGTTCACCCGCGCCCACAGCGCGGTCGCCGCCGGGGTGTACTTCGCGGCGTCGAACGCTCCGGCTAGTGGCGCGGGGCCACCGAGGCTGTCGTAGAGGATGGTGCGCACCGCCATCGAGCCGGTGAAGTCCGGCAACGCCGGGTAGGTGAAGTGCCCCGGATGCGCCTTCGCCCACGCCAGCAGCGAGGACACCGACGCCACGTCGGCGGCGTCGAGCTTGCTGCTGTCGTAGACCAGGGCGGAGTCGGCCTGCTGCCACACGGCTTCACAGCCGTTGACCGGCACCCCGAAGTCGCTCGTGACGGCAGGGTTGGCGAAGTCGATGTAGCGGGAGTTGGGCAGTGCCTTGTCCCACCCGCAGGACCATAGCGTGGCTTGCACACCGGTGGCGAAGTTCTCACCGTTGACCCAGATCGCATCGACCGACCCGCCGCTGCTGCGCCCGGCCTGCTTCTCGCCGAGCACCTTGTTGATCGCGTCGATGGTGTCGGTGATCTTGACCTGCTTGAGTGTGACACCGTCCTTGGCCAGGGCGTCGGTGACGTAGCCGGACAGGAAACCGTTGAGGACGGTGTCACCGCCATAGGCGTAGAAGCTCACCGTCTGACCCTTGGCCTGGGCCAGCACGGAGGGCCAGTCGGCGGCGTTCAGGGCCGGGGATGCGGCTGCGCTGGTGTCGCCGCACCCACTCAGGGCCAGGATGGCCGAGACGGCCAGGGCGGTGATCGCGGCGCCGCGGCGCCGTCCCGAGCTCAGACGAGGGCCACCGGTCGGGTTACGGTTCATCGGTTCTCCTGGGGCGGGGCTGGGCGGCGCCCGGCTACTTGGGTGCTGGTCGGGGGTGGCGTTGCGGGGTGGCGCAGGACGTGCACGCCGAGTGCGATCCGCTGTGCGGCGGTGATCGCCACGGCGGCGGTGAACAGCCACAGGATCAGCGTGGCCCGGCCCGGCAGCAGGCACAGCAGGACGTAGACGACGACGGTTTCGGTACCTTCGGCCAGGCCGCCGACGAAGCGGAGCGACCGGCCGTCGGCCGCCAGAGTCGTGCCGCGTCGCTCCAGCAGGGACGACAGCGCCAGGAACGCAGTGCCGGACAAGTAATAAGCCGTCAGCAGCGCCACGCAGGCCAGCCGGGCACCGGGTTGGGCGATCGCGAGCGCGAGGATGAAGCCGGCGTAAATGCTGAAGTCCGCGACGATGTCCAGGAACCCGCCCAGGTCGCTGGCCCCCTTGCGTCGCGCGACCGGCCCGTCCAGACCGTCGAGAAGCCGGTTGAGCAGCCACAACACCAGCGCCCACAGCCAGGCCTGCGCCACCACCGAGAGGCAGGCGGCGACACCGGCGAGCCAGCCGGCAGCTGTCACCGCCAGCGCGGGGATACCGGCGACGGCGAGCCGGCCACCGACCGCGTCCAGGCCTGGGAACAGTACGCGGCGGGCGCGGGCGTCAAGCATCTGTGTCGACCGCCCGCTGCCTGCGACTGACCGGGGTCAGTGGCAGTAGCGCCCGCAGGGCGACGTTCTCCCCGGGGTCCAGGACACCGTGTTGCACACACGCGGGGACGAGTTCCCCGGTCTCGGGGTGGGCCATCGCGTAGGAGCAGGCGGCAAGCCGCTGCTGGGTCTCGGCGATCCGCGGGTCGTCACTGACCTGACCGTCCTGCATTGCCTTCCAGGCGGGGGCGACGTCGGAGGCGTCCATGAAGGAGTGCATCACGAACGTCACCGGGCGGATACGGCGATGCCGCAGCAGTCGCCGGAGCCCGACTGTGCGGGCGGTGCGGGCCACCCAGCCGGCGAACGGGACGACGGCGCCCGGGTGCCCGGTGACCACGCGCAACACCTTGGCCAGCAACAGCTTCGGTGGTGTACCCGAGAAGCTGATCCCACCGAAGTTCGTCAGGAACGCGTCGCGCACCGCCAGATCGGCGGAGTTCTCCTCGTCCAGGATCGGAAAGTAGTCCGGACCGACGTAGAAGCCGTAGGTGGTGCGGTTGCATCGTTCGTCGCCGACCTGCAGGGCGCGGAACGGCAGCCGGGTTCCGGCGCCCGCCTCCACCTGGGCCCAGACGGTGTCGGCGGTGGTGTCGCGGTAGCCCTCATGCCAGCGGCGGTCATCGCCGATGAACGCGGCCGGCTGGAAGGAGAACAGGCCGAAACCGAAACCGTGGCAGTCCCGGATGACCTGAGCGATCTCACCAACGTTGCGGGGCGTGACGGTCATGTTGTGCGCCAGGAAGGATCGGACGCCGTGCTCGCGCCGCAACCGGGTGAACATGCCGACGAACCGCTGCCGGTACGGGTTCAGCGCGGCCTCGGCGGCGGGCCGTTCGATGCCCCGCCGGCCGAACATCAACGAGTCAAAATGCGCGGCGAAGGACAGCCGGTCCAACCGCCGCGCCCCGTCGGGTCCGACGGCGAGGGCCTTCAGATAGTCGTAGTCGAAATCGCCGTGACTCATACTCATCGGCTCCCGGCCGTGCTCACGCATGATCAGCAGCGCCGCCGCGTGATCCTCCGGCGGCAGCAGCGACACCTCGCCGCCGATCAGCTGCGCATGCGCCCGCGGGCCGCGCCGGCGGCGCAGCAGTCCCATCTGCGCCCGCACCTCGGTCAGGGTGTGGCTGCCGCTGATCGCGACCCGGTTCGCGTCCCGGGAGTGATAGCACGGCGTGCAGGCCAGGTCGCACTTCGGGAACACCCCATGGGTGCCCTCGCAGCCGACCGCGTGCTGGCCCAGAGTCTGCCCAGGGGTGCGGACATGTTCGGGCAACCCCAGCCACCGGGCCTCCAGGGCCGCCGCGGTCTCCGCGTCGACAGGACGGGTACGGCGCTCCAGCTCACGAAAACGTTCCGACAGCCTCATCGGGTTCGGGCTCCGGCGTCGTGGACGGTGACCTCGCCCCGGAACGCGACGTGGTTCTTGATCCGGCGGGCCAGCGGTGAGGGATGCCGGTAGGTCCAGGCGGCGTTCCGGCCGGTCGACCCGTCCACCTGCACTGTGTAGCAGGACGCCACACCCTTCCACGGGCACAACGACTTCCCCCTGCTCGAACGCAGGTACTGCTCATCGACAGCGCCGGGCGGGAAGTATTGGTTGCCCTCGACCACGACGGTGGTATCGCTACGCGCGATGACCCGGCCCGCAAAGACTGCCTCGACCATGCTCACTCCAGTACTTCGGCGCGGCCGGGCGTACGGATGCCGCCGGCTCTGTGCAGGAAACCCGGTGGGCCTGCCGCAACCTTCCAATCGCGGCGAAGTCAGTCAAGCTCGCCAGGCGCAGGGGCCGCTGGCGGGCGTCTGGCGCCGAGGTGGCCGAGGCTCGCCAGGAGACGGGGTAGCGCAGTTGACGTCGACGCGGACCTTGGCCGGCCACCCGGGGAGGCCACGTCACCGAGGCCGGACCTTTTGCGGATCCGGCGACGAACCGATCCGCACAGACCTTGCGGATCAGTCAAACCCAGGACGTGGAGCGGGGCCAAGCCGGAAGTAAGCTCAGCCATGCTGACTTTGTCTGATTCGGTATGCATCGACGCTCCAGTTGAGGCCACCTGGGGAGTTCTTGCCCGCCTCACCGACATCGAGTACTGGTCCGAGGCCGTCGTCGCCTCCCGGTGCGAAGGACCGCTCTCCCGCGGCGTGGGCGCCGAGCGTACGTGTGACCTGAAGGGCGGAATCACCATCGTCGAGCGGTGGACAGCCTGGGATGACGGACGTTCATTCAGTTACCAAGGCGTCGGGCTCCCGCTGGTCGCGCATGCCGAGAACACCTGGACGGTTGAAGCAGAAGGTGGGCAAACCTTGCTGCGCACTGAGGCGCGCGTGACCATGAAATGGGGGCTGATCGGGCGAGAACTGTTGGAACCGCTAGTCGCCGTCCAATCCAAACGCCTCAGCCGTCACTCCCTGGCCTCCATCAAATACTTCGTCGAGCACGGTGTACCAGCGCCAGTACCCCACAAACTACTGCCACTGGCCGCAGCCAGCTGCTGACAGCAGGCGGGACGGTGGGCACACACGGCTGCCCCGAGCAGCTCCGCGGCCCCGTTGTTGCCCGGAAATCCCCGCCACTTCCGGGCCACAGCCGATCAGCCGGCCCGCATCTCCGATCACGGTGCGCCAGCCTCGATCAGTCTGAACGCCGGTGGCATCCCGCCACACCGCTGGGCCCAGCATCGTACCCGGCAGCAAGACCAAGACAGGTGCCATCACCCGACGCGTGCCGGCACCCTCCTCGACAGCACCGCAATCTCCGAGCCGACAGCCGCCGTCCCGCTCAGCCATCCCCGAACGGACATCGGCTCGCCCCTTCGGGTCGGAGGGCGTAGGTCTGTCAGCGGCACCGAGCGCGGCAGGGCGCAGATGAGACGACGACGCCCTGTGGGGAGTTCCAGCACGGTGACACGAGGAGGCAGAGGCCACGTGATGGCGGCGCGATGGGCTCGGCCGACCGTCGTCAGTAGGCACTCATGCGCTCGTCGTCGACCATCTGACTAGGCGCTTCGGCGAGCGCACCGCGCACTCGTCGCAGCGTCGGCATGCAGTTGACGATTTCGTGGGTATTCAGGGTGATGGGCAACCCCCGAACCCCGTCCATGCACCGGGATTCACCGCACCACGAGCTCTGCCAGAGGAACACATCGGCACAGGCCGCGAACGCGGATTCGTCGGACGTGCCAAGGTGACGGGGTGACCGAGCCCCCGTCCGAACCGCACCATTCCTCCGATGCCCAGGCGGCTTCGCCCGCCACCTTGTGGGAGCAGCAGGTGGTGGGGGACCGCTGGACCTTCTATACCGAGCGGTTCGAGACGATGATCGCCGACGGGACCGACCTCGAGGGCGAGGCCAGGTTCGTCGATGCAATGGTCCAGCGTGGCTCCGCTGTGCTGGACGCCGGCTGCGGGACCGGGCGGATCGCCGCGGCCCTGCATCGAATGGGGCACCGGGCCATCGGTGTCGACAAGGACGCCGGCCTCGTCGAGATCGCCGGAAGGCGGTACCCGGGTGTGCCGTTCGCGGCGTGCGACCTGTTGCTGCTGACTTCCGACATCCTGCGGGCGGCGGCCGGACCGGAAGACTTCGACCTCATTGTGCTCCCGGGCAATGTGATGGTGTACCTCGCCTCGGGTACCGAGCGAGACGTGATCGGCGTACTGGCAGGGCTTTTGCGGCCGGGCGGCCGGATCGTCGCCGGGTTCGCCAGCAACCGCGACTACACACCGGCAGCATTCCGACAGGATGCGCAGGCGTTGGGTCTGACCGTCGAGCACCACTTCGCAACCTGGCAGCTGGACCCGGTCACCGAAGTTTCCGACTGGGCGGTCATCGTGCTGCGCGGGCCAGGGGTCGCCGAGGATCCCGACGGCGGAACGACGTGGACACCGGCAACCAGATGGCCTCGCGGCGAGGGTTGAGCAGGCAGGGCGGCTGAAGGAACGGCCCGGCGCACCTAAACTGACCTCTTGTGAGTCTGACCCTCGGCATCGTCGGCCTGCCCAATGTCGGCAAGTCCACCTTGTTCAACGCCCTGACCCGTTCCGACGTGCTCGCCGCGAATTACCCGTTCGCGACGATCGAGCCCAATGTCGGGGTGGTGCCCCTGCCGGATCCGCGGCTCGACGAACTGGCCAAGGTGTTCTCGTCGGTGCGCACGGTCCCGGCCGTGGTGTCGTTCGTCGACATCGCAGGAATTGTGAAGGGCGCCAGCGAGGGCGCCGGCCTCGGCAACAAATTCCTGGCCACCATCCGCGAGGCGGACTCGATCTGCCAGGTCGTCAGAGTGTTCGACGACGATGACGTCATCCACGTCGACGGCAAGGTCGACCCGCTCGCCGATGTCGAGACGGTCAACACCGAACTGATCCTGGCCGATATGCAGACGATGGAAAAGGCCCTGCCGCGCCTGGAGAAGGAAGCCAGGAACGCCAAGGACCGCAAGCCTCTCCTGGCGGCCGCCCAGCAGGCCGCCGCCATCCTGGACAGCGGAAAGACCCTCTTCTCGGCCCGCGCCACGCTCGAGCTCCCACTGCTGCGGGAGCTCACGTTGCTCACCGCCAAACCGTTCCTCTACGTCTTCAATTCCGACGAGGGCGTCCTCACCGACCCGGCCAAGCGGGCCGAGCTGGCCGCTGCGGTTGCTCCCGCGGACTCGGTGTTCCTGGACGCGAAAGTCGAATACGAGCTGCTGGAACTGGACGACGAATCGGCCCTCGAGCTGCTGGAGTCGGTCGGTCAGGACGAGCCCGGCCTGCATGCCCTGGCCAGGGCCGGCTTCCACACCCTTGGCCTGCAGACCTACCTCACCGCAGGGCCCAAGGAAAGCCGCGCCTGGACCATCAAGCAGGGAGCCACCGCGCCGCAGGCCGCCGGGGTCATCCACTCCGACTTCGAGCGTGGCTTCATCAAGGCGGAGGTGGTGTCGTTCGCCGATCTGATCACCGCCGGGTCGATGTCGGCCGCCAAGGCGGCAGGCAAGGTCCGCATCGAAGGGAAGGACTACGTCATGCACGACGGGGACGTGGTGGAGTTCAGGTTCAACGTGTGACCCGTGTACGACCTCCATCCCATTGCCAGCCTTGACAGCACAAGTCGCCGTGCGTGGCTTTGGTACCGCCTGGCTGGGCTTGGCGGCTATCGGGGAGACGAACTTCCGGTGCAGACGCGGTCGCCGCCGCGCGAGGTGGACTTCTTGTGATCGTTGTCGACACGAACGTCCTTTTCGAGACCCTCAAAACGGAACCGGCTGCTGCGGTTCTGACCTGGAGCACCGGTCAGGACGAGCTCACGACGACTGCCGTCGCCGTGGCCGAGTTGTTGACCGGTGCTCGCCGGCGTCGCCGGGGCGGCGCCGCGATGAACTGTTGGTCGCCATCGGGGGGGTGCTCGGCGCGTTCCCAACCAGCGTGTTGCCCTACGACGAGGCGGCCGCCCGCCGGTACGCCCAGATGCAGGAATTGCGTCGTGCGGCCGGAATCCCGCTGAGCGTGGAAGACGGCATGATCGCGGCGATCTGCGCCAGTCGGTCGCTGACGCTGGCCACCAGGAATACCAGGGACTTCGCGGGACTCGGACTTCCCCTGATCGACCCCTGGGCAGTTCACGACTGAGTCTGCGCGGGCTCCGGCCGCCCTTCGAGGCGCGACGGGTGGACGGTTCTGAACATTTCGGCCGCCGGTTACGCCGTCACGGCCTATGACGCCTGCGTGAAGGCCGCGATAAGCGCCCTGGCCAGAGATGTACGGGTAGTTCGCCACTGGTCCCCTGTTCGCCGCAGGTGGATTTGACCCTCTATGTCGGCGCCGATGTTCGCGGTGCACATGGCATGTAGAGCACGGCGACTGGTGCTCACGGGCGGCGCAACCACCTTGCCTCGAGCCGTCAGCACCAGTCGATGTTGACGAACTCCGGTCGGAACGTGCTTGGGCCGTGCTGCCCTCGACTCAGGGTGAAGACCCGCCCCGCCAATGCCGAGACTCGCGACAGAACTTCGTGGCGCTCGGCGACCAGTAGGTACTAGTACCAAGGTCCACTTGTCGCCGCTACCGGCTTTCGGGGACAAAGGGGATAGACAAAATCCGATGAAGGGACCTGCCATGAAGAGAATTCTTGTGATTGCGGCGTTGACCGTGGCTGCGGCCGTACCGGCGACAGTCGGACTGGTCGGCAACGCCTCGTTCGGTGAGAGCGTGCCGGTGCGAGTTCCGCTCAGCGCCATCCTGGTCGACGACCACGGCGGAGATGACGCAGGGCGCCTGACGCCCACGACTACGACGACAACACTGCGCGCGACGACGTCGACCACGGCGCCCCGGTCGACCACGGGCTCGTCCCGATCCGATGATCGGGGAACAGGTCGCGACGGCACCAGCGCCAGGAGCCCATCCAGCAGCACCCGGGACGAGGCCGAGAGCAGCACGTCCGACGACGACCTGGCGGCGACCGGCACCTCGAACGCGGGTGACGACAAGCGCGGCGCGTCTGTCACCTCGGCGTCGGAACCGGGTGACGACAATGGCGGAGCCAGGGCAATGAGCACCTCCAACCCGAGTCGCGGCAGCTCCCCGGCCGACTCGACCAGCGCGGTCATGGCACCGGCGCCGTCATCGGATAGTTCCGGCAGGGGCGACAATGGCGGACAGAGCACGAGCTCCGGGCATCACGGTGGAGGGGACGGCAGTGCCGGTCATTCATGAGTATTTCTGAACCGGATACCCGGCTTGCCTGGGTATCGGTTGCCGCCAGCTCTCCGCAGTCATTCGACCCCCCGATCCGACGACGGCGCGTCTTTACGCAGGTCATCGTCGGGGGGGTGGTGGTGATCCTGGCGGTGGTGCTGGTCGGGATCGTGGCGGCACGACGCCTGGCCGAGGCCGAGGCGGTCAACGACGCTGCCAAGACGGCGAATCTGCTGGCCGAATCCGTCGTGCAGCCGGTGCTGACCGACCGACTCCTCACCGGTGACCCGGCTGCATTGGCGGCGATCGGCGCGGTCGTCCGCGAGCACGTGCTGAGCCCGTCGATCGTGCGGGTCAAGGTCTGGAATCCTCAGGGGCTCATCGTCTACTCCGATGAGCCCCTACTCATCGGGCAGACCTTTCCACTCGGCGCCGACGAACGCGGCGTGCTGTCGAATCCGAAGATCCGCGCCGACGTGTCCGATCTGCAGGACCCGGAGAACATCTACGAGCGGGGCAGCGGCAAGTTGCTCCAGGTCTACCGACCGGTGTGGACACCGTCCGGCCAGCCGCTGCTGTTCGAGACCTACTTCCGGTACGACGAGGTCACCGCCCGCAGCGGTGAGCTGTGGCGCGGGTTCGCCGGGGTCACGCTCAGCAGCATCCTGCTGCTGGTGGTGCTTCTGCTGCCGATCCTGTGGCGCCTGCTGGACCGGCTGAAGCGTGCCCAGCAGCAGCGAGAGGCTCTGTTGCGGAAGGCGGTTGACGCCTCGACGGAGGAGCGGCGGCGGATCGCCGGGACCCTGCACGACGGGGTTGTGCAGGATCTGGTTGCCACCTCGTTCGCGGTCGCCGGGTTCGCCGAGCGCGCCGCCGCCCAGGGCCACGCGGCACTGGCCGACGAGTTGCGGACGGCCGCGGGAACGGTGCGGACCAGCATCGGAAGCCTGAGGTCGTTGCTGGTGGACATCTATCCGCCGACTCTGGCCTCGGCCGGTCTTGCCACGGCGCTGCAGGACCTCGGCGCCAGCCTGCGTTCCCGCGGAATCGAAGTGACACTCGACCTGGTCACCGAGTCCGGTGTGGATGACGAAGGCGAGCGACTGATCTACCGGGTGGCGCAGGAATGCCTCAACAACATCGCCAGGCACGCGGCCGCCTGCCACGTCACCGTCCGGCTCAGCCGCAGCGAAACCCAAGCGGTGCTTGACATCTACGACGACGGCGTCGGATTCGACGTGCAGCAGGTACTGGCACATCCGGCCGACGGCCACTTCGGCCTGCGGGTACTCGGTGACGTCGCGGCCGATGCCGTCGCAGACCTGCAGGTGGCCAGCGCGCCGGGTGCCGGCACGCGATGGCAACTCCGGGTGCCGCGACCGTGACCACACTGCTGGTGGTCGACGACCATCCCCTTGTCAGAGACGGACTGGCTGCCCTCATCGCGTCGACCGACGACCTTGTCGTCGTCGGCGAGGCGACCGGCGGCGAGCAGTCCGTCGTCATGGCCGCAGACCTGAAACCCGACATCGTTCTGATGGACTTGTCCATGCCGGGGATGGACGGGGTGGAAGCGACCCGGCAACTGCTGGTCGTGAGCCCGCAGACCCGGGTCGTCGTGCTCACTTCGTTCCACGACCAGAAACGGGTCGCGGAGGCGCTCCGGGCCGGTGCCGTCGGCTACCTCCTGAAGGACTCGGACCCGGCCGCCCTGGTGGCCGGTATCCGATCGGCGGCGCAGGGGCATGCGCCGCTGGACCCGCGGGTTGCCGCAGCCCTGCTGCCGTCGGCCCTTCCTCCGGTCAGCGAGTCCCTGAGCACCCGGGAACGGCAAGTGCTGGAACTGGTGACCAAGGGCCTGGCGAATCGGCAGATCGGCCGGGAGCTGGGCATCACCGAGCGAACAGTCAAGGTGCATATCGGCCACGTCTTCCGTCGCATCGGCGTTGCCGACCGCACCAGCGCCGCGATGTGGGCGCGCGATCACTTGCCTGACGCCCCCGAAGACTGATCACGGGGCGGGGTCGGGGCCGGCGTCGGGGCCGGCCCCGACTCGGCAGGATCGATCTGGTACTAGTTCCAAGGTCCGATTGTGGTTGATACCAAAGGTTTCTGATAGTAGAGATACCCCCGCAAGAGCGAGCGGTACATCCACTTCAGGAGGCAGCAATGAACATCTCCCGCATCTCCACCGCATTCGCAATCGCCGGCGCCGCTGCGGCGATCGCCATCGCCGGCGCCGGGCCTGCGGCCGCCAAGGGCGGCGCTGCCGATGTCCGCGCGACCGGATCGTGCTCGGCCGGCAGCGTGTGGAAGATCAAGGCCAAGCCCGACCACTCGGTGCTGCAGGTCGAATTGGAGATCGACACCCGCCGGGTGGGGCAGGTCTGGGCGGTCGGCATCACCGACAACAACGTCCGGGTGTTCTCCGGAAACCGGACCACCGCAGCGCCGAGTGGTTCCTTCACGGTGGCTCTGCGGACCGCGAACCGGGCTGGGACGGACAGTTTCGTCGGGACAGCCCGCAACAGCAGGACGGGCGAGACCTGCGCGGCCAGGGTCCGGCTCTGAACGATCTGGGTCGGCGGCTCGCAGTCGGGCCGGCCGGTCTCGGCGGCCCGACCGGCCGTCAAGCCACTGCGGACGTCAGGTGCTGACCGGCAGGTCGAACTGCACGCCGGTCAGCTCCTCGGAGAGATCCCAGAGGCGGGCTGCGGTCGTCAGGTCGGTCGCCGACTGCACCGGCTGGACCTCGGTGGGATACCCCTTCGACTCGCCCCGGCCGTCCGGCCCGATGAACTGGCCGCCCTGAGCGTCGGGATCGGTCGCCGCGTACAACTCCGGCAGCACCCCCATCCCGACGCTCTGGGCCATCAGGACGTTTCCGATTCGGCCCACGAACTTCATCAGGCCGGTGGGCCCGGACGTCTGCAGATTGGTCGCGGAATAGCCGGGATGGGCCAGAACGCTCCGCAATGGTGAATGCGAAGCGCGCAGCCGACGGTCGAATTCAAGGCCGAACAGGACATTCGCGAATTTCGACTGCGCATAGAAGCTCGCCGGTGAGTAGGATTTTACGCCGGTCAGATCGTCGAAATGGATACTCCCACGTTTGTGGAGGGTGGAACTGACCGTCACCACCCGGGTGTGGGGTTCACTGGCCCGCAGTAGGTCCAACACCAGCCCGGTGAGCGCGAAATGGCCGAGATGATTGCCGGCGAACTGAATTTCATTTCCCTGCGGGCTCAGCGAGCGCGGCGGCATCATCACCCCGGCATTGTTGATCAGCGCGTCCAGGACTAATTTCTCGCTGTGCAGACGGTCGGAGAACCGGCGTACCGAATCGAGATCGGCCAGGTCGACCACCCGAACTTCGAGGGTGGCGCCCGGCTGCTTCTCCAGCAGCTCCGCCGCGGCCCGACGACCCCTTTCCTCGCTCCGAACGGCGAGGATGACCCTGGCGCCGTGGCGGGCGAGCTGGTCGGTGGCGGCCAGCCCAAGCCCACTGTTGGCTCCGGTGACCACCACGGTCCTACCGGACTGGTCGGGGATGTTCTCCGCGGTCCATCGCTTGTTCTTCACTTGATCGAGTATGCCAATGCACGACGCCGGCGTTCGGCGATCACGGCGGTTGTCGGCGGCCGCACTACTCGATGGCTTCGCCTGCGGCGGGCCTCTGGACCGGGGCGAGTCCGGCGGTCCACTTCTCCTCGATGCGGCCGAACCGCCACACGGCCAGAGCGATGAGCCAGGACGCGATGAAGAGCCCGACGATCCCGTATCCCGCGTAGTCCAGCGGGATGTCGGCGATCCAGGCCAGCGGACCACTGCGAATGTCGGCCTGGGCGACCAGCACGCCGATCAGTTCGATGCTTCCGATGACCAGTGCGACGGCGACGCTCAACGAGGTGATGGTGATGTTGTAGAAAACCTTGCGAACGGGCTTGGCGAAGGCCCAGCCGTAGGCCACATTCATGAAAACGCCGTCGGTGGTGTCCATCAGGGACATGCCGGCGGCGAAGAGGATCGGCAGTATCAGCACCGCGTAGAACGGCAGGTTGAACACGGCGGCACCACCGGCCAGCACCAGCAGACCGACCTCGGTGGCGGTGTCGAAACCGAGGCCGAACAGCACCCCGATGGGGTAGATGTGCCACGGCTTGGTGACCGACTTCGTCAGACCGCCCAGGAAGCGATTCATGAACCCACGCTTGCCCAGCTGGATCTCCAACTCGTGCTCGTCGAATCTGCCGCTGCGCATCTTCCGGAATACCCGGATGATCCCGAACAGGACGACGAGGTTCAGTATCCCCAGGATCCACAGGAACACCCCCGACACCGAGGCGCCGATGACGCCGGTCACCGCATGCAGCTTCGAGTTGCCGTTCTCGACCTGGCCGGCGAGAGCCTTGACGCCGATGGACAGCAGAAACGTCAATCCGAAGACGATCGTGGAGTGGCCCAGGGAGAACCAGAATCCGACCGACAGCGGCTTGATCCTGCTTTCCGCCAACAGCTTTCGGGTGGTGTTGTCCACGGCGGCGATGTGGTCGGCATCGAAGGCATGCCGCAGGCCGAAGGTATATGCCAGGACGCCCACTCCGACGCCGTACACCCCGGTGGTACCGCCCAGATCGTAGGACTTGGGCACGACCAGGAAGATCAGCACTCCGAATCCGATGACGTGCAGCAGGACGACGAATCCGTACATCCCGGCCAGCACGGTCCAATCGTGGCGGGACAACGCCTCGCGGAATTGCTTGAACCCGGAACCCGGCCGGGCTGACCTCGACGTGGACGCGGTGGGCGCAGCGGTCATCGTGTTCCTCACTGGAGATCCGGTGACGGTGGAGCAGTTCGGCCGGCCCGGCGGTGCTGGACCGGCTCCGATCAATCTAGGCCCAGTTTCCTCATCGGAACAGATGTGCAGATGATGTTTTCCAGCGATCGCGGCGTGTCGGACGGACCCGCCGATCAGTGATCCGGATGCAGCGCCGAGTGGCTCGCCCCGACGGCATGCAGGATGTCGTGGATCTCATGATCGGTGACCGACCATCGCCGGAACCGCCCATCCCTGGCGGCGACGACGACACCGGCGATTCGCAACGCCGACAGGGCATGGGAAGCGGCGTTGTCGCTCATCCCGACCACCGCGGCAAGATCGCCGACAGTCATGCCCGGCGCCCGATGCAGCGCCAGCAGGATCTTCAGACGGTTCTCGTCGCCGAGCAATCCGAACTTGACGGCCCACTGCTGGATTTCGCCGGCCTCCTGCAGAGCGCGACGGGCCTGATCGGCGCGGTCGCGGTCGGCCATCAACGCCATCGCCATGCTCGGCAGGCGATCCGGGACGGTCTCGATCGGCGGGGTGGTGCCCGCGGCGACGGGCGACATCGGGGGATCCATCGCACCATCCTGGCATCGCCGGGCTCGCGAATCCCTCCGACATCTGTTCGCCGCGATCCGCGGCGACATCAACCAATCCTGTCTTTACCCACTATTTCGCTCAGCTACATAGGTTCGTGATATAAATGCCGGATGCCCAGCTCGATCGCCCTGCCGCAGCCGCGAGCGAGTGTGTCCGCTCAGCAAACGGCAACGGTCGACGCGCTGGAACGCCTGCTGACCTGGGCCCGGCGGATCAAACCGACCCCCGGGCTCTCCTCGAGTACCTACACCACTCTTGACACGCTGGCTTTTGCCGGGCCGCTCCGGATCACCGACCTGGTCGAGCGGGAGGGCATTACCCAACCGGGGATGACCGGCCTGATCAACCGGCTCGAAGGGGAGGGGCTGGCGATCCGATCGGCCGATCCCAGCGACGGGCGCGCGTCGCTGGTCTCCATCACCGATGCCGGAGTGGCCCTGCTGGCGGCGCGCCGCGCCGATCGTGCCGCGGTGATCAGTGCCCGGCTCGGCGAGCTCGATGACGCCGACCGGGCTGCTTTGTCGGCAGCCCTGCCGGCCCTGCATCACCTGACAGCTGCCTGATCCTCCAGAAACCCGAGGTGCACTTCATGAGCTCGACCCCCACGTCTGCGCACAGCAAGCCCACCACCAGTCCGTTCCAGCAGCCACGGGCGGTCTGGGCGGTCGCGTTCGCCTGCGTGGTGTCCTTCATGGGCATCGGATTGGTTGATCCGATCCTGAAAACGCTGGCCGGCCAGCTCAAGGCCAGCGCATCGCAGGTGGAGTTGCTGTTCACCAGCTATCTGGTGGTGACCGCGGTGGCCATGCTGGTCACCGGGTGGATTTCCAGCCGGATCGGGGCCAAGAAGACCCTGATCAGCGGGCTGATCATCATCGTCGTCTTCGCCGGCCTGGCGGGCGCCTCCGGCAGTATCGGCGAGATCGTCGGCTTCCGTGCCGGCTGGGGTCTTGGCAACGCGCTGTTCATCGCCACCTCGCTCGCGGTCATCGTCAGCGCGGCCAGCGGGGGATTCTCCGGCGCCATCATCCTGTACGAGACGGCGCTGGGCATCGGTATCGCACTCGGCCCGCTGCTCGGCGGCGTGCTGGGCAACATCAGCTGGCGGGGCCCGTTCTTCGGGGTGTCCGTGCTGATGGCAGTCGCGCTGATCGCCACCATCTTCCTGCTCCCGACCACACCCGTCCCGGCACACAAACAGAGACTGTCGGAGCCGCTGGCGGCCCTGAAGCACCGCAGCCTGGCCACCACCAGCATCACCGGACTGCTCTACAACTGGGGCTTTTTCACCCTGCTCGGCTACTCGCCCTTCCTGATGGGCATCGACTCGCCGATCAAGCTGGGAATGGTCTTCTGCGGGTGGGGCATCCTGGTCGCCCTGTTCGCAGTCTTCGGCGCCCCGCAATTACAGCGGCGGTTCGGCACGCCCCGCACGTTGTACGTGAACTTCTCGCTGATGGCGATCGACCTGGCAGTCATCGGCATCTTCCCGCACGCGCCCGCGACGGTGATCGTCGCGGTGATCGTTGCGGGTGCCTTCATCGGGGTGAACAACACGCTGGTGACCACCGCGGTGATGAGCATCGCGCCGGTGGAACGGTCGGTGGCATCGGCGACCTACGGGTTCGTCCGGTTCATCGGCGGCGGTCTCGCGCCGTTCGCCGCCGGGCAGCTCGCCGAGCACTTCAACGATCATGTCCCGTTCCTGATCGGCGCCGGCGCCGTCGTCGTCGGTGCCATTGTGCTCAGCACGGTGCACTCGGCCCTGGAGGCAGCCGGCCGGGGCGAGGTTGTCCAACCGGAGCTGACCGAGATGGACGAGATCGAGGACGCCGACGCCCTACCGGAAGCGTTGACCATCGGCAACGCCGACTGAGCCGGCTCGGCCGGCCTGTCGGTCAGGCGAAGATCTCCTTGAAGAAGTCGAGCATTGCGACCCAGGCGCGCCCAGCCGCACGCGGGTCGTACAGGGCCCCGTGATCGGGGGCGGCGGCCTCCGGCAGCGTGAAGGCATGCATCGCGCCGGCGTAGCAGGTGACCTGCCAGTCGACCTGCGGTGCTGCCCGGAGCGAGTTCTCGAATGCGGTGACGGCGTCATCGGGGACCACCGGGTCCGCTGCTCCGGTCAGCACCAGGATCTTCGCCCTGATGCCGGCGGCGTCCTGCGGGCTGACCGGTATCAGGCCGCCGTGGAAGGTCACCACACCGGCGATATCGGCGCCGTCGGCGGCCAGGGCCAGCGCGACGGAGCCGCCGAAGCAGTAGCCGATGGCCGCGACCCGCCGGGGATCGACGTCCGGCAGAGCCGTCAGCTGGGCCAGGCCGGCCTGCACCCTGGCCCGCATCAGCGACGGATTCCGATAGAAACTCCCCGCGACGCCGGGTGCCTGGCTGTCGTCCGGGCGCACGTCGCGCCCGTAGATGTCCGGTGCGAACGCCACATAGCCCAGCCGGGCGAGCATCTGGCAACGAACGCGGACGTAGTCGCCGACGCCGTTCCAGTCGTGCACCACCAGCACCCCTGGCCGAGGTCCGTCGACGGCGGTGTCCACGGCCCGATAGCCCTGCAGCGCTGTGCCGTCCGACTCGTAGTCCACCTCACTGGTGACGATGTCCGACGAGCCGACCGGCACGGTGGCCAGCAGCGCGGCGTGGGCGGGCGAGAGGGTGCTTGTCATCAGATCTCCTGTGTTTCACGACGGCGGACCGGCAACGGACCGCGACCGCCGACGGTACAGACGCCAGCCGGCAACGGTCTGCGGCCCCCGTACCATCAGCAAAACAACACCCCCGCCGAAAGGTCAGCAGAGCAACTTGTGTTCGCCACGATGATCCGACGGCTGGTCGGCTCCCGATGGGCCCCGGGTCTGTTGTTGCTGGTCAGCGTGCTGGTACACGTCGCGTTCACCGAAATCGGCGCTGACCCGTTCAAGATGCTCGACCTGCGCGTCTACGTCGACGGCGCCGGACACCTGACCGACGGCACCCTTTACGACTTCCTGTCCGGCTCGCAGAAACTGCCGTTCACCTACCCGCCGTTCTCCGCACTGATCTTCACGCCGCTGCATTGGCTGCCGTGGACGGTCACCAGGGTGCTCTGGCAGCTCGGCTCGGTCGCCTCGGTGGCGGCGATCATCTATCTGACTCTCCGGTTGCTCGGCCGCGCCGGGCCAGGGGAGCAGCGCCGGGTGGACTCGCTGCCCGGTGTCGTCACCACCGGTACGGCCCTGTCGATGTGGCTGGAACCGGTGCGGACCACGTTCAACTACGGCCAGGTCAATCTGTTCCTGGCGGTGCTGGTGCTCGGCGGCGCGGTCGCCGGTGCTGACTGGGTGGCCGGCACCGGAGTAGGGCTGGCGGCCGGCATCAAGCTGGTGCCGGCCATCACCGGGCTCTACTACCTGTTGCTGCGGCGGTGGGCTGCGCTGTGCTGGTCGGTCGCCATCTTCGCCGGGACCGTACTGCTGATGCTGGCGATCATTCCGCACGAGACCTGGCGCTACTTCACCCGGCTGATCCTGGATCCGTCCCGCACCGGGCCGGTCTACTCGGCCATCAACCAGTCCTGGCGCGGTGCACTGTCCCGGTTGCCCGGGCACGACGTGACGATCGGGTGGCTGGTGGCCGGCGTCCTGACGGTCGCTCTCGGCGTCTGGGCGGCTGCCTCGGCGGTTCGGGCCGGCGACCGGACGGCCGCGCTGCTGGCGGTCCAGTTCACCGGCCTGTTGATCTCACCGATCTCCTGGTCGCACCACTGGGTCTGGGTGTTGCCGCTGCTGATCTGGGGAGTGTTCGGGCCGCTCGGCCACCTTCGGCCCGTCAGGGTGCTGGTCCTGTGTTGGAGTGCGGCCGCCTTCAGCTACCTCGTTCCCATTCTGGTCGCGCTGCAGGGCAAGGAACCGGTCGTGTCGCGGCCCGGCTGGCAATCCTGGCTCGGCACGGTCTACGTGGTGATGGGGGTGGCCACTCTTATCGTGCTGCTGGCGGTCAGCCGGCGATCGAGCACTGTCCCCGCAGCTCAAGTGAGGTCGCGGTGATCGACCGGTTGCACGTTCCGACCCGCTGCGCCGCGCTGATCGACGCACCCGAATCCGCGGTGCGCCGGGCGCTGGGCGCCTCGGAGGTCTGGATCAGGACGGCCAGAGCCGTCGGTGGCCGGCTCGAGGTCGCAGGTGGTTCACCGAAGATGCTGGCTGCCGGCGTGATCCGCTTTCGCCCAGGCCGGGTTGCCGGGCCCGTGCTGTTCCGGGTGGAATCGGCGGCCGGCCTGCCGCTGCTCGAATCGGTGGCGATCCGGGGTCGGGGCTCGATCCGGGTCGGGCTCACTGTCGCGGCCATCGCAGCCGGCACCCTGGCCACCGTCGAGTTCGCCGTCGCCACCAGGGTTCCGGTATTGAATCCGACTCTGCGGCCGGCCCTGATCCGATACGGGGAGATGTTGCTCGGAATCGCAACGCTCGTTGCGCGGGAGCCCGTCCGGGTGGTCGCGGCGGCATTGATCCACGACGGCAAAGTCCTGCTGGCCCGGCGGAAAGTTTGCGCGAAGCCGACGTCAGGCGAACCGACGCTGGGGCGCTGGGAGTTTCCCGGCGGCAAAGTCGAACCGGGCGAGACGGATCGGCAGGCGCTGCAGCGGGAGTTGCTCGAGGAGTTGGGTTTGCGCGCCAAAGTCTTTCAACGGATCGGCCCGGCCGTACAGATCGAACCCGGTGTGCAGTTGCTCTGCTACCGCGCCGAAGCGACCCACGGCGACCCGGTCGTGCTGGTTGATCACGACGAATACCGATGGGTGGGACCGAACGACGTGGAGACCGTCGACCTGCTGCCAGCTGATCGGCAGCTGGTCGACCCGCTGCTCGCAGTGCTCAGAAGCCGGGGAACACCCGGCGCAGCTGATCCAGCGTGACGGCTCCGCTGACCGCGACCGCCGACGGCGTGTGTCGTGCCGCCAGACGGCCGGTGGCCAGGCGTATCCAACTCTCGGCGGCCAGGGTCACAGTGGCGTCCGGCTCTGCCGGCGTTGCCGTCAGCTCGACCTTGTCGGTGAGGGCCAGCCCGAAGTCCCGTTCGGGCGAGGTGGTGTGCACCGCGGCGGTCAGGTTCCGTCCGTCCAGCACCGATGCCGGCTTGCCCAGCCAGCCGATCAGGTAGGGCACCACCGCCATCATCGGCTCCACCGCATCGGCAGCCACTATGGCATCGGGGTCGCCGGCGACCGCCACATCCCAGGCGTGCAGGGCGAACTCGTTGAGCCGGAAGCTGGCCGCCGTGGCAATGTCGACCGGAGCCGGCAGGAAACCCAGGTCCACCGTCGCCTGGGTCCTGGTGCGTTCGTCGAGGCCCTCGTAGCGGTTCACCAGGTTCTCGTTCGAGGTGAGGAATCCGGCGGCCTGCTCCGCGGGAGTCATCGCGTTCCAGCGGTCCCAGACGCCCTGGTTGAAATCCCCGGCCGGCTTCGGTGTACCTGCCAGGGATGACTCCAGCCCGGCCAGCCCGATCTCGGCTCCGCTGCCGAGGTGGCTCAGCACCTGGGCGATCGTCCATTCCGACGCCCCCGACGGCCCGCTGAGGCCCTCCGGCGGCAGCGCCCGGACCAACGCCTCGATACGTTGGTGGCCGCTGCGCAGGGCCTTGATGGGATGGTCAGCGGTGCTCGTCATAGCGGCATCCTTCTGCGGGGTGTGCTCATGGTGGTTGTGACTGGAAGCATGCGCCGCGAGTGTCGGCCGTCGAACGTCAGGATCTGGTTCTGCACCACCGAGCCTGTGCACATGCTTGCTGGTTGTCCACATCCTGGCCACCACCGGTTGTCCCGATCTGAGCCGCTGGTCACGCTGGCCGGATGGATCTTGCGATCAACTCCTGGATCGATCGGGA
Source organism: Mycobacteriales bacterium (assembly GCA_038229825.1). Lineage (GTDB taxonomy): Bacteria > Actinomycetota > Actinomycetes > Mycobacteriales > Nakamurellaceae > Nakamurella. The sequence continues at coordinate 30,924 of JBBROB010000008.1, forward strand.
CTCGCTGTTGACAGCAGGTTTGACCGAACGGCAGATCGATGTCCTCCGCAGGTCAGGCGCTTTGTCCCGGCTCCGGCCCGGGCGTTACGTCGAGTGGGCCGCCTGGGCGTCATTGTCGGGTGAGCAACGCCACCGCATCCGTGCTCGGGAGTTCGGGACCGAACTCGCCGGCCGAGCCGTGATAAGCCATGAATCGGCCGCCCTGTTGCACGGATTGCTGCTTCCGCCGCTCGCCTTGCCTCGGATCCACGTCACCTGGCCGGGTAGTGCCGGTCGGCGAGGGACGACGAATGTCGAACCCGCACCGAGGTCGGCTGGAAGCCAGGGACGTCGTCCAGATCGACGGAGTGTCGGTCACCAGCGTGGCCCGGACGGTGTTCGACATCGCCAGGGCCGCATCGCCGTCGGTGGCGATATCAGCTGCGGACTCATCGATGCGGTGCGGTGGGACGAACAAGGTCGCGTTGATCGACATCCTCGAGCGGTCCCGCCGAACAACCGGGCACCCGCGGGCGCAACGCATCGTCGAATTCGCGGATCCACGTGCTGAGAGTGTCGGCGAGTCCATCTGCCGCCTCCGGATGGCGCAACTCGGCCTTCCCGAGCCCGACCTTCAGGTCATGGTTCCCGGTCTTGGACCGGGTTTCGATGCTTGGGTCGACTTCGAGATCTCGAGGTATCGCACGGTGGTCGAATTCGACGGGCGCATCAAGTACGGGCGGCTGCTCAGACCGGGACAGTCACCCGGCGACGTGGTGTTCGACGAGAAACGTAGGACGCGATTCGGGGAAGTGGCCGAGAATGCGTCCGCATCGTCTGGGACGAGCTGACTCTCGACCGCTATGCACAGGTACTCCTACCCAAATTCAAGGCCGCATTCTCCAGGGCCGGGTTCTCCGCCTGGCGGCCCGGGCCGGGGAGATTTCTCGCCGGCTGAACAGCCCGCGACGGCTCGGCGGTTCAGCCGCGGAGTGGTCAGGCAGGCACCGGTATGAGCCGACCCCCGACCGGTATGAGCCAACTGCCAGCGGTATGACGTCGCGTGGCACTACCGGTGCGGGCTGGCTCATACCGGTGGCCGGGCCGCGGGAGCTGGCTCATACCGGTGCCAGTCAGTGCGGGTCGGGCTCGGCCCGTTCGATGTCGGCCAGCTCTTCCTCGGGGCGGGGCGGGATGTTCTCGTCGTCCTCGAGGACGTGGAGCGGAAAGTCGGCCGGCTGATCGGTCATGGTCACCTTTCGAGGGTCGAGCGGGTGCTCAGCGTAGGCCTGTGACGCAGTCGGGGCGGCGTCAGTCACCGGGCGCAGCGTGCGCGACGGTAGACTGAGCGTGCTGCGCTGCGCCGGATGGTCACGGGCGGGCAGCTGCCGCGGCCCCGGTCGCGGCTTTTGTCATGCTCTCGGTCGGTCGATACAGCCGGGTGCGCCGCGCTGCCGTTATGTGAGCACCGTCAATGAGGAGTATTCCAGCTGTGGCTGTTCGGTCAGATTTGCGAAATGTCGCCATCGTCGCGCATGTCGATCATGGCAAGACGACCCTGGTCGACGCCATGCTATGGCAATCAGGAGCCTTCCGCGCCGGGTCGGCGCACACCGACCGGGTGATGGACTCCAATGATCTGGAGCGCGAAAAAGGCATCACCATCCTGGCTAAAAATACGGCAGTTCACAGAAGTACTCCCCAGGGCAACATGATCATCAACATCGTCGACACCCCGGGGCACGCCGACTTCGGCGGCGAGGTGGAGCGCGCGCTGATGATGGTGGACGGCGTCGTGTTGCTGGTCGACGCATCCGAGGGGCCGCTGCCGCAGACCCGCTTCGTCCTGCGCAAGGCCCTCGAGGCCCGCCTGCCGGTCGTCCTCGTGGTCAACAAGACCGACCGCCCCGACGCACGCATCGACGAAGTCGTGGACGAGACCTACGCGCTGTTCATCGACCTGGACGCCGATGACGAGCAGATCGAGTTCCCGATCGTCTACTGCGCCTCCCGCGCCGGCCGCGCCAGCCTGAACAAGCCGGCCAACGGCGAGATGCCCGACCACGAGAACCTCGATCCGCTGTTCGACGTCCTGCTCGAAGCGATCCCGGCCCCGTCCTATACAGAGGGTGCGCCGCTGCAGGCCCAGGTCACCAACATCGACGCTTCCCTGTTCCTCGGCCGTATCGCCATGTGCCGGGTCATCGAAGGCACCATCCGCAAGGGCCAGCAGGTCGCCTGGATGAAACTCGACGGCACCGTGGTCCGCACCAAGGTCAGCGAGTTGCTGATCACCGAAGCCCTCGACCGCGTTCCGGTCGAGTCCGCGTACGCCGGCGACCTGATCGCCGTCGCCGGGATGCCCGAGATCACCATCGGTGAGACCCTCGCCGATCCGGAGAGCCCGGTCGCGCTACCGCCGATCACCGTCGACGAACCGGCCATCTCGATGACCGTCGGTATCAACACCTCGCCGCTGGCCGGCAAGGACGGCGGCACCAAGCTGACCGCCCGCCAGGTGAAGAACCGGCTCGATCAGGAGCTGATCGGCAACGTCTCGATTCGCCTGCTGAACACCGAGCGGCCGGACACCTGGGAGGTGCAGGGCCGAGGTGAGCTGGCTCTGGCCATCCTCGTGGAGACCATGCGGCGCGAGGGGTTCGAGTTGACCATCGGCAAGCCACAGGTTGTGCTGAAGGAGGTCGACGGCAAGGTGCACGAGCCGTTCGAGCGCCTGACCATCGACGTTCCCGAGGAGTACCTCGGCGCCGTCACCCAACTGCTGGCGGTGCGTAAGGGCCGGATGGAGACCATGGTCAACCACGGCACCGGCTGGGTCCGGCTGGAGTTCCACGTGCCGTCCCGGGGTCTGATCGGCTTCCGCACCGATTTCCTGACCGATACCCGCGGCACCGGCATCGCCAGTGCGATTTTCGACGGCTACGGCCCGTGGGCCGGTCCGCTCCGCTCCAGGGCCAGTGGGTCGCTGGTGGCCGACAGGGCCGGCAAGGCCACCCCGTTCGCCATGCTCAGCCTGCAGGAGCGTGGCGCGATGTTCGTCCCGCCGACCACCGAGGTGTACGAGGGCATGATCATCGGCGAGAACTCCCGCGCCGACGACATGGACGTCAACATCACCAAGGAGAAGCAGCTCACCAACATGCGCAAGTCCTCCAGCGAGGAACTGGTGCACCTGGTGCCCAACCGGGTACTCAGTCTGGAGCAGGCGCTCGAGTTCTGCTCCGACGACGAGTGCGTCGAGATCACACCGGTCTCCGCCAGGATCCGCAAGGTCGTGCTGAACGCAGGGGAGCGCGCGCGCACCCGCTCCCGCGCCAAGGTCTCCTCCTAAGGTGTGCTCCGCCCGGTCGCAGCGAGATGCCGCGGTCGGGGGTGTGCCTAGGGTGAGCAGGTGACCAACGGTGCAAGGCGTGCGCTCATCGCCGGCGCCCTGATGCTGCTGGCCGGGTGCACTCCGCCGGGGCTGCCGCCTCCGATCGCACCCGCTGCCAGTTCGGTGGTTGGCAGCATCCCGGCAACCCAGGCGGCCGTGACCATCGGGGTCGACGGGGCAGTGGTCGGCTTCAACCCACACGCCATCGCCGACTATTCCCTCGCGGACGCCGCGGTGGCCGGGCTGGTGCTGCCGTCGGTGTCGTCGGTGTCGTCGGACGGATCGCTGCGCCTGAACCCGGATGTGGTGCAGAAAGCGGCGGTGACCGACAATGATCCGTTCACGGTGACCTACACGCTGGATCGCAACGCCTCCTGGTCGGACGGAACCCCCATCACCGCAGAGGACTTCAGCTACCTGCGGGATCAGATGCTCATCCAGCCGGGGACGGTGGATCCAGCCGGCTACCGGCTGATCAAGGCGATCGTGGCCCGGGATGCCGGGAAATCCGTCGACGTGACGTTCACCCGCCAGGTGACCGACTGGATGACCTTGTTCTCCCCGCTGCTCCCTTCCCACATTCTCAAGGACACACCCGGCGGCTGGATCGACGGGTTGGCCGCCGGTATTCCGGTCTCCGGCAATCGCTACAAGATGCAGTCCTACGACACGGTCACCGGCGAGATCACCCTGGTGCGGAACGACAAGTACTGGGGCCGCCAGCCGGGCCCGAGTACCGCGATCCTCCGGATCGGGGCCGCCTCGGCGCTGATCCAAGCGCTCGGCCGCGGGGATCTGGAGGCGGTGCTGCTGCAGCCCGGCGCGGCCGATGAGCTGTCCCTGGACGCGGCCGTCCCGGCGAACCGGCGCATCGCGGTCCCGCTCCCCGGCACGGTGCAGTTGATCTTCAATACGACAACCGGTGTCACCGCCAACCCCGATGTGCGCCGGGCGATCGCCGCAGGGCTTGATCTCGAGAAGATCCGGGCGGTCCTGGACGGCGGTGATGCGGCCGGCGGCATCGCGGCTCCGTCGCTGGTCAGCCTCCCGGCCGGTCGTACTGATAGCGCCCAGATCGTCACCAAGGACACTGCTCGGGCCCTGTCCGACCTGGCCACGGCCGGTTACCACCGCGAGTCGCTCTACATGGGCAAGGACGGAAAGATCCTGCGGGTCAGCCTGACGTACCCGAGCGGCGACACCCGGATGGCGGCCGCCGCCGAGCTCATCCAGTCTCAGCTGGCCGCGATCGGCATCGAGGTCGACCTGCTCCGTGACGCACCCAGGGCGATGGTCAACGGACGGCTCGCGTTGGGGACCACTGATCTGGGATTGGTGCTGGTGCCAAGGGGACCGTCCGACGGGATCGCGGCCGCCTCGGCGTTCGGCTGCCCGCTGCCGCCCTCCGGGGTCGCCGGCACCAGAAACCCGCTTCCGCGAGCGGGCAATCTCTCCGGATTCTGCTCGACTGAGGCCCAGATGCTGCTCGACGACGCCGCCTCCGGGTCGGTACCCGGCGGCCTCGCCGCTGCCCTGTCGTCCGCGCTGCCGGTGCTGCCAATCAGTCGACCGTCGGCAATTTTCGCTACCTCGGTGGCCCTTGCACCCCAACTGGCCGGAGCCGGCCCTGGATGGGTGTTCTCCGGGCCGCTGAGCAGTCTCCCCAGCTGGCCATCGCACTGATCGGTCAGCTGTGCAGTTGCTGTCAGTCGGCGCCTGACCTGGATGTATCCCGGGCAGGACCGTCGACAGCCGAAACTTTTACGGTGGGCAGGCGCAGGAAGGGGAAGTCCTTCGTTTCGATGCCTGGGACCACCTGGATGTCCGTTTGCTGTTTCCCTGCGGCTAACCACCGGTCACCCTTTGGTCACGATCATGGTTGTCGGCTGGCCCTTATGGTGGGACAGTTCGTAAAGTCGGGCGGTCAGACACGACAAAAAGTTGCTGAGAGATCCGCACCATGCGGGGGTCGATGGGGGCCCCTGTTGACGGGTCTCGATGCGCTCTCCAGGAGGATCCTTGATGACAAGAAGACGGGTAGTGTCGCTCACTGCTCTCGTGGCCGCATCGGCAATGGTGTTCGCCGCATGTTCCAGCTCGCCAGGTCAGGCGACGTCGAGCTCGAGTGCCACGAGCCCCGCATCCAGCTCGTCGTCCAGTGCGGCCACCGGCCCGGCCAGCAGTGGCCCGGCGACAGGTGCGGCCAGCAGCGGCCCGGCGACCAGCGGGTCGACCCCACCCAGTTCCGGTACCGACGGGTGCGGCACGCCGCACGGCGCCTATGCCGACCCTGGTGCCGCCGCCGGATCGATCACCACTGGCAGCGCCGAGCTGGCGACCTCGTGGAACAACATCACCTCGCACGGCAACTCGGTCTACAACACCAACCCGCAGTACTTCACCCAGGCGCAGATCAATTACTACGACAAGAGCCTGAAGCTGGTCAACAATGATTCCTTCATCAAGTGCACCGTTACTTCCAAGAGCCCGCTGACCGTCAAGTACGAGATCCAGAAGGGGGTCAAGTGGTCCGACGGTGTCGCTGTCGACGCCACCGACCTGCTGCTCGCTTGGGGGGCCCAGAGCGGAGAGTTCAACACGGCCGAGGTCAAGACCGACAAGGACGGCAACCTGATCAAGCCCGGCGCCAATACGGTTGCCTTCGACTCGCAGAGCCAGGGTCTGGCACTGATCACCAAGTTCCCGACGCTCTCGGCGGATCTGACCAGTCTTACGGTCGTCTACGACCAGCCCTTCGTCGACTACAACCTGAACCTGACCGTCGGGGTGCCGGCACACGTCACAGCGATGCACGCGCTCAGCATCACCGATGCGACGAAGGCCAATGCAGCCTTGGTCACGGCGTTCAAGACGAAGGACAACGCGGCGTTGTCCAAGATCGCAAACTTCTGGAATACCGGGTTCGACTTCACCGCGTTGCCGAGCGACAAGTCGCTCTACCTGTCTGACGGTGCGTACATGTTGACCGACTTCAAGGCCAACCAGTTCATGACCTTCACCGCCAACCCTGATTACACCTGGGGCCCGAAGCCGACGGTCAAGACGATCACCTACCAGTACCTGCCGGATGCCACTGCAGCGGTGCAGGCCATCGCCAACGGTGAGGTGGCGATCTATGAGCCCGAGCACCCGACGGCCGACACCACCAAGGGCCTTGCCGCTCTTGCCAGCTCCGGCATCAAGTACAGCGTCGGCGTCGGTGGTTCGTACGAGCACGTAGACCTTGTCTTCAACAACGGCGGCCCGTTCGACCCGAAGACCTACGGTGGCGATGCCACCAAGGCGCTGGAGGTGCGGCAGGCGTTCCTGATGACCATTCCGCGGCAGGACATCCTGGCCCGTCTGGTCAAGCCGATCAACTCGTCGGCCGTCGTGCGTGATTCGTTCACCCAGGTGCCCGGCTCGCCGCTCTACGACACGGTGGTCAAGTCCAACGGGCTGAACGCCTATGACAAGGTCGACATCGCCGGCGCAAAGGCCCTGCTGGCCAAGGCGGGCGTCACCAACCTCAAGGTGCGCTTCCTGTACTCCTCGACCAACCCGGTGCGCGGCCAGGAGTTCGCGTTGATCTCGCAGTCGGCGAAGCAGGCCGGCATCACGGTCGTGGACGGCAAGGACCCGAACTGGAGCAGCAACCTGCCGAACATCGCCAAGTACGACGCGTCCCTGTTCGCCTGGCAGAACACCAACCTGGGCATCGCCCAGATCCCGCCGAACTACCTCGGCAAGGATGCGGTCTCCAAGGCGTACGGCCAGAACAACTACGGCCAGTTCAACAACACCCAGGTCAACAAGGACATGACCGAGCTCAACGTCACGTCCGACCCGACCACCCAGAACACCCTGATCGAGAGCACCGAGAAGCAGTTGGTGACCAATGCCTTCGGCACCATCCTGTACCAGTACCCGGACATCGTCGGGTACGACTCGAACAAGATCTCGAACATCTCGTCGGTCCCGGTCTCCCCGGGGGTGTTCTACAACTATTGGGAGTGGAAGCTCACCGGAAGCTGATCAGCCGGTAACAACTGCATGACCTGTGAGTGACATCCTGCGCGGGGGGTACTGTTCCGGAAACTTCGGAACAGTACCTCCCGCGAAGGTTTGCCCCTTCACAGTCCGCGTCGGCGAATCGGTCTGCCGCCGTCATCGCTACCAGTCCGTCATCGATACCAGTACGGAGAGCTGAGCAGCCATGTTGACCTTCATCCTTCGGCGCATCGTGGCCTCGTTCTTCATCCTGCTGGGCGCCACCTTCATCGCCTACCTCCTGGTGGCGAACGCCGGCGATCCGCTGGAGACCGCCCGTGGCCTGCCGAATCCGACCCAACGCGTCCAGACCATGGCCACCATCACCCAGACACTCCACCTGGACATCAACCCGGTCTTCCGCTACTTCGTCTGGCTCAAGGGCGTGGGGGGTTGCGCGGTCGGCAATTGCGACTTCGGCCTGAACATCGCCCAGGTGCCGGTGAACGGACAGCTGTCGCTGGCGCTGGCCAGTTCGTTGAAGCTGATCACCGCCTCCACCGTGCTGGCGATCTTCATCGGCATCTCGATCGGCATCATCACCGCGCTGCGGCAGTATTCCGGCCTAGACTACACCGTCACCTTCATCACGTTCGTCTTCTTCTCCCTACCGGTGATCTGGATCGGCATCGTCCTCAAGGACCTGTTCGCCATCCGGTTCAACAGCTTCCTGCAGAGCGGGGCACGGTTCAGCTGGGCGGCGATCATCGTCACCGCACTTCTCGTCGGATTCATCGCCTATTCGCTGTTCGGCGGCGAGCTTCGGCGCCGATTGGCCACCGGCGCAGTCGCCGGAGCCGTCGCGTTCGTGCTGCTGTACTACGTCACGGTCGATCAGTGGCTGATCAATCCGAGCCTTGGCCTCGTGGTGGTAGCACTGCTCTCGGTGGCGTTCGCGCTCGGCTGCACGGTCCTGACGTCCGGTCTGGCAAATCGGAAGTCGCTCTACACCGCGCTGACCACGGTGGCCGTCGGAGTGGCCCTGTGGTACCCGCTGCAATTCTTCTTCCACAACGGTATGAGCGGCCTGAAGCTGTTCGGCCTGCTGGTCGTCGCCCTGGTCGTCGGCGGGGTGATCGGCTATCTGTACGGGGGTGATGACCGCGGCCTGTCCGCCCGCAACGGTGTGCTGGTGGCGTTCACCACTGCATTCGTCATCTTCGTCGACCGGATGCTGACGGCCTGGCACGCCTACAACACCAATACCGCGATCAACGGGCGCCCGATCAGGACCCTGGGCCCCAGCACCCCCAACATCAAGGGTGATTTCTGGATCCAGACAACCGACACGCTGACCCACCTGATCCTGCCCACCATCACCTTGATGCTCATCTCACTGGCCACCCACTCCCGGTTCTCCCGGGCCAGCATGCTGGAGGTGATGAACATGGACTACATCCGTACGGCCAGGTCGAAGGGGCTGACCGAGCGCACCGTGGTGATGCGGCATGCGCTGCGCAACGCGCTGATCCCGATGGCCACCGTGGTGGCCTTCGACATCGCCGGTCTGATCGGCGGCGCAGTGCTGACCGAGACAGTATTCGGGTGGAAGTCGATGGGGCAGTTGTTCCAACGGGGTCTGACCCTGCACGATCCGAATCCGGTGATGGCATTCTTCCTGGTCAGCGCCACGATCGCAGTGCTGGCCAACCTGCTCGCCGACCTCGCCTATGCAGCCCTCGACCCTCGAATCCGGGTAGGTTCCTGATGCAGCCAACTCAGCCAGGGCCGGAGCCCGGAGCGCCGATCCTGACCGAAGAAGAGATGTCCTTCGAGCAGAAGGAGATCGCCGGTCTCTCGCAGGGGCAGATCGTACGGCGCCGCTTCTTCCGCCATCGGGCCGCGATGATTTCCCTGGTGGTGCTCATCCTGATGCTGGTGCTGGCCACCACGAGCATCGGTTGGGGTCCGATTCCGGGCTGGTGGAGATGGAACCCATACGACGTCGTCGGCAGCCCGGAGGGCCAGCGGGCCACCTTTGCCCTCCTGGGCATCGGCGGGCATCTCTTCCAGTGGGGAGACTTCCCGTTCGGCGCGAGTGGCCAATACGGGTTCGACAACTTCGCCCAGGTGATGCGCGGCACCCAGCAGACCGTGGTCGTCGTAGTGATACTCGGGTTGCTGACCACCATCATCGGAGTCGCCCTCGGCGCTATCGCCGGTTTCTACCTCGGCTGGGTGGACTCGGCGATCATGCGCTTCACCGACCTGATCATCACCATGCCGATCATCCTGATCACCGCCGTCGTCGGTTATCAGTTCAACACCCGCGGCGTACTGGTGGTCGCCCTGGCCCTCGGTCTGCTGTCCTGGACCTCCTTGGCCCGGCTGGTCCGCGCGGAATTCCTGACCCTCCGAGAGCGGGAGTTCGTCGACGCCGCCAGGGTGGCCGGCGCATCGAACGCCCGGATCATGTTCAAGCACATCCTGCCGAACTCGGTCGGCGTCATCGTGGTCAACGTCACGCTGACGATGAGTGGCGGCATCCTGGGCGAGGCCGCGCTGGCCTTCCTCGGCTTCGGCATCACTTTTCCCGATGTGTCTCTCGGCTCACTCATCTCGCAGTATCAGGGTGCGCTGCAGACCGGCGAGCCATACCTGTTCATCTGGCCGGGTGTCGTCATCATCATCATCGTGCTCTGCCTGAACTTCATGGGCGATGGCCTGCGGGACGCTTTCGACCCGCGGCAGAAGCGCATTCCCAAGGCCCGCGACCTGCGCAAATCCCGGCAGGACGCCGCGATGGCCGAGCTGGGGACGCCGGCGTGAGCTCCCGTTCAGAGCAACGCCGTGGCCAACAGGTCGCACAGCACCAGCACGGCCGCGCCGAGAATGGTGCGATAGTGCCAGACCACCGGAACCGACTGGTGCTCCAACCTCGGGTCGTCCAGATGTCCCGCGTCACGCAGTTGCTCCCAGTGCCGTCGGACCACCAGCGCCGCCGCTCCGGACGGAGTGCCGGGCAGGTCGCCGGGACGGATGGAGTCGCCGACGCCGTAGGTCGACTCGGGCAGACCCTTCAGATCGTGGAGCCCGGCCATCCGCGAGGCGAAGCCGCCGGGCGCCGGAGCAGCCCACGCAGTGATCTTGCCGTAGGCCGTGAAAAGGGTCAGCGCCCACTTGGTGTCGATCCGCTCGATGGACGGCCATGGAACATGGATGGTGCGAAGAACGTTCACCACCCGCACGCCGCCGTCGTCGACCATCACCTCCGGCCGCCAGTAGATTGCCCAGACGGTCCCGACCACCAGGGCCGCCCAAGGAGCGAAGAGAAGCCCGGCGCGGGTGCCGTCATTGATGAAGACCACCGAAAGAGCGAAGGCGCCCAGCACCCCGAACGTGCCGGAGAGGATCCGGCCGAAGGTGGGGCGGAAAACCGATTGCATGAGGTCATGGTCCCACTCGTCGCGCGCGTTTTCACTACCCCGGGCACGCAGCTGACGCACCACAGCCTGACGCACGCTGCTTTGACGCACTACGGAAGGACTTCAACCTCGTGAGTACGCCAGCGCGATCCCCGCTGCTCAGCAAGTCGGGTGCCCCGATCCTCACTGTCGACAATCTGGACATCGACTTCTGGGTGGATGGAAACTGGTACCCGGCAGTGTCGGACATGCGGTTCGTGCTGCAACCGCGTGAGGTGCTGTCCATCGTCGGCGAATCCGGTTCCGGGAAGTCGACGGCGGCGATGGCGATCCTGGGTCTGCTCCCCAAGAACGCCAACGTGCAGGGCTCGATCAAGCTCGGTGACCGAGAATTGGTCGGCCAGTCGCAGCGATTCATGCGCGGTATCCGCGGCAAGGAGATCGCGATGATCTTCCAGGAGCCGATGACTGCCCTGAACCCGGTGTACACCATCGGTTTCCAGATCTCCGAGATGCTCAGGGCGCACAAGGCGATGGCACCCAAGGCCGCCAGGGCGCGCGCGATCGAACTGCTCACGCTGGTCGAAATTCCCGATCCTGGGCGCCGCGTCGACTCCTATCCGCACCAATTGTCCGGCGGTCAGCGGCAGCGCGCCATGATTGCGCAATCGCTCGCCCTTGACCCGATGCTGCTGCTCGCCGATGAACCGACCACGGCACTCGACGTCACGGTGCAGGCCGAAATCCTCAAGCTGATGCGGGATCTGAAGAACCGGGTCGACGCCTCCATCATCCTGATCACCCACGACATGGGTGTGGTCGCCGACATGGCCGACCGGATCATCGTGATGAAGGACGGCAAGATCGTCGAAACCGGCGATGCCGACAAGATCTTCCACCGCCCGGAGCAGCCATACACGATCCAACTGCTCAACGCGGTCCCGCACCTCGGGTCGATCGTTGCCGAAGAGGGAGTCCAGGTTGCCGAGGACCTGGCCGACGACGTGGCGGTGGGCGGCGCCCTGGCCACCCCCAGGCTGGACAAGGCGCCACTGGAGGCGGTCGATCCGACCAGAAGAGCCGGCATCGCACCCGGGGTGCCGGCGGTCGTCGAATTGGACGAGGTCGCCGTCGAATATCCCAAGCGTGGCCGTACGCCGGCTTTCCGGGCCGTCGACAAATTCACCCTGGCGATCGGGCAGGGCGAGGTGGTGGGCCTGGTCGGCGAATCCGGCTCCGGCAAGACCACCATCGGCCGGGCCCTGGTCGGACTGCTCCCCTTCGTCGAGGGCACTGCCAAGGTGATCGGCACCGACATTGTCGGTGCCGGCAAGAAAGGCCTGCTGCAGGTCCGCAAGGACGTCAGCTTCGTCTTCCAGGATCCCGGCTCGTCGCTGAACCCGAGACTGCCCGTTGGTGAGTCGATCGGCGAGCCGATGCTGCTGCAGAAGGTGGCCAAAGGCAAAGACCTGTCCAACCGGGTGGAGAAGCTGCTCGACCAGGTGCAGCTTCCGCGCGCGATGCGGAACCGCTACCCGCACGAACTCTCCGGCGGGCAGCGTCAACGGGTCGGCATCGCCAGGGCGCTCTCGCTGAATCCGAAGCTGCTGATCGCCGACGAGCCGACATCGGCCCTGGATGTGTCGGTCCAGGCCAAGGTGCTGGATCTGTTCCAGGCGCTGCAGGCCGAGCAGGGTTTCGCCTGCCTGTTCATCTCACATGACCTGGCGGTCGTCGAGATCCTGTCCCGCCGAATCGCGGTGCTGCATCACGGCAAGTTGGTCGAGATGGGCACGCGTGAGCAGATCCTGGCTGATCCGATCGACGACTACACCAAGCGGCTGCTCGCCGCCGTACCGGTGCCCGACCCCGCGGAACAGGCCGTCCGGCGGGAGCAGCGCGACAAGCTGCTGGCGGCCGGAATTGGCGTCGAGCCCGACGAGTTCCAGGTGTTTGCCTGACGGGAGCACCCGGCGAGCCGGTCGCGTCGGAGCCGGACTCCTCGCTCTGGCGACTGCCGGGGATGCGGAGCCTGACCTACCTGTGCATGCTGGCCTTCGCCAGCTTCTTCCTGACGTTGTCCTCGCTGCCGCTGTACTCCATCCTGATCGGGACATCGACCGGCGCCGCCGGTCTGGTCACCACCGTGATGCTGGTTGCAACGGTGGCCACCCAAACCCTGGTGCCGGCCGGCGTCAATCGGTTCGGTCTGTTCGCGGTGCTGGCCGGCGGGCTGGTTCTGCTGGGCGGCCCGGCCCCGCTGTATCTCCTTGACAGCCGGTTCTGGTGGGTGCTGCTGGTGTCGGGCCTGCGCGGAGTGGGATTCGGTGTGATCACGGTCCTGCTGCCGCTGGTGGCGAGCCGACTGGTCCCGTCCCGTCGCCGCGGTGAGGCGATCGGCATCTACGGCCTGGCGATCGCCATCCCCAATCTGCTCTGCGTGCCGGTCGGGGTGGCTCTGACCTCCGCCGGTGGCTTCCGCTGGGTGGCGATCGTCTCGTCAGCACCTCTGCTGGCGCTGCCGCTTCTCGGGTCGATCCGGCGGTCCGTGCTACCCCTACCAGAGCCTCCTGGCGCCGACGCGTCGCCGGCAGTGGCCGGCTCGGCCGCAGCGGTGCGGGCCGTCGCCGGCGTCACCCTGGTGCTGCTGGTGATGACGCTGGCCGGCGGTGGCGTCTTCACATTCCTGCCGGTGGTGCGGCCCAGCGGGGCCTTGGCAACGGTCGCGCTGCTGGTCTTCGGCAGCACCGGGGCGCTGGCTCGCTGGCGGGCGGGTGCACTGTCGGACCGTCTGGGCGAGCGCGTGCTGCTGCCGGTCGCGGTGCTGATCGGGGCGGCCGGGCTGGCGGTGATCGCCGCCGGGTTGGCGCTGCCGTCGTCGGTGGTGGTGCTGGTCGGTGCGGCGGCGCTCGGCATCGGGTACGGGTCGGTGCAGAACATCACCCTGGTGGTGGCCTTCAACCGGGCCGGACCCGCGAACCAGACCACGGCGAGCGCCGTCTGGAATTCCGCCTACGACGCCGGGACCGCGATCGGCGCGCTGCTGGTCGGGTTGGTCGCCGCCGCCGGTCCCGGATTCCCGGTGACCTTCGCGGGCTGCGCGCTGCTGGTGGCTCTGACTCTCCCGCTGGCTGTCGGGGCCACGAGGTCTCGTCGCTAGCCCCGGGCGGCCGGGTCGGTCAGGCATCGGGGTCGATGTCCCCGCCGGCCGCCTTTACCCTTGGACGATGTCCACCGGTCGGCCCATCCGCAGCCTGCTGGCTTTTCACGCACATCCCGACGACGAATCCATCACCATGGGTGGCACCCTCGCCCGGTACGCGGCGGCCGGAGTCCCCGTGACGCTGGTGACGGCGACGCTGGGCGAGGAGGGCGAGGTGATCGGGCCGGAGCTGCAGGGCCTGACGGCGGCCTGCGCCGACCAGCTGGGCGGATACCGGTACACCGAACTGCGGTCCGCGTGCGCTGCCCTTGGCATCACCGACTGGCGGCTGCTCGGCGGGATCGGTGGATTCCGCGACTCGGGCATGGCCGGCACCCCTGCTGCGGCCCATCCAAAGGCGTTCGCTCGGGCCGGCCGGGGCGGCCCCGATCATGACCGGGCAGTGCAGGCGCTTGCCGAGGTCATCGATGACCTGCGACCCGATGTGCTCCTGACGTACGACTCCGACGGGGGTTATGGACACCCGGACCACGTTGCTGCCCACCAGGTCGCGATGGCCGCCGCCGCGGACCGGGTGCCGAGGGTGCTCGCGGCGGTGCGGCCGCTCTCGCCGACCACCGCTGCGCTGGCCGAGCTCGAAGTGCCGGACGGCTACCTGACCGCTGCGCCCGCCGACCTCGGATATCTGGCCGACGACGGCGACGTTGCCGTCGCCGTCGATGTCTCCGGCTGGGCGATGGCCAGGAGGGCGGCGCTCGCCGCCCACGCCACCCAACTGGAGCTGATCGAAGGTGGTTTCGCGCTGTCGAACCGGATCGCGCAGCCCGTCGGGATGGTTGAGTACTTCAAACTGCTGTCCGGCCAACCCGTTCCCGCCGGTGGCGTCGCGGTCGACCTGTTCGCCGGACTCGGTCGGCACCGCGGAGGCCTGATGTGACGCGGCCGGAGCTGAGCAGCGAGATGGCGACGGCTGCGGCAGTCAAGCACAGTGAGCCGGCGGTGGTCGACTGGCTGCTGGTGGCATTGCTGTCGGTATTGGCCGGCGTAATCGGCGTCTTCGGGGTGTTCTTCCTGCCGATGTACATCGGATCGTTCCCGGCGCCGGTGTCGGCACTGCTGGTCGGGGCGACGCTCGCCGTGATCCCGCGAATGGGCTACCGGCTGACGGGCCGCATGGTCGCAGCCTTAGCGCCGGCCGTGGTGTGGTTCCTCGTCACCGTCGGGCTCTACCTGACCGACAACGCCCTCTACACGGGAGTGCCGGTGGCCTGGCGTGGTTGGCAGTTCGCCCTGCTGGTCGGCATCGGGGGGGTGGCCGCGGCGTCGTCGGTCGGTCTGGTGTGGGGCGACCATCTCAGCGTCGGGCCGGCGGTCGCCGTGAGCACCGACCGGCGCGGCGGATGAGTACTCGTCCCGACCGCAGCGGGTGCTCCGGTGTCACCGGTGTCACTGATGTACCGATCGGTGGATCGGACAGGGGATACTTGTCGTCGCTGCACCGATTGCCTGCCCGAAGCACAACCCTGAACGAGCTTGCCCGTACAACCCCGCGTGGAGACCAGCCGTGACCTATGTGATTGCCGAACCCTGCGTCGACGTTCTCGATCGGGCGTGTGTCGAGGAGTGTCCGGTCGACTGCATCTACGAAGGCGATCGGATGCTGTACATCCACCCCGACGAGTGCGTCGACTGCGGGGCGTGCGAGCCGGTCTGTCCGGTGGAGGCCATCTTCTACGAGGACGACGTTCCGGCCGCCTGGGGTGAGTACACCAGGGCCAACGTCGATTTCTTCAACGATCTCGGTTCGCCTGGCGGTGCCTCCAAGGTGGGCAAGACCGGCACCGACGATCCGTTCATCACCGCCCTTCCGCCGATGGGCGAGGGGAACTGACCACCGCTGGTGGTGCCGGCAAACGGTCACCCCTGATGGCAAGGTCCAATCCGGTCGGGCGGCTGCCGGACTTCCCGTGGGATCAGATCGCCGATGCCGGCCAGGTTGCGCGCGCGCATCCTGACGGTCTGGTCGATCTCTCGGTGGGCACCCCCGTCGATCGGGTGCCGGCCCCGGCCAGAACGGCACTCGCCGACGCATCGAACGCCCCTGGCTACCCGACGGTGCACGGCACCCTCGAACTCCGGCAGGCCTACTCGGTGTGGATGGATCGCAGCCACGGTGTCTCGAACATCGATCCGGTGGCGGTGCTGCCGACGATCGGGTCCAAGGAGTTGGTGGCCTCCCTGCCCACCCATCTGGGGCTCGGCCAGGGCGACCTGGTGGTGATTCCGGAGCTCGCCTACCCGACCTACGAGGTCGGCGCCCTGATGGCCTCCGCAACGGTGATCAGGGCGGACAGCCTGACTGCTCTCGGGCCGGAGCGACCGGCGCTGATCTGGCTCAACTCGCCGTCCAACCCCACCGGCCGGGTGCTGTCCACCGAGCACATGACCAAGGTGGTCGGCTGGGCGCGGACCCGCGGCACGATCGTCGTCTCCGACGAGTGCTACATCGACCTGGGCTGGGAAACCGCACCGGTGTCGATCCTGCACCCGGAGGTGTGCGGGGGCGACTTCACCGGTCTGCTCGCGGTGCACTCGCTGTCCAAGCGCTCGAACATGGCCGGCTACCGGGCCGGGTTCGTCTCGGGTGACCCCGACCTGGTCGCCGAACTGCTGGCATTGCGCCGCCATCTTGGGCTGATGATGCCGACCCCCATCCAGGCGGCAGCCGCAGCGGCCCTTGGCGACGACGGTCATGTGATGGCGCAGCGCGCCCGCTACGGTGAGCGGCGCCGGAAGCTGATGGAGGCCTTCGAGGAGGCGGGTTTCACGGTCGGGCATTCCGAGGCCGGCCTCTACCTGTGGTGCACCCGCGACGAGCCGGCGATGGACTCGGTCGGCTGGCTGGCCGAGCGCGGGATCCTGGTCGCCCCCGGAACGTTCTACGGTCCGACCGGCGCGCGTCACGTCCGGGTGGCACTGACCGCCACCGACGAACGGGTGGAGAGCGCTGTAGCCCGCCTGGCCTAGTGGTAGGCGGTCGCGGCCGCTGCTGCAACAGCCTTCCAGGCAGCGGGGTAGGCGGCCCTGGCCGCCACCTTGCGGCGTCGGCTCCCTTCGATCACCCGGCCGGCGGCGATCGCCGCGACCGGGTCACCCGATTCGGCCACCATCGAGCGGAGTTGGTCCTCCAGCACGGTGGCATCCTGGTGGTCGCCGAGCACTTCCTGGAAATGTGCGAGCGCCTGCAGGAACTCGCTCATCTCCGCGGATTTCTCCTGCAGTTCCGCGGTGTACCTGGCCCTCTTGCCCAGAATGCGGAGCGCATGCAGATCGTCGTCGGGCGGATCACCGCCGAACTTCCGCGTCAGCCTCCGGTTGGCCCTGGCCAGCCTGCCGAATTCGGCGGCACCCAGCGCTGCCAGATCGGCCCAGGGATTGGCCACCGGCGGCCTATGGGTCGCCTGGTCGAGCTCGACCAGCAGGGACTGGTAGTTCGGATCGTCCAGGTGCCCGACCAGTGCCTGGCGGGCCATGGTGCGATCAGCGTCGAGCGTCCCGATCAACGCCTCCAGGGCGGCGGTGTCCGGTTCGCCGAGCGCCGCGGCCTCCGAATGCAGCCGCGCGATCATCACGTCGAGGTCCCGAACCACTCCGAGCGCACCCGCGAGGCCGGCCAGGTCCACCCGTAGACCGTCGGCTGTGTCCAGGTCGAGGGCCGGCGCCGCGGCCTTGAGATACGCACGGATCCGTCGGGTGGCCACCCGCATCTGGTGCACGCTCTCGATGTCAGCGCCATGACGGCTGCCCGCCTCGTGCGCCCTGATCGAGCCGGTCGCCTTGCCCAGCACGCCCGACAGGGCATCGGCGATGTCGGTGGGAATCAGGCCGGGCCGCCGGGGCGCCGGCCGGGGCGGGGCCAGCGCGGGCCCGGCGGCGCGTGCCGGCCCGGCGGCGCGTGCGGGCGCCGGCGGCAGCGGCGGCGGCGGCGGAACAACCGTCACCAGGGGGGTTCTGGCGGTCCGGGGTCTGGTTGCCGGGCTGGTCCGGCTGGGTTGGGCCACAGCCGTGATTATTTCCTGCGGCGGTGAACTTCTCCGCCGCCGCGCCGTCACGCTGCCACCGGCGAACCGGCAGGCCGGCCGCCGAAGCGGCGCAGCCGCAGGCTGTTGCCGACCACGAGCACGCTGGACGCCGCCATGGCCGCGCCGGCCAGCAGGGGAGAGGCCAGGCCTGCCATGGCCAGCGGCAGCGCCGCGACGTTGTAGGCGAACGCCCAGAACAGATTCTGCTTGATGACTCGCAAAGTGGCTCTGGACAACGCGATGGCCGCTGGCGCCGCCCGGAGGTCATCGGTGACGATGGTGATGTCAGCAGCTTCGATGGCCGCGTCCGCGCCGGAACCCATTGCCATCCCCAGGTCGGCCGTGGCCAGGGCGGGTGCGTCGTTGACACCGTCGCCCACCATTGCCACCACCGCACCGGACCGCTGAAGTTCACTGATCACGGCGGCCTTGTCCGCCGGGCGGACGTCGGCGAAGACCCGCTCGATTCCCAGTTCACCGGCGATGGCGGTGGCCGCCCCACGGTTGTCGCCGGTCAGCAGCACCGGCTCGAGCCCGAGTGCGCGGAACTGCCCGATGGCCTGCGCCGAGGTGGGCTTGACCTGGTCGCCGACCACGAAAAGAACCGCGGGCTGCCCGTCGACGGCCGCGATGACCACGGTGTTGCCGCGTGCCTGCTGCTCCGCAGTGACGGTGCCCGCCTCGTCGGGCATCGGCCGGGACAATTGGCCGGCCAGCCAGTCGGGTCGGCCGACGACGACGACTCGGCCGTTCAGCTGCCCCGTCACCCCGCCGCCCGGGGTGGCCACGAAGTCGGTCACCCGCTGCTGCCGATCGGCATTTCCGGTCGTGCTGATGGCCTTGGCGATGGGGTGCTCGGCGGCACTCTCCACTGCGGCGACCAGGTTCAGGGTCTGCTGCCGGCTTTCCGGTGTCCCAGCGGTCAGCTGGTGCACCGCCAGCACGGTCATCCTGCCGGTGGTGATGGTGCCGGTCTTGTCCAGCACGATCGTGTCGACCCGCCGGGTCGACTCCAGGATCTGCGGGCCACGGATCAGCACACCCAGTTGGGCCCCCCTGCCGGTGCCGACCAGCAGGGCCGTCGGTGTCGCCAGACCGAGCGCGCACGGGCAGGCGATGATCAGCACCGACACCCCCGCGCTGAACGCGGCCTCGACGGCCGAACCACCGGTGGTCGGGTGGCCCCAGAGCAGCCAGCCCAGCAGGGTCAGCAGGGCCAGGCCGATCACCACGGGAACGAACACGCCGGAGATCCGGTCGGCCAGTCGCTGCACCGCTGCCTTGCCCGATTGGGCCGTTGTCACCAGTGCGGCCATCTTCGCGAGCTGGGTGTCGGCCCCGACCTTGGTGGCCCGCACCACCAGCCGTCCGGTGGTGTTGACCGTTCCGCCGATCACGCTGTCACCGGGGACCACTTCGGCCGGCAACGGCTCGCCGGTCAGCATGGCCACGTCGACGGCACTTGCGCCGCTGGTCACCAGCCCGTCGGTGGCGATCGTCTCACCGGGTCGTACGACGAATTCGTCACCGATGACCAGTTGTTCGATGGGCAAACGGATCTCGCTGCCGCCACGTAGAACGGCGACGTCCTTGGCGCCGATGGACAGCAGCGCCTGCAGGGCCGCCCCGCTGCGCCGCTTGGCTTTCGCCTCGGAATAGCGGCCGGCCAGGACGAAAACCGTGACTGCCGAGGCCACCTCGAGATAGAGATCAGGTGCCCCGGCCGCCGGCAGCAGTTCGAATTGCATGCGCATGCCGGGCATCCCGGCATCGCCGAGGAACAACGCGTAGACCGACCACAGGAACGCCGCGGTCACGCCGACCGAGATCAACGTGTCCATGCCGACGCCGCCGTGCCGCGCCGAGTTCCACGCGGCGCGGTGGAACGGCCACGCTCCCCAGACGGCAACCGGGGCTGCCAGTGTCAGCGCGAGCCACTGCCAATTGTCGAACTGCCAGGCCGGCACCATCGCCAGGACTACCACCGGGACAGCCAGGACCGCCGACACCCGTAGCCGGGTGAGCAGATCGTCGGCCGTGCCGTGGTCGTGTGGGGCGTTGTTCTCGCGCGCCCGGTCGTCGTGGTCGTCGCCGCGGCTGTCCGGACGGGCCGCCGGCGGAACAACCGCGGCGGCCGAGTATCCGGTCGCGGCCACGGTCGCGATCAGGTCTTGCGTGTGCACGTCGCCACTGGTGATGACCCTGGCTTTCTCGGTCGCATAGTTCACCGAGGCGCTCACACCCGGCATGCGGTTCAGTTTCTTCTCGATCCGAGCGGCGCAGGACGCACAGGTCATCCCGGTGATGTCGAGATCGATGGTCGTTGACGGTGCTTCGGTCTCGTTGGGCTTGGCTTTGGTTTCGCTGGGCATCTCGGGTCCAAAATGGTGCGAGGTTTGCGGAGACGGGTCGATCAGGCCTGGGCGAGTTCGTAGCCGGCCTCGTCGACGGCTGCGGCCACCATCGTGTCGGCGAGGGCGTGGTCGCTGGTCACGGTGACCTGGGAGTGGCCGCCGGGCCGCAGGTCGACCTCCACTGCGGTGACGCCTGGGATCGCCTGCAGTTCCTGGCCGACTGCGGCAACGCAGTGCGCACAGGTCATCCCGGACACGGGATAGGTGGCAACGGTGGTCATGGTGGGTCCCTTTCCTTCAGGATCGGACGAGCCGCGCGATGGCATCGGAGGCCTCGCGGATCTTGTCCTTCGCCTCGGTCCCACCGGCCATCACCGCGTCAGTGACGCAGTGGGACAGGTGGTCTTCCAGCAGTCCGATCGACACCGCCTGCAGGGCACGGGTCACCGCCGAGATCTGGGTCAGAACATCGATGCAGTAGGTGTCGGAGTCGACCATCTTCTGTAGACCGCGAACCTGCCCCTCGACCCGGCGCAGCCGCTTGAGGTAGTCGTCCTTGGTCCCGGTGTAGCCGGCCATGGTCACCCCGTTCGCGTCGGCTCCAACGATACCCCCAGGGGGTACCCGTCAGTATCCAACGTACTCCAGATCTGTCGACCCGGTACGCCCGCCCGGACTCACTGCGCGTGCAGCACCGTATTCAGACCGCCCCAGGTGCCCGAGCGCGGCACGGCCTCGACCCCGCCGGAGAGCGAGTTCCGCCGGAACAGCAATCCGGCCGCGCCCGAGAGCTGACTGGCCTTGAGCACAGTGGCCTCACCGTCGGCGAGCAGCGTGAGTTTGGTGCCGCTGGTCAGGTACAGCCCGGACTCGACCACGCAGTGGTCGCCGAGGGAGATGCCGACCCCGGAGTTCGCCCCGAGCAGGCAGCCCGCCCCGATGGTGACCTGTTCCTTCCCGCCACCGGACAGCGTTCCCATGATGGACGCGCCGCCGCCGATGTCGGTGCCGTCGCCGACGATCACCCCCTGCGAGATGCGGCCCTCGACCATCGAGGTGCCGATGGTGCCGGCATTGAAATTGCAGAAGCCCTCGTGCATGACGGTGGTTCCGGCGGCCAGGTGCGCGCCGAGCCGGACCCGGTCGGCGTCGGCGATCCGGACCCCGGACGGCACGACGTAGTCGGTCATCCTGGGGAACTTGTCGACACCGAAGACAGCAAGCCGGTGGCCGGCCACTGCCGCGTTCAGCCGGACCTGCTCGACGGTCTC
The DNA here is from genome assembly GCA_038229825.1 of Mycobacteriales bacterium. GTDB lineage: Bacteria > Actinomycetota > Actinomycetes > Mycobacteriales > Nakamurellaceae > Nakamurella. The sequence goes on from JBBROB010000008.1 coordinate 52,582, forward strand.
TGCCGGGACCGGCCCCAACGAGGTCCAGGCGTTGTTCGGCAGCAGCGCGAAGATGCCGTCCAGGTTGATCGAGCGGGGCAGCACCAGTCGGGTGGACAACAGGTGCAGCCGCAGGTAGGCGTCCGCGGTATCCAGCGGAGGGTCAGCGAGCGAGCCGATGGTGGTGCTCACCGACACCAGGTCGACGCCGCGTACCGCGTCGTGTCGTTCCGCTGCGGACAGGTCAGGCTGGCCGGTTGCGGGCCTCCCGTCGCTCAGCAGCGCCGGCAACGGGTACCAGACGTCGAGCAGAACGCCGTCGCCGCTGCGGGTGGCCAGGCCCGCACCGTGGGCGCCGGTCGGCGGCTCTGCGGTGGGCGCGGTATCGGGCAGCGAGCCGGCGGCGGTCTGGGTCATGAGGTGGAGCCTATCGAGCGCCGCGGGCGCTGCCGGCAACCGTCAACCGGTGGTGATGGCCACCCGGCCCGCGGGCGCCGCGGCCCGGGCGGCCCCCCAGGCGTGGTCGGTCCAGAGCTGTTCATCCACCGCGACCGCGGTCACCCCGAATCCAGCGGCGTGTGCGACGGCCCAGGCCGCCAGGGCCCGTCCGGCCTGACCTGCCGCGATCCCGGGGACGCTGACGGTGAGGGTGGCGGTGGAGGTGGCGATAGCGAGCACCCGCAGGCCGCCGAGTTCGGCCTCGGCGGCGGCCAGCACGGCGGCCAGCGCCGTCGGCGCTGCCGAGGTGCCGCCGAGCGCCGTGCGGGCGGGAGCGTCAGCGGTGGGCGGCTGCGCCCCGGCGATGCAGCTCAGAGCCAGCGGGCCGGCGCCGCCGAGCGCGGCAGCCAGGGTAACGGCCTGGCCCTCCCACTTGGCGTAGGCGTCCGGAAACCCCGAGTACTGCACCGACTGCGCGGCTTTGGTCAGCGGCAGCTGCTGCCAGCCGGCGACCCTGACCAGGGCGTCGTAGAACTTTCCGGCCGCGTACACCGGGTCCAGGATCTGGGCCTTCGTGCCCCAACCCTGGGATGGCCGCTGCTGGAACAACCCGAGCGAGTCGCGGTCGCCGCTGGGCAGGTTGCGCAGGCCGGATTCCTGGAATGCGGTGGCGATGGCGATGATCCGCGCGCGCTGCGGCAGCCCCCTCGACATGCCGACCGCGTTGATGGTCGATGCATGCTGCGCCTGCACCGCCGTCAGGTACACCGGTACCGGAGTTCTCGGTCCCACCGAAGTGGGGACCGTAGCCGTCGGGCCAAGCGGGATGGTGCACTCCGCGGTGGCCGCCGCCGACTTCGAGGACAGCGCTTTCACGCCGAGCAGCACGCCCGCGACCAGCACCGCCACCAGACCGAGGGTGGCGAGCGTCCAGGCGATCGGCTTGCGCATCCTGGTGACGGTACTGCCGGGTAGGTTTCAACGATGCCAGTTCTCGACCTTTCCGCCGACCCCGCCGACCTGACCGGGACTCTCGTCGACATCCCGTCGGTGTCGGGCAACGAGGGCCCGATCGCCGACAGCATCGAAACCGCGCTGCGCGGGCTGGGTCGGCTCGAGGTACTGCGGCTGGGCAACTCGGTGATGGCAAGGACGGCGCTCGGGCGGCCGACCAGGGTCCTGTTGGCCGGTCACATCGACACCGTTCCGATCGCCGACAACGTGCCGTCCCGGCTCGACGGCGACCTTCTGCACGGCTGCGGCACCACGGACATGAAATCGGGGGACGCCATGCTGCTGCACCTCGCGGCGACCCTGGAGTCTCCTTGTCGTGACCTGACTTTCATCTTCTACGAGTGCGAGGAGATCGAACACGACCGTAACGGCCTCACCCGGATCGAGAAGGAACTCCCCGGCTGGTTGGCGGCGGATCTGGCGATTCTCGGCGAACCGACGAACGGTCAGGTGGAGGCCGGCTGTCAGGGCACCGCCGCCGTCGCCGTCACCGTTCGCGGGCGGCGCGCCCATGCCGCGCGGTCCTGGCTGGGGGACAACGCCATCCACGGGGCGGGCGCGGTGCTCGATCGGCTGCGATCCTTCCGGCCCCGCTCAGTGGATATCGACGGCTGCCTCTACCGGGAGGGGCTCAACGCGGTCTCGATCTCCGGCGGGGTCGCCTCGAACGTCATCCCCGACGAGTGTGTGGTGAAGATAAACTTCCGGTTCGCTCCTGATCGGACCGCCGACGGCGCTGTCGGCCTGGTGAAAGATCTGTTCGACGGTTTCGAGGTGACCGTGCTCGATGTCGCAGCCGGAGCGCTGCCGGGGCTTTCGGCCCCGGCAGCAGCGGAATTCGTGAAGGCGGCCGGCGGCGCGGCGGTCGCCAAGTACGGGTGGACCGACGTCGCGCGGTTCGCCGCGATGGGCATCCCGGCGGTCAACTACGGTCCCGGTGACCCGTCGCTGGCGCACACCCGCGAGGAGCATGTCTCCCGTCGGCAGATCCGGGAGATGACCAAGGTGCTACGGGGTTTTCTGTGCTGAGCACCTGACGGTCCGACGCGGCTGCTCTCCGGGGGGAACTCCGATCAGTGCTGGATCGGCGTTCCCAGCGGCAGCCCCGGGCCACCGGTGGTCTGGATGCAGGCGTCGACGAACAGATAGGCGCCGACCGCTCCGAAGGCGAGGGCGAGATATCCGCCGAGGTGGGCAAGGCCGCTGGAAGCGTTCACGGTGGCCAGCAGGGTGGCGATGAGGGACAGGTCGATGAGCACGAAGACCGCGGTGAACGCCAACGGCAGCCGCAGCGTGCCAACGGTGAGCAGCACGATCACGACTAGCCAGGAGATCAGGAATAGTTCGACCGTCGAGGTGGCATCGGCCGGGGCGATCGCGAACCAGTTGTGGGTCAGCCCCAGCACGAGTGCGGTATAGCTGAGCCAGAAACCGGCGAAGATGGCGAAAATTCCGGCGACCGCGCTCTGTCCGAGAGCCATGGCCCAGATCGAGGCCAGCAGGGTGCCGAGGCCGGTGGCGGCCAGGATGATCGCCAACGGGGCGCCACCGCCGGCGGCCGAGACGTATCCCACCTGCTGCAGACCGAGAGCGATCGATCCGACGACGAACAGCGGTACACCGATGACAGCGGGGTTGCCAGTGGGTGCGGCAACCTCGGGTGTGACATCTTCGGCCGGCCGGCGATGGCCGGACTGGGTGGGAGTGACGGTGGCGGTCATGGGACTCCTCGGGGTTCGCTGTGACGACCGCGGCGGCTCGACGGTGAGCGGCGCGACCGGCTTCAGCCGGCCCCGCGTGACACACGCTGCTCCGCGGGGGCAATGCAATAACACATTGCATGCTCGGTAGGCGAAAGGACAGTGAGCGATCCAGAGCGCTCGGGAAGCTGCGTGGCCAGGTCGTAACGGAGATCACACCGCACAACAGGTGAATGCTTCTGTCTCGTTCTGAGACAGCGGGGTTGCTCGTCGTCGGGCGGTGATCGTCACCCGATCGCGACGGCCCGGCCCCGGCAGGTCGTGTCGACGCTTTACTGTGTCGGTCGTGACCGACGACGACTTCCCCATGCATTTCGACGAGCGTGAGAGCTTCGAGGTCCCCGGCGAGAAGCATCGGGGCCCCGTCGTCCTCCGCGGCAGCCAGTCGGAAAGCACCAGCACCACCGACCAGCGCCTGCTCGACTCCCGCGGTCCGACGGATTGGGTGCATACGGACCCATGGCGGGTGCTGCGCATCCAGGCGGAGTTCGTGGAAGGCTTCGGCGCGCTGGCCGGTCTGCCGCGGGCGGTGACCGTGTTCGGCAGCGCCAGAACCAAGCCGGACAACCCGGATTACCGCAAGGCGATGGAGATCGGCGGCGCGCTGGCCAAGGAAGGCTTCGCGGTGATGACCGGTGGTGGTCCAGGGATCATGGAGGCGGCCAACCGCGGCGCCAAGGAGGCCGGCGGAATGTCGGTGGGTCTTGGTATCGAGCTGCCGTTCGAGCAGGGCATCAACAAGTACGTCGACCTGGGCATCAACTTCCGGTACTTCTTTGCCCGCAAGACGATGTTCGTCAAGTACTCGCAGGCGTTCGTCTGCCTGCCGGGCGGCTTCGGCACCCTGGACGAACTGTTCGAGGCGCTGACACTGGTGCAGACCAAGAAGGTCACCAAGTTCCCGGTGGTGTTGTTCGGCACGCAGTACTGGGGCGGCCTGGTCGACTGGATCGAGAAGTCGGTGGCCGGCGCCGGCAACATCGGGATGGCGGACCTGGCCCTGATCCACGTCACCGACGACGTCGAGGACATGATCCGCGTTGTGCACGACGCATACGCCTCCTGGGTCGCCGCTCACTGACCACCGCCCTCATTTCATTCGACCGCCGGACCCGGGGGTCGCGCTCGTCCCTTTCACCGCCGGACCCGGGGGTCGCGCTCATCAACTTCGCCGGCGCTCAGGATCAGGTTGACTCCAGTCACTTGCGTCCCAAAGCCCGAACGATGATGAGCGCCGTTGAAGTTGATAAGCGCGCCACGGGGATCGGCGGGCGGGTCCCGCGGGCCGTGGGACAATGGCGGACGTGTTGCGCTGGATCACTGCAGGGGAATCGCATGGACCTGCCCTCATCGCCGTCCTCGAGGGACTGCCTGCCGGCGTGCCGGTAGCCACCCCCGACATCGCCAGGCAGTTGGCCCGCCGCCGCCTCGGATACGGCCGCGGCGCCCGGATGAAGTTCGAGCAGGACGCTGTCACCCTGCTCGGCGGTATTCGGCACGGGGTGACCCTCGGCGGTCCCATCGCGGTCGAGATCGGCAACACCGAGTGGCCGAAGTGGGAACAGATCATGTCCCCGGATCCGGTCGACGAGCAGATCCTGGCCGGTCTGGCCCGCAACGCCCCGCTCACCCGGCCACGGCCCGGTCACGCCGATCTGGCCGGCATGCAGAAGTACGGCTTCGACGACGCCAGGCCGGTGCTGGAGCGCGCCTCTGCCAGGGAGACCGCGGCGCGGGTCGCCCTGGGTACCATCGCCCAGCAGTTCCTGCGCGAGGTTCTGCGCGCCGAGGTGGTCTCCCATGTTGTCTCCATCGGCGATGCGGACGCGATCGACGGGCCGCTGCCGACGCCGCAGGACCGGGACACCATCGACGCCTCGCCGGTCCGAGCCCTCGACGCCCGATCAACTGACGCCCTGGTCGCCGAGATCGAGGCAGCGAAGGCGGACGGCGACACGCTGGGCGGGGTGGTCGAGGTGCTGGTGTACGGCCTCCCGCCCGGTCTTGGCTCGTTCGTCCAGGGTGACCGCAAGCTCGATGCCCGCCTCGCCGCCGCGCTGATGGGCATCCAGGCCATCAAGGGTGTGGAGATCGGCGACGGTTTCGCCACTGCCAGGCGCCGCGGCTCGCAGGCCCACGACGAAATCGATCCTCGTCATCCGGGCGTCACCCGGCGGTCCAATCGAGCCGGTGGCATCGAGGGCGGCATGACCAACGGCGAGGTGCTGCGGGTCAGAGCAGCCATGAAACCGATCTCCACGGTGCCCCGTGCGCTGGCCACCCTCGACGTCGTGACGGGCGATCCGGCGGTGGCCATTCATCAGCGCAGCGATGTCTGCGCGGTGCCGGCCGCTGGTGTGGTCGCCGAAGCGATGGTGGCGCTGGTCGTCGCGGACGCCGTTGTCGAGAAGTTCGGCGGCGATTCGGTCGCCGAGGTGCGCCGCAACATCACCGGGTACCTCGCGACCCTCACCGATACGCTGCCGATCCCGGCCGCTGCGGCGACCGCGGCCGCTTCCTGAAAGGCCCGGGGTGATCGCGAGCAATGGCTGAGGTGACGGCGCGACCGGGTCCGGGGACGGCCGCCGACCGGGCGAAGGCAGTGGCCCGGCGGGATGTGCCGGCCGGTGTCGAGCAGGCCGAAAACCGTGCGGAACAGACTCCGGAGTCGGGGCTCGCAGCGCAGGCCGCGGCGGCGCGGGCGGACCGGATCGGCCCGGCGGTGGTGCTGATCGGGCCGCCAGGTTCGGGCAAATCGTCCGTCGGCGCGGCGATCGCCCGGGTGACCGGACTGGCCCTGCGCGATACCGACTCGGACATCGAGCGATCTGCGGGCCGGACGATTCCCGACATCTTCGTCGAGGACGGCGAACAGGCGTTCCGGGCGATGGAGCGGGCGGCGGTGCGCACCGCGCTCACCGAGCATTCCGGGGTGCTCGCGCTCGGTGGCGGCGCCGTCCTGTCGCAGGAGACCAGGACCAATCTGGCCGGGCATCGGGTTGTTTTTTTGAACCTGTCGATGCCGACCGGGGTGCGGCGTACCGGTCTGTCGTCGAACCGGCCGCTGCTGGCCGGTGTGAATCCGCGGGCCACCTACCGGGCTCTGCTGGACGCCCGGCTCAGCCTGTACCGCGAAACCGCGACGATGGAAATCCAGACCGACCAGCTGAGCGTCGCCGAGGTTGCCATGGCCGTCATCGAGAAGCTGGAGCTGTCGTGAGCAATCCGGTCACGGTGCCCGTCGCCGGTCCGTCACCCTATCCGGTGATCATCGGCACCGGATTGCTCGGCGACCTGGTGACCGCCGCCAAGGTCGGCGGACGGTCGACGAGGGCGGCGCTGATCCATGCACCGACGCTGGCCAGGACGGCCGACGCGATTCGCGATGCCCTCGGGTCCGAGGGGATCGACACGCACCTGCTGGAGATTCCGGACGCCGAGGACGGGAAATCGGCGAAGGTCCTGGAATTCTGCTGGGACGTTTTCGGCGAGATCGGCCTGGACCGCACGGATCTGGTGATCGGGCTCGGCGGCGGCAGCGTCACCGACCTGGCCGGTTTCGCTGCCGCGACCTGGCTGCGCGGCGTCCGGGTGATCCAGGTGCCGACCACCCTGCTGGGCATGGTGGATGCCGCCGTCGGCGGGAAGACCGGGATCAACACCGGCGCCGGCAAGAACATGGTCGGCGCCTTCTACGAACCGGCGGCCGTCATCGTCGACCTGGCAATGCTGGAGTCGTTGCCGCCCAACGAGTTGGTCGCCGGTATGGCGGAAGTCGTCAAGTGCGGCTTCATCGCCGACCCCGGCATCCTCGACCTCATCGAAACCGACTCGGCGGCGGCGGTCGACCCGGGTGGCCCGGCGCTGGCCGAACTCGTCCAGCGGGCGATCTCGGTCAAGGCCACCGTGGTGGCCGCCGACCTGAGGGAGTCCGAGCTCCGGGAGATCCTGAACTACGGGCACACCCTCGCGCACGCCATCGAGAAGCGGGAGAAGTTCCGCTGGCGGCACGGTGCGGCCGTGTCGGTGGGCCTGGTGTTCGCCGCCGAACTGGCGCGGGCCGCCGGCCGGCTCGATGACGCCACCGCCGACCGGCACCTCGAGGTGCTGCACGGGCTCGGCCTACCGACCACCTACGACCCGGACGCGTTGGGCGAGTTGGTGAAGATCATGGGGTCGGACAAGAAGACCCGTTCCGGGATCCTGCGGTTCGTCGTTCTCGATGGCCTCGCCAAGCCGGGCCGGCTGGCCGGACCGGATCCGTCGTTGCTGGCGGCGGCCTATTCGGTGATCGCAGGACGCCCGAAATCGCCCGGCCTGGTCCAATTGTGAAAACCGGAAATTCGACGAGAGGCTGACGAAGCGGTGACTGCGATCAAGGTGCTGGTGCTCAACGGGGTCAACCTGGGGCGACTGGGAGTCCGGGAACCATTGATCTACGGCAGCACCACGCACGCGCAACTGGCCGACACCGCCGTGGCCGGCGGCGCCGATCTCGGGCTGGCCGTCGAGGTCCGGCAGACCGACGACGAGGCCGAGATGATCCGTTGGCTGCACGAGGCCGCCGACGCATCGACCCCTGTCGTGCTGAATCCGGCCGCCTGGTCGCACTATTCGATCGCGCTACGTGATGCCGTTGCCCAGCGCACCGCACCGCTGGTCGAGGTGCACATCAGCAATGTGCACCGCCGGGAGGAGTTCCGTCATCATTCGGTCGTCTCGGCAGCTGCCACCGGGGTGATCGCCGGCCTCGGCATTGCCGGCTACACCCTCGCACTACAGTTCCTGGCCGACGCGCTGGCCGGCACCCTGGCGGGCGCCCCGACGCGCGCCGACCCGTCGTTCCTGGAGGACCCAGATCCGGGCACCGGTTCCGAACGCGGGGACGACGCAGCGGGCCTTGGCCTGTGAGCGCCAACGAAAAGAGGCGGCATGCCCTGCGGGGGTTGCTGACGGACCGCGGGCTCGACGGTCTGCTGGTCACCGACCTGATCAACATCCGCTATCTGACCGGCTTCACCGGGTCGAACGCGGCGCTGCTGGTCGGCGCAGCCGGTGAGGATGTCACGGTGTTCTGCACGGATGGCCGGTACGAGGTGCAGTCCGCCGCGGAGGTTCCCGACCTGGTTCGACGGATCGACCGACCGTGCGATCTGGCGCTACTGGCCACCGCGTCCGGCCGCGTCGGTATCGAAGCGTCGTCGGTGTCGGTGTCGGCGTTCACCCTGCAGCAGGCTGCGGCGCAGCCAGATGTGGTGCTGGTCCCCACCGAACCCCTGGTCGAGGAATTGCGGGCGATCAAGGACCCAGGAGAGATCGATGCGCTCCGCACCGCCTGCGGCGTCGCCGATCGGGCACTCGCGGAGCTGATCGAGGCCGGCGGACTCCGGCCGGGACGCACCGAGCGGGACGTCGGCCTCGACCTGGACCAGCGGATGCGGCGCCTGGGCGCCTCAGATCCGGCCTTCGAGACCATCGTGGCGGCCGGTGAGAACTCGGCCGTTCCGCACCACCGGCCGTCCTCGAGGCCGCTGCGCAGCGGCGACCTGCTCAAGCTGGACTTCGGAGCCGCGGTGTCCGGGTATCACTCGGACATGACCAGGACGTTCGCGCTGGGACGTCCCGCCGACTGGCAGCTGGAGATCTATTCGCTGGTGGCCTCGGCGCAGCGGGCCGGGCGTGTTGCTGCGGTGGTCGGAGCCACCGGCGGCGAGGTGGACGCGGCAGCACGCGACGTGATCACTGCGGCCGGGTACGGACCCCAGTTCGGCCACGGCCTCGGGCACGGGGTCGGGTTGCAGGTGCACGAAGCACCGAGTCTGGCCCGCGGTCAGGCGGGTATCATCAGGGCAGATATGTGTGTCACCGTCGAGCCGGGCGTCTACTTACCGGGTCGTGGCGGCGTCCGCATCGAGGACAGCGGTGTAGTTCGAGCGCTCGATACCACGGATCCGGACGCATCCGGCCCCGGGTACGAGGTGCTCACCCTGACATCCCGCGATCTGCTCGTGCTGTAGTGGGCTGCCCGTCGTGCAGCCGGCGGGCCGCACGCACATCGCCGGCCGGCCGAGGCTACGACTGCTGCCAACTCCACGACACGAAGACAACGAAAGGCATTGCAACCATCTCATGGCTTCCACCAGCGACTTCAAGAACGGACTCGTCCTCAACCTGGACGGCGTGCTCTGGACGATCACCGAGTTTCAGCACGTCAAGCCGGGTAAGGGTCCGGCCTTCGTGCGTACGACGTTGAAGAACGTGATGACCGGCAAGGTCGTCGACAGGACCTTCAACGCCGGCATCAAGGTCGACTCGGCAACCGTCGACAAGCGGGACATGACCTTCCTCTACAAGGACGGGTCTGAATTCGTATTCATGGACAAGGACACCTACGACCAGATCAATGTCTCCGGTGAGGTCGTCGGCACAGTCGCCGACTACCTGCTGGAGAACCAGGAAGCCATGGTGGCCACCCACGACGGTGTCGTGCTGTTCGTGGAACTGCCGGCCTCGGTCGAACTGCTCGTGTCGCACACCGACCCCGGTCTGCAGGGCGATCGCTCCACCGGTGGAACCAAACCAGCCACCCTGGAGACCGGTGCCGAGATCAACGTCCCGCTGTTCTTGAACACCGGGGACAAGATCAAGGTGGACACCCGGGACGGCCGCTACCTCGGTCGCGTCAACAGCTGACGTGACCGGCTCCCGATCGCACCGGCTCCCGGCCACCGGACTGGTGCGCTGATGTCCGCCAGGTCGAAAGCGCGCAAACGCGCTCTCGACGTGCTGTACGCGGCCGATGCCCGAGGCATCGACCCGGTGGACGTCCTCAGCGAACGCATCGACTCCGAAGAGGCTGCGCCGCTGGGCGAATACGCCGAAACGCTGATCCGCGGGTACGCCGCACAGCAGGACCGGATCGATGACCTGCTCAGCGAATACGCCGAGGGCTGGACCCTGGACCGGATGCCGGCCGTCGACCGCGCGATCCTGCGGATCGCCGTCTACGAACTGATCTACTCACCCGACGTCCCGCCTGCCGTGGCCATCGACGAAGCGGTGGAGCTGGCGAAGAGTCTGTCCACCGACAACTCCCCGCGTTTCATCAACGGGGTGCTGGGCCAGATACTCATGATCGCGCCGAGTCTCCGCCGGGTCTGAGACCTTGGGTCGATGAGGTCTCAAGTCCCGCGTACCGGACTAGTCCAACTCGGTGCCGGCGGGCAGGACACCCCAACCGACCAGCTGCGCGGTGAGGCTCTCCGGCGACATGTCGTAAATGACAGCGAGTGACCGGAGATCCTCGGCGCGGATGGTCAGCACCTTGCCGTTGTAGTCGCCGCGCTGGGACTGGATGGCGGCGGCGTAGCGGGCCAGCGGACCGGCCTGGTGGGCCGGCAGCTCGGACAGCCTGTGCAGGTCGATGACCAGTTTCGGGGCCGGCAGGCCACGCCGGGAAGCGCGCGCATCCGGCAGCAGCTCCGCCACTGGGACGCCGTAGAACTCAGCGAGTTCTGCCAGCTTGGCGACCGTGACAGCCCTGTCGCCGCGCTCGTAGGAGCCGACGACAACGGCCTTCCAGCGCCCCCCTGACTTCTCCTCGACGCCATGCAGGCTCAGTCCTTGCTGAGCGCGGATCGACCGCAGTCGCTGCCCCAACGCTCGTGCGTAGTCCTGCGTCATATCAGCCTTTCTGGCCAGGTTTGCGAATGAACCCCGGGCATCTGGGAATATCCAGGTCCCTCAATACGCAGAGTAGTCGCAATTCGGCGCGATGCCCTACACCGGCCGGACGGAGATTGGAAACCGACGGCCGCGTGTGACCGTTCGGCCGACCCGCCGTGGGTTGGTAGCATCAGTTTCGAGTCCCCAAGTGACGCCGGTGCCCCGCTGGGTCGCCAGCAGTTCTCTGTTCCAGAGACATCCTTTAATGCCGTCCAGTGAGGCGGGGAAGGAGGTCGGTGTGGTGCCAGCGCGCCCGAACCGAACCGATCCGAAGTCTGTCCGCATCGGTTCCCATCGATCCCTGGATGACCCGCATGTCGCGGTTCCGGGAAACTCCTCCGCCGGCGTCGTCGCGCTGCTCTCGACCGCCGACATCGGGCGCACGATCGATCGGATCGCCCATCAGATCCTGGAACGAAACGGTGAGCAACCGGTGGTGCTGGTCGGCATCCCCACCAGGGGCGTCTACCTCGCCCGCCGACTCGCTGACCGGCTGATCGCGTTCACCGGTGCCGACTCGGCGTCCTATCCGGTGGGATCCCTCGACATCACTCTCTACCGGGACGACCTGCGCCGGCGCCCGCCGAAGGCGCTGGAAGAGACGGTCCTGCCGGAATCCGGCATCGAGGACGCGGTAGTGGTGCTGGTCGACGACGTGCTCTACTCCGGTCGGACGATCCGAGCCGCTCTGGACGCCCTTCGCGATCACGGCCGCCCAGCCGTCGTGCAGTTGGCCGTACTGGTGGATCGAGGTCACCGCCGGTTGCCGATCCGCGCCGACTACGTCGGAAAGAACATCCCAACGGCGCTGGCCGATGACGTGGCAGTGCGGCTGTCCGAGATCGACGGCGACGATGGCGTCGACCTGGTGCGGGGGCAGTGATGACGACCGCAACGGAGATGCCGCAGCAGACGGGCCTCGACACGGCGCCGGGCGGCGGGTTGCCCCGCCACCTGCTGTCGACCGGAGATCTGGACCGGACATCGGCGCTACGGATCCTGGATACCGCATCGCGGCTGGAGCAGGCGATGGCCGGCCGCGAGGTTCGCAAGCTGCCCACGCTGCGCGGCCGGACCGTGGTGAACCTCTTCTTCGAGGATTCCACCAGGACGCGGATCTCCTTCGAGCTGGCCGCCAAGCGGCTGTCCGCGGATGTGATCAACTTCTCCGCGAAGGGCTCGTCGGTGTCCAAGGGCGAATCGCTCAAGGACACGGCCCTGACCCTGCAGGCAATGGGCGCGGACGCGGTGGTCTGCCGGCACTTCTCGTCCGGTGCCCCGCAGCGGCTGTCCGGCTGGGTCGACGGTCACGTGGTCAACGCCGGTGACGGCACCCACGAGCATCCCACCCAGGCCCTGCTCGACGCCTACACGCTGCGACGCCACCTTGCCCCCGGTGGCACCCTCGACGGCCGACGCGTGGTGATCGTCGGGGACGTCCTGCATTCCCGGGTCGCCAGGTCCAACGTGTTGCTGCTGTCCACCCTCGGTGTCCAGGTCACCCTGGTCGCCCCGCCGACGCTGCTGCCGGTCGGAGTGCAGACGTGGCCCGCGGAGGTCACCTACGACCTGGACTCGGCCCTGCGGGGAGCCGACGCGGTGATGATGTTGCGGGTGCAGCGGGAACGGATGGACGGGGCCTTCTTCCCGACCGAACGCGAATACGCCCGCTCCTACGGCCTGGATTCGCGCCGCGCGGCGCTGCTGGCCGGACACGGGATCGTCATGCACCCCGGTCCGATGAACCGCGGCATGGAGATCACCCCGCAGGTCGCCGACGGGCTGAACTCGGTGATCGTCGAGCAGGTGGCCAACGGTGTCACGGTGCGGATGGCCGTGCTGTACCTGCTGCTCACCGACGGACTTGGCCAGGCATGACGCCGGTGAACATCGCAGGACCGGCGAATACGAGAGGAACACCGTGTCCGAAGCTGTACTGATCGTGGGTGCCGCCCCGTACGGCGAGGCGCCCGTCGATCTGCTCCTTGCCGACGGCGTCATCGCCGTTGCCGGTGCCGCCGCGGCCCGCGATCCACGGGCCGCCAGGGCACGCCGCGTCGACGGTGCCGGCCTGATTGTGCTGCCCGGCCTGGTCGATCTGCACGCGCACCTGCGCGAGCCCGGGCGGGAGGATGCCGAGACGGTCGAGACGGGCTCTGCGGCAGCCGCTCTCGGCGGGTACACGGCCATCTTCGCCATGCCCAACACTGATCCGACCGCCGACACCGCTGGTGTGGTCGAGCAGGTCTTCCGGCTGGGAGTCGAGGCCGGCCTGGTCGACGTGTTCCCGATCGGTGCGGTGACCGTCGGCCGCAAGGGCGAGCGGCTCGCCGAACTGGGTGCGATGGCGGCGTCGGCCGCGAAGGTACGCATCTTCTCCGACGACGGCGACTGCGTGTCCGACCCGCTGCTGATGCGGCGGGCGTTGGAGTACGTCAAGGCGTTCGACGGCGTCATCGCCCAGCATGCCCAGGAACCTCGGCTGACGGTCGGCGCCCAGATGCACGAGGGGGTCGTGTCGGCGGGGCTGGGGATGACCGGTTGGCCGGCGGTGGCCGAGGAGGCGATCATCGCCCGCGACTGCCTGCTCGCCGATCACGTCCAGTCGCGGCTGCATGTCTGCCATCTGTCGACGGCTGGGTCGGTGGAGATCGTGGCGGCGGCCAAGGCCAGAGGGACAAGAGTGACCGCGGAGGTGACGCCGCACCATCTGCTGCTCACCGATGAGCGCGCTGTCGGCTACGACCCGGTGTTCAAGGTCAACCCGCCGTTGCGTACCGGATCCGATGTGCAGGCGTTGCGGTCGGCGCTGTCCACCGGGATCATCGACATCGTCGCCACCGATCACGCTCCGCATGCCAGTCAGGACAAGGAAACCGAGTGGGACAACGCGAAACCGGGCATGCTCGGTCTGCAGACGGCGCTCTCGGTCGTCATCCTCGCCATGGTGAACACCGGTCTGCTGGACTGGCGCGGGGTCGCCAGGGTGATGTCCGAGAACCCGGCCCGGATCGGCGGTCTGCCCGACCACGGCCGGCCCGTTGCGCAGGGTGAACCGGCGAATCTCGTGCTGCTGGACCCGGCTGCCTCGTGGACAGTGCACGGCGAGGAGATGGCGAGTCTGTCCGGCAACACACCGTTCGACGGGATGACGCTGCCCGGGCGGGTGGTCGCCACCTTCCGGCGCGGCGACGACGTGCTCCTGCGCCTGACGCCCACCGCCCTGACGGAGGTCTGAGATGGACCGGACCCTGCTCACCGTCGGCCTGATCCTGGTGATCCTGTTGGCCGCCTACGGGCTTCGCCTCGGCTGGAAGCACAGGGCGCAGCGCCAGTCGGACATCGCCGCGCCGCCGGCCGCGCCGGAGGACCTGGGTGAGGAACTGACCGAGCCGCTGTCCGGTCTGTACGTCTCCACCACTAGGGCCGGGTCGTGGCAGGACCGGATCGTCGCGCACGGCCTTGGCCGCCGCGCCGCGGCTGTACTCCATCTGACCAGCGTCGGCGTCCTCATCGAGCGCACCGGAGAGAATGAGATCTTCATCCCGGTCGCCGATCTCGAGGCGATCGGCAGCTCGCCCGGGATTGCCGGGAAGGTGATGGCGATGCCCGACGGCATCCTGCTGCTGACCTGGAACCTGGGCGGCACCCGGGTGGACAGTGGCCTTCGCCTGCAGGATCTGCAGGCACAGGCCGACTGGATCGCTCTGGCGCAGCAGCTGATCCCGACGACCATCACCAATGACGGAGCCAGTTCGTGACTAGTGGAACAACGACCATCGGGGCGATGCTGGTGCTGGAGGACGGCCGGGTGTACCGGGGAACGTCTTTCGGCCGAACCGGTTCCACCTTCGGCGAGGCCGTCTTCACCACCGGGATGACCGGGTACCAGGAGACGCTGACCGATCCGTCCTACCGCCGGCAGGTGGTGGTCTCCACCGCCCCGCAGATCGGCAACACCGGCTGGGTGACCGGCGGCGGGCCGGACGGCGCGCAGGACGACAACGAATCAGGGCAGATCTGGGTCGCCGGGTACGTCGTCCGCGACCTGTCTCCGGCTCCGTCCAACTGGCGGTCGACCACCTCACTGCCGGCCGAGATGGACCGGCAGGGCATCGTCGGAATCGCCGGGGTGGACACCAGAGCGCTGACCAGGCACCTGCGGACCGCCGGCGCGATGCGCTGCGGAATCTTCTCCGGTGCCGCGCTGGGTGCCGTCGAGGATCTGCTGGGGCAGGTCCGGCGCCAACCTGGGATGGCCGGCGCCGACCTCACCGCCGAGGTGAGCACCGCCGAGCGATACACGGTGGAGTCGGTGGGCCCCAGCCGGTTCACCGTTGCTGCGATCGACCTCGGCATCAAGGCCAACACCCCGAGAATGCTGGCGGCGCGGGGGATCACCACCTACGTGGTGCCGGCCGATGTCGCCATCGCCGAGATAGAGGCGCTCGGGGTCGACGGCGTCTTCCTGTCCAACGGTCCGGGCGATCCCTCCACCCAGACGCACATGGTGGCCCTGACGCGGGAGATCCTGAGCCGCCGCATCCCGCTGTTCGGCATCTGCTTCGGCAACCAGATCCTCGGCCGAGCACTGGGTTTCGGTACCTACAAGCTGAAGTTCGGGCACCGGGGGATCAACCAGCCGGTGTTGGAGAAGGCGACCGGCAAGGTGCTGATCTCGGCCCACAATCACGGGTTCGCGGTGGACGCCCCGCTCGACGAGGTCGTCGACACCGAATTCGGGCGGGTCCAGGTCGGCTTCGTCTGCCTCAACGATGACGTCGTCGAGGGTCTGGAATGTCTTGACGTCCCTGCCTTCTCGGTCCAATTCCACCCCGAGGCAGCGGCCGGCCCGCACGACGCGCAGGCGTTGTTCGACCGGTTCGCCGCGCTGATGGCCGATTCATCACCCCGCCCGGCAGAGCCGCGCCCACCAGACCGCACCGACGACACCAGGAAGGTCATCGCCTGATGCCCGCACGTACCGACATCAAGCACGTTCTGGTCATCGGGTCCGGACCGATCGTCATCGGGCAGGCCTGCGAATTCGACTACTCCGGTACCCAGGCCTGCCGGGTGCTGCGCGAGGAGGGCATCCGCGTCTCGCTGATCAACTCCAACCCGGCCACCATCATGACCGACCCGGAGTTCGCCGACGCCACCTACATCGAGCCCATCACCGCCGAGTACGTGGAAAAGGTGCTGGCCGACCAACTCCAGCGTGGATTCCCGGTGGATGCCTTACTGGCCACCCTCGGCGGGCAGACCGCACTGAACACCGCGATCGCGATCGCCGATGCCGGAGTGCTGGAGAAATACGACGTCGAGCTGATCGGCGCAGACATCCCGGCCATCCAGCGCGGCGAGGACCGGCAGATCTTCAAGGACATCGTCCGGTCGGTCGGCGGCGACGTGCCGCGGTCAGCGGTCTGTCACGACCTGGACCAGGTGCGGGCGACGGTTGAAGAGCTCGGTTTGCCGGTCGTCATCAGGCCGTCCTTCACCATGGGCGGTCTGGGCTCCGGAATGGCCTACACACCAGGTGATCTCGACCGGATAGCGGGGACGGGACTGGCTGCTTCCCCGGTGCACGAGGTGCTGATCGAGGAGAGCGTGCTGGGTTGGAAGGAATTTGAACTCGAGCTGATGCGCGATGCGCACGACAACATGGTGGTGGTCTGCTCCATCGAGAACATCGACCCGATGGGTGTGCACACCGGCGATTCGATGACCGTCGCGCCCGTGATGACCCTCACCGACCGCGAATACCAGGACATGCGGGACCTCGGCCTGAAGATCCTGCGCGCGGTCGGTGTCGCCACCGGCGGCTGCAACATCCAGTTCGGCATCGAGCCGTCCACCGGCCGGATGGTCGTCATCGAGATGAACCCGCGAGTCTCCAGGTCATCTGCGTTGGCCTCCAAGGCAACCGGCTTCCCGATCGCCAAGATCGCCGCCAAGCTGGCGATCGGCTACACCCTCGACGAGATCGCCAACGACATCACCAGGGCGACGCCGGCCGCCTTCGAGCCGTCGTTGGACTATGTGGTGGTCAAGATCCCGCGGTTCGCCTTCGAGAAGTTCCCCGGCGCCGATCCGACGCTCACCACCACCATGAAGTCGGTGGGCGAGGCGATGTCGATCGGCCGGTCGTTCGCCGAGGCGCTGGGCAAGGCGATGCGCTCGATGGAAACCAAACTGTCCGGCTTCTGGACCGGACCTTCCGGGGCCAGCGGAGCGACGGGGGATGTCACCGGGCCGCCCACCGACCTGGGCGAGCTGCTTGCCGAGATCGCGATCCCCACCGATGGCCGGATCTACACCATTGAACGGGCGCTCGCCTGGGGCGCCACCATCGATCAGGTGCACCGGGCCAGCGGTGTCGACCCGTGGTTCCTCGAGCAGATCCGGTTGATCAGCTCCATCGGGAACCAGGTGCGCGGTGCCGGCGAACTGGACGTCGACCTACTGCGCAGAGCCAAGCGCTACGGCCTCTCCGACGCCCAGATAGCCGCGCTGAGACCGGAACTGGGCACTGAGGAGGCCGTCCGCGAGCTGCGCTGGTCGCTCGGCGTCCGGCCGGTCTACAAGACCGTCGACACCTGCGCGGCCGAGTTCGAAGCCGCCACGCCGTACCACTACTCGGCCTACGAGAGCGAGCCGGACGGCGAGTCCGAGGTGGCCCCGCAGACCGAGAAGCGGAAGATCATCATCCTGGGGTCGGGGCCCAACCGGATCGGCCAGGGTATCGAGTTCGACTACTCCTGTGTGCACGCCGCAATGGCGCTGCGCGCCGCAGGTTTCGAGACGGTGATGGTCAACTGCAACCCGGAGACGGTCTCCACCGACTACGACACCTCCGACCGGCTGTACTTCGAGCCGCTGACCGTCGAGGATGTCCTGGAAGTCATTGCGGCGGAACAGGAATCGGGGGAGGTCGCTGGAGTCATCGTCACCCTCGGCGGCCAGACCCCGCTGAAGCTGGCGTCTGTCCTGGACGGTGCCTCCATCGCCAGGAGGGACGGCTCCGGGCAGCGGATCGCGGTGACCATTCTGGGTACGTCCTCCGACGCCATCGACCTGGCCGAGGACCGCGGCCGGTTCGGCGACCTGCTGGCCAGGGCCGGGCTGCCGGCACCGGCTTTCGGCATGGCCACCTCGTTCGAGCAGGCCAAGGTGGCCGCCGAGCGCATCGGCTACCCGGTGCTGGTCCGGCCGTCCTATGTCCTGGGCGGCCGCGGCATGCAGATCGTCTACGACGAGCCGTCGCTGGCCGATTACATCAGCCGGGCAACGGAGATCACCGACGACCACCCGGTACTGGTCGACCGGTTCCTGGACGACGCGATCGAGATCGACGTCGACGCACTCTGCGACGGCACCGAGGTCTATCTGGGCGGCGTGATGGAGCACATCGAGGAGGCCGGTATCCACTCCGGCGATTCGGCCTGCGTGCTGCCGCCGATCACGTTGGGCCGCAGCGATATCGCCCGGGTCAGGTCGCACACCGAGGCCATCGCGCTGGGCGGCAGGGTGATCGGGCTGCTCAACGTGCAGTATGCGTTGAAGGATCAGACGCTCTACGTGCTGGAGGCCAACCCGCGGGCGAGCCGCACGGTCCCGTTCACCTCGAAGGCGACCGCCGTGCCGCTGGCCAAGGCCGCGGCGCGGATCATGGCCGGCGCCTCCATCGCCTCGCTGCGGGCCGAGGGGCTGCTGCCGGCCGAGGGCGACGGCGGTCTGCTGCCAGCCGGCTCCCCGGTGTCGGTGAAGGAAGCCGTGATGCCATTCCACCGGTTCCGCCGGCCGGACGGCACCGGGGTGGACACGCTGCTCGGGCCGGAGATGCGCTCAACGGGCGAGGTGATGGGCATCGACATGGCCTTCGGCCCGGCGTTCGCCAAGTCGCAGACGGCCTCCTACGGTTCGCTGCCGACCAAGGGTGTGGTCTTCGTCTCGGTGGCCAATGCCGACAAGCGTTCGCTGGTGTTCCCCGTCAAGCGGCTCGCCGATCTTGGCTTCACCATCCTGGCCACCGAGGGGACCGCGGAGATGCTGCAGCGCAACGGCATGGACGTCCAGGTGGTGCGCAAGCATTTCGAGGGGCCCGGCAACATCGTCGACCTGATCAAGGCGGGCGAGGTCGATCTGGTGATCAACACGCCCTACGGTCAGTCCGGCCCGCGCATCGACGGTTACGAGATCCGCACCGCTGCGGTGGCCGCTGACATTCCGTGCATCACGACGGTGGCCGGTGCGGCCGCCGCGATCCAGGGCATCGAGGCGCTCACCCGCTCCGATGTCGGGGTGACGCCGCTGCAGGTGCTGCAGGCCCGGCTGACCGCCGCCCGGGAGCTGACCGCGGCCGGCGCGACCGGAAGGGCCGGGGCCGGCGGATGACCCCCCGACCCCGACCCCGCACCCCTTCGGCGCTCATCATCTTCGCCGGCGCTCCCGATCGGGTTGATTTGCGTCCCACCGATCACAATTCCGCCAGCTTCGGGCGCGCCGGCGAAGATGATGAGCGCGCAGACCGGGCGGCCTGGCGGTGAGCGTGCTCGACGGGCTGTACGAGCGGGTGGCCCGGCCGGTGCTCTTCAGGCTGGGGCACGGCGATGCCGAGGCGGCGCACCACGCCACCCTGGCGGCACTGCGTGGGATCGGCGGCTTCCCGCCTGCGCTGAAGGGCCTTTCGCTGCTGCTGGCCCGGAACCGCAGCCCGCGTCGGGTGTTCGGCGTCGAGTTCGGATCGGCTGTCGGTCTCGCGGCTGGCGTCGACAAGGATGGGACTGCGGCAAAAGTCTGGCCGGCAATGGGTTTCGGGTTTGCCGAACTCGGCACCGTGACCGCCCATCCGCAACCCGGCAACGACCGGCCGAGACTGTTCCGGCTGAAGTCATCCGAGGCGATCATCAACCGGATGGGGTTCAACAACTCCGGCGCTGCCGCGCTCGCGCAGACCCTTCGCCGCACCGGCAAACTTGGCATCCCACTGGGGATCTCGTTGGGCAAATCGAAGGTGACCCCGGTCGAGGAGGCCGTCGGCGACTACCTGACCTCATTGCGCGCGGTCCACGACGTCGCCGACTACATCGCCGTCAACGTCTCGTCCCCGAACACGCCGGGACTGCGGTCCCTCCAGGAGAAGGGACCGCTCGGTGAGCTGCTGGGTGCACTGACCGGGAGCGCCGCGGCCCTGGCCAAGGGCGGACCCGCGCTGCCGGTGCTGGTGAAGATCGCACCAGACCTCACCGATGCCGCTATCGCCGAGCTCCTGCAGGTGTGCGCCGAGAACGGCATCGCGGGCGTGATCGCCACCAACACCACGGTGAGCCGGGACGGCATCGCAGTGGCCGACCGGCAGCTGGCGACCGAGGCAGGTGGATTGTCCGGCGCGCCACTGCGCCGCCGGGCGCTGGAGGTGGTGCGGTTCGTTGTCCGCCACATCGATCTGCCGGTCATCGGTGTCGGCGGGATCTCGACGCCCGAGCACGGCATGGCGATGCTGGACGCCGGAGCGTCGCTGCTGCAGATCTACACAGGCTTCATCTATTCCGGACCCGGCCTGGTGACCGGCTTGAACAAAGCCGTGGCCGCTCGCACTTACAGGGGATGAGGTATGGAATCCTTCGGCTCCAGACTGACCACCGCCATGGCCGCGCGCGGCCCGCTGTGCGTCGGCATCGACCCGCACCCCGGCCTGCTGCGGGCGTGGGGTCTGCCGGAAACTGTTGCCGGACTGGAGAAGTTCGCAATGACGGCCGTCGAGGCGCTGGCCGGAACGGTTGCCGTCGTCAAGCCGCAGTCGGCCTTCTTCGAGGCCTACGGCTCACCAGGCGTCGCAGTGCTGGAACGCTTGATCGCGGAGGCCCAGCGCGACGGCGCCCTGGTGCTCCTGGACGCCAAGCGCGGTGACATCGGCTCCACCATGGCTGCCTACGCGGCCGCCTATCTGACCGAAGGTTCACCGCTGGCCGCCGACGCGGTCACCCTGTCGCCCTATCTCGGCTTCGGTTCGCTGGCACCGGCTCTGGCCGCGGCGAGAGCGAACGGGCGCGGTGTCTTCGTGCTGGCGCTCACCTCCAATCCCGAGGGGCCGGCCCTCCAGCATGCCGTCGCCGCCGACGGCCGTTCGGTTGCCCAGATGATCGCCGACTCGGCCGCCGAGGTGAACCTGGGCGAGAGTCCGCTCGGCTCCGTCGGTCTGGTCGTCGGGGCCACCATCGGCCGGACCGGGGTGGACCTGACCAAGGTCAACGGGCCGCTGCTGGCTCCGGGTCTGGGTGCCCAGGGCGCCACGGTCGCCGACCTGAAGGTGGTGTTCGGTGGCGACCTGTCGGCAGTGTTGCCCAGTAGCAGTCGGGAGGTGCTCCAGGCCGGACCATCGGTGGTCGCACTCCGGGCGGCGGCCCTCACCGTGACGGATCGGCTACGCCAGGCGCTGGCCGGCTGACTGCGGCGTCGTCACTTGTAGCGATGCGCCAACAATTCACCAAGAACCTGGTGCGAACCGGCAGACCGCAGGTGACAATGACGCAAATGGCCCGACCAGGGAGGACCACATGATCGAGTCGTCGTCGCTACCGGCCCTTGCGGCACAGACCGACACCTGGGGAATTCCCGGCCCTGACTTCTTGAAGTTCTATCTCGCTCTTGCCGTCGTGTCCGGTGTGGTGGTGCTGTTGATTCGACGGTCGGCCACCAGGGGCGACGCGCACTCATCGGAGACAACTCTCGACCCGGAACAGGTGGCGTACCTGGCCGGTCTCCGGTCCCAGGCCTATTACGCGGCGCTGACATCCCTGCGCACCCTGGGGTTGGTGGCTACCGTCGGCAAGGGAACGATCGTCGCGACTGGCAGCAGAGCCCCGCGGCTGTCCGAACTGCAGCGGGCGATCATCCAGGTGGTGGGTCCGGGAGTGCAGACATCGTCGGTGCAG
The DNA here is from genome assembly GCA_038229825.1 of Mycobacteriales bacterium. Lineage (GTDB taxonomy): Bacteria > Actinomycetota > Actinomycetes > Mycobacteriales > Nakamurellaceae > Nakamurella. Next base: position 74,438 of record JBBROB010000008.1, read on the forward strand.
TCAGATCAGCGACTTTCCGCGCCGTTGGACCGGATCAGGGATGGCCTCGGCGCAGCCGGCCTGTTGATGACCCCCGTCCAGTCGGCGCGCTGCCGCCGGGCGGCGCTGCTGCTATTGGCAGTCGGGGCCGTCGGGGTGGCCAGGGTGCTCTCGGCGCAGGGGGGTGGGCATCCGTTCGGCAATCTGCTGCTGGTGATGATCGTGGTCGGGGTGCTGGGGCTGATTCTGCTGGCATTGGTGCCGGCCAGGACAACGGCCGGTAGCAGAGCGCTGCAGCGGCTGCGGCTGGCAAATGGCCATCTGCGGGTCTCGCAGCATCCGTCCTGGGCAACCTACGGGCCGGCGGGCGCCGGTCTGTCCGTCGCGCTGTTCGGCGCCACCGCCCTGTTCACGATCGATCCGGTCTTCGCCGACGAGGCCAGGGTTCCCCGATACGCAACCTCCGGAGCCGATGCGGGCAGCACCTTCGGCTCCGACGGCGGTGATGGCGGAAGCAGCTGCGGCGGTGGTGGCGGCTGCGGCGGCGGCGGCGGGTGCGGCGGGTGACGTCGGCCGGGATGCCGGCCGGAATCGGGATCGGTTGGCGACCCGAGATCTCCGGATTCATCGACACCCTGCCGAGTCTCGGCTTCGTCGAAGTGGTGGCCGAATCGATCGGTGCAAAGCCGCCCGAGACGCTGAGCGAGGTGATGCGACGCGGAGTTCCGGTGGTTTCGCATGGCACCCGACTGTCCGTCGGCGGCGCCGAACCGTTGCAGGCAGCCAGGATCAGGCAGTTCGTTGCGGCCGCGGCCGCCGTTCGGGCTCCATTGGTCAGCGAGCACATCGCCTTCGTCCGTGCGGGCGGAGTCGAGGCCGGTCACCTGCTCCCGGTGCCGCGAACGAAGGAGGCGGTGGACGCCATCGCGGCGAACGTGACACTGCTGATGGCCGAGTTGGATGTCCCACTGGCTCTCGAACCGATTGCTGCGGTGTTCGATTGGCCGGTTGCCGAGCTGACCGAGGGTCAGTTCCTCACCGAGATCCTCGACCGGACGGGTGCACTGTTGTTGCTGGACGTCGCCAACGTCTACGCCAACGCCCACAATCGGGGGGCAGAGCCGGAGGAGTTGTTCGACGAGATCCCGCTGGAGCGGATTGCCTACGTGCACATGGCCGGTGGTTCGGAGGGACCCGACCGGGACGGGATCTATCACGACACCCACACCGATCCGATCCCGCCGGCCGTGCTGGACCTGCTGACCCGACTGACCGACCGACGACAGCCCCCCGCCGTCATGTTGGAACGCGACGGCCGATACCCGCCGGCCGACGAACTCCGGGATGAGCTGGATTCCATCGCCGACCACAGCCGCCTTCCGCGAGTCACGTGACTCCCGGGTCGGACCCGCCCGTCGCGCTGGGCGGGTCAGCGGCGGTGCCCGGGTTCGGCGCATACGACAACGACCCGCGCCTGCCGAACACGCCGGAAATGCCGCATTCGGTCGCGAATTCGGCGTTTTCCGCTGCGCGGCCGGCCAGCGGGTACTCCAGAGCCCAAGCCGACCTGGTGGCCGCCCTGACCGGGACCGGGCCGATACCGCCGGGGTTTGACGCCGTGCGCGTGGACGCCGCCCGGCAGGCTCTACTGCGCAAGAGGGCCGGCGAGGTGGCGAAGCAGTGGCCGTTGCTCCGTGCATCGATGCGCGACGGGTTCGAACCGGAATTCGCCAGTTGGGCGAAGAACCGTCCGACCGTCGGGTCGTTTCGGGACGGCTGGGATTTCGCCGCGGAACTGGCCGATCGGTCGGCATTGCCGGGACGGGCGCTGGCGGAGTTGACCGAGCGTCAGCTCGTCTGGCGGTACGACGGGACCGGCGCGCCGGCCCGCCGCCGACTGCCTCGGCTGGCCGTCCTGGGTGGCCGAGTGATGATCCAGATCGGTGGCCGGGTGCGAATGCCGGGCCGCCGGCCGGTCCGCTGACCGCATACCGAAGTACCCGAAAAGGGCGGTGAGAGGCCAATTTTGGGAGCGATCGAATGCGCCGGGCGCTTTTGTATGCGCCGAAACGAGGGCCTAGCCGCGGGGCGGACCGGTGGTGTTGCCCAGGTGGAAGACGCTGGTGAAACAGGCGGCAACGGGATGGCCGTCGGCCAGTAGTTCCAGCACCATCCGCCCGGCGGTCGCGCCCTGCTCGGCAGCCGGCTGCACCATCGTCGTCAGGTCATGGGATATCACGTTGTCGAGCCGGATGCCGTCGAAGCCGACGACGCTGACGTCGGCCGGCACCTGTAGACCGAGTTCCTGGGCGGCCCGGATCACCCCGGCGGCGAGCAGGTCGCTCTGCGCGATGATCGCGGTCGGACGCATCGATTCCTGGACCGCGAGCATCTCCCGGCCGGCCAGCAGACCCTCGTCCACCAGGCTCCCGCCCGCGACCACGACGGACAGATCGGGAAAGACCTCACGGGCGCCGCTCAACCGATCAATCGGCGTGGAAATGGTGGCTCTTGACTCCCACTCCGGTGTCAATCGACCCCGCCGCCGACTCTCCTCGAGAGCGAGCGCGACCACACCGACCCGCACGTGTCCGAGATCCTTCAGATGCCGGGCCAGGATCGCCGTTGCCGCCCGGTCGTCGAGGGTGACTGACAGTACGTCGGTGAATGGGGTACTGCCCAGCGCCACGATCGGGATCGACCGGCGTCGGGTCACCGCAATCGACCTGGCGACATGGGCGCTGCAACCCATCAGTACGACGGCGTCCATGGTGGCCGACGCCATGGTGGCCGGGCCCTCACCGACGTCGGGCACGAGCAGCAGAGAGTGTCCGGAAGCGGCGATCTCCTGGGCGATGCCGTCCAGGAAAGCGATCTTCACCGGATCCCGGAACGCCTGCAGGACGGTCTCTTCCAACACTGCAGCGATGATCCCCGACCGGCCCTGCCGGAGCGATCTCGCCCTGGGATCGGGCCCGGCGTACTGCAATTCCTCCGCCGCCGCCAGTACCCGTTCCCGAGTCGTCGCAGATACCGGGCCGGAGCCGCTGAAAGCCAGCGACGCCGTCGAGACGGAGACGCCGGCGAGAGTCGCCACGGCGGCCAGGGTGGGGCGCTTGTCCACGACGTGCCGATCGTGGGGCGCGGTTGGGTCGGACATCGCAGGGAACACTGGTTTGACTGGATCCGACACGCTGGATAGTTTAGGCGGATCGGTCGGTCGAATCGATTCGACCTCTCATTCGGCAAAGGATCCCATCCTCGAAAGGACGGTATGAGCAACGAAGCGCCGGCCCCGGCCGTCGAGCTGACCCGTCGCCAGCTCGTCGGCTGGCGAAATTCGGTGTTCGTCATCTTCAGCCTCGGCGGCATCGGCCTGTCGAGCTGGGTGTCCAGGACTCCCGCCATCCGCGACTCGCTACATGCCAGCACGATCGAGATGGGTTGGATCGTCTTCGGGCTGGCGGCCGGCTCGATTGTGGGTCTGCTGCTGTCCAGTCACGTCCTGGTGTCGTTCGGGCCGGCCAAGACCATTGCCGGCTCGGTGATCGGTGGTGCCATCGGGCTGAGCATCACCGGGCTGGGGGCGACCCTGTTCTCCACTCCGGTGCTGGTGGTGGCGGGTCTGGCTCTGTTCGGAATGGGCACCGGCATGTGCGACGTGGCGATGAATGTGGAGGGCGCTGCCAACGAGCGCGCACTCGGTCGGACGGTAATGCCGTTGTTCCACGCGGCTTTCAGCGTCGGCACGATGGCGGGCGCCGGGCTGGGCGCGCTCGCCGAACTCGTGCACGTCCCGATCGCTGTGCACTTCGGGACGATCGCCGCCGTCACCGTCATCGCCGTACTGCTGGCCGTCCGCAGACTGCCCCGTCATCCGGACGCGGCCACGACGGAGGTGTCGGCACAGCAGCAGGCCGAAAGCGGATGGCGCAGCCGGTTGGGCATCTGGCGGGAACGGCGCACCCTCCTGATCGGGCTCATCATTCTGGGCATGGCCTTCGCCGAGGGCTCGGCCAACGATTGGCTCGCGCTGGCCATGGTGGACGGTCATCACGTGAGCAATGCGGCCGGTGCCTTTGTGTTCGGCATCTTCGTCACGGCGATGACGGTCGGCCGGGTGGCCGGGGTCTTCCTGCTGGACAAGTTCGGCCGGGTGCCGGTGCTGCGCGCCTCCGGCGTGTTGGCCGCCGTCGGCCTGCTGGTGGTCATCTTCGTGCCGAGCGCGCTGGTGGCCGGGCTGGGTGGCATCTGCTGGGGTCTCGGTTCCGCCTTGGGCTTTCCGGTCGGCATGTCCGCGGCGGCCGACGACCCGGACGTGGCAGCGGCCAGGGTCAGTGCGGTGGCGACCATCGGATACTTCGCGTTCCTGGTGGGTCCGCCGTCCATCGGGTTCCTCGGCGGTCATGTCGGCCTGTTGCACGCATTGCTGCTGGTCCTGGTTCTGGTCGCGCTGGCAGGGCTCACCTCCGGTGCCGCGCGCGAACCCGTCGCCGACTGATCCTGCCGGCAACATTCGTCGAGCAACACAGGGGTGTCGGGTGCGGGGTTGTCCAACGGCGTCATCCGAACGCCTGAGCCTGGACCGGGACTTCTCCCGATTTCCGGCCTGGACGGTGGGTAATCCGCTGGTGTGACCGCTGAGTGGGGGGGCCGCTATCCTGGGGAGTGACATGCACGCCCGTGGGCGTCCGGTGCAGGGCCGTCGCGCTAGCAGATGAGCCCGAGTCCGGCCGTTGGGTGCTGCGATCCGCGCGGCGCCATGACTGCGCTAGGAGCGTTTCGTGACAGCAACTCTCACCCCCGGCCTGGCCGCCGACCGCATCGGCGGCCTCGACTTCAAGGTTGCCGACCTCGGGCTCGCCGAGTTCGGCCGCAAGGAAATCACCCTTGCCGAGCACGAGATGCCCGGCCTGATGACCCTTCGCCGCGAGTACAGCGAGGTGCAACCGCTCAAGGGCGCCCGCATCGCCGGCTCCCTGCACATGACCGTCCAGACCGCAGTCCTGATCGAGACCCTGGTCTCGTTGGGCGCCGATGTGCGCTGGGTGAGCTGCAACATCTTCTCCACCCAGGACCACGCCGCCGCGGCCACGGTCGTCGGCCCCTACGGCACTCCCGAGGAGCCCAAGGGCGTTTCGGTCTATGCCTGGAAGGGTGAGACCCTGCCGGAGTACTGGTGGTGCACCGACCAGATGCTGCGCTGGCCGGCCGCGGTGGATGGTTCACCGCAGGGCCCGAACATGATCCTGGACGACGGCGGCGACGTCACGATGCTGATCCACAAGGGCGTCCAGTACGAGAAGGCCGGTGTCGTCCCCCCGACCGACGACTCCGACTCCGAGGAATACGGCGTCATTCTCGACCTGCTGCGCGCCTCACTGGCCGCCGATCCCGGCTACTTCACCGCCATCGGCCCGACGATTCTGGGGGTGACGGAGGAAACCACCACCGGCGTGCTCCGCCTCTATCAACTGGCCGCCGCCGGTGAACTGCTGTTCCCGGCGATCAACGTCAACGACTCGGTCACCAAGAGCAAGTTCGACAACAAGTATGGCTGTCGGCACTCGCTGATCGACGGTCTGAATCGGGCGACCGACGTGTTGATCGGCGGGAAGGTCGCGCTCATCGCCGGCTACGGAGACGTCGGCAAGGGTTGCGCCGAATCGCTGCGTGGCCAGGGCGCCCGTGTCGTCATCGCCGAGATCGATCCGATCTGTGCGCTGCAGGCGCTGATGGACGGGTTCGAGGTGGCCACCGTCGACGAGGCGATCAGCCGCGCCGATTTCGTCATCACCACCACCGGGAACAAGGACATCATCCGCCTTGACCACATGCAGAAGATGAAGCACCAGGCGGTACTTGGCAACATCGGTCACTTCGACAACGAGATCGACATGGCCGGCCTGGCCCGGGTTCCGGGGATCCAGCGGCTGGAGATCAAGCCCCAGGTGCACCTGTGGACCTTCCCCAATGGGAAGACCATCCTGGTGTTGTCCGAAGGTCGGTTGCTGAACCTCGGCAACGCCACCGGTCACCCGTCGTTCGTCATGTCGGCATCGTTCGCGAACCAGACGATCGCCCAGATCGAGCTGTTCACCAAGCGCAACGAGTACGACCTGGAGGTCTACCGCCTGCCCAAGCACCTCGACGAGAAGGTCGCGCTGATCCACGTGCTGGCCCTGGGTGGAGAGCTGACCAAGCTCACCAAGGAGCAGGCCGAGTACATCGGCGTCGACGTCGAAGGCCCTTACAAGGCGGACCACTACCGCTACTAGCAACGGCCCGCCGGGATCAACTTCGCCGATCAGAGCCTCATGGGGCAGGGGTGAACGATTTCACCCCTGCCGCATGAGGTTGATCCAAGCGTTTCCTGGCCGCGCGCCCAAGCAGACGGCTGGGCGAGGCTGGGTCAGCCGACAGCCAGCAGGTCGATGACGAAGATCAGGGTCTGGCCGGACAGCCGGTGACCGGAGCCGGCCGGACCGTAGGCCAGGTGCGGCGGGATCACCAGCTCACGCCGGCCACCGACCTTCATCCCGGGGATGCCGTCCTGCCAGCCCTGGATCAGACCGCGGAGTGGGAACTCGATGGATTCGCCGCGGTTCCAGGAGGAGTCGAACTCCTCCCCGGAGGCGAACTCGACGCCGAGGTAGTGCACCCGTACCTTCGCTCCAGGTACTGCCTCGGCGCCGTCACCGACGGTGATGTCGCGGATGGTCATCTCGGCCGGCGGCTCACCGGTGGGGAAGTCGATCTCAGGTTTGTGGTCAGCAGGATTGGTCATCCGGCCATCCAACTACATCCGCCGCGGCGGGACTGACATAGGGTTCACCGCGTGGGCCGGCTGATCGTGATCGAGGGGCTGGACGGCTCGGGCAAGCAGACCCTGACGGCGGCGCTGGCCGAGCAGGCTCGCGTATCCGGCGTGGCGGTGGGCACGATGGCCTTCCCGCGGTACGGCGTCGACATCCACGCAGACCTGGTCAGGGACGCGCTGTACGGACGGCTGGGGGATCTTTCGGACTCGGTCAACGGCCCGGCCCTGCTGTTCGCCCTCGACCGCCGGGCGGCGGCCCCCGAGATCAGGGCGATGACCGCCCGCTACGACCTGGTCCTGCTGGATCGTTACGTCAGTTCCAACGCCGCCTACGGCGCGGCCCGTCTCGGCGGACCGGAAATCGACACCGGTTTCCCGGACTGGGTGCGAGAGTTGGAAATCGGTCGTTTCGACCTTCCGCTGCCCGACCGGCAGTTGCTGCTGGCCACTCCGCTGCAGGTGGCCGCCGACCGGGCGAAAGGCAGAGCGGCCGGGGACAGCACCAGGGCGCTGGACCGGTTCGAGGCCGACAGCGGGCTGCAGTCGCGCACCGCGGCAATGTATCGCCGGCTCGCCGATGAGGACTTTCTGTCGCCGTGGACGGTGCTCGCCCCAGAAGGGCCACCCGCCGGCCGGGCCCTGCTGGCCGAACTGCTCGGCTGAGCACCCCGGACACCGGGCGCAGCGAATTCCTCAGCGGCGGGCGTTGGCCTGCAGCGCCTGGGCCAACCCCTCCCGCCGCATCCGGATGTCGATGTAGAGCATGGCGGTGACCGCACTGCTCCAGGCAGCCAGCAGCGCCCCGATCAGCACCGAAATTCCCTGGGTGAGGAAGAGGTGCTGGACCGCGTCCGTGGTGCTGATCGCCCTGCCCAGCACCGAACTGAGCAGCAGGTTGATGGCGCCGGAGATCAGCCCGGTCAGCACCCCGACCCCCAGCAGCCGTCCCTTGAATCCCCGGCTGACGATCAGCGCTCGGCGCAGCGAGTTGCCGATCGAGGAGCCCTCCATCACGGCCACCGGCCCGGCCGGCATGAACATCAACCACAGCAGGATGCCGGGGACGATCAGCAGCACGAACCCGAGAGCCGTCGCTAGCCCGGCGACAAGCCCGATCCCGATCAACACCGGAAGCCGCGGCCGCAATCTGGCCAGTCCGGCGCTGTTGTCCCCAGAGGTGGTGGTGGCGCCGATCGCGGCGAACGGAGTTGCAACACCGGCCAGGATCTGATTGCCCACCAACGACACCGCGACGCTGGCGGCCAGGGCCGGAAGGATGTTGCTCCACAGATAGCTCACGATCGAATCGAGCTCGGCCGGTGTCGCATCGACGGAGATCACGGCGTAGCTGCCGGACGCGAAGTTCTCCAGCGATCCGCTCGCCGACAGCACCGCCAACTCTGCTGCCGCCGCCAGCACCAGCACGATCAGGCCGGCCGGCGCCAGCACTGCGATGTGTCGCCACGCCACCCGCAGAGCGGCCGCGAAGATCTCGCCGATGCGCAGTGGGCGGAGTGGATAAAGGCCCGGCTGCTGGGCCCCGAAGTTGGGTTGGGCTGACATCGGGTACGGCGGAAGGCTCACCTGCCCATGGTCCCACGGGTGACGCCACGCCTCCCGCAGCGCGACGTGCACCCACCGGGCGCGGCGAGATGACACCATGGACCCATGAGAGCGCGCGTTCTGGTGGTCGACGACGACCCAGCCCTGGCCGAGATGCTGACGATCGTGCTCCGCGGGGAAGGGTTCGACACCGCGGTGGTGCGCGACGGGGCCAAGGCACTCGAGGCATTCCGGGAGACCCACCCGGACCTGGTGTTGCTGGACCTGATGCTGCCGGGCACCTCAGGTCTGGATGTCTGCAAGGAGATTCGGGCCGAATCCGGTATTCCGATCATCATGTTGACCGCGAAGACCGACACGGTGGATGTGGTGCTGGGGTTGGAGTCGGGCGCCGACGACTATGTGATGAAGCCGTTCAAACCAAAGGAATTGACTGCCCGCATCCGGGCCAGGCTCCGTCGGGCCGATGTCGGAACCGCCGAACGGCTGCGGGTCGCCGATATCGAGATCGACGTGCTCGGTCACCAGGTGACCAGGGAGACCGAGACCATCCCGCTGACGCCGCTGGAATTCGACCTGCTGGTAGCGCTGGCGCGCAAGCCACGCCAGGTCTTCACCCGGGAGGTTTTACTGGAGCAGGTGTGGGGCTACCGCCACGCGGCGGACACAAGGTTGGTCAACGTGCACGTGCAGCGGCTGCGCAGCAAGATCGAAAAGGATCCCGAGCGTCCTGAGGTGGTCGTCACCGTTCGAGGTGTCGGCTACAAGGCCGGTATTGCGTGAGCGCAGGTCCATCGCCTGGCGGGGAACCGGCCCAGCGGCCGGCCCTGACAGCGCGGCGGGCCGTCACACTCCGCGCGCGGGGTTCGCGGCTGCGGGCTGCACTGTCGTTCTGGACCCGGTCGCTGCTACTCCGGGTGATCGTGCTGACCTTGTTCTTCTCGACTCTCGCGCTCTTTGGCATCGGAGTGATCCTCGAGCAGCAGATCACCAAGGGCCTGCTCGCCTCGAAGCAGAACGTAGCCATCTCGGAGGTGGACAAGGCAGCGCAAACCGTGCAGAGCGGTATGCAGGGTGCCGATGCCGACCCGGCGTCGCTGAAGGCCCAGCTGGACCTCACCCTGCAGGCTCTTGGCAACCCGGCGCTGGCGACCGACTCCAATGCGCAGGGGAGTAATACCGGAGCCTTCGACCCGGTCATCGTGCAGAGCCGACCCGACGGCGGGACCAACCTGGCGCAGGGTTTCGTCGACGATGTGCCACCCGATCTGCAGAACAGGGTGGCGGCCGGCTTCGTGGCCTACCAATACACCACGGTGCGCCGCGAGGGCGTGAACGTCCCGGCTCTTGTCATCGGTTCGCCGGCACCGACCAGCACCGACAACTTCTCGGTCTTCCTGGTCTTCCCGTTGACCGCAGACCAGACGACGGCGGCCGTTGTGCAGAACACGTTGCTGTTGGGCGGTGCCGGACTGGCCTTCGTGTTGACCCTGATCGCGGTGCTGGTGGCCCTGCAGGTGGTCCGCCCGGTGCGCAGAGCCGCAGCGGTCGCCCAGCGGCTGGCGGCCGGCGATCTGGCCGAGCGGATGCCGGTCAAGGGTCCGATCGAACTGACCACGTTGGCCAGGTCGTTCAACGGAATGGCCGACGCCATCAGGGCCCAGATCCGCCAGCTGGAGGAGTTCGGCAACCTGCAGCGTCGCTTCACCTCGGACGTGTCGCACGAACTGCGGACGCCGGTGACCACGGTCCGCATGGCAGCGGACCTGCTCTACGACAGCCGTCAGGATCTGCCATCGCACCTGGGGCGGTCCACCGAACTGCTGGTCGACGAACTGGACCGGTTCGAGACGCTGTTGGCCGACCTGCTGGAGATCAGTCGCTACGACGCCGGGATGGCCGAGCTGGCTGCCGAACAGATCGACGTGCGCTCTGTCGTCTCCTCGGTCGTCGGTGTTGCCGAGCCGCTGGCCGCCAAGGCCGGGGTGCGGATCGTGACAACGATGCCTTCCGGCCCGCTCATTGCCGAGATCGACAGCCGCCGGGTGGAACGGATCCTTCGCAACCTGCTGAACAACGCGATCGATCACGCCGAGGCAGGAACCGTCGACCTCGAGCTGGCCAGCGACGACAAGGTGCTCGCGATCACTGTGACCGACCACGGTGTCGGACTGAAACCCGGCGAGGCAGGTCTGGTCTTCAACCGCTTCTGGCGGGCCGATCCCTCGCGGCAGCGCCAGACAGGCGGAACCGGTCTTGGCCTTGCCATTGCGCTGGAGGACGCCCGGCTGCACGGCGGGTGGCTGCAGGCTTCCGGTGCGCCCGGCCAGGGTGCCCGTTTCCGGCTCACGCTGCCGTTGCTCACCGACACACCGGTCAACTCCTCGCCACTGGCACTGCGGGTCGGCGGCGACGAGGTGGACGAGCCTGCAGCGGGCACCCTGGACCTGTTGGACACCCGCGACTGGAATCACCACGGCCTGGCCGGGGCGCTACCGGCGGGTGCGCTGATCGCCTGGCCGGGCACCCCCGATGCAGTGGACGGCGGTAACCAGTGAGCTTCCGAGCTGCTTCACTCCGCCGGTCCCGCGCTGGCCTGCTGGTGCTACTGGCGGCCCTGCTGGTCGCCGGTTGTTCCGGGATTCCGGGGGGCGGGCCGGTCCAGGACGTCAGTAAACCCACCGATCAGGTCAATCCGCAGGCTCCGGTGACGCCGGACGCCGGCATGACACCCGAGGCGATCGTGCGCGGGTTCATCTACGCGGCCGCCCGGATCTCGCTGGCCGGCTCCCGCGCTTCCGCCTATGCCGCTCCCAGTCAGTACCTGACGGCCAGGGCTGCGCAGACCTGGCAGTCGAAGCCGTCGTCGGTGGTCGTGCTGCCCGATCAGTTCCGCATCGACCCCAGCCCGACAGACCCGACAGCCCTGACTATCTTCGCCCCGATCCAGGGACGGCTGGATCCGGACAAGGCCTACCACCTCAGCTACGGCATCGATTACAAGGTCACCGTCCACCTGGTCAAGGACAACGGTCAGTGGCGGATCGCCGACCCGCCCGCCGAGCTGTTGATCAGGCACGTTGATTTCAGCAGCGTGTTCTCGGTGCGGACGCTCTATTTCCTGAACGCAGACCAGTCGGTGGTGGTCCCGGACCGTCGCTATCTGATCAACGGCGGCACCCCGGACAACAAGGTGCGCACGCTGATCAACCTGCTGCTGCAGGGGCCGGCCGGAGTACTTGACGGCGCCGCCCAGTCGGAGCTGACCGGCGGGTCGCTCCGGACCAATCCGACCACCGATGCCTCCGGGGTGACGGTCGTCGACCTCAAGGGCATCGATCTCCCGACCACCACCGATCGGAATGCGCTGGCCGCTCAGATCGTCTGGACCCTCTCACCGGACGCCGGGCAGATATCGATCAACGTCAACGGGGCGCCGCTGGATTCGCACCTGCTGGTCTACACGGCGTCCACGGTGGAGTCGTTCAGCCCCGACCGCGTTCCCGGCACCGGTGCGGTCGCCTCGGATCCGTACTTCATCAACGACACCGGAGGCGTGGTCGACCTGTTGACCAAGAAAGCTCTGTTCGGTGGCGTCGGAACCGGGTCCCAGTACGTGGTCTCGGCCGCGATGTCCGCTGCGACCGGCACCCTGGCCGCGGTGTCGAATGTCCGCAACACCCAGGGCGGCACCGGCCAGCAGTTGCTGATCGGCCGGCCACTCGCTTTCCAGCAGTCGGTGCCGGCCCTTCAGGCCACCACGCTCACCCAGCCAAGTTTCAGCCGCAGCGGTGACGAGGTGTGGGTGGTGCAGAACGGCGGCGGCAAGAACCCGGAGATCTACCAGGTCTCGACCAGCCGGACCAGTTCGGCCGGGACCGGTTCGGGCACCGGCACGGCCAGTCGTGCCAAGGTCGGATCTACCGGGCTGGCCGGCAAAGGTCAGGTCACCGCGTTCGTGCTGTCGCCGGACGGGGTTCGGGTCGCCGTCGTGGCCGGCGGCAAGTTGTACATCGGCGCAATCGCCGGTCCGCTGAACGGCGCGAAGACGGGAACCACCAACAGTGCGAGCACCGATGATCCGAATGCGCTGACCGTGACGAATCTGCAGGAGCTGCGGGGCGACCTGGCCAGCGTCGGGCCCGTCGCGTTCCAGAGCGCCAACGAGCTGATGGTGGTGTCGGCGAGTCTGCCGGGTTATCGATCGATCAAGGAATTGAAAGTGGACGGATCGGATCTCACCCAGGTGACAACCGATTCCCAATACGGGGACGTCACATCGCTGGCGGTCTCGGCGGTGAATTCAACCGCGACCGCACCGACCGATTCCTCCCAGACGGCCCCTGCGTGGGTGTACATCACCCTGGGTCAGCCGGGCGCACTCGGGCCGGTCCTGAAGCTCCAGGGCTCGCTGAGCGAGGGCAAGTGGGTGTCGGCAGACCCGACGGTCCCGATGGCGGCCAGTCTGTTCTTCCCCAACTGACTGGACCGGCGGGTTGTGCACATGGTGGCCGGCCGTCCCCAATCGGTCAGTGGTGGTTCCCGGCCCGGTCGGCGGTGCTCGACGCTGGAGCGATGAGCCCGGCGAGCAACGACCTCAGGTCGCGGAACCCGATCCGGATCGCCCTGGACCTGGTGCTGCCGCGACCCTGCCCCGGATGCGGCGGGCCGGAGCGGTGGTGCACCGGTTGTGCGGCCGTGCTGGCCGCCCGGCCCCGGCTGGTGCTGCTGCCAGGGGAGACCGTCGACGCGGCGAGTGATCTGGCCTTGCCGCCGGTCAGGGCGATTGCCCGGTACTCCGGTCCGGTCAGGGCGGCGATCCTGGCAGGGAAGGAGCGGGGCCGAACGGATCTGCCGCCGCTGCTGGGGGAGGCCGTCGGCCGGGCGCTGATCCGGTTGCGGCGGATGTCCGTCATCCCGGATCAGGTGTGGATCGTGCCGGCGCCCAGTCGCCGCGGTGCTGCCCGACGCCGGGGCGGGGATCCGGTGACGGCGATGGCCGCCGCGGCGGCCCGGCTGATCGCCGGGAATGGAGCGGTGTCCGGTGTCGCCCCCTGCTTGTTCACCGCCAGCGGGGCCAGGGATTCGGTCGGTCTCGATGCGGCCGGCCGTGCCGCCAATCTGGCCGGGCGGGTCCGTTTCCGGCCGGCGGCCGCTCCGCCGCCGGGCGCCCCGGTGGTACTTCTCGACGATGTGCTGACCACCGGATCGACCCTGCTGGCCAGTGTGCGTGCGCTGTCCGCCGCCCGTATCGACGTCGCGGCCGGTATTGCAGTGGCGACGGCTGCGCCCTGGCGATCCCGTCGGTAGCAGGCAATCTGACGGTCACCGGCCCGGTCAAACGGGCAACCGCCGCCAGGCGAACAACAGGTGACTCGATGGCGTTGCCCACCTTGCGCTCCGGCCAACTGACGGTAGGTTCGAGGTATCCCGGGTGATGCCCGCGCCGGTCCCGAACAGATACGGCGACCAGTTGACTGCGGTCGCGCCGGGGACGCACCGCAGCTCGTTGGCGCGCCCGGTGGATGCCGGCCGTCGTGATCGACTGGAGGACACGTGGATATCGTCGTCAAGGGTCGAAATGTGGAGGTTCCGGAGCACTTCCGGACACATGTCGCCGAGAAACTGGCCCGCAGCGAGAGGTACGACCCGAAGATCATCCGGGTCGACGTCGAGCTGTCCCACGAGTCCAACCGCCGCCTTTCGAAAACCTGCCAGCGTGTCCAGATCACTCTGGCGAGCAGGGGTCCCGCGGTGCGGGCCGAGGCCAGTGCCGACACCTTCTACAGTGCTCTGGACGCCGCGGTGGACAAACTCGAAGCCCGGCTTCGGCGTTCCGCGGATATCAGACACCACAAGCAGCACGCCCGCACCCCCATCTCGGTGGTCGCCGGTCCCGGGGGCGGGCTGCCCGAGGAGCCGGTAGCCGCCGACGACGGCGACGATGCCGACCGGTGGCAGGATGACGGATTCGGTGACACCGCGGACGGGGGTCCTGGCCGGGTGGTGCGCATCAAGGATCACCCTTCCGACCCGATCACCGTCGACCAGGCGCTGTTCCAGATGGAACTCGTCGGGCATGACTTCTACCTGTTCAAGGACGCGGAATCGGGTATGTGCTCGGTCGTCTACCGGCGTAAGGGGTTCGACTACGGTCTGCTGCGCCTGACCTGACGCAGAGCCGCCTCTCGGGTCGCGTCGTACTCGACCGCGCGGCGACCTGGTGGGCCCGAGCCAGATCGTCTTCCCATGCTCCGGGGAACCAACTCGGCGCCCCGGTGCGTTTACCATTGGCACTGCCGGTGGCACAAGAGTCTCCGGAGGCAGCCGGCTGGGCGAGTTTGCGTCGTCGGCCGCCGAGGTGAAAAAAACGACCAAGGGTGACCACGTGGTTCTGTCCCGACTGCTTCGCGCCGGTGAGGCGAAGACGATCAAACGTCTGCGCGTCATCGCCGACCACATCAATGCCATCGAGTCCGATTACACCGACCTGACAGATGCAGAGCTGCGCGAATACACCGACACGTTCAAGGCCAGGTTGGCCGACGGCGAGACCTTGGACGACATCCTGCCGGAGGCCTTCGCCGTCGTCCGGGAGGCGGCCAAGCGCACATTGGGTCAGCGGCACTTCGACGTCCAGCTGATGGGTGGTGCCGCCCTCCACCTCGGCAACATCGCCGAGATGAAGACCGGCGAGGGCAAGACCCTGGTGTCCACCCTGCCGGTGTACCTCAATGCCCTCCAGGGGAACGGCGTGCATGTGGTCACCACGAACGACTACCTCGCTCAGCGGGATAGCGAATGGATGGGCCGGGTGCACCGGTTCCTCGGCCTCGAGGTCGGCGTCATCCTGTCCCAGCAGACACCGGACGTCCGGAAGGCGCAGTACGCGGCCGACATCACCTACGGCACCAACAATGAGTTCGGGTTCGACTACCTGCGCGACAACATGGCCTGGTCCAAGGACGATCTCGTCCAGCGGGGTCACCATTTCGCCGTCGTCGACGAGGTCGACTCCATCCTCATCGACGAGGCCAGGACGCCGCTGATCATCTCCGGCCCGGCCGACCAGTCCTCGAAGTGGTACTCGGAGTTCGCCCGGTTGGTGCCCCGGCTGCACAAGGGCGACGACGGCGTCGGCGATTACGAGGTCGACGAGTCCAAGCGCACGGTGGGCGTGACAGAGGAGGGCGTGGCAAAGGTCGAACAGGCGCTGGGCATCGAGAACCTGTACGAGTCGGTGAACACCCCGTTGGTCGGGTTCCTGAACAACGCGTTGAAGGCGAAGGAGCTGTACAAGAAGGACCGTGACTACATCGTGGTCAGCGGCGAGGTGCTGATCGTCGACGAGTTCACCGGGCGGGTGCTGCACGGCCGCCGGTACAACGAGGGCATGCACCAGGCGATCGAGGCCAAGGAAGGCGTCGAGATCAAGGCTGAGAATCAGACGCTGGCCACGATCACCCTGCAGAACTACTTCCGGCTGTACGAGCGGCTCTCCGGAATGACCGGAACGGCGCAGACCGAGGCTGCTGAGCTGAGTTCCACCTACAAGCTCGGTGTGGTGCCGATCCCGTCGAACAAGCCGCTGCGCCGGGTGGACGAGGGCGACCTGATCTACAAGGGCGAGGACGCCAAGTTCGATGCGGTCGTGCTGGATATCACCGAGCGGCACGACAAGGGCCAGCCGGTCCTGGTCGGTACTGCCTCGGTGGAAAAGTCGGAGCTGCTGTCGAAGCTGCTGCTGCGGGCCGGCGTCCCGCACGAGGTCCTGAACGCCAAGAACCACGCCAGGGAAGCGGCGATCATCGCGCAGGCCGGGCGAGCCGGCGCCGTCACCGTGGCCACCAACATGGCCGGCCGCGGCACCGACATCGTGCTGGGCGGAAATCCCGATTTCAGCGCCGACCTCGACCTGCGTGAGCAGGGTCTGAGCCCAACCGAAACGCCGGAGGAGTACGAGGCCGGCTGGCCGGAGGCTCTGGAGACAGCCGCCAAGAAGGGCAGGACCGAGGCGGAGAAGGTCAGGGCCGCCGGCGGCCTGTATGTGCTGGGTACCGAGCGTCACGAATCGCGGCGCATCGACAACCAGTTGCGGGGCCGGTCCGGCCGGCAGGGTGATCCGGGCGAATCGCGGTTCTACCTGTCGCTGGGTGACGATCTGATGCGTCGGGTCGGCGGAGGAACAGTCGAGATGCTGATGACCCGGCTGCGGATGCCCGACGACATGCCGATCGAGCACAAGTTCGTGTCGAAGGCGATCAGAAGCGCGCAGACCCAGGTTGAGCAGCAGAACTTCGAGATCCGCAAGAACGTCCTGAAGTACGACGAGGTGATGAACAAGCAGCGCGCCGTCATCTACGAGGAGCGCAAGCGTGTCCTGGACGGCGAGGACCTGCACGTCCAGGTGCAGAACATGATCACCGACGTGATCACCGCCTACATCGACGGCGCGGCCGCGCAGGGCTACGCCGAGGACTGGGATACCGACACCCTGTGGGCGGCGCTGCGGACGCTGTATCCGATCAGCCTGACGCCCGCCACGGTGAGCGAGAACCACGGTGACCTGACCAGGGACTCACTGCTGGAAGCGGTCCTTCATGATGCCCGCAAGGCCTGGGCCGACCGTGAGGAGACGCTCACTCCCGAGATCACCCGCGAACTCGAGCGCCGGGTGGTGCTCTCGGTGCTCGACCGGAAGTGGCGCGAGCACCTCTACGAGATGGATTACCTGAAAGAGGGCATCGGGCTCCGCGCCATGGCGCAGCGGGATCCGTTGATCGAGTACCAGCGCGAGGGCTTCGACATGTTCAACGCCATGCTGGACTCGTTGAAGGAGGAGTCGGTCGGCTTCCTCTACAACCTGCAGGTGCAGATCGTGCCGGCCGACGCTGCACCCACTGATGGCGCCGCCGTCGTGGACGGGGGCCCTGACGGTGCCGGGCCGGACGGATCCAACGGCGCCCCGCAGTCAGCTGCTGCTCCCGGCCGGAACGGCCAGGAGCTGCCGGCCCCGAAGCCGGTGGGCGGCAAACAGGCAGGGGGAGTGCGGACCAGGGTCCGCCCGGTGCAGCCGTTGCCCAGCCAGCAGGCCTCGCTGCCGGTGGTCAAGGACACCGACGGTGCTCCGGCCGCGCTGAAGGCGAAAGGTCTGACCCGACCCGTTGCACCTGCAGCGGCACTGAGTTTTTCCGGCCCCAGCGAGAACGGCGGCACCGAAACCTCCGGGACCACAGCGAAGCCGGGGGTCACCGGGACTCCAGCCCGCAATGCCCCCTGTCCGTGCGGATCCGGGAAGAAGTACAAGCAGTGCCACGGTCGTCCAGGGGCCGTCTGACCCGGCGCCGGCCGCTTTTCCCAGCCGGCCCCGGACGGCCTCTCAGCCCGTCTGCAGAGCGGTCACCCGCCAACGACCATCGAGGCCCTGGATCCGGAAGGCCACTGCCCTGACCCGGTCGGCCCGGCGAAACGCGACGCTGACCTCGGCCACCCCGTCGGCCGGCTCGCACACCCGCACGTTGATCAGATGCCCGAGCGCCCCCCGGCCGATCTTGCGGGCCTGCAGCCCGGCGAAGACGTCGGGTGCGCAATGCACCCGCAGCTGGGTGACCGGGCGCTGGCCGCACAACACCTCGACGAGTGCACGCGCCAATACCGGTCCGGAACGTTCGGCGGCCGGTAGTTCGGCCGTCCTGGTTCGCCGGACACCCACGTCTGCGTCCTGGGACCAGCCGGGGACAGCGGGATCTCGGATGGTGTCGGGGCGGGTACTCACCAGCGCGGCGGCCGGCCTGGCCGCGGCCGGGCTCGAGAACCCGACTGCCACTGCGGGAACGGCGACCGGCAGCGCCCGGCCGGCCGGTCGAAGTTGCTGCAGCCTGCTCACCGGGGGCCGCTCGTCGTCGAAGGGCGGCTCGCAGTCCGGTACCGGTGACAGATAGGGGCGCTGAGCGGGCGTGGCAGCGGAGTGGCTCGATGGCCGATGGCCATCAGTGGTCAGCGCGGTCGACATCATCAGTTGCCCGTTCCGGGATTGGGGGGCAGCAGGATCTGCCCCGGCAGGATGAGATTCGGATTGATTCCGATGACGGCTGCGTTCGCCGAGAACCACCGACGCCAGGCCCGGTCGATGTCATCCGGTGTTGCCTCCGGCGCAAGGTGGCGTGCCGCGATCGACCACAACGAGTCGCCGCGGACCACCACCACCGCCCCGGCCGCGGGTGTTCGTGCGGTGGGCCAGTCGATGTCGACGGGTGCGTCCGGATTTCCGTCGCCGGTGGCCGCCGGCCCATCCGCAGCGACTCGGACTGTTGTGCTGCTCCGCGCCGGAGCCAGGGTGGGCCAGTCGATGTCGAGAGTTCCCAACGGCGGCGCCGTCACCGCTCCGGCAGCCGGCCGGAGGTGGACCGCCGACCCCTCGACGGTGATCCAGCTCCCGGTCTGACCGGCGGTGACCCAGGAGCGGTCGACCCGGCTGTCGTCGATCTGCGCGGTGCCCGCGCTGTCGGCCGATGGTGCGCCGGGCCCCGCCGAGGTTGCCGCTGCAGGGCCCGTTCCGCAGGCGGCAACCCCGGTGACCATCGACGCCCCGACCGCGGCGAGCAGCACCCGGCGGGCGGCCGCCGGAGCCACCCTGGCGAGAACGGTCCTGCCGTGGCGACCGACGGACCCCGGCAACCGGCTGGTCAACGCGGCACCCGCAGCGATGAACGCCCACAGCAGAAGCAGCCACACCGCCACCGACGCCAGCAGCAGCATCGCCGCGTCACCGACGTCGGCACCGGCGAGAGTGTTGCTCTGGACGCCTCGGCGGCCCCGAAGAAGGTCCCCCGCCATCCACGGGGACGGCAACGCGCCGGCGACCGTACCGAGAGCGGTGACGGTGCCCAGAAGCTGCAAGCAGGCCCGGTCTTTACCGCGCGGCGCTGCCCTACCCGCAGCGAGGACCGACAAGTCGGGCGATGCGGCATCTCCGGACCACCAGGCGTATTCAATGTGTCTGAACGGCATGAAGAGAAGTCAAACAGCATCAAATGCAACTAGTCAAGACGTTTCCAGACAACTTGACGAAATCGGCGAGTTCGAGCACCGTGGGCTCGCATGCGGTGGGAGCAGCTGTTCAGCGATCTGGATGCCCGGTTCGACGACTTGGCGGATGCCCAGATGATGGCCGAACTGCCGGATCGGGAGCGGGTGGCTGCGGGTGCCATCTCGCTCGTCGAACGGATCGGCGGCTCGGTCGGGCGGCAGATCAGGGTACGGACCACGGCCGGCGTCGCGGTGGTCGGCGCAGTGCGCAAGGTGGGGCCGGACTGGCTGCTCATCGAGGACGGCCCTGGCCGGGAGGCCCTGCTGGCCTCGGTGGCCGTCACGATCGTCGAAGGGCTGTCTGCGGCGACCGGCCCGGCGGTGAAGGGGGTCGAGCTGCGGCTCAACCTGAGGCACGCGCTGCGCGGCGTCGCGCGCGACCGTTCGCCGATCTCCTTGGTGGTCTGCGGCGGCGTGGGCGAACCGACCAGCCTCTACACAGAAGTCACCGGGACGATCGACCGGATCGGTGCCGATTTCATCGAGGTGGCGTTGCACGCTGCCTGGGAGCCGCGACGAGCCGCCAGTGTGCGATCGGTCGTGCTGGTCCCGCTCTCTGCTGTGGTGGTGGTGCGCGCCCTGGCGTTGGGCTGAAGCACTTGGCGGGCAGCGGATCAGGCGTCGGTGGGCAACGTGGACGGCAGGTCGGCCAGGCTGTCGGCCGTTCGCCGGTAGGCCTCGTCGATGTAGTCTTCGAGCTTGCTCCGCTCGACCCGCCACTGGTTGCGGCCGCCGATCTGAATGCCCTGCAGATCCCCACTGCGCACCAGTGCATACGCCTGGCTGGTCGACACGTTCAAGATCTCGGACACGTCGGCCAGAGTCAGGAAACGTTCTGTCGTCATGGCTGTCCTTCCGTCCCAACGTCGTGATGCTTGGATGGGTTTGAAGTCTTTGGGTTCGATTGCACCGGTATGAGCTAGTTTGGCATCATCGCCATTCTGACATAGACGCCGGCCGACCCGCTGGGTTCGTGCACAGTGTGTCGGACCGGTTCCACAGCGGTGCGGCGCAGACCTCGCTCCACGAGAAAGCTGCCAAAGACAGGGGTGCGATGAAGACAGACCAAGCGGAGGGCGCGCCGGTGCCACGGCGTCTCACCAGACCGCGCTGGTTGGACATCCGGGTCATCGGTGGTCTGGTGCTGGTCATCGTCGCGGTCGTCGTGGGAGCCAGGGTGGTCGGAGCCAGCTCGCACACCAGCCAGGTGCTGGCAGCCACCAGAACCCTGGCGGCCGGAACCGTGCTCACGCCGTCCGATCTCGTCGCGGTGGAGGTCAACCTCGGGGTCAGCGCGGCCCGCTACCTCGGGGCCGGAACGGCCACCACAGGTGTGGTCGGCTCGACTCTGTCAGTCGCTGTCAATGCCGGCGAGCTGGTGCCGTTCTCGGCAGTCCAGGCGATCAAGCCCGGCCGGGTGGTCGTGATCGGCGTGTCGCCGGACCGGATGCCGCCAGGAGTCGCCCACGGATCGATGATCGACCTCTACCTGACCACTGGTGGTACGACCTCGTCGGCCGAGGTCAGGACGGACCTCGTCTCGGCGGGGATCACCGTTCAATCGGTCACCGCGCCGGCCTCCGGAGGCCTGTCCGGTGCCACCTCCAACCGCTACCAGATCGCGGTCCTGGTCCCGGCCGCTCTCGCGGACTCGCTCGTCAAGACTCTGCCCAAGGGGGACGCCATCGTCACGCTGCAAAGCGGCACCAGGTGAATCCCGGCCTTCTGACCGCAGGGAACGGCCAGAGCTGGGAGAACGACCTGGTGGCCGCCCTCGATCGGCCGGGGTCGGGAATGACGGTGGTCCGTCGTTGCGTCGACATCGCGGATGTGTTGGCCGCAGCGACCACCGGCCAGGCCGCCGTTGTCCTGATATCGGCGGAACTTCGCCGGCTCGACACCGACGCCGTCCAGCGGCTGTCCGCGGCCCGGGTCGCGGTGGTCGGTGTCTACCCGGCCGTCGACGAGCGGGTGAAGGGCCGCCTCGAGCGCATCGGGGTGAGGACGCTGATCGCCGATGACGTCGGCGCTGCTGCCCTGGTGGCGGCGGCACGTGCCGCTCTCGGCCGGGTCGCGGACGGCACCCTGGACACCCCGCCGGCTCGCCGCACCGTCTCGGACCCCCGCTCGGCGCTGCCGCTGGCCGGGCAGGCGCCCCAGCTCTCGGATCCGCCGGCCGCGATCACCGACCCGCCGCGCCAGGGTCGGGTGATCGCCGTGTGGGGCCCGGCCGGCGCCCCCGGACGATCAACCGTTGCGGGTAATCTGGCGGCCGAGTCGGCAGCCGCGGGGGTGTCGTCACTGCTGGTCGATGCCGATGTCTACGGCGGAGTGCTGGCTGCGGCGTTCGGATTGCTGGACGAGTCTCCCGGTCTGGCCGGGGCCTGTCGACAGGCTGCCAATGGCAGGCTCGACCTGGCGGAACTGACCAAATTGGTCTGGGCCGTCGGTCCGCACCTGCGGTTGCTGACCGGTATCACCAGAGCCGACCGCTGGCCGGAACTGCGACCGTCGGCGATTCCGGCAGTGTTGAACCTCTGCCGGTCGATGGCAGCGATCACGGTGATCGACTGCGGCTTCTGTTTGGAGGCCGATGAGGAGATCACCTTCGACACGGTCGCGCCGCGCCGCAACGGCGCCACGCTGGCGATCCTGGCCGATGCCGAGGTGGTTCTGGCCGTTGGATCGGCCGACCCGCCAGGTATGGAGCGATTGATCAGAGGGTTGGCCGAGCTGCAGGAGATGGTGCCGGAGTCCAGGCCGAGAGTGGTGCTCAACAGGTCCCGCAGGTCGGCGGCCACGCCGGAGGAATCGGCTGCCGCTCTGACCAGATTCACCGGCCTGTCGGTCACCGCATCCCTGCCGGAAGACCGGGTCGGGACAGACCGGGCGTGGCAGCTGGGTGTACCGCTGGCCGAGGCGGCAACGACGTCCCCGCTGCGGAAGGCCATCAAGCAACTCGCGTCATCCCTACTGCAGGTCGGCCCGGTCGGTTCCAGGGATCCCGGCGGCCGGTCCGGCACCCCGGCGGCTGTGCCACGATGACCCCATGACCGACCGCCTCTCGGCGACCGATGCCGCGTTCCTGTACGCCGAGGATGCATCCACGATGCACGTCGGCGGCGTGGTGATCCTCGAGCCGGAAGCCGGGACCTTCGACTACCAGCGGATCGTCGACCTGATCTCGGCCCGGTTGTCGCTGATTCCCCGGTACCGGCAGCGCGTCCGGTTGGTGCCGGGACGGCTGGCCCGACCGGTCTGGGTGGACGACGAGGATTTCGACATCACCTACCACGTCCGGCGTTCGGCGTTGCCCAAGCCCGGCACCGCCCTGCAGTTGGACGACCTGATCGGACGGTTGATCTCCAGGCCACTGGACCGCACCCGCCCGCTCTGGGAGATGTACGTCATCGAGGGCCTCGAGGGCGGACGGATTGCGATGGTCAACAAGACCCACCAGGCGATGGTCGACCGCATCGGCGCCGTCGATGTGGCGGCCGCCATCCTGGACCTGGCGCGCCGCCCGCGCACGCTGCCCGACCAGCCGTGGATCCCGGTACCGTCCCCCAGCGACATCGATCTGGTGGTCGACGCGGTCAGCGACATCGCCAGCCGCCCCTCCGAGCTGTTCGATGTGCTGCGCCTGGCCGCGGTCGATGTGCGGTCGACGGTGGCCAGAGTGGCCAGGGCCGGCGCCGAGGTGGCCGAAATCGTCCAGCGCACGATCAAGCCGGCGCCCCGGTCCGTACTGAACGTGACCATGAGCGGACAACGGCGGTTCGCGACCTTCCGCGCCGAACTGGCCGATGTCAAGGCCATCAGGTCGGCCCACGGCGGCTCGGTCAACGATGTCATCCTGGCCGTCATCACCGGCGCGTTGCGGACGTGGTTGCTCTCCCGCGGCGAAGCCGTCACCCCGACCACCACCCTGCGGGCCCTGGTGCCGATGTCGGTCCGAAGTTCCACCGCGACCGAAGACCCCGCCTACGGCGGCGCGGCACTTCCCGTCGTGTCGTATCTGGTGGAGATGCCGGTCGCCGAACCGAATGCGGTGATGAGGTTGCATCAGGTGTCCTTCGCCATGCGTGCCCACCTCGATTCGGGGCGTCAGGTGGGAGCTGACTCGCTGCTCGAGCTCGGGCGGTTCGCGCCGCCGACACTGCATGCTCTGGGTGCCAGGGTGGCCGGTCAGCTCTCGGCCAGGATGTACAACGTGCTGATCACCAATGCGCCGGGCCCCCAGGTGCGGCTGTATGCCGGCGGGTCGCCGGTGGTCGCGATGTACCCGGTCGCCCCGCTGGCCAGAGGACAGGCGCTGGCGGTGGCCTGCACGTCCTACAACGGGGGTATCTTCTTCGGTCTCACCGCCGACCGGGATGCGATTCCGGACATCGAGGAGTTCGCCGAGCACATCGGTGAGGCGGTGGAGGAACTGCTGCCGCAACGGGGCGACCCGACGGCCGAGTCGGCCGGCCGTCGGCCGCGACGTCAAGCCCGACCGACTGGAGACTCCCGGTGAGGATCTACATCCCCGTCACGCTGTCGCGGCTGCGGACGGTCGTGGCTGCCGGATCCGTGACTCCGGTCGGTGGCGTGGTGTTCGCGGTGACGTCCGATCTTCGTCAGGAATATGCCGACGCCGACGACGAAGAACTCGAGTACCTGGCCATGTCGGACGCGGCCTTGGCGTGCCTTCGACTGCTGGCCGCTGCCGGTCCGGACGAGCCGCAGCTACGGGTGGTGATCGCCGCCGACGTGCCCACCGTTGTTACCAGGCCGGATCGGGACCGCGCGGCGGCCGAACTCGACGGGTCGGTGCCCTGGAAGCAGATCGCTGCCGTCCTGCTGGACGGCGCGGAAGCAGCGGAAGTCGTGCGGGCGGCAGCCGCGGTCGTGGATCGAGCGGACCTGGGTGACGTGGACGCAGAATTCGAGGTTGGCTCGGCCGAGGACCTGGCGCTCGCCTGGTACGCGCCGGGCGAGGTCGTCTACCTGCTCGAAGACCTCGACAGCGCACCGTGACAGCGACCAGCCCCGAGCCCGGCAGTTGGCCGGAGCGCGGGGCTGGAAAGTCGGTCGGGTTCGACACCCGGTCAGGTGTAGGGCAGGTCAGGCGCTCTTGGTGAACTCCAGCTCGAGGGAGATTTCCACCTTGTCGCTGACCACCGCGTTGCCGGCACCGAAGGCGGCGTTGAAGCTGACGTCGAATTCCTTGCGGCTGATCGACGTGGTGGAGGAGAAACCGATCCGCTCGGCACCGTAGGCATCGGTGGTCGCGCCCAGGAACTCGGTCTCGAGTTCGACTGCCTTGCTGATCCCGCGGATGGTCAGTTCGCCCAGCAGCACGAACTCGTCGCCATCGAAGTTCTTGACGCCGGTGGACTTGAAGTTGAGGGTGGGGAACTGCTCGACGTGCAGGAAGTCCGGGGACTTGACGTGGTCGTTGCGCTGGTCCTGCTTGGTGTCGACGCTGGTGGCGTCGATGACGGCGGTGACGGTGGCGTCGGCGAGGCCCGTCTCCGGCACCACCAGGGTGGCGGACTCGAGGGCGAACGTACCCTTCGCCTTCCCGACTGCCATGTGCCGAACCTTGAAGCTCACGTCCGAGTGAACGACGTCTGCAGCCCAGGTACCGGTCAGGACGGTGGTGGGAGTGGTCATGGTGAATCCTCCGAAGGTTTGTGATGTGTCAACTACTTGCGAGCTCAACGATAGCCGGAAGAAGTAGACCTGTCATCCAAATCCTAGACGGCAAGGATGTGACCTTCATCATCGCCCCGATTTCCCCTGTTCTGCCCTCCCGTCAGTGGTTACTGATGGGTAACATCTGCGCCCATGGGTGATGCCGTGGGCAGGACCGATTTCGACAGGTATGTGGCGCTGGGCGACAGTTTCACGGAAGGCGTCGGTGACCCGGTCCCCGACGGCTCGGTGCGAGGCTGGGCCGACCTGGTCGCCGGTGTGCTCTCCGAGGGATGGCTGGAGCGTGACCCGGCCGGCGAGCGGACCGGCTACGCCAATCTGGCGATTCGCGGAAAGCTGCTTGGCCCCATCATCGATGAGCAGCTCGACCCCGCTCTTGACCTGCTGCCGGACCTGGTGACCTTCGCCGGCGGCGGCAACGACATTCTGCGGCCGCGCTCCGACCTGCCGTCGCTGCTGCGCCTGGTGGACCTGACGGTGGCGCGGCTGGTCGACTCGGGAGCCACCGTGGTCGTGTTCACCGGGGCCGACCCGTGTGACGGTTTACCCCTGGGGCAGCGCATCCGGGCGACGGGGGATCGGCTGGCCGCCGGTGCCCGCCGGGTCGCCGAGCGCCGCGGGGCGTTGCTGGTCGACCTGTGGCCGATTCAGGAGTTGCGACACCCGGGCTACTGGGCGGCTGATCGCCTGCACCTGAACGCCACTGGCCACCGGCAGGTCGCCGGCCGGGTGCTCGATGCCATCGGGGTGCAGCGGCCGGCGGACTGGACCGAGCCGGGGACGGCAATTGGAGCGACGGCCCGGCAGCAGCGAACGGCGCGAAACGAACTGGATTTCTACTGGGAATACGTCGGTCCCTGGGTCAGACGGCGGCTGACCGGCACGTCCTCGGGCGACCACCGGCCGCCCAAGCGCCCGCTGCTCGCCCCGCTGGAGCAGGCCGCCCGCTAGCGTTTCTGTTCCGGGGCAGTCCGGGCGGTCGGTCAGGCCGTGTCAGCCGTCGGCACCGAGAGGTTCTTCCACTGCGACCAGGAATAGGTCCAGTCGAACAGATCACCGTCCGAGGCGGACAGGTTGATCGTGGTGCCGGTCACTTCGACCGGATCGCCCAGCAGTGTCGATTTGAAATAGGCCTGGGCGTTGGCCAGCGACAGGTTGACGCAGCCGTGCGAGACGTTCGTGTTGCCCTGGTCGCCGACGGTGTTCGGGTTGGCGTGGATGAACTCCCCGTTGTCGCTGATGCGGACCGCCCAGTGTTCCAGGACGTTGGTGTAGCCGTACTTGGGGTTGCTCATCAACTTGGTCTCGTTCATGTCGTTGACAACATGAATGCCCGACCGGGTGATCTTGTCCGGCGTATCACCCTTGCCGAACGACGCCGGGTAGGTCGCCACCAGCTTGTCGTCGCGATAGACCAACAGATCGTGAGAGTTGACATCGGCCTTCACCACCTGGTTGCGGCCGATGGTGAAATCGCTCGTCACGTCGCTGTTGCCGTAGGCCCCGGTGGCGAACTTCAGGCCGTAGACGTTGGCCTGGACATGCACCTTGGTGTTCTCCGGCCAATAGTCCTTCGTCCGGAAGTCCAGGGCCCACCGACCGTCGTCATGCTGGATCCACACCCACGCCCCGGTGACCTTCGGGGTAGTGGTGATCGAGATGTGCTTGGCGATGGCCGCGCGGTCAACCGGTTCGACGGCGAAGGAGACGATGACCGAGGTCGCGACGCCGACCGTCTTGCCGTCACCGGGACTGATGGTGGTGCGCACCTTGGACTTGGGGGTCACCGTGGTGAAGCTGCCGGCGATCGGGACCACCCGGCCGTCGGTGCCGGTGGCCGAACCGGCGACTGTGTAGGTCTTGCCGTATCCGAGTACCTCGCCCAGGCTCCAGCTGGTGGCGTCGGCGGAGATGGCTCCCTTCACCACGGTGCCGGAGGGGTTGGTCAAGGTCAGGGCGGTGATCTTGCCGCTGGCGACGGTGATCTTCACCGGGTCTGCCGGGCCGACCGTCTTGGTGCCGAACGCCGGGCTGGCGCTGACCTTCGCGACCGGTAGGGCGATCACGCTGGAGGGCGCTGCGGAACTGGCCGGCGCCGACGCGGCCGCGGCCGTCGAGGCTGATCCCGACGGTGCGGTGCCGACTGATCCCGGCACGGTCACCGATGGCGCCCCGGCGCCGGCGACCGTCGAGCTGACGGTGACCGTTGCCGGCTGGGCCGAACCCGCAGCGGTGCAGGCGGTGGCCGCCACCCCGAGAGCCACCACGAGCGCAACGAGGCGCCTGCGTCCGATCGATGCCGTGCGGTCGACCACCTGCATGTGAACCATCCGATTCTGGGGATACCCGGTCTGAAGCGTGTCTGCGTCCGGAACTGCAAGTGCGCCCGCCGGATCCGTCACCACGTCACCACGTCGCTGCGCCGTGGCCGCACGTCGGAAGCTGGACGTACGGCGGACCGACCGGGTTGCCCGGTCCGGCCCGATGGGCAGTTGCTCATTCCATCCTGCCTGTGACGGCGCTGCGAACCCCGCGCCGATGCACCTCGGTCACGGTTGGGCCACCTGCAACGGCGCCGCCCGTCCGGTGACGATCAGATGCCCGCGACCCGCTGGAAGGTGCCCGCGACGGCGAGGGATGATGGCGTCCAACAGCACCCCATCAGCGGAATCGGCGTGCAGTAGCACCCCGGTGCGGAGCGCCGCCGCCTCCCACACCGGTCCCCGGCGCGATCGAAGAGCACGGTCCAGCCGGGAGCCGATGGCCAGATATTGCCCGGTACCGGCAACTGTGAGAAATCGCTCAAGAAGGTCAGCCCCGTCGTCCGGCCAGCTGTCGGCGTCGTCGGCCACCAGCAGGATGGACCCCTGGTGCTCGGCCAGCAGGCGACGGAGATCAGCCACTCCGCCGCGCAGGTTGAGGTCGCGAACTCGCGGCAGGGCAGCAACCGGCTGCAGGCATCCGCGCACCACGGTGATCCCGGCCACGGCCGCGCCGGTGGCGAGCACCGTCAGGGTGGTACTCACCCCGCTGCGCCGCGGTCCGGCAATCAGCAGACCGCCGCCAGGGCCGGTCAGGTCGACCGAAAGCGGGGCCGCGTCGTCTCCACCCCGACCGATGGGTATCGCGCCGGGCCTGGCCGGTGGCAATCCGCCCCCGAGGACGACCGACGGCAGTCCGCGCACCACGATGGGCGGTCGGCCGCCGCCGGCGGCGGGGATCCGCCCCGCGGTCGGGAGCGTAGGAGGCGCCGGGAACCCCTTCGGGCAGCGGACGCACTGGATCTCCTCGGAGCCCAGCCGCCCGCGGCCGGGCGGGGCAGTGCTCGCCTCGCCCCGCTCGTCGACCGCCAACCGCACGACCGTCGTGAAGGCACTGTTCATCCGATGGTGTTGCAGCCGGAGGTCGCCGCTGATCACCACCCGGATTCCGACACCAGGCCCGCGGCCGGCCAGGTCACCGATGCCGGCCGCTGTGCTGCCGAAGTCGAGTTCGTCCAACGGTCCGCTGATCGCCTCCCAGTTGTCGATGAGCAGCAGCATCGGCGGTCCGGCCGACCGCATTCCGGCGGTGGGTTGGCCACCACCCTCGGCCCTGGCCCGCAGTTCGAGCTGAAGGCGCTGCACCAGGCGCTGGATGAGGGACGGGTCCTGTCCGTCGAGGTGGGTGTGGGTGCCGGGCCAGTCGGCAAGATCGCTCAGGCCGTCTCCCGGGTCGACCACCAGCAGGTCGGCACCGGCGGCGGCGGCCGTCCAGGCGAACCTGCGCAGCGCCGAACTCCGGCCGGACGCGGGCGGCCCGAGGACCATCGCCGAACCGCTCCCGCCGCGCCATCGGACCTGCGACTGCTCGGCCGGCCGGTCCAGCAAAGCGATCAGATCCGGCTCCGTCGGCTCGAGCATCGTCGGCAACGGCGGCAGCCACGGCGGCTCCGGCCTGGGTAGACCGGTGGTTGCCAGTAGGGCAGCGTCGACGACCTCGTTGAGATCCGATCGACCGCGCTCGCCGCTCGGCTCGCCCGGTGCCGGCCCCGGGGGTGGTGGGTGGACATCCCGAAGACGGACCCGCTGACCACCGGGTACCGCACCCGAGGTCGTGGCCACCTGGAACTCCTGGGTGCGGGAACGCTCCCGGCGCAGCAGTGCACGTCCGGGTAGATCCGCCCGCAGGCTCGCCGCCGTCGCCGTGTCGATCACGTCGACGGAGTCCGCGTCGTCGGTGACCCGCAGACAGATGCGCAACCCGATGTTGGCCTTGATGGCCGGGCTGAGCACACCGGCCGGCCGCTGGGTGGCCAGCACCAGGTGCAGGCCGAGCGATCGTCCCCGCTGGGCGATGTCGAGCAGGCCGGTCAGGAATTCCGGCAGCTCGGCGGCGAGGGTGGCGAACTCGTCGACGACGATGACCAGGG
This sequence comes from Mycobacteriales bacterium, assembly GCA_038229825.1. GTDB lineage: Bacteria > Actinomycetota > Actinomycetes > Mycobacteriales > Nakamurellaceae > Nakamurella. The sequence continues at coordinate 104,002 of JBBROB010000008.1, forward strand.
ACGGCGCGGCGCGCCCATCAGGACGGCCCCGCAGGGTCGCCATGTCCGCGGCGCCGGCGTCGGCCAGCAGTCGTTCTCGCCGGCGCACCTCGGCCCGCAGGCTGGCCAGGGCCCGGGCCGCCAGCGGGTGGTCGAGGTCGGTGACCAGGCCGGTGGTGTGCGGCAGTTCGGCCAGCCGTCCGAAAGTGGCTCCGCCCTTGTAGTCGATCAGCAGGAAGGTGGTGCGGTCCGGCGGGGCGGAGGCGGCCAGACCGGTGATCAGGGTCTGCAACAGCTCGGATTTTCCCGATCCGGTGGTCCCGGCGATGAGCGCGTGCGGGCCGTCGCGCTCCAGGTCCACCGCCAGCGGACCGGCCGCGCTGACGCCCAGCACCGCGGTCAGCGACGGCGCCGTCCATCGGCCGTCCATCCACGCGGCGATGCCGGGGGGCGGCAGCAGGCTGGACCAGACCACCTGGCGGGGCAGTCCGGCCCCGGCGCTGTCGGGGTCGACGAGAGGGGCAAGAGCGCAGATCATCCGGTCAAGGTGAGCCGGCGACACCCCGGCGAGCTCGGCCTCGACGACGGCGTCGGCGGCGGTGATCCGAACCCCGCCGGCATCCGCCCAGGCGATCACCGTGCACTCCACCGGCAGGGCCTCGGCCGAGGCGGAGATGCACAGCACCACCAGCCGGCCCGCACCCTGGTCGGCCTGCGCCTGTCCGGCGGCGCGGGCCAGCAGTTCGGTCATCCTGGGTGTGCGGCGCCAGCGGTGAGCCTCGTCCAGGACGGCGACGGTGACCCGTCGGCGGGAACCGCTCAGCAACCGGCCGACCTCGTCAGCAGCCGTGTTCGCGGTCGGGAACACCCCGACCCGGCCGTCGCTGGCGGCATGGGGGAGGTCCCTGGCTCTGGTCAGATCGGCATGGTCGGAGAACACCGAGAGCTGGAGGTCGGCCGGCGAATGCAGGCTGACCAGCTGGCAGAGCAACTGGCGCACCAGCGCCCGGCAGTCACCCGCGATGCCAAGGACGCCGATCGCGGTCAGATCGATGGTGATCGGCACCTCGTCGGCGATCGGCGGGTCGGTACGGCGGACCCGGGCCGGTCGCCGTCCCACGCCGAGCGACAGTCGCAGGAAGTCGGGATCGTCCCAGCGCCTTTCCCACAGGCGGGTGCTGGCAGCTTCGGCCCGCCGCAACAGGGCAGCCGGGTCGGGGTACCGATCCCAGGCATCCAGCCGGTCGGCGCCGACGGCCGCCTCGAGTGCGCCGGCGTCGACCGCCACCGCGCGGCGGTGGTCGGCCATCGCCCGGCGATGGCTCCGCCGACCGCTTGTCCGATCGGACATTCCGCCGACCAGCATCATCACCGGCCCCACTGCGGCCAGCAGCAGAAAGCTCCAGTAGCCGGTGATGACCGCGATCCCCCCGCCGGCGATCGCTCCGGCCAGTGCTGCCAGCAGCGGGAGCGGGCGTCTGGTCCGCTCCGGCGCCGGTAAGGGTGGTGGGCCCAGCGGTTGGTGGAAGCTCCGGGCCACCCTGGCCGGTCTGGACACCACCAGATGTCCGGCCCTGTCCGCGGCAAGCAGCAGGGCCGGCTCGGGGTCCAGAGTGGCCCGGAACAGACTGCCGCCCAGCCGGATCAACGACCCCGGCGGTACCACTTTGCTCGGGCCGGCACGCGGCCGGCTCAACCCGTCCACCCGGACGCCGTTGGCGGACCGCAGATCGGTGATGGTCAGGCCAGCGCCGGACCAGCGGATCCGGGCATGCCGCCGGGACAGTGCGGCGTCGTCGACGCTCAGGTCACAGCCGGAGTCCCGCCCGATCACCACCGGGTTGCCGTTGATGGCCACCCAACGTCCCGCGTCGGGTCCGGCTACGCAGGACAGATTCACCGGTCCCGACTCGTCGAGTGCGTCGGTCGGGGACGGCGACAGGATGCAGCCGGCCAACAGCGGTGCAACGCCCAGTACCCAGGAGCCTTCCACCGGACCGACGCCGAGGTGCAGGACCGTACCCGCCGGCAGCCCGGCACAGCTGATGAGATCGGGCAGCGCGGCCGAGACCGGGGTCGGGCCCGGTAGGTCGATCAGCAGATCGACGTCGTGCTCCGCCGTCCGCACGGTCAACGGCAGGGTGAAGGAAGTCACCCGCGCAGTGTCAGGGTCAACTGTGGTCAGCTGCCAGCGTCGTCGCTGCGATGTGGACAGCTGGAGAGGCTGGGGATAACGCCGGCCCTTTCGGGTGGGTCGCCGCCCGCCGGGTCAGCTCAGCGGTTGACCGTCGTCACCGCGGTCATCGGCATCAGCCGCGTCCCCGGCACCGGATTTGGAGGCAAGCAGCCGTCTGAACGACGCCAGTCGGCCGGGTCGAGCCCCACCCGCCGCGACGAATGCGTCCAGCGCGCATCCGACGCCGGTGGAATCGGGACCACCGTCGGGTCCGGAGTGATCGCAACCGGGTGGGCAGTCGACGGTCGCCGGTAACAGGTCGTCGAAGGTTTCCAGCAGGTCGTCGGCAGTGACATGGGCCAATCCGAAGGAACGGACCCCGGGCGTGTCGATCACCCATCCGCCGTCCGGCAGCGCGAGGGCGATCGCCGAGGTGGAGGTGTGCCGGCCCTTGCCGACACCGGTGACCGTCCCGATCGCCCGCAGTGCGTCCGGTACCAGTGCGTTGACCAGCGTCGACTTGCCGACACCCGAGTGCCCGACCATGACCGAGATCAAGCCGCTCAGCTGCGATCGGACGGCGTCCAGGCTGACCGGGTCGAGGGCGCGGTCGGGTGAACCGGATCGCCGCGTGACGATGATCGGCAGATCCAGATCCCGGTAGCCCGCCAGCAGCGGGGCCGGATCGGCCAGATCCGCCTTCGTCAGGATCAGCACCGGATCGAGGTTCCCGGTGTAGGCCGCCACCAGACATCGGTCGATGAAACCGGTACGCGGCACCGGGTCGGCAAGCGCGCTGACGATGACCAGTTGATCGGCGTTCGCCACGATCACCCGCTCGGCCAGGTCGGTGTCGTCGGCGGACCGGCGGAGCACACTGCGACGTTCGGAGATCCGGACGATCCTGGCCAGCGTGTCGGTCCCGCCGGAGATGTCGCCGACGATCTCGACCAGGTCGCCCACCGCGATCGCCCGCCGTCCCAGCTCGCGGGCCCGCATCGCCGTCACCGACCTGGCCCGGCGGGTGCCCCCCTCCACCAGGCAGGTGTACCGGCCCCGATCCACCGTGATCACCATCCCGGCGGTCGAATCATCATGGGCAGGGCGGGTTTTGGTGCGTGGCCGGGACCTGCGGGACGGACGGACGTGGACGTCGTCGTTGTCCCAGCGGTCGCCGAGCGTACTCACGCCTGATCCTGGCTCTTCGCGCAGGGGCTCATCGCTCATTCGCTCCGCTTCGCGCTCGGGCCTCGCCGCGATCACTCATGCCCGCACGTCTGGGTCGCTGTCGCCGTCGAGCATGTCGGCCCACATGACGGCGAAACCCGGCAACGTCTTGGCCGTCGCGTCGATGTCGTCCACGAGCACCCCGGTGACCCGGAGTCCGACGATGGCCCCGGCGGTCGCCATCCGGTGATCGGCCCAGGACGGCCATGGTCCACCGGTCAGCGGCCGCGGCCGGATGATCAGGCCGTCGACGGTTTCGTCGGCATCCCCGCCGAGTCCCCTGATGTTGGCGGCGATCGCCGCCAGCCGGTCGGTTTCGTGGCCGCGCAGGTGACCGATCCCACGCAACCGACTGGGTCCGTCGGCGAACAACGCCAGTGCGGCGATCGTCGGGGTCAGCTCACCGACATCATGCAGGTCGAGATCGACGCCTTCCAGGGCGCCGGTGCCGCTGACGGTCAGCAGATCGTCGGTCAATTCGACCTGGGCACCCATCGACGTGAGGATCCACCGGATCGCGTCGCCCGGCTGGGTGGTGACCACCGGCCAGTGCGGCACCCGCACCGTGCCGCCGGTGACAGCCGCGGCCGCCAGGAACGCGGTGGCGTTCGACAGGTCGGGCTCGATCGCGGCGTTCCACGGGGCGATCGGACCCGGCTCGACCCGCCAGGTATCTGCCACGCTGTCGTCGACCGCGACACCGACCGAACGCAGGACGTCCACCGTCATCTCGATGTGCGGCATGGACGGCACCGGCTTGCCGACGTGCACCAAGGTCAGGCCATCCCGATAACCGGCGCCGGACAGCAGCAGGCCGGAGACGAACTGGGACGATGCGGACGCGTCGATCCGCACGGTGCCGCCGGGCAGCGAGCCTGTCCCGTGCAGCACGAACGGCAGGGCATCGCCGTCGATCCGGGCGCCCAGTCGACGAAGCGCGGCCAGGATGGTCGTCATCGGACGCAGTCGCGCGTACTCGTCGCCGTCGATGGTGACGTCCCCCACCGCGGTGGCCGCCAGCGGCGGCAGAAAACGCATGACAGTGCCGGCCAGCCCGCAGTCGATCCTGGCCGGCCCGCGTAGCGGTCCGGGAGTCACCTGCCACGCGCCTGCGGCTTTCACCACCTGCCCTCCCAGCGCCACCAGGGCAGCCGCCATCAGGTCGGTGTCCCGGCTCCGCAGCGGTGCCGTGATGACCGACGGGCCGGTCGCCTGGGCGGCCAGGATCAGAGCCCGGTTGGTCAGTGACTTCGATCCTGGGACGGCCACGGTCGCATCGATCGGTCCCGAGGCGGTCGGCGCGGCCCACTGTGTCGTCGTGGGGGTGCTCACCGGTCCATTTTCGCCTATCGCGCCAGCTTCCGGCGACGGGTCGCTCACGTCAGCGGCAGTGGCCCGGAGCCGTGATTGATCAAGGTGGCGGTCAGGCTCCGGCTGGAGGTGGTCACCGCCCAGCATCCAATGGTGGAGCCGTTCGTTCTGGTGAGCACCGCCAACTGTCCACCGAAGGTCGGATCCGGGGTTCCGATCACTCGTCCCGCCAGCGCAGGACAGTCAGTGGTGCTGGCCGACCGGCCGATGAAAGACCTGGTCAGCTGCTCGGCGTGGTGGGGTCGGTCACACGACACCGCCAGGGCGCCGGGTTCGCCGGCGCAGTTGGCGAAGGCGCCGGGCGGCGTGCCGACACTGGCGTTCCGTGCGGTACCCCGATAGCTGATCGGGAAGTCGAACACGCCGGGCAGCAGCTCGCAGCTGTACCAATGCTGACCGAGAAACCATTCCAGATCTCCCGGAACGGTCAATCGGGTGAAGAAGCTGACCGGTATCCGATGCAGCGCCGTCTTGGCGCCCCACCCGAGGAAGACGCCGGCCAGTTGATCGCAATCCTGGCTCAGCGGTCCGGCGGTGAAGGACCGATCGTCGACCGACGGACGCGTTCGCCAGAGTTTGGTGTCCAGGCTGCCGACCTTGAGCACCTCGGCGCTGTGGGGCTCGCTGCACTCCACCACCGGGACCAGGTCCACCAACGAGTTGAGTTGGTCCGGCGTGGCCAGCGGAGCGAGGCAGTCACCCACTGAAGGTCGCGGATTCACCCGAACAGCGGGAACGGCAGCACCGGACAGGCTGCGGCCCAGAACTCCGGGTACGGCGAGGATGGTGACCAGGATCAGCGTCATCATCGCGACGCCGGCGAGCCGTCGGTCCACAGCGCCTCCTCGCGCCATCACATCGGTACCCCTTCACTATGGACCCCCGCCGGTTGTCGGCGCCGACCGGCAGAGTGGAAACGTGCCGCTCCTTCCCAATCCTCCGTCCATCGCCAACGGGGCCGCCCCTGCAGAGGTCGTGCAGTGGGTGGTCGATCACCTGTCCGACCTCACCCTCGAGGAGGGACAGGACATCGCCGCCGGTGGATTCCGGGGTGGGCAGAGCGCCGCCGACGCCGCGCTCGGCGGGCTGGACATCACCGGCTATGCCCGGAATCGCAGCGAGGTGCTTCCGGTGTCCCGCCGGGGGGCCAGCCGTCTGTCGCCCTACATCAGGCACGGCTTGCTGACCCTGCCCACCGTCTGGGCCGCGGTCACCGATGCGTCGCCGGGCGACCGCGGCCGGTACCGCGACGAATTGCTCTGGCAGGAATACGCCCGTCACCTGTACGCGCGCGTCGGCCGCTCCTCGGGAACGGCGTTGGCACGTGCCCAGCCGCAAACGGCTGCGCGCTGGGGCTGGGAGGATCCGTGGACCGCCGAGATGAACTGCATGGCACAGGTTGTCGACGAACTGCACACCGAGGGCTGGCTGGTGAACCAGACCCGGATGTGGCTGGCATCACAGTGGGCGGTACGGGGCGGTGCCGACTGGCGGGACGGGGAGCAGCAAATGTTCAGGCACCTGCTCGACGGGTCACGTGCCGCGAACCGGCTCGGCTGGCAGTGGACCGTCGGCACGGCGAGCGGCAAGCCGTACGGCTTCAGCCGCTGGCAGGTGCAAAAACGCGCCCCGCAACTGTGCCGCGACTGCGCGCTGGCGACGGCCTGCCCGATCGAGAGCTGGCCGGACGCCGAACCGGGACCACCGGTGCCAGGGCCCGACCTGAGCCGGGCGCCGGTACCGGCCGGCCCCGATCGGGTCATCGGGGCCGGGCAGGGCGAGCAGGTCTGGTTGACTGCCGAGTCGCTCGGCTCGGCCGACCCCTCCCTGTTCGCCGATCAGTCCCGACCTGCGGTGTTCGTCTTCGACGAACCCTTGCTGCGCCGGCTGTCGTTGTCGGGGAAGCGGTTGGTATTCCTGGCGGAGACGCTTGGCGAGCTGGGCAGGCGGCGGCCGCTGGAGGTCAGGCGCGGCCGGGTGGAAGTCGAGTTGGCCGGCCGCTCGCTGGCCGCTACCTGGACTCCGGTGCCGGGCTGGGCTCGGCTGGCGGGCGTGCTTCATCCGGTCGAGGTGCACCCCTGGTCGTGGCTGGTGCGCCCGGGCAGCGCCGCGGTGCGATCGTTCAGTGCCTGGCGACGGGACAGTGGCCGTTGACCTGTCGGTTGTCCTGACGTGCCACGGTGCGCTGCGGCCACTCATCTTCGGGGCACAATCATGCTCATGTGCGGCCGCTACGCGAACTCCACCGACACCGCCGGCCTCTACGGGGCCTTCGACATCGAAGAGGTGATCGGCGACGACCTGGCGCCGTCGTGGAACATCGCGCCCACCGATCAGGTCCGCGCGGTGATGGAGCGCCGACCGCGCGGCGCCGGAGCGTCGGACCGTGCCCCGGTCCGGCAGTTGCGGACCGTTCGCTGGGGGCTGGTACCCAGTTGGTCCAAGGACAAGAAGGGCGCAGCCAGGTTGATCAACGCCCGGCGGGAAACGGTGACCGAGAAGCCGGCCTTCCGGAAGGCAGCCGGCCTCCGCCGCTGTCTGTTGCCGGCCGACGGCTACTACGAATGGCAGAAGACGTCCGCAGGCAAAATTCCCTACTTTCTGCATACAGCGGACAAAGGTCAGCTTGCCTTTGCCGGCCTCTACGAGCTCTGGCCTGATCCGGCCCTACCCGAGGACGACCCCGGCAAGTGGCTGTGGACCGCCGCGGTGATCACCCAGCAGGCCACCGACACCCTCGGTGAGATTCACGACCGGTGCCCGGTCATCGTGCCGGAGCAGCTGCGCGACGCCTGGCTGGACTGCTCGTCCGGCGAGCCGGCCGTGGCCGGCAAGCTGCTGGCGCAGATGCCGGATCCGGACCTCCAACCACGAGTGGTTTCCACCGCCGTGAACAGTGTGCGCAACGACGGGCCGGAGCTCATCGAACCGGTCGGTGCGCCCGACCGGACGGTGCGGGGAAACGTAGAGATCTAGCGGCAGCGCCGTCAGTGCCGCCGGCTACCCGGCGATGACGGCGACGCGGGCGCGGCAGAGCGCGACCAGGTCGGCCGGTCCCAATTCCACCTGCAGGCCCCGCCGGCCGGCGCTGACAAACACGGTCGGGAAGTCCAGGGCGCTGGCGTCGACGACGGTCGGCAGAGCCTTGCGTTGACCGAGCGGCGAGATGCCGCCGGCCACGTAGCCGCTGGACCGTTCCGCATCGGCCACCGCCGCCATCACAGCTCTCTTGCCACCGGCCGCCGCCGCCAACGCCTTCAGGTCGAGGTGCGCCGACACCGGGACGACGCCGACCACCAGGGCGCCGTCCACCGACGCGACGAGCGTCTTGAACACCCTGGCCGGATCCTGGCCGAGAGCCGCCACCACCTCATCGCCGTAGGCGGTTGTCCGCGGGTCGTGCTGGTACGGGCGGAGCGTGTAGTTGATCTTCGCCCGGGTCAGAACGGCGATCGCAGGTGTCGGAGCTCCGGCCATCGACGCAGACTAGGCCATGTCCCGGCCACCCCCTGATCGGGCCCGATGGCGGAATAGCGCAATGACAGCAAGCGTTGGGAACCGATGAGAGGCAGGTGGCCGATGACGGCGTCAGCAGTGCTGAACCATCCCGTCCGTTGGACGTCCGGAAAGGTCGGAACCGTATTCGCGGTACCCTCACTGACCAGCGGGGCCGACGGCCCGCGCGCTCGCACTGCGGGCAGGACGGCAGGGACGAGGGAGCTGGTGGCGGCAGAAATCGAGCTGGCCGAGGGGTCGGACGTCGCCGAGAAGACCGCTGGGGAGACCGCAGCAACGATGGCCGAAGAAGCAGCCCCGCTCAGCACGCAGCAACTGTCCGATCGCTTCACCGAGCAGGCCATGCCCCTGCTGGACCAGCTGTACGCGGCGGCCATGCGGATGACCAGAAACCCGGCTGATGCCGAGGACCTGGTGCAGGAGACCTATCTGAAGGCTTTCGGGGCGTTCAAATCCTTCGCACAGGGCACGAACCTCCGGGCGTGGCTCTACCGCATCCTGACCAACACCTACATCAACGGCTACCGCAAGAAGCAGCGTCAGCCGCTGGTGTCGCCGACCGACGAGATCACCGACTGGCAACTCGCCGCCGTCGAGTCCCACACGTCGACCGGTCTGCGATCGGCCGAGATGGACGCCCTGGACCGACTGCCGGACAGCGACGTGAAGGAAGCGCTCCAGGAACTGCCGGAGGACTTCCGGTTGGCGGTCTACCTGGCCGACGTCGAGGGCTTCGCCTACAAGGAGATCGCCGAGATCATGGGAACACCCCTCGGCACGGTGATGTCGCGGCTGCATCGCGGGCGCCGCCAGCTTCGTGAATTGCTCACCGACTACGCGACCGAGCGCGGGATCCTGCGCAATTCTTCGACCGACCTGAATGAGGTGTGACCGATGGCGTGCGGAGAACCCGATGACATCGAGTGCGCCGGCGTCCTGAGGGACGTCTGGCTGTTCTTGGACGACGAACTTGATCCGGCCAACCGGGCCGCGATGGAGGCACACCTCGACGGTTGCTCGCCCTGCCTGGAGGAGGCGAACCTCGATCAGAAGTTGAAGGCGTTGCTGCACCGCAAGTGCGGCGGGGACAGGGCCCCTGACCAGCTCCGAGCCAGTCTCGTCGCCCGGCTGCGATCGATCACCGTGACCAGCGTCGGCGCTGACGGCATCGAGCAGCTGTCGGTACGGACCACGGAGTTCTGACCGACCGGATCAGTCGGTCAGAACTCCTCGCGGGTCAGGCGTTCGGACGGTTCCCGTGGTTGGCGGCGTTCTTCTTGCGGGACTTCTTCTTACGGCCGCGCTTGCTCATATCGACTCCCAATTGGTCAGACCTGTGATGCTGCCGCACCAGGAATGGCACGGCGCTGTCCCCATTTTGCCATGTCGGAGAGCTTGCTCCGGCCAACAGTGCAGAGGCGACGCCACCAACGACGAGGTGGCAGGATGAGCGCTGTCCCTGGGCTTGCCTGCCGCCCCCGGCGGGCTCCACCGCAGGACGCCGAATCCGAAGAGTGGAAGGAACGCTGATGGCCGAGGAAGTGCGCGCCGAGATGGTGGCCAACGTCTGGAAGGTACTGGTTGCCGAGGGCGACACGGTCGTCGACGGTGACACGCTGGTCATCCTGGAATCGATGAAGATGGAGATCCCGGTGATCGTAGAGGTCGACGGCAAGGTCGCCGTGCTGGCTGTTTCGGAGGGCCAGGTGGTCCAGGAGGGCGACCTGATCGCGGAGATATCCTGAGCACTGTCTCGGACCTGCTTGCCGAGCACACGGCATTGCCGGGTTCAGCGGTCGCGCACCTACAGGGGCTGGTGTCCGAGTGGCAGCTACTGGCCGATCTGGCGTTTTCCGATCTGATGGTCTGGGTGCCCAGTGACCCCGTCGACGGTTCGACCGGATTCGGCGGCGACTGGATCTGCGTCGCGCAGGTCCGGCCCACCACCGGCACCACCGCCCATCTGGACGACATGGTCACCGTGCACGCCCCGGCGGCCGAGTGCGAGCTGCTGCGGGAGTCGTGGCAGAAGTCCGACATCGTCTCGGATTCGGAACTGGGCGAACTCGATGACGACGGTGTCCCGCTGCGGCCGGCCAGGGAGCCGCGCAGCCGTTCCCACCGCCGTGAGGTGATCCCGGTCCGTCACCTGGACGAGATCATCGCTTTGGTGACGAGGGACACCGGGCGGTTGGTCGGGCGGGAGGCCAGCCTGCTGGAGACGGCTTATGTCGATGCGGCCGAGGACCTGTTCCGGATGGTGGCCGATGGGACCTTCCCACCGGCCAGCCAGTCCGGGGAGATCCACACCGGCCCGCGGGCCGGCGATGGCCTGCTGCGGTTGGACGCCGACGGCCGGGTGGTGTACGCCAGTCCGAATGCCGTGTCGGCCTACCACCGGATGAACTTCAATGGCTCGGTCATCGGCGGCGACCTGGCCAGTCTCACTCGTAAGTTGATCGCCGACCCGTTCGACGCCGCCGAGTTGGCTGCCCGCATCTACGGCGCGGTCCAGGGGCGCAGCAGCCTTCGGATGGAGGTGGAGGTACGGGCCGCGACGGTCCTGTTCCGCGCCCTTCCGCTGCGCCCGCGTGGGCGCCCGTCGGGTGCTTTGGTGCTGGTCAGAGATGTCACCGAAGTCCGCCGTCGGGATCGGGCGCTGCTGAGCAAGGACGCCACCATCCGGGAGATCCACCACCGGGTGAAGAACAATCTGCAGACAGTGGCGGCGTTGCTGAGGCTGCAGGCCCGCCGCTCCAAGGACGGTGCCGTCCGGCACGCACTCGCCGAGTCGGTCCGTCGGGTCTCGTCGATTGCTCTCGTTCACGACACCTTGTCGCTTTCGCCCGACGACCGGGTCGACCTCGACCAGATCGTGGACAAGTTGGTGCCGATCGTCGCTGAGGTGGCCTCCGCCGAGACCAGGGCCAGGGTTCGCCGGATCGGCAGCTTCGGGGTCCTCGGTGCAGACCTGGCGACCCCGCTGGTGATGGTGCTGGCCGAGGTCGTCCAGAACGCCCTCGAGCACGGCTACCGGGTGCCGAGATCCGACGCAGAGGTGGTGATCGGAGTGGAGCGTTCCGCGCGGCATTTGGACATCAGAGTGGTCGACGACGGGGTCGGTCTGCCGGCCGGGTTCTCCCTGGAAAAGGGTTCCGGTCTGGGGCTGCAGATCGTCCGCACCTTGGTGGATGCTGAGCTGCTGGGGTCGATCGGGATGCGCAGGCGTGACGATGCGCCCGGCACCGAGGTGCTCATCCGTATTCCGCTCCGCGGCCGCGCCTGACCCGGGCCGACCTGGGGCGGTCAGCGCCAGGCCCCACGCTCGTACTGCGGTCGGTACGGTGCCTTGTCGGCCGGCAGGCCCAGCTCGTGCGCTGCCCGCAGTGGCCAGCCCGGCTCGCGCAGCGCGGCGCGGGCGAGCAGAACCACGTCTGCGGACCCGTCGGACAGGATCTGCTCCGCCTGAGTGGGATCGGTGATCAATCCGACCGCGCCGACGGCAAGGCCGGTGGCCGATCTGACCTTGCCGGCCAGCGGAACCTGGTATCCCGGGCCGACCGGGATGTCCGCGGCCGGCACATTGCCGCCGCTGGAAACGTCGATCAGATCTGCACCGAGCCTGCCGACCAGTTCGGCTGCCTGCACGGTGTCGTCGATCGACCAGCCACCTTTCGTCCAGTCGGTCGCGGAGAACCGGACGAAGACCGGTTTGTGGTCGGGCCAGACGGAGCGGACAGCAGTCACGATCTCAACCAGCAGCCGAGAACGGCCTGCGAAGTCGCCCCCGTATCCATCTGTCCGGTGGTTTGACAGCGGCGACAGGAACTGGTGCACCAGATAGCCGTGCGCGGCATGGATCTCGACCACATCGAAACCGGCAGCATCTGCTCGGGTCGCGGCGGCCCGGAAATCCTCGACAATGCCGGAGATCTCGGCGACTGTCAGTTCGCGTGGCGTGCGGTAGTCACCGAAGGCCTCGGCCGACGGGCCGACGGCCGTCCAGCCACCGTCATCCACCGCGACGCTGCCGGATCTGCCGGCGAACGGCGAGTAGGTGGAGGCCTTCCGCCCGGCGTGGGCGAGCTGCACACCGGTGGCCGCGCCCTGCGCGTGGGGGAACGACGTGATGTGCAGCCAGGATGCTTGCTGCGCGTCGTTCCACAGTCCGGTGTCCTGAGGGGAGATCCGTCCTTCCGGACTGACGGCGGTGGCCTCGGTCAGCACCAGTCCGAAACCGCCGATGGCGTGCGACCCCAGGTGGACCAGATGCCAGTCGGTGGGGACGCCGTCTTCCTGCTCGCAGCTGTACTGGCACATCGACGCCAGGAAGATGCGATTGGGGAAGGTCAGGCCGCGCAGGGTCAGTGGTTCGAACAACAGGGTCATGTTCATTGCAGCAATGCCAAGCCCGCCGGCATTCCGGATGGTGGTGTGGTCGTCGGGCTGCCGATGCGTGCTGACGGGCGGAGCCCGACGTATCAACCTGGGCCGGGAACCCTCCTGTCCGGCATGCGAAGCGCAAGTCTTTCCGCCGGACGTGCGTCTGTGGAGGACCATCAGCCGGGAACTCCTCGGCAGATTGCCAGAACCGCCCCGATGCCAATGGCATCGGGGCGGTTCGTCGGTGTTCGGGGTAGGCCCTCTACAGGCTGCGAGCCCGAGCCCTGGCTCGACGCCGCTTCAGCGCACGGCGCTCGTCCTCGCTCATGGCACCCCAGACGCCGGCGTCCTGGCCGGTCTCCAATGCCCAGGTGAGGCATTCACTCGTCACGGGGCAGCGCTGGCAGACGGCCTTGGCCTCAGCGATCTGCAGGAGCGCTGGTCCGGAGTTCCCGACCGGGAAGAAAAGTTCCGGATCCTCGTCGCGGCAGATTGCGCGGTGGCGCCAGTCCATCTTGTCATCACTCCTTGAGGTGGGCGTCCCCGTCGGGGGACACCAGTGTTCGTTCGGGATAAGCGTGCGCTCGGAATACTGCATGAGGCGACCTTGGTCGAGCTCGGGTCCGGCATAAGGTCAGCACATCGGAGGTGGTGGTTACTCTCGCTTACTAAGCGTCAGACAGATGATCCTATTCGCCGATTTCCGGCAACCGGGTGATCGGTGGTATTACGCCCGCGGTCCCAACTTCAATAGTTTCATCTGACACGGGGATGTCAAGAGTTTGTGTCGAGGAGGTTACGAAGCTCACGTTTCGGTTACGGCCAGACGTCCTAGACCTCCATGATGCCTGCTCGGAACGATTCAGACCAGCATTTTCCGGAGGATTACCCGAATTCTTCGCTGCGTAAACGTGGTGGCACCCCCGTTAGTACCCGTAAGGCCGCGGGCACGGAGCAGAAGGTGGCACGGTCACGGACGCCGAGGTAGTCGCCGTCGACCTGCAGTCCAACCGGGTCCGAACATGTCACTGTGATGCGATTCACGTTGTCGTTTCGAATGAGGGCGCTGGAAATCGGCTGCGCATTCGGGCGAAGCAGCTGGCTCACCAGCCTGGCGACACTCGGCAACCGCATGCTGGTCAGGGCGAACAATCCCAACCCACCGTCCGGTGACGTGCCGGGGTTGGTGCGGATCGGGGTGGATTCGAAGTAGGTCCACGGGTCGACGTTGGAGACGAAGAGCAGGTGCACCGGTGGCAGTGCTGGCCCGCCGTCGACGGAGATGGTCAGGCGCGGACTGCGGCGGTCCGATCGGAAGTACCGGGCGACGGCCTTGCGGACGTGCAGCATGTTGGAGATGGACTTTCCGGTGGCCCGGCGCTCCTCCACCGCCTCGACGACCTCAGCGTCCAGGCCGAGACCGGCATTGAAGGTGAAGTAGCGATCGTCCACGCGGCCGAGCGAGATGATCCGGGGTGACTGCCGGACGATGAGCGCTTCCAGGATCTGTTCGGTGGCCAGCACCGGGTCAGGATCCATCCCCATCGCCCTGGCGAAGACATTCGTGGACCCGCCGGGCACTACGGCCAGCATCGGCGGCACGGCCGCAGCCGCGCCCGGCCTGGCCTGGGCTGCCATCATGCCGTTGACCACCTCGTTGACCGTCCCGTCACCCCCGTGCGCCACGATCAGCTCCGCTCCGGCGGCCACTGCGTTCGTCGCGAGTTCGGCCGCATGCCCGCGCCCGGTCGTCTGGGCCACGACCAGTCGCACCTCTGCCGCGAGGGCGTGCGCCAACAGGTCGCGCCGTCGCTCGGTGGTGGCGGTCGCGTGCGGGTTGACGATCATCATGGCGCGCATCGTGGCGGAGCCTACGTGGTAGCGGACCGGTAACCTCGGGAGCGTGACTCAAGCCGCCGGCCACGGACCGACCAGTCAGGACCCGGTGACCCCCGGCCCCGTCAGCATCGCCCCGCCGAAGCCGGTGGCCGCCTCCGGAGTGCTGGTGTGTCTGCAGGCCGTCGGGATCGTGGCGCTGACCATCGTGATCCTGGTGTCCGGGTTCCGCCACTCCGCCGCCGCCGGTCAGCTGCTTGCCCAGGCCGCGTACTTCCTGTTGATCGCGGCAGCGATGGCACTGTGCGGACGGGCGCTGCTGCGAGGTCGCCGATGGGGCCGGACGCCGACCATCGTGGTGCAGATCGTCATCGCCGCCGTCGGCTACTGGCTGGCAGTGCCAAGTGGCCGGCTGGTCTGGGGCGCCGTGCTGATCGTGCTGGCTGTGACCACCGGGGGACTGCTGTTGACGAAACCGGCCAACGACTGGATCAGCCGCTTTCCTGTGCTGTTCGGGCCAGAGCCGGGCCGGTGAGCCGGAAGACGGTCCAACCGTCCATGGCCACCGCTCCCAGCGATCGGTAGAAGCCGATCGACGGAGCGTTCCAGTCCAGGACCGACCACTCCACCCTGGCATATCCGCGGCGCACCGCGATCTCCGCAAGGTTGACCAGCAGCGACTTGCCCAGCCCCGATCCACGGTGTCCGGGGCGCACGTACAGGTCTTCGAGATAGATTCCGTGCACGCCCTCCCATGTCGAATAGTTGAGAAAGTGCAGGCTGTAGCCGACCACCTCACCGTCGACCTCTGCGACGTGTCCGAACACGGCCGGCGAGTCGGCGAACAGGGCCGTACGGAGTAGATCCGCGGTCAGGTGGCACTGGTCGGGCAGTTTCTCGTAGTCGGCGAGCTCGTGGACCAGCTGCACGATCGCCTCGGTGTCGTCCGGGGTCGCCGGCCTGATGGGTCCGCGGACCGCCGTTCGGTCAGGCATTCGACGCTGCCGGGTGGAAGGGCACCACGTTGGCGTGCTCGATGCACGGCCGGTCGTGATAGGTCCCGAGGACGGTGACCGCCGCCGGGTTCATCAGGATCAACCCGCCCTGGCTGATCGGGAGACCGACCCAACGGACCGCCAGGACACGGGACATGTGGCCGTGGCAGACCAGCGCGACGTCCCCGAGGTGCAGGGCCTGCGTCGCCATGGCCAGCACCTCGTCCGCCCTGGCCTGCACCTGTGCCGGGGTCTCGCCTCCGGGTGCGCCGTCGTGGAAGATCGACCAGCCCGGCCGGTCGACATGGATCTGTCCGCTGGTGATGCCCTCGTAGTGGCCGTAGTTCCACTCGGCGAGGTCGTCGACAACGGCGTCGATGGACAGCCCGGCCAGTTCGGCCGTGCGCCTGGCCCGCAGTCGCGGACTGCTCCACACCGTGACCGGAGCGAGCTGCAGGCCCTCCAGCAGCGACGACACCGTTCTGGCCTGATCTTCACCCTCCTGCGTCAGGTCGAGGTCGGTCACCGAGGTGTGCTGACCGGCGGCACTCCAGGTTGTCTGGCCATGCCTGATCAGGGCGATTCTGGAGGGCATTCCGCTCCCTTTCCGGCGTCTGCGGGTCGATCTCTGTCGAGTGCTGTCTTGCTGAGTTCAGGCCAACGTGGCCAGGAAGTCGCGACAACCTTCCCAGGTCGGCAGCAGCCCGGATGCGTTGGCTTCTGCCAGGCTGGGTGCGGCTGCGTCCCGGTCCGACAGGACGAATTCGATCCCCGCCGGGAGTGGCAGGTTCAGCGCCGGGTCCAACGGGTTGATTCCGTGCTCCCGCCCGGGGGCGTACCCCGTCGAGCAAAGGTAGGTCAGGGTGGAGCCGTCCTCCAGCGCCAGGAATCCGTGCCCGAGTCCCTGCGACAGATAGACCGCGCGCCGGTCGACGGTATCCAGGCGAACGGCGTCGACCACGCCGAAGGTCGGTGATCCGACCCTGATGTCGACGATGAAGTCAATGACGGCCCCGACCGGGCAGGTCACGTACTTGGCCTGGCCCGGGGGCACGTCGGCGAAGTGGATGCCGCGCAGGCTGCTGGCTCTGGACACGGACATGTTCGCCTGGGCGAGCTCCAACTGGTGACCGGTGGCTGCGCGCAGCTCGTCCACCTTGAACCACTCGAGGAACAGGCCCCGATCGTCTCCGTGCTGGACCGGGGTGAACTCGAAGGCGCCGGGGACGGCCAGCTCTCGTACGCGCATGATTGCCCAGCCTAGAGGTCGCCGACCCGCTGACTTGACGCCGGTGGCCGGACAGGGCAACCGTTGAGTCATGACATTGCTGAGCGACGCACAGATCACCGAGCAACTTGCCGCGCTGCCGTCCTGGCACCGCGTCGGCGAGGAGATCCGGGCCGAGTTCCGCGGCGACGACTTCGTGGCTGCGATGGCCTTCGTCGACGCCGTCGCCACCAGGGCGGAGGCCGCCGGTCACCACCCCGACATCGATATCCGGTACAACACGGTGCGGTTCGCCTTGAGCAGCCACTCCGAGGGTGGGCTCACCGGCAAGGATTTCGCCCTGGCCGCCAGGATCGACGGGGCGGCCGCGGCCACCGCGATGGCACCCAGCCCGACCGGCTGATCGCTACCGGGGGAGCCGGCCGCCGATGGCCGCTGTCATCGCCGCGACCGCCTGCAGGACCGGCTCCACCAGAGCGTCGAATGCGCACGACGGGTGACTGGAGGTCGGCTCCGGGCAGTGGTGGGCGACGGTGATGCCGATCGCGGCGATGGGCAGGGCGTTGTGATCGAATACCGCGGCCGCCACCGAGGCCGCGCCGGCGGTGATCTGGCAATCCTCCTGCGCCCAGCCGGCGCGTCGGACGCCGGTCAGCCTGGAACGCAACTCCGGCAGATCACGAGGTCCGCGCCCGGTCCGGTCAACAAAGCCGGATGCGTCCGGGAACAAGGCTCTGACCTGTCCGGACGGCAGTGCGGCGAGGATCGACAGCCCGGTCGCGGTCAGCGCGGCCGGCAGCCGGATGCCGACGTCAGTGACCAGCGTGACCGACGCCCCGGGCGGCTTCTCCTTGACCAGGTACAGGGTCTGCGGCCCGTGCAGGATCCCGAGGTGGGCGGTCGCCCTGGTGGTGGCCGCCAGCCTCGACAGGATCGGGCGGCCGAGCCGCTCCAACGGCTCTGACCTCGAGTAGGCGGTACCGATCTCGAACGCGCTGACGCCAAGGCCCCAGCGTCGCTCGGCCGGTAGGTGCAGCGCGAATCCGGCCGCGGCCAGCTCGGTCAGCAGCTCGTAGGTGGTCGATCTGGCCAATCCCAGATCCCTGGCGATGGCCCCGGCGGACAGCGGCGACGGCCGGCTCGCCAGCAACCGCAGGACGGCAAGTCCGCGCCGCAGGGCCGGGGCAGCGCCGGCGCCGGTGTCGGGCCCACTCCGTGTGCTCACTTGTCCGGTATACCGGACACAAACCGGCGATACGTACTCGCGCCGCGGTGGGGGCAGGGCATCCAATGATCAGGTGAACTCCATCGTGCCCTCCCAACTGCCCGCCGCCCGCCCTGCTCACCCGGCCGATCCGGCTGCCCCGTCGCCGGTCATCCTGGGAACCGGACCGGTCAGCGCGGCCGACCTGGTCGCGGTGGCGCGGCACGGCCGACAGGTGCTGATCGGCGACGCGGCGATTGCCGCGATGACCGGCAGCAGGGTGATCGTCGACGCACTGGCCGGCGACACCGCGCCGCACTACGGCATCTCCACCGGGTTCGGCGCACTGGCCACCACCCACATCACCGTCGACCGCCGGGCCGCGCTGCAGACCTCGCTGATCCGTTCACACGCCGCCGGCAGCGGCCCTGCCGTGGAGACCGAGGTGGTGCGCGGCCTGATGCTGTTGCGCCTGGCCACCCTGGCCACCGGCCGGACCGGGATCCGGCCGGCGACGGCACTGGCCTACGCGGGGCTGTTGAACGCTGGTGTCACGCCGGTGGTGCCCGAATACGGGTCGCTGGGCTGCTCGGGGGATCTGGCGCCGCTGGCGACCGTTGCCCTGGCGCTGATCGGCGAGGGGACCGTGCGGGACGCTGCCGGGAAGCTGGTGCCGGCGGCCGATGCGCTGGCCAGTGCGGGACTGTGCCCGGTGGTGCTGGCAGAGAAGGAAGGCCTGGCGCTGATCAACGGCACCGACGGCATGCTGGGCATGTTGCTGATGGCGCTGGCGGATTTCGCCGAAATGCTCGATGTCGCCGATGTCTCCGCGGCCATGTCGGTGGAGGCGTTGCTCGGCACTGACCGGGTGTATGCACCCGACCTGCATGCCCTGCGCCCCCAGTGGGGGCAGGCGGTCAGCGCCGCCCGGATGGCGGCTGCGCTGGCCGGGTCGCCCATCGTGGCATCACATTCCGGCCCGGACGACACCAGGGTGCAGGATGCCTATTCGCTGCGCTGCACGCCGGCGGTGCACGGAGCCGCCAGGGACACGCTGGAGCACGCCATCCGAATCGCCGATCGCGAGCTGGCCAGTGCCATCGACAACCCGGTGGTACTGCCCGACGGGCGGGTCGAGTCGAACGGTAACTTCCACGGTGCCCCGGTGGCCGCGGTCCTTGACTTCCTGGCCATCTCGGCCGCCGACGTCGCGAACATCGCCGAGCGGCGCACCGACCGGATGCTGGACGCAAACCGGTCACACGGGCTGCCGCCGTTTCTCGCCCATGAGGTCGGTGTCGACTCCGGACACATGATCGCCCAGTACACGCAGGCCGGCATCGTCGCCGAGCTCAAGCGGCTGGCGGTGCCGGCCTCGGTCGACTCGATCCCTTCGTCGGCGATGCAGGAAGACCATGTGTCACTCGGCTGGCATGCCGGCCGCAAACTCCGCCGGTCCATCGACGGCCTGCGCCGCGTGCTCGCCATCGAGATGCTGACCGCGGCCAGGGCACTGGATTTCCGGCTGCCGCTGGAGCCGGGAGCCGTCACCGGCGCCGCCCGAAAGCTGGTCCGCACCGTGGTCGCCGGGCCGGGTCCGGACCGCCACCTGAGCCCGGAGATCGACGCGGTGGTCGAGCTCCTGGCCTCGCACGCCATGACCGCTGCGGTGGAGCCGGTGCTGACCGGCGCCGCTGTCCATTCCTGAACCCCGCCCGCCCACCCGACCCGCCCGACCTGCACGCTACGAACCGATCGACCCCCCTTGTTCCGCGAACACCGATCGACAGGAGTTCCCCGCCAAATGTCTGCCCTGCCCGGCGCCCGCCCCGTCCGTGCCAACCGCGGCACCACCCTGACCGCCAAGTCGTGGTCCACCGAAGCCCCCCTGCGGATGCTGCAGAACAATCTCGACCCTGACGTCGCCGAGGATCCCGACAACCTGGTCGTCTACGGCGGCACCGGCAAGGCCGCCCGGGACTGGGCCAGTTTCGACGCCATCTCCCGGTCGCTGATCGACATGGAGCGGGACGAGACACTGCTGGTGCAGTCGGGCCGGCCGGTCGGCATCCTGCGCACCCACGAATGGGCGCCCAGAGTCCTGATCGCCAACTCCAACCTGGTGCCGGACTGGGCCAACTGGCCGGAATTCCGCCGGCTGGAGGCGATGGGCCTGACCATGTACGGCCAGATGACGGCCGGTTCCTGGATCTACATCGGTTCTCAGGGCATCGTGCAGGGCACCTACGAGACCTTTGGTGCGGTGGCCGACAAGCGATTCGGCGGCACGCTGGCCGGCACGCTGACGGTGACGGCCGGTCTCGGTGGAATGGGCGGCGCCCAGCCGCTCGCGGTGACCCTGAACGGCGGTGTCGCGCTGTGCGTTGAGGTCGACCCACACCGGGCGCAGCGGCGCGTGGAGACCCGCTACCTGGACATCGTCGCCGACAGTCTGGATCACGGCATCGAGCTGGCTCTGGCCGCCAAGGCGAACCGGCGGGCGCTGTCAGTGGCGGTGATCGGCAACGCCGCCGACATCCTGCCCGAGCTGCTGCGCCGCGGGGTCGGCATCGACATCGTCACCGACCAGACGTCAGCGCACGACCCGCTGTGGTACCTGCCCAGCGGTGTCTCGCTGGAGGATTGGCACGACTATGCGGCGGCCAAGCCCGAGGAGTTCACCGACCGGGCCCGCCACAGCATGGCCACCCACGTCGAGGCGATGGTCGGTTTCATGGATGCCGGCGCCGAGGTCTTCGACTACGGCAACTCCATCCGCGGCGAGGCCAGGCTCGGCGGCTACGAACGGTCATTCGATTTCCCCGGTTTTGTGCCCGCCTACATCCGGCCGCTGTTCGCCGAGGGCAAGGGGCCGTTCCGGTGGGCGGCCCTGTCCGGCGACCCCGCCGACATCCACGCCACCGATGTGGCGATCAGGGAGATGTTTCCGGACAACGAGAAACTGCAGCGATGGATGAGGTTGGCGCCGGAGAAGATCGCCTTCCAGGGCCTGCCGGCCAGAATCTGCTGGCTGGGGGCCGGTGAACGGCACCTGGCCGGGCTGCGGTTCAACCAGATGGTCGAGGACGGTGAGATCAGCGCCCCGCTGGCCATCGGCCGTGATCACCTCGACTCGGGTTCGGTGGCCTCGCCGTACCGGGAGACCGAGGCGATGGCCGACGGCAGCGACGCCATCGCCGACTGGCCGCTGCTCAACGCCCTGGTCAACACGGCCTCCGGAGCCAGCTGGGTATCCATTCATCACGGCGGTGGGGTCGGTATCGGGCGGTCCATCCACGCCGGGCAGGTCTGCGTCGCCGACGGCACCGACTTGGCCGGACAGAAGCTGGAACGGGTGCTCACCAACGACCCGGCGATGGGCGTGCTGCGGCACGTCGATGCCGGATATCAGGAGGCCGACGCGGCCGCCGAACGCACCGGTCTGATCATTCCCATGAAGGCCGGCTCCGCCGCCCGGACGGCCGCGGCCCGATGAAGTCCACCCCGCCGCCCGCCGCGGCCGGCCGATTCGCCTCGGCCTTCTCGGACCTCGCCGCAGTCGGCCGCGACCACCGCCGCGGCGGTTACTCCCGCCATGTCTTCGACGACGCCGACATGCAGCTGCGAGAATGGTTCTCCGCGCAGGCCGGGCGACGCGGGCTGGACACCGAGGTCGACCGGAACGGCAACCTCTGGGCCTGGTGGGGAACGCCAGGACCGGGCGCCGTCGTCACCGGATCGCATTTCGACTCGGTCCCCGGTGGCGGTGCATTCGACGGGCCGCTGGGGATCATCTCGGCACTCCTGGCGGTGGACGAGCTGCGGCTCCGCGGGATCGAGCCGGCGCACCCGCTGGCGCTGGTGTGCTTCGCCGAGGAGGAGGGCGGCCGGTTCGGCCTGCCGTGCCTCGGATCGAAGCTGATGACCGGCGCGGTCGATCCTGACCACGTGCGTCGGCTGCACGATCCGGACAGCATCTCATTCGCCGAGGCGGCCCGTCGGGTCGGTATCGACCCGGCGGCGATCGGTAACGACCCTGATCGGGTGTCGCACATCGGCGCCTTCGTCGAGCTGCACGTGGAGCAGGGCAGGTTGCTCCACTCGGCCGACCCGTATGCCGCCATCGGCGTCGGTTCACAGATCGTCGCGCACGGCCGCTGGCGGCTGACCGTCACCGGTGAGGGCAACCATGCCGGCACCACCAGGCCCGCCGACCGCCACGACCCGATGATCCCGGCCGCCGCTGCGGTGCTGGCCGCCCGCCGCGCACTCAGCCGGCACGACGGGGCAGTCGCCACCATCGGCCGGCTGCAACCGATTCCGGGCGGCACCAACGTCATCGCCTCCTCTGTCGATGCCTGGCTTGACGTCCGCAACGGCGACGCCGCCGACACCGCCGCCCTGGTCGACGAGATCGTCGCTGCGGTGCGGGAAGAGGCCGAGATGGAGGGCTGTTCAGTGGTGGTGCATCGGGAGTCGCTGTCCGACCAGGTGATGTTCGACCCCACGCTGACCGTCGAGCTCGCCGCAAAGCTGGCCGCTCCGGTCATTCCCACCGGAGCCGGTCACGACGCCGGGATCCTGGCCGCCCACCTGCCGAGCACCATGCTGTTCGTGCGCAATCCGACCGGCATTTCGCATGCTCCCGGCGAACACGCCGAGACGGCCGACTGCCTGGCCGGCATCGATGCGCTGGCCGATGTGCTGACCGAGTTGGTTCGTTGAGAACCTACCGGTGCGCGGCCGTCCATCTCCAGGACGGAATCGCCGGTCCGGTCGACCTCCGCTGTGCCGGTGGCAGGATCGTCTCGATCGAGCCGGCGCTGGTCGGTTCGCCCTATGACGAACTGCTGCCGGGACTCGTGCTGCCAGGATTCGCCGACGCCCATTCCCATGTGTTCCACCGCGGACTGCGAGGGCGCACCCACGGCGACTCACGCGGTGCCGGCAGTTTCTGGAGCTGGCGGGACACCATGTATTCGTTGGCCGACCGGCTCACTCCGGATACCTTCCGGGCGTTGGCCGTCGCTGCCTACAGCGAAATGGTCTGCGCCGGATTCACCGCCGTCGGCGAGTTCCACTACCTGCACCACGCGGCCGGCGGAACAAGATATGGCGAGCCCAACGAAATGGGCATCGCGGTCGCGGAGGCAGCAGTGCAGGCCGGGATCGGGTTGACCGTACTGGACGTCGCCTATCTGGCCGGCGGCTTCGGGATCCCGCTGAACCACTCCCAGCAGCGATTCACCGATCGATCCGCCGCGCACTGGGCCGACCGAGTGGCGGGTCTGGCGGGGGTCCTGCCGGTCGGTGACGTGGCGACAATCCGGGTCGGTACCGCCATCCATTCGGTCAGGGCGGTGCCGGTCGCGGACCTGAGCGAGGTGGCCCGGTTCGCGCAACAGAACGGCCGGGTGCTGCACGTGCACCTGTCCGAGCAACGCGCCGAGAACGAGGCGGCACTGCGCGCCACCGGGCGGACGCCCACTGCGCTGCTCGATGATGCCGGGGCACTGTCCGACCGGACCGCTGCGGTGCACGCCACTCACCTGACCGCGCAGGACATCGCGCTACTGGGAGCGGCGCGGAGTTCGATCGTCGTGTGCCCGACCACCGAGGCCGATCTGGCCGACGGGCTACCGGAGGCCGGCGCCCTGCGCTCGGCCGGGGCGGTGCTCGCGCTCGGCGGGGACCAACACGTGATTACCGATCCGTTCGCACAGGCCCGCGGTCTCGAGTACGGCGAACGGTTGTCGACCGGGGTACGGGGAACCTTCTCACCGTCAGCGCTGCTCGACGCGGCGACTTGGGCGAGTCACCGGGCCATCGGATCGTCCGCCGGGCGCATCGAGGTCGGCGCTCCCGCTGATTTCGTCGCCGTCGATACCGGGAGTGCCAGGACGGCAGGTTCCGCCGGGCTGCAGCTGATGATGTCCGCCTCGGCGGCCGATGTAGCGGTGGTCGTGGTAGGCGGTGTGGTGCAGGCACGCGACGGTGTGCATGTGCGGCTGGGCGATCCCGGACCGTTGCTGGTGAAGGCGATCGAAAAGGCGTGGACCGGATGACGACGTCGGCATTTGCCGCCCACGGCTCGACCGTGGTCACCGGGATCTCCGAACTGATCACCAACGACCCGAGCCTGGGCGATACGCCGCTGGGCATCGTGCCGGACGCAGCGGTGCTGATCGAGGGTGACCGCATCGTCTGGGTGGGGCAGCGGGTCGCGGCGCCGGCAGCGGACCTGCTCTTCGACGCCGGCGGCCGAGCCGTGCTGCCGGGCTGGGTCGATTCGCACTCTCACCTGGTGTTCGCCGGTGACCGGTCCGCCGAGTTCTCGGCCAGGATGGCCGGCAAGCCGTACCAGGCGGGTGGGATCCTCACCACCGTGTCGTCCACCAGGGATGCCTCGAACGCCGAACTGGCCGTGCTCCTGGATCGCCGGATCGGTGAGATGACCGCAGGTGGCACCACATGTATCGAGACCAAGACCGGCTACGGGCTGACCACGGTCGACGAGGTCAGGTCGGCGTCAGTGGCCGGCGGCGGCGGAGTGGACGCGGTGACCTTCCTCGGCGCGCACGTCACGGCGCCGGAATTCACCGCAGATCCAGACTCCTACGTCGACCTGGTGTGCGGCCCGATGTTGGATGCGATCGCATCGCGGGTGCAGTTCATCGACGTCTTCTGCGAGCAGGGGGCCTTCGACGAGGCCCGCACCCGGCGGGTGCTGGCCGCCGGGACCCGCCACGGCCTCGGCCTGAAGGTGCACGGCAACCAGCTCGGCGAAGGCCCCGGCGTCCGCATTGCGGTGGACAACGGGGCCGTGTCCGTCGACCACTGCACCTACCTGTCGGACCGCGACGTCGACCTGCTCGCGGCTTCCTCGACGGTGGCGACGCTGCTGCCGATCTGCGATCTTTCGACCCGCCAGCCCCCCGCCCCCGGTCGCCGGCTGGCCGACGCCGGCGCCACCATAGCGCTCGCCTCGAACTGCAACCCGGGGACCTGCTATTCGCCATCGATGGGGCTGGCGGTGGCGCTGGCCGTGCTGCAGTGCGGGCTGACGACCGACGAGGCGGTGGCGGCAGCGACCATCGGCGGGGCCAGGGCACTGGCCCGCACCGATGTTGGCGTCATCGCCCCGGGAATGCGCGCTGACCTGCAAATACTCGACGCCCCGAGCCGCGACCACCTGGCCTACCGGGTCGGTGTGCCGATGACCCACGCAGTCTGGCGGGCCGGGGTCCGGGTCCGTTAGCCGTCCGGCCCGGGTGCGCGAAACCCGGGCTCCAGTCGGGCTTCAGTCGGCGAAGGCCGCCTTGACGACGGCTGCCTGCTCGACCTCGTGGACCCGCAGCGAGCCCGCCGACGGAGCGGCCATCGCCCGGCGGGAGCACCGCTTGATGCCGGCCAACTGCGGGATCATCTCCGGCAGGGCCAGCGCCAGGAACGTCCAGGATCCCTGGTTGGCGGGCTCCTCCTGAACCCACCGGAAGTCGGTGACTCCCGGATATGACTCCAGGATGTGGGCCAGCTTGCGACGCGGCACCGGATAGATCTGCTCGATCCGCACGATGGCCGTATCGGTGATTTCGTTCGCCCTGCGGTGTGCGTCCAACTCCCAGTAGAGCTTTCCGGAGGTGAACAGCACCTTCTTCACCTCGCCCGGGTTCACCACCGCATCCGGGATCACCGACTGGAACTTGCCCTCGGTGAAGTCCTCCACCGACGACACCGCTGCCTTGTTGCGCAGCATGGACTTCGGCGTGAACACGATCATCGGCCGGTGCACACCGTCGAACACGTGGCGGCGCAGCAGGTGGAAGTAGTTCGCCGGGGTGGACGGCACCGCCACCGTCATCGAGCCTTCGGCGCACAACTGGAGGAATCGCTCGATGCGCCCGGAGGTGTGGTCCGGGCCCTGACCCTCGTGGCCGTGCGGCAGTAGCAGCACCACGCCGGTCCGCTGGCCCCACTTGGCCTCGCCGGAGGACAGGTACTCGTCGATCACCGACTGGGCGCCGTTGACGAAGTCACCGAACTGCGCCTCCCAGAGCACCAGGGCCTCGCGGTTGGCAACCGAGTAGCCGTACTCGAAGCCGAGCCCCGCGTACTCCGTGAGCGCCGAGTCGTAGGCGAGGAATTTGCCCTGACCTTCCGAAAGGTGCTGCAGTGGAATGTATTCGCTGCCGTTGTTGCGGTCGATGAGCGCCGCGTGGCGCTGCACGAAGGTGCCGCGCCGGGAGTCCTGACCGGACAGCCGGACCAGTCGGCCGTCCATCGCGATCGATCCGAATGCGAGCAACTCGCCGAAGGCCCAGTCGATACCGCCGTGACGGGACATCTCCACGCGTCGTTCCAGCACGGTCTTGACCCTGGGGTGAGCGGTGAACCCCGCGGGCAGGTCGACCTGCGCGTCGGCGATCCGGTGCAGTGTCTCCAGCGAGATCGACGTTTCGACCCTCGGCGGGATCGGCTGCTCGGCCTCCATCGACGGCGACGGGGTGGCAATGCCCCGCTCCAGCTCCTTCACCTCGTTGAACACCCGCTCGAGCTGCTGGTGGTAGTCCTTCAGTGACTCCTCGGCATCCTCCGGGGACAGGTCACCCCGGCCGATCAACGCCTCGGTGTAGATCCGCCGCACCGACCGTTTGCCATCGATGATCTGGTACATCAGCGGGTTGGTCATCGACGGGTCGTCACCCTCGTTGTGGCCGCGACGGCGGTAGCAGACCATGTCGATGACGACGTCCTGACCGAACGCCTGCCGGTACTCGACGGCCAGCCGGGATACCCAGACCGCTGCCTCCGGATCGTCACCGTTCACGTGGAAGATGGGCGCCTGGATCATCTTTGCGACGTCGGTGCAGTACTCGGAGGATCGGGACGCCTCCGGAGCGGTGGTGAAGCCGACCTGGTTGTTGATGATCACGTGCACGGTGCCGCCGGTGCGGTAGCCGCGCAGCTGGGAGAGGTTCATGGTCTCGGCGACGACGCCCTGACCGGCGAATGCCGCGTCGCCGTGCAACGCGATCGGCAGCACGGTGAAGCCGCCCTCGCCGAGGTTCAACAGGTCCTGCTTGGCCCTGGCCACGCCCTCCAGCACCGGGTCGACGACTTCCAGGTGAGAGGGGTTTGCGACCAGCGCGACATCGACCTGACCGTCGCCGAACGGACGGATGTACTTGCCCTCCGCGCCCAGGTGGTATTTGACATCACCGCTGCCGTGCGCCTGCCGTGGGTCGAGGTTGCCCTCGAACTCCTGGAAAATCTGCTGGTAGGGCTTGCCGACGATGTTCGCCAGCACGTTGAGCCGGCCACGATGGGCCATCCCGATGACGACCTCGTGCATGCCGTACTCGGCGGCGCGGTTCAGTGCGGCGTCCAGCAGCGCGATGACGGTTTCGCCGCCCTCCAACGAGAACCGCTTCTGCCCGATGTACTTGGTCTGCAGGAAGGTTTCGAAAGCCTCCGCTGCGTTGAGCCGACTCAGGATGTACTTCTGCTCGTCCTGGCCCGGTTTCTCCCGCCTGACCTCGACTCGCTGCTGCAGCCACTTTCGCTGGACCGGATCCATGATGTGCATGTATTCGACGCCGACGGTGCGGCAGTACGAGTCCCGGAGCACGCCGAGCACATCGCGCAGCTTCATGAACTGGGCGTTGTTGAAACCGCCGACGGGGAACTCACGATCGAGGTCCCACAAGGTCAGGCCGTGGGAGAGCACGTCGAGGTCGGGGTGCCGCCGCTGGCGGTAGTTCAGCGGGTCCGTGTCGGCCATCAGGTGACCGCGGGTCCGGTAGGCGTCGATCAGTTCGAGCACGCGCGCGGTGCGGTCGACCGAGCCGGCCCTGCCGGAATCGAAGTCCTGCACCCAGCGGACCGGCTCGTAGGGCAGGCGCAGGGAGGTGAACACCTCGTCGTAGAAGCCGTCCTCGCCCAACAGCAGCTGATGGATCCGCCGCAGGAACTCGCCCGACTCCGCGCCTTGGATGATCCGGTGGTCGTAGGTCGACGTCAGCGTCATGATCTTCGAGATGCCCAGCTCGGACAGCGTCTGTTCGCTGGCCCCCTGGAACGCCGCCGGGTATTCCATCGCCCCGACGCCGATGATGGTGCCCTGGCCGGACATCAGCCGGGGAACCGAGTGCACGGTGCCGATGCCGCCCGGATTGGTCAGCGAAATGGTGGTGCCGGCATAGTCCTCGGCGGTCAAGCCGCCCGCCCTGGCCTTGCGGACGACCGCCTCGTACGCACTCCAGAACTGGGTGAAGCTCATGGTCTCGCAGTGCCGGATCGGGACGACGACGAGGGTCCGCTGGCCGTTCTTGCCGGGGAGGTCGATGGCCAGGCCGATGTTGACGTGGGCAGGGGTGACCACCTGCGGTTTGCCGTCGACCTCCGCGAAGTGGCGGTTCATGCTCGGATAGGCGCTGAGCGCCTTGACGATGGCGTAGCCGATGACGTGGGTGAACGACACCTTGCCGCCGCGGTTGCGCCGCAGGAAGTTGTTGATCACGATGCGGTTGTCGGCGATCAGCTTGGCCGGGACCGCGCGGACGGACGTGGCGGTCGGCACCTCCAGCGAGGCGGTCATGTTTCTGACGACGGCCGCTGACGCTCCGCGCAGCGGAGCGGACACCTCGTCCGGGCCGGCGGTTTTCTCCGCGATCCTGGCAGCCTTGGCGGCCTTGTTGACGACCAGATCGTCGGGCGTTGCGGTGGTACTGGTGCGCTGCGGAATCTTGACCGGATCAGGGGCGGTGGGCGGGGCTGCCGGCTTCACGGCGGGGACCGGGGCCGGCCTGGCAGCCGAGGCCGGCGATGCGCCGTTCTTGCGGGCCGGCGGGGGAGGTGGCGGTGGGGTCTTGCCGATCGCCGGTGCGGCCGGTACGGCGGCGGTCATCTGCGCGGTGGCCACCGGAGCGCCCGGTCCGCCAGCTGCCGGTGCTGCTGCGCCGTCGCCACTCGGTGTGCCGTCGGCACCCGATTCGCGGGACTTTCGGGATTCGGCGACGGGATCGGTGAAGAAGTCACGCCAGATCTGCTCGACGCTTGTTGGATCGCTGAGGAATTGGTTGTACTTCTCCTCGACGAACCAGTCGTTGGGACCAAACTCCGGCACGGTGACTGACGACACTGTCGCTATCCGCCTTCTCGACTATGGATGACCTGATCTGTCAAGGCTAGACCGCGCCGGAGGGCGTGCGTATGTCTCCAGCGGGACATGCCTCACAGTTCACCAGTCCGTGGACGGAGCAACCGACCACCCCCGGGGCGGTGGGCCGGTTTCAGCCGAAGGCATCGATGCCGGTGAGCGCCTTGCCCAGCACCAGCTGATGGATCTCCGCCGTGCCCTCGTAGGTGAGCACGGTCTCCAGATTCGCGCCGTGCCGCATTACCGGGTAGTCGCCGGTGATGCCGTTCGCGCCCAGAATCGTGCGGGCGGTCCGGGCGATGTCCAGAGCGGTCCGGGTGGAGTTGAGCTTGCCCATCGAGATCGCGGTCGGGGTGGCCGTGCCGGCGTCCACGCTGCGCCCGATGTGCAGAGCCGTCAGGTACGCGGTGTGCCATGCCGTCGCCATGTCGGCCAGCTTCGCCTGGGTCAGCTGGAAGGCGGCCAGCGGTTTGCCGAATTGATTCCTGGTCTGCGCGTAGTCGACCGCTGTGGCCAGGCAATCGCGAGCGGCGCCGAGCGCCCCGAACAGGATTCCGGTCCTGGCCTGGCTCAGGCACGACAACGGCCCACGCAGTCCGGACACCCCCGGCAGCACATCCTGCTCGGTCAGTTCCACGCCTTGCAGGACGATCTCGGCGGTGGTCGATGCGCGCAGCGACAGCTTGGCGGCGACCTCGTGCGCACTGAATCCCGGTCTTGCGGTCGGCACCACGAATCCGCGGACCACGTCCTTGCCGGACTCCGGGTCGGCCAGTTTGGCCCAGATCACCGCGACGTCGGCGATGGTGCCGTTGGTGATCCACATCTTGACGCCATCCAGCCGGTAGCCGGTGGCCGTCGGGGTGGCCCTGGTCGTCATCGAGGCCGGATCGGAACCGGAATCGGGTTCGGTCAGGCCGAAGCAGCCGAGCAGCTCGCCGGCCGCCATCCCGGGCAGCCAGCGATCCTTCTGCTCGTCGGAGCCGTACTTCCAGATGGGGTACATCGCCAGCGATCCCTGCACCGACACCAGCGAGCGGACACCGGAGTCGCCGGCCTCGAGCTCGAGGCAGGCCAGCCCGTACTCAACGGCCGACGCCCCGGCGCAGCCGTATCCGTCCAGGTGCATGCCCATCAGGCCGGCCTCACCGAACTGCGCGGCCAGCTCCCTGGCCGGGATCCGGCCGTCGGCATACCAGCCGGCGATGTGCGGGCGCACCAGGTCGTCGACCAGCTGCCGAGTGGCGGCCCTGATGTCGCGCTCGGTGTCCGACAGGGTGGCATCGATGTGCAGCAGGTCGGGCAGCACCGGCGGTTGATAGGCCGCCGGGCCGTGGGCGGCCGCGGGGGAGCGGTGGGTCACCGGCACGTGCTGCACAGCAGGTTGGACGTTCATCAGCCCAAACTACGGCCAGGTCAGGGTTCCTGGGAGTACAGGCGGCTGTACAACCCGCCGTTGGCCAGCAATTGGCGGTGGGTGCCCATCTCGGCCACGCGGCCGTGGTCCATCACCACGATGCGGTCGGCCCGCGACGCGGTGGTCAGCCGGTGGGCTACCACGATGGTCGTCCGGCCGGAGGCCAGCCGATCCGTGGCCGCCAGCACCGCGGCCTCCGCGGCAGGGTCCAGCGCAGCGGTCGCCTCGTCCAGCAGCAGCAGCTCTGGATCGACCAGTTCGGCCCTGGCCAGCGAGATCAGCTGCCGTTGCCCGGCGGACAGATTGCGCCCGCGTTCCTCGACGCGGTGGTGGAATCCGCCGCGCAGGCCGGCAATCACCGCGATCGCGCCGACTGCCCTGGCGGCGGCCTCCACCTGCGCATCCGAGGCGTCCGGCCGTCCGTAGGCGATGTTGTCCCGCACCGTGCCGGTGAACAGGTGCGGCTCCTGCGGAACGACGCCCAGCTGCCGGCGGAACGAGCCGAGCTCGAACTCCCGCACGTCGACCCCCTCGATCAGGATCGCGCCGGAGGTCACGTCGTAGTACCGGGCGATCAGCTTCACCAGCGTGGACTTGCCCGCTCCTGTCGGACCGACCACGGCGATGGTCTCGCCGGGGAGGATGTCGAGGGTGACGCCGTCCAGCGCAGCCGCAGCGCCTGCCTGCGCAGTCGAATAGCTGAACCCGACGTCGACCAGGCTGACCCGGCCGGTCAGCGGCGGCGCCGGGATCGGGTGAGCTGCCGGGGGCGTTGACGTCGGCGTCGAGAGCAGATCACCGATCCGGGCCAGGCCCACACTGGCCTGTTGGTATCCGTCGAAGATCTGCGACAGCTGCTGGATCGGCGAGAAGAACGAGTCGAGATAGAGGACGAAGGCGAGCAGGGTGCCGGCGCTGACCGCCCCGGTGACCACCCGGTGCGCACCAAGGCCCAGTACGAGTGCAGCGGCCAACTCGCTCAGCAGCGCCACGAATGGGAAGTAGAGCGAGATGGCCGTCTGCGCCCGCATCCTGGACCTGCGGTAGTCCTCGCTGCGGGCGGCGAATCCGGCTGCGTTGGTCTGCTCGCGACCCAGCGCCTGGGTGATCCGCATGCCGGAGACGTTCTCCTGCAGGTCGGCGTTGACGATGCTGACCTTCTCCCTGGCCTCGTTGTAGGCCTTGCTGGAGTAGCGGCGGAACAGCACTGTCGCGACCACCAGCGGCGGCAGCACGGTGAAGGCCAGCAGGGCCAGCCCGACGTTCATGAACAGCAGGATGATCGCGATGCCGCCGAAAGTGGCCAGTGAGACGACGGAGGTCACCAGGCCGGTCTGCAGGAAGGAGGACAGGGCGTCAACGTCGGTGGTCATCCTGGTCATGATGCGGCCGGCCATCTCGCGCTCGTAGAAGTCGAGTCCGAGCCGCTGCAGATGGGCGAACTCGCGGATTCGCAGCCCGTACAGCACGGTCTCACCGGCCTTGCCGGTGACGATCAACTGCCTGCGCTGCACCGCGTAGTCGGCCAGCACGATAGCCAGCGAGACCGCGGAGGCGAACCACACGACGCTGATCACTCCCTTGGAAACGCCGCTGTCGACGCCGTGCCTGATCAGGATCGGCAGGGCCAGAGCGGCAAGGGAGTCGAGCCCGATCAGGATGAGCGACATGATCAACAGCGCCCGGACCGGCCGCAGAGTGCGGCTCAGCGACAGTCTGCCCGGTAGCTGCGCCCCGCCCCCTGCGGCGAGCCGGTCGGAACCGGCGGCCGGCGCAGCGGCCGGGACAGCCCTGGCAACGATCAGGTCAGCGGTCAGCTCCGGCGGCGGCGGGTCGGTCGCAGGCGGCAGTGCGTCCACCCTGGCCAGCAGCTCAGGCGTGGCCGGGAGGGATCCCAGCATTCCGCCGAAACCGCCCCCCATTCCGCCGCCGCCGCCGGCGCCGCGGCCACCGCGGGCCCCGCCGTGGCCGCCCCCGACGTGGATCGCAGGGCCCCCCGCCGACGCCTTTGACGGCTGGTCGCCCGGATCCGTCTGCACCTCGGGCCACAGGGCCGGTGTCACGGTGGCGGCCACCCCCTCCGCGGCAGCCGCGCTGCCGGCCGGGTCGCCGAGCGCCACCGCCCGCTCGTCGATCTCCTCGCCGTCACCCCCCAGCAACTCTCGGTAGGCCTCGCACCTGGCCATCAACTGCTCGTGGGAACCGGTGTCGATGACCCGGCCGTCGACCACCATCGCCACGGTGTCGGCCAGCGCCAGCGTGCTGCGGCGGTGCGCGATCAGGATGGTCGTCCGCTCGGCGGTCAGCTTGTGCAGCGTGCTGTGGATGGCCGCCTCGGTGGCCGGGTCGACGGCGCTGGTCGCGTCGTCCAGGATCAGCACCCGCGGATCGGTGATCATCGCCCTGGCCAGCGCCAGCCGCTGCCGTTGCCCGCCGGAGAGCGTCAGCCCGCGCTCGCCGATCACCGTGTCGTAGCCGTCGGGCAACGCGGTGATGAACTCCTCCGCCTCGGCGGCCCGCGCCGCCGCCGCGATATCGGCTCCGGTCGCATCCGGGCGACCATAGGCGATGTTGGCGCCGATGGTGTCCGAGAACAGGAAGGCCTCCTCGAACACCACGCCCACCGTGCGCCGGAGTTCTGCCAGTCGGAGTCGGCGGATGTCGACGCCACCGAGACTGATGCTGCCGGAATCACCCTCGTAGAACCTCGGGAGCAGCAACGACACGGTCGACTTGCCGGAGCCGGACGCGCCGACCAGCGCCACCGTCGACCCGGCAGCGACATGCAGGGTAAAGCCGTCCAGCACCGGCTCGTCATGGGTGTATCCGAAGCGAACCCCGTCCAGTCGGACGTCGATCGGACCGGCCGGGACCGCGGTCGCGATGCCTACCGGATCGGTGATGGCCGCTCTGGAGTCGATGATCTCCATCACCCGCTCCACCGATGCCCGCGCCTGCTGGCCGAGGATCAGCAGGAAGGACAGCGTCCTGGTCGGGGCCACCAGTTGCGAGAGGTAGAGATTGAAGGCCAGGAAGGTGCCGATGGTGATGGTGCCGTGCAAGGCGAGGTAGCCGCCGAGCGCGAGCACGCCGACCTGCCCGATGGCGGTCATGGCCACCAGACCGGGGTTCAGCTTCGCCGTCAGCCGAACCGCCCGCATCCGGTCGGCATACAGGCGCGCGGCTCCGCTGCGAAGGCGTCCGACCTCGCGATCCTCCTGTCCGAAGCCCTTCACCACGCGGACGCCGGTGACGTCCTCCTCGACGATCTCGGCTACTTCGGCAGCGGACTGCTGGGCGGCCCAGGTGGCCGGGAACAGGACGGTGCGGGTCGCTCTGGTCAGCAGGTAGACCGCCGGAACGGTCAGCAGTGCGGTCAGGGTGAGCAGCGGGGACAACACGAGCATGATCGCGAGCGAGGCGAGGAACAGCACCACCTGACCGGCCGAGAGCGGCACGATGGCCAGCAGGCCCTGCACCACCTGCAGATCCGACGATGCCCGCGACACCACCTGTCCGGTGCGAAGAGCGTCCTGGGCGGCGCCGTCCAGCCGGGCGAGGGCGGCGAAGACGTCCTGCCGCAGATCGTGCTGCACGTCCAGGGACAGCCGTCCGCCGGCCCAGCGCCGGATGAACGAGGAGATGAACCGGACGATCGCGAGCACCACCAGCGCCGCGATCACCAACGGCAGGCCGGCCGTCCTACCGGAGGTCGCATCGTCGATGGCAAACCCGGTGAGCAGTGGGGTCAGGGCGCCCAGACCCACTCCGGCCAGGGCCGCGAGCCCGGCCAGCCAGGTGACGCGGGGATGCCGCCGACAGTACGTCCACAGGCGGCGGATCCAGCCGACCGGGGCCTTGCGGATCGGCTGCGCTGCGTCCGGCTTCCGGGACCGGCTGGACGCGGGTGATGCGGTATCGGTCTGGCTCACTGGTGGCACTTCGCCACCGTAACCATTCGCACCGACACCCGGGCGGCGTCGCCGTCAGGCGTGGCTGGTTCAGCCGAATGTGTTGGTGGAGACCCCGGAGGCGAAAACGCTGAGCCCGACGATGATCAGCAGCACCAGCAGGGCGATGGCCACGATGCCAAGGACCAGGCCGGCTTTCGCGGACCCGGGGTTGGTGGCCTCACCCCGGTTCGCCTTTCCGAGGCCGACCGCGCCGAAGCAGATCGCCAGCACACCGAGAATGGCCGCGGCCCAAACGGTCCAGCACAGGACGACGGCGATGATGCCAAGGACGAGGGATGCGGTGCCCAGACCGTTGCGCGGGAGCGGGTAACCCGGCGGCGGGTAGCCGGTCGGCCCGTAGGGTGCCTGCCCGTATCCAGGCTGTGGGTAACTTCCCGCCGGGTAGGCCGGCGGTCCGTAGCTCGCCGGTGGATATCCGCTGGTCCCGGTGTCTATCGGCGGGTATCCACCGGTTGGCGGTGGCGGACTGCCCCAGGCCTCGGCGGCGGGCGGAGGGTAGGCGCTCGGCAGGGCCCAGGTGGGGTCCGAATACGGCTTGTGCAGATCGGGCTGTTGATTCTGTTCCGGCGTCGTCATCGAATCGCTCCAGATTGCTTCGTCGGATCCCGGCACCAGAGCCGTGAGGACGCTGAGTGTGCTCCGCTGAATAACCCCACCATAGCCGCTCGGTCATTCGTTCTGGCCGGTCAGACAGTGCCGTCGGCCGCCAAACGTCGGACGCGCCTTACCCTGGGCGTTGACAGCGCCGGGCGACTGCAAAGTTGTCGGCGCGCGAACGGATTGGGAGGGGACCGATGCGGGCGCAGCGGATTCTGGTGGTCGGCGGCGGGCACAACGGTCTGGTCGCCGCTGTCCTTGCGGCCAGCGCGGGTGCACGGGTGACCCTGCTGGAACGGGCCGACCACCTCGGCGGCGCCAGTGTCGGCAGTGAGATCTTCAGCGGTCATCCGGTGCGGTTGAGCCGTTACTCGTATCTGGTGTCGTTGTTGCCACAGGACCTGCTGGTGCGTCTGGGCATCGACCTGGAGCTCAGATCGCGGGAAATCTCCTCGTACACCCCGGTCCGACGGGCCGGACGGGCGTCTGGGCTGCTGGTCGAGCGGCAGCCGGGCAGCAACACTGCGGATTCGTTCCGCGAGCTGACCGGCAGCAACAACGACTACCTGGCCTGGCAGCAGTTCTACGGCGAACTGGCCGCGATGGCGCAGGCGGTCGCGCCTGCCTTGTCAGGGCGGCTGCTCCGCCGCAGCCAACTGCGGGAGGCGGTGATCGCGGTCGCCGGCCGGCAGCTCTGGACCGACGTGTTCGAGGTCCCGATCGGGCATGCGATCCGGCGGCGGTTCGGCGACGACACCGTGCGCGGGGTGGTCGCGACCGACGCGCTGATCGGCACGCACGCGTCTGTGTACGACGAGTCGCTCCTGGCCAATCGCTGCTTCCTCTACCACCTGATCGGGCGGGGCACCGGTGAGTGGCTGGTGCCGGTCGGCGGAATGGGTGCTCTGGCCGACGCGTTGACGGCTGCGGCGGTGGCGCTCGGGGTCGATCTGGTGACCGACGCCTCCGTCACCCGGGCGGCCGAGGATTCGTCTGGAGTGTCGGTGTCGACGCAGGACGGGCGGGATTTCACCGGCGACCTGCTCTTGGCGGCAGTCGCGCCTGCCGTGGTGGACGGCTGGCTCGGCCGCCAGGTGATCAAGCCAACCGGCGCCCAGATGAAGATCAACATGTTGCTGGATCGGTTGCCCCGCTTGGCTTCCGGGGTCGATCCGGCGATTGCCTTCGCCGGTACCACGCATCTGGAGGAGGGGTTCGAGCAACTCGAAGCGGCCTACCGCGATTCGGCGGCCGGACGGATCCCGCATCCGATGCCGGGCGAGGTCTATTGCCACTCGCTGACCGATCCGTCCATCCTGAACGGCCGCTCCGGCGCCACCTTGACGCTGTTCGGCCTGCATGCGCCGGTCGCGCTGTTCGAGGCGGATCCGGCCGGCGCGCGCCGGCAGGCCGCCGACGCCGCTCTCGCCGCGCTGCAACTTCATCTGGCCGAACCGCTCGAGGATTGCCTGAGCCGTGATTCCGGCGGTCGGCTGTGTGTGGACATCGCCAGCCCGGCGGATCTCGAGGAGAGCCTGGGGATGCCCGGCGGCAACATCTTCCACGGCGACCTGAGCTGGCCCTGGCTCGATGACGGCGTCGAAACAACCGCCGACGCACAGGACTACGGGACCCACATCGACGGCTGTTCCCGCATCGTGCTGGCCGGCGCCGGAACCGTCCGCGGCGGCGGGGTATCAGGTCTGGGCGGTGTCGCGGCGGTGGACACGCTGCTGGCCGGCCGCTTCGCGGCTACCGGTCGACTCCGGTGAGCCGGGCGATGACGGCCCGGTGATCGCTCCTGCCGACCCGTACGGTCCTGGTCCCCAGCACCGAGAACGGGCCGTTGACAAGTACGTGGTCGATGGGGGCGCTCAGGACGGGCGGCAGGTAGGCCGGCCAGGTGCCCTCGGCACCGCGTCCGGCACGAAGGGCCGCATCGAAGCTCGGCCGCAGGTCGCGCATCATCTGATGGTCGACGGTGGTGTTGAAGTCGCCCGCCACGATGGAGTTCTCGTTGGTCCTGGCGATGTCGACGGCAGCGGTGACATAGCTGCGCCACTGCCGATAGCCGACCTTGGGCATCGGCGCGCCTGGATGCACGGCGGCGAGTGTCGGGCCTGATCCGCTGACCGGCTTCGCCAATACCGCGCCGAGCAGCATCCTGGGTGTCGACAGCTGGTGATAGACACCCAGCTCTTCGCTGACCAGCAGGCTGGTGGTGCTCAGCGGATTGGCAGCGTTCTCGGTGGTCGAGAAGACCTGGAACCGATGCCCCGCCGCGGCCAGCAGATCTGCGGTGTGCCGAGCCTGCGCCTCGGAGGTCTCCGGCAGGGCGATGATCGCGGCGTCGGCGGATTTCAGTTCGCCTGCGACGAGATCCGCGATCTGCGCGGCGGTTGCCGCCCCGCCCAGGGTGTTCAGCGTCACCACGGCCAGATCGGCCCGGCCGGCTCTGGTCGGTGTGCGCCAACCGCGGTGCTCCAGGATCGCGGCCTGGCCGAGGCCGGCCGCCAGCAGCAGGCCACCGGCGCCGAGCCGCTGCCACGATCCCGCTCTGTGCGGCTGCCCCGAACGGGGCCACAGCAAGGCGGCGCCGGTCCCCGCCAGCCCGATGGCCGTCACCCCGCGGAAGGAAAGAGCATGCAGCACAATAGGTGTCGTCGAAAGACCGAACCAAGCCGGATTGGTGATGACGATGGTAGCTGCGGCCAGCGGGGTCAGCGCCGCCGTCCTGAGCGGCTGTGTGGTCCGGGCACCGCCGCACCGCCGGCCCCGCCTGCTGATCTTGGACCACATGCTCGTCAGCATGCCAGGGGTGAAACGATGGCACCCATGGATCCCGACGATCGGCCGCTGTCCCCGTCCACCGGCGTGAGCGCGACCGACCGTGTTCACCTCGCGGCGGCAGTGGCCGCCGCGAGGGCCGGGCGGGCCGAAGGTGGCATCCCCATCGGTGCGGCACTGGTGGTCGACGGGAAGGTCCTGGCCACCGGTTCCAACAAGCGCGTCCAGCAGGGCAGCGCGATCCGCCACGGCGAGACCGACTGCCTGGAGAACGCGGGGCGGTTGCCGGCGTCGGTCTATGCCAGGGCGACCATTGTCACCACCCTGTCTCCGTGCGACATGTGCAGCGGCGCGATTCTGCTCTACAAGATTCCGCGGGTCATCGTCGGTGAGAACCGGACCTTCTACGGCGCAGAGGATCTGCTGCGCAGCCGCGGAGTGGAGGTGATCGTCGTCGATGACGCCGAGTGCACGGCGATGATGAGCGACTTCATCGCTGCCGAGCCGTCGCTGTGGAACGAGGACATCGGCGTCGAAGAATAAGGGTGGCGGACCGGGAAAGCGTTCAGCCGGTGATGGTGGCAAGCCAGAGATCGGCGTAGCGCCGGGCGTCGACGCCGAGGGCGACGTCCACCATTGTCGGCTTGGCACTGTGCGGGTCGGTCTTGCGGTCGCCGATCCAGGTGCGCCGGTCCACCAGCGTCTGGCCGCGGGACAGTCCGTTGCCCAATTCCACCTGGACCGGGAATCGCTCCGTGGTGAGCCCATCCGGATCGACGACTGCGCAGGTCGTCCCGGCATCGCCGATGGTGGCCTCGTCCGCGCCGAAGGTGTCGCAGGCGAACTCGATCAACGATCCGGCAAGCTGGGCACCGGGGTCGAGGTGATCTCTCAGCGCGGCCGCTTCCGCCCGGGTGACCACCACGTCGTTGAACACGTCGAGCCCGTACATGGTGACAGGGATGTCGAGCTCGCCGGCGGCTGTCAAAGCGATGGCGGCGGCCTCGGGGTCGTGCCAGACATTGAATTCGGCGACGACGGTGGCATTGCCGACCGACGCCGACCCGCCCATGAACAGGATCCGTTCGATACCGGCGGCGACCTCGGGATGACTGCGGAGCAGCAGCGCGATGTTCGTCAGCGGCGCGCTGGGCACCAGAGTGATCTTTTCGCCGGTTCCGACCGCCGCCATCAGTTCGCGGCGCAGGAGCTCCACAGCGGGCAGCCGGCTCATTCGGCGGTCCGACGGTCGGGAGAATCCGCCGAGGCCGTCGGGGCCGTGCACGTGACTGGCATCGGCAGGGGGCACCAGCATCGGACGGGCCGAACCGCGGGCCACCGGAATGTCGGCGGCGCCGGCCGCGTCCAGCACGTACCGGGTGTTCCGGCTCACCTGGTCGACGCCGGTGTTCCCGACCACGCAGGTCACGGCCCGCAGGTCGATCCCGGGATGGCGCACTGCGAACAGCAGGGACATCGCGTCGTCGATCCCGGTGTCCACGTCCATGATCACTGGGATAGGACTGGTCAACGCCGTCCGTCCGAAGCTGCCGGGGCCGTGCCTGAAGTACCGCCGGAACGCAGCCCGGCTGCCAATGCCCGCCTGGATTCCCGGGCCTTCTGCGTCCGGATCGTCCGCTCGGCCAGCACTGCCACCACCGGGATCGCGACGGCCGCCGGAATGACCCACCACTGCCAGGTCACCTGCAGCGTGACCAGCGTGGCGACCAGGAAGAACAACAGCATCGTGCCGACCAGCAGGATATGTGTCGTCAGCGACACCGTGGATTTCGGCCGTGTCACCGGATCCCCGGTCAGCTGGTGCGCTGCCATCGTGGATTCGTTGGACGAGGGGTTCAAACGGGGCTCGGAGGAGGACACCAGCACAGCCTGCCACGGACGGCCGGCCATGCGCGGCGCCGGGACGGCGCACCGCGGAAGCGGCCAGGGGTTGGCCGACCGGAGATGGCCCGCCCGCCCCGGAGAGTCGCGGTAGGCTACTGGTGAGTAACTTAGCTGTTCCGGCCACCTGGAAACCGATCTCCTGCCGGGCGCGAAACCGCAGTTCACCGCGCGAGTGACAACATGGCACCAGGCCCCGCGCTCGCGCGCTGCGCTCCCGCGGGTCCGGCGGCTGACGATGCGAGA
Organism: Mycobacteriales bacterium; assembly: GCA_038229825.1. Lineage (GTDB taxonomy): Bacteria > Actinomycetota > Actinomycetes > Mycobacteriales > Nakamurellaceae > Nakamurella. The sequence goes on from JBBROB010000008.1 coordinate 143,998, forward strand.
CCACAGACGAATGAGAGGTTGGGCACGTTATGGACATTGCGGTTCTGGTCAAGCAGGTTCCCGATACGTATTCCGAGCGCAAGCTGCGGGAGTCCGATTGGGTTCTGGATCGAGACGCGGCCGACGCCGTGATCGACGAGATCGATTCCAAGGGAGTCGAAATCGGTCTGCAGCTGACCGAAGCCCATGGGGGCCAGGTGACGGTGGTCACGATGGGACCTGACCGGGCGAAGGAGACGCTGCGAAAGGCGCTCGCGATGGGCGCACACAAGGCGGTGCACGTGGTGGACGACGCGTTCGCCGGGTCGGATGCGTTGCAGACCTCGGCCGCCCTTGCGGCTGCTTTGAAGTCGCTGAACGTGGATCTGATCATCACCGGGAACGAGGCCACCGACGGACGGACGGCGTCGATGCCGGCGATGCTCGCGGAGCGGCTGGGGTTGCCGTCGGTCACCTCGGTGGTCGGCATCACCATTGACGGTCAGACGATCACGGCCGAGCGGGTTGTCGAGGGGGGCGCCGCGAACGTCACCGCGACGCTGCCGGCGGTGGTGTCGGTGAACGAGAAGATCGGCGAACCCAGGTACCCGAACTTCAAGGGCATCATGGCCGCCAAGTCAAAGCCGGTGGCCGTGCTGTCGGCAGCCGATCTGGGGCTGGAGCCCGGAACTCTCGGTCTGGCCAACGCCAGCACGCAGGTGGTTTCCGGTTCGCCGCGCCCGATGAAGTCGGCAGGGGAGAAGGTCACCGATGACGGTGCCGGTGGCACTGGTATCGCCGAATTCCTCGTCACCCAGCGGCTCATCTAACAGCGGCTCATCTCAACGAATCGGAGCGGGTAAAAATCATGGCTGAAGTACTGGTGTTGGTGGAGCACGCCGACGGTCAGGTCAAGAAGGTGACCGGTGAGTTGATGGCTGCCGCATCGCGGTTGGGCAGTCCGGTGGCTGTGGTGGTCGGCGCTGCTGGCACCGCTGCCGGCCTTGCCGAGCAGCTCGGTGCGGCCGGCGCGGCGAAGATCTACGCCGCCGAGTCGGCGGATCCGCTGGAGTTGTTGCTGACACCGCAGGTCGCGGCGTTGGCCGCGGCCGTCGCTGTCGCCGAGCCGGTCGCCGTGCTGCTGGCCGCGACGTTCGACGGTCGGGAAATCGCCGGTCGGTTGGCGGTGCGGCTGGATTCGGGGTTGTTGGCCGACGTCGTCGACGTCGCGGCGGAAGACGGCGTGGTGATCGCGACCCAGTCGGTGTTCGGCGGCGCCTACAGCACCAGGTACCAGGTCACCAAGGGTGTACCGGTGATCTCGGTTCGGCACAACTCCATCGAGGGCGCTGCCCCGGCCGTGAGCTCGCCGGAGATCGTCGTGCTGGAGACGACAGTGGATCCGGCCACCGCGACGACCGTGACCAAGTGGCTGCCGGAAGAGGTCGGCGACCGCCCGGAACTGGGCGGCGCGAAAGTCGTGGTCTCCGGTGGGCGCGGGGTCGGCTCGGCGGACAATTTCCACGTGGTGGAGGAGTTGGCCGATCAGTTGGGCGGCGCCGTCGGAGCGTCGCGGGCGGCGGTGGATTCGGGGTACTACCCGCATCAGTTCCAGGTCGGTCAGACCGGCACCACGGTGTCCCCGCAGCTGTATGTGGCGCTGGGGATCTCCGGCGCCATCCAGCACCGGGCCGGGATGCAGACCTCGAAGACGATCATCGCGGTGAACAAGGATCCCGACGCGCCGATCTTCGAGATCGCCGATTATGGCGTCGTGGGAGACCTGTTCACGGTAGCGCCACAGCTCGCCTCGGCCGTCAAAGCCCGCAAGGGCTGATCCCGGCGGTGCGCGTGGCGTGGGCGCCGCGCATACCGATCGGCTGTGCGCAGACAAAACTGCCCTGATCGGCTCTCCACGAGCTGATCAGGGCAGTTCCGTCTGCGCGGGTGCGGTGGCCTGCGCGAGAGCTTCACGCAGCCGCCACCTGTCGGCCATGCCGGCGTCGGCGGATGCGCCCCGAGAGACCGCACACTCTGTAGATCGTGACCACTACCGAGTTGCTGCTCGAAGCTGCCGATCCAGGTCAACCGAACTCACATCCCTACCGAGTCACTCTCGCCGCGGACGCCCTCGATGTGATTGCCGCCCAACAACTGCGTTTCGACGTCTTCAGCCGGGAACTCGGCGCCGCCACACCGGGACCCGACGGCCTTGACGCCGATCCGTTCGACGATCTCTGCGATCACCTGATCGTTCGCCGGGCGACCGCCGAGCCATACCGCCGGGCGGAAGTCGTCGCCACCTACCGCCTACTCCCACCGCACGCAAACGACGCCGACCCGCGTGGGCATGGACTCTATTCCCACACAGAATTCGACCTGTCACCGCTGGAACGAATTCTCGATAGCACGGTCGAAGCCGGCCGCTCTTGCGTCGCGGCGAAAGACCGTGGTGCGGCGCCGATCTCGCTTCTCTGGGGCGGAATCGCGAAATACATGCAATTGACCGGATATCGGTATCTCATGGGCTGCGCTTCCATCGGTCTGGCCGACGGCGGCGGGAACGCCGCCGCATTCGCGGATCTCGTCGAGGCCAGGCACCAGGCCCCGGCGGAACTCCGCTGCCGCCCGCGCATCCAATTCGACACGGCCGGGATCACCCGCCCCCTGCGTCCGGTCATTCCGCCTCTGCTGCGCGGCTACCTCCGGCTGGGTGCGATGGTCTGCGGTCCGCCGGCCGTGGATACCGCCTTCGGCACCGCCGATTTCCTGGTACTGCTCGACCTGCATGCAGCCGATCCGCGCTACCTGCGGTTCTTCCTCGGCGAAACCGATGCGGCGCTGTGGGCGGGGGCGGCGTGATCAACTGCACAGCAGCGGACTGCACCGCCGACTGCGCCGAGCGGGAGACCGCACCGATTTCCAACGCGCGTCAGCTGGGGCGCCTCGTCGCGCTGACCGTGGCCGTCACCTTCGGGGTACTGTTCATCGCGGTTGCGGCCGGTCTCCCCCGGCGCGGTGCTACCCGCGGGGGAGCGGTTGCGCTGCAGCGAGTTTCACGATGGATATTGCGCGCCCTCGGGATTCGGGTGGTGGTCGATGGCGCTCCGCGCTCCGGTCCGAGCCTGGTGGTGGGAAACCACATCTCCTGGATCGACGTGCTGGTTCTGCAGGCCTGCGCGCCCATGCGCCCGGTGGCCAAGGCAGAAGTGGGACGTTGGCCGGTCATCGGCAAGGCGGCGATTCGATCGGGCACACTGTTCCTGCGGAGGGAACGGCTGCGCGAACTGCCCGACGCGGTCGCCGCGATGACGGCGGCGCTCCGGTCTGGCTCCAGGGTGCAGGTATTCCCCGAGGGCACCACCCGGTGTGGCGGAGCGGTGAACCCCTTTCGTAGAGCAGCTTTTCAGGCCGCCATCGACGCCGGAGTGGTGGTGTCCCCGGTCGCCGTCAGGTACAGCGGCGCGGAGCGCCGGCCAAGTTCGGCGCCCGCGTTCGTCGGCGACGAAACCCTGGCGGACAGCCTCCGCCGCGTGGTGTCGATGCCGCTGATCACGGCACAGGTCTGCTGGTTGCGTCCGATTCCGGCCGTCGCCGGCACCGGACGGAACCATGTCGACCGGGCCACCGTCGCCCGGCTGGCCGAAAACGCGGTCGCCCGGCATCTGGGGCTGCACGTGCTCCGCCCGGCGCGTCCGGCCTCGTTGCCGCCCGCCGAACCGGTGGCCGCGTAGACCCGTCCGTCCTCCGGGATGAATTTTTCGGGAAAGCAGGTATCAGCGCGGCCGGATCCGGTGTCCTTGTTGGCGACGTTCGCCCCTGCCTGCGGCCGGGTCGAGCCGATCATGCGGTAGTCGCTCGGTGACCTGGACCCGGAGTGTGAACATGACGGTGAACCCCTCCGACGACAGGCGGCGGTCGACCGTCATCGGTGACCTCCGGTTGCCCGCGCCGGGCAGGGAGGACATCCAGGTCGCGCCGGATGACACCTCCGACGATCTCGTGGAAGTGCTGTTCGAATTGAATGTGGCCTTTCCCGGTGGGCTGACCCGGGTGACGGCCGGGTTCTTCCAGCTCTGGACCGACCAGCTGTCCCCGCCGGCACCGACCCCGCTGACCAGCGGGCGCCTCCTGCCGACCAGGGTGAGCGACAAGCTCTACCAGGGCGTACTGACCCGCAACGAGCTGCGCGAGCTGGTATCGGCCGATCGGGCTGAGCTGACCCGTCCGCGGGTGATCTTCAAGGCCTGGCCCGACTACGTCCTGTATCCGCAGATCGACCGGTCCAGCAGCACCGTGAAGGCCGACGCCGCGGTCCGGTCCTTCCAGGCGGCCGGCCGGGGCATCGTCTGGGGCGTGATCGACTCCGGCATCCAGGCCGACCACCAGCACTTCTCGCATCTGGAGATCGCCGCCGAGAGGTCAGGGGGCCTGCCGAACCAGGGCCAGGTGGCGTTGCCGGTAGGTCGCCTGTCCGGCGGATTGCACAAGGACTTCACTGCGCTGGTACAACCGAGCCAGCCGGGTGCTGCGCCGACCAATACCCCGCTGGTCGATGATCTGGGCCACGGCACCCATGTCGCGGGAATCATCACCGGCCGCTGTCCCGACCAGGGTGCGCCGGTGGTGGCCTCGTCCGACGAACCCGCCTCCGGCACCGGTTTCGTGCAGCGCACCCGGACCGGAGTGCTCGCCGGCATGGCGCCGAACTGCGAACTGGTCAGCCTGAAAGTGATGCGGGTCGACCGGAGGGGCAATTGGATCACCTCGTCGGCGGCCGTGATCGCCGCTCTGGAATATGTCCGCACCGAAGTGAACGTCAGCCGCTCGGCCATGCGAATACACGGAGTCAACCTCAGTCTGGGATGTGACTGGGATCCCAGCCACTACGCTGCCGGCCAGTCGCCGCTGTGCCAGGCAGTCAACGAGCTGGTGGCATCCGGGGTGGTTGTGGTCATCTCCTCCGGAAACGGCGGCAGCATGCTGGCTCCGGACAATGCCAACCAGAACATCTCGCTGATGGGTTCGGTGACCGAACCCGGGCACGCCGACGGCTGCATCACCGTCGGCTCGACCCACCGGGACGCCCCGATGGCGTTCGGGGTCTCCTGGACGTCGGGAAAAGGGCCAACCATGGACGGCCGTTGCAAGCCCGACGTGGTCGCGCCTGGGGAGTGGATCACCTCTGCCGCCGTCGGGCTCGTCCGGTCCAAGGCCGGGCTGGACCAGCCCGGCACCGATCCGACATTGACCTACGCGGAGCAGTCAGGGACGTCGATGGCGGCTCCGCACGTTTCCGGCGTGATCGCCGGCTTTCTGGCGGCCCGTCCGGAATTCATCGGCCGGCCGCAACTGGTGAAGGAGATGTTGTGCGCCTCGGCGACCGATCTGGGCCGGGAACGGTATGCCCAGGGGCACGGTCTCGTCGACGCCATGCGGATGTTGTCCAACTGCTGACCCTCAAGGCCAGACCGGACGGACCCACCTCAGCAACTTTCGCAGTCCCGAGAGAACGGAGCGGACATGAATCTGATTGACGGAAAGCCCTGCTGGGAATGGGACTTCGACACCGGCGGCACGCTTTCGACGGACCCGGGCGGGGCTGCCGACGAGATCGCCGCGGCAGGTATCGACAACCTGTTCGTGTTCAGCCACGGCTGGAACGATCAACCCGCTGCCGGCCGGAGCCTGTACGAGAACATGTTCGCCCTCATCGCTACCGCCGCGGACCAACATCCGGAACTGGGCAGGGTCGGGTTTGCCGGGATCGTCTGGCCATCGATCTGGTGGCCGGACCAGGCCGGCTCGGCCGGCGGGCCGACCGCAACAGCAGCCCAGTCGATCGAGGCGCCCGCTGCCGGCCCGGTGAACGTGAACACCGCGATGACCGGGGCCGAGATCGCTTCGTCGATGGGCCAATCGTTCGATCCGGCGACCCAAGCCGTGATTGCACAGATGGGCACCCTGATCGACCAGGGCATCGACCTAGCTGCCACCGGCGCGACCGATGCGCAGCAGACTCAGAATGTTCAGGCGTTCCACCAGTTGCTGCAGCAGGTCACCGCTGCCGCGGTCGGTGCTACCGAGGACTCCGGCGAGTCGGCCCTGTTCGACTCGACCCAGCCGGTCGTCGACTACGGGAAACTGGCCGACACCATGGGGTCGGGTGCCTCCACCGGCGCCGCGGAGAGCTTCGGGATCGACTTCGGCAAAATCTGGTCCGGCGCGAAGGACGCGCTCCGGGTGGCCTCGTTCTGGCAGATGAAATCCAGGGCCGGCGCGGTGGGCCGGCATGGGCTGGGCCCGCTGCTAGAGCTGCTGCACGGCAGGTCAGTGGGTACCCGGGTGCACCTGATCGGTCACAGCTTCGGCGCACGACTGGTCTCCAACGCCCTGATCGGGATCAGCTCACCCAACGCCAGCCCGGTCGCCTCGCTGCTGCTGATCCAGGGGGCCTTCTCGCACTGGTCGTTCGCCGGCGCGGACATGCCGTTCGGCGTTGCCGGATCCCTCAACGGGTCCGCCGCCAGCGTGCACGGGCCGCTGCTGTCCACCTTCAGCAAATCGGACTGGGCGGTGGGGGTCTGGTATCCCAAGGCGTCGTTCCTGGCCGGTGACTTCGTCCAGGCGCAGGAGGTGCCCAAGTGGGGTGGCATGGGGTCCGACGGGTTTCAGTCCAGCAGTCCGGCGGCTGACCTGACCGTTGGTCCGAGCGGGACCCCCTACCACCTGGCGCCCGGCACGTTCCACCGGGTGGACGCGAACACCTGTATCGCCGACACCGCCCAGTCGGCGTTCGCCGGTGCGCACTGTGACATTGTGCATCCCGAGATCGCCTGGCTGGCAGCATGTGCGGCGGTGCCGGCCGGTCCATGACCGGCACCGGCACGGTCAGCCGGTCTTGCCTTCCAGTGCGACGAGTACCCCGGCGAAGGCGAAGTACTTGTTGGCACCCAGATCCCTGATGGTCTTGATGCCCATGTCCGCCAGGATCGCATCGTGCCGCTCGGTGAGTCCGGCCAGTGCCGACGGTGGCGCGGCCAGGATCTCGGCCAGGCTCTTGTCCTCGAATGCCTTATCGAGACCTTTGGAGAGATCGACGGAAACTGCCATGGTGGTCGCCTTTCGGTTGCTGCGTGGTCAACAGATGGTCAAGCCGAGGTCACCTTACGTGCCGTGGCTCGCCGCAGTCTGCGCCGAACGGGGTACATGCGGCAACCCGGACCCGCCCACTCCGGTTGGGCGGGGTCGGCCGGCGGCCTACCCTGGTAGCCGATGACCTATCTCGATCACGCTGCCACCACCCCGGTCCTGCCGGCGGTGGTGCTGGCAATGACCGCCGCGATGACCGAAACGGGCAACGCGTCGTCCCTGCACACCTCCGGACGGGCTGCTCGCCGGCGTGTCGAAGAAGCCAGGGAGTCCATTGCCCGTGACCTCGGCGCCCGGCCCAGTGAGGTCATCTTCACCTCCGGCGGCACGGAATCAGACAATCTCGCGGTGGCCGGCATCTTCCGCGCCAGGGTGCGGGCCGACCCACGCAGGCGCCGGATCCTGGCGTCGCCGCTCGAGCACCACGCGGTGCTCGACGTGCTGGACTACCTGGCAGCCAATGAGGGCGCCCAGATCGGCTGGCTGGAGGTCGATGACTACGGTCGGGTCCACGCCGATACCCTGGCCGCCGCCATCGCGGAGAACCCGGACGATGTCGCCCTGGTCAGCGTCATGTGGGCCAACAACGAGGTCGGCACCGTCAACCCCATCCGCGAGCTGTCGATGGTGGCCCACACCCACCACATCCCGCTGCATTCGGACGCCGTGCAGGCGCTCGGCGCGCTGCCGGTCGATTTCGGGCGTAGCGGTGCGGACGCGCTGACCATCACCGGGCACAAGGTCGGCGGGCCGACCGGCGTTGGCGTTCTGCTGCTGTCCAGGGAGGTGGCCGTGGTGCCGATCGTCCACGGCGGCGGGCAGGAGCGCGGTGTGCGGTCGGGGACCCTGGACGTGGCCGGCATCGTCGGGCTGGCAGTTGCGGTGGCCGATGCCCAAGCGCATCGGGTGGAACGCGCTCTGGTCCTGACCGAGCTGCGGGACGAACTCATCGCCGGGGTGACGGCACGGGTCGGCGATGTGGTGCTGGCCGGTGATCCCGGGCAGAGCCTGGTCGACGGTGGCCCTTCCCGGCTGCCCGGCAATGCCCATCTGCGTTTCCCGGGCTGCGAGGGCGATTCCCTGATGATGCTGCTGGACGCGCGCGGGATCGAGTGTTCGACGGGCTCAGCCTGCACTGCCGGGGTTGCGCGGGCCTCACATGTGCTGTTGGCGATGGGACTTGATGAGAACCAGGCCCGTGGAGCGCTGCGGTTCTCGCTCGGGCACACCTCCACCGTCGCCGACGTACAGGCGCTGCTGGAGGCCATCGGGCCGGTGGTCGAGCGGGCCCGCCGGGCCGCACTGGCCGGAGCGCGGCGACTGTCATGATCTCCGGTGCCGGATTGTTGAAAGGTGTGGAGAGCTGATGCGGGTACTCGCGGCGATGAGCGGGGGAGTTGACTCCGCGGTGGCTGCGGCGTTGGCGGTTGACGCCGGTCACCAGGTGACTGGCGTGCACATGGCACTGTCCCGCCAGCCGGGCACGCTGCGGACCGGTTCTCGTGGCTGCTGCACGGTGGAAGATGCCTTCGATGCCCGCCGGGTCAGCGATCTGTTGGGAATCCCTTATTACGTCTGGGATTTCAGTACCGAATTTGCGGAGGGTGTGGTCGAGGACTTCCTTGCCGAATACTCCGCCGGACGGACGCCCAACCCCTGCCTGCGGTGCAACGAGAAGATCAAGTTCGCGGCGCTGCTGGATCGGGCGGTCGCACTGGGCTTCGACGCGGTGGCCACCGGCCACCACGTGCGGATGGTCGACGGGGTGCTGCACCGGTCGGTCGATGCCGCCAAGGACCAGTCGTACGTGCTGGCCGTGCTGACGGCGGATCAATTGGCGCACAGCATGTTCCCGCTCGGTGAGATGACCAAGGACGAGGTTCGCGCTGACGCCGCCCGGCGTGGTTTCGCGGTCGCCGCCAAACCCGACTCCTACGACATCTGCTTCATCCCGGACGGTGACACGCACGGGTACCTTCTCGACAAGCTCGGCGCCCGGCCGGGGTCGGTGGTCGATGCCGAGACCGGCGAGGTGCTGGGCGAGCACGACGGCTTCTTCGCCTACACCGTGGGTCAGCGCAAGGGCCTTGGACTCGGCCGCCCCGCCGCCGACGGCCGGCCCCGCTACGTGCTGGGCATCGAACCGGTCAGCGGCACGGTGAAGGTCGGTCCGGTGACCGGGCTCGACGTCTCGGTGATCACCGCCAATCGCGTTGTCTTCTCCACCGGAGTAGCGCCGGCGTTCCCGCTGCGCACCGTCGCCCAGGTCCGGGCGCACGGCGGAACCGTCGGTGCCTCAGTGGATCTGGTGGACGGACAGCTGCGGCTGTCGCTGGACGAGACCATCCGCGGGATCGCTCCCGGCCAGACCGTCGTGCTGTACGACCAGGACAACGAATTCGTCATCGGCGCAGGCACCATCGTCAGGGCCGGCTGATGGCCGAGGGTCTGGTCTTCGCGGCAGCCGATGCTGCCGGGCAAGTGCACGCTGCGCGTCCGGTGCGGTCCTGGCACATCGGCGTCGGCACCGGGATCGGTTCGCTGCCGGGCGATTCGCCCGATGAGGCGGCCCGGATGGTGGCCGGAGAGCTGCCCGATCTTCCGTACCTGGCCGAGTTGCCCGACCGCGGCGTCGGCGCCGATATGGTCGGCAGGGCTATCGGTCTCCTCGTCGACATCTTCGGTGAGGTGGTGCCCTCCGGCTGGCGGGTGACCCGCCGGCCAGGGCGGGACACCAGGCGTGCCAAGGATTTTCTGGCCTGGGACCTGGACGCGGCGACCGAGCACTATGCGGGCGCCGACTGGGTCAAGGTGCAGGTCTGCGGGCCGTGGACGCTGGCCGCCCAGCTGGAGGTAGCGACCGGCAACCGGGCATTGGTCGACGCCGGTGCGGTCGACGATCTGGCCGCTTCGCTCACCCAGGGCCTGCTCGAGCACGTCGGGACATTGAGCCGGCGACTGCCGGGCACCTCGTTCGTGATTCAGATCGATGAGCCGGGCCTGCCGGAGGTGATCGCCGGGTCGCTGTCGACGCCGAGTGGTTTCGGCAACGTACGCGCGGTAGACATGGCCAGGGTCGGGCAATTGCTGCGGACGATGACCGATGCGCTGCATGACTTCCCGGTGATCGCACACTGCTGCCACGCCGGTGCTCCGCTACGCCTGCTCAAAGCCTCGGGCTTCGACGCTCTCTCAGTCGATTTCACCCAGATCGGCACCAGCGCGGCTGCACTCGACCCGATCGGCGAGCTGGTCGAGGCTGGGACGGTGCTGCTGGCCGGACTGCTGCCGGGAGTGCGCCCCGCCGGCCGGGACCGCGACCTGAAGACCTGGGCGGCGCCGGTGCTGCGCATCTTCGATCGGCTCGGATTCCCGCGGGACTCGCTGTCCGGTCGGGTGGTCCCCACCCCGACCTGCGGGCTTGCCGGCGCCGACAACGACTGGGCCGTCGCCGCCATGAAGACGTGCCGTGAGCTATCCCAGGCGTTCCAGGACCCGCCCGAGGGCTGGTAGTCCCCAGGGCCGGCAATGAAACGGCCCAGGTCGGATCAACCGATCGCCGCGTACACCGCAGATGCCAGCGCTTGCTGGCCGGCCGCGTTGGGGTGGGCGTCGTAGGCGGTGTTGCCGGCCAGACCAATCGGGTTCAGCCAGGAATCAGACGTGCACAATTCGTGGCCGCTGAGCGCATTCAGCGTCGAAATGTACGTCACACCGGCGGTGCTGGCCGCGATCGCCAACTGCTGATCGATCGCGGCCACCAGCGCGTTGGCCAATTGCCGATTTGTCGAACTGAGCCAATTGCAGCCGATATCCCTCGGTGCGGCCAGCGGGAAGATTCGGGGATAGCCGACGACGACGACTTTCGCATGCGGGGCAAAGGCTTTGATGCCGTGGTAGAAGCCGGGCATGGTCGAGCCCAGAGCGGCGACGATCTGGCCGGTCTGCACCAGGACGGCCGAGCAATTGTCCGGATGACCCAGGAACGACGCCAGGTAGCAGTATTCGAGCACAGGAGCAAAGCCGATGTCGTTGCCGCCGATGGTGACGCTCACCAGGTCGGGGTTCAGTGCGGCCATCGCTGTCAGCTGCGGAGCCTGCCCGTTGTAGGAAGTGAACAGCGCGTTGGTCGCTTTGGCTCCAGAACAGGCGAGATTGCCGACCAACCGGTCCGTGGAAGACAGACCCGCGAGCAGATTCGGCCACGCCCGGAGGCTGCGGTCGCAGGCCGCCAGGACGAACGGCGGATTTCCCTCACCGGCGGAATAGGAATCGCCGAGCGCAACATAACGAAGGGGCGTAACCACTTTCGGCGTCAAGCCGGACGATTCGGCGCCGGAGACCGGCGAGGTGGCGACCATCGCCGCGGCCGGGACGACGAGCAGCATCAGCAGCCGGACCAGCAGGGTCTTTCGGGACATCAAGGTGCTCCTGATCACTGGGGAATTGCCGGGAACCCAGTATGGCGGCGGTGGTTTGTCACCGCCAGAGCGCAAACCTGCTCAGATGTTGCCCATGATCCGGTCGACGCTCATCAGGATGACAACCCTGGTCGGGTTGACCCGGGGGACCCGGTACCGCAGGGCGTAGCGATCCACCGCGTCTGCGACGTCCGCCGGCTCCCGGGAGACCCGCACCTGACCTTCCAGGGTCAGCCAGTATCGACCGTCGATCTGGCACAGGACGCCCCTGGCCCCGGACCGGGATGCGTTGCCTACCTTGACCGACCCGTCATTGGTGATCACCCTGGCGATGGACGGCCGGTCGAAGGTGAAACCGACCGGAACTACGTGGGCACTGCCGTCGGCCCTCGAGGTGGTCAGGGATGCCAGGTGCCGCTCTGCCAGGAATCGCAGAGCGGCATCCGGCAGGTGTTCGGGGTCGAATCGCATCAGACCTGGACGCGCAACGGCGCCAGCGCGGCCTCCACCTTGACCAGTTCGTCGATCATGGAGTTGGCGGCCTGGATGTTCCCGTCGGTCGGGACGAATTCGCCGTTCACGATCTGTGGGAACACCATCGGCAGTGCGACGCCTTCAGGGATCGGGAACATCTTCAGGACCGGGACCACCTGTCGGATGTCGTGGGCGGCGCGGGCACCGCCGGTCAGTCCGCCGTAGCTGACGATGCCGACCGGTTTGTATGCCCACTCGGCCGATAGGCAGTCGATAGCGTTCTTCAGCGGCGCCGTCATTGAGAAGTTGTACTCGGGCGTGACGAAGATGAACGCATCCGCCGACTCGACCGCTGTCGACCAGTCGATGGTGTGCTGATGCATGTACTTGCGCATCCGCGGGTGGTGCGGCTCGTCCAGGAAGGGCAACTTGATTTCTGCCAGGTCGAGCACCTCCACCGTGTCGAACCCGCCGTGGGCGACCGCGGCTTGGGTGACCCAGTTGCCGACAGGGAGGCCCACCCGGCCGGGCCGGGTCGAGGCGATGACGATTTTGAGCGTTGCCATATGTGTTCTCCAGGGACGATGACGATTGAGATGACACGTCAACTATGCCTGTTGCCGGCAATCATCTGGGGGTACGGACGGTGCCGAGGGGTGTGACGTGCATGACGTGCTGCCGCTGTCGGCAGGTCTGGCTACCCTGCGGTGGTGAGCGAAGCCAACGCAGCACCCCCCACGCCACCCGACATCGACTCGATCGGCATTCCGACCGCCGCGGCCAGGCGTCATGCCGAACTGTCGGAGCAGATCACCGACGCCCAGTTCCGGTACTACGTGCGGGATGCCCCGACGATGTCCGATGCCCAATTCGATGTGCTGCTGCGGGAGTTGCAGCAGATCGAGGACGAACATCCGGGGCTGCGCACACCCGATTCGCCGACGCAGCGGGTCGGCGGTGCCGGCTTCTCCACCGGCTTCGCCTCGGTGGAGCACGTGGAGCGACTGCTGAGCCTGGACAACGTGTTCTCCGCCGACGAGTTGACACTCTGGCTGGAGAAGACCGAACGCGATGCCGGCGCCACGGTGAGCTGGCTGACCGAGCTCAAGATCGACGGGCTGGCTGTGAATCTCACCTACGAGAAGGGTCGGCTGATACGCGCCGCGACCCGGGGCGATGGGCGGGTCGGGGAGGACGTGACGCTCAACGTCCGGACCATCGAGGCGATTCCGCTGGAGTTGGCCGACGACGGCGGGCACGACGTTCCGGAGTTCGTCGAGGTCAGGGGCGAAGTGTTCTTTCCGCTGGCCGGGTTCGCCGACCTGAACGCGCAGCTGGTGGCGGCGGGCAAGGCGCCGTTCGCCAATCCGCGGAACTCGGCTGCCGGTTCGCTGCGGCAGAAGGATCCCAGAGTCACCGCGTCGAGGCCGCTGACCATGCTCTGCCATGGCATCGGTGCCAGAAGGGGCTTCGACATCGACCGTCAGTCGCAGGCCTATGAACGGTTGCGGGCCTGGGGTCTGCCGGTCTCCGATGACAACCTCGTGGTGCACACCATGCAGGAGGTGGCGGCCAGGGTCGCCTACTGGAACGAACATCGGCACGATGTCAGCCACGACATCGACGGGTTGGTCGTCAAGGTGGACGAGATCGCGTTGCAGCGTCGGCTCGGTGTCACCTCGCGCGCTCCGCGGTGGGCGATAGCCTACAAATACCCGCCAGAGGAGGCCACGACGTTGTTGCTGGACATCGTCGTCAATGTCGGCCGGACCGGCCGGGTGACGCCATTCGCGCTGATGGAGCCGGTGCTGGTGGCCGGATCGACGGTGTCGCAGGCCACTTTGCACAACGCCCAGGAAGTCATCCGCAAGGGTGTACTGATCGGCGACACCATCGTCATCCGCAAGGCCGGCGACGTCATCCCGGAAGTGTTGGGACCCGTGGCCGAGCTGCGGGAGGGCCGTGAGCTGCGTGCCTTCGTGATGCCGACGCGCTGCCCGGAATGCGGTACCGAGCTGCGGCCGATGAAGGAGGCCGACATCGACATCCGCTGCCCAAATGCGCGCACGTGCCCGGCGCAGCTGCGGGAACGGGTCTTCCACCTGGCCGGGAGGGGCGCCTTCGACATCGAGGGCATGGGGTACGAGGCGGCGACGGGTCTGCTGGCCGCCGGTGCGATCGTCGACGAGGGTGACATCTTCTCGCTCACCGAGCAGAAGCTGAAGACGGTCCCGATCTTCTTCCGGGTCAAGGACGGCGAGCTCACCGAGATGGGCCGCAAGTTACTGGCCAACCTGGAGTTGCGGAAGGACCAGCCGCTGTGGCGGGTCCTTGTCGCGTTGTCCATCCGGCACGTGGGACCGACCGCAGCGCGTGCGCTGGCCGGGCACTTCGGGTCGATGGACGCCATCCGGCAGGTGGCGACCGATGAACGGCGGGCCGAACTCGCGGCGGTCGACGGCGTCGGCCCGACCATCGCCTCCGCCCTGACCGATTGGTTCACGATCGACTGGCACCTGGCGATCGTCCAGAAGTGGGCGGCAGCCGGCGTCCGGATGGCCGACGACGTCATCGACCGTCCCGAACAGACCCTGGCCGGACTGTCGATCGTGGTCACCGGCTCATTGATCGACTTCAATCGGGACGAGGCCAAGGCAGCGCTGTTGGAGCACGGGGCGAAGGCTGCCGGGTCGGTGTCCTCCAAGACGGCGTTCGTGGTGGTCGGCGAGAGCCCCGGCACCAAGTACGACAAGGCGGTTTCGCTGAGGGTGCCCATCCTGGACGAGGCCGGCTTCAAGGTCCTGCTGACGCAGGGCCCGGAGAAGGCCATTGACCTCGCCCAGATCGGGGAGTTGGAAGCACCGCAGGCCTAGGCTTGACGAACGAAGGGCCCAACGACAGAACGAAAGACGGGCACCCAATCCCCTTGCGCACCATGCCGACCTACCTGACCGGTGTCGCCGACGGTGATGATCGACGCCGGTGACGTCAGCGGCTGCGGCGGGGTGGTGGTCAGAACGGTGGCTCGTCGAGGAGATCTACGCCATCGGGCGCCTGGTGCGGCGGGTGCGGTCGGTCGAGTGACTGGTGCCTAGATGAGCGGTGGTTGGCGCTGCGGAGGTTGAGGGTGAGAGCGGCGTGTTCGGCAGTGTGGGTGTCGAGGTCGCCGGGGTGCAGGGTGACCGGTCGGCCGGCGATGTAGTCGCTCCGTCGTTGTGCGGTGGGGCCGTTGTCGATGGCGAGGCGGTGGATCCGGCGCAGGGCGTGTTCGCGGAGGCGCTGTCGTTGGGCGCGGTAGGGGTGGATGTCCACGGTACCGGGGTCGGGGATGGTTGCGGGGTCTTCCAGTTCGGTGTGAGGTTCGGTGTGGGCGTAGCCGGCCGGATGGATCGGGATGGTGGGACCGGTGACGGTGGGCCCGATGATCAGATTGAGGTCGGGGCTGTCGTCGGGTGCGGTGGGGTTGTCGAAGTGATCGGTTTCCAGGGGTTGGCCGACTTCGGCGTGGGCGCAGAGCCATTCGCCGGGGAGGGTGAATTCGCGGGGGTGGGAGGTGGCCCGGTGGCCGGTGTTGGTGGTCCAGTGCACGGTGAGGTCGGGTTGCAGGTGCGGTGTCCAGTTGGTGTGGTGCTTGAGCAGGTGGTGGAACTTGCATTGGGGCAGGGTGTTGCAGAGCAGGGTTTTGCCGCCGGCGGTGGGATTGTGGTGGTCGAACGGTTCGTTGTGGTCGATGTCGCAGCGCCAGGCAGGTTGTCGGCAGCCGGCCATCCGACAGGTGCCGTGAACGGTGATGATCTGGTCGGCGAGGCGTTGGCCCGGTCGGTAGGTCAGGGCGCCGACGGCGGTGGCGGTCCCGGTGGCGGGGTTGATGCCGATCGTGGTGAGGGTGCCCCAGGAAGCGGCGACAGCCCGGAGCAGGTGGGCCGTGATGGCGCCGTGCCCGTCCAGGTGTCCGGGGAGATCGTCGAGGCCGGCGAGGGTGGACTGAGCGCCGGTGACATTGAGGTGGGGCCGACGGCCGTGGCGGGACAAGGCCCTGGCCAGTCGGGCCGCAGTGACCGCGTCTTCGGGGGACTCTGCGGCCGTCGCACCGGCCGCAGGCCCGTTCCCGGGTGCAATGCATGCCGCGTCGTCACGAGTGTGTTCGCCCGACGTCGTCGGATCGCCGGGCTCGCCGGCCGATGGTGCGGCTTCGTCGCTCCGGTCGGCGTCGTCGGCGGTGGCGTCATTCGCGTTGTTGGCGCAGGTTTCTGGTGTGCGGGGTGCTGGGGTGGCCGGCCGGATCCGGGTGATGAGGCCATCGAGGTCGACGTAGCCGTGGGTGAGCAGTTCGTCGGCGATGTCGGTGATGGCGTCGGCGCGGCGTTGGTCCACGGTTCGACCGTCCAGGCCCTTGTTGGCTTCGGCGATCAGGTCGATCAGCGTGAAGATCATCACCGCGGCTTCGGCGGGCAGCATCGCGGTGATGACGCCCATGCCGTCCCTGTCGACGCGGTGGCTCACTTCCCGGTCCTGAACGGCTTTGATCCGTCGTTGCTCGGCGGCGGCGGGGTCGGCGATGATCACTTCCCGGTCGACGAGAGTTTCCAGTCGGCCTTTGGACCGGCCTTTGACCAGGGACAGGATTCGGCCCTCGATCTGCTGGCACTGTGTGGGGCTGAGCGCTGCAGTGCGGTCCAGGATCATCCGGACCCGGCCGACATCGACGCGGCCCTGGCGCAGCGCTTGCAGGGTGTCCGGGAACGCAGTCAGCAGCCGGGTGGACTGCTCGATTCGGATCCGCGCTGTTTGCGGCGCCCAGTCCAGCACCGCTGCGAGTTCCGCGGCGGCGACTCCGATGCTGCGGTCGCGGGTCAGCTCCGAGACCAGTTCGTCGTCCAGGTGGCCGTCGGCCGCGTGGCCCAGCCCGGCTTTGTTGATCAGAGCGTCGACCAGGCCGGTCACGTCGCCACACCGCTGGGGGCGACCCAGTTCGGCCAGCAGTTCGGCCTGCACAGCGTTGACGTGGGCGAGCAGCCGTTCTGCGGCGATGACCGCGTCGACGAGGTCCGATGGCGACAACCGGGCTGGGGCGGCCGCGTCGAGGAACGCCAGCGTGGCCGCTCCCGGCAGCGCGGCGGCGATCTCGGCGGCGCCGCTGCTGTCCTCGGTCATCGTCGCCTCCCAGCCTCATCCACGGAATCGAACACCTGTCCATAGTCTACGGGATAGGTTCGAAACCCACAAGACCCGGCCCGCACCCACTCCGGCGGCGCCCCTACGCCACCCCGCCGGCACCCCCCGACGAATCCGAACCGGCTCGCGCCGGCGACGATCAGCGGTTCGCGGTCTCGGCGGGTCCCCGGTCGATGCTTGCAGCGAGGGTCAACGCCGCGGCCGCCAGGACAGCGATCGCGATGACCGTGGCACGCCAGCCCCCCGCCAGAAAGGCGATGCCGACACCGGCACCCAGCACGCTGGAGCCGAGATAGTAGGACATCAGGTACAGGGCGGACGCCTGTGCGCGATTGCTCGCGGCTCGGGCCGAGATCCAGCCGCTGGCGGTGGAATGCGCAGCAAAGAAGCCGGCAGTGAAGATCACCAATCCGATGCTGATCGACCACAGGTTGTCCGGCAGGGTCAGTGCCAGCCCGGCCAGCGACATCACGATGCCGGTGCAGAGCACCCGGCGTCGCCCGAACCGGCCGGCGCAGTATCCGGCGACGGTCGAGCTGGCGGTGCCGGCCAGATAGGCAAGGAACAATCGGGAAGCGGCACTGCCCGACAGGTTGATCGGGGCCGAGGTCAGCCGGAAGGTCAAGAAGTTGTAGCAGGCGACGAATCCGCCCATCAACAGGAACGCGATCGCGCAGAGCTTGCGGATGCCGTCGTCGGCGAGCAGCATCCTGGCCGCGGCCAGGTGATCGCCGATGCGGGCCGGCATCGGCCTGAAACGGCGCGGGTGCGGCAGCAGCACCATGAATGCCGCGATGGCGACGGCGGCAAATGCGGCGAAGACCAGCAGGGCGAAGCGCCAGGAGCCGAAATCCAGTGCCGTCCCCGGGATCAGTCGCCCCACCACACCGCCGAGGCTGTTGCCCGAGACGTAGACGCCCATTGCCGCGCTCACTCTGGCCGGGTGAATCTCGTCGCCGAGGTGACCCATCGCGACCGCGACGACCGCGCCGAGCGCGACACCCATCAGCGCGCGACAGGTCAGCAACTCCCAGAAGTGTTCGCTCACCGCACATCCCACTGCCAGGACGAGGGCGCTGATCAACCCGGAGCGCATCACCCGCACCCGGCCGAAGGACTCGGCCACGCTCGACATCGGCAGGATCGCCAGCGCCAGTCCACCGGTCGCGAAGGAGACGGTCAGGCTGGCGACCGTCGGGCCTACGCCGAAGGTCGCGCCGACGGCGGGCAGCACAGCCTGAGTCACGTAGAGCAGGCCGAAAGCGGCGAGACCCGCGGCCAACATCGCCCCCTCGAGGCGACGAACCTCACCCGGTCCGGCCCACCCTGTTGCGTCGGTTCCCCGCGCCGCCGGCCGCAGCTGTTCCGCATTGCTCACCGCATCGACGATAGAGACCGGCTATTCATACGTCCAATGCATCTTTCGTTCTAGACTCATGCAATGGGGTATGAAACGTTCGGGTTGGCCCAAGGGATCGAGCAGTTGGCGGCCGTTGCCGAGTTCGGGCAGATCACCATCGCTGCCCAACACCTGGGCATCCCGCAGCCGACATTGTCCCGCTCGCTCGCCCGGCTCTCCAAGGACCTGGGCACGCCGCTGCTGCAACGGAACGGCCGCGGAGTCCGGTTGACCAGGCACGGTGAAGTGCTCGCGGCCGGCGCCCGCCGGGCGCTGGACGAGATGCTCGCCGGTGTACGGGCGGTCCGGGCCGAGGCCGACCCGGACAGTGGGACGGTCATCCTCGGATTTCTGCACAGTCTGGGTCCGTCGGTGGTCCCGCAGCTGCTGCGCGGTTTTCGGGAAGGCCACCCAGGAGTGGCAGTGCGGCTGGTGCAGGGCGCCGCCGGTGAACTGTTGGAGCAGATTCCCACTGGTGCAGTCGATCTGGTGATCGCTGCGCCGGTTCCGCTCGACCGGCGACGCGAGTTCCGGCCGCTGGCGCAGCAGCCGCTGGTCCTTCTTGTGCCGGCCGGGCACCGACTCGCCGGCCGACATACCGTCCGGCTGGCCGAATTGGTCGGGGAGGACCTGATCACCCTGGCCAGCGGATACGGCCTCCGGACGATCACCGATGAGTTGCTGAGTGCTTCCGGCGTACCGCTGCGGTACGCGTTCGAGAGCCAGGAGATGACGACCGCGGCCGGGTTGGTGGCCGCGGGGCTCGGCATCGCCGTGCTGCCACCGGGCAACGAGGTACCCGGCACCCGGCAGCTGACCCTGGCGGATCCGGGTGCCTCGCGCATTCTGTCGCTGGCCTGGTCGGCCAATCGTGAACTATCGCCGCCGGCGGTGGCGCTGCGGGACTACCTCATCGGCCACGCGCCGGGCGTACTCCAGCGGTAGTCCGATGGTAGAAATATGGTATGAAAACCACCATCGATGCCGCCGGCCGAATAGTTGTGCCCAAGGCGCTGCGTGATGCACTTGCGCTGACGGCTGGTCAGGACCTCGAGATCGGACTTGCGGACGGCCGGATCACCATTGACGTACCAGCTACCGAGATGTCACTGGTCGATCGCGGTGACGGTCCGGTCGCGATCACGGATCGCGAAATGCCGTCCCTGACTGCGGCCCTGGTCCGCGATGTGCTGGAGCAGATTCGCCGGTGACCGATCCAGCGCGTCGATGCGTTGACAGTGGGGTCATCGTTGCCGCATTCGCCACCTGGCACGAGAGGCACGAGACCGCTTATCGGTTGCTGAGAGACCCGGCCGAGGTTGCCGCCCATTCACTGGTCGAGTCCTACAGCGTGCTGACCAGGTTGCCCGCGCCATTCCGGGCACCCGCGCCCCTAGTTGTCACTTTCTTCACCGAGAGGTTCGCCCGCCCGCCGCTGGAGCTTGGGGCAGCCAGAACGCTTGCGCTGCTGAGCGTTTTCGCCGAACAACGCGTCGTCGGTGGCGCCGTCTACGACGGTCTGATCGGCGCAACGGCCGCCGCGTCGGGCTGTGTGCTGGTCACCTTCGACGAACGGGCGGCCCGGACGTATCGCGCTGTGGGCTGCCCCTTCGAGTTGCTCTGATGTCATCAGTCGGAGTGGGAACATCCGCGGGATACGCCTTGCACCGAATGTCAAAGGATCCGATGCCCGGCGGCCCTGACCAACACGGTCGCCCAGGTGCGATAGGGCCGCCATGCTTCCGCGATCTGCTCGAAATCAGCTGGTTCGCAGGGCTTTTCGAGGTGGTAGAGGCGAGTGACCAGGTCGCGGGCCAACGGTTCGTCGGCCGGCAGCACGTCGGTGAAACCGGTCGCCCTGATGGTGATCAGCGAGGCGTAGAACGGCCCGATGCCTCTGATGCGCTGCAGTTCCGCCGTTGCCACCTCCGGCCCGAACCTTTGCAGGCGGTCCACGTCCAGAACTCCGTCCAGGGCCGCCCTGGCGACCCCCTGCATGCGGGTGAGCTTCTCGGCGGGCACTCCGGGAAACTCACGGACTGCCAGGAGTTGTCGGGGTGTCGGCAGCGCTGCCGTCGGCCGCCCGTCGAGCGCGAAGACCCGGCCATGCTCCTGCGACAGTCGGCCCCGCACTTCGGCCATCTGCTTTGCTGGGCGGCGCGCGCTGAGCACCGACCAGACGGCGGCCTCGTAGGGCGAGTAGAACAGCGGCGGCAGCAACCCGGGCGCCGCCTGTTGCAACGCGCCGATGACCGGATCGCAGCGGCCCACGTCGGCGAATCGCGATGCGTCGTGATCAAGCGAGAGCACCCGAGCCACCTGAGCTCGGATCGTACCCACATCGCCGTTGCCGCCGTGGATCTCGCCGTGTACGCCGGTATCGTCCTGTCTGAGCAGCACGCCCGCCTGCGTTTGCAGGTCGTCCTGACAGAAGGCCATTCGCATGCAGCCGTCGTAGCGTTCGGAGTGGCGCTGCCCGAACCCGAATTCAACCGACTCCCGCAGCGAGAAGGCACCGGTTGGAACAATCGTGAAGGCGTCCATCGGGCAGATTCTGCTCGGCGACACCGACAGCCCGGTTACTTCGCAGCAGACGCCGAGGAACCCAGGGTGGCGGCATGGTCGGGGACCGTCCGGAACTCCTCCCGCGGTGGGCGCTGATAGTCCCCGATCGACGGTCGCTGCGGAATCAGCACGACCGGCGGTTCCCGGTGGTCATAGGGAACGGTGGACAACAGGTGCGAGATCATGTTCAGCCGCGATCGCTTTTTGTCCTCGCTCTCGACGGTGAACCACGGAGCCTCATCGATGTCGGTGTGGATGAACATCTCGTCCTTCGCCTTGGAGTAGTCGACCCACCTGCTGATCGACTCGACGTCCATCGGCGACAGCTTCCACCGTCGCAGCGGATCCTGCTGCCGGGAACGGAATCGACGTTCCTGCTCGACGTCCGACACCGAGAACCAGTATTTCCGGAGCAGCATGCCGTCCTCGGCCAGCAGTCTTTCGAACACCGGCGCCTGCCGCAGAAACCTGCGGTACTCCTGCGACGTGCAGAATCCCATCACCCGCTCCACGCCGGCGCGGTTGTACCAGGAACGGTCGAACAGCACGATCTCTCCGGCGGACGGGAGGTGTTCGATGTAGCGCTGGAAGTACCACTGCGTTCTTTCCCGCTCGCTCGGGGCGGGCAGGGCGGCGATTCGACACCAGCGCGGGTTCAGATACTCCGAAACCCGTTTGATCGCCGACCCTTTCCCCGCCGCATCGCGACCCTCGAAGATCACCGCGACCCTGCTGCCGGTCTCCCGCACCCACTCCTGCATGGTGACCAGTTCGGCCTGCAGGCGGCGCAGTTCCTTTTCGTAGACCTTCGTCGGAATCTTGACCGGCGCGATGCCGGTCTCCGCGACTCGTTTGGCTTTGCCGGCGCTCATCTTCAGTCCCTCCGCTGGTGCTGCGTTAGGGCAAGCGTAAGCGGGAACGGGCCGCACCGCAGCAGCGGTACGGCCCGTTCCGGTGCTGCGACGGACGGTCAGGCTGCGACCTGGGCAGCAACCTGCGCGGCGGGCTCCAGCGCCAGGGCCAGGATCTCGCCCACGTCACTCACCGGATGAACGGTGACCGCCGCCAGCACTTCAGCGGGGACGTCGTCCAGATCAGGCTCGTTCCGCTTCGGGATGAAGACGGTGGTGACGCCGGCCCGTTGCGCGGCGAGCAGCTTCTGCTTGAGCCCGCCGATCGGCAGCACCCGGCCGTTCAGGGTGACCTCGCCGGTCATCGCGACATCCGCCCTGACGTTGCGCCCGAGGGCGAGCGAGGTCAGTGCCGTCACCATGGTGACGCCTGCCGACGGGCCGTCCTTCGGCACCCCGCCCGCGGGAACGTGGAGATGGATGTTGCGCTGCAACGCTTCCGGCGTGATGCCCAATTCCGCCGCGTGGGACCTGATGTAGGACAGCGCGATCTGCGCGGACTCTTTCATCACATCACCCAGCTGCCCGGTGAGCTTGAGCTCGCCGCCGTTGCCGGACTTCGCCTCGACCGCGTTCGCCTCGATGAAGAGCACGTCGCCACCGAGCCCGGTGACGGCCAGACCCGTTGCCACACCTGGTACCGCGGTCCGCTCCGCAGTTTCCGGGGTGAACCGCGGACGGCCGAGCAACTCCTTGAGCTGCGCAACGTCGACCTCGATCGGTCCCGGTTCCGTTGCAAGTCTGGCGGCCACCTTGCGCAACGCCTTGGCCAGCAACCGTTCCAGCTGTCGGACACCCGCCTCGCGGGTATAGTCGGCCGCGATCTCATGCAGGGCCGCATCGCTGATCGTCACCTCGGACTCACCCAGCGCTGCCCGGTCCAACTGCCGTGGCAGCAGATGGGTCCGTGCGATGGCGACCTTGTCGTCCTCGGTGTAGCCGTCCATGGTGATCATTTCCATCCGGTCAAGCAGGGCTGAGGGGATGGAGTCGATCACGTTGGCGGTAGCCAGGAACAGCACATCGGAAAGGTCAAGATCGATGTCCAGATAGTGGTCTCGGAACGTGTGGTTCTGCGCCGGGTCCAGCACCTCGAGCAGTGCAGCGGCCGGGTCGCCCCGGTAGTCGGCGCCGACCTTGTCGATCTCGTCCAAGAGCACCACCGGGTTCATCGAACCGGCTTCGGTGATGGCGCGCACGATCCGGCCGGGCAGCGCTCCCACGTAGGTGCGCCGGTGACCACGGATCTCGGCCTCGTCGCGGACGCCGCCGAGGGCGACCCGGATGAACTTCCGATCGAGGGCACGGGCCACGCTCTCACCGAGCGACGTCTTGCCAACGCCGGGCGGGCCGACGAGGACCATCACGGCGCCGGACCCACGACCACCCACCACCTGCAGGCCACGGGCGGCTCGCCGACTGCGGACCGCCAGGTATTCGACGATGCGATCCTTGACGTCGTTCAATCCGTGGTGGTCGGTGTCGAGAACCGTTCTGGCGTTTGCGATGTCGGTATTGTCCTCGGTCTTGACGTGCCAGGGCAGTTCCAGCACGGTGTCGAGCCAGGTGCGGATCCAGCCGGATTCCGGGCTCTGGTCACTGGCCCGCTCCAGGCGTCCCACCTCGCGCATGGCCGCCTCACGGACCTTGTCCGGGAGATCTGCCTGCTCGACGCGGGTCCGGAAGTCGTCCGCGCCGTCCGGCTCGCCCTCGCCCAGTTCCTTGCGGATGGCGGCGAGTTGCTGGCGCAGCAGGAATTCGCGCTGACTCTTCTCCATTCCCTCACGGACATCACCGCGGATCTTGTCGGCCACGTCCATCTCGGCCAGGTGAGCGCGGGTCCACTCGATGACAACCTCCAGCCGCTTGTTGACCTCGGGGGTCTCCAGTAGCTGCCGCTTCTGCTCTGACGTCAGGTACGGCGCCCAGCCGGCCGAGTCGGCGATGGTCGCTGGGTCGGTCATCTTCTCGACCGTGTTGATGACCTGCCAGGCATCGCGCTGCTGCAGGGTGGCGATCACCAGGGACTTGTATTCCTTGGCCAAGGTCCGACTCTCGTCGGTGGCCGGCTCGTCCTCGACGAGTTCGGCGGCTACCCAGAGGGCAGCACCGGGGCCGGTCACGCCGGTTCCGATCTTGGCGCGCCGGACGGCCCGCAGGACCGCTGCCGGAGCTCCGCCGGCCAACTGCCCGACCTGTTCGATGGTGGCGACTACGCCGTAGGTGGCGTAGCGGTCCTTCAGACGTGGAGCGATGAGCAGTTCGCCCAGATTGCCGTCCTTGTCGCCCTTGCGGGTCGAACGGGCGGCATCGACGGCGGCCTGGGCGGATTCGTCCAGCTCGATCGGGACTGTCATCCCAGGCAGGACGACGGTCTCGGTCAACGACAGCACCGGGAGGTGTTGAATTTCAGTCATGTCAGTCACCCTTCAGCAAACTTGAGCGTGTCAGACTCAATGCGGCAGGGTGGGGGGTTTGTTCCCGGGAGTAGTCCCGCTTCGCCGTGAGCGAAATACAGGAGCCGCCCGTACTTTGTTGGCGGTCACCAGGGGTCCGCAATCAAGGTCGATCGGATCCGGCAGGCCGTCGGGCAGGGCGAACCGGCCGTTCTCACGCCCGCTGCGACCTCGCGGCAACATATGGCAACCGGTTCCACCATGAGTTACGTCTCTTCTACCGTCGGTTCACACGGATCCGCCACTGTGGTCGGGTCCGCCGGAAGGAGTGGATCATGCGTCGATCAAGACCCATCGTCTCCGCGGTGGCCTTGCTGGCCAGCGCATCGCTGTTGCTGACTGGATGCGGAAGCAGCAGCAGTACCAGCACAAGTTCCGGGTCAGGGGGTGGCGGCCACCTGGATGTATTCCTTGGCGCTCAGCCGAACTACCCGACGCAGTTCGCCGCCTGGTCGAAGGATGTCACTGCGAAGTTCAAGGCGGCCACCGGGGCGGATCTCACCATCGAGACCTACGCCAGTGCTTCCGACGAAACGACGAAGATCCAGGCGTCGATCGTCAGCGGAACCGGCCCCGATGTGTATCAGCTCGGCACCACCTTTACCCCGGTCGCCTACGGGACGAAGGGCTTCGTGACATTGTCCGATGCCGACTGGGCCAAAGTCGGCGGCCGCGAGCGGTACATTCCCGAATCACTGGGAATGTCCGGGCCCGACGCGAAGACACAGATCGGAATCCCGGTGGCTACCAGGCCGTTCGGCATGGCCTACAACACCGACATGTTCAAAGCGGCCGGCATCACCGCACCGCCGACCACCTGGGACGAACTGGCTGCGGACGCCAAGAAGCTGACGACCGGCGGCGTCTACGGGTTGGCCATCGCCTACGGCGATACGTTCGACCCGTGGAAGTTCGTCTGGTCGCTGACCGAGCAGGCCGGCGGTTCGTTCGTGAGCTCGGACCTGAAGAAGGCCCAGCTGAATTCACCTGAGGTCGCCAAGGCAATCACGCAGTACTTCGACCTGCTGACCAAGGACAAGTTGGTCAGCCCGTCCAGCGCCGGCTGGAAGGACGCGGACGCCCTCTCGGCGTTCGCGACCGGAAAGGCGGCGATCTTCCCGATGGCCACCGGCACATCGGTGCCGACCCTGGACAAGTCAACCATCAAGGGCAAATACGCCTTTGCCCCGCTGCCATCGGTGGCGCCCGGCATGACGGCACGGCCAGCCGGCGCACCCGCTGCCCAGACCATCGTCTCCGGGGACAACGTCGCGATCGCCTCGTACTCCAAGAACAAGGATCTGGCCCTGGCCTACGTCAACCTCATCACCGGCACCGACATGCAGGTCGAACAGTTCAAGTATTTCGGCAACCTACCCAGCAGCGTGGCGGCCGCCGCTCAGGTGGCCAAGGAAAATCCCATTCTGGCCCCGTTCACCGCGGCCGAGAAGGGCTCGACCCCGACGGCGTTCACCGGCGCCTGGGCTGACTTCCAGAACGGGCTCAGCAACGTCATCGTCCAGTCGCAGCCGTCGCTGGCAAAGGGCACCTACGACAGCGGTGCGCTGGCTTCGCTGCTCAGCAGCGCCAACTCCAAGGCCCAGTCGAGCTTGGACCGAGCCAACAAATGAGTGCTGGCACCGAAACCCCGTCGACGGCGAGCACAAAACCCGCGCCAGCGACGGGCAAGCTCAGGAAGGCCAGAACCGTCGGCGGGCGGCCGTTGTGGCTGATGTCGCCGACCGTGGTCCTGCTGACTCTCGTCATCGTGGCGCCGTTCCTCATCGCGATCGTCCTCAGCTTCCTCGACCTTGATCAGTACAGCCTCCGGTCGTGGCTGCACGCCCCGTTCCTCGGCTTCGACAACTACGTCGAGGCGTTTCGTTCCTCGGGCATGCTGCACTCGATCTGGATCAGCCTTGCGTTCGCCGTGATGACGACAGCAGTGTGCGCACCGATCGGGCTGCTCGCGGCATTGGCGGTCAACACCCGCTTCCGCGGCCGTTTCCTGGTGCGATCGGCATTCCTGATCCCGTACGTGCTGCCGTCGTTCGTCACCGCCACCGTCTGGAGGTTCATTCTTCGGCCGGACGGGGTCTTCAACGGGATGTTGGCCAAAGTCGGGATCGACGGAGGTCAATGGTTGATCGGGGACAAGGCCTTCTGGGCCCTCGTCATCGTCGACATCTGGGCCGCCTGGCCATTCGTGTACATGATGACCATCGCCGGCCTGCAGAGCATCCCCAACGAACTCTACGAAGCCGCCGACATGGACGGAGTCACCTGGTTCAAGAAGATCCGCTATGTCGTCATCCCGCAGATCCGTCATCAACTGGCCTTGGGCCTGCTGTTGTCGACTCTGGCCCATTTCAACAACTTCACCCTGCCGTTCGTCCTGTTCGGCACGCCCGCTCCCGATCCGGTGTTGACCCTTCAGGTCAACATCTATCAGACCTCGTTCCAGACCTTCCGGTTCGGATTGGGCAGTGCGATGTCAGTCGTCTCGCTGATCCTGATGATCGTTCCCGCGGTGTTCTATCTGCGGGCCTCCAAGCTGACCGCCGCACCCGGGGAGGACTGACACATGACCATCGTTCAGAGCACCGAAATATTGGCCGCCAAGGAGCCGACCAAACCGCCACGAAGTCGCGATCCGCAACGCCTGCTGCCCCGTTGGCTGCAGGTGGTGACGATCGCCATCCTGCTTCTTTTCCTGCTCCCGGTCGTCTACATGCTGCTGATCTCGGTGAGTCCCGACCTCGATGCGGCAGCGGGGAAGATCTGGCCAAGTACCTTCGTCTTCCGGAACTACCTCGATGTCTGGTCCACGGTCGATCTGGCCAACGGTCTGGTCAACAGCCTGATCGCCTCCCTGACGGCCGCCGTCATCGCCACCTTCTTCGGGCTGGGCGCAGCCTATTGCTTGACGCGATTCAGCTTCCGCGGCCGCGGGCCCTTCCTCAGTTCCCTTGTTGGCCTGCAGTCGATTCCGGGCGTGATGATCATTCTCCCGCTGTTCGTGCTGTTCTCCTCCATCGGAACTGCCGTCGGGATTCCGATCGTCGGATCGCGCCCCGCGCTGATCGTCACCTACCTGACTTTTGCGATTCCCTTTGCCACCTGGCTGTTGGTCACCAACCTGCGGCAGATACCGGTCGCGTTCGAGGAAGCGGCGATGATCGACGGACTGACCCGTTTCGGGGCGCTGCGGAAGATCATCTTCCCGCTGATGATCCCCGGAATGGTTGTCACCTTGGTGTTCTCATTGCTCGTCGGATGGAACGACGTGCTGTTTGCCAGCGTGCTGACCACTCCGGCAACTCAGACCGTGGCGATTCAGCTGGGGACCTTCGCATCGACCACCGAAAGCGGCTCGCTTCCGCTGTACGGCCAACTGATGGCCGCGTCGCTCATCTCCGCCGCTCCGGTCGTCATCCTCTACATGATCTTCCAGCGCCAGCTGGTCGGTGGTCTGACGGCCGGTGGCGAAAAGGGCTGAGATCAGCCGGATCGAACAAGAGACCACCCATGAAACCAGAAACAATGCGGGGACAGAACTGTGACATTGACTGACACGAGGGGCCGGGCCGCCCCATTGTCGCTCCACGAGGACCGCCTGCTGCCGAGCGAGCAACGTACGCGCGGTATTGCGCGGGAGTTGTACGCGTCGGTCTGCGACCAACCGATCATCTCGCCCCATGGCCACGTCGACCCGCGCATCCTGTTGGACGACGAGCCTTTCGCCGATCCGACGAGCCTGCTGGTGCAGCCTGATCACTACGTGACGCGGATGCTGCACGCGAACGGAGTATCGCTGGCCGAGCTCGGGGTCGGTCAGGGGCCGCTGCCGGAAGTGGAGGCCCGCAAGGCCTGGCGGATCCTCTGCCGGTACTGGCACGTGTTCCGGGGGACGCCGATGCGGTACTGGTTCGACTCCGAACTCGGCGGTATCTTCGGCGTCACCGAGCGACCGAGCGAAGCGAACGCCGATCGGTTGTACGACCACATCGCCGCGAAATTGACAGAGCAGGCCTTCCGACCGCGCGCTCTGCTGAGGCAGTTCGACATCCAAATCCTGGCCACCACCGACGATCCGTCGGACGACCTGACCGCCCATCAGGCCATCGCCGCCGATCCGACCTTTCCGACCCGGGTGATTCCGACGTTCCGCCCGGATCGGTACCTGGAGCCGGCTGCGACCGACTGGAATGTGGACATCGACCGTCTCGGTCGCGCTGCCGGTGTCGAAGTGGGCGAATACGGCGGCTACCTCGCAGCGCTGGAAGATCGGCGGCGCTTTTTCATCTCCCGCGGTGCGGTGTCGGCCGATCACAGCCACTTCGACCTCGGCACCGCACCTCTCGGCCAGGCCGAGGCCGCCCGAATCTATCGGTCGGCCCGCGGGGGAGAAGCGACGACGGCGGAGTGCACCGCCTTCCGCCGGCACATGCTGCTGGAAATGGCCAGGATGTCGTGCGACGACGGCCTGGTCATGACGGTTCACCCCGGTGTGTACCGCAATCATCACCCGGCGACACTCGCGGCCTTCGGCGGCGACACCGGCCACGACATCCCGGTCGCGACGGAGTACACGAATGCCCTGCAACCACTGCTGGAGCGCTACGGCACGCACCCCAACCTGCATCTGGTGCTGTTCACCGTCGACGCCGACGCGTTCAATCGGGAGATCGCGCCGCTGGCCGGGTTCTATCCTTCGGTCTACATCGGTGCCCCGTGGTGGTTCCTGGACAACCCGACGGAGATCCGCAGCTTCCAACGGTCGGTGTCCGAGATCGCGGGCCTGTCCAAACTGTCCGGGTTCATCGACGACACCAGGGCGTTCTGTTCGATTCCCGCTCGACACGACATGTCGCGGCGGCTCGATGCTGGCTTCCTTGCCGAGCTGGTGGCCCAGCACCGGTTGGACCTCGATGAAGCAGTCGAGAGCCTGTCGCAACTGGTGGCGGCCCAACCGAGACGAGTGTTCAAGCTATGACGAAGACTCCCGCCCTGTCCCGAGCGGCCGCCGGCGTGGCACCCGCGGCCCCGGTACGCATCGTGCATCTGGGCCTCGGGAATTTCTTCCGGGCGCATCAGGCCTGGTACACCGCCCATGCACCGGACGCCGACCGTTGGGGTATCGCGGCCTTCACCGGTCGATCGACGCAACTCGCCAAAACCCTCGATTGCCAGGACGGCCTGTACACCTTGATCACCCGAGGACGGGACGGCGACGCGGCCGAGATCGTCCAGACGCTCAGCCGCACCCATGCGGGCCCCGACATCGCCGAGCTCGTCGGGTACCTGGCCGATCCACGGGTTGCAGTGATCACCCTCACCGTGACTGAGGCGGGCTACGCACGGGGACCCGAAGGCCGGCTGGAGCAGTCCCGGCCGGATGTGGTCGCCGACCTGGCCGCGTTGCGCACCGGCAATCCGATCGAGTTGCGGACCATCCCGGCTCGGCTGGTGGCCGGTCTGTCGGCCCGCCGGGCGGCCGGCGCCGGCCCGCTGGCCGTGGTGCCGTGCGACAACCTGCCGGACAACGGACACGTGGTCGCCTCTGTGGTGGGTGATTTCGCTGATCTGCTCGACCCGTCGCTCCGTCTCTGGATCGAGGGCAACGTCAGCTTTGTGACCACCATGGTCGACCGGATCACCCCGGCCACCGCCGACGGCGACCTCATCGTCGCGGCCCGCCTGACCGGGCTGGCCGATGCCGCCCCGGTCGTCACCGAACCGTTCAGCGAGTGGGTGCTGTCGGGTGAATTCCCCGGCGGGCGTCCGGCCTGGGATGCCGCCGGCGCGCGGTTCGTCCCGGATGTCGTGCCGTTCGAGGAGCGAAAGTTGTGGCTGCTCAACGGTGGCCACAGCCTGCTGGCCTACGCCGGCAGTGCCCGCGGGCACGGCACCGTGGCCGAGGCGATGGCAGATCCGGTCTGTCGGGCCTGGCTCGATCAGTGGTGGGACGAGGCCGCGCCCCAGCTGAGCCTCCCGGCTGACGAGAACGCCGACTACCGCAATGCCTTGGTGACACGGTTCACCAACCAGGCCATCCGGCACCTGCTGGCTCAGATCGCGGCCGACGGCTCGCAGAAAATACCGGTACGGATCCTCCCGGTCCTGCGCCGCGAGCGGAGCGTCGGCCGACTGCCACCCGGTGCGATCCGCGCGCTGTCCGCCTGGATCAACCACCTACGAGGGGCGGGTGCGCCGCTCAAGGACGTGGCCGCCGGTCACCTCCTCGAATTGGCCGACGGCCCGATCGAGGACGCCACCCGGCGCGTGATCGCATTCCTGGACGCTGATCTCGCAGGCGACGAAGAACTGATCACCGCCACCGTCGAGTCCGCCCGTGATCTGCATGGATCAACTTCGCAGGCCTGGACGAAATTGGCGACCGAGGTCCCGCCCGTCCCAAAAACGCGAAGTTGACCCATGCCTTCCATCAACCGCTCCAGCAAGGAGAACACCATCATGTGGACACTGTCGGGATTTGCCGACGAGATCGACCCGGACCTGACGACGCAGTGCACACTGCTGAACCAGCTCGGTATCACCTTCCTGGAATTCCGTTCCGCCTGGGATGTCAATGTTCTCGACCTGACCGACGAGCAACTCGATGAAGCGGAGAAGATTTTCGCCGCCCACTCGCTGTCGGTGTCGTCGATCGGCTCGCCGATCGGAAAGATCAATATCGAGGACGATTTCGACGCACATCTGGTCCGGTTCGATCGGGCGCTGCAGGTCGCGGCTCGCTTCAAGGCCCCGTACATCCGGATCTTTTCGTTCTTCCTGCGGCCGGACCAGAGCCCGTCCGTTCACCGTGACGAGGTGATCCGCCGGATGCGGGCGATGGCCGAAAGGGCGCAACAGGCCGGCGTCGTGCTGCTCCACGAGAACGAGAAGGAGATCTTCGGGGATGTACCCGCGAGGGTGCTGGACATCGTGGAGTCGGTGAACATGCCGAGCCTGAAACTGGCCTGGGACGCTGCCAACTACGTCCAGGTCGGGGTCCAGCCCTACAGCCAGGGATATGCCCGGCTCCGACCGCACACGGTGTACATCCAGGTCAAGGACGCCGTGCTCGCCACCGGCGAGGTGGTGCCGGCCGGCGAGGGGGACGGCGAGGTGCGCTCGACCCTCCGGGCGCTGCGGGCTGACGGCTATGACGGATTCTTCTCGATGGAACCGCACCTGGCCGCCGCCAATCCTCTCGGAGGTTTTTCCGGCGCCGACGAATTCGTCAGGGCCACCAAGGCTTTCACCGCAATCCTGGACAGTGAAGGGATCACCTACGCATGACCGGAAACAGAGTCAGATTCGCCGTCATCGGGGCCGGTGTCATCGGTCGGGTGCACTGCAGCGCACTGTCCGGCCTGGCCGACACCGCTGAGCTGGTGGCGATCGCGGACAGCCACCCCGACAAGGCCGCAGCCATGGCCGCGAACTTCGGGATCGATAGTCACACCAGCGATGTCAGGGCACTGCTGGCCCGGCCGGACATCGACGCAGTGACCATCTGCACACCGAGCGGGTTGCACGCCGATCTGGCGGTGGCGGCGCTGGATGCCGGCAAGCACGTGGTGGTCGAGAAACCGATCGACATCACCCTCGGAGCGGCAGACCGGATCATCGAAGCCGAAACCCGATCGGGCAAGAAGGTCGCGGTGATCAGCCAGCACCGCTTCGACAAGTCGACCGAAAAGGTGCTGGAGTCGGTTCGTGCAGGCCACCTCGGCACCATCACGTCGGCGATCGCGTCGCACGCCTGGTGGCGTGGGCAGACCTACTACGACTCCGGTGACTGGCGTGGGACCTGGGCGCTCGACGGCGGCGGGGCGATCATGAACCAGACCGTGCACACGATCAACCTGATGGTCACCATGGTCGGCGCTCCGGTCGAGGTGTTCGCCCACACCGCCTGTCTTGCGCACGACCGGATCGAGGTGGAGGACACCGCCGCGGCGGTAGTCAAATTCGCCTCCGGTGCACTTGGCATCATCCACGGCACCACTGCCGCCTACCCGGGGCTGGACGCCAGCCTGCGCATCTTCGGGTCGAAGGGATCGGCTGTCATCTCCAACGACGAACTGGTCTTTCTGCACGAGAATGTCGGCCCTGCACCGGAGATCGCTCTGTCCTCAGGCACCGGCACCAACCAGGTCACCGACGACTTCGAGCTGGGGCCGCAGGACGCCGCTCTCGGCGACGCTCACCAGCGGCAACTGGCCGACTTCATCGAAGCCGTGCGGACCGATCGGCAACCCAGGGTCGGAACCCGGGACGCCCGAACGTCATTGGCCGTGATCCTGGCGCTGTACGAGTCGGCCCGTACCGGCCTTCCTGTCGCCCTGTCGAACGTGTCCGCCCTGACACCTTCTCGCTGAGAAGGAACATCCATCAAGAACATCTCAGAGAGAACGCTTCTCTCAAGATCACATCCCGAGGAAGACAAACGATGAGCACCGAGTCCGGACCACGGTTGGCCGTCAACCCGATCGCCTACTGGCTGGCCGGCGGCACACCGGATCGATCGACGGCGACCCTGGGCCGCGCGTTCACCGAGCTGGCCGAGATCGGCTACCACGCGGTGAAAGCCGATGTTCCGACCGACATGGCGGCCTCCGCCTACCTGCCGTGGCTGGAGAGCTTCGGGCTGGTACCTGCCCTGAGCCTGTTCAGTGGATCGTTCGCCGACCCTGACTCGCACCGGCAGATGGCGGCGTCGGCCGGACAGTTCGCCGCCGTGCAGGCGTCGCTGGGTCAGCGGGTGTGCATGATCTCGACGATGGAGCCGCCAGGGTCGCCACGGACGCTGCATCCGGCCGTCGGGTTCGATTTCGATCCCGGTCGGCTGGCCTCGGTGGTCGACGGCATCGGCGCCTCGTGTCGCGCAATGCTGGCCGAAGGGGTGCGCCCGGCCCTGCACCCCCATGTCGGCGGTTGGGTGGAGACCGAGGTCGAGGTGCGCACCGTGCTGGACGAACTCGGTCGCGATCTGCTTGCCTTCGGGCCGGACACCGGGCACATGTCCTGGGCCGGCATGGATGTCCCTCAGGTATTGGGTGACTACGCCGAACGCATTGTCGCGGTGCACCTGAAGGACACCTTCGACGCAGGCATCCGGCGGGCGAAATCCGACCAACTCGACTATCAGCGGGCCACGATGGCCGGGAGCATCTGGGCCGAGCCGGGCACCGGGCAAGTCGACCTGACAGCCTGCGTTGCGGCTTTCAGCCCGGGTTTCACGGGTGACTACATGATCGAGGTGGATGTTCCGTCCGTGCCTTTGCGACAGTGCCACCAGATCGCCTACGACTGGGCGATGGCCACACTCCCGCTCGGTGGGCGGTCCAGGTGACGGCTCTGCGGGTCGCGCTGGCCGGCTGCGGCGACATCTCGGCGCAGCACCTGGACGCCATCACCGCCAACCCGGCCGCTCACCTGATCGCGGTGTGCGACATCGATCAGGATCGGGCCGAGACCACCGGGGAACTGTTGAACTGTCCGGCCTACCGCGATTTCGAGCAGATGCTTGCGGCCGAGCGACCCGACGTGGTGCACATCTGCACGCCGCACCACCTGCATGCGTCGATGGCGATCGTCGCCCTCCGCCGCGACGTGAATGTGCTGCTGGAAAAGCCGGTGGCCATTTCGATGGCGGACGGGGAGGCGGTTGCCCTGGCCGCGCAGGCCAGTGCAGCGATGCTGGGGGTGTGCTATCAGAACCGCTACAACAAGACGTCGAAGGCGTTGCGGGACCTGATCGACGGCGGCGCCCTCGGCCGTCTGCAGGGCGGCCGGGCGTCGGTGACCTGGTCCCGCGACAATGGGTACTTCAGCCGCAGGCCTTGGCGGGGTACCTGGGCCGGTGGCGGCGGCGGCGTCCTCATCAATCAGTCGATCCACACCCTCGACCTGCTCCAGTGGTTTCTCGGTGAGGTGACCGACGTTCGCGGGCAGGCCGCCCGCCTCGCGTTGGCCGAGCCCGTCGAGGTCGAGGACACCGCGAGCATCCAACTCCGTCACCAGAGCGGGGCCGCGTCGATCTTCTACGCCAGCAACGGATATGTCGACAACGCTCCCATCATGTTGGAGCTGCTGACCGACAACGCCACCGTGCGGTTGAACGGCGATCTGGTCATCACCTACCACGACGGGACCGTGACGATGGTCAGCGAGGAGGCGACCGTCTCGGGGCCAAGAGCCTACTGGGGCCTGTCCCACGCAACATTGATCGACGACTTCTATCGGCATGTGCAGGAGCGACGGCCGTTCTGGATCGACGCGACCGAGGCGCTCAAGACGCTCAGCATCGTCACCAGCGTCTACCGGCAGTCCGGTTTGACGATGGACACGGGCGTAGCGCTCCCGATACCCGAGGATCACCTGACAGGGTCTTACAGTGAGGGCCGATATTTTCGGTGTGGTTCCAAACAGTGAGGGTGACATGGGCGACGGAGCTGATGTACCGAGGTCAGCTACCATCTACGACGTCGCCCGCGAGGCCGGGGTGGTCGCCTCCACCGTCTCACGCGCGTTCGCCCGGCCGGGTCGGGTGAGCGCGGTCACGGCCGAGCGTATCCGGGTGGCGGCGGAGAACCTCGGCTACCGGGTGAACCCGTTGGCCCGCGCGCTGCCCACCGGGAAGACCTCGATCATTGCGTTGACCATTTCCGATGTCACCAATCCCTTCTATACCGCGATCATCCAGGGCGCCCAGTCGGCAGCCGCCGAGGCCAACTACACCATGGTGCTGGCTGACGGCCAGGAGTCGGACGTGCTGGAACGCGAGGCACTGGACCGGGTGATCCCGATCGCCGAAGGCCTGGTGCTGGCGACCAGTCGGATGTCCGACGAGGCGATCAAGGTCACCGCCAGGCAGAAGCCGATGGTCGTACTCAACCGGTCCATTCCCGAATTGGCGAGCCTCACCACGGACAATGTGTCCGGGGTTCGCCAGGTGGTCGAATACCTGCAGCGACTCGGCCATCGATCCATCACCTATGTCGCAGGGCCGGAGGCGTCGTGGGCCGACGGGGCGAGATGGCGAGCGCTGATCGAGATCGGCGCCAAGCTGCACGTCGCGGCGCGCCGGATCGGGCCATTCGCGCCGACCGTCAAGGGCGGGGAAGGCGCCGCGGGGAAGCTCGGACATCCATTGCCGACGGCGGTCCTTGCGTACAACGATCAGATCGCTATCGCCCTCATCAATCAACTGCGCGGTGCCGGTATCGACGTGCCCGGCCGGGTCAGTGTGATCGGCTTCGACGACATCTTCGCGTCGAGTCTGATCACCCCGGCGCTGACGACGGTCGCCGCGCCGCTGCGGCAGATGGGCATCATCGCGGTCCGCAACCTGTTGGCCGTCATCAACGGCGCGCAGCCGAGAGCCGGCACGGCCCTGGTCGTCCCGACCCACCTGATCGAACGTGCATCGGCGGGGCCTGCCTGCCGGTGAAGTCCTGATCGTACTCACATCGCTTCTGCAGCAGTGGAAGGAACGAAAGTGGTTGCCGTGTCTACGATTCCCGCCGTGAGTGTGATCGGGGGGCCTGGCTGCCAGGTGAGCCCATCCGAAGTGACGGCATTCATCGCCGGCGCCCTGGCCGACGTCGACTTCGCCGGGAAGCGCGTCGCCGTTGTGGTCCCCGACGGCACTCGCACGTGCCCACTCCCGTTGCTGCTCAAGGCTGTTCACGGGGTGCTGGCCGGAAGCGCGGCGGCCGTGACGGTCATCATCGCCCTGGGTACCCACCATGGCATGGACGAGGAGCACCTGGCGCTGCACCTTGGTTATCCGGCGGGATCGGCGCAGGAGGTCTATCCGGGGTGGTCCATCGTCAATCACGAATCCTGGCTCCCGGAAACCTTCGTCACCCTCGGCGCCATCGAGGCCGACCGGTTGACCGAACTGACCGGCGGCCGGTTGACCGACACATCGGTCACCGTTCGGATCAATCGCCACGTCGCCGAGGCCGACATCGCCCTGGTGGTCGGTCCCGTGTTCCCGCACGAAGTGGTCGGATTCTCCGGCGGCAACAAGTACTTCTTCCCCGGCGTGTCCGGTCAGGAGCTGATCGATCTGTCGCATTGGGTCGGCGCACTGATCACCAGCGCCGACATGATCGGCACCAGCGGCATCACGCCGGTGCGTGCCCTGATCAACGAGGCGGCGTCAATGATTCCGGCGCAGCGGATCGCGCTCTGTCTGGTGGTGGCCTCGGGAACTGATTCGCTGCATGCGATTGCCTTCGGCACGCCGGAGGACTCCTGGGCGGCGTGCGCAGCGATCTCTGCCGAGACCCACGTGACCTACCGGGACGCCCCGGTACGACGGGTTCTGTCGATAATGCCGACCAAGTACGAGGACATCTGGACCGCCGCCAAGGGTTTCTACAAATTGGAGCCGATCGTCGCCGACGGTGGCGAGGTGATCATCTACGCTCCGCACATCACCGAGGTGTCCGTCATGCACCCGCACATCGCCGAGATCGGCTATCACAACCGCGACTATTTCCTCGGCCAGTGGGATCGGTTCAAGGATCTGCCCTGGGGCGACCTCGCTCATTCGACCCACCTTCGTGGACAGGGCACCTGGGACCCGGTCAACGGCGAACGCAACCGGGTGACCGTCACCCTGGCCACCGGAATTCCAGAAGAGATCGTGCGGTCGGTCAACCTGAACTACCTCGACCCCGGTTCGATCGTCGTCGGCGACTATGAATCCGACCCCGAAACGTTCGTCGAACCGCACGCCGGCGAAGTGCTGTACCGCCTCCGCGCGCCCGGTGAACTCCCGGGGGGTGGAGAGCCGGACGGGCGTACCGTGACGCCGGACGGACTGGGCGGTTGACCGTGCGTTCCGCTACGACCGTCGTAAGGACTGACGATCCACCCGTGCCGACCGCGCTGGCCAAGTACCTGGGCAGCGGCCTGATCGGCGAGTTCTCGATCACCCCCGCGCCCCGTGCGGCACCGGCGTCCGCCTGCAGGAATGCGGCGACGCCGCTGGGTCAACCAACCGTCTCGCGCGGATGCGGCGGTCGTCCTGCAGGGATCGTGCCGTCATCACGTCGGGTGGAACGAATCGACCGACATCGCCAGGCTCACCAATTCGCAGGTGACCAGCTGCGTCGGAAGCAGGTTCGCAGCACTTCGATCCGGCACTGAATCTGGTTGCGGGCAGCTTGTCCGGGCGGTGACTCAATCGAGCGGTTCCCGCTGCGGCGCGAGTGCCTCGTCGGCCGCCTGCCCGGCCTTCTTCATCGTCTCCTCGAGGTGCTCCAGCGCTGGACTGGTCACCGGCTCCTCGTCGGGTTCGGCGGTCGTCTCATCCTGCGCAGCGCCATCCTGATCGGTCATTGTCGACTCCTTCTTGTCTGCAGCGGTGGCGACCACCGTACTTCGGCAGTTCCCCGCGCCGCCGCCGGCCATGCCGTCCGCCTGCCCCCTTAGTGGGCAAGGTTGACCGGTCCGCGGACTGGGTACGTAAGTCACCGAGGCCGGCAAGACCTACTGCCTTTGGAAGAACGGAGAAGGACATGTCGACCGAACCGCGACGGTCGTCCGCGCGCCGCCACACCGAGGTCAGCTTCTCGTTCGGCGCCGCAGCCGGTGACTCACCTGCCGACAGCGAATTGGCATTCCGGGCAGCGAGGGTCGGCGGCGACGCCGACGCGGCGATCGCCCTGGCATCACTGCTCGGCGGCCGCGCGCCCCTGCCCGGCACGGGTGGGACTGCCGGTCGCTGGGAATTGCTCGCGACGCTCGCTGCGGCAGATCTGACCGCTGCCCGGGTCGCAGAGGCACACCTGGACGCACTGGCGATCCTGGGGGAGGCCGACATCGACCCAGCCCGGGATCTGGCCGTACTGGGCGCGGGACACGACTCGACCTGGGGCGTCTTCGCGGCCGAGGGGCCCGGCGTCCGGGTGCAGGCGGATCAGATCCAGCTGCATGGCGATGGGCGATGGAATCTTTCCGGTGTGAAGCCGTGGTGCTCGCTGGCGGGACGGCTGAGCCACGCGCTGATCACCGCACAGACGACGGCGGGGCACCGGCGGCTGTTCGCGGTCGCGCTGCAGGACGACGGGGTAGCTGCCGTCCAGGGTGAGTGGATCTCCAGAGGGTTGCCGGAGGTGGTGTCGAGCGCAATCGAGTTGACCGGCGCCACCGCTGTACCGATCGGCGGCGACGACTGGTACCTGCATCGGGACGGCTTCGCATGGGGTGGAGCGGGTGTCGCTGCGTGTTGGTACGGCGGCGCGTTCGGCCTCGCCCGGTCCCTATATGCAGCTCTCGCGGCTCGCGAACCGGATCAGATCGGTCTGATGCACCTGGGTGCAGTGGATCTTGCGCTGAGCAGCGCGCGGGCTGTGCTCTTGGCGGCCGCCGCCGAGATCGACGCAGGTCGGTCGAACGGGTCAGCCGGGGTGGTGATGGCCGGCCGGGTTCGCGGGGTGGTGGCCGCCGCTGCGGAAGAGGTATTGCGTCGGGTCGGCCACGCACTGGGTCCCGCTCCGCTGGTGCAGAACGAAGAGCACGCCCGCCGCGTGGCCGACCTGCAGGTCTATCTGCGCCAGCATCACGCGGAGCGGGACGAAGCTGCGCTGGGCCGGGACCTGTTGCGGGGTGAGCAGCCGTGGTAGCCGAACCCGATGTGGTGACCGATCCCGACGTCCCGGAGTTCGATCACCGCGTCGCCGGCACTCCCGAGAGCAGGTGGGCCGACAGTCCGGCGCTCCTCCGGCCTGGCGTGCTTGACCTGTCCGGCGTCCGCCGGCTGATCGTTGTGGCGGCCCATCCGGACGACGAGAGTCTCGGCGCCGGCGGCCTGCTGGCCGCCGCTACCCGGTTGGGTATTGGTGTCACCGTGGTGATCGCGACGATGGGTGAGCACTCGCACCCGGATTCTCGGACCCGGACTCCGTCGGAACTCGCATCGATCCGGCGTGCCGAGGTCGTCGCCGCGCTGGAATTCCTGGCACCGACCGCAACGGTGAAGCTGCTCGGCCTCCCTGACGGTGACCTGTCGGCGCACCAGGATGAGCTGGCGAGGAGTATCGGTCGGTTCATCGAAGACGAACCGACGCTGCTGGCCTCGCCCTGGATCGCCGATGGACATCCCGATCACACCGCAGCCGGGATCGCCGCCGCGGATGCGGCCGGGGAGCGGAATGTGTTGTTCCTTCAGTATCCGATCTGGTTCTGGCATTGGTC
Organism: Mycobacteriales bacterium; assembly: GCA_038229825.1. GTDB lineage: Bacteria > Actinomycetota > Actinomycetes > Mycobacteriales > Nakamurellaceae > Nakamurella. The sequence continues at coordinate 183,755 of JBBROB010000008.1, forward strand.
CAGTCCGCCGGAAATGCCCACCAGCGCCGTCAGGCTGGACCTGACACCGGTCGACCTGGATGCGAAACTTGCTGCGTTGCAGTGTCATCGGAGTCAGATCGAACCGCTGTCAGACCTCCCGGGAGATGAGGAGATACTGCCCCGGGCGGTCGCCGAACATTTCGAAAGGACCTACGAGATCTTCATAACACCCGACACCGAAATGTCACCGACAGACCAGCACAGCCTCCCGAAGGAATTCTTCGACGAGTTCTACGGCGATCAGGACGACCCCTGGGGCTTCGAGAGCCGTTGGTATGAAACGCGGAAGCGCACCATCACCATGGCCAGCCTGCCGCGCGAGTCGTTCCGAACGGCTTTCGAGCCGGGCTGCTCCATCGGGGTGCTGACCGCCGAACTGGCCGGCAGGTGCGACCGTCTACTGGCGACGGACATCTCCGATCGCCCGTTGGCGGCCGCCCGTCGGCGTCTTGCCGACATGCCAGGTGTGCGGTTCGAGCAACGGCGGATACCAGCAGAGTGGCCACGGGAAAAATTCGACCTGATCGTCCTCTCGGAGGTCGGCTATTACTGCGGCGCAGCTGATCTGGCGATCATGGCTGCCCGTGCGGCGTCGTCACTGACCCCGGACGGGGTGCTGTTGGCCTGCCACTGGCGGTACCCGGTTGCCGAATACCCGCTGTCCGGGGACGACGTGCACCGTGCCCTTGCCGCAGAACCCGGACTTGCCCTGCTGGCCGAGCATCTGGAAGAGGACTTCATCCTGCAGGTGTTCACCCCACCGCCCGCGGTCTCTGTGGCCACTGCCAACGGGTTGCGGTAGGTGACCGAGACCGCGGACCCGAAGCTGCGCGCCGCGGCAACGGCTCCGGCGCACCGTCGGGGACGAACTCCGATGCCGACTCTGGCGGTGGTGATTCCGGCAAGAAACGAGGAACGCCGCCTGCCGCGATGTTTGAATGCGCTGGCCAGGGCCGAGTCGGAATTACGAAACCTCTGTCCGGCAACCGCTCCCACCAGGATCGTGGTGGTGCTCGACCGGTGCACCGACCGTAGCCCTGACCTACTGGCCCGGTGGCCGCAGGTGGAAGTGATCGTCTCCGACCACGGCCAGGTCGGCGCGGCCCGAGCCGTCGGCGTCGAGAAGGTCCTGCAAACCGGGCCGAACCTCGGTGCAGCTGACTGGATCGCCTGCACCGATGCCGACTCCGCGGTGCCGGCCGATTGGCTTCGGACCCATCTCCAACACGCCGAGTCGGGAACAGATCTGCTGCTCGGACTGGTTCGGCCCGACCCGGCGGAACTCTCGCCGGAACTGCTGCGTAGCTGGACCCGCGCCCATCAACTGTCCGATGGTCATCCGCACGTCCACGGGGCGAATCTCGGGATCCGAGCAGAGATGTACTCGCGCGCCGGAGGCTTCCCGCTGGTCGCGGCGCACGAGGATGTCCTGCTGGCCGGTCGGGTGCGAGAGTTGGGGGGCCTGGTGGTCAGCACGGCGGCAAGTCCGGTGCTCACCAGCGCGCGCCTGTCCGGGCGAACCCCGGCCGGGATGGCCGGCTATCTATCCGAATTGACCGACGCCCCGCCGGCCGGCAACTCGCTCTTGGAATTGGCCTCGTAGTTGATGTTGGTCAGGTCCGACCGCAAGAAGTCGTCGTCGAGCAGTTTCAGCAGCGCCCATCGGTGCTGTGGCTGGGATCGGAACACCAAGGCCGGACTGCTGCCCGAGGTGTCGATCGGAACATCGATATGCGGGTTGCGCTCCAGGAACGCCAGCACGCTCGCCATGTCCAGCGCTTTGGGATAGCCCGGTTGGTCCATCTTGTGCGCGATGCTCAATAGCTTGTGCATCATGTTGATGTCCGATTCGCAGGCCGCCTGCAGTTCGTCGCCACCGACGATCTGCAGTTTGCCCAGCGTTGCGGTGAAGGTGGCCGCCGCCTGCTCGCGAAGATCCGGCAAAGCCCCGAACAAGGACTCGTAGGCACTGTTGTTCTTCATCACCACGACATCCCCGAAGGCGAAGAGCCGCAGGCTGCGGTCGATGACCAGGGGCTGCGGGTCGAGGGAGGTGAATTGTTCGCCGTTCCAGATCGCCAGAATCTTCTTGCTGTGCGCCAACGCTTTTTCCGGGGAGAACGCCTGGTAGAGCCGACCCAGCGCGCGTCCGTCCGGCGCTGCCACCCGCAGCGCCAGCAGGTTCCGGCGACCGAATTCGGTGCCGCGGTCGTACTGTCGGTGGCTTGGCGTCAGCACGACCTGTTCCAGCTCGACCAGCGGACCGTCCTGGATCGCGGCGTGCACCCACTGGTGGGATCCAGGTGTGTAGCCGGGGTGCACCTCCCGGAGCTCGGCATCGACCGCCTCGGCGGCGGTTTCGGCCACCTGGGCGAGCAGTTGCCCGGCAAGTTCGGCGCTGATGGGCACGTCGTAGACCGCCGGCGAGGCCGATCGGTGTTCGCTCACCAGCAGCAGGCTGACGGTCAGGCCGGACGGGTCGACCAGAGCTCGCAGCAACGCACGGATGGTCGCTTCGGTGCGTCGGGTGACGGCGTTCTCGGGCGTCACAGTGGTTCCCTTCCTTCTGCGGCCTCGGGGGATGAGCTGGAGTTTCGGTGCTGTTGCAGGTAGATGTAGCCGCCCAGTGGCACCAGCGACATGACGTCCCCGGGCGCAAGGTGCCATGACCGGCTGGTCACCAGCAGGAACCCCCGGTCAGCCCGGACCAGTTCGAAGATCCGGAAGCCGAGCGCGGCGAGCAATGGATTGGAGAAGTACAGGTCGCCCTGCAGGTAGAGGACCGCGATCATCAGCAGATAGAGCAGCAGAGCCCAGCGGACCGGCGCGGCCGCCGTGGCCGTGACGAAGAACGGCACCACATAGGTCGCAAAGAACTTGAGGGCCTCTCCCTCTCGGGGCTTGGCGCTGTGCACCCGTTCGATGACGGCATTCCGGCGGGGGACCGAAACGAACAGGAACAACATCGTCCCGGCCACGCCGGCCACGGCCAGCCCGGCGAACACCCAGCGCAGCCAGGGCAGCCGGAACGAGTCGAGCACGGCCAACAGCACCAACAGCGGAGCATAGGCAGCGGACAGCATGATCACCCGGACGGGCAATGATGGTCTGAACGCAGGACTTCGCACCAGACAGACGCTAGCGCGCACCCCCGACAGTCAGGCCTGCAGAGGCGTGTCCGCGCTTCGTCGTGCCGAGGCCGGAGGCAGTCACCCTCGTCACAGTTGCTTGAGTCATGCAAACAATATCTTTAGCATTGGTAATTGTGAAGAACCAGATGGCCCCGCCCTCGACCTCGGACTGCGTTGACCTGTTGCGGTCGATGCAAAACCTCACCAGGGCCCGGCGTCGGTCGGCCAGGTACAGGCCCGACGCCGGTGCGCTGATGATGTTGAGCGCCCTCGACGGGACGTCCGGCGTGCGGGTGTCCGCCCTTGCCGAACTGCTGATGGTCGACATCTCGGCCGCCAGTCGCCAGGTGTCTGCGCTGGAGGGCGCCGGCCTGGTGACCAGGGTCAAGGATGAGGCCGATCACCGCGCGCAGTTCGTCCGACTCACGTCCGACGGCGAGTCGGCTCTGGCCGTCGCCTGTGAGAACGCCGGGTCCGACATTGCCGACCGGATCGCCTCCTGGACGGTGCAGGACGTCCGGAGCCTGACGGCTCTTGTCCATCGCCTCGCCGCCGACCTGGTTGCCAGCGAGCCGGGTTGCGCGAAATCCCACGGGTTCAACTCAAAATCCCTCGGTGTCAACCCAAAATCCTTGGTGTCGGCAGCGCCACACTCGGCTGCCACCGCGCCGCTATCAACTCCAGCACTGAAAGCGTGAAATCCATGACCAGCACCACCTCTCGTGCCACTGAGCACATCCACTCGCCGGAGCACGCCGGCGAAATCGGCACCATGAGCCACAAACAGATCCTGCAGTCCCTGTCGGGCCTGTTGATCGGCATGTTCGTCGCCATGTTGTCCTCGACCGTGGTCACCAATGCCCTGCCGACGATCATCGACCAGCTGCACGGCACCGAATCCGGCTACACCTGGGTAGTGGTAGCGACTCTGCTCGCGCTGACCGCGACAACACCAATCTGGGGGAAACTCTCGGACCTGATGAGTCCGAAGCTGCTGGTGCAGTTGTCCTTGGCGATCTACGTTGCCGGTTCGGCGGTGGCCGGACTGTCCCAGAGCGTCGGCATGCTGATCTTCGCCAGGGCGATCCAGGGCATCGGTGCCGGCGGTCTGCTGGCCCTGGTCCAGGTCATCATGGCTCGGATGATCTCCCCCCGTGAGCGTGGTCGGTACAGCGGCTACCTCGGCGCCGTCTTCGCGTTGGCGACCGTCCTCGGCCCGCTGGTCGGCGGTGTCATCGTCGACACCTCCTGGCTGGGCTGGCGTTGGTGCTTCTACGTCGGCGTCCCGTTCGCGGCGCTGGCCGTGGTTGTGCTGCAGAAGACGCTCAAGCTCCCCACCTTCCGGCGCGAAGCGAAGATCGACTACCTGGGTGCCACCCTGATCATCGCCGGCGTCAGCCTGCTGCTGATCTGGGTTTCCCTGGCGGGCAACAACTTCGCCTGGGTCTCTGTGCCGTCTGCGGCCATGCTGATCGGCGGCATGGTGTTGCTCGGCGTCGCAGTGTGGGTGGAGGGCCGGGTTGCCGAGCCGATCATCCCGCTGAAGATCTTCAAGAACCGCACGGTGGCACTGGCTTCCGCTGCGAGTCTGTTGGTCGGATCGTCGCTGTACGGGATCACTGTGTTCCTCAGCCAGTACTTCCAGGTCTCCCGTGGAGACAGCCCGACGATGTCGGGAGTCGCCACCATTCCCATGGTGCTGGGAATGTTCCTGTCCTCGCTGCTGATCGGCCGGATCATCACCCGGACCGGTCAGTGGAAGCGCTACCTGGCGGCGGGCGGGGTCATGCTGACCGTCGGCCTGGTCATCCTGGCCACCATGACCTCCACCAGCCCCTACTGGGTGCTCGCCATCGGCATGGCGATCGCCGGCAGCGGCATGGGAGCCACCATGCAGAACCTGGTACTGGCGGTGCAGAACAGCGTGTCGATACGTGACATCGGCAGCGCCTCCGCGACCGTGTCGTTCATCCGGTCGTTGGGCGGCGCCGTCGGGGTCAGCGCACTGGGGGCCGTTCTCGGCTCCAAGGTGACCGCGCACCTCACCGGTGGCCTTGCCCAGCTGGGGGTTCCGGCCTCCGCGCTGGGTGCGGCCTCCGGCACCACCCCCGACACGTCGACCCTTCCGGCTCCGATCGCCGAACTGGTGAAGGCCTCCTACGGCGTCGGCACGGCATGGGCGTTCGGCATCAGCGCGGTGGCGGCGGCGATCGGCGCGATCGTCATCTTCCTGATCAAGGAAACACCGCTGCGGGCGACGAACACCGACCCCGAAGAGCTCAACCTGGTGCTGGACGCCGAGGTGGTCGACCAGGAAGTGGCCGACGACCAGAAGGCAGCCTCCGGGCTGGAACTTGCCGCCAGAACCTGATTTCTCCGATGCGTCATCACCACGGGCGGCCGGCCGAAAGGCCCGCCGCCCGTTGCGGTATCAGGGTCACGGGTCGTAGAACTGGACCGCGGCGCCGGCGGAGATATCGACCAGCCGGGCCACCCTGGCGTCGATCTCGGTCAGCAGTCCTGGTACATCGACGGTCAGCACTTCGCGGTCGCGCATCAGCACCCGGCCGGCCACCACCACCGATTTCACGTCGCTGGCCCGCACTCCGTAGACGAGGGCCGCTCTCGGGTCGTGCAGCGGGCGGTGGTGCATCCCGGACAGGTCGACCAGCGCGATGTCGGCCCGCTGTCCCGGCTGCAGCGCACCGGATCCGGGACCGAGCCGGGCGGCCGTCGCGCCGCCGCGCATTGCCAACCGCAGGGTGTCCGACACCGACAGGAACATGGCGTCCCTGGTCTCCAGCTTCTGTGTCATCGCGACCAGGCGCATCGCCTCCCACATGTCCAGCGTGTTGTGCCCGGCCGCGCCGTCCGTACCGGCGGCGACGGTGACGCCCAATGCCAGCAGATCCCGGATCGGCGTCAGCGGCCAGAGCGCATGCTTGAGATAGACCTTCGGACAACTGGCGACGGCGATCCGGTCGGCGTACCCGGCCAGCATCTCGTAATCGTCGGGAACGATGCCGCAGCCGTGCGCGATCACCACGCCGGCATCCAGGATCCCGGTCCGCTCGAGCACTTCGATCGGCGTGATGCCGCGCCTGGCAAGGCTTGATTCCGTCTGCGCCAGGTTCTCGGCGGCGTGGATGTGCACCCCGATGCCCAGCCGCCGGGCATGGTCGGCCAGCAACGTCAGGTCGGCGTCATCGACGGTGTACGGCGCGTGCGGCCCCATCGACACGGTGACCCGGCCACCGGCACCGCCGTGCCAGCGCTCCGCGAAATCCACCGTCGCCTCGAGCGCCTGCCTGCCCCGGCTGCTGAAGTAGGTCGGCGCGACATTCGCCCGAATGCCTGAGCCTTCAACGGCTTCGGCTATCTGGTCCGGAAAGAAGTAGTGGTCGACGAAGGTGGTCACCCCGGAGGAGATCATCTCGGCGCAGGCCAGCAGCGCACCGTAGTGGACGTCCTGCGCGGTCAGATTGCTCTCCATCGGCCAGACCCGCTTGTTGAACCAATCCTGTACCGGGACGTCCTCGGCAGCACCGCGGAACAGCACCATCGGGCTGTGCGAGTGGGCACTGACCAGGCCCGGTGTGGCGATCAGTCCATGCGCGTCCAGTAATTCGTCCCCGGGGCCGACCGGCACGCTGCCGGTCGGCCCGATCGACTGGATCGAGCCCGCGGACACCACGATGTCCTGGCCTGCCAGGACGGTGCACTCCCCGTTGTCGGGCACCAGGAGCACATCGCAACCTCTGACGATCAGCCTGGCCAGCGGTGTCGTCATGGGCCGAACGGTAGTTGGCCAATCCGCGATGCCACCACGTCGGGCTGGATCCGCGACCTGATGGTTCGCTGATCGATCGGTCGTGACAACGGTGAATGCAAGGTCAGCGGCCGCCGACACGCTCAGCCTGACATTCGCTGCGCTCGCCCACCCCACCCGCCGGACGATCCTGGCCGGGCTGACCGACGGGGAGGTGACCTTCAAAGCACTCTCCGAGCGGTTCGCGATGAGCGGGCCGCCACCGGTGGCCGCCGGCCGGGCAGCTCAGGATCCGGCTGGGATGATCCGTACGTTCGCCGGCCCCAGCTCGTCGATCAGGCCGGCGCCGACACCGGAGTCCAGCCTCCCGCCGGAGGTCACCAGCAGGAAACCCCGACCGGGGTAGGCATCCAACAGCGACCGCAGCGTCGGGAGCATCGGAGTGGGCCAGCGTCGTCGGTCCTGACCAGGTATATCCGGCAGCATGGTCTGCTGCCGATGGCCGCCGATCACCAGCGGCGCGTCGCGGATCAACTCCCGGGCGGCCTCACCGAGTCCGGACCAGCCGTCTTCCCCCACGACGACGACGGTGACCCGTGGCGACGCCGAATCGGGCTGCCGGGTCGAGTCGCCGCTCATCTGGCGGACCCTAGCGCACTGCAGCTGGAGTGCAGCGGTGCCCGGCATGGATGTGCCGCAGAGTGAACGTGGCCTGTGGGATCATCGGCACGGTGACCAGAAGTGAGGCAGTGGGCAGGCCGGTGGACAGTTTGCCGGTCGACCTTCCTGTCGCCGGACGCGAGGTGCTGGTGGTGGGCGGTGGCGTTGCCGCGCTGGGCCGGATCGCGGCGCTGCGGGCGGCCAGGGCGGACGTGGTGGTGATCTCCGACGATCCGGTCGCCTCGGTTGCCGATTTCGCCGACCGTGGCCTGATCGCCCTGGCGCAGCGATCGGTGACCGACGCCGACCTGGCGAAGGCCTGGCTGATCTTCGCGGCGACCGGTGACGGTGAGCAGGACCGGCAGATCATCGACAGAGCCGCGGCGCTCGGCAGGTTCTGCCTCACCGGCACCGGTCGGCCGGCCCGAGAACCGGGCGGGCGGCGCCGGCTCGGCGGCCGGGTGGTGCTGGTCGGCGGCGGACCCGGCGACCCGGGCCTGCTGACCCTGACCGGACTGGCCGCCATCCAGGAAGCCGACGTGGTGATCGCCGATCGGCTCGCCCCGCTGGCGGTGTTGCAGCATGTCCGGGTCGGAACCGAGATCATCGACGTGGCAAAGATTCCACGCGGGGAATTCACCACGCAGCAGGAGATCAACCGACTGCTGATCGCGCATGCCGGGGCCGGCAAATCCGTCGTCCGGCTCAAGGGCGGTGACAACTTCGTGTTCGGTCGGGGCGCCGAGGAGTGGCAGGCCTGCGCCGCCGCCGGCATCGAGGTCCAGTTGGTGCCAGGGGTCTCGTCGGCGCTGGCGGCGCCGGCCCTGGCCGGCATTCCGGTCACCCACCGCAATCTGAACCAGGGGTTCACCGTGGTCACCGGGCACGTCCCGCCTTCGGATCCACGATCCACCCTGGACTGGACGGCGTTGGCAAGAACCGGTACCGCGCTGATCGTGATGATGGGCGTCGCCAACCTGCCGGCGATCTCTGCGGCACTGATCGAGGGCGGCCTTGACCCGGCCACTCCAGCGGCCACCGTTTCCAACGCCGGCCACCCCGGGCAGCGGTCGGTGCGGGCGACGCTGGCCGACATCGCCCGGGCGAGTGCGGAGGCGGGATTGACGGCACCGGCGGTGACCGTCATCGGTTCGGTCGCCGGCTTCGACCCGATGGCTCCGGAATGAGCATCGTGCTTCCCGACCAGGCATCGCCGGCTGTGCATCTGGTCCGGCACGGCCAGTCCAGCTGGAACGTCGACCGTCTGCTGCAGGGTCAGGTCGAACATCCGCCGCTGACCGCACTCGGTCGCGCACAGACGCGCCGGGCTGCGCGGGCGCTGGCCGGCTCCCGAGCCGGCAGGCTGCTGACCTCGGATCTGCGGCGGGCTCGGGAGAGCGCCGAGATCATCGGCGCAGCAACGGGTCTCACCCCAATCGAGACGACGCTGCTGCGCGAGGTGAACTACGGACCGCTACAGGGAATGACCAGCTCGGAGGCCGGCGCCGAGTGGGAGCGGATCGCCGCGACCGCTGTCGACGAGTCCGGCGACCCGCTGCCGATCGCCGACCTGCGGATGCCGGGCGGCGAGTCGATGCGCGATGTGCTCGCCAGGGTGAGCGGTCTGCTGGCGGGCCCGTGGATCACCGAGGCCACTGGCGACGTGATTCTGGTCAGTCATGGCGACACCATCCGCATCGTCATCGGCCATCTGCTCGGCGAGGATCTGGACGACCTGACCTGGCGGGACGTCGGCAACGGCGAGGTGCACTCGATCTACCGGACCTCGCACGGTCAGGTCGTGCACATCCGCACCGACGCGGCACCCACTACGGTTGAGTGATCAAGCCTGTCGGGAAGTCGGTGCGAATGTCCGTGTCCCCTCCGTCCGCCGAAATCCGTGCCGAGGCCGCCGCCCGAATGGGCGCCCTGGCCAAGCCGGTGGGCGCGCTGGGTCGTCTGGAAGACCTGGCCGTGTGGCTGTCGGCCTGCCAGCGCAGCTGCCCGCCCGCGGTTCCCGGCAACGTCAGGGCCGTCGTTTTCGCCGGTGACCACGGGGTCGCCGCGCAGGGGGTGTCCGCGTACCCGCGGGAGGTCACGCCGGCCATGGTGCGGGCCATCGCTGCCGGCGGGGCCGGCATCTCGGTGCTGGCCAGGACGAACAATGTCCACCTTCGGGTGCTGGACATCTCCGTCGACGACGACCTGACCGGTGTGGACGAACAGGTCAGGGCCTACAAGATCTGTCGCTCCAGCGGCGCAATCAACCTCCAGGACGCCTGTAGCGCCGACGAGATCAGCAGGGCACTGGCCGCCGGGGGGCGGATCGCCGACGAGGAGATCGAGGCGGGCGCCGACCTGCTGATCGTGGGCGATCTCGGCATCGGCAACACCACGCCGGCGGCGGCGCTGATCGCTGCCCTGCTCGGAGTGGGCGCCACCCGGGTCGCCGGTCGTGGCACCGGGGTCGACGACATCGGCCTGGCCCACAAGCAGTCGGTCATCGCCGCCGCGCTGCGAAGGACGGCCGGCCGCACTGACCCGGTGGACCTGCTGGCCGGACTGGGCAGCGCAGATCTCGCCGCCGCCGTCGGCTTCCTGGTCCGGGCGGCCGCGGTGGGCGTGCCGGTGTTGCTGGACGGCCTGATCGCGGTCTCGGAGGCGCTGGTGGCGGAGCGACTGGCGCCGGGAACCGCCGCGTGGTTCGCGGCCGGTCACCGGTCGACCGAGCCGGCGCAGTCGCTGGCGCTGGCCGACCTCGGGCTCGTCCCGCTGCTGGATCTGGGGATGCGCCTTGGCGAGGGGACGGGCGCCGTCGCTGCGGTGCCCCTGGTCAGGGCTGCCGCGGCGCTGCTGGCCCAGATGTCGTTGCTGGCGGATCTACAGCCGTGATCGCAGACGGCCTGCGGCTCGCGGTCGGGACTTTGACCGCCCTGCCGATCAGACCGCCGGGACAGATCGACCGGGCCGCCGCCCGGGTGGCGATGATCGCCGCGCCGCTTGCCGTGTTGCCGATCGCGCTCCTCGCCGCTGCTGCCGGTGAACTGGCCCGGCTGGTATCGCTGACGCACCAGGTGACCGCCATCCTGATAGTGGGAACCTTCGCGCTGGGTAGCCGGGGCCTGCACCTGGATGGCCTGGCCGACACCGCGGACGGACTCACCGCGTCCTACGACCGGGTCCGGGCGCTGGAGATCATGCGCCGGGGCAACACCGGACCGGCCGGCGCTGCGACGCTGGTGCTGATCCTTGCGCTGCAGATCCTCAACCTCGGACAGGTGCTCGCCCGGCCCTGGGGACTGCTCGCCGGGTTGACGCTGCTGTGCCTGGCTCGCAGTTCGCTGCTGATCACCTGCTCGGTCGGCGTGCCGGCCGCCCGGCCGGGTGGCCTCGGCGCCACCGTCGCCGGAGTGGTGCCCAGGGTGGCTCTGGTGATCGGCGGCCTGCTGGCTGCGGCGGTGGCGGGCGGCGCGCTCACCCTGTCCGGCCGCCCATGGTGGCAGGGCCCCTCGGCCGTGGCGCTGGCCGGCCTGGCGGTCGGTGCGCTGGTGCGGCGCTGCTGGACGCGGCTCGGTGGTATCACCGGCGATGTGCTCGGGGCCGGCATCGAAGCCGCGGCTGGGGTGCTGTTGCTCGCCGCGGCGGCGGGTTGACCGGTCAGAGCCTGAGCACCCGCCCGGCAACGACGAGCAGGACGTCGTCGCTGACCGCGGCCACCTGCTGATTGACTCTGCCCAGCAGATCCCGAAACAACCGGCCGGACCGGTGCTCCGGGACCACCCCCATGCCGACCTCGTTGGTGACCGCGACCAGTGGGCCCGGGGTCGTGGCCCACACCTGCAGGAATTCGCCGACCCGACGGTCCAAGTCGGGGCGCCACTCGTCGGCGGGTCGGTCCCAGCCGCCGAGTTCGTCCATCATCGCCGCGACCCAGGTGCCCAGGCAGTCCAGCAGCACCGCGCCGGGGGCGTGCGCCACGGCCGCCCCGACGTCGGTGGTCTCCACCGTCGTCCAGAAATCCGGGCGGCGAGCCCGGTGTTGGGCGACCCGCTCCGCCCAGTCAGGGTCGGCGATCGGATCGGGGAGCGGCCCTGGGGCGATATAGGTCACCGACAACGCCTGCGACAACAGCGATTCGGCCTTGGTGGACTTTCCGGACCTGACTCCGCCGGTGACCAGCGTGGCGCGTGCCGGCATCAGCCGGTTGGCGCAGCGCCGGGGTTCCGCTGGCTCGGAAACATCCGGGCCGCCACCACTGCGGTCAGCCCGGCCAGGTGCGCCAGCCTGGCGATCTCCGAATCGCGCATGGCCGGTCCGCCGGGCCGACCGACGATCACGGCCACCTCCGGTGAGCCGACCGGGGCGACCGCCATCTCGGTACCGATCGTCTTCCAGTCGTCCGGCACCCAGTAGGCCTCGGGGTCGAGGACGCCTGCTTCATCGACCGGCGCCCAGCCAGGCGTGACTCCGGTGAGGTTCGGGACCCCGCCGCCACCGGCGAGCAGATGGATCTCCTTGTCGTCGCCGACCCGCACGATGATGGCCCAGCCCGCCCTGAGCACCTTCGGCAGCATCCGCGCCAGCGTCTGGATGGCCTTGCCGGGCTCGGTGGCGATCGCCTCCACCAGTTCCCATTCGCGGTGTCGGTCGGCCACTCCCGGGTCGGGGCGGACCGATTCGACCCGCACTCCGGGGACCGTTTCGGCTGCGGTGATCAGGACGTCGGGCTGCTTGCCGCTCGGCAGGTCGACCACGATGTCGTCGACCGCGTGCTCGTAGGAGCGTTCGACGATGTCCATCGCCAGGATGTCGGCGCCGACTCGGCCCAGTGCGCTCGCCACCGCGCCCAGACTTCCCGGCCGGTCGGGGAGCACCACACGCAGCACATAGGACATTGAACCGCCTTCACGTTCCAGGTAGGCCGATGGCCGAGGCCTGACGTCCCCTGCGAACGTCACCAATCCCCGCGGGCTGATCACCCGTGACTGTCGCTTCAAGCTTTCACCACATCCAACGTCATTATCGAGCCCGGGGGTTTCCAGCAGGTGACGGTCGTAAGTCTGCCCGGTCATGGCCGATGCGTGACCGGGCGGTGACACTCTGACATCTACTCTGCCGGATGTGCCAATTGGATCATCGACACGCTCGGTGCGGAGGTGCCTTCGGGATGTGACCGTCTCACCCGTCGCGCCGTCGTTGACCGACGGTGGTGGACAGAGTCGGTCTGACTGCAGCACCTAGAATCAACGGGTCCGTCTTTGTCGGGCGGGTCGACGCCCGCTCGGGAAGGACACCCACTCGCGCTTCTTGGAGGATCGTGTCCAGCTCTGCAGATTCCGTGGCCGGCGATGGCGGCTCGGCAGCTCCGGCTCTCACCCGTGGCGATGTCGATCATCTGGCCCACCTGGCCCGGCTGGATCTCACCGATGGCGAACTGGACATCTACGTCGGCCAGCTGTCGGTGATCCTTGATTCGGTCGCCGCGGTGACCAAGGTCGCCGCCGCCGACATCGAGCCGACCACCCACGCCGTTCCGCTGACGAACGTTTTCCGGCCGGATGTACGGATCCCCGGATTGACCCAACAGCAGGCGCTTTCAGGTGCACCGTCGGCGCAGGACGGCCGTTTCCGTGTGCCGCAGATCCTGGGCGAGGAGCAATGACCGTGTCGACCTCCCGGGAGTTGACCCGGCTGACCGCCGCCGACCTGGCCACCCAGGTCAGGGACGGCGCGGTGAGTGCCGTCGAGGTCACCCAGGCGCACCTCGACCGGATCGGCGCGGTGGACGGTGACGTCCACGCCTTCCTGCACGTCTCCGGCGAATCGGCCCTGGCGCAGGCCCGCACCGTCGACGACGCCAACGCACGCGGCGCGAGTCCAGCGTCCGCGCTGGCCGGAGTGCCGTTGGCCCTCAAGGACATCGTTGTGCAGATGGGCTCGCCGGCCACAGCCGGTTCGAAGATCCTGCAGGGCTGGATGCCGCCGTACAACGCCACCGTGACCCAGCGACTCCTGGACGCCGGCATCGTCATCCTGGGCAAGACCAACCTGGACGAGTTCGCGATGGGTTCGTCCACCGAGAACTCCGCCTACGGCCCCAGCCGGAACCCGTGGGATCTGACCCGGGTGCCGGGCGGGTCCGGCGGCGGATCGGCGGCCGCGCTCGCGGCGTTCGAGGCGCCGTTGGCGATCGGTACCGATACCGGCGGGTCGATCCGGCAACCGGCGTCGGTCACCGGGACGGTCGGGGCCAAGCCGACCTATGGCGGGGTGTCCCGCTATGGCGTCATCGCGCTCGCCTCGTCGCTCGACCAGGTCGGCCCCTGTGCCCGCACCGTGCTGGACACGGCGTTGCTGCACGAGGTGATCGCCGGTCACGATCCGCGGGATTCCACCTCCATCGACCGGCCGGTGCCCAGGGTGGTCGACGCTGTCCGCCGCGGGCAGACCGACGGTGTGGCCGGGATGAAGATCGGCGTCGTCAAGGAACTTCAGGGTGAGGGCTACCAGTCAGGTGTCATGCAGTCGTTCAACGCGGCGGTGGCGGCGCTGACCGCGGCCGGCGCAGAGATCGTCGAGGTTTCCTGCCCGCACTTCGAGTACGCGCTGGCCGCCTACTACCTGATCCTGCCCAGCGAGTGCTCGTCGAACCTGGCGCGCTTCGATGCGATGCGGTACGGACTGCGGGTTGGTGACATCGCCTCCGGCGGGTCGCTGGTGTCGGCCGAGGATGTGATGGCTGCCACCCGCGGCGCGGGGTTCGGCGCGGAAGTCAAGCGCCGCATCATCCTTGGCACCTACGCGCTGAGCGCCGGCTACTACGACGCCTACTACGGTTCGGCACTGAAGGTCCGCACGCTGATTCGCCAGGATTTCGAGAATGCATATGCGGCAGCCGATGTGCTGATCTCGCCGGCGTCACCGGTAACCGCGTTCCGGTTGGGGGAGAAGGTGGACGACCCGATGGCGATGTACCTGAACGATCTGGCCACGATTCCGGGTTCGCTGGCCGGTATCCCGGCGATGAGCGTGCCCAGCGGAATCGCCTCCGACACCCGTCTGCCGGTCGGCCTGCAGATCATGGGTCCGGCCCTCGGTGAGGAGCAGATGTACCGAGTGGCAGCGGCTTTCGAGGCAGGTTACGTCGCAACCCACGGCGCGGTCGTGGCCGACGCTGCTCCCGAACTCGAGGTCAGGACCTGATGACGGCTGTGGTGACCGGATTGATGGACTACGACGAGGCGATCGAGCGCTTCGACCCGGTGATGGGACTCGAGGTGCACGTCGAACTCGGCACCGTAACGAAGATGTTCTGCGGCTGCTCGACCGAGTTCGGTGCGGAGCCGAACACCCAGGTCTGCCCGGTCTGCCTGGCGCTGCCCGGCGCCATGCCGGCGATCAACCAGCTGGCAGTGGAGTTTGCCATCCGGATCGGTCTGGCGCTGAACTGCCAGATCGCGTCCTGGTGCCGGATGTCCCGGAAGAACTACTTCTACCCCGACATGCCGAAGAACTACCAGATCTCGCAGTACGACGAGCCGATCGCCTTCAACGGCTACCTGGACGTCGATGTGAACGGCGAGACCGTCAGGGTTGAGATCGAACGCGCCCACATGGAAGAGGACACCGGCAAGTCGCTGCATGTCGGCGGCCGGGACGGCCGGATCGGGGGCGCCGAGTATTCGCTGCTGGACTACAACCGGGCCGGAGTGCCGCTCGTCGAGATCGTCACCAAGCCGATCTTCGGGACCAAGGCGACGGCACCGGCGGTGGCCAGGGCCTATGTCGGGGCATTGCGGGATCTGCTGCTCTCCCTCGGCGTGTCGGATGTCCGGATGGATCAGGGGTCGCTGCGCTGCGATGCGAACCTCTCGCTGACCCCGGCCGGCAACCCGGTGATGGGCACCAGGACCGAGACGAAGAACGTCAACTCGCTGCGCTCGGTCGAGCGGGCGGTGCGTTACGAGATCACCCGGCAGGGCGCGCGGCTGGCTGCGGGGGAGCTGGTCAAGCAGGAGACCAGGCACTTCGACGAGTCCACCGGCACCACCGCTCCGGGTCGCTCCAAGGAGACCGCCGAGGACTACCGGTACTTCCCCGAACCCGATCTGGTGCCGATCGCGCCCGACCCGGCGTGGGTGGAGTCGATCAGGGCTGCGCTGCCGGAGCTGCCGTGGGTACGGCGGGCGCGGTTGCAGGAGAGCTGGGGGCTGACCGATCTGGAGATGCGCGACCTGCTCGCCGCCGACGCGGTCGACCTGGTGGAGGCGACGGTCGCGGCCGGTGCGCCGCCTGCCGAGGCCAGGTCGTGGTGGTCGGCGTATCTGGGTCAGCAGGCGAACGTGCTGGGAGTTGCGCTTGCGGAGCTGTCGATCACGCCGGTCCAGCTGGCCAGGGTGATCGCGCTGGTGGGGCAAGGGTCGCTGAACGCGAAGATCGCCCGGCAGGTGATCGACGGTGTGCTGGCCGGGGAAGGTGACCCGGACGAGGTGGTGGCCGCCCGCGGGTTGGCGGTCGTCTCCGACGACTCGGCGCTGCAAACGGAAGTCGATGCCGCCCTTGCCGCCAATCCGGACGTCGCCGAACGAATCAGGTCCGGCAAGGTCCAGGCCGTCGGCGCAGTGGTCGGAGCCGTGATGAAGGCGACCAAGGGACAGGCCGATGCCGGCAAGGTCCGGGCCCTGGTGCTGCGCACACTCGGCGTGCCGGGCTGATCGGGGTTTGTCCAGGGCTGATCCAGGCCGGCTCCGGGCACGCTCAGTCCGGGCCGTTGCCGCCCGCAGCGCCGGCGTCGGGCAGCAGGATGACCCGGTCGTCGGCCGGCACCGGTTTGCCGTGGCCGTCCCTGTTGGAGGTGGTCATCCACAGTGACCCCTTGGCGCCCGGCTGCACCGTCAGCAGCCGTCCGTACTTGTTGTTCAGCAGTACCCGCGGGCTTCCGGAGAACGTCCCGGTCGCTGACATGGGGATCCCGGTGAGCCGTTGCAGGGCGAGCGAGGTGTTGGCCAGCAGACCGTCAGAGGTCGCGCAATCCGTTGCGCCCCCGTCGCCGGCCGTCCAGGTCCAGACGGCGTCGCCGGATCGCAGCGTCGTGTAGTCCTTGCCGGGTTTGGCCGGCAGCAGCACATCCTGCGCGTCCCGGTGATCCAGGGCCGCCATGACTCCGGTCGGCAGCAGGCACATCCCGGTGACCTGTGTGAAACCGCTGGCGAAGATGGGTGAGGTCGGCCTCGGGTTGCCGGCCGCCGGCTTGCCGAATTCGTCCAGCCGCAACAACTTTCCGGCCAGCGAGGTGCCGTCCGCTGCGCCGCGCACCGATCCGGCGTCACCGGTCCCCACATAGAGGGTGCCTTGGGCGGAGAAGGCGATCGCTCCGCCGTTGTCGACGGTGCCCAGCGGGATACCCGTGAGGATCGCCTTGGGCACGTCCCCGGGGGCGATGCGGATCACCCGATTGTCGGTCGCCGTCGTGATGTACGCGTAGATCAGAGCGTCCTCGAGGTAGGACGGGGACACCGCGATCCCCAGCAGTCCGCCGTCACCCTTTGCGTTGATCCCGGCGATGGTCGTCACCACTACCGGCGTGGTGCCCGGCGCGACTTTGAGGATGCGTCCGGTGGTGCGCTCCCCGACCAGCGCCGACACCCCGTCGGGGAGCGGCGCCAGACCCCAGGGCGCGGCCAGGCAGGCAGCGACGACGGCCGGATCGGTCGGTCGGCATGGATCCGGTGGCCGACTGGAGGTGGCGGCCGCACTCGTCGAACCCGACGTGGGGGTCGGGCGGGGCGATGGCCCTGACGCTTTGGTGGCGGCCGGCAGTTGGGACGGGATGACCGGCGTGACCGCCGGCGCGGTCAGGCTCGGCTGGGCGGTGAACGCCTGCGTCGCCACCGAGAAGTTGCCGCAGGCTGCGATGATGCCCATCCCGGCGGCGGCAACGGCGACCACCGCGGAACGCCGGACACCGCGAGCCGGTCGGCGGTCGCGGGGGGAGCGTCGGCTGCTGGCGTTCATCACCGACCACGGTACGTGGCGGGGTCGGGAGCCGGCAGCGATGCGGCTGTGGTCGATGGCCGCCGCCGGCCGACCGTGTGCAGCAGCATGGACGCGTCCGGTGCCGCCAGGTGCCGCAACCGGGCGTACCGCCTCGCGGACAGCCGCAGCCGGATTCCGGACAGACCGGCCCGGCGCTGGAACGGAGTTCGGCTCACCTCGGTCAGCTGCACCCGCCGCCGCCGGGCGATCACCGTGTGCCGGGCCAGCACCCGGCGCCATCGCAGGGTCACAGTGGTGCCGTCGATGCCCCAGGCGGCATCGACCGCCTGGCCCCAGCCGACGAGCAGGGCCAGCGGCAACGGCAGCAGGGCCAGGTAAGCTCCCCAGCCCGGGAGCAGGACGAGGCCTGCTGTGAGAGCGGCGCCGAACAGCACCGGCAGGGTGAAGTACCGACGTCGAGCGCCCGCCGGCACCGGTGTCAGCAGCGCCGGCCGCCAACCCAGTTCCGGCAGCGCCGACGCCACCAGTTCGGCGACGCGATCGGTCTTGATCAGCGGGAACAGCATCCGGTCTGTGTCGCTGGAGGTGCTCAGACCGGCCGCCTCCACCTCCAGCGCGCAATACCCCAGCAGACGCCGCCACGACCCCTCGACGATTCGGACCGCCTGGACTCGTTCGACGGCGATGGAGCCGAGTCGCTGTGCGATCAGGCCGCGGCTGATTCGCAGCCGATCGCCATCCCGGACGAGGGTGAACCTGGCCAGCCGCAGCGACGTCAGGGCGATTCCGGCCAGCACGGCGAGAACGACCGCACCGAACAACAGCAGCAGCGTGGTCGGGCCACCGACGAAGACCTCGTGCGTCAGACGGTCGAATTCCCGCTGCGGCAACAGGTCGTGGGCGCGGCCGAAGGTAGCCGCCGCTCCCGCCATGATCAGTGGGATGGACGTACCGGTGACCGCTGCCACCAGCAACGTGCGGGTGCCCAGCACCGCGAGCGTGACCGGTCCGGTGATCTCGCCCGACCCGCTCGGGTCCGCACCAGGCATGGACGCGGTAGCGACGTCATCGGGCAGGCGAAGCGCCGCACGGAGCTGAGCCAGTGCCGGTGCGGACAGGCAGGCCAGCCGCACCGCCGACCGGTGGTCGTGCCCAGGGGTCTGGACCTTCAGCCCCCAGACGCCGAAAAGCCGTTGCACCACACCGCGTTCGGCCTCCAACGCGGTGATCTTCCTGGTCGCGATGGTGTCCTGGGTGCGCTTGAACAGCCCGGACCTGACCCGGAGGCTGCCGTCGACGACGGAATACTTTCGCATCCACCACTCGGCAAACGACCGGAGCAGGACGAGCCCGGCGAGCAGCCCGATGGCCCAGCCGGGAGCCTTCCAGATACCGACGGCGATGACCGGGATCAGCGCCCGGATGCTACGGCCGAAGCTGATCAGCAGGTAGGCCGGATGCAGCCGGCGCTCGGCGATATCAACGCCGGTGTGGTGGCCGCCCGGCAACTCCCGGGTGGCGGCATCGGGTTCAGAGGTCATGTTCAGCCGGGACCGCGCTCACAGGTCGTCGGCGAGATGGGCGAGCAGTCCGATCCTGGTCCGCACGCCGGCGGCCTCGCCCTCGTCCAGGCCGTGCAGGAGCACCGTGCCGGCCGCCGTGTGGATGTGCAGGTCGGCCAGTCCGAATCGGCGGGCCAGCACGCCCTGCTCGGACTTCAGATGCTGCACCCGGTTCATCGGGACGACGGTCCGGATCTGCGACAGCCAGCCGTGCTGGAGGTCGATCTCGGTGGTCGACAGCGAATACCAGAAGAGCCGTCGCCGGACCACCGGTCTGATCGCCACGCCGACCACGAGGAACCAGAGCACCGCGACGCCGACCACGACCCACCGCACCGCCGGAGCCGGCCAGTTCAGGCCAGCGGCGCCCCAGGTCAGCAGGCCCACGACCACTACACCGACGCTGGCGGCCCGTAGCCGCCAGTAGGTCACCGCTCGCAGGGGTAACCGGTGCCGTGCTGCGGGGTCGTCACCGGGCAGGTCGGCGAGCCCCGGCTCCGGCAGGCTGCCCACACCGGCCACCTCAGGAATTCTTGTGCTGCCTGGGTGGCACGTGCCGGACGGCTCCGGTGGAGGCCGATGACGCCATTGACGCGTAGGCCTGCAGCGCCTTGGACACCACCCGGTCGCGGCTGTGCGGTTCCCATGGGCGTTCCGAGGCCTCCATCTTGGCGCGCCGTCCGGCCAGGGCGTCGTCACCGATGTTGAGGCGGAGGAGTCGGTTGTCCACGTCGATCTCGATCTCGTCGCCGTTCTCGATCAGCCCGATCGCACCGCCGGCCCAGGCCTCCGGCGAGATGTGTCCCACCGAAATGCCCGACGAGCCGCCGGAGAACCGGCCGTCGGTGATCAGCGCGCAGACCTTGCCAAGGCCAAGCCCTTTCAGGAACGACGTCGGGTGCAGCATCTCCTGCATGCCGGGTCCGCCGGCAGGCCCTTCATAGCGAATGACCACTACGTGGCCGGGCTGCACCTTCTTGCCCAGGATGGCCTCGACGGCGTCCTCCTGCGATTCCAGCACGATGGCGGTGCCGGTGAAGTGGAACAGCGATTGGTCGATGCCGGCCGTCTTGATCACGGCGCCGTCCGGTGCGATGTTGCCGTACAGCACCTGTAGGCCACCCTCGACGGTGTACGCGTGCGCCCTGTCGCGGATGCAGCCGTCGACCTGGTCGGTGTCCAGAGTGTCCCAGCGGTTGGCGGTGGAGAACGCCTGCACCGTGCGGACTCCACCGGGCGCGGCATGGAACAGCTCGAGCGCCGCGGCCGACGGCGCAGCGGACCGGACATCCCACTCGGTCAGCCAGGAGTCGATGTCGGGGGAGTGCACCGTGTGCACGTCACGTTCCAGCAGACCGGCGCGGTAGAGCTCACCGAGGATGGCCGGGATGCCGCCTGCCCGGTGCACGTCCTCCATGTGGAAGTCCGAGTTCGGCGCCACCTTCGACAGGCACGGCACCCGCTTGCTGATGGCATCGATGTCGTCGAGGGTGAAGTCGATCTCGCCCTCGATCGCCGCGGCCAGGATGTGCAGCACAGTGTTGGTGGAGCCGCCCATGGCCACGTCCAGTGCCATCGCGTTCGCGAAGGCGGCCTTGGTCGCGATGTTGCGGGGGAGCACCGAATCGTCGTCCTGGCCGTAGTACCTTTTGGCGAGCTCGACGACCAGTGAGCCGGCGCGTAGGAACAGGTCTTTGCGGGCGATGTGGGTGGCCAGGGTGGATCCGTTGCCGGGCAGGGCCAGCCCGAGCGCCTCCGCCAGGCAGTTCATCGAATTCGCGGTGAACATGCCGGAGCAGGAACCGCAGGTCGGGCAGGCCGAGCGTTCGACCTCGTCAAGGGAGGCGTCGTCGACACCGGGGGTCGCCGATGCGGAGATCGCCGTGATCAGGTCGGAGGAGGTGTGGGCGACCCCGTCGACGATGACCGCCTTGCCGGCCTCCATCGGGCCACCGGAGACGAAGACGACCGGGATGTTCAGCCGCAATGCGGCCATCAGCATTCCGGGGGTGATCTTGTCGCAGTTGGAGATGCACACCAGGGCGTCGGCGCAGTGTGCGTTGACCATGTATTCCACCGAGTCGGCGATCAATTCGCGGCTGGGCAGCGAGTACAGCATGCCGGCGTGGCCCATGGCGATGCCGTCGTCGACGGCGATGGTGTTGAACTCCTTCGACACACCCCCGGCCACCGCGACCGCTGACGCCACCAGGTCACCCATGTCCTTCAGGTGAACGTGTCCTGGCACGAACTGGGTGTAGGAGTTGGCAATCGCGACGATCGGCTTACCGAAATCTCCATCGGTCATTCCGGTGGCGCGCCACAGTGCCCGGGCGCCGGCCATGTTGCGACCGTGGGTGGAGGTTCTGGAACGCAGTGGGGGCATGACTAACTCCTGCGGTACGAGGGTGAGCCGGTCCTGATCGGCATTTATCTTTCAGGGTGGACAACGACGTTACTCGTCGTCGTCGGCGGCTCCGGCCGCCGCTCGGGTGACGGCCCGTTCGGCCAGCACGGCCTGCGCCGCTTGCGCATCCGGGCCGAGCAACAATCGTCCGCCGGACACCAGCGCCAGTCTGGGCATGTCACGCGGGCGCACCATCGGCAGCCGCATCCGGCCGCCGTCCAGAGCCACCGCGACCGCCCAGCGGGGCCCGCGGAACTCGAAGCCGTCCAGCTCCTGCCAGGCCACCCGCCGGCGGCCGAACAGGCCGAAGGTGCTGATGGCGGTCGGGTCAGCGGTCGTCCTGGTGGCCAGGATGTAGGCGAGTCCCAGCACCGGCAGCAGGTAGAGCACCAGCCAGTACCTGGCCCCGGCTGTTGCCAACGGCGTCACGGCGACGAACAGCAGGAACGGGAGCAGCAGCGAAACCCCCGGTAGGCGGAAGACGGCACGGTCGGATCGGCTCACGCCCACCATGGTCCCATCCCCTTCAGTCCGGCCCGATTGGTCGCGTCACAGTGCCCGTTGACGTGCGCTGATACATTCTGCGTAGTTGAAGTGCTACGCGGTGTGATGACTGGGGAAGGAACCCATGACGGTCCGAGGGCTGCTGGTCGGAGGCGTTGCGCTGGGGGTGCTGCTCATGCCTGCGGCGCCGGTGATGGCGGCCAACACTCCTTCGCTCACCACCGACGCGCACCCCTGGGCTGCGGTCGTGCCGGCCGGAAACCCGCCCGTGGCCGTCATTGGAGGCGTCGGGGCCACCGGGGATCACAAACGGGCCACGTCCGGACGGCGTTCGTTCCAGCTTCAACGCCACGACCTCAACGGACCGGCAGCCGTCGGCGCAGCGGCTGATCCGGCGACGAACATCCCGCCCTACCCGGTCATTCCGGCTCGGTGCGCCCAGGCGTACCAGAGCACGGACTGCACCAACTCGATTGTCGCCGCGCTGAACAATGCGCGGCGGGTGATGGGACTGCCGTCCTACCTTCTGCCGGCCAACTTCGCACTGATGACTCCCGGATACCAGTTCCTGGTGCTGTCCAACGCCGACCGGATCCTGGCCGGTCGGACGCCGATCACCGCGTTCAACGCAGACCTCAACACCATCGCCCAGCGGGCGGCCAACGCCAGTGCCGATCCGTTCGGCCCCACCGCGGTCCACGGCATCGCGGTCGCGGGCTGGACCGGGAACTGGGCCGGCGGCATGACCGCCCTCGAGGCCTACTACGACTGGATGTACTTCGACGGCTTCGGCAGCAACAACGTCGACTGCAACACACCGGTCGACGTCGGCTGTTGGGGCCATCGCGAGAACACCCTGTGGAACTTCGGTTCGGCCGAGGTGGCCATGGGGATCGGCGCCGATTTCACCGGCACGAGCTACGGAACATCCTGGACGGAGCTCTATTGGGCCTACAGCCCGACCGGACCGCGGATCCCGCGCCTGCCTGCCGTCCTCGCGTTGACCGCAGCCGGCGGTCCGGCCGGGGGCGGCACCAGGGTGACGCTGACGGGGTACGGCCTGGAGACCGCCTCGTCGGTGACGTTCGGCAGCAGGAGCACCGTACCGATCGCCAAGTCGGCCAGGAGCATGACTGTCAACAGTCCGGCCGGCGCCGGGGTGGTGCCGGTGCGGGTGACCGGCGACGGCGGGATCGGGGTGTCGACGCCGATCGCCTCCTTCTCCTACCTCGCCGCGCCCGGTGCCGGGTCCTACGTTCCCCTGGCGCCGGCCCGGCTGCTCGACACCAGAATCGGTCTCGGCGCCGCCCGGGCGAGAGTGGGGCCGGTCGCCACCGTGCGGCTGCGGGTCAGTGGCCGCGGTGGCGTCCCGGCAACGGGGGTGTCGGCGGTGGTGCTGGACGTGGTCGCGGTAGCCCCGACCACCCCGGGAAGTCTCATCGTCTTCGGCGACGGCGCGGCCACGCCCGGCGTCTCCAACCTGAACTACGTCACGGGGAAGACGGTGGCGAACCTGGTCGTGTCAAAGGTCGGGAGCGACGGCAGGGTGGCGCTGTACAACGGGAGCCACGGTCTTCTCGACCTGGTTGCCGACGTGTCCGGCTACTACCTGGCCGGAACGCCGACCGCGGCCGGCTCGTTCGTCTCGGTCGGCCCGACGCGTTTGCTGGACACCAGGGTCGGTCTGGGAGCGGCCAGGGCGAAGCTTGCCGGTCACGGCACCGCGGTGGTCGCGGTGGCCGGCCGGGGCGGGATCCCGGCCACCGGCGTTTCCGCCGCCATCGTCAACGTGACCGCCGTCGGTCCCATCGCCCCGGGATTTCTCACCGTCTACGGCCACGGCGCGGCCCAGCCGTCGGCGTCCAACCTGAACGTCGTCGCCGGCCTGACCGTGGCGAACCTGGTGCTCACCCCGGTGGGTGCCGACGGCCGGATCTCCATCTACAACGGTTCGGTCGGCGCAGCCGATGTGTTGGCCGACGTGGTGGGCTATGTCAGGGGAGGCAACGCCAACACCACCGGCGCGATCGTCCCGGTCGCGCCCGCCCGGATCTTCGATTCCCGGTCGGGCGTCGGCGTCGGCACATTTCCGCCCTACAACTTCGCGCCCCCGCCCGGGCAGCTGTTCGTGGTCGGCGGCTACTACCGCACGCCGCTGCTGGTCAGCGGCCGCAGCGGCGTGCCGGCCGTCGGCGTCACCGCGGTGGTGCTGAACGTCACGGTGGTGAATCCGGCCGCACCCGGCTTCTACACGGTCTACCCGGACGGACGACCGACCCCGGTGGCATCCAACGTCAACTTCGTCCGCGGCCAGACCGTGCCGAACCTGGTGATCGTGCCGGTCCCGCGGAACGGATTGATCAACCTCTACAACGGAGCGCCGTCCTACACCAGCCTGATCGTCGACGTGTCGGGGTACATCCTGGGCTGATGCTGCTCCCGCGCCACCGGTTTGACACACCCTGGCCGCCACCGTAGGGTCCAACTCGTGTCCCAGATTCTCGTACTCCGCTAGCGCGTCGCAGTTCGGACGGCAACATCCCGTCGAGGCCGAACACGACGCGCAACCCCTTGGTCACCCCTGCCGGTGACGAGGGGTTTTTTATTGCCCAGACCAGGGCGATCGGCCCGGCGACCGCCGGGTCATCCGGCGAAGACGACACTTGAACGGTGACACGATGCGAGGACGCAGCGAGCATCATGCGGCGGCCACGTCGACGACCGGTAAGAGTGCGACCCTCCCGTTCGGCAGCAGACCGACGTCGGACTCGCACTGATGGCGCTCGCCGATCCTTCACGACCCGATCAACCCACCAGCCGGCCGTTGCATCAGGCCCGATGAACGTCAGAAGGTCCTTGTCATGAGTCAGACCCCGATGGCACCCAGCCGCCCGTCGAGCACCGTCCCCGCTGCCACCTATCCTGCTGCGCCGGTGCCCGGCGCCCGTAGACCCGAGGCGATCGGGCGAGTGGCCGCGCCGGCCGTCGAGCACGTCACCGGAGCCAAGTCGGTGGTCCGGTCTCTCGAGGAGGCGGGCGTCGAGATCGTCTTCGGCATCCCCGGCGGCGCAGTTCTGCCGGTCTACGACCCACTGCTGGATTCGGTGAAGGTCCGGCACATCCTGGTCCGCCACGAACAGGGCGCCGGCCATGCCGCCACCGGATATGCGCAGGCCTCCGGCCGGGTCGGCGTCTGCATCGCGACCTCGGGCCCCGGCGCCACCAATCTGGTGACTCCGATCGCCGATGCGCATATGGATTCGGTCCCGCTGGTGGTGATCACCGGCCAGGTCGGCAGTCCACTGATCGGCACCGACGGCTTCCAGGAGGCCGACATCTGCGGCATCACCATGCCGATCACCAAACACAACTTCATGGTGACCGACGCGGCAGATATCGCGACGGTGATCGCCCAGGCCTTCCACCTCGCCTCCACCGGCCGCCCCGGCCCGGTCCTGGTGGACATCCCGAAGGACATCCTGCAGGCGGAGACCGTCTTCAAATGGCCGACCGAGGTGCATCTGCCGGGCTACCGCCCAGCGGCCAAGCCACACTCCGGCCAGATCAACGCCGCGGCCAGGCTGATCGCCGCGTCGCGCCGCCCGGTCTACTACGTCGGTGGCGGTGTGTTGAAATCGCATGCGACCGAGCAGCTCAGAGTGCTGGCCGAGATGACCGGGATCCCGGTGGTCACCACGCTGATGGCTCGCGGCGCCTTCCCGGACTCGCACATCCAGCACCTTGGCATGCCGGGCATGCACGGCACCGTGGCCGCAGTGGCGGCCATGCAGCGCGCCGACCTGATCGTCGCGCTCGGTGCCCGGTTCGACGACCGGGTCACCGGTCAGCTGTCCACCTTCGCCCAGGGCGCCACCATCATCCATGCCGACATCGACCCGGCCGAGATCGGCAAGAACCGGATCGCCGATGTGCCGATCGTCGGTGACGCGAAGGAGGTCGTCTCGGAGCTGATCGCCGCGATCGCGATCGAGCAGACCGCGGGGGTGGTGGCCGATCTGACCGCCTGGTGGGCCGAGCTCGACGAGATCAGGGAGACGTTCCCGCTCGGATACGACTGGCCCGCTGACGGCAGCCTGTCGCCGCAGTACGTGATCGAACGGCTCGGCAAGATCAGCGGTCCGGACACCATTTTCGCGGCCGGCGTCGGCCAGCACCAGATGTGGGCGGCGCAGTTCATCTCCTACGAAAAGCCCTACACCTGGCTGAATTCCGGTGGTCTGGGGACCATGGGCTACGCCGTCCCGGCAGCCATGGGCGCCAAGATGGCGATGCCGGACTCGGTGGTCTGGGCGATCGACGGAGACGGCTGCTTCCAGATGACCAACCAGGAGCTGGCAACCTGCGCGATCGAGGGCATCCCGATCAAGGTCGCCATCATCAACAACGGCAACCTGGGCATGGTCCGGCAGTGGCAGACCCTCTTCTACGGGGAGCGGTATTCGCAGACCGACCTGGGCACCCACAAGCTGCGGATCCCTGACTTCAAGATGCTGGCCGAGGCCTACGGCTGCGTCGGGCTGCGCTGTGAGTCCAGGGAGGACGTGGACTCCACGATCGAGGCGGCGATGGCGATCAACGACCGTCCGGTGATCGTCGATTTCATCGTCGGCCCGGATGCGCAGGTCTGGCCGATGGTGGCCGCCGGCACCGGCAACGACCACATCATGGCCGCCCGCGGCATCCGCCCCCTGTTCGACGAGGGATGAGCCGATGTTGAGTGAATTTCCGTCGCCTTGTCGCGGAATCCCGACGTCGGCCAATTTCAGCACTGTTCGACGAGGGATGAGGCGATGATGTTGAGTGCATTTCCGTCGCCTTGTCACCAAATCCCGACGTCGGCCAATTTCAG
>JBBROB010000009.1:0-198741 GCA_038229825.1 Mycobacteriales bacterium
ACCTCCAACCTGAACTTCCTGCGCGGCCAGACCATCCCCAACCTGGCCATCATCCCCATCGGCACCAACGGCAAGATCCGCCTCGCCAACAACAGCCCCGGCACCGCCCACCTCATCGCCGACATCGCCGGCTACTACCGCGACGCGCCGCCGCCTCCACCACCGACCACACCGCGCACCACCCCGACGACCCCCACCACCACCCCGACGACCCCCACCACCACCACACCGCGCACCACCCCCA
This sequence comes from Mycobacteriales bacterium, assembly GCA_038229825.1. Classification (GTDB taxonomy): domain Bacteria; phylum Actinomycetota; class Actinomycetes; order Mycobacteriales; family Nakamurellaceae; genus Nakamurella. The sequence continues at coordinate 245 of JBBROB010000009.1, forward strand.
CCACACCGCGCACCACCCCCACCACACCACCGGCCTCGGCGCTGACCTGGGGAACACCCGCAGTCATCCAACCTCGTTCCGGAAACCCGGCCGCAGTGTCGTGTGCGTCGGCGTCGTTCTGCGTCGCCGTCGACAGGTCGGGCAACGCCCTCCTCTACAACGGCATGGACTGGCGGGCACCGATCGCCATCGACCCTGACCACTCCCTGGTCTCGGTCTCGTGCGTCTCGGCCTCGTTCTGCGTCGCCGTCGACGATTTCGGCCGCGCGGTCACCTTCGACGGCAGCATCTGGTCGGCGCCGACCGAGATCGGCCCCGGCACCTTCAACATCCTGGTCTCGGTGTCCTGTGCCCTGGTTTCGTTCTGTGTGGCCGTCGACTACTCCGGGCATGCCTTCATTTTCAACGGCACGCGTTGGTCGGCGCGGATGACCATCGCCCCGAACGGCGGCCTGGCCTCGGTGTCGTGTGCTTCGAAGTCGTTCTGCGTTGCCGTCGACACCTCCGGGCGCGCGGTCCCCTACAACGGTTCGGCCTGGTCACCTCCTGCCACCGTCGACCCGGACGGATTCCTGAACTCGGTGTCGTGCGGGTCGCCGTCGTTCTGCGTCGCCGTCGGCTATGGCGGCGCGGCGGTCAGGTTCGACGGCAGGGTCTGGTCGGTCGTGACGCACGCCGACCTGAATCGGACCCTGGTGTCGGTGTCGTGCGTGTCACCGTCCTTCTGCGTCGCCGTCGACTACTCGGGCAACGCGGTCAAGTTGACAGGTACCGCCTGGTCGCCCCCGACCAATTTCGATGACGGCAATTCACCGGTGTCGGCGTCGTGTGCGTCGGTCTCCTTCTGTGTGGCCGTCGACTACCTGGGGAGCGCAGCGAAGTTCAACGGGATTGGCTGGTCCGCCCCGACCGCCGTCAATACCAACAACTCGCTGGTCTCGGTGTCGTGTGCGTCGACGTCCTTCTGCGTCGCCGTCGACACCGCGGGCCGCGCGATCACCTTCAACGGCACGGCCTGGTCGCCCCCGACCACCATCGACCCGGGCACCTTCACCTTCCTGGTGTCGGTGTCATGCACATCGGCCTCGTTCTGCGTCGCCGTCGACGACGCGGGCCGCGCGATCACCTTCAACGGCGGCAGCTGGTCGGCCCCGGCGACCATCGACCCCAACCACGATCTCGTGGGAGTGTCGTGTGTGTCGGCGTCGTTCTGCATCGCCGTCGATGCCTCGGGACATGCGGTCAGGTTCAACGGCCTGATTTGGACAGCGCCGGCCCTGATCGACTCCGAACAAGCTCTGTCGGCAGTGTCGTGTGCGGCAGGACCCTTCTGCGTCGCCGTTGACACGGGCGGCAACGCCGTCAGGTTCACCGGTTCGGCCTGGTCGGTGCCGGCCGGCATCGATCCCGGCATCCAGCTGGCTTCGGTGTCGTGCGCTTCGGCCCGATTCTGCGTCGCCGTCGACGCCACTGGTAATGCGGTCACCCTCGACGGCGCGGCCTGGTCGATGCCGGCCGGCATCGACCCCGGCCACTACCTGTCCTCGGTGTCGTGCGCGTCTGCCTCGTTCTGCGTCGCGGTCGACGCCTCCGGCAGGGCGGTCACCTTCAATGGCGCCGCCTGGTCGGCCCCGACCGACGTCGACCCGGGCGGCCGTGGGCTGCTGGCGGTGTCCTGCGGGTCGGACCGGTTCTGTGTGGCCCTGAGCTACGGGAACCGAGCCATCGTCGGCAGGCAATGAACGGACAGGGTCCAGTGCCGACCATCCCCTGCCGAACGGCTACTTCTTGAGGTGGTTGTAGAACCCGCCGGTTCCGGCCCGGGAGATGGCGTACGGATGCACCACGCTGAAGGGCTTCGGTCCACCGACCTGTGACCACGCGATCAGATGAATGGCGACGCCATTGACGACCCGGTAGATCGGGTCCGATCCGGCCCCTTTGATATAGGTGTCGGTCGCCGGATACATCTTCAGGTGCGCCCAACCGCCACCCTTGCCACCGTTCGCGATCGCCGCCGGATCGATGTCGACCCACGGTTTCGGCCCGCCGAGCGGACCCCAGGAGGCCACGTACAGCGGAGCCCCACCGGCCATCCGGTAGATCGCGCCGCTGTCGGGCGATCGGACGAAGGTGCCGTCGGCCGGGGTGGCCAACAGGTGGCTCCAGTATCCGGACCCACCGGCGTTCGCCACTGCCGCCGGGTCGATATCCACCCAGCCGTGGACGCCGCCGAACAGTCCCAGGGACGACACGTACACCGGCGCTCCACCGGCAAACCGGTAGATGGATCCGTTGCCCAGCGTCCGGACGAAGGTGCCGTTGGCCGGGAATCTGGGCATCGCCAGGATCTGCGCGTGGGTCATCGACTTGACGACCTTGCGGCCGGCGAACGGCGCGAAGGACGACACGTAGACCGGCGCTCCACCGACCATCCGGTAGACAGCGTGGGTCGAGGTGTCCAACACGAACTGGTAGGTGACACTCGGAGCGGGCCCGACCGCCTGGCCGGACTGCACCGTATCGGTGAACTCGGTGGTGCTGAAAAGGCCGTGCGCCCCGCCGACCGTGCCCATGCCGATGTAGTGATATCTCGCGGACATGATGTTGGCTCTATGCCCCGGCGAATGCATGTAGGCGTTGAACAATTGCGCTGCCGTTGTTCCGGTGGAGGAGGACCAGCCCACATTCTCAGCCCAGGCGGTGCGATTCGAAGCGCCAAAATTGGTCACCATGACCCAGGCGTTCGGATTGTGCGCAAGGTTGTAGCCGGTGGCGCCGTTCTGCAGCTGGGTCGACCACCAGACCGACAGTTGACTGAGGCCCCTGGCCTCGGTCACCTTGCCGACGCCGGCGCTGGCTCTGGCGGAGTTGACCAATTGGATCATCTGCGTGTCAAAAGTCGGCGCCACCGCGGCGGCCGCGGAACTGGGCAGGGCGGCTGCCAGGGCCGGCGCCAGTGCCGCGGCGACCGTAGACGAGGGCGGGGCGGCCGACGTCTGCGCTGCCGCAACCACCGGACTTGCCACCAGCAGGGCCGCTGCGGCCAGCGCCGTTCCAGTCCGTTCAAGCCATGATCGGGTCGTTCTGAAATCTAGAAACATGCCGACACTCCTGTCACCCAGGGTGATTCAATCGCACATCTGTGCTATGTACTGATTGTAATCGCACAAGGACACTGCGTGACAGGATGCCAGGGGGTGAACACTGAGACCCTCAGAAAGCGCTGATCCGACCTGGTTCGACGCCATTCGGACTGATGGTGTAAGCCGGACGATAACCGCGCACCTTTGCCAGGTCGTCAGCTGCCAGTCGTGGCCTAACTGACTACGCGCTGTTACTTGTGAACAACCCCAGCGGTGACCGCACAGCGGCCGAGGGCATGTGGTGTCGCCCACACACCGGGTGGACAGTCGGCTGTTCTCACCGAGGACGGAGCTACCCGCGGGCGGTCAGGGCGGAGTCAGGCGCCAGTTCGGCCCGGTGCCCCGCGAACGCAGCCGTCAGCGCCGCCCGCCAGTGCCGCAACGGAGTGAGCCCGGCCTCCGCCCACCCGGAGCAGCACAGGACGGAGTACGCCGGCCGCTGAGCGGGCCGTGGGAAAGCGTCCGTCGTGGTCGGCAGCACCCGCCCGGGATCAGCGCCCAGCTCGGCGAACACCGCTCTGGCCAGACCGAACCAGGTGGTTTCACCCGCCCCGCAGGCGTGCAGAACGCCGCCACCGCGCAGGTCTGCCAGGGCGAGCTCGATCAGACCCTGGGCGAGGTCGGCGGACCAGGTCGGCGACCCCACCTGATCGTCAACCACGGTCACCGTCTCGCGCGAAGACTCCAGCATCGCCATCGTCTTGACGAAGTTGCTGCCGGTGGCACCGTAGACCCAGGCAGTGCGGACGACCTGTGCCCGCGGGTGGGCGGCCAGCACCGCCTGCTCGCCGGCCAGTTTGGTCAAGCCGTAGACGCTGCGCGGTCCGGTCGGGTCATCGACCTGGTACGGCACCGACGCATCACCGGGGAACACGTAGTCGGTCGACACATGGATCAGCCCGACTCCCTGCGCCGCAGCCGCTTTCGCGATATTCGCGGCACCAGTCACGTTCACCGCCCAAGCCCCAGACCGGTCGGATTCGGCCGCATCGACGGCGGTGTAGGCCGCGGCGTTGACAACGACCAGCGGTCCGCCGTCATCCGGTCCGGCAGCGGCTGCGAACTCGGCCACCGCCGCCTCCACGGCCTCGGCATCTCTGATGTCGAGCTCGGCCGAGCCCACTCCGACCGCCGGGATTCCGGCTACTGCAGCTGCGAGCATCAGATCTGAGCCGAGCTGGCCACGGGCGCCCGTGATGAAAAGGCGGGTCATCGATCGATGACCGCGCGGCCCTTGAGCGGCTCCCACCAGTCGCGGTTGTCCCGGTACCAGCGAATTGTGTCGGACAGGCCCTGCTCGAACGGGACCTGCGGGCTGTAGCCGAGCTCGTCATGGATCTTGGTGATGTCCACCGAGTACCGCTTGTCGTGCCCGCCGCCGCGGGGGTCGCTGATCCGCTCGATGTAGGAGTCGTCGCGTCCGGTGGCTTCGACCAGCAGATAGGTCAGCTCGGCGTTGGTCAACTCGGTACCGCCGCCGATGTTGTAGACCTCACCCGGCCGGCCTCCGGTCAGCACCAGGGCGATACCGCGGCAGTGATCGTCGACGTGGAGCCAGTCCCGCACGTTGGATCCTTCGCCGTACAGCGGGACGCTCTGTCCGTCCATCAGATTCGTCACGAACAGCGGAATGACCTTCTCCGGGAACTGATAGGGCCCGTAGTTGTTGGAGCACCGGGTGATCGCCACCGGTACGCCGTGGGTCTTGGCGTAGGCCCTGGCGATCAGGTCGGAGGAAGCTTTCGAAGCCGAGTACGGCGAATTCGGCTGCAACGGCCACTGCTCGTCCCAGGACCCGACATCGATGGAGCCGTAGACCTCGTCGGTGGAGACGTGCACGAACTTCGTGAGTTTGGTGGACAGGGCGGCCTGCAGCAGGGTCTGGGTGCCCAGCACATTGGTCAGGACGAAGTCGGCGCCACCGAGAATGGAACGGTCCACGTGCGACTCAGCCGCGAAGTGCACCACCACATCGGCCTCACCCACCAGTTTGGTGGCCAACTCGACGTCACAGATGTCACCGTGAACGAACTGATAGCGGTCGGACTCGTCCACCGACGCCAGGTTTGCGAGGTTGCCCGCATAGGTCAGCTTGTCCAGAACGGTGACCTCGGCGCCCTCCAGCCCCGGGTAGGCGTCGGCCAATACGTTCCGGGTAAAGGCCGAACCGATGAAGCCGGCCCCGCCGGTCACGAGAATTCGCATGATCGGCATTCTGCCTCACAGCCAGGCGACCGCCCGCATCGCCGCTGGCCGACGCGACGCCGCCGATGCGAGCGACATCGGGAAAAAAGACCGCACCTCGGTTCGTTGTCGCCCGAATCAGCTGCCCTCTGGTTACCCTCGGTGCTGGGCCGCAGTGGGCGCAACCGCCGCGCATCGACGCGCGTCCTGACGCAAGCAACCAATCGAGTGGTCGCCGGCCCCCATCGCAGTTGGCGTCACCCCCGAACAGACGTGGCCCACCCGAGCCTCCCCCTACTTCCAGAACGTTCTGCCGAGAAAGGTCAGCCCAGATGAGCCGGTCCTCCGACGACGATCCGCAACGCGGGCCTCGGCGCTACGGGCCGAACAGCGCTGGCGACCAGGGCAGGGGCGTCCAGCAGCCGCGCCCGGCGTGGTCCGATCTGCCCGACCGAACCGCGGTGTATCCGGCCGGACTCGGTTTCGATCCGCCCGGTTCGCCGGGCGGACCCCAGCGACCGGGGCCGCAGGGCGGCCGCCCGACTCCACAGCCCCAACCCCCCGGATGGCCGGCACCTCCCGGCGACCCTCGCCCGCCCGTCGGCTACCGACCCAGTCCGGACCGCGAGCAGCGTCGCCGAACAGCGGGTGCGGTGATCGCAGGCCGAATCGTCGCGGCGGTGCTGTCGGTCGCGGTACTCGCCGGTTGTGCGTTCGCCTGGAGCTTCGCCAACAGCGCGACCAACGCGGTCGCCACCGGAAACGACACCTCCAAGGCGGGGCAGGCCGGCGTCCTGTTCCGGGGTGGCACCAACATATTGCTGATCGGCTCGGACGCCCGGACCGACCAGCAGGGCAATCCGCTGTCGGCGGCGGAACTGGCCGCGGTCAGCACCCAGGCAGACGGCGGCGGGGTGAACACCGACACCATCATGGTGGTGCACATCCCACAGGGCGGCGGCAAGGCGACCGCTGTTTCGCTGCCCCGCGACACCTGGATACCGCAGTCGGTGACGGACATCGTCAAAGGCCCGTACAGCGACGGCACCCAGGGTCCCTACAAGCCCAACAAGATCAACTCGTTCTACAGCACCGCCAGCTTCTACACGCAGGAGTATGACGTCGGCAAGGGCGTCAAGGACGCAGCGAAGCGCCAGCGGGATGCCGACAACGCGGGCCGGACCGAACTGCAGGCCATCGTGCAGGCGTTCACGGGTCTGCACATCGACCACTATGCCGAGGTCAACCTGATCGGCTTCTACACGCTCTCGAACGCCATCGGGGGCGTTCCGGTGTGCCTGAATGCGGCGGTGAACGATCCGTTCTCCGGCGCCAACTTCAAGGCCGGTACGCAGGAGATCAGCGGAAGCGCGGCGATGTCGTTCGTTCGGCAAAGACACGGACTACCCGGTGGCGACCTCGACCGGGTTCGCCGGCAACAGGCGTTCCTGGCGGGGGCGACCAGCAAGATGCTGTCCGCGGGTGTGCTGACGTCGCCGACGAAACTGTCGAACCTGATGACCGCGGCCAGCCGTTCACTCGTACTGGACTCCGGTTTCGATCTGTTGAGCTTCGCCGCCCAGATGTCCGACCTGTCCGGCGGCAACGTCTCCTTCCAGACGATCCCCACCCACGGTGCGGCGACCGCGGCCGGCGGCGCCGACGCCCTGGCCACCGACCCGGCCGAGATCAAGGGATTCTTCTCGGCGATCGACGGCAAGGCCGCCGGGGGCGGTTCCTCTTCCTCATCTTCCTCATCCAGTACCGCCACCACCGCGGCGGCCGGAGCAGTCGATCCGGCTTCCATCACCGTCGATGTGCAGAACGCCGCCAAGGTCAACAACTTGGCGGCGGCCGTCTCCGCGGAGCTGGTGGCTGCCGGATTCAAGGCGGGCGACATCGTCACCTTCCCTGGCATCACCCAGACCACCGCGCACAGGACGACCACCATCTCCTACCCGTCCGGAGCCAAGGCCGCCGCGACCGCGGTGCAGAAGGCATTGGGCGGCAAGGGCGAACTGGTGGCCGACGATTCGATCTCCGCGGGGCACATCTCGGTCGCCGCCGGTACCGACCTGCCGGCCCCTTCCGGCCTACGTTCACCCGGCCTGACCGGGCTCGCTGCCGGAGCCGTGGCGGCAGCGACGTCGGCCGCCGCCGGTGCCGCGCCGATCACTGCAGCCACCGTGGGTTGCGTGAACTGACGGTGACCCAACCGATCGGTTCGGGAGCGGGAGTCACCGCCGTTCTGTTGGGACCCCTGATGCGCGGCGACGCGCACCGCCCCCGGCTCACCACCTACACCGGCGGCTTCCGCACCGAGTTGTCGACCGCGTCGCTGGCCAACTGGTCGGCCAAGGTCGCCGGGTTGCTGGTCGACGAGCTGGGTTGTCGCCCGGGTGATCTGGTCTATGTCGGGGTGGGCGCCGGGTGGCAGACCGCGCCGATTCTGCTGGGTATCTGGTGGGCCGGGCTGACGGTCACCGATGTGGACCTTCCGACGGCGGTCGCCGCCTTCGTGCCCGACGGCGGCGACGCGACGATCGGCAGGGCGGACGAGGTGTTCGTGGTGTCGGGTCATCCACTGGGCGCCTCGAGCCAGTCGGTCGCCGCGCATCAGCGGGATTTCACCGCGGCGGTGCTGCCGCAGGCGGATCGGTTCTCTCCGCGAGGCGCGGCCGGACCGACGGCGGTGCGGACCGGGGTCGGTGACCTCTCCGTCGCCGACCTGCTGGCGTTGGCCAGGTCGGCGGCCCTGCCGGCCGGATCACGGGTGGCGTCGGTGCTGCCGTGGACGCTGCCGGCCGGTCTGGCGTCGACGTTGCTGGCCGCATTGGCCGTGGACGGGTCGCTGGTTCAGTCCGACTCGACCGGCGACGCACTGGCCCGGCAGGTGGTCGCCGAGCGCGTCAACGTCACTGCCGGATTCGACGCGCCCGGTCTCCCCCGTCTCCAGGGCAACTCCTAGCGCAGCAGCGAGCGGGCCATCACCAGGCGCTGGACCTGGTTGGTGCCTTCGTAGATCTGGGTGATCTTGGCATCGCGCATCATCCGCTCAACCGGGAAGTCCCTGGTGTAGCCGGCGCCGCCGAGCAACTGGACCGCGTCGACGGTGACCTTCATCGCGACGTCGGAGGCGAAGCACTTGGCTGCGGAGGCGAGGAAGCCCTTGTTCGCATCGCCCCGCTCGGTGGCCGCAGCCGCCTGGTAGACCAGGGTCCTCGCCGCTTCGATCTCCATCGCCATGTCGGCGACCATGAACTGCAACCCCTGGAACTCGGCGAGCTTCTTGCCGAACTGCTTGCGCTCCTTGACATACGCGATAGCCACATCCAGCGCACCCTGCGCGATGCCGACCGCCTGGGCACCGATCGTCGGGCGGGTGTGGTCCAGGGTGGCAAGTGCGGTCTTGAACCCGGTGCCCGGCGCGCCGATGATGCGGTTGCCCGGGATCCGGCAGTTCACGAAGTGGATCTCCCGGGTGGGCGAACCCTTGATGCCGAGCTTGCGTTCCTTGGATCCGACCTCGAACCCGACGTCGTCCTTGTGCACCACGAACGCACTGATCCCGTTGGCCCGCTTGTCCGGATCGGTCACGGCCATCACCGTGTACCAGGTGGAAACGCCGGCATTGGTGATCCAGCACTTGGTGCCGTTGAGGATCCAGTCATCACCGTCGGCCCTGGCCTTGCAGCGCATGGCGGCGGCATCGCTGCCGGCCTCCCGCTCGGACAGCGCGTAGGAGATCATCGCGTCGCCGGAAGCGATCGACGGCAGCACCAGCTGCTTGAGTTCTTCCGAACCCGACAGGATGATCGGCATGGAACCCAGCTTGTTCACGGCCGGGATCAACGACGACGACGCACACACCCGCGCCACCTCCTCGATGACGATGACGGTGGCCACCGCGTCGGCGCCGGCTCCCTGGTAGGCCTCTGGGATGTGCACGGCATTGAAACCCGAGGATTCCAAGGCCTTCTGCGCTTCGATCGGGTACCGCTCGAGTTCGTCGCACTCGGCTGCGTACGGGAGGATCTCGCGTTCGGCGATCTCTCGCACGGCCTCGCGCACCGCTCGGTGATCCTCGGTCACACTGAACAGGTCGCTGTGCATGTTGCTCATCTGGTATCCCCGGGGCTGGCCGCCAGTTCAGCATCGTTGCTACCGGTCGGTAACTTATAGTGTAGTCCCGGTAACATCGGAGAGCTCTGTCCAGAAGTGGTCGACCGATCCCCGCTGCTGACCCGCGAGGCAGGCATTTCCGCAGTGGGGGAACAGGTCCGGCCGTGGCGCGAGCAGAGCGATCCGGCCACTACGGCGGGGTGGATGTGCTCTACATCGCCGCGGTAGCCCTACCGGATCCCGCCGGCGAACCGCCGGCGGCACGCCGGAGGAAATTGTCCCGTTGCCATAGGGTGAGGCGGTGAGCAGGCTCGACGAGGTGGGCGCGCGCGAGTCGTGGCGCTGCTGGCTGTGCGACGAGCCGGTCGATCCGCACAAGTCGGTCAATGACGCCCGCGGCCCGAGCATCGACAACATCAACGCGGCCGGCCGAAACGGCCGGAGCAAGCCGGGCCAGGAGCGGCTCGCCCACCGCGCGTGCAACACCCGCAAGGGCGCCGTCAAACCCGTAGTGCCATGGCCGAGCCGGCTCTTCGTCATCGAACCAGCCCCGATCATCGCAGTGGTCGAGCGCCTCGGCCGCAAGGGCGGGCGCGAAGTGGTGGCACGCTGCCCCACCAGGGCCGATGCCGACGAGGCCGGCAAGTGGCTGATCGATCGGCTGTCCCGGCTCGCCCCGGAGCTGAAATTGACTGCAACCGCGGAGTCCGGCGGCGGGCAGTTCCTGCTGGTCCTCAAGGCTTGACCGACGGACCGTCCAACCGCAACCAGCGAGCAAGATCGCTGATCTCGCGATCGACTGCGGCGGTCATGGTCTTGTTGAAGGTCACCTCCTGGTGGATCGCGTCGACGCGCAGCGCACCGGCTTTGCGGTCGGCGGTGGCATCGAGTCTGCCGACCAGGCGGTCGCCGTACAGGATGGGCAGCGCAAAGTACCCGTAGCGACGCTTGGCCGCAGGCTTGTACATCTCCAACTGATAGTCGAACCCGAACAGTTCGACGGTGCGTTTGCGGTCGTGGATCAGCCGATCGAAGGGTGACAACAGCGCCACCCGCCCCGAGAACGGTTGCCCCAGCTGGGCAGGATCCACCCGCCAGAATCCCTTGACACCGTCGACGACGGCCGGCTCCCCGACCTCGCCCACGTCCATCGGTTCGACAGGACACTCCGGACCCTGGGCCCGGGCGATGCCAAGAGCCCGGAGCCGCCGCTGGTTGCGGATCCGCAGCGCGTCGTCACCCGGCACCACCGGGTCGTCCGGATAGACCCGACTCGCCAAGTCCCACAGTCGATCCCGGCCAAGGCGGCCGGCAATCGCCACCTCACCCAGCTGCACCATGAACTCCAACATCTGTGAAACGTTGCGGTGGTGGGTCCATCCGCTGGATACCCAGGGCACCGTGCAGGTGTCTGGAATTTCCCGGGACGGCAGCGGCCCGGACGAACCGAGCCGAGCGAGGATATCCAGACGGCAGGCGTCGTTGGCCTGCACCCACTTCCGCCTGGCCTCCTGCCAACCGAGCAGCGAGCCGCCGCTGCGCCAGTGCGCCATCTCAGCGCGGTAGAGCGCCAGATCGTCGCCCGGCCTGATCATGGCGCGCAGCTCCACCAGGTCCCGGTTGGCGAGCGCGCCGTCCAGGTCGCTCGGCGAGTAGGACGATCCGAGCCGGCTCCACGCCACCAGATCGGCGTTCGGCGCGATGGCAGCGGTCGGATCGACCTGCAGCAGGGTCAGCTGCCGCACGACCTCCAGCAGATCCGTCGGCCGTGCGCTGTCCAGCAGCTGGGCGCGGACAGCGATACGGCGGGCGTCTGTGCGGGAGAGCTCGTGGGCGGCCACGGCTGCCAGGCTAGATCACGAGGACGCGCCCGAATAGCGCCTGAGGCCGAGGCGGAAGTACCACCGGGTCACCACGCACAGCACGAGCGCCAAACCGACGGCGAGTAACCACGATCCCAAGGAAAGCCGTTGGGTCAGCGCTTCCGCCGGAACGGTCACCGCGAATCCGATCGGCACCACGAACGTCAGTCCGATGCGCAGCCAGCGCGGGTAGATGCCGATCGGCCAACGACCGGCCTGGTACACCCCGTCGAACAGTTCGACGATCTGATCGATCTGCACCACCCAGAACGCAGTGGTGGTCATCAGCATCCAGAAGCAGTAGATGATGATCGCTGCGATGATCAGCAGTGCGACGAACGCGAGGACGGGTCCGATACCGACCCGCCCGTCCAGCCGGACGGTCGCCACGACGATGACCACCAGACCGGCCACGATGTCTACGCACTGCCACAGCTGAACGGCCCTGGCACTGGCGAAAAGTTGCGCGCCAACAGGTTTGGTGAGGACGAAGTCGAAGTTGCCGTCCTGGATGTCCTGCATCAACCGGGTCATGTTGGGCTGGATCACAGCCTGGACGACGCCGCCGATCAAAGTGAAGACGCCCATCACCAGCAGCAGCTCCGGCGGGCTCCACCCGTCCAGGCTGGACACCTGGCCGAAGACCAGCGCGAGCACCACCAACCCGGTGCCGAGCGAGAGCAGCGACTGGAATACCGACAGGAAGAAGTTCGCCCGGTACTGCAACTCCTGTAGCACGCTCATCCGCACGAGCAGGCCGATCAACCGCAGGGCGCGCATCAGTTGCCCACCGCCGTGTACCGCCGCACCGCGCGTTTCCAGACCAGCGCCACCAGTACCGCACCCACCCCGATCCACAGGAATTGCTTCAGCAGGCCCAGATACAGGTCGCCGGAGCTGATCGGTCCGACCAGAGCCTGGATCGGAAATCCGAAAGTGGACGAGAACGGCAGGAACTGGGCAAGCTGCCTGACCCAGGACGGCATGATCTGCAGCGGCACCAGCCGCCCTGACAGCAGCAGTTCGAGGACGAAGTACAGCTGGTACAGCGCGCCCACTCTGGTGGTCCAGAACGACACCATGCCCAGCACCCAGAGGAACAGCGAGCGGATCAGATATGCCGCCCAGATGGCGACCAGGAACACCAGGACCTGGGCGACGCCTGGGTGCAGCACCGGGTGGAAGATCAGCGACAGCACGATCGCGATCGGTAGCCACAGCACGATCACCACGAACTTCCAGCCGGCGAAGTAGGCCAGGTCGAAGTGAATCGGATGGACCGGGCGGAGCAGCGACCCGGACATCTGCCCTGACTTGATCCGCTCCTCCCAGCCGTAGGGCGTGAAGACGATGTTCATGTTCCGGACCAGGGTCCAGACGATGTAGTAGGCGGCCAGATTCCCGGCGGTGAGACCGGCGACCGAGCCACCTGCCGAACGTGCCACGGTCGACCAGACCACCAGGTAGATGACCGGCTCGGCGATCATCCCGATCATGTAGAGATAGTTGCCCAGCCGGTACTGGAATTGGGCGGCGACCGCGATCTTCATCGTCGCGACGTAGAAGTCGACCATCGAGCGGGCCCGGCCCGGCCGGGGTTCGCCGCGCACAGCCGCCTGACTCATGCCGGGCCCGCGAGGTCACGTGCGGCGCCGCCGGGCTCGGTCTGCTGCTGGAACACCATCTCGATGACATCGTCGATGGGCGGGTCCTCCACGGTGAGGTCGAGGACAGCGTGCTCGGCCAGCAGTCGGGCCGTCACGGCGGCCGTGTCAGCCCTGGCCACCCGGAGCGTCACCCGTTCGGCGTCCTGACCGACGACCGTGCCGTAGCGGCTCAGGTCGGCCGCGATTTCCAGGGTGACCTCGATCGTCTTGTACGCGGCGAATTCGGCAGAAAGTACCGACAGCAGTCCGTCGAACAGCAGGATGCCGTGGTGGATCACCACCACCCGTCGCGCCAGGGCCTCGACGTCGGCCATGTAGTGGCTGGTCAGCATCACCGTGGCGCCATGCCGCACGTTGTATTGGGCGATGAAGGCCCGGATGCGCTTCTGCATCACCACGTCAAGGCCGATCGTCGGCTCGTCGAGGAACAGCACCGCCGGCAGGTGCAGCAGGGAACCGACAATCTCGACTTTCATCCGCTCGCCGAGCGAGAGGGTCCGCACCGGCTTGCGCACCAGATCGCCGACCTCGAGCATGTCGATCAGTTCGTCGCGGGTGCGACGGAACTGCTCCAACGGGATCTGATAGATGGCCCGGTTGAGTTCGAAGGAGTCCGACGCCGGGATGTCCCACTGGAGTTGGTTGCGGTTGCCCATCACCAGGGCGATCTGCCGCAGGAAGTCGCGCTGCCGCTGCTGCGGTTCGAAGCCGAGCACCCTGACCCGGCCGGAGGTGGGAAACAGCAAGCCGGACAGGACTTTGAGCGTTGTCGTCTTGCCGGCGCCGTTCGGCCCGAGGAAACCGACCACCTCACCGGGTTCGATGCTCAGGCTGATCCCGTCGACGGCGGTGACGGTGCGGGTCCGCCGCCGTACCAGGCTGCGCACCGCGGCCGCCAGTCCGGCATCGCGTTCGGGCACCTGGAAGCTCTTGACCAGCCCGGTTACCTCGATCACCGGTTGTCCCTGCGGCACAACAACCCCCTTCTTCCGTTCAGGACTGCCAGATCAGTGGCCGGTGCTCCCCCGCAGCGCCTTGTCCTTGGCGAGCACCGTCGCCTGCAGGTCGTCGGAGTAGGCCTGCAGTTCGCCGGCCAGCGCCCGTCCGTCGGGTGTCGGCGAGCTGGCCAGGATCCGCACCGCGAGCAGGCCGGCGTTGCGGGCGCCGCCGATCGACACCGTCGCCACAGGAATCCCGGCCGGCATCTGCACGATCGACAGCAGCGAGTCCATCCCATCCAGGGCGGACAGCGGCACCGGAACCCCGATGACCGGCAGCACGGTCGCCGACGCCACCATTCCGGGCAGGTGCGCGGCGCCGCCGGCACCGGCGATGATGACCCGCAGACCACGACCTACGGCGGAGGTGGCGTAGTCCATCATCCGGGCCGGGGTGCGGTGGGCGGAGACGACGCCCACCTCGTAGGCGATGCCGAAGTCGTCGAGCACCTCACCGGCGCCCGACATCACCGGCCAGTCGGAATCGCTGCCCATGATCAGACCGACGACAGGGCCTACAGGATCGGTCATCGGCTACTCCCCGCGGTCGCATGCTCTGTCGGCGCCGAATCTGCTGCGCCGGAATGGATCTGGTACTCGTCGTGCCATCGGCCCGTGCCGAGCCAGGACGCCGACAGCCCGGCGATCCGCCGCAGCTGTGCCAGGTCGGAGCCGAGCACGTTCACGTGGCCGAGTTTGCGACCCGGTCGAAAGGCCTTGCCGTAGAGATGGATCTTCACCTGCGGAAAGCGGGCAGCGAGGTGGTGCACCCGCTCGTCCATGCCGACCTCGGACCCTGGCCCGGTGTCCGGGCCACCGAGCACGTTGGCCATCACGGTGAACGGCGCCAGCGCGTCTGTCCGGCCCAAGGGGTAGTCAAGGACGGCCCGCAGGTGCTGTTCGAACTGGCTCGTCACCGCGCCGTCCATTGACCAGTGCCCGGAGTTGTGCGGGCGCATCGCCAACTCATTGATCAGCAGCCCAGCCGGTGCCGTCGCCGAGGGTTCGGTCTCGAAGAGTTCGACGGCCAGCACACCGACGACCTCCAGTTCGCCGGCGATGCGCAGCGCCAGTTCGGAGGCAGCGGCAGCGGTATCAGGGTCGAGGCCCGGCGCCGGAGCGATCACTTCGACGCAGATGCCTTCCTGCTGCACCGTCTGCACCACCGGCCAGGCGGCGGCCTGCCCGAACGGCGACCTGGCCACCACTGCGGCGAGTTCGCGCTTCATCGGGACAAACGATTCCAGCAGCAGGTGACCGGGCAGCTCCTCTAGTGCGGCGGCCGTGGAGGCATCGTCGAGCACCCAGACGCCGCGGCCGTCGTAGCCGCCGCGAGCGGTCTTCAGGACGACGGGCCAGCCGTGTTCCGCACCGAATTCGGTGACGGCCGCGACGAGATTCTCCTCGCTCTCGACGACGTGGAAAGCAGGTACCGGCAGCCCGGCCGCACTCAACCGCCGCCGCATCAGGGCCTTGTCCTGCGCGTACTGCAGAGCGTCGGCACCCGGATAGACGGCATGGCCGGCGCCGACCAGCGCCCTGATGTGTTCGGTGGGCACGTGCTCGTGATCGAAGGTGACCACGTCACACCCCTGCGCAAACCTGGTCAGCGCGTCCAGATCGAGGTGCGATCCTATCTCGACGTCCGCAGCCACCAGCGCCGCCGACTCGTCGGCTCCGATGGAGAGCACACGCAGGCTCTGACCGAGCGCGATGGCCGACTGGTGGGTCATCCGGGCCAACTGCCCGCCGCCGACCATCCCGACCCGGGGCATACCTGTCCGGGGGTCCACGAAGGACGACATTAGCCGCCGGGCGCTTGTCCTCCACAATTTCGGCGGCCGGGTGGGTCACGCTCTATCGAAACGTGCCCCCGCGGCCGTCGGGGGCTGCGGGGGCACGTGGGTCGCCGGACCTGGACGAGAGTCGGGGCCCGCAAAGGTCCGGCGAGTCTTGGGTGAGGTCTTCAGCGGCTCAGGTCGGCCACCAGATCCCGGGCGGCGGCGTACCCGGGCGGCAGGGTCTCGATCCAGACCGACGGCGCGGGAATGACCAATCGCGCGTCGAGTTCGATCTGGTCGCTGATCATCGAGCAGAGCAACCGCGCACGTCGGGCCAGCATGGGCTCACGTCTGCACAGCACGACGGCCACCGAATCTGCGAGCAGGGCAAGGCTCTCGCCACCGTCGAACACGCGGCGAAGTCCGTCGGCGACCAGGATCATCGGGAGGATGCGCTGCCATCCGCTGTGTCCCAACAGGTCCAGACGGACGACGACGAGCGCCCAACCGGCCGCGAGCTGTTCGCCGGTGACCTCGGCCGCCCGGTACACCTCCCCCAGACGCAGATTCAGGTACTCCGGGGTGACCAGTCCGGTCAGTGGATCGGCGACGGTCGACGGCGGGGCGATGATGCGGTCCGCCCAACCCAGCGAGACCGCACGTCGGAGCGGATCGGTGTACCGCGGGTGGACCATGGCAGCCAGGCTGTCCACATCGGCGAGTGCCTCCGCGAGCGGAACACCGGCTGCGGCCCGACTCTCCCCGAGCCGCTCGGCTGCAGCCCAGACATCGGCGTCGGCCAAGATCGCCTCGCACACCGCTTCGACGGCCGGGACGTGCCAGTCGTCGGGGAATCCCCAGCCGTACGCGCCGGCCCTGTACTGCCAGTCCTGACGCAGCTCGTTGCTGGTCATCGTCGGCGCCGAGGTGCGGTCAGACATGCGGTGACCCCTTCCTGCTGCTGAGGGTGCTGCTGAGGTCCTGGGCCACTGACAGGTCGGGTTGACGACCGCCAACGGATCGGCCGGTCGGCGACTCTAAGGAGAGAGACGAACGGCCGCCGCCACCATCACGCAGAACTTCCAAAAAGATCCCGTTGCCGGTGAAGGCGCGTGAAGTACCACCGAAATGGCAACTATTTGCGGGAGGACCAGCAAATAGGTCACGTTCCGTATTGGATTCTCACTCAGGGTAAGTTCAGGAGCGACACCTCTGACTGTGCCGGCCCGGTGACGTTATCGTCGCGTGACCGATCGTCTGTTCAGCCGTCACACTGGTGACCGCCGTTGGCTGCCTGCTGCCGACAGCCCAGAAAGGACGTTCAGTGGCCCCCGTCGAGGACACCGCACAGCCGGCGAGCGACGCCGAGCTGATCACGCGCGTCCGGGCGGGCGATCGATCAGCCTTCGGCGAGCTGTACCGGCGGCACGCCGGTGCCGCGTCCGCCCTTTCCCGCCAGTTCAGCAGGTCCGCAGCCGAGGCCGACGATCTGGTGTCCGAAGCGTTTGCCCGGGTTCTCGACGGGATGGTGGACGGCAAAGGACCGGACACCGCCTTCCGGGCCTACTTGTTCACCACGCTCCGCCATACCGCCTACGACCGCACCCGGAAGGACAGGCGGCTTCAGTTCACCGACGACATCGAGTCGCACGACGTCGCGGTCGAGAGCGACGATCCGGTGATCGCCGACCTGGAGAACGGGTTGGTGGGCACGGCTTTCGCCGGCCTTCCGGAGCGTTGGCAGACGGTGTTGTGGCACACCCAGGTCGAGGGTCAGTCGGCTGCCGAAGTCGGCATGCTGCTCGGGATGGCGCCCAACGCGGTCTCGTCGCTGGCCTTCCGGGCACGGGAGGGTCTGCGAGAGGCATACCTGCAGGCGCACCTTGCCGAATCCGCCGCCGAGCAATGCCGGTACACCATCGAGCGGCTGGGCGCCTGGACGCGGGGCGGGCTCTCCAAACGCGAGAAAACGCAGGTCGATGCGCATCTGGCCAAATGCGACCGCTGCAGCGCCCTCGCGGCCGAACTGTCCGAGATCAACAGCGGACTGCGCGGACTGCTCGCTCCGTTGTTGCTCGGCGGTGCGGCGGCCGGTTACCTCGCCAACCTGGGTCCGGTGGCGCCGCTGATCCAGTTGGGTGCCCTGGCCGGCGGCTCGTCGGCGCCGGGCGCTCCGGTGGCCGGCGGCCCGGTCGCGGGGGCGGGCGGGGCGGCGGGCGGCCATGCAGCGGGCAGTCACCTGGCCGTCGGGTTGGCCAAGGCCGGCGGCTGGGGCCCGGTGGCCGCTATTGCGGGGGTCGCTGCTACCGGCGTCGTGCTGGTGGCCGCCGCGGTCATCGCCCTGACCGGATCCAAATCGCCACCGCCGGTGGCCGCCAACGGTCCCGCGGTGGCTGCAGCCGGCACCGGGACGACGGGGCCGGCTCGGCCAGGGACAGCTGCCGCCGCAACCCCGGGCGCGCTGCCGGTCACCGTCGACGCCAACCCGACGGAGCGGCCAGGGACGTCCGCGATCACCACCTCCGGCACGCGGGCGGCGACCAGCACACGGACCAACCCCACAACCGCCCCGGCAGTGCCCACCACGGCGACGATTGCCGCGGGCACCGTGGCGACGGGCACGAACGGCGGCACGCCCTCGACCACCGCGCCGACAACGGCGAACAACCGGTCGCCCACCCCCGGCACCCCGACCACGGACGCGGCGACCACTTCCAGCGTGGTGACCACGCCCGCCACAGCGACCAGCACAGCGACGACCAGCACACCAACGACCAGCACCACCGCGACCACCACCCCACCGGCCCCCGCGGACCTGTCGGTCAGCCGGCCGATGGTGTCCGGAGTAGTGGCCGGAGCCGACGCGACTCTGCAGCTGGTCGTGACCAATCATGGCGGCACGGCCTCCACGCAGTCGCAGGTCCTGGGGATCCGGGCCCCGGTCGGCGTGACCCTCGCGGCCGCCAGTGCGGCCCCGACGGCACCGGCGCTGCGGACGGCCGGAGCCTTCGCCATGACCAGCGGCTCGCTGGCCTGTCGGCAGATCCCCACTGAGATCACCTGCCCGATCCCCGCGATAGGGCCGGGAGCGGGACTCACGGTGACGGTGACCCTGCACATCGCCGCCGATGCTGCCGACGGGAACCTGGTGACCACCCTGAACGGGCTGCCGGTTCCATCCGGAACACTTCGGCTGGCTGTGCCGTCCGGTTTCGAATCCGCTGCCCTCAGCGCGGCTTTCCCCGTCGGGAAGGGTGCGGTCAACCGGGTGCGACTCACCGCACAATTGGCGGACGGGGTCGGCGATGCCGGCGTGATCACGGTCGGCGGGCCGGAGCTGACGGTCGTCGGACTGTTCGGCCCGGCGACCGGATGCACCCTCGGCGATGGCAATGTCAGCTGCCCTTCGGCGGCTGCAATCGGCGGAGTGACACTGGACGTCGCGATCGCGCCGACGGCAGTCGCCGGCGAGTTGACCGTGCACGCCACCGACCACCGTGGTCGAATCGTCAGGCTGTCCGGCTCGGCCACACTGTCGACGACGGGAATCGGCGGGTACGACTCGGTGGTCCTGCTCGGGCCCGGGCACCCGTTGCGCGCGGGATCGATCGACGTCGTGACCATCCGAGGCGTTGCCCTCAATCCCGGAGTCATCAATCCGGGGCCGATCTCCATTCCGATCGGACTGTCTCCAGGGATCACCGTGCAGACCAGGTCGACCGGTCTGCCGAGTGGCTGCACGACCGCCGGCTCGAGGGTGATCTGCACTCCCGTCAACGGCGGGCCACTGGACTTCCGGCTGCCCGTCCGGGTCAGCTCCGCCGCCGCCGGACCACAGACGCTGAGCCAGGTCGCCCTGCCCGCCGGCAACGCCAACCTGACCGATCCGACCGCACCGCTGACCGTCGATACCGCGCTGAGTGGTTACGACAGCATCGAACTGACTGCTCAGGGCCCGCTGCGAGCCGGGCGAATGGGTGCACTCACGCTGACCGGCACCCCCGGCGTCAACGTCGCACAGCCGGGTCCGATCACTGTGCTGCGGCAGCTGTCCCGCTCACTGTTGATCACCGCAGCCCAGGGTTGCGTTCGCAGCCTGGAGACGTACATCTGCCTGCCGGACGATCGGGGCGCAGTGACCGGGACTCTCACCGTTGCAGTGCTGCCCACGGCCTCGGCCGCCGACGCCGGGGTTGCCGACGCCGTCCTTGACGGCGGCCGAACGATGACCATCTCTGGCACCCTGCCTGTTTCGGGGCGCTCTCCCGGCGACGTCATCTCGCTCATCGGTCCGTTCAGCGGAACGATGGCGGGGGCCGCGACCATGCGCTGCGCCGCCGCGGGTGTCGTCGGCCGCAGCTATTGCCCAGGCGGGCTGTCCGCGGTGGATCCGAGCTCGGCGACACTGGCCATCCCGACGGGCGCGCGGGTGATCTCGGCCGAGCTGACCTGGGCCGCAACAGCCCCCCGTGCCGGCCCGGCAAGCACCCTGGACGCCGTGACGGTCAGCGTCGACGGCGCCCGACCGGTGGTCGTCCACGGAGTACGACCTTCCGGGATCGCCGCCGACACCACCGGAAACGACCCGGTAACCAGCGGGCAGCTGTTCGTCAGGGTGGCCGGCACGGCCGATCAGGCCTTGCTGGCCGACGCCGGTCCCGGAGCGCACACCATCTCGGTCACCGGACTCGCTGCCAAGCCCACCGCAGCCGGGGCTTCACCGATGGGTGCCTGGTCGATCACCGTCATCTTCTCGACCGATGGTGACGTCGGCACGGCGGTGACCTCCAGCAACTACGGCCAGGCGAACAGCTCCGGCAAGCCAGGCGCGACGGTCACGGTGATCGCACCGGCCGGGGGTCCGGTCACCGGGCTGTGGCAGACCATCTGGGCCCCTGACCCGTGGGCGGTGAAGACTCTTCGGATCGGTGACACCGTGGTCAGCAAGAACATCACCGGCCGTCACGGCGACCTGGTGGACGGGTTCGCGCTGCTGAACCCTGTGCTGCCCGCCGGCGGCCTGACCGGATCGATCACCCTCACCAATGCTTTCGCCCCGACCGGCAACCGCTACCCGGACGGTCTCTGGGTCGGCCCGACCCTGGTGGTCAGCTCCGTCGGCTGAACCCGGCCTACTGCCGGACGGGTCCGCCGAGTTTGCGCAAGCAGGGACATCACACCCGTCCCCGTACACTTGCCCGGTGAATCTGATCGACCGCGTACGCGAAATCCTGCCCCCCAAACACCGGGAATTGGCCAAGTTCCTGGTGGTCGGCGGATCGTCGTGGATCGTCGACACCGGCTTGTTCACGATCCTTGCGCACACGGTGCTCTACGAGAAGGTCATCACCTCCAAGATCATCTCGGTGCTGGTCTCGACAATCTTCAGTTACATCCTGAATCGAGAATGGTCGTTCAACGGCCGTGGCGGCCGGGAACGGCACCACGAGGCGATGTTGTTCTTCCTGTTCAACGGCATCGCTCTGCTGTTGAACCTGGTGCCGTTGTGGCTGACCCACTACGTCTTCGAGATCAACGCCGCGCACCATTCCCAGTTCGCCGTGTCGATCACCGATTTCATCGCAGCGAATGTGGTCGGCACCCTTGTCGGGATGGCGTTCCGTTACTGGGCGTACCGGCGGTGGGTGTTCCCGGACGAGTTGGTGCCGGGCGATCACGAACAGCGAAGCGAAATCGACCTGGATCTGCCGAAGTCGCGCTGACCTGGTTGTTGCATTGCCCTGCGGGGAGCAGGGATGTCAGCGGCGGATCCGGCCGGGATGCGCCCTCAACTCTGCCGCGCCGTCCGGGCCGTCGGTCTGCCAGGTATTCTCAGCGGTCAGAAAGATTCCGAACACCGGCGGGCTGGGCCGCCGTAGTTCCAGCCGCCCGCCATCGGCCTCGATCAGCGCTCTGGCCAGGCCGAGACCGATACCCGTCGACGAGGACGTCGACATTCCCCGTTCGAAGATGTGCCCGACGATGGCCTCCGGCACGCCAGAGCCCTCGTCCGACACCTCGATGACCACCGACCCGGCACCGGGTCGAACGGTGATCCGGACCACCCCCTCTCCATGCTGCACCGCGTTGTCGACCAGCGCGCCGAGCGCTTCGCGTAGCCGGACCGAGGTGACCCTGACGGCGATGTCCTTGGGGCAGTTGATCTTCAACGTCCGCCCGGCCGCCGAGACCCGGGGGATCACCTCGGAGCCGAATTCCTCCAACTCGGCGAACAGCTCGAGTTCGGTTGCACCGGCAGCCCGCTGCGAGCGGGCGTTGGCCAGCAGATCATCGACCACCGTCACCAGCCGATCGGTCTGGTCGAGAGCGGCCTGCACCTCGGACACGACGGTCGGGTCGGGGTTCAGCGACAGCTCCTCCAGCCGCAGCCGCAGACCGGTCAGGCGGGTGCGCAGCTGATGAGAGATGTCACCGGCCAGCTGCCGCTCCCGGCTGAGCAGGGCGGCGATGTCGGTGGCCGAGGAATCCAACACGTCGGCGACCCGGTCCAGCTCGGCGATGCCGTAGCGCCGCCGGAAGGTACGGAAGTCGCCGGACCCCAGTCGCGCCGCCCGTCGGGCGACATCGGACAGCGGAGTCGCCAGACGGCGGGCCAGCACAAGCGCGATCCCGGTCGCCACCATGATCGACAGCAGCACGGCAGCCGCCACCAGCAGCAGCGCCCGCCAACGCTCGGCACGCAGTCGGCCGGCTGGGAGCGACAGCACCAGTTGACCGCCGCCCGGGAGCGCAACGGACCCCGAGTACACATCGGTGCTGGGCGGGGCACCGATCCCGCGGTCGGCAGTTCCGGCCAGCCGGACCACCAACCGGCCGCCTTGTGGAATGGCGACCCGCAGCGCCGACAGATCGATCAGTTCGGTCTCCTCCGAGTGCAGCGAGATGGACGCCTCCATCGACAGCAGCCGGCCGTCAAGTTCCTGATGCAGCAGGTCGTCCACCAGCCGCCAGGACACGATGCCGAGCGGGACACCCAGCGTGAGCACGGTGGCGGCGATCAGCAGAAAAATCGACGTCAGCACCCGGCGACGCACTGGGATCCCTCAGCCCGTGTCGAATCGGAATCCGACGCCGCGCACCGTTGCGATCCGATGGTCGACATCACCGTTGTGGCCGGCGAGTTTCCGGCGCAGCCACGAAATGTGCATGTCCAATGTCTTGGAGGCCAGCAGTGACGGGTCGTGCCAGACCTCGTCGATGATGTCCTCGCGAGGGACAACTTGCCCTGCTCTGGTCATCAGTGCCCGCAGCAGCTCGAATTCCTTGTTGGCCAGCCCAACCTCTACACCGTCGACGATCACTCGTCTGGCCCGCGCCTCCATCCGTACGCCGTTGATCTCCAGTACCTCCGGCTCGCGGCGGCGCAGCAGAGCCCGCACCCTGGCGAGCAGTTCGGCGAGCCGGAAGGGCTTGCCGACATAGTCATCCGCGCCGGCGTCGAGGCCGACGATGAAGTCGACCTCGTCGGTGCGTGCGGTCAGCATCAACACCAGCACATCCCGCCCCGCATCACGGATACGGCGGCAGATCTCGAGTCCGTCGGTGCCGGGCAACCCCAGATCGAGGATGACCAGATTGACGTCGTTGTACAGGGCTGCGGCAAGCGCGGCGTTGCCGTCGGGAGCGACGAGCACGTCGTAACCTTCGCGCTCGAGCGCTCGCGAGAGAGGATCTGAAATGGCCGAGTCGTCTTCGGCCAGCAGCACGGTGGTCACGACGATCACCCTACGGCCCGCGGCCGTCAAAACGGACGCACCGTTCACCGCTCATTCTTCATTGGGCAGGATGGGGCGATGGTTCGCTACGCATACGAAGATTTCTTCCCCGGCCAGACCATCGAACTGGGCACAGCAGTCGTCGACCGCGAGGAGATGCTCTCGTTCGCCGTTGCCTTCGACCCGCAGCCGTTCCATATCGACGAGAGAGCAGCGAAGGCTTCGGTGCTGGGTGGCCTCTGCGCGAGTGGCTGGTTCACTTGCTCTCTGTGGATGCGGCAGAACGTGCTCACCGTGTTGTCGGACTCCACCTCGCAGGGTTCGCCGGGCGGCACCGAACTCGCCTGGCCGGCTCCGGTGTTTCCTGGTGACGCACTGCGGTGCGTCATGCAGGTCAAAGCGGTGCGGGTCTCTGCCAAACGTCCCGAACTGGGTCTGGTGGAGTTCACCGGCACTGCACACCGGCCAGGTCCGAACGGGGCCGACCAGGTGGTCATGCGCCTCACGTTCACCGGGATCTTTGGGCTGCGGGGATGATCTCAGCGCGAGCGTGTCACCGGGCAGGATGCCCGCCCGGCAGTGGCCGGGTGGGCGTGCTGGCGCGAGTCGGTATCAGGAGCTGATTTTCCAGCGTGGTGGGGTCAAGTGGGTGAGCCATCAGGAATCCCTGGCCCTGATCGACCTTCGCTGCGCGCAGGACGTCCATTTCGTCGACGGTTTCCACACCCTCGGCGAGCGTGCTGAGGCCAAGATCCTTGCCCAATTGCACCAGCGTGCCGATGAGGGCTCTGGACTCGGGCGAAGTGGCGATGGCGTTGGTGAACGTCCGATCGATCTTCAGGCAGTCGACGGGGAATTTGCTCAGGTAGGCGAGAGAGGAATAGCCGGTGCCGAAGTCGTCCACCGCTATCCGCACACCCAGGTTCTTGACCTCCCGCAGCCGCTGGGCGGTGTCATCCACCTCGCGCATCAGCGCGGTTTCGGTGACTTCGATGATCAACGCCGCCGCCGGCAACCCGCTGACCGCAAGTGCCTGCGCGATGTCGTCGACGAGGCCGTCCTGGTCGAGTTGGCGGGCCGAAACGTTGACCGAGATGTCCAGGGTGTCCCCTCGGAACCGCCAGATCGCCGCCTGGGTACAGGCCTCCTCCAGCACCCACCGCCCCACCTCGCGGATCTGGCCACTCTGCTCCAGGATCGGGATGAACTCCTCCGGCATCAGCAACCCCAACGTGGGATGGTCCCAGCGCAGCAGCGCTTCCACCGCCACCATGCTCAGGTCGGTCAGGTTGTAGATCGGCTGATACACCAGGTGGTACTGGTGCTCGGTCAGCGCCGAGCGCAGATCGAACTCGAGCTCGGTGCGGCGGCTCAGCACGCTCTGCATGTGCGGATCGAACGTCGCATATCGGTTTTTTCCCGCACCCTTGGCCTCGTACAGGGCCGTGTCGGCGTCGCGGAGCAGCTCATCGGCGCTGGTCGTGTCACCGATGGCGATGCCGATGCTCACGTCGACCGTCAAGGGCAACATCGGCGAACCCAAGTCGAACGGCTGACGCATCACATCCAGCACTCGCTGGGCCACGAGCCCTGGGGCTCCCTGCGCCGACGCGCCATCGACCAACACCACGAACTCATCGCCACCCATCCGGGCAATGGTGTCGACCTCCCGCAGCGTGCTCGCCAACCGTGCTGCCACCGCGACCAGCAGTCGGTCACCGGCCTGATGTCCCAGCGTGTCGTTGACGTTCTTGAAGTCGTCGAGATCCAGGAACAACGCCGCCGCCGGCCGGCCGTCGCGGCGGGCGCGGGCCAGCAACTGGGTGAGCCGATCGCCGAGCAGTACCCGGTTCGGCAAGCCGGTCAGCGCGTCGTGGAGTGCTTGATGCCGCAACTCCCCGGTTCTTTTCTCCACCAACCGCCGGGCCCGCTGCCGACCGGTCCCCAGCACCCAGACGAAGGCGCCCAGCAGCACGCTCAGTATCAAACCGGCGATCATCAACTGGCCCGCGGCGGGATCATCGAACACCGAACTTCCCGCGGTGGCACCGGCCGTCGTGACCACCCACCCGGTGCCCAGATCGGTCACCCTAGACCGGGCGCCGGGCGGCGCCTGCCCGGCGCTGAACGTCACGTCCGAGTCGCCCAGGTGGTATCGCATGGACACCGACACGTCCGGATGCGCCTGCAAAGCCCGGTTCATCAAGACGGCGGGGTCGGTGAGTATGCCCACCCATCCCAGGAACGCTGCCTGGCGTAGTACGACGGTGCCGGGCACCGTACCGCCGGCGTAGATCGGCGCCTGGATTCCAAGCGTCGTAGTTCCGTCCGCAATGACCGGATCGTAGGAACCCACTCCGGAATCGCGAGCGGCCACCAGGCGGCCCCCGCCGGCAATCGCGCAGAAATCGACCCCCTTCGCTGTGGTCCCCGCCTGCGAGCTCAACCCACCCGATCCGAGACAATAGAAAGGTCTCGCCCCTGCTGGTCTGACGAGGAAGGTGGAGCCGGCAGCGGGTTCGCCCGGTGCTGTCACCCTGGCCGTGAACGAGGGCAGATCGGCCGCCGGAACGAAGGCGATCATCACGAGACTGTGCATCTGCGGATATCGCGCCAGCAACCGCACCGAGTTGGCCCACCTGGTGAGCTGCGACTGGGACCCGCTCGGATTACCGACCACGTATGCGCCGGCGTTCACCACCAGGTCGTTCTGCTGTTCGATCGCCAACTGCAACGTCGAGGCCACCTCGGCCGACGACAGATTGAACGCCGCCAGTGACCGGGCCGCGTCCCCCCGCGCCACCTTCGACCCGACGAACACGGAAAAAATGACACCTCCGGCGACCAGGAGCACGACCACCGCGGCCCAGAGGTTCTGCTGCCGCCAGCGTCCACCCGGAGCGCCCGGCGCATCGGACCTCGCGGCTCCCGTGGGGACGGCACCTGCGCTCACGTCTGCCCCCCGCCATTACCCATCAGCCAAAACAGCTCAATGCGATCCCCCGGCACACCCGATCATAGCCGCGGATGCTTTTGCCGCATCGGTATCACCCGGCGGGGCCTGGTGAAGCGTCCCCGGTATCGACCGACCGCGGGACGTCTGTCACGCAGGTCAAGGCCGTTGCCGATCAGCCCTGCGGCGCGGGCCCTGGGACTCCGTCCGACTCGATCCGGAAGCGGTTCCGATCGTCCATGATCAGCTGGTTCAGCACCGACTGCACCTTGGGCAGCGCGGCCACATTCTCGAACTCCAAGGGCTGGTCCGCCGCCGATTCGACGATCAGCGACCCATAACCCAGCAGTCGTCCCCAAAACGAGACCGACGTCTGCATGTTCTGGATGTGTCCCAGCGGGATCTGGTGCTCGCGACGGTGCAGGATACCGGTCCGGAAGAACATGTGATGGTTGGTGATCACGAAATGCTCTGTGCGCCAACGGATGAACGGGACCAGAGTGAAGAACACCAAGCCGAGCGCGGCAATCACGGAGATCACGATCCAGGCGACGGAGTGGTACTGCCAGTTACGCAGGATGGCGGCCAGCGCGAAGCCGCCGCCGATGAAGAGGATGAACAGGACAGTGGGAAGGATCAGCACCTTCCAGTGCGGGTGCTTGTGCAGCACCACCCGCTCGCCACGCGACAGCAGATTGTCGGGGTAAGCCATCGAGCCCTCCCGTGATCATCGCCGGCACCTCATCGCAACCATCACGCTACCTTCTCGACCGGCTGATCCGCGCCGGATTCAGGCAGCCGACGGGCGCGCCCCGAACACCGCGGAACCCACCCGGACCAAGGTGGCTCCTTCGGCGATGGCCTCGGCGAAATCCCCGCTCATCCCCATCGACAATTCGGTGGCGGTCTCGGCGCCCGCCAGGCCGCGGGTGGCCACGTCGTCACGGAACGCGGTGAGCGCCCGGTAACCGGCCCGCACCGCCGATTTATCCGGCGAATTCAGCCCGATTGTCATGAATCCGGTGACTCGCAGACCGTGGAACCCGGCCAGTTCGGCCAGCAGGGCCGGTGCCTGACCCAGGGTCACTCCCGACTTGCTCGCCTCCGCCGATACGTTCACCTGGATCAGCACGTCCAGAGTCCGACCCAGCGCCGTGATCCGGTTGTGGAGCCGACGACCCAGGTCGGCCGAATCGACCGTCTGCACGCAGCTGACATGCGGCAGCAGCTGGTTGATCTTGTTGGCCTGCAGATGTCCGATGAAGTGACTTTCGTGCGCTACCCCGGCCAGTGCATCAGCCTTGCTGACCACCTCCTGAACCCGGTTCTCGCCGATCAGGGTGTAACCGGCGGCGATCACCTGGAGGATCCTGGCCGGCTCGATGGTCTTGGTGGCCAGCAACAACCGCACATCATCGGCGGGCCGGCCGGCAGCGCAGGCGGCCTGCCCGACCTGACCCGCCACCGTCGCCAGCCGGTTGAGCAATTCCGTTCCCCCTGGCGGGCCTGAGGTTCGCGGTGGAAGGGACACGGCTCGAGGCTATCCAACCTCAGCCGCTGGAGTCGGCCGCAGGTGTACGACATCCCCGGCCGAGTACCGCACCCGCAACCCGTCAGCTCCGTCCAGCACGACTGCGCCGTCCGGATCGACATCGACGGCCGTCCCTGTCACGGTCCGCCCCCCCGGCAACTCCAGGCGAACGGTCGAGCCGACGGTGGCACAGGCGGCAAGGTAGTCGGCGCGCAGCCCACTGACGTC
Organism: Mycobacteriales bacterium; assembly: GCA_038229825.1. Classification (GTDB taxonomy): domain Bacteria; phylum Actinomycetota; class Actinomycetes; order Mycobacteriales; family Nakamurellaceae; genus Nakamurella. The sequence continues at coordinate 28,453 of JBBROB010000009.1, forward strand.
GACATCGCCGCCGGCCTGACGCCAGCGATCCAGCAGATCGCCGAATTCGTCCAGGATGACCGCCAGCATCGTGTTGCGGTCGACCGCTGCCGCCCCGGCCAGCCGCAGTGAGGTGGCATCGGCCCGCGGCAGCTCGTCATGCCCGAGTGAGATGTTCAGCCCGGCGCCGACAACCACGGAGTCGCCGATCAACTCGGCCAGGATCCCGCCGCATTTCAACCCGCCGACCAGCACGTCGTTCGGCCATTTCAGGCCGGCCTCGACACCGGCGACCGCGTGGAAACCGCGGACGATCGCCAGCCCGAGGGCCGCCCCGGTCCAGGCCCGGCGGATCGGTGGAATCTCGGCGGCGGAGACCCTCACCGAGAACATCAGCCCCGCGCCTGCCGGGCAGCTCCACTGCCGGCCGGACCGGCCGCGGCCGGCGGTCTGCTCCTCGGTGACCAGCACCGTGCCGTCGCAGTGCAAGCCGCCGGTCGCCCTGGCCAGGTCGTCATTTGTGGACCGGGTTCGCCTGACGTGATGCAGCTGCCACCGATGAGCCTGCGCCAGGGCCACCTGCACTGCCGCCGGGTCCATCTCGGGCCGGTCTCGCCTGCTGCTCATAGCGGCCAGCCTAGGACGGGCCGCCGTCTCGGTCGTTGATTGCTAGGGTGGCCACCGATTCTTCCCGACCGTCCGGCTTTCCCCCGCGCGGCGCAGGCCTCGACAAACCGAAACGGACGGCACGGTGGGCACAGCAACTCCGCCGAATCGACGGCCGGCCACCGTGCTGGCGTCCGCTTCACCCGCCCGGCTCGCCGTGCTGCGCGCGGCCGGCATCGATCCGCTGGTCTATGTCTCCGGAGTCGACGAACCGGCGATCGAGGCCGCCAATGTGCATCTGGGCCCGGCCGGAACCGTCACCGCGCTGGCCGAGGCCAAGGCCGAAGCCGTGCTCGCCGCCGTCATCACGTCCCACTCCGACGCGGTGGTGATCGGCTGCGACTCGATGTTGCTGATGAACGGCCGGTTGCGGGGTAAGCCGGCCGACGACACCCAGGCCCGACTCGAGTGGGCCGAGATGTCCGGTGGGACCGGTGATCTGCTGACCGGGCACGCTGTGGTAGTGATCAGCGGCGGTGAGGTCGTCGGGCGGTCCAGCGGCCACGAACGGACCGGCATCCGGTTCGGCGCACCGTCGGAAAGCGAGATCACCGCCTACCTCGCCACCGGAGAGCCGCTGCAGGTGGCCGGCGGACTGACGATCGACGGCTACGGCGGCTGGTTCGTCGATGGCATCGACGGCGACCACTCCAGCGTGATCGGGATATCGCTGCCGCTGACCCGCCGGCTGCTCCGCGAGGTGGGCATCTCGGTGGTCGACCTCTGGCGAACGGGCCCGTCGAACGACTAGGACCCGACTGGTGGTCCGAGCCGTCGAGCCGCCCTGCGGCTAACATTCGGCGATGACCAACAGTGAGCAGCGCGGACCGGCAGGAGACCGGGCGGCTGAGGTTTCGGCGATCAGGATCGGCGACGTCGAGCGGAACTCCGCGGTCACTGCGCTGGGCGAGCACATGACGACCGGCCGGATCGACCTGGACGAGTACGGAACACGTAGTGCGCTGGCCACCAGCGCAAGAACGGTCGGTGATCTGCAGGCCCTGTTCGCGGATCTGCCGGCCCCGCACCCGCTGTTGCCGGGGGTCGGGTCGGCGCCGGCCGTCCGCCGATCGCCGGCGGGTCTGATCGCCCCGGGCGGGACCAGCCCTGCCATGGTCGACGACCGCAACAGGGCACAGAAGTTCGTCGCCGCGGCTGCCGGCTCGTCGACCATCATCGCCCTCGTTCTGTTCTTCGCCACCGGTTACCAATGGTGGTGGTTCCTGCTGATCCCGCTGATCTCGTCGGTTGCCGGCGGCATCTGGGGCGACAGCTGGAAGCGGCCCGACCAGCGACGCTGACCGTTGGACGAGGGTTGACACCGCCCGACCTGACGCTCGGTGAGGGCACGGGGTCGGCATCACTCCCGGTTTTCGGCCCAGGTGAAGCGGTGGACGCAGCAGCCTCGAATTGCTCCGGCGACTCCAGGTCTTCATCGCCATTTATGGCCTTCATCGTGAATTCAGCGGGCGCGAAATTCTCCCGTTGCAGGGCTGGGTGAGGAATGCGCCCGCGTTTGGCATGCGCCAGGCGAACGCAGATTTCGGCCGGGTGAACTAATGTTGACCGTCAAGGGGCTGGGCCGAGGCAAGGGGGGCTCTTGAATACGCGCTGTATATCGCTGCTCCGCAGGGGCAACGAAACAATTGTCATCTGCGCTGCGCTGGGCATGTTGGTCGCCACCGCGGCGCCGGGGGTGGCGTCGGCGTCTGCTGCCCCGACCGAACGGGTGCGGGCCGTCATCACTGAACCGAGTTCTGCCCTCGCGGTGGCAGCGGCCGCCGCAGTGCTGACCCCGCCGCAGGCGGTCGCGCAGGCCCACGCCGAAGCTGTCGCCAATGGCATCACCGACTACGTCAGTGTGGCGGACGCAGCTACCGGCGCCGTCCTCGCGCAGTCCGCGAACGCCGGGACCCAGGTGGCCTCCGAATCGATCGTCAAGCTGATGATCGCGGCCTACTACCTTGTCCTGGTCGGCGGGTACCAGCATCAGAGTGCATCGGTGCTGGGCCGGTTGAGCTACATGATCAGGTACTCCGACGATGCCACGGCCAGTGCGTATTTCAGCTCCGCTGCCGTACCGACGATGGCCGCCAGGTACGGGATGAGTTCGACGATCAACGCCACCGACCGGGTCGGGCACTGGGGCGCGGTGCGCATCACGGCGCATGACATGACGACCTTCCTGTTCCACGCCTTCCACGATCCGCAGGTCGGGCCCTGGCTGAAGCCGGTGATGGCCCAGGTTGCCGCGGTCGGTTCGGACGGTTTCAATCAGGCGTTCGGGATGAACTCGCTTGCCGGCGTGCACGGCTCGAAACAGGGTTGGGGTGACGACGAGTTCTGGTCCCCGCAGAGCAGCGTCATCAACTCGGTCGGTTTCACCGATCGGTATGTGGTGGCCATCCTGCAGAACAGCGACTCATATCCGGACCCGGCGCGGGCAACCAGCTCTTTCGCCGCCCGAACGATCTCGGCGGCCAGGGCGGCCGTTGCCGCGGCGCCGCCGAACGGGACCTTCGTCACCGTCCGGGGTGCACCGGCCGTCTACCGCATCGCCGGCGGCGCACCGATCTACGTCAGCAGCTTTGCCGCCTTCGGTGGCTCCGCAGCGGTGAGGACGCTGAAAGTCATCACCGCGGCGCAGTTCACGGCGTTGCGGTCAATGCCGGTGGACGGCACCTTTCTGCTGGCGACCGGGACCGGCGCCGTCTACCGCATCGCCGGCGGCGCGCCGGTCTACGTGAGCAGCTGGGCCGGATTCGGTGGCCCGAAACCGATGACCCAGGTCGACAATGCCGCCATCACCAACGCGGGACTGCCCGGTGTCTGGTCGCACCTGGCCTACCGCCCCATGGACGGCACCTACCTGACGGCGACCTCCACCGGGCAGGTGTTCCGGGTGGTTTCGGGCACGCCGACGTATGTGTCCAGTTTTGCGAACTTCCCCGGCAGCCGGGCCAATACGGTGGTCGATGCGATGGCGATCAGCAGGGCGGGCCAGCCCGGTTTCTACAGCCACCTGCGCAGGCTGATACCGGACGGGACCTTCATTCGCAGTACCGGTTCCGGCACGGTGTTCCGGATCGCCGGCGGCGCCCCTGTCTACGTTTCCACCTGGAGTGTCTTCGGCGGTAGCCAGCCGACGCAGGCCGTCGACGCCAAGGCGATCATCCAGGCCGGTCAGCCGGGTCCGTGGGCGCATCTGAACGCCAGACCCGTCAACGGAACGTACCTCTCGGTGACCGGCGGGACAGCCATCTACCGAATGGCCGGTGGCGCCCCGGTCTATGTCTCCAGCTTTGCGCCGCTGGGTGGGCCCACACCGAACGTGCAGGTCGACGCGGCCGCACTCAGTCACGGCGGTCAGCCTGGGGTGTGGGCTCACCTGCTGTTCTATCCGGCGGTCGGCACCTTCCTGACCGGCATGCCCGGCGGGCGGGTCTACCGGGTTGCCGCCGGACACCCGTTCCGTGTGGCGTCGTGGGCGCCGTACGGCGGCCCGCAGCCTACGGTTGCGGTCACCCAACTGACTGTCGATCGGGCCGGAGCCGGAGGCCTGTTCGCCCACCTGAAGTGATCGTTTGTCAGCTGACTGGTTGTCGGCCCAGGCCTGTCAACTCAGGGGTTTCGCGGCCGACGGCACCCAGGTCTTGAGCAACGTCGCCAGCGTTCCGGTGATCCTGAGTTGGTCGATCGCGGCCGACACGCAGGCTGTCAGCGGTGAATGCCTGGGCAGGATCATCCCGAACTGCGGCGGCTGCTCGGTGGGATCATTGAGTTGCCCGATGATCGTGACCGACGAACCGGCGGCCAGTGCCACCGGGGTGGGCAGCACCACCGCGTCGACAACGCCGGAGCGCAGAGCGGCCAGGCCGGCCGCCGCCGTCCGATACGCGGTCGGCGTGCGCGCTGCGGCCAACCCGCCGCCGGAGGGCAATCCCGCTGTCCCCGACACTGATCCGAGCCGAAGGGCCTTTAATCCGGCGAGACGGTTGACCGCGGCGGCCGGCGCCCCCGTCCTGGCAACGACCGACTGCGAGATGGCGAAGTAGCCGGTTGAGTAGTCCACCGATCCCCCCGTCTGCTGGGGTGTGGCGAACTCGCCGACGGCCACGTCGAACCCACTGCCCTGGCCCGCGACGACCTTCGTGAGATCGGACCTGGTCCACAGCACGTCGCCGGCCGGGTAGCCGAGTTCGGTTGCCACTGCGGCAGCCACCGCCGATTCGTATCCTGTCCCTGCCGCCGGATTGTCACCGACAAACCAAGGGGCGACTGCCTTCTCACTGGTCGTGAAGGAGAGCTTGCCGGGCCTCAATGAATGCAGGACGGCTGGTTTGCAGTCCGGCAGCGGCGTCGCCACCACACCGGCACCTGACGTCACCGGCGAAGCGGTCAGACCCGGCGCGGTCGGCACAACATGATTGGATCCAGTGACCGACGCAACGACGGCCGGCGCCGGCGAACCGACCGAGGTCGAACCTGCCGCCGGTGAATTGCCGACCGAGGTCGAACGCGACCCTCCAGCGGCCGGGGCAGCACATGCACCAAGGGTCAGCCCCAGCAACATTCCAAACGTTGCGGCATACCTTGCGCCACTGATAGATCGCACGGACGCATCCCTCCCGTCAGGCCCATCCCGGCCTACCCCCACCCGGCCAGCGTACGACACCGAGCCGGTCGCGGAGCAGAAGCCACTCTCTTGTCCAATTTTGGTGGCCGCGCGCGGCGGGAAGCTTCGCCAGGTGATATGGATCCGGTTTTATCGGCTGCTGAATTGTTGTCCTTCATTCCCCGGCGGCCCCCCGCCACACCTCGGGTGGGGCCAGGGCGACCGATCACCGCCGGCCCGAACCCGGCGGGCGACACGCCTGCAGATGTCGGCCCGCAGCAACAGCACCGGGTAGCTTCACCAGTGTTGTTCTTCCCCTTGGGAGGTCAGTTGTCGGTCGGACTGCTCGGTGCCTTCGCCCTCCTTCTCGGACTCGCTGGGGTGATGAAAGTCGTCGCGCCGTCAGCGGCTCGACAGGCGCTTTCTCACACCGGTCTGCCGGGGGTGCAGGCCCTTTCGTCGACCCTGCTCGTTCGCGTGATCGGTGTTGCCGAGATCGCGATTTCCCTCCTGGTCGTATTCGTCGGCGGACGGCTCGCGGCGGCCTGCCTTGGCGCGGCCTACCTGCTGCTGCTGGTGGTGTCCTGGCGCCTGGTCCGGTATTCACCCGGCCGAGACTGCGGGTGTTTCGGTACCTCCGGCGAGCCCGCGACCAATTGGCACGTCGGCGTCAACGCGATGGCGTGCCTGGTGGCCGGTGCGTCGCTGATCTGGCCGCCGAACTCGTTGATCACGGCCGTGGCGGACGCCGGTGCGCTCGGCGTCGTCCTGCTGGTCGGAATCGTTCTGCTGGCCTGGTTGGGATATCTCCTGATGACTGCTCTGCCAACTCTTCTCGGCATCGACGCGAAGGTGGTGACGATCCGATGATCGTGGTGACGGTCGTGGAATCTGCGATTCTGGTCGTGCTCTGCATTCTGGTCGCCGGTCTGTTGCGTTCCTACGCAACCGTTTTGCAGCGCCTGCACCAGCTGGACGGTGGGGCGGCGGAGTCGGCGCCGCCATTCCGCACCGCAGCCGGTGTGACGCCGCCCCGGGTGGCCACGGCGGCGCGAACTGCCAACCGACCCGCCGGCGCCGACCAACCGGAGTGGGGTCCGGGCCACGACCTCATGGGTGTCGGGCTGACCGGCGAGATCATCTCGATCCGCACAGTCGGAACCGGCGTCGACACGGTGCTGGTGTTCCTGTCCTCCGGCTGTTCCGGGTGCACCGGATTCTGGGAGGATTTCGCCCAACGCCGGGAACTGTCCGTGGCCCCTGACGGGCGGGTCATCGTCGTCACCAAGGACCCCGAGGTGGAGAGCACCTCTCTGCTGGCGGAAATGTGTCCTCCCGGAGTGGATCTCGTGATGTCCAGCCGGGCATGGGAGGACTACGGCGTACCTGGGTCGCCGTATGTGGTGGTAGTCAGCGGTACGTCAGGAATGGTCAGCGGTGAAGGGTCGGGAACGTCGCTGACGCAACTGTCCGGTCTCGTGCACCAGGCATTGGGCGACTCTCTGCTGGCCGGCACCGGACAGCGGCTGCGCAAGCCGCGGGCGGACACCGAACGCGAGGTGGATGTCGATCGGGCGCTGCTGGCTGCAGGAATCGGACCCGGCGATCCCAGCCTGTACCCGTCGGCCGGGGAGCCGACGCGCCAGGCTGAGCTGATCGGGTTTCCGGGCTACGGACCCGAGATCACCCAATGACGGTCCCGCAGTCGCCGAGACTGAATGGTCATGGCTTTTCGGTGACCCCGCCGGCCGGGTGGGAGGGACGAATCTACCGGCGCCTCCCGCCGGCGACCGCCAACACGCCGCAGGCACAGGTCGCCGGAGCCGGCGTGACGGGATGGCTGGGGGACCAGACGTTGCCGGTCGTGCATCTCGCCGATTTCGCCCTGCCTGCCAGCAGGGGCGACTACGGCTCGGGCGCCGTCGAGATCATGCGCAGCACAGATACTTTCATCGCACTGCTGCAATTCGGCCCGGAATGTCTTGGATCTGAGCTGTTCCGAAGCGACGGGCGCCCGCGCGTCGAGCCGGCGAGGTTCAATCCCAATGGCCTGCAAAGGATCATTCCCGGACAGGCCGGCGCCCAGTACTTCTTCACCGAGGGTGGGCGGCCGTTGTGTCTGTACGTGGTACTCGGATCCCGGACGAACATGGCGGCCATGACGAAGAGGGTCAACCGTGCTGGACCAGCTGAAGGTGGACGCGGCATGAGTATGGCCATCTCCGAGCGGCTGGTCAACAAGATCAGCAGGCGCAGGGGAGCCGAACGGTCGCGCCGCGGATTCCTCGCCGGCGCCGCACTCGCCGGCGCGGCACTCGCAGTCAACCCGTGGGGATTTCTCGTCAGGTCCGCGGGCGCCTACGCCGCTGTCTGCGGCTCGGCCTCGCAATGCGCGGACGGTTATTCGGTCTTCTGCTGCACCATCAACGGTGGCATCAACAGCTGCCCACCCAACTCCTTCATCGGCGGTTGGTGGAAGGCCGACAATTCATCGTTCTGCGGTGGCTCGGCCCGCTACTACATCGACTGCAATGCATATGCCAATAGTGGCTGGCAGTGTCATTGCGCCTCCGGGACCTGTGACTCGCGCCGGGTGGCCTGCAATCAATTCCGTTACGGCCAGTGCAATCTGAGCATCCCCTACAGCCAGACCGGCCCGGTGGTCTGCCGAATCATCTCGTGCACACCACCCTGGCAGCAGTTCGGCGGTGTCTGCACGAGTTCCAGCGCGACCGACAACGCGACCGCGACCCACACCGCGCCCTGCGTTGGTGTGCTGCCGCGCGGGTTCTTCGATTCGGCAGTCGCGGTCGGTCAGGCAATCCGGGTGCGTGGCTGGTCCTTCGATCCGGATCAGCCGGTAACGGCAGTCCAGATCACGGTCCAGCTGGATGGCGCCGTCGTCAGTTCGGCGGTCACCGCGGTACCGCGGCCCGATGTCAACCGCGCATACCGGATCACCGGCAACCACGGGTTCGACGTCCAGTTTGCTGCCGGTCCGGGGCGTCACACCGTAGCCATCTACGCGACCAGCATCGCCGGCGGCGCCGGACGAGCCCAGATCGGTTCCTGCGTAGTCGCAGTGGCGGCTCCGAATCTGCCGTTCGGCTACCTGGATTCCTCGATCTCGTTGCCTGGCGGTCGGCTCCGCCTGCGTGGTTGGGCTCTGGACCGCGATCAGCCGGCGACGGCGATCAAGGTCTCCGTCTATCTCGACGGCATCGGGGTCAACCGGTTCCCGACCGGCGTCCCGCGGGCGGATGTGAATCGCGCGATGCACGTCAGCGGCAACCACGGCTTCGACATCACCATCAAGGCCGCGATCGGCAGCCACAAGGTCGACGTCTACGGCATCAACGTGGGCGGCGGGAACGCCAACCGGTTGATCGGCAGTGCAACTACGAAGGTTTCGGGCACGGGGCCGGTCGGGGTGCTGGACACGGCGGTCGCGGTTGGCCGCACCGTCGTGCTGACGGGATGGGCCTTCGATCCGGACCAGCCCGGTACCTCCATCCCGGTGGCTGTGTGGCGGGACGGCGTCACTCTTGCCTGGTACCCGACCAACGTTGCCCGAGCCGACGTGGATCGGGTGTACAGAGTCAGCGGCACGCACGGATACCGCATTTCCGTCCCGACGACGCCCGGCCGCCATCAATTCCTGATCTACGGCAAGAATATCGCTCCGGCGGGGCCGAATCCGGTCATCGGTCACGCCTGGGTGGTAGTCCCGGCATGACGTCCGCGCTCAACTCCTACCAGGGGCCGCTGGTATTCGCGCTGGTCATGGTGACCGTGATAGTGGCCGCGCTCCGCGGCATCTGGTCGCCGTGCGGGCTGTCGATGATTTCGGCGATCAATCCGATGTCGGAGCGGGCCCGCGGGCATCGTTACTGGCTGACCGCCGGCTGGTTCGTCATCGGTGCGGTTGCCGGCGGCGCGGCGCTGGGAGCGGTCGGCGCGCTGGCGGCGGCGCTTGTTTCGCTCCTTGTGGTGCCCCCGGCGATTGCCGCCGCGCTCGCCGCGCTCTGCTGTGCTGTCACCTTGGCGAGTGATTCCGGGGTATCAAGGTTTACCCTGCCGCTCATTCCCCGGCAGGTGAACGAGCGGTGGCTCAGCGGATATCGCCGATGGGTGTACGCATCCGGATTCGGTGCGCAGATCGGAGCGGGTCTGGCGACCTACGTGATGACGGCCGCGGTCTACCTGACCCCGGTCCTCGGCGCGCTCAGCGGATCGCCTGCCCGGGCACTTGCCGCGGGGCTGCTGTTCGGGTTCGTGCGCGGCCTCGCCATCACCCTGACTGCGCGAGTCCGGCAACCGGCCCAGTTGCTGGCGCTGCACCGCGCGCTCGCCGACCGGGCGTCGTTCTCTTTGCACGCTGCGATGGCTGTTCAGGCAGTCGCAGTCGTGCTGTTCGCCTGGTTCGCCGCCGGTTGGCCGGCTGCCTTCGCCGCAGCGGTGCTCGTCATGGCCGGTCTGCGTCTTCGGCGGCGGGCCCAGCGCACCGCGCGCGCCGAGTTGGGCGGCGCGAGTGTGCTGCAGTCGGCCAGCTGAGCGCTGCTGCCCGATGGAGGGCTCTACTCCCGATCGCGAGGAAGGTCGTGACTGAACGAAGTGTCAGTCGACATCACCACCAGCCGAGCAGCCGGCTGGTGATCAGCCCCGCCACCGTCGCCAGCACCGCGCCGAGGTAGCGGGCGATCGTCGCCAGCAGGGCGCGGAGATGGACGTTCGCCCGCAGCGGGACCACCGCAGACAGCGCCGACAGCTGATGGACCAGCGGGAGCAGTAACACCAGCGCGATCAGCGAGCCGTCCAATTGTGGGTGGCCGAGCCCCACCCGCAGGCAGAGCGCACCGAACAGCAGCACCGCGGCCGCCGCCGACCCCGGCCGCATCACCAGCCACAGCCAGACCCCACCCATCAGCACCAGCTGCAGGACGACCGGAGCACCGCGCTGGTCCGGAACCCAGAGCTCCAGCATGGTCAGCAGGCCGGTGACACCCAGCATTATCCGCAGCCAACCGCCGCCACCCGGCAGCACCTCGATGCCGCGAGCGGCCGTCATCGTCTGCGCCCGCGCAGCCGCATCGCCGCGGCCAGGTCGCCGGCGATCTGGCCGCCGTCCCAGGCAAGGACCGGAATCCCGTTGGCGCGCAACCGGTTCAGCCGGACCTCCCGCTCCGCCAGCAGAAGCTGGATTTCTTTGGTCGCTTGCGGATGCGGATCACGGTCGGCGGCGGCGAGCAGTCCGCCGACCGGCAGGACGTCCACCACGATCACCTCGTGGCCACGACCGGCGACGTCCAGACCGGCCTGCATCGCGACGTCGTCGATCATCGGCGAGAACAGCACCACCACCGCCGATGACGGCAGTCCCCACAGCTCCGGTGTGGGCATCCACCGCAACCCGGACGCCCGCACCAGTGCCAGCTGGTACCGCACCCGCTGCAGATGCCGGGATCCACTGCCCATCCGGACGTGCCGGCGCACCGCTGACAGGTCGAGGACACCCACCCGGTCGCCGGCGCGGAGTTGCGCGGCGGTCACCGCGGCGGCGGCGGCCACGGTCAGATCGATGCTCGACCGTGGCACCGAGTCATCCGGCCCGTCGGTCGGGCGGGCCACCCGGATCAGTCCGGCGAAGAACCGCTGCAGACCTCTCCCCGTACGCGCCGCCCTGGCGCGATTGCGCTGCCAGTCGGTCATCGCCTCGCGCGTCTTCGGCAGGATCTCGTGCCGGGTGTCCAGGCACAGCGCGAACTCCGTATCGGCATCACTCTGCGTGCGTCGGACGAAAAGCTTCTGGTGGCGGGCATAGGCCCGCCAATGGATGCTGCGCAGCCGGTCGCCCGGGGCGAATTCCCGTAGGTCGATCAGGTCACCGCCCTGTCCGGGCCGGCGGCTGCGGTGCTCCCCTGCCCAGCCGCCAAGGATCGGCGGCAGCTCGAAACCACCGACCTTCTCGACCGATGGGGGCACGCTGACCTGGAGCTCCTGCCCCGAAGACGGGCCCACCATGAACAAGGCATCGGAACTGGCGGCCAGCAGGTCAGGTCTGGCCAGCAGCATCGCGCCCCACGGCGCGGCCTTGGTCCACACGGTCAGGGTGGCATCGATGCCACCGGCGATCGAGGTGACGCCCCCGCCTGCGTCGCCTGCCGCGTCGGGGGTCCTGACGGAGACCACCTGCACGCCGTCGAGTCCGAACACGTCGACGGCGACCTTCGTCGGCCGGTCACCGTAGACGTCGCCGACAGCGCGGGCCACAGCCGCCGGCAGGTCAGGGCCGCCTGGCTGACGCACCGACAGCGCGAGCACCAGCCCCAGCGCCACCGGGCTGCCCAGTATGGCGACATCCGGACGACCGAGCACGATCCCGACCCCGATGGCCAGGGTGGCGAACCCGAGTGCGCGGTACAGCGCTGCTGTCGGTCGCCAGCCGTGACCCACTCCAGGCGCCGTCAACGGGCAACGGCACGCAGGGTCGGCGGCGTCGGGACCGTGGCCAGCAGCTGACGCACCACATCCTCGCCGGACACCGATTCGGCGTTCGCCCGCAGGGTCAGTACCAGCCGATGACCAAGACCGGCCACCGCGACGGCCTTGACATCCTCCGGTAGCACGAAACCACGGCCGTCCAGGACCGCCCAGGCCCTGGCCAGCAACAGCAGCGCCTGGGTGCCGCGCGGCGAGACGCCCGCCTCGACCGAGCTGTGCCGACGGCTGGCCGTGGCCAGATCGACGCAGTAACCGATGATGTCGCCATCGGCCTCGACCCGTTCGACACCCGCCTGCAGGCGCAGCAGGGCTGCCGGATCGGTCACCTGCGGCACCGGCTGGTCGCCGGCGGCCCTGGCAATTCGGCGCCGCAGCATCTCGGCCTCGGCCTGGGGAGGCGGGTAGCCCAAGCGGGTCCGGATCAGGAATCGGTCCAGTTGGGCCTCCGGTAGCGCGTAGGTGCCCTCGTACTCGATCTGGTTGGCAGTGGCGATGACGTGGAAGGGGCGGGGCAGCAGGTGGGTGTTGCCCTCCACGCTGACCTGTCCCTCCTGCATCGCCTCCAGCAGCGCGGACTGGGTCTTGGGTGGGGTGCGGTTGATTTCGTCGGCCAGGAGCAAACCGGCGAACACCGGACCCGGCTGGAAACGGAACTCCGCCTTGCCGGGGTGGTAGAGGTAGGAGCCGGTGATGTCGGAGGGCAGCAGGTCGGGGGTGAACTGCAGGCGCCGGAATCCCAGGCCGAGCGCGCCGGCCAGGCTGCGTGCCAGCAGCGTCTTGCCCAGGCCGGGGTTGTCCTCGAACAGGACGTGGCCACCAGCCAGAATGGCGGCCAGCGCCAATCTGAGGGGGTAGCCGTTGCCGACCACCGCAGTCCCGACCGACTCCGCGAGACGTCCTGCCGTACTGGCGATCTCGGCCGGCGAGGCAATCGGATCCGGATCCTTGGTCAGGCTGGCGTGCGGCGCGGTCATCTCGGGCCTTTCGTCGGTGTGGCGCTGAGCTCTATCAGCCGGTCCGTCATCGCCGACAACTCGGCTGCGGACGGATCATCCGGAGCACTTCGGCCGGGGTCGCGTTCGAGTGGCTTGGACAGATCCGGGAACAGCAGATCGTGGGTGCCCTGGCCCAGCAGCAGCACAGCTCCCGGTGTCCCCGGCACAAGTTCCCGCCGGGCCAGGATGGCCGACGCCAGCACCCGCAGTCGCGACCGCAGGTGTGAACTGAAGCCGGGCGACTTGTCGACCATCGCGTCGAATCCGTTGAGCCGCCAGCGCTGGGCCCGGTCGACCCGGCGGGCCGGGTCGGGGGGCGGGGCAGGCCATTCCACCGTCCCGACCTCCATCGCCCGTAGCAGCACGAAGGAGACAGCTGCCATCACCACCCCGAGTCCGATCGCCCGTGCAAGCGGCGCCAGCACGACGAACAGGGCGCTACCGAAGACGGCGCCGACACCCAGGGCGATCCAGAGGTGGACCAGCCGCGGCGTCGGCCGCGGGCGCCCCTGACCGACCTGCGAACCGGCAGGCCAGTTCACCGAGCCACCGGGGACGACGTGACCACTGCGACCACCGTGTCGGCGCAGACTCTGGCCCGCACCGCGGTGTCGGGCAGCAGCCGGACGTGGTCGAATCTTGCGCGCTGGTACAGCCCGAGCAGTTCCGCGGCCGCTGAGTCGTCCAGCGGGTAGATCAATCCCAGCACCCGGATGAATTCGGTCGGCGTCTGCTCGCGTCGTCGGCCGGCACCTCTGGCCGCCGCCTGGTGCTCCAGCTCGTCCCAGCGGGCGATCACGTAGTCGGCGGCTTCGCGTGCGTCGAATGGCCGGTCCTGATCAGGCATCGGACCGGTGGGCGTCACGGGATCCGGTTCCGGGCTCGGGCGGCCGGTGGGCGGTGGGCCGCCACCGGTCCTGATCATCGCGGCGGCGATCAGCAGCAGAGCCACCAGCAGCACGGCGCCCAGTGCGTACAGCACGATACTTGGGTTCCAGGACGACCCAGCAGTCGCCGGTGGTGCTGAAGGTGTGATGGCGGGCAGGGTCGGCAGGTTGGTGAGGTAGATCGAGGTGGGCCGCTGGGTTGGCGGGCGGGCGCCCTGCGGACGGGCGATCCACGGGCCGACAGACCCGGCCCACAGTGCCGAAGCGATCAGCAGCACCGCCGAGGTCACCAGTAGGCCGACCCGCATCAGCGGCGGCGGCGGTCGCCTTCGCATCATCGCCATCGCACCCCCAACCCGGGACGTCTTGTCGTCTCACACCGCTCGTGAGAGTGATCATGTACCACCGGGAGCACTTCGCGCGTGGTCGATCCACTTGTCGTCTCGCACTTGTCGCCGTCAGGCGACCGGCAAAGAGGGCCGGTCAGCCGAAGGGCGCTGCCCCCACGCGACGGCCAGCGAGACCGCAAGACGCCAGCGCGCCAGCTCGGCGTCCCGGCGATCCGGGTCGATCTTCGGCCGCCATTCGGCCGCGCGCTGCCAGTTCCGACGCAGGACCAGTTTGTCGGGCCAATAACCGACGGCCAAACCGGCGGCGTAGGCCGCACCAAGGGCCACGGTCTCGGCCATCATGGGCCGCACCACCGGGATGTCGAGCACGTCGGCCACCATCTGCATCAGCAGGTTGTCGGTGGTCATGCCACCGTCGACGGCCAGGCTCTGCGCCGGAATGCCGGCGTCGGCATTCATCGCGTCCATCACGTCGCGGGTCTGCCAAGCGGTCGCCTCCAGCACCGCCCTGGCGATGTGCGCCTTGGTAACGAAAGCGGTGAGGCCGACCAGGATGCCCTGAGCAGACGGGTTCCAATAGGGCGCGAACAGACCCGAAAAGGCCGGGACGACGTAACAACCGCCGTTGTCCTCCACCGTTGACGCCAGGGTCTCGATCTCGGACGGTGTTCGGATCAATCCCAGACTGTCCCGACACCACTGGACCAGACCTCCGGCAACCGCGACCGAACCTTCCAAAGCGTAGGCCGGGGGCTCGTCATCGATCTTGTGCGCCACCGTGGTGATCAACCCATGACTGGATCGGACGATATCCGGCCCGGTGTTGAGCAGCAGAAAACTGCCGGTGCCGAAAGTACATTTCGCCTCACCCCGGTCGAATGCGGTCTGGCCGAACAATGAAGCCTGCTGATCTCCGATCATCGCTCCGATCGCAATTCCCGGGACCAGCGACCTGGTGTGGCCGACCACCCCGATTGTCGGCCTGATCTCCGGCAACATGCTCGGCGGAATTCGCAGCGCCTTCAGCAGCAGCGGATCCCAATCCAGAGTCTCCAAATTCATCAGCATGGTCCGGCTGGCATTTGTGGGGTCGGTGACGTGGACTCCACCTTCGATCCCACCGGTCAGGTTCCAGATGATCCAGGAATCCATCGTGCCGAACAGCAATTCACCTCGCTCGGCTCTGGCCCGGACGCCGGGGTCGCTGTCCAGAATCCACCGCAATTTCGGAGCGGAGAAGTAGTTGGTCAGCGGCAACCCCGTTCGCAGCGTGATTTCGGCCGGGTCGATGTCCCGGGAGATATCGGCGAGCAGGTCGGTCGTCCTGGTGTCCTGCCAGACGATCGACCGGCTAACGGGCCGCCCGGTGATCCGGCTCCACACGACGGTCGTCTCGCGCTGGTTGGTGATCCCGAGCCCCACCACCTGGCCGGGTCCGGCGCCGGCGCCGGCCAGCGCCTGCGGAACGACCTGCCGGACGATCGACCAGATCTCGGCGGCGTCGTGCTCCACCCAACCCGGTCTGGGATAGTGCTGGTGATGCTCGCGCTGGGACACCGCCACCATGGTGCCGTGGTGGTCGAACAGCATGCATCGGGTCGAGGTGGTGCCCTGGTCGAGCGCAGCGACAAATCGGGCGGTCACCCGTCCCGCCCGTGCCCGAGTTCGCCGGATATCGACCGCGCGGCCCGGATCACCTGCGAGATCAATGCCGTTCGAGGCTTTGACCTTTCGTCACACATCCGAGTGGTCTCCCCCGCTATGCCGACCGCTGCCACCACGTAACCCCCGCCGTCGCGAATCGGCGCCGCGATCGCCGCGACGCCAGCGCCCGATTCCTCTACCGAGGCCGCCCAGCCCTGATCCCTGATCGAGGCCAGGTCCCGCTGCAGTGCGGTCCGGTCGGTGACCGTCCGGAACGTGTAGCTCGGCAGGTCCTTACCGACGATGCTGCGTGCGGCAGCCGGGTCGAAAGCCAGCAGCACCTTGCCCAGCGCGTCGGCATGCAGCGGGAGGGAGGTCCCGGTCAGCAGTACCTGGTCCGACCGATCGGCGCGGAAAACGTGATGGGCGATGACGGCCTCGCCGGACTGGAACGCCGCCACCCTGGCCGACTCACCGGTCCTGGCCGCCAGCGCATCTGTCCAGTTCAGTGCCTTGGAGCGCAGTTCGTTCACATCGAGCCTGGCCCAACCGAGCCGGAAAACCTCCGGGGTGACCCGGTACGGCCCGGTCGGATAGGTCTGCTCGATGAATCCGACGTCCTGCAGCGTCCGTAGCAACCCGTGCGCTGTGCCCTTGGCCAGGCCGAGGGCAGCCGCGATCTGAGCAAGACCGACCGGCTCGTTCTCGTCGGCGAGCAGACGCAGCATGGCCGCCGCACGTTCCACTGACTGCACCGTTGCCGACACCCGGGTCAGCGTACGCGCCCCAGCTCACACCGTTCGGCATGGCCGAATCACGGGCGTTCGGTAATGCCGAACGGGGACGGTTGTAAGGTGATCCGACTTCTGGGTAGCTTCATTTCCGTCAGCGTCGGGCCGACGCAGAGCCGTCCAGCCGACGGAGCCGATCAACCTACCCGACCAGGCAAGCGGCGCTGCGATCGGGTAGCCCCGAACACCGCGACAAGATCAGCCACTCGAGGAGTATCCGATGAGTTTCATTTCCACCGCTCTGAGCCCGGAGAATCGGGAAGAAGCATTACGTCAGATGGCGCAGACCCAGTTCGATGTGCTGGTGATCGGCGGCGGCGTGGTCGGTGCCGGCGCGGCGCTTGACGCCGCGAGTCGCGGGTTGAAGGTGGCTCTTGTCGAGGCCAGGGATCTGGCCTCCGGTACCTCCAGCCGATCGTCGAAACTGGTCCACGGTGGCCTCCGCTATCTCAAGCAACTGAACTTCTCCCTGGTGTTCGAAGCTCTCCGCGAGCGGAAGCTGATCCTGCAGACGCTATGTCCGCATTTGGCCCGTCCGGTCAAATTCATCTACCCGCTGGAGCGCGCGGCCTGGGACCGTGCGTACGTCGGCACCGGGGTCGGTGTCTACGACATTCTCGGAGCCGGGCGGGGAGTGCCAAGTCACCTTCGGCATCTGTCCAAGGCGGCGACGTTGAAGTCGTTCCGGGCCGGCAAGATCGGCGGCATCAAGGGCGGCATCATGTTCTACGAGGGGCAGCTCGACGATGCCCGCCATACCATGATGATCTCCCGGACGGCAGCCTCCTACGACGCGCTGGTGGTGACCAGCGCACGGGTGACCTCTTTCCTGCGAGACGGGGATCGAGTCGTCGGCGCGGTCGCCAAGGATCTGGAGACCGGGCGCGACATCGAGATCAGGGCCAAGACAACGGTGAATGCCGCTGGGGTATGGACCGACGAGATCCAGCACATGATCGGCGGCAAGGGGCAGTTTCGGGTGACCGCGTCCAAGGGTGTGCACATCATCATCCCGCGGGACCGGATCGATTCGGACACCGGGCTGATCACCGAAACCGAGAAGAGTCTGCTGTTCATCATTCCGTGCCCATGGAGCGACGACTTCTGGGTTATCGGAACCACAGACACCCCATGGGATCTCGACCTGGCCCACCCGGCGGCCAGCCGGTCGGACATCGACTACATCCTCGAACACGCCAACCGGCTGCTGGAAAAGCCGCTGACCCGCGACGACGTCGTCGGCGTCTACGCCGGGCTCCGGCCGCTGCTGGCCGGCGAATCGGACCAGACCAGCAAACTGTCCAGGGAGCATGCTGTGGTCTCCCCGGTTCCCGGACTGGTGATCGTCGCCGGCGGCAAATACACCACCTACCGGGTGATGGCCAAGGACGCCGTCGACAAAGCAGTCGAGCAGCTACCCGGCAAGATCGGCAAGTCGATCACCGAAAAGGTCCCGTTGATCGGCGCAGACGGTTACCAGGCGCTGGCCAACAACCAGGGCAAGCTCGCCGCCGAGGTCGATCTCGACGAGCCGCGGGTCAAGCATCTGCTCAGCAGGTACGGCAGCCTCATCCGGGAGATCGTCGCGCTGATCAGTGACCGTCCGGAACTCGGCGAGCCGCTGGCCAGCGCACCGAAATACCTCAAAGTCGAAGCCGTCTACGCAGTTTCGCACGAGGGCGCACTTCACCTGGATGACATTCTGGCTCGCCGTACCAGGATCTCGGTCGACACCTGGGATCGCGGCGACGCGGCAGCCGCCGAGGTCGCCGACCTGGTCGCCCCCCTGCTCGGCTGGGACGAGGCCACCGTCGCGAATGAGGTCGAGCACTACCGGGCCAGGGTCAAGGCCGAAATCGAGTCCCAACAGATGCCCGACGACCGGACCGCCGACGCAGCCCGGATGGGTGCACCCGAGGTCAGGGTGGGTGCCGAGAGTCCAGGCGAACGTGGCGGCGTCGACGGTGCCCCGGCCGGCCAGGGCAAAGCGGACCAGGGCCTGTAACCGGAGATGACCGACCCGCACACACCGGGAGATCGGGGGCCACCGAGATAGCCGGAGTCGGGAGTCTGCTGGCTCAACCACACCCCCAGGCATTCACATTGTCCGGTGACCCTGTCCCGGAGATCTAGGCACACTCGTTGCCGGCGACGCAGCCGGCGTAGTCCAATGGAGGACTCACTTGAGCACTGTCAGTTTTATCGCGGCGGCGGCCACCAAGCCGACTCCCACTCTGAGCCAGATATTCTTCTACGAGACCGTAGGCACAGCAATGCTGCTCCTGCTCGGTTGTGGCGTGGTCGCCACCGCCATTCTCAAGGGCAGCAAAGGCGAGAACGGCGGGTGGCTGCTGATCAACTTCGGTTGGGGCCTCGGCGTTTTCGTGGGTGTGTACGTCGCCTTTCCGACCGGAGCGCATCTCAATCCGGCGGTTACCGTCTCCCAGTGGATGATCGGGAACATCGACGGCAAACAGGCTGTCATCTATTTCATCGGCGAACTCGTCGGAGCGTTCCTCGGTGCGGTGCTGTGTTGGCTTTCATTCCGCCAGCACTTCGACGCGGAAGAAGATCCCGGCAAGAAGCTGGGCGTCTTCTCGACCGGCCCGGCCATCCGAAGCACCACCTGGAACATCATCACAGAAATCATCGCCACTTTTGTGCTGATCTTCTGGATCCTCGTGTCCGGCGGCACTCCAGCAGCCATCGGCCCGCTGGGCGTCGCGTTGGTCGTGGTCGGCATCGGTGCCTCGCTCGGTGGCCCGACCGGTTACGCGATCAACCCCGCTCGTGACCTCGGCCCACGCATCGCTCACGCCCTTCTACCCATCAAGGGCAAAGGCAGCTCGGACTGGTCATATTCGTGGATTCCGGTCGTCGCACCGATCGTCGGCGCCGTCCTGGCCACCCTCCTTTTCAAGGCGGCAGACATCAAGAATGTGATGAGCGTGTTCAATCCGAGTTGATCTCGGATCCCGCCAGTTGATTTCTACCTGTTTGCGGCCGGCCGGCTGGAAACAAACTTCACTCCAATGTCGCCAGTGATGAAAGGGACTACCAAAGATGAGCGAGCAGTTCATAGCAGCGATCGACCAGGGCACCACGTCCAGCCGCTGCATGATCTTCAACCACGAGGGCCGGGTGGTGGCCGTCGACCAGAAGGAACACGAGCAGATCTTCCCGAAAGCCGGCTGGGTGGAACACGACCCGATGGAGATCTGGGAGAACGTCCGCTCGGTGACGGCCGGCGCGCTGGCCCACGCCGATCTAACCCCGGCCGACATCGCCGCCGTCGGCATCACCAATCAGCGCGAGACCGCGATGGTCTGGGACAA
The DNA here is from genome assembly GCA_038229825.1 of Mycobacteriales bacterium. GTDB lineage: Bacteria > Actinomycetota > Actinomycetes > Mycobacteriales > Nakamurellaceae > Nakamurella. The sequence continues at coordinate 48,216 of JBBROB010000009.1, forward strand.
GACCACCGGCCTGCCGGTCTACAACGCCATCGTCTGGCAGGACACCCGCACTGATGCCATCTGTCAGCAGCTGGGTGCGCTGGGCGGTGGGGCCGAGCGGTACAAGGAAAAGGTGGGCCTGCCGCTGGCCACCTACTTCTCCGGCCCGAAGGTCCGCTGGATCCTCGACAATGTCGAGGGTGCACGGGAAAAGGCCGAGGCAGGAGATCTGCTGTTCGGCAACATGGACACCTGGGTCGTCTGGAACATGACCGGTGGTGTCGAGCAGGGCATCCACATCACCGACCCGACCAACGCATCCCGCACGCTGCTGATGGACCTGGACACCCTCACCTGGGATCCCTCCATCGCCGCAGACATGGGCATCCCGATGTCGATGCTGCCGGAGATCAAATCCTCCTCGCAGGTCTACGCAGACGTCCGGCCGCGCGGCACGCTCGCCGGAGTTCCGATTGCCGGCATCCTCGGTGACCAGCAGGCGGCCACCTTCGGGCAGGCCTGCCTGTCGCCTGGTGAGGCGAAGAACACCTATGGCACCGGCAACTTCATGCTGATCAACACCGGGACAGAGAAGGTGCCGTCCAAGAACGGTCTGCTGACGACGGTCTGCTACAAGATCGGCGACCAGCCGACCGTGTACGCGCTGGAGGGGTCCATCGCAGTCTCGGGCTCGCTGGTGCAGTGGGTCCGGGACAATCTCGGTCTGATCAACTCGGCACCCGAGATCGAGGATCTGGCCAAGTCGGTGGAGGACAACGGCGGGTGCTACTTCGTGCCGGCCTTCTCCGGTCTGTTCGCACCTTACTGGCGGTCCGACGCCAGAGGCGCGATCGTCGGACTCACCCGCTATGTCAACAAGGGCCATATCGCAAGGGCGGTGCTGGAGGCGACGGCGTTCCAGTCGAAGGAAGTACTGGACGCGATGAACGCCGATTCGGGTGTCGACCTGACCGCTCTGAAGGTCGACGGCGGGATGGTGGTCAACGAGACCTTGATGCAGTTCCAGGCCGACATCCTGGGCGTGCCGGTGATCCGGCCGGTGGTGGCCGAGACGACAGCGCTGGGCGCCGCCTACGCCGCCGGTCTGGCCGTCGGATTCTGGGCCACCGAGGAAGACATCCGCACCAACTGGGCCGAGGACAAGCGTTGGGAGCCGAACATGGAAGAGGGCGCCAGGGCCAAGGCCTACGCCTCCTGGAAGAAGGCCGTCACCAAGACATTCGACTGGGTGGACGACGCCGACTGACCCTCCCGCCCCGTAGCGCCCAGAAAACCCGGCGCATACCGTTCGGCCGAGATTTCCGATTTCGGGCGAAATTTGGGAAGAACGGTATGCGCAGGCCGGGCAGTTCGGGATGCGCACCACACGGCCCGGCGACGGCGCGGACCCTGGCGGATGACGAGGGCCGTCAGCCCAGGTCGCCGTCGTAGTGCATCAGGCGCCGGCCGATTTCGGTGATTGACCCGGACAGCGACGGATAGACGCTGAGGGTATAGGCGAGATCCTTTGCAGTGAGGCCATTCTGGACCGCCAGCGCGATAGGCAGGATCAACTCGGACGCGGACGGGGCGACGACGACCCCGCCGATCACGATTCCGGTGGCCGGGCGGATCACCAGCTTGATGAAGCCGTTCTTCATCCCCGTCATCTTGGCCCGCGGATTCGTCGCAAGGGGCATCATCAGGGTTCTCGCCGGCACTTTTCCGGCGTCCACCTCTGCCTGCGAGATGCCCACCGTCGCGATTTCCGGGTGGGTGAACACATTCGCCGCCACCGTCCGCAGGCGCAGCGACGGCACCCCCTCGCCGAGCGCATGCCACATCGCGATCCGGCCCTGCATCGCTGCGACCGATGCCAGCATCAGCACCCCGGTGCAGTCCCCCGCGGCATAGATTCCTGACACCGACGTCCGCGACACCCGGTCAACCGGGATGAAACCGCCTACCGGTAAATCGATTCCGACCTTGTCGAGCCCGATTCCGGCGGTGTTGGGGACAGAACCCACCGTCATCAGGGCGTGCGAGCCGCGCACCTCGCGGCCATCGGTCAGGGTGACGACGACTTCGTCAACGTCCCGCAGCACCGATGCGGCGCGGGCCCGTTTGGCCAGTACACCGCCGTGCGCGGTAAAGACGTCCTCGATGACGGCAGCGGCATCGGCATCCTCGCTGGGCAGCACCCGGTCGCGGCTGGACACCAGCGTCACCTTGACTCCGATCTCGGTGTACGCGGAGGCGAATTCCGCGCCCGTCACTCCGGATCCGACGACGATCAGGTGCTCCGGGAACTCCGTCAGCGAATACACCTGGCGCCAGGTCAGGATCCGCTCCCCGTCCGGGACCGCGGTGTCCAACAGCCGGGGTGACGCACCGGTGGCAATCAGCACGACGTCGGCCGGCAGTTCCGACTGGGTGCCGTCCGCCGCTGTCACCACCACGCGGTGTTCCGCCAGGCCAGGGCTGGAATCGGCCAGTTCGGCGCGCCCCTTGATCAGGACGACTCCCTCACCGATCAACCGGGCACCGATGTCCGCCGACTGGGCCAGCGCCAACTCGGCGACCCGGGTGTGCACGGCCAGCACATCGACCTCGACCTCCTGCGGCGGGACGTTCACCCCCAGCTCACCGGCTTCGCGCACCGAGGTCCTGGCGCCGGCGGAGGCGATGAACGTCTTGCTGGGAACGCAGTCGAAAAGGACGCAACCGCCACCCGGGCCATCGGTCTCCACCACGGTGACCTCGGCGCCGTACTGCGCGGCCACCAGTGCGGCCTCGTAGCCGGCGGGCCCACCACCCATGATCACGATCCTGGTCATCTGTCCTCACCCCTGGTCTGCCGTCGGGCACCTGTCCGGCGCAGTCACCGTATCGGGCAAACGGCGGCATCGTCGTTCCGAGCCGGATTCACCAGCCTCAACTGATCCGAACATCACCCTCCCACGGCATCGTCGGCGATCGACTGCGACCGCCCGATAGGCTGCGCACCATGGCTCTCTATGCGGCGTACGGGTCCAACATGGACCCCGCGCAGATGTTGCAGCGCTGCCCATCCTCGCCGGTGGCCGGCACCGGGTGGCTTCCCCGGTGGCGACTCACCTTCGGTGGCGAGGATCTGGGTTGGGAGGGCGCGCTGGCCACGGTCGTCGAGGACGCCGACTGCAACGTCTTCGTCGTGCTGTACGACATGGCATCCTCTGATGAACGCACGCTCGACTCGTGGGAGGGCGCCGACCTGGGTCTCTACACCAAGATCCGGTCGATGGTGCAGACCCTCGAGGGTGACAAGCTCGCCTGGCTCTACGCACTGCAGGCATTCGAGGGCGGCCTGCCGTCGGCCCGCTACCTCGGCGTCATCGCCGACGCGGCGGAGGCAGCGGACGCGCCGGCCGAGTACGTCAAGGAGCTACGTCACCGCCCCTGCAGGTCCATCGGCAACTGAGCCGACCGGCAACTGAGTCGATGTGCAACTGATCGGTCACGGCCGCTGGGCGGCCAGGGCCTCCAGCGCGGTGTGCACCAGTAGCCGGACGGCGACGGCCAGCGCCCTCTCGTCGGCGGCGAATCCCGGCGAGTGCAGGTCGACCTGTTGTCCCACACCGTCCCAGACCCCAATCCGGGCCAGCGCTCCGGGGACGTGCTCGAGGTACATCGCGAAGTCCTCCGCACCGGTGGACTGTTCCGCCATCGCAGCACCCTCCTGACCGACGGTCGCCGAGACGGCGGCCCGCAGGATGTCTGTGCACCTGGCGTCGTTGTCCACCGGCGGTACGCCGCGAAGGTAGTCCAGCCGGAATCCGACCTTGGTGGGACTGAGCAGATCGGTCACCAGTTCGCGGACCAGCGGCTCCGCGACATCCCAGCCGGCGCGGTCCATCATCCGGAGCGTGCCGCGCAGCACCCCGGCCTCCGGGATGGCATTCGCCGCCACCCCGGCCTGCACATTGCCCCACACCATGACCGGCACGGATCGCGGGTTCATCCGCCGGGTCAGCATCCCCGGGAGCCCGGTGATCACCATCCCCAGCGCGTAGATCAGGTCGGCGGTCAGATGCGGGCGGGCGGTGTGCCCGCCCGGACCGGTCAGTTCCAATTCGATCAAGTCGCTGGTGGAGGTGATCGGGCCGACCCGAAGCCCGATCATGCCGACCTGCAGTCGCGGGTCACAGTGGATGGCGAAGATCCGTTCGACACCGTCGAGAGCGCCGGCGGCGATGACCGCCTGGGAACCGCCTGGCATCACTTCCTCGGCCGGCTGGAAAATCAGCCGCACCCGACCGGCCAACGCGTCGGCGGCGGCCAGCGCCCGTGCCGCTCCGATCAATGCAGCGGTGTGCATGTCGTGACCGCAGGCATGGCAGACACCCGGCACGGTGGAGGCGAACGGCAAACCCGAGGCCTCCCGCAGCGGAAGCGCGTCGATGTCGGCGCGCAGCGCGACCAATCGATCTCCGGTACCGATCTCGGCGACCACCCCGGTGCCGCCCGGCAGCAGGGTCCCGGTGATGCCGGCGTCGCGCAGTGACCGCAGGATCAGCGCGGAGGTGGCCGATTCGGTATGCGCCAGCTCGGGGTGGGCGTGCAGCTCACGGCGCATCCCGATGAGTTTTTGCAGCTCACCGGCGAGGTAGTGGTCGAGCCACCGAGGACCGCGGCCGGATCCGAGGTCGGCCGGAGCCGGCCACGGCACGCCGGACGCCGTGGGTGTCCAACCGGAGGAAGTCATCTGTTCCCGTCACCGTTTCGATCGATGGCCGCTCCGGCCACCCGGTCGGCGGTGCAGCCGGCAGAGCGCCGCACCGGGTCTTGCCCGCGGGACACGTTACCCGTGTGATTGGCTGTGACCTGCCGACACCCGGACACGCAGACAGCCGGCACAACAGGACACGAGGAACCACCATGGGCGATGACATCTCCAGCGGAACCTTCACCCGGGAGCAGCGGCAGGTCTACCGCGCGAAGGTGCGGCGGTGCCTGGACGTGTTCGAGAAGATGCTGGCCGAGCACAAGTTCGACTTCGACCGGCCGCTGACCGGGCTGGAGATCGAGCTGAACCTGGTCGACCGGAACTGGCAACCGGACATGGCCAACGCCAGGGTGTTGGCAGCCATCGCCGATCCCGCCTACCAGACCGAACTCGGCCAGTACAACATCGAACTCAACGTGCCGCCGCGGCCGCTCTCCGGGGACTCGATGCTCGAACTCGAGACGATGCTCCGCGATTCGATGAACCACGCCGAATCCAAGGCGAACGAGTCCGGCTCGGAGATCATCTCGATCGGGATCCTGCCGACACTGCGGCCAGAGCACTTCCACGACGACTGGATGAGCGCGAATCCGCGCTACGCGGCCCTGAGTGAGGCGATCTTCGCGCACCGCCGGGAGGATCTCGAGCTGGACATCACCGGTGTGGAGAGCCTGCGGATGTTCGCCGATACCATCGCGCCGGAATCGGCCTGCACTTCCGTGCAGTTGCACCTGCAGGTGTCGCCGGCCGATTTCGCTGCGACCTGGAACGCCGCCCAGACCCTTGCCGGTCCACAATTGGCGCTGGGAGCCAACTCTCCGTTCCTGTTCGGCAAGCATCTCTGGGCCGAAACCAGAACAGAGCTGTTCCTGCAGGCCACTGACACCCGATCCCCCGAGCTCAAGAATCAGGGGGTGCGTCCGCCGGTCTTCTTCGGTGAGCGGTGGATCACCTCGATCTTCGACCTGTTCGAAGAGAACGTCAGGTACTTCCCGGCGCTGCTGCCCGAGACCACGGACGAGGATCCGGAGGCAGTGCTGGCTTCTGGCAAAGCCCCACGGCTGCAGGAACTTCGGCTGCACAATGGGACTGTCTACCGCTGGAATCGGCCGGTCTACGACGTGGTGGACGGAGTGCCGCACCTGCGGGTGGAGAACCGGGTGCTGCCGGCCGGCCCGACAGTCGTCGACGTGCTCGCCAACGCCGCCTTCTACTACGGCGCGGTGAAGATGCTGGCCGGCGAGGACCGACCGGTCTGGACGAAGATGTCGTTCGACGCGGCCAAGGCGAATTTCGATGCCGGCGCACGTCATGGTGTCGATGCGCTCTTCTACTGGCCGGGGTTCGGCGAGGTCAGTTGGGACGAGCTGATCCTGCGTCACCTGCTGCCGCTGGCTCACGAGGGGTTGTCCAGGTGGGGGGCGTCGGCCGCCGCCAGCGACCGGTACCTTGGCATCATCGAGGCGCGGTGCAAGCTCGGCCGAAACGGCTCCTGGTGGCAGAGCCAGACCGTGCAGCGGCTGGAGGCGAGCGGGTCGACGAGGGACCAGGCACTCACCGAGATGTTGCGGCTCTACTCGCAGGGGATGCACTCGAACGAACCGGTGCACACCTGGGAGCTGCCGTGACGGCGGCGGCCGCCACCTGGTCCGACGCCACCGCCCTGGCTGCGGCCATCGTGGCAGGGCAGGGCAGCCGGCCGGGCAGGACCGCCCTGTCCCGGGCGATCACCCTGATGGAATCCACCAGGGCCGATCATCGGGCCGCCGCCAAGGAGCTCTACTCGCTGCTGGCACCGCACGCCGGCGGGGCCATCCGGCTGGGCATCTCGGGTGCCCCCGGGGCCGGGAAGTCCACCCTGATCGAGACGCTGGGCACCACGTTGACCGGGGCCGGCCATCGAGTCGGCGTGCTCGCCGTCGATCCGTCCAGCTCACGCACGGGCGGCTCGGTGCTCGGTGACAAGACCAGGATGCCCCTGCTGGCTGTCGATCCAGGGGCCTACATCCGGCCGTCGCCCAATGCGGGCACCCTGGGCGGAGTCGCCCGGGCCACCGCCGCTGCGATCACGGTGCTGGAGGCCGGCGGCTTCGACGTGGTGATCGTCGAGACCGTCGGGGTCGGCCAGTCCGAGACGACAGTGGCGGGGATGGTCGACACGTTCCTGCTGCTGACCCTGAGCCGCACCGGAGATCAGTTGCAGGGCATCAAGAAGGGCGTCATCGAGCTCGCCGACGTCATTGCGGTCAACAAATCCGACGGTGACCACCTCGTCGAGGCCAAGGCGACAGCGCGGGAGCTGGCCGGCGCGGTGCGGTTGGTGCGTGGCAAACAGGACTGGGTGCCGCCGGTGCTGACCTGTTCCGGGCAGACCGGCGCCGGGCTCGAGGGACTGTGGGCAGCAGTGGGCAACCATCGCGCCCATCTCGGCCGAGCGGGTCTGGCCGCCAAGCGCTCGACCCAGCAGGTCGAATTGACCTGGGCTTTGGTGCGTGACGAATTGGACCAGCGACTCCGGCATTCGTCCGGCATCGGGCGAATCCGCGCCCACGTCACCGAAGCCGTTGCAGCCGGACGGCTCTCCGCCGCGGCTGCGGCCGATCAGCTGCTCGCCGCCTACGACGACTGATCAGGCCTGGAACCGGTATCCGACACCGGGTTCGGTGATCAGGTAGCGGGGTCTGGCCGGGTCCGGTTCGAGTTTGCGGCGAAGCTGAGCCATATAGACCCGCAGGTAGTGGGTTTCGGTTTCATAGGCCGGTCCCCACACGTCGACGAGCAATTGTTTGCCGGACACCAATTTGCCCGAATGCCGGACCAGAATCTCCAGCATCGACCACTCGGTCGGGGTCAGCCGCACCGGCTCGCCGTCGCGCAACACCCGGTGCGCATCGAGATCGACGGTGAAGTCGGGAGTGACCACCGGTTCGGCGACCTCACCGGTGCCGGGCGTACCGCGGCGCACGGCGGCCCGCACCCTGGCCAGCAGCTCCGCCATCCCGAACGGCTTCGTCACGTAATCGTCGGCGCCGGCATCGAGCGCCTCCACCTTCTCGGCCGAGGTCGATCTGGCTGACAGCACGATGACCGGTATCGACGACCAACCTCTAATGCCCTGCAGCACCTCTACTCCGTCGATGTCCGGTAAGCCCAGGTCGAGAATGACGACATTCGGGTGGAAGTGGGCGACCCGGTCGAGCGCCCCCCGGCCGTCGTGCACGACGGTCACCTCGTAACCGTGGGCCCGCAGGTTGATACCCAGCGCCCGGGCCAGCGCCAGGTCGTCGTCCACCACCAATACTTTGCTCATCCGAGATGCCCCCCGGGCGCCCAGGTCATGAATCGGCTTCCGATGCTTCGCCCCCACGCTCGGCGATCGGCACGGTGATGATCATGGTGAGTCCACCGCCCGGGGTGTCATCGACCTCGATCGACGCGTCGACCGCTTGGGCCAGCCCGCGAGCGACCGCCAGACCGAGCCCGATCCCGGACCCGGCCGGCGCGTCACCGAGTCGCTGGAATGGCGCGAACATGGCTTCCCGGTCCGCCTCGGCCACCCCTGGGCCGTGGTCGACCACTCGGACCTGCATCAACCTGCCCTTGTCGGCTGGTACCTCGCCGGCGAAGATCCGCACCAGGTTGCCCGCCGGACTGTGACCGATCGCGTTGGACACGATGTTGGCGACCACCCTTTCCAGCAAGCCCCGGTCGGTGTCGATCAACGGCAGGTCGTCGTCGATGTCGATTTCCACCCTTGCGGTCGGCAGACCGATCAGGGCGCGGTAGACCACCTCGTCCAGCGATACCGGCCGCCGCACCGGCACCAGCACACCGGTCTGCAACCGGCTCAGGTCCAGCAGGTTCGCCAACAGGCCGTCCAGTTGGTCGGCGGCTTCGTCGGTGGCGGCCAGCAACTCGGCCTGATCCTGGTCGGACCAGGTCACCGTGCTGTCCCGCAGGCTGGACATGGAGGCCTTGATGGTCGCCAGCGGCGTTCGCAGATCGTGCGAGACCGCCGCCAGGATCGCTGTTCGGACGACGTCGGACTGCCGGAGGCGATCGGCCTGGGCGGCCTCCGCCTCCAACTCGTTGCGTTCCAGGGCCAGCACCGCCTGCGCCGCGACGACCTCGACGAGTTGCTGGTCGGCGGCGTCCAACGGATGCCCGAACAGTGCGAGCAACAACTCGTCCTCGTCTCCCACGGTGACCACCACATCAGCCTGGGCGAGCGGGTCGGCACCGTCGGCGAGCGGGTCACCGACGGCGGCGATCACCTCTCGGCCGTCTGCCTTCTGGCCGCTCTTCGAGGACTTCAGAAGGACCGCCCTTGTCATCCCGAAACCGATCCTGGCCTGCTCCAGGACGGCGTTGAGCGGGTTGCCCGGCTGGGCCATCGTGTTGGCCACGGCGGCCAGCAGCTGCGCCTCGGCCTGACCGCGGGCCGCCTGGCCGGCGGCGGTTCGGCTGCGGTCCACGATCGACGCCACCGTCACCCCGACGGCGATGAACACCAGCAGGGCGAAGGCATTCTGCGGCTCGGCGATGGTCAACGATCCGTACGGCGGGGTGAACAGCAGGTTCGCCAGCACGCTGGCGATGATCGCCGTGATGGCGGCCGGCAGGATGCCGCCGATCAGCGCCGTCGTCTGGACGCCGAGCAGGAAGATCAGCAGCACGGTCGGAAGTCCGAGGCCGCTGCGAACGAGCAACATCATCGCTGCGAGCACGACCGGCACCCCGACGGCGGCGGCCCAGGCCCACCTGTTGAGCGAGCGCACCTTCTGCCGGGCGGCCAGCCGACGGACGGCGGACGGCCGGTGGGTGACCACATGGACGTCGATGTCACCGGAGTCGCGAACGATGGCCATCGAGGTACTGGGTCGCACCAGCTGGGTCAGCCGCCCATGCCGGGATACCCCCACCACGATCTGGGTTCCGTTGATGCCACGCGCGAAATCCAGGACCGCGGCTGCGATGTCGTCACCGACGATGAGATGGAAGCTGCCGCCCAGACTCTCTGCCAGCAGTCGCTGGCTCTCGATCTCGGCGGTGGGCGCCCCCATCGAGCCGTCCGAGCGCACGACGTGGATCGCAACCAGGTCGCGGCCGCTCGCCCGCCCCGCGATCCGCGCCCCCCGACGCAACAACATCGGGCCCTCCGGCCCGCCGGTCAGCGCAACCACGATGCGTTCCCTGGCCGCCCAGGTTCCGGTGATGCCGTGTTCCCGCCGGTACCGTTCCAGGCCCTCGTCCACCCGGTCGGCCACCCACAGCAGGGCCAGCTCGCGCAGGGCCGTGAGGTTTCCCTCGCGGAAGTAGTTGCCCAGCGCGGTGTCGATGGCACCGGCCGGGTAGATGTGGCCGTGCGCCATGCGGCGCCGCAGTGCCTGCGGGCTCATGTCGACCAGCTCGATCTGGTCGGCGGCGCGCACCACATCGTCGGGCACCGTCTCCAGCTGGACCACCCCGGTGATGCCGGCCACCACGTCGTTCAGTGATTCCAGGTGCTGGATGTTGACCGTGGTCACCACGTTGATGCCGGCGTCGAGCAGCGCCTGCACGTCCTGCCAGCGTTTGGGGTTCTTCGATCCGGGGGCGTTGGTGTGGGCCAGTTCGTCGACCAGAACCAGGGCCGGCTTGCGGGCCAGGATGGCGTCCAGATCCATTTCGGTCAGAGTGATGCCGCGGTGTTCGGTGACCCGACGTGGGATCACCGGCAGATCCACCAGACAATCCTTGGTGTGCGAGCGGCCGTGATCCTCGACGATGCCCACCACCACGTCGGTCCCGCGTTCGAACCGGCGCTTGGCCTCCCCCAGCATGGCCACCGTCTTGCCGACACCGGGCGCCGCACCGAGGTAGACCCGCAGTCGGCCGGCGGCCGGCCGCTTGCCGGCCACACGTTCGGACAAGGGGCGCGGCACGCTCGGGTGAGCCGATGCCGACGGGAGCGCCGGTGCCGCCTTCGCGGTGCTGCTCACGTCGGTCACCCACACCTTTCTTCTCGGCTCTCGCCGCCCGGCCGTGCTTTCGCTAACCGGCCGACAAATTCTGCACAGCGATATTGAGCTGCAGCACGTTCACCATATTCTGGCCGATGAAGCCCAGCACCGGCTTGCTCGTGTTCGCCGCCACCAGTGCCCGGACCTTCGCCGGGTCGAGCCCACGGGCCGCAGCGACCCGATTGACCTGGATCAGTGCGTAGGCCGGGCTGATATCGGGGTCGAGCCCCGATGCGGACGCGGTCACCGCGTCGGCGGGCACCGCCGACTCGGGTACTCCGTCGGCCTTGGCAATGGCCGCCTTCCGCTCTTGCACCGACTTGAGCAGCACCTGACTGTCAGCACCCAGATTGGAAGCACCCGATGCGGTCGGGTCATAGCCGTCGGACCCGGCGGCCGACGGGCGGCCCTGGAACCACTTGTCACCGGTGAAGTTCTGCCCGATCAGACTGGACCCGACGGGCTTTCCGCCGACCGATATCAGGGACCCGGACGATGCAGACGGGGCGATCACCTTCCCGATACCCAGGACAAGCAGCGGGTAGGCGATGCCGATGATGACGGTCATTGCGACCAGGAATCGCAGTCCGACCAGCAATTGCCGACCGGCGATCGACAACACCGCGGCAGCCGAGGGCGATTGTAGATTCGCCGCCGACGCTTCGGTCTCGGACAGGGGGACATTTTCAATCGACATGACGATCAGCCAATTCCGGGGATGAGGGAGACAACGAGGTCCACCAGCTTGATACCGATGAACGGGACGATCAACCCGCCGATTCCGTAGATCCACAGGTTGCGGGACAACAACTTTGCGGCCGACGACGGCTTGTACCTGACTCCCCGCATGCTCAGCGGGATCAATGCCACGATGATCAGGGCGTTGAAGATGACCGCTGACAGCACTGCCGACGACGGAGTGGACAGCTTCATGATGTTCAGCGCCTTGAGGCCGGGAAACACCCCGACGAACATGGCCGGCAGAATTGCGAAGTATTTTGCGACGTCGTTCGCCAGCGAAAAGGTCGTCAGCGCGCCGCGGGTGATCAGCAGTTGCTTGCCGATCTCCACGATGTCGATCAACTTGGTGGGGCTGGAATCCAGGTCGACCATGTTGCCGGCCTCCTTGGCCGCGGTGGTGCCCGAGTTCATCGCCACCCCAACGTCGGCCTGGGCCAGCGCGGGAGCGTCGTTCGTGCCGTCACCGGTCATCGCCACGATCCGACCGCCCGTCTGCTCCTTGCGGATGTAGGCCAGCTTGTCCTCGGGCGTGGCCTCGGCGAGATAGTCGTCGACGCCGGCCTCGGCCGCGATCGACTTCGCGGTCAGTTCGGTGTCGCCGGTGATCATGACCGTCCGGATGCCCATTTTCCGCAGCTCCGCGAATCGTTCGGCAATGCCCGGCTTCACCACGTCCTTGAGATGAACCACGCCGAGCACCCGGCCCGGCGTCGGTCGCGGGGCCGAACCCGAGGGCTCGAAGATCTCGGCGACCAGCAGCGGCGTCCCGCCGGACGAGGAGATCTCGTCCACTGCGGCATTGACCTCGCCGCTGACCTTGCCGCCACTTTCGGCGACCCAGGCGGTCACCGCGGAGGCCGCGCCCTTGCGGATCCGCTGGGTCCCGGTCGGCACCGTCAGATCCACACCGCTCATCCGGGTCCTGGCCGAGAACTCGATGAATTCGGCCCTGGCATCGGCCGGCGGCTTGGCGCCGTAGCGCTGCTCGCAGAGCTCGACCAATGACCGTCCCTCTGGAGTCTCGTCGGCCATGGACGCCTTCAAGGCCGCAGTCGCCAGATCGCCGGCGTCGATCCCCGGAGCCGTGATCAGATCCGACGCCTGCCTGTTGCCGAAGGTGATGGTGCCGGTCTTGTCCAGCAGCAGAGTGGAGACGTCGCCGGCCGCCTCGACCGCGCGGCCACTCATCGCCAGCACGTTGCGCTGGACCAGGCGGTCCATTCCGGCCACGCCGATGGCCGAGACCAGGGCGCCGATGGTGGTCGGGATCAGGCAGACCAGTAGCGAGATGAGCACGACGATCGACTGGGTGGAGCCCGAGAACTTGGCCATCGGCTGCAGTGCCATGATCACCAACAGGAAGACGATGGTCAGGCTCGCGAGCAGGATGTTGAGCGCGATCTCGTTCGGCGTCTTGGAGCGGACCGAGCCCTCGACCAGGGCGATCATCCTGTCCACGAAGGACTTCCCTGGGTCTGCGGTGATCCGGATGATGATCCGGTCGGAGAGCACCCTGGTGCCACCTGTCACCGAGGAGCGGTCACCGCCGGATTCGCGGACCACCGGAGCTGACTCGCCGGTGATGGCCGCCTCGTCGACGCTCGCCACGCCATCGATGATCTCGCCGTCGCCGGGAATGGTGTCATTGGCTTCGCAGACCACCAGGTCGCCCTTGTGCAGCTCGGCTGCGGCCACCTTGGTCTCGACCCCGGTCGAGTCCAGCTTCCGGGCGACCGCCGTGTCCCGGCCCGCCCGCAGTGAGGCCGCCTGGGCCCGACCGCGCCCCTCTGCGACCGAGTCGGCGAGGTTGGCGAAGATGACGGTCAGCCAGAGCCAGACTGCGATCCAGACGCTGAATCCACTGAAGTCGGTCATCACCGTGATGGTGGTGAGCAACGCACCGATCTCCACCACGAACATCACCGGGTTGTGCCACATCACCCGCGGATCAAGGGCTTTCAGCGCATTAGGCAGGGCCGCGATCAGGCTGGCCGGACGGAAGACGCCGGCGCCGATACGGTGCGGTTCACCGGAAGACTTCGGCTGCGGTTCAACCTTGTTAATTACAGGGGCACTCATGAAGATCCCTCGGCAATCGGACCCAGCGCAAGCGCGGGAAGGTAGGTCAGTGCGGCTACCAGCACCACCACGCCGATGAGAATGGTGATGAACTGGAGTTTGTGGGTGGGCAGCGTTCCGGAATCGTCAGGTCGGAAGCTTTGTCTGCCAAGGGATCCGGCCAGCGCCAAAACCAGTGCCATCGGAACGAATCTGCCGAGGAACATCACAACGCCGAGCGCGATGTTGTAGAAATTCGTATTGGCGTTGAGGCCCGCGAAGGCAGAACCGTTGTTGTTGGCCGCCGACCCGAAGGCGTAGACGATCTCGGTCAGACTGTGCGGTCCGGTATTGAGGACCGATGCTTTGGCCGTCGGAACGAGCAGTGCGATCCCGGTGCCCAGCAGCACCAGAGCCGGAGTGGCCAGGATGTAGGAGGCGACGTACTTCATCTGCTCGCCGCCGATCCGCTTCCCCAGATAGGTGGGCGTGCGACCGACCATCAGACCCGCGATGAATACCGCCACCATGGCCAGGATCAACATGCCGTAGAGGCCGGAACCTGTGCCACCGGGAGCAATTTCACCGAGCAGCATGTTCAGCAGCAGAGTTCCGCCACCGAGGCCGGTGAAGGAGGAATGGGTCGAATCCACCGCGCCCGTGGACGTCAGAGTCGTCGAGATCTCGAACAGCGACGATATCGGAATGCCGAAACGGACCTCCTTGCCTTCCATGGCGGCTCCCGCCGCCTGCAGGGCCGCACCGGAGTGCGCCTCTTCGACAAGCATGGTGGTGACCAGCGAACCGACCCAGAGGGTGGCCATCGTGATCAGGATCGCGACGCCTTGCTTGATGCTGCCGACCATCCTGCCGAACGTGCGCGGCAGCGAGAACGGAATGGCGAGCATCAGCACGATGGCCAGCAGATTGGTCACCTGCGAAGGATTCTCGAACGGATGACCGGAGTTCGCGTTGAAGTAGCCACCGCCGTTGGTGCCGAATTGCTTGATCACTTCCTGGGAGGCGACCAGACCACCTGGGAGCGTCTGGGTTCCACCCGCCAGGGTGGTGACGTCCAGCGGGGCGCTCAGATTCTGGATGACACCGGCTGCCACCATCACCAGGGCGATGACGATCGACACCGGGAGCATCAACCGGAAGGTGGTCCGGGTCAGGTCAACCCAGAAATTGCCAAGACGGTCGGTGTGCCGACGGATCAGGCCTCGGATCAACGCTGCCACGACGACCATGCCGACGGCGCCGGAGAGGAAGTTCTGCACCGTGAGGCCGATGGCCTGCACCGTGTAGCCGAGAGCAGACTCGCCCGAGTAGGACTGCCAGTTGGTGTTGGTGACGAAGCTGACGGCGGTGTTGAAGCTCTGTGCCTTCGGCATGCCGGACCGACCGAAGTCGAACGGCAGGTGAGCCTGGGCGGCGAGCAGTCCCCACAGCAGCGCTATCGAGATGACACTGAAGGACAACAGCGAGATCAGGTAGGTGTACCACCGCTGGTCGGCAGCGGAATCGATCCGCAGGACTCGGTAGAAACCCTTCTCCACCCGCCAGTCCTTCTTGGCGGTATAGATCCTGGCCATGTAGTCACCCAGCGGCACGTGCAGTCCGGCGAGCACGGCGATGACCAGTGCGATCTCCAGCGCTGCTGAAACAGCCGGGCTCATCAGAATTTCTCCGGTCTCACCAGGGCTACCACCAGGTAACCAAGGAGCAGCACCGCCACGACTGCGGCGACGACGGTCATCTGTTTTCGCACCTGTCCTTCGAATACGCACGTCCCGATCTGGGGCGCACCGAGATCGAAACTAGATGTGTGGCTGCTGCGAATGGGTTTTCCTGACAGTGCTCTGACCGCCGGGCGATCGTTCTTTACGGCTTCTTGATGCCGGATGTTGCGCCGAGCACATCGCGTCCGCCATTCGGCTCCGCCCGGAGCGCGCGCAGCAGGACCGGGTTGCCGGCCGTCAGAACTGGGACACTGGAGCCCATGGCATCCCCGCCGCCCGGCTGGTCCGAAGACGAGTTGACCCAACGGGTCATCGGCGGCCGTTACCGGCTCGAGCGGATCGTCGGCAAGGGCGCGATGGGCCGGGTCTGGGCGGCGCACGACGAGGTATTGAACCGGCCCGTCGCCATCAAGGAAGTCGACTTCCCGCCCGGCATGCCCGCCTCCGAGGTGGACCAGATCGCTCAGCGGACCATGCGGGAGGCCAGGGCGGTCGCGTCGGTGTCCGATCCGCATGTCGTGACAATTTTCGACCTGCTGAGCCTGCCACACGGTCCGGCGATCGTGATGGAGTTGCTCACCGCACGGTCGCTGGCCGAAATCATCGGCACGGACGGCCGGATGAAAGACGTCGAGGCGGCGACCATCGGGCTTTCGGTGTCTGCCGGTCTGCTGGCTGCCCACGCTGCCGGTATCACCCACCGGGATGTCAAACCCGGCAATGTCCTGATCTGCGACGACGGCCGGATCAAGCTGACCGACTTCGGTATTGCCCGCAGCGCGGGTGAGCAGACCATCACCGCCACCGGCCTGCTGTTGGGATCCCCGGCCTATATCTCCCCCGAGGTTGCCGCCGGACGGCCGGCCAACGCCCAGTCGGACGCCTGGGGCCTCGGTGCACTGCTGTTCGCCTGTGTCCAAGGCGTCCCGCCGTTCGACAGCGGAACACCATTGGCCACGCTGACGTCGGTGGTCCAGGATCCTGTTCCTCCGCATCCGGACTCCGGACGCCTGAGCGGGGTCATCCGTGGACTCCTGGTCAAGGACCCGACCACCCGGATGTCGGTCGGCATGGCGCACCAGGCGATGCTCCGGATCGCCTCCGACAGCGGCCACCTGGTCACCCACACCTGGCGACCACCAACCCAACAGGGGCGGCCACCAATCCAACAGCGGCGCGCACCGACCCAGCCGTCGGGATCTCCGGGGCCACCGGAGCCGTCGTGGACCGCCCGACCTGCTGCGCTTCCGCCGCCGCCGTGGGCAGGTGCGAGCGCCGCTTCACTCAGGGCCCTTCCGGTGCGTGCCCCCGAGCGGACCACAGCGCGCAAGGTCGCCCTTGCTGCGCTTGCTCTGCTGGTGGCCTTGCTTGCCACGGCTGCGGGATATTTCGGCGTCCGGACGATCGCGCACTTCCAGAACGGGGTTCCGATCGCGACGAGTGCGCTTGAAACAGCCATCGGCCCGGTCACATTTCCGCCAGCGGCGGCGAAGCGCCAGAGTTGGATGGTGCGGACATGCCTCTGCGGGCGCTGACCTGGCCGGCGCCGGCACGGCCCTGAGTTCCGTCGTGCTATTGCACTTCGAGCGGGACCGCCGGCAGAACCACCGCCCGGCACTCCCCGAAGCCGACCGGAGCCCTGCCGGGGGCATGTGCCCGCGCCCGGAACAGGACCTCGTCGCCGTCCTGCAGGTAGGTGCGCGTTTCACCGTCGGGCAGCGCGAACGCCGTGCGTCCGCCGTGACTGATCTCCATCAGGCTGCCGGCCTGGGCCGGATCGGGGCCCGAGATCGTTCCGGTGCCCAGCAGATCACCCGGTCGCAGCACGCAGCCACCGCTGGTGTGGTGAGTGATCATCTGGGCGACGGTCCAAAACAGGTGCCGTGTTGAACTGCACGAAAGCCGCTGTGGCGCTGTTCCGCCCGAACGCATTCGTTCGGTGGCGATCGACACCTCCAACTCGACGTCCAGCGCACCCGACCTCTGGTCCTCGGCGTCCGTGAGGTGCGGTAGTGACCGGGGATCTGCCGCCGGGCGCGCCAGTGCGGCCGAGTAGGGCGCCAGTGCCTCCGGAGTCACCACCCAGGCCGATACCGTGGTCGCGAAGTTCTTCGACAGGAAGGGTCCGAGCGGTTGGTATTCGAAAGATTGGATGTCCCGTGCAGACCAGTCGTTGAGCAGGCAGTATCCGCCGACCTGCGCTGACGCCCGAGAGATAGGGATCGGCTTTCCGTCGGCATTTCCCGCTCCCACCCACACACCCAGTTCCAATTCGAAATCCAGGTCGCGGCAGGGCTCGAAGGTCGGCCCGCTGTCGACTGGATTCTTCCGTTGCCCGTTCGGGCGATGAAAAGGCTCCCCGCTGACCCGGATGGTGGAAGATCGGCCGTGGTAGGCGATCGGCAGCCATTTGTAGTTCGGTAGCAATGGATTGTCCGGACGAAACAGTGCGCCAATCGCCCTGGCGTGGTGAATTCCGGCATAGAAATCCGTGTAGTCGCCGACGGCCGCCGGCAGGTGCATGCTGCAGTCGGCAACCGGACGCAGCAAGGACCGGACGGCCTGCTGGTGGCGCGAATCCGTCGTCAGCAGCCGGTGAACCCGCGCCCGCAACGCCTTGCGGGGCAACGGGCCGAGGGAGAAGAAGTGGTTCAGGGTCGAGGCCCCCGCTGCTCCTGCCGCGGTGAGAGCATCCCCGGACAACAATCCGCTGCCGGCAAGAGCTACGAGATCCAAGATGTCGTCACCGATTCGGATCCCCCCGCGGGCCGTCGACGCTGCGCTGGGCGGTCCGGTGCTGAAAATGCCGAGAGGCAGATTCTGGATCGGGAAATCCGGGTGTCCCTGCGCACCCGGGTGCCAGGTGCGGGTGTCGGGATCGTGCGTCTCGTCCAGGTCGATACTCAATCCGCGCCCCCGGTGAACCGCGTTTCCAGACCCAGCCAGCAGTCTGCATAATCGTCCTGCAACTCGGGCAGGTGGGCCGCGTAATACGACACCCGCTGCGGGAATCGCGTCTCGAACATGAAAGCCATCGTTCCAGTCAGTTTCACCGGCTGAAGCTCGGCGGTGCTGGCTCCCGCAAACGCCTCCGCGTCCGGACCGTGCGGAAGCATGCAGTTGTGCAAGCTGAATCCGCCAGGGGCGAAACCCTGCGGTTTCGCGTCGTAAACGCCGTAGATGAGCCCCATGAATTCGCTCATGATATTCATGTGATACCAGGGCGGCCGGAAGGTGTCCTCGGCGACCAGCCATCGGTCGGGAAACACCACGAAATCAACATTTGCCGTGCCCGGCGTCTCCGACGGAGCGGTCAACGTGGTGAAGATCGACGGATCGGCATGGTCGAACAGCAGCGGCCCGACCGGTGCGAACCTGGTCAGATCATATTTGTAGGGCGCATAGTTTCCGTGCCAGGCCACCACATCCAACGGGGAATGTTCCAGATCGGTCGCCCACAGCGACCCGCCCCATTTCACGTACATCCGGCACGGCACGTCCCGCTGCTCGAAGGCGGCGACCGGGGTCAGGAAATCACGAGGATTGGCAAGGCAGTTGGCGCCGATCGGGCCGCGCTCCGGCAGAGTGAAGGTGCCCCCGTAGTTCTCGCAGATATAGCCCCGGGCCGGGCCGTCCAGCAGTTCGACCCGCATCTTCACTCCCCGCGGAATGACGACTATCTCACCGGGCGCGGTATCGATGATTCCGAACTCCGTCCAGAAGCGCAGAGGGCCCTGCTGCGGCACGAACAGCATTTCGCCGTCGCCGTTGTAGAAATACTCGTCGACCATCGACCGGGTGATCAAATAGATGTGATTCGCCGAGCCTGCGTGCGAGGCCACATCACCGCCGCTGGTGATGGTGGCGACCGCACCGTCGATCAGTGACTGCGGGGTGTCCGGTATACCCACCGGGCTCCAGCGCATAGGACCGATCGGGGTTTCCCACTCCAGGTCAGGCGCACTGCGCCAGAACCGGGAGTCGACCTTGCGGAAGCGGCCCCAGTGCCGGACGGTCGGCCGGATCCGATACAGCCAGGCGCGTTCGTTGCTCATCCGGGGCGCGGTGAACGGCGAGCCGCTCAGCTGCTCGGCATAGAGCCCGTACGCGCACCGCTGCGGAGAGTTCCGGCCGATCGGAAGCGCTCCGGGGATCGCCTCCGATTCGAAGCCGTTCCCGAAGCCCGACAGGTACCTCGGGACCGGCGCCGGTCCCCGCGACACTGTTTCCGCGCTGGATCGCTGGGCCATCGGGACCTCCCGGTGAAGGCGCTCGGCTCCGGCAATGGTCGAGGTCCAACTGGTGACCTACCGGACAGATTCCGAAGAATATCCCTCTTTCTGCTCGCCTTTGGCCGTGATCCGCCCGCTGCGGGGACGGCTTGACACCAGGGCACTATGCTCCGCTGCATGTCAGTGGACGTCTCGACCGAGACCCGCGCCAAAGCGGAAGAGGCCGCGTCGGCACTGGCCAAGGCCACCGGCGTGCTGCACCACGATGTGGCGCTGGTGATGGGGTCCGGCTGGGCCCCGGCCGCCGACGCCCTCGGTAGCGCCACCGCCGAAGTCATGATGGCCGATCTGCCCGGCTTCTTTGCACCGGTGGTGCAGGGGCACGGCGGGTCGATCAGGTCGATCCCGATCGCCGGCAAACGCGCGCTCGTCTTTCTCGGGCGCACCCATCTCTACGAGGGAAAGGGCGTCGGGGCGCTCGCCCACGGTGTCCGGACGGCCGCTGCGGCCGGCGCGAGACTGATCGTGCTGACCAACGCCGCCGGCGGTCTCCGCCAGGGCATGTACCCGGGCCAGCCGGTACTGATCGCAGACCATCTCAACCTGACGGCAACCTCGCCGATCGCCGGTGCCCACTTCGTCGACCTGACCGATCTGTACTCCCCGCGGTTGCGCGCGTTGGCCGCCGGCATCGATCCCACCCTGGAGGAGGGCGTCTACGCGCAGCTGCCCGGCCCGCATTTCGAGACGCCGGCCGAGATCCGCATGCTGCGCACGATGGGAGCGGACCTGGTCGGCATGTCGACCGTCCTGGAGGCGATCGCTGCCCGGGAGGCCGGCGTCGAGGTCTTCGGGCTATCCCTGGTGACCAACCTGGCCGCCGGCATGACGGGCGAACCACTGAACCACCTCGAGGTGTTGGCCGAAGGCCGGGCGGCGGCCGGCCGGATGGGCAGCCTGCTCGCGCAGGTGATCGCCCAGGCATGACCGCTCCGTCCGGATTGTCGCCGGGGCTGCGCGACGCGGCCCTTCGTTGGATCGCCGACGACCCGTCGCCCGGCGACCGCACCGAACTGCAGCGGGTGCTGGCCGGGGCGATGTCCGGATCCGCAGCGGACCTGCTCGACCTGACCAGGCGAATGAAGGCGCCGCTGGCCTTCGGGACGGCCGGGCTGCGCGGTCCGCTGCGGGCCGGGCCGGCCGGCATGAACCTCGCCGTGGTCAGAACGGCGGCTGCCGGGATCGGTGCCTACCTGTTGACCCACGAGGTCGGCGGCACGGTGGTCGTGGGACACGACGCTCGCCACCGATCTGCCGAATTCGCCGCCGATGCCGCGAAGGTGCTGGCAGCAGCGGGTTTTCGAGTGCTGCTCGCCCCGGCAGCACTGCCGACGCCGATCACCGCCTATGCCGTGCGAAAACTCGGTGCGGTGGCCGGTCTGCAGGTGACCGCCTCGCACAATCCCTCCCAGGACAACGGTTTGAAAGTCTATCTACGGGGCGGTACCCAATTGGTAAGCCCGGCCGACACCGAGATCGAGGCAGCCATCGCAGGCACCCGGCCGGCGGTGTCGATCAACCACGACGGTACTGCGCTGCCATGGCCGGAGGACCTCGTCGACGACTACACCGCCAGGGCAGCGAGTCTGGCGAGCGGAACGGTGCGCAACCTGCGGGTCGCAGTGACTCCGCTGCACGGCGTCGGTGGTGAGACGCTGGTGAAGGCACTGCATCTGGCGGGTTTCACCGACGTGCATGTGGTCGGCGCCCAGGCCGCGCCAGATCCGGATTTCCCGACCGTTTCCTTTCCCAACCCGGAAGAGCCGGGCGCCTGCGATCTGCTGTTGGCGCTGGCTGTCCGGATCGGCGCCGATCTGGCGATCGCCAACGATCCGGACGCCGATCGCGCCAGCATCGGTGTTCCCGGGCCGGACGGGACGTGGCGAATGCTCAGCGGCGACGAAACCGGGGCTCTGCTCGGTGATCGACTGCTGGCTCGGCTGGACCGAACCGCACACCCGGACCCCCTGGTGGCCACCACGATCGTGTCGTCCCAGATGCTCGGCCGGATCGCCGCCGCTCGCGGGGTCCGGTACGACGAGACCCTCACCGGGTTCAAGTGGATCGTCCGCAGCGGTGACGGGCAGGGCACCGGCCTGGTGTTCGGATACGAGGAGGCCCTGGGGTTGGCCGTCGACCCGGACGCCGTGCGGGACAAGGACGGTATCTCGGCGGCCGTACTGGCTTGCGATGTCACCGCCGAACTGAAGGCTGCCGGTCGTACCGTCGACGACGCACTCGACGACCTGGCCAGAGCCCACGGTCTGCACACCACCGGCGCCGTTTCGCTTCGGGTGCAGGATCTCTCGCAGATCGGCAGCTGGATGGCGGATCTGCGAGCCGATCTTCCGACCACCCTGCTCGGCGAAAAGGTAGTCGCCGTCGCCGATCTGCTGCCGCTGACCGACGGTGTCCGCATCGCCTCCGAACGCGCCAGAGTCGTGGTGCGGCCGTCCGGCACCGAGCCGAAGCTGAAGTGCTACCTGGAGATAGTGACGCCGGTGCCGGCCGGCCAGTCCGATCTGGGCGCGCTGCGGGCCGAGACCAGGATTGCGATGGCAGCGCTCAGCGCCGAGATCGCCGCCCTGTTCACGAGTTGAACCCTAAACGCTAGACCGCGCCGAACTGCCGGTCACCGGCGTCGCCCAGTCCCGGGACGATGTAGCCGGAGTCGTTCAGCCGCTCGTCGACCGAGGCCGTCACGACCCGGATCCCGAGTCCGGATTCGGCCAGCGCCACCAGGCCCTCTGGTGCGGCGAGTGCACAGATGGCGGTCACATCGGTGGCGCCCCGGGCGCGCAGCAGTTCGATGGTGTGCACCATGGAACCTCCGGTGGCCAACATCGGGTCGAGCACATAGACCGGGCGGCCGGCGAGCGACTCGGGCAGCGACACCATGTACGGCAGTGGCAACAACGTCTCCTCGTCTCTGGCCAGACCGACGAAGCCCATCTGAGCCTCCGGAATGAGCGCGTGTGCCTGATCCGCCATCCCCAACCCGGCCCGGAGGACCGGTACCAGCAGCGGCGGATTGGACAGCCGGACGGCAGAGGTACGGGCAACCGGGGTGTGGATCCGAAGGCTCTCGGTGGCCAGCGTCCGACTGGCCTCGTAGATCAGCATCAGGGTCAGCTCGCGCAGCGCCGCCCGGAAGGTCGCGTTGTCGCTGCGGGCGTCGCGCATGGTCGACAGCCTCGACGCGGCCAGCGGATGATCAACGACGACGATGTCGAGGCCGGCCGGAATCTCGTGCGGAGCTGGCATGTGGGTGACTCGCCTTCTGCTGGTAGTCCCGGTGGTCTGCAGCGAACGGTAGCGGGTCCGCAGCGGGCGCATAGGATCGCGTAGATGAGCACTGCTCCCGCGCAGCGACGCGCCACGACCGCCGCTCTGCCGGCTCGACTCGCCGACGCCGCCAGGGACGAATCGTCGATCCGAGGGTTTCTGCACGGCCTGCCGGGGGTCGATCCGGTCGGGGTCGAATCCCGCGCCGCCGCCCTGGCCACCAGGAGCATCAAGGCCGGGTCAAAGCTGCGGGCCATCGACCTGGCCATCTCCATGGTCGATCTGACGACCCTCGAGGGGTCGGACACGCCGGGAAAGGTCCGCAGCCTGGCAGCCAAGGCCCGGCGGCCCGACCCGCTGTACCCGGAGATCCCGGCGGTCGCCGCGGTCTGCGTCTATCCCGACATGGCCGGCGTCGCCGCCGCACAACTCGTCGGCTCCGGCGTGGGCGTGGCCTCGGTGGCAACGGCTTTCCCCGCCGGCCGTTCGTCCCTTGCGGTCAAGATTGCGGAGACACGCCTGGCCATCGACTCCGGCGCCACCGAGGTCGACATGGTCATCGATCGCGGCGCCTTCCTGGCCGGCGACTACGGCAAGGTCTTCGACGAGATCTGCGCCATCAAGCAGGAATGCGGCACCACGCGGCTCAAGGTCATCCTGGAGACCGGTGAGCTGGGGACCTACGACAACGTCCGCCGAGCTTCTTGGCTGGCGCTGCTGGCCGGCGGCGACTTCATCAAGACTTCGACCGGAAAGATTACGCCGGCAGCGACACTCCCGGTCGTCCACGTCATGCTCCAGGCCGTGCACGACTGGCACGGCATCACGGGCCAGCGACGCGCTGTCAAGCCCGCCGGCGGGATCCGGAATACCAAGGACGCCTTGCGGTATCTGGTCGCTGTTCGCGAGGTGGCCGGGCCGGAATGGCTGGACCCCTTCCTGTTCCGGTTCGGCGCCTCGTCGTTGCTCAACGACCTGCTGATGCAGCGGCGCACCCAGATCGAGGGGCACTATTCCGGCCCCGACTATGTGACGGTGGACTGACCTGATGCAGCTCAACGACGATCCGCATTCACCCGGTGTGCGCGCAGCCACCGACTGGGAGTACGCGCCGGCTCCGGAGTCCGCGGCGATCGGCCGGATCCGGGACCGCTACCAGATGTTCGTCGGCGGGCAGTTCGTCGACGGCAACGGCGATGATCTCGAGACAGAGAACCCGGCAACCGCCCAGGCGTTGTCGCTGGTATCGACCGCATCACCGAAAGACGTCGGCACTGCCGTCGGCCACGCACGAGATGCCCTTGACGGCAGCTGGTCTCGCCTGTCCGGCGGGCAGAGGGGCAAGTACCTGTTCCGCATTGCCCGTGGTATCGCCGAGCGCGCACGGGAACTTGCCGTCGTCGAGACCCTCGACAACGGCAAGCCGATCAAGGAATCCCGCGATGTCGACGTCCCCACCGCCGCGGCGCACTTCTTCTATCACGCCGGATGGGCCGACAAGTTGGCGTACGCGGGATCGGGTCCCGACCCGAAAGCCCTCGGTGTCGTCGGGCAGGTCATCCCGTGGAACTTCCCGCTGCTGATGGCCGCCTGGAAGATCGCCCCCGCACTGGCCGCCGGCAACACGGTGGTGATCAAACCTGCTGAGACCACGCCATTGTCGATTCTGGTGCTGGCCGAGATCATCGCCGATGCAGAGCTGCCGCCGGGGGTGGTCAACATCATTCCCGGTGACGGAACCATCGGCCGGGCCTTGGTCGAGCATCCCGGCATCGACAAGGTCGCTTTCACCGGTTCCACCGAGGTCGGCAAGCAGATCCAGGCTTCGCTGGCAGGGACCGGGCGGCGACTCACCCTCGAACTGGGCGGCAAGGCTGCCAATATCGTCTTTGACGACGCCCCGATCGACCAGGCAGTCGAGGGCATCGTCAACGGCATCTTCTTCAACCAGGGGCACGTCTGCTGTGCCGGTTCGCGCCTGCTGGTCCAGGAATCAGTTGCGCAGGAAGTGATCGCCAAACTCCTGGAGCGGATCTCCACCCTGCGCCTTGGCGACCCGATGGACAAGAACACCGATATAGGGGCGATCAACTCAGCCGATCAGCTGGCCAGGATCACTTCCCTCACGGCCACCGGCGAGCAGGAGGGCGCGGTGCGGTGGACCTCGCCGTGCCCGGTCCCCGACCGCGGATATTTCTTTCCACCAACGGTTTTCACGTCTGTCTCCCAATCGATGCGGATCGCCAGGGAGGAGATCTTCGGTCCGGTGCTGTCGGTACTGACTTTTCGCACTCCGGACGAGGCGATCGCCAAGGCGAACAACACTCCGTACGGACTTTCGGCCGGAGTCTGGACGGAAAAGGGCTCCCGGATTCTGGGGATGGCCGGGGCGCTGCGGGCCGGAGTGGTGTGGGCCAACACCTTCAACCGGTTCGACCCGACCGCCGCCTTCGGCGGCTACAAGGAGTCCGGTTTCGGCCGGGAAGGCGGCCGCTCGGGCCTGGCCGCCTACCTGGCCACCGATGACGAAGGGGCTTTCTGATGTCCGACGATGCGGCCTTCGCCGAGATACGGCTCTCGGTGCCCAAGACCTACAAGCTGTTCATCGGGGGCGCCTTTCCGCGGTCCGAATCAGGCCGGACCTACCAGGTGACCGACGCGTCGGGGAAGTTCCTGGCCAACGCCGCCCGCGGGTCTCGGAAGGACGCCCGCGATGCGGTGTCCGCTGCCCGCAAAGCTTTCGGAGGCTGGGCCGCCGCCACTGCCTACAACCGCGGTCAGGTGATCTACCGAATCGCCGAGATGATGGAGGGGCGGCGCGCCCAGTTCATCGACCTGCTCGACTCGACCGGCGAGCAGCACCCGGCCGCCGATGTCGATCACGCGATCGACCGCATCGTGCACTATGCAGGCTGGACCGACAAGCTGGCTGCCGTTTTCGGCGGAGCGAATCCCGTTGCCGGCCCGTTCTTCTCGTTCTCCGTCCCGGAGCCGACCGGGGTGGTTGCCGCTGTCGCTCCGCAGCAGGATTCGCTGCTCGGACTGGTCAGCGTCATCGCGCCGATCATCACCTGTGGCAACACCGTGGTGGTCATTGCCGCGCAGCGGCTGCCGCTGGCGGCGATCGCCCTCGCCGAGGTGCTGGCCACCTCGGACCTGCCCGGTGGCGTCGTCAACATCCTGACCGGTGACCCGGCCGAGATGGCCCCCCATCTGGCCGCCCACGGTGATGTCAACGCATTGGACCTGACCGGAACCGACGGAGAGCTCCGAACTTCGCTGGAACGCGCTGCGGCCGGCACCGTCAAGCGGGTGTACGCCCCGACCGGGCCGGACTTCGCGAGGACGCCCGGAACCGCTCGGCTGCGCGCATTCCTGGAGACCAAGACCGTCTGGCACCCGACCGGGCCGGTATCCCTGGGCGGTGCTGGAGGGTACTGAACACCACCCGAGACATTGCTCACCCTCGAAAATCGGCGCCGAAACTGCCGTAATCTTGGGAGGTTGCCCGTATCGAGGAGAAACCTGTGAGTGCGTCGTTACCCCTGCGTGTTGCCGTTGTCGGTGCTGGTCCGGCCGGCATCTACGCCGCCGATATCCTGACCAAGCAGGACCCCGACGTGACCGTCGACATCTTCGACCGGCTGCCCACACCGTACGGGCTGATCCGGTACGGGGTGGCACCGGATCATCCGCGAATCAAGCAGATCATCGTGGCGCTGCACCGGGTGATGGAGTCGGACCGCATCGCCTTCATCGGAAATGTGCACGTCGGAGTGGACATCAAGGTCGACGAACTCCGGCAGTTCTACGACGGCATCATCTTCGCAACCGGTGCCGAACGGGACCGGCCATTGCCGTTGCCGGGGATCCACCTGGACCGCTCCTACGGGGCTGCGGACTTCGTCGCGTTCTACGACTCGCACCCGGACCGCGAGCAGACCTGGGACCTGACCGAGGCACACTCGGTCGCCGTGCTGGGTGTGGGCAATGTCGGCCTCGACGTCGCCCGGATGCTGGCCAGGACCGGTGATGAACTGCTGTTCACCGACATCCCGACGCACGTCCACACGGCGCTGAAGAATTCCGCCGTCACCGACGTGCACATGTTCGCCCGCCGCGGTCCGGCGCAGGCGAAGTTCACCCCGGTCGAGCTGCGTGAGCTGGACCACTCCCCCAACCTGCAGGTCCTCGTCTCGCCCGAGGGGATGGAATTCGACGCCGCCTCGCAGGAGGCCCTGACCAGATCCAAGTCGCTGCGGATGGTCGTCGACGTGCTGTCGGAGTGGGCGATCCGCGATGCCGATGAGAACTTCAACCGTCGCATCCACATCCACTTCCTGGAGAACCCGATCGAGATCCTCGGTCGGGACGGGCGGGTGGTCGGGCTGCGGACCGAGCACCAGGAGCTCACCGGGGACGGCAACGTCCGCGGGACAGGCGAGTTCACCACCTGGAATGTCCAGGCCGTGTACCGCGCGGTGGGGTATCGGTCCGAGGCGATCGAGGACCTGCCGTTCGACACCAACAAATTCGTGCTGCCGAACAAGGAGGGCCGGGTGCTCGACCTGGACGGCACCCGGCTGGCCGGCATCTACGCCACCGGCTGGGTGAAGCGTGGCCCGGTCGGGCTGATCGGGCACACCAAGTCCGACGCCGCCGAGACCGTCGCGAACCTGCTCGCGGACGCACCGTCGCTGCAGCGGGCTCCGGTCCGTGACCGCGAGGCCGTGCACGGCCTGCTCGCCGCCAAGGCATTGCCGGTGACCGACTTCGCCGGCTGGGACCGTCTGGATGCGCACGAACGATCCCTGGGTGAACCCGCCGCCCGCGAGCGCATCAAGCTGCCCGCCCGCGACGAGATGACCCGCGTCGCCGGCACCCGCTGACCCCCCGGCCCCTCGGCCGGTGTGCACCCGAGGCAGGGGGCTGGATACCCTGCCAGTCAGCGGCGAGGACCCGACCCCGGAAAGCCACCTGGCTACGCCGGCCAAGGGCCGAAGAAACATGAGGAGCAGTCGATGGTGCAAAAGGTCCAGGGCGTCATCTCACGGGCGAAGGACGCTCCGGTCGAGTTGGTCACCATTCTGGTTCCAGACCCGGGCCCGGGCGAGGCCGTCGTCAGCATCCAGGCGTGCGGCGTCTGCCACACCGACCTGCACTACAAGGTCGGTGGCATCGGCAAGGACTACCCGTACCTGCTCGGACATGAAGCGGCCGGCATCGTGGAGGCCGTGGGCGACGGCGTCACCGACGTGGCGCCCGGCGACTTCGTCATCCTGAACTGGCGAGCCGTCTGTGGGTCGTGCCGGGCGTGTCTGCGAGGCCGGCCCTGGTACTGCTTCAACACCGACAATGCCAAGCAGAAGATGACGCTCGAAGACGGCACCGAACTGTCGCCCGCGTTGGGCATCGGCGCGTTCATCGAGAAGACCCTGGTGGCCGCCGGCCAGTGCACCAAGGTCGATCCGGCGGCGCCGGCGACGGTGGCCGGCCTGCTCGGATGTGGGGTGATGGCGGGCCTCGGTGCCGCCATCAACACCGGCGCCGTGACCCGCGGCGACAGCGTCGCGGTCATCGGCTGCGGCGGAGTGGGGGACGCGGCCATCGCCGGAGCCCGGCTGGCCGGCGCGAGCAGAATCATCGCGATCGACATGGACCAGCGGAAGCTGGACTGGGCCAAGGACTTCGGGGCCACCCACACCATTCTGGCTTCCTCCGGCGACGTGGTGGAGCAGATCCAGGCGCTCACCGGTGGGTTCGGCGCCGACGTGGTCATCGACGCGGTCGGCCGCCCGGAGACCTGGAAGCAGGCCTTCTACGGCCGTGACCTGGCCGGCACGGTGGTGTTGGTCGGCGTCCCGAACCCGACCATGATGCTGGAGATCCCGCTGATCGACGTCTTCGGCCGTGGCGGATCACTGAAGTCATCCTGGTACGGCGACTGCCTGCCGTCCCGTGACTTCCCGGTGCTGACCGACCTGTACCTGCAGGGCCGGCTTCCGCTGGAGAAGTTCGTCTCCGAGAAGATCGCCCTGACCGACATCGAATCGGCGTTCGACAAGATGCACCACGGCGAGGTACTACGGAGCGTGGTCGTGCTGTAACGCGTTCCTGAGCCGGCAGCTACTGCGAACGCCTCGTCGCTCCGCTCTCGGATGGACGCTCCACCAGTGACAGTGCCTTTTGCCCGCCAGCGCTTTCCGATCTGGAACGCCGGTACGGGAGTATCCGAGCATTGTCGTTCGCCGACGTAGACCCTCGCGACGCAGATTTGCCGTGGATCGAATCGCCCGCGGAGAACGTGAAACCGCCGGCCATGGTGATACCGATATGCAACGGCAGATCAACTTCGCCCATGTCCATGTCCCCGACAGTCCCCGATACGGCCGACAGAAACACCTGCTCCAACCAGGTCCGCCTCGCGTGTCCGGTAGAGGTCTCGGCAGATCCGTCAGCCGACTCGACTGTCGCCGTCATGTCGCCCCTGAGAATGACCCTCATGCTTGCCGAGTCGAATTCGTATACCACCAGTTTGGGCAATGATTCCAGACCAGACCTCAACAATTCCGCCAGTATTGCTGTCATCGATGATCCGTCCCGAACGAACGGCCAGGCACGTTGAGCGAGTTGTCGATCCGGAACCAAACACCCGCTCACCGGGCCGACCACGAGATAGTGCCGGCCCTGACGGTAACCCATTGCCGGTGTCATGGGCCCGACACCCTTCCTCGGCTAACTCTTTCTCATGGGGGAAAAGACTCTGATCCATCGCCATCTATTCTTACGTCTATCTACGCTTACAGCCAGCGACGGGGCCGGCGGCGCCGGTAGGGCCAATTCGGAGGCAGTTGAGACCCGATGAATTGGCCTCGGACGCCCGGACCCCGAGTCGATCACAGCGTCTATGGTCAGCCTGTCGTCACGGCTGCCGGATCTCTACCATGGACAGCTTGCAGCGTGGCCACCGTCCCCCGACAGTGGCCCGCACCCCCGGGAGCGACTAGTTGATCAAACCCGAGCGGACTGCGGGTGCCAAGCCAATCGGGCAAGTCCGAACGATCCCGCACGCCACGCCGTTCGGCGCATTGCTCATGGATCGGCACATATCCGCTGATCAGAGGTGATAGGTCAGCGCGCCAGACCAGCGGCATCACGATCGGGCGAGTCACGGCCCTCGATCCGGACCGCTGCCAGGGACCACCGCTACTATCCGGCGATACTGATTCACCTTCGAGGGGGGATCGATGACACAGCCGCATGCCCGGCGGGCCACGCTGTCCAGCAGGCAAGAGTTCGCCGCGGAGCTGTCGCGGCTCCGCGAACGCAGCGGACTGTCGGTCCGCGATCTGGCTGCGGCGGTCAATGCGCCGCTGGCGACGATCGGCGGCTACCTGTCCGGCCGGCATCTGCCAACGGCAGGCCAGTCGGACCTGCTCCGCCAACTACTGACGGCGGTCGGAATCACCGACCCGATCGAGGTCGATCGCTGGTTGGAAGCCGCGATCTCGCTGCGGAGGTCCCCGGCGACGCGGCTCGGCCCGGAAGTGGTGCCCTACCGAGGACTGTTCAGTTACCAAAAGGAGGATTCCGCCTGGTTCTTCGGCCGTGAGGAGCTGACGGCCCGATTGCTGCAGCGGGCCAGAACCGGCGGGTTGTGCATCGTCGTCGGCGCATCGGGTGCCGGGAAATCCTCCTTGCTCCGGGCCGGCCTGCTGGCAGCCTGGCCCGTCGACGACGGCGTCCTGATCACGCCGGGCACCGACCCGAACGGCGAGCTCGACCGGGTTCTGGCCGCCGCCGAGATCCGCAGTCTGTTGATAGTCGATCAATTCGAGGAATTGTTCACCTTGGTCGATTCAGCCGCTGAACGTCACCGATTCCTCGAAAGAATCGTCGAGATTGCGGCAAGGGCGGATTCACCGGGCGTCGTATTGGGCCTTCGAGCAGATTTTTATGCCGCTGCCAGTCGCCTGCCCATGCTGCTGCCGGCGCTCCAGATGCACCAGACAGTCCTGGGCGCCATGACCGAGGCCGAGCTCACCCGCGCAATCCTCGGGCCGACCGAGCGGGCCGGCCTGACCGTCGAGCCCGGCCTGGTGCGGACCCTGCTCTCCGAGCTCACGCCGAGAGGCCTGTCCGGTTCCGGGCCCGAAGTGGGTGCTCTGCCACTTCTCTCACACGCCATGCGTGAAGTCTGTCTCCGGGCCAGGCGAGGCCGCCTCACCGTCGCCGACTACCAGGCCACCGGTGGCATAGTCGGTGCCATTGCCCAATCAGCCGAACGGGTGTGGAGTTCGCTGTCACCTGGCGACCGGCACATTGCCAGGCGACTTCTGCTCCGCATGGTCAACCTGGACGAGGATTCCGTCGTGACAAGGCGTTCCACGTCGGTCGACGACCCGGCGATGATGGCCGTGCTGGCACCGCTCATCGACGAACGGCTGGTCACCGCAGACGAGAACACCGTCGGGATCAGCCACGAAGCCTTGCTCACGGCCTGGCCCCGGTTGCACGACTGGATCGCGCAGGATCGCTCCGGACTGATCAACCTGCGCAATCTGCGGAACCAGGCGGCGATCTGGGCCGACGGCGGTGACGATCCGTCCGCCCTGCTGCGCGGCGGGCGGCTCAGTGCCGTCACGGATTGGTTGGCGACCTCGGAGCGTGGCTCGGAACTCGATGTCCGGGAACGGTCGTTCGTCGAAGCCAGTCAGGCGGCCGAGATCAGCGACCGATACCGAAGTCGGCGGCGCCTCCGCACTTTGCGCATGCTGGTCGCGGTGACCGTCGTGCTGTTATTGATCGCTTCCGGGCTCGCGGTGTACGCCTCCAACGCCCGCTCGCAGGCCCAACGCGGGCAGTCGGACGCTCAAGCCACCAGTGCTCGGGCCCTGTCCCGTCAGCTGGCGGTGAACGCCCAGCAACTTCGGGCCACCGACCCGAATGTCGCGGCCCAGCTCGCACTGGTCGCCTTTCGGACGTCGCCGACCGTGCAGGCAAGGTCCGCGCTGCTGGACGCCACTGCGAACGATGTACCGACGCGGATCGGCGGCCACGACGGGCCGACTTTCGCCCTCGTCGGCCCCGACCAGCGCCTCATGGCCGTTTCCGATGATTCGGACGGCACCGTTCACCTGTATTCAACCGCCGATCCGCGGCGGCCCCATGCCCTGGGCATCGCCCGCCCGGCCAAGAAGGTCGAACAGTTCTCGGCGGCTTATACCCCGGACGGCAGATACCTGATCGTCGGCAGCAGCGACGGGACCATCACCTCCTGGAACGTGACTGACCCGGAGCATCCCGGTGTTCCGCATACCGTCCCGGCGTTCGCCGCGACCGGGGTGAACGGCCTGGCCGTCTCGCCCGACGGAGCCACTGCCATCGGCGCCGGCACCGACCCGGGGCTGGCCGTGTTCAGAATCACCGGCGGCATCCTGACCGGCAAGCGGATAGTCCGGATGCCGGATGGCAAAACCACCGCCCGGACGGTCGCCTACTCGCCGGATGGTCGGCATGTCGTCGCCGCGGGCGGCGGTGTGCTTGCCATGTGGACGGCTTCGATCGGGAACCCCGATCCGATGGCAGACCCCGAGCCCGTGAGCTTCGGTTCGGTCGGAGCCAGCTCGATCAACGCGGTGGCGTTCTCACCGGACAGTCGCACGCTGGCCGTCGGGCCGCATTCCGGGTTGCTGGCCCTCTACCGCGTCACCGGCGCCGCTGTCCCCGCGCCGATGACCGTCAGCGTCGCACCGTTCACCAGCTGGATCAATGCGCTGACGTTCAGCGCCGACGGCAGCGCGTTGGCCGCCGGCAGCTCCGACACGTCGGCTGTCGTCTTCGCGACCGGATCCTGGAAGACGATCCTCAAGGTGCAGCACCCCTCCCTGGTCACCGCAGTGCAGTTTCTGCGAGGCACCGACGAGCTGGCGACCGCCTCGACCGACGGCGGCGTACGGATCTGGCCGGTTCCCGGGCCCCGGCTGGACAATCTGGCGGGCAGTGTCTTCGCCGTCCGCTGGTTCCCGGATTCATCCCATCTGGTAGCCGGAACCGGTCGCGTCGACCGGGGAATCGGCGTCTGGAATGTCTCCGATCCTATTCATCCACGGCTGGAGCAGACCGCCGGCGTCGCACCGGACAAGGCGGGGCTGCTGACCGGTATCGCTGCACTGACGCCGGACGCCAGAACCTTGGCGCTCGGCCAGGCCAACGGCCCGGTGCAGCTGTGGAACCTGGCGGCGGCTCCGCCGATCCAGATCGGCAGCGCACTCAGCGAACCAACCGACCTGCTCGAGAACATGACCTTCTCGCCGTCGGCGCGCCTGTTGGCTGCCGGCGGCGATCAGAATCTGATCTTCCTCTGGGACACCACCAACCCCCAGAAGCCGCGACTGGTGACAGCGCCGATCCGACAACCGAATCAGATCTACTGGCTGGCTTTCAGCCCGGACGAGAAATTCCTGGCCGCCGCGGTCATCGATCGCACGGTTCGGGTGTTCGACATCAGCAACCCCGCAGCGCCACGCGTGGTCACCACCCTCACCGGTTTCACCAACTACGCCTTTGCCGTGGCCTTCTCCACGGATGGCAAGCTGCTGGCCGCCGGCAGCGCCGACCGGACGGTGAGGTTGTGGAACATCTCCGATCCGGCCCACCCGGTGGCGTTGGGTGGCCCGCTGACCGGTCCGACCAACCAGATCAACGATGTCGAGTTCAGTCCGGACGGG
Organism: Mycobacteriales bacterium; assembly: GCA_038229825.1. Classification (GTDB taxonomy): domain Bacteria; phylum Actinomycetota; class Actinomycetes; order Mycobacteriales; family Nakamurellaceae; genus Nakamurella. The sequence goes on from JBBROB010000009.1 coordinate 81,810, forward strand.
ACAAGGCTCATCGCGGCATCGCTCGACCAGTCGGTCTGGATCTGGAACACCAGCAACCCGTCAGCACCGACCATCTGGGCCCAGCTGACCAGTACCGATGGCCCTGTCTGGGTTGCGAACTACAGCCCCAACGGAACAGCCATCGCCGCGGGCAGCACCAACGACCGGCTTTCCGTGTGGAAGGCGACCCCGGAACTCGCGGCCACGCAGATCTGCCAAGAGGTGGGCTCCCCTATCACGCCGACCCAATGGGAGATCTACCTGCCCGACCAGCCCTATCAGCCCCCATGTCCGGTGCGGCCCTGAGTTCGAGCCCGAGCGCTAGGCCGATCCCGACTTCCGCCGGAATGTCCTGGTCGCCTTGTGGCTCGATGTTGCGCCGCCGACCCCGCCGTGCCCGTCCAAATGCGCGCTGCGGGCCTGCCCGGCCTGCTTCTTGCGTTCCAACGCGGCGGCGAACGCCGACTTGGCGTCCTGGGTCACCGGTACGTGCTCTGCTTCCGTCTCGGTTCCGTTCGATCCGGCCGGCTGGCTCGATTCAGCCGTCTTGCTGGCCGGTATTGGCTTGTCGGGGGACTTGTCGGCCATGGCGGCCTCCTGGAGGTCACGGCCGGGCGTCGTTCGCGCCGGCTCTGCTGTTGCGTCTGTCCTGTCCATCATGGGCGCAACCCGCACCGGCATGCCAGTCGGTATCCCACCCGCACGTTGTTCGGTCGCACCCCACTTCACTTCGGCCCGGCGAACGGGGGATGCTGAAGCCGATAGACACCGCGCGGGACAGCGACGCCCCGGCGGCCCGAGAGAGGGAGAACATGAGCTCTGGACTGCGCGTGCTGCGCAACTTCATCAACGGCGAGTTCACCGACGCCGCCGACGGGGTCACCAGCGAGGTGATCAACCCCTCGACCGGGCAGGCCTACGCCACCGCACCGGTGTCCGGACCAGCCGATCTCGACACCGCTTTTGCCGCTGCCGCTGCCGCCTTCGAGACCTGGGGGCGGACGACGCCGTCAGAGCGCCAGCGCGCCTTGCTCAAGATCGCGGATGCACTCGAATCGCGTGCCGCCGAATTCGTTTCCGTGGAGAGTGAGAACACCGGAAAGCCGCTGGGTCTCACCGCCTCCGAGGAATTGCCGCCGGCGGTCGACCAGCTCAGGTTCTTCGCCGGTGCCGCCCGGGTGCTGGAGGGACGCTCGGCCGGCGAGTATCTGGCCGGTCACACCTCGTTCATCCGGCGCGAGCCGATCGGTGTGGTCGGCCAGGTCACACCGTGGAACTACCCGCTGATGATGGCGATCTGGAAGATCGGCCCCGCCCTGGCCGCCGGCAACACCATCGTGCTGAAGCCTTCTGATACAACACCTGCCTCCACGCTCCTGCTGGCCGAACTGGCTGCGGAGTTCCTGCCGCCGGGCGTGCTGAACGTCGTCACCGGTGATCGCAACACCGGATCGGCGCTGGTGTCGCACCCCACTCCGGCGATGGTCGCCATCACCGGCAGCATCCGGGCCGGGATCCAGGTCGCCGCCGCAGCAGCTGCCGATGTGAAACGGGTACACCTGGAGCTGGGCGGCAAGGCACCGGTCATCGTGTTCGACGATGCCGACGTTGCGGCCGCTGCCGGGGCTATCGCGCTGGCCGGTTATTTCAACGGCGGCCAGGACTGCACCGCCGCGACCAGGGTGATGGTGTCCCCCGGCGTGCACGCGGACTTCGTGGCGGCACTCACCGAGCAGGCACGGGCGACGGTCACCGGACCGCCGTCGAACACCGATGCGCTGTACGGGCCCATCAACAATGCCAATCAGCTCGCGCACGTCGGCGGATTCATCGACCGCCTGCCCGACCATGCCTCACTGGACGCCGGTGGGCACCGCATCGGCGACGTCGGCTACTTCTATGAACCGACGGTCGTCTCGGGCCTACGCCAGCAGGACGAGGTGGTGCAGAACGAGATCTTCGGCCCAGTGATCACCGTGCAGAGGTTCACCGACGAACGCGAAGCTCTCGCCTACGCCAACGGCACGAAATACGGTCTGGCTTCGTCGGTCTGGACCGCCGATCACGGCCGGGCCATGCGGATGTCCGCAGCCCTGAATTTCGGCTGCGTCTGGATCAACACACATATCCCGCTGGTCGCCGAAATGCCGCACGGCGGGTTCGGACACTCCGGCTACGGCAAGGACCTGTCGATGTACGGACTCGAGGACTACACCCGCATCAAGCACGTCATGTCCGCTATCGGCACCGGAGAGTAGGGACCCGTTTCAATGAGCACTTCCTTTCGCAGCGACATCGTCCAGGAACGTCGCCTGGTGACGGCTATTCCCGGCCCGAAATCCGTTGCCCTGCATCAGCGTCGGCAGGCCTCGGTGGCAGCCGGCGTGTCCTCCACGCTGCCCGTCTATACCGCCGACGCCGGTGGCGGGGTGATCGTGGACGTCGACGGCAATTCGCTGATCGACTTCGGCTCCGGCATCGCCGTAACATCGGTCGGCAATTCCGCGCCCCGAGTGGTCGAGGCCGTCCGCGCGGCTGTCGAGCATTTCACCCACACCTGTTTCATGGTGACGCCCTACGAGGGTTATGTCGCGGTGGCCGAAAAACTGAACGCGCTGACCCCGGGCAGCCATGCGAAGCGGACCGCACTTTTCAATTCCGGTTCGGAGGCCGTCGAGAACGCGGTGAAGATCGCCCGACTGGCCACCCGTCGCGCTGCGGTGGTCGCCTTCGATCACGCCTATCACGGTCGCACCAACCTGACGATGGCGTTGACCGCGAAAGCGATGCCGTACAAGAAGGGCTTCGGTCCCTTCGCCGGCGAGGTGTATCGCATGCCGATGTCCTACCCCTTCCGCGACGTCGCCGGGATGACCGGAAAAGACGCTGCAGCCAGGGCGATCTCGATGATCGAGAAGCAGATCGGCGCGGACGACGTGGCCGCGGTGCTGATCGAGCCCTTGCAGGGTGAAGGCGGTTTCATCGTACCGGCCGACGGTTTCCTGCCGGCCCTTTCGGAATGGTGCAGCCGCAATGGCGTCGTGTTCATCGCCGATGAGATTCAGTCCGGCTTCTGCCGGACCGGTTCCTGGTTCGCCTGCGATCACGAAGGCGTTGTCCCAGACCTGATCACCACCGCAAAGGGTATCGCCGGCGGGCTCCCGCTGGCCGCCGTCACCGGCCGCGCGGAGTTGATGGACGCCGTACATCCGGGTGGGCTCGGCGGGACCTACGGTGGCAATCCGATTGCCTGTGCTGCCGCACTTGCCGCCATCGAGACAATGCAGGAACTGGATCTGGCCGCGGCGGCACGTCGGATCGAGGCCCTGGTGGTGCCACGGATGAAGGCCCTCGCCGCCGAGACCGGGCGGATCGGCGAGGTGCGTGGACGCGGCGGCATGATCGCGCTGGAGTTCACCGTCGCCGGGTCTCTCGAGCCCGACGCCGCCGCCGCCGGTGCCGTTGCGAAGGCCTGTCATGCGCAGGGCGTCGTCATCCTGACCTGTGGGACCTACGGCAACGTCATCCGGCTGTTGCCACCGCTGGTGATCGGTGAAGAACTGCTCGCCGAGGGTCTCGACGTTCTCGAGGCCGTCGTCCGCGCCCTCTGACCCCTGTCTCACCCATGCCACGCCGGCCCGCTGGCGTCCGATTGGCCGGGCCGGTGGCGTGGAGCAACTTCGCAGGCGTGGACACATTGCCGATTCCTGTCTCACAGTCCCAAATCGGCGAGGTTCGTCCATGCAGACGATCGGAGCCGCGGCGGATAGGCTGGCGCGGCGGTTCGTCCCCGGTGCCGGCCGCACAATCCAGTTCTGAAAGGACCACCAGTGGCAGCCGAAATCATCCCCATCCAGCTCGGATTGACAGCTGGGAACGGACTCACCCTGTGGGCCCCGCGTTGGCGTGAGGACGGCGAGGAGTGGGAGGCCTTCCTCGGCCACGGTGACGACCTGTACGTCTTCCCCAACCCCGCTTACCTGGCCGCGTTCATCCGCAGCAGCGACGAGCACGATCTGATCGACCACCCCGAGTGGGACGCCGTGTCGAAGGCGATGACCGACGAACTCGTCCCGGACGACGACCACCGCTTCGACATTGTCGGAGTCCCGGAAATCGTCGCCGAGACACCGGACATCTGGACCCTGGCCGAACTGGCCGACACGGTCTCGATCCTGCACTCTCTTGCCGAGGTCTGCGATCTCCCCGCGATCGACGACGTGCTGGCCGCTGCCGACGGGTTCGCACTACTCTCAGCCGGCGAACAGGCCTTCACCGGCCGTCAGGGCGAGAAGCTGTGGAACGGTATCGGCGCAGTGGTGTCCGAACGCTGGGACGAAGTCATCGAGGCATTGGACGGCGTGGCCACCACGCCGGAGGTTGATGCCGTCGAGCTGGCTGCGGCCGAGGCGGAAGCGGTCGCCGTCAACGCCGTCGTCGTGGAGGACGACGAGGAGGTGCTGGTTCCGGAGTTGGAAGAGGGCGAACGTGACCCCGAGTTGGAATTCTGGGACGAGATCGGCATCGACTGCATCGAGATCACCGTGGGTGGGCAGACCGGGTTCACGCTCCGGTGCTACCTCGACGACGAGCCGGTCTTCCTGTCGAAGAGCAACCGGATCCAGATCTTCACCACCGACGAGAAGCTGGAAAACTATCTGACCGATGCCGGGGCCGACCACAAGCTGGCGTCGCTCGCGGTCTGGCCGGAGGTCCGGGAGGCAATTGACGGGGGCGACGCGGTCGTCGTCGCCGGACCGGAAAACACTTACCAGCTCGACGGTCTGGGTGACGACCTGCTGGCCGGCCCGAGCGCCGTGGACCGCCGGCAGCTGGAACTGGCCGTCGAACTGCTGACTGATGCCGGGGTCGCCCGCAAGGATACGGAAACAGCGGACGCGTTCTCCAGCGCGACCCCGTTGTCCAGCTTGATCAGCGTCATCGTCAAGCCTGACCCGGACCGGATGGCGCCCGCCCCGCCGTTCGACGACGAGGTGGCCGCCTGGTCGATCTTGGTGGACACCTTCGCCACCACTCTCGAATGGGACCCGGAGCCCGCGTGACCACCGGTGCACGCTGGTCGGCATGAGATCCCGGCAACCGCGCCTCGATCCCGGCAGTGCCTGCAGGCGTTGCCAGGACCATGGAGGCCTTGCCGGGTAGCCGCCGTGAGGAGCTCAGCCGGCGAGATCGGCGTAACCCGGCTTGATGATGTTCTCGATAATGGCCAGGCGCTCGTCGAATGGCAGGAATGCGGACTTCATCGCGTTGATGGTGAACCACCGCAGATCCGCCCACCCGTAGCCGAAAGCCTCTACCAGGCCAACCATCTCACTGGTCATGGTGCAGCCGCTCATCAGTCGGTTGTCGGTATTGACGGTGACCCGGAAACCCAGATCCTTGAGCAGGCCGATCGGATGCTTGGCAATGGATGCGGCTGCGCCCGTCTGCACATTCGAGGTCGGAGCCATTTCCAGCGGAATGCGCTTGTCCCGCACGTAGGCGGCCAGCAGGCCCAGTTCGGCAGTGCCATCGAAGGCCAGTGAAATATCGTCGATAATGCGCACGCCGTGGCCGAGTCGGTCGGCGCCGCACCATTGCAATGCCTCCCAGATGGACGGCAGTCCGAATGCCTCGCCGGCGTGAATGGTGAAGTGGGCATTCTCGCGACGCAGATACTCGAAAGCGTCGAGATGGCGAGTGGGCGGAAATCCGGCCTCGGCACCGGCGATGTCGAACCCGGCGACCTCCTGGTCGCGATATTTGACAGCGAGGTCGGCGATCTCACGGGACCTGGCCGCGTGCCGCATCGCGGTCAGCAACGCACGCACCCTGATCCGGTGTCCGGCCTCCCTGGCAGCCAGTGTGCCCGCGGCGAAACCATCCAGGACCGCCTGCACGACCTCATCCAGATCCAGCCCCTTCATGACGTGCAATTCCGGTGCGAATCTGACTTCGGCATACACCACGCCATCGGCAGCGAGGTCCTGGACGCACTCCGACGCGACCCGGATCAGCGACTCGCGGGTCTGCATGACCCCGACGGTGTGCGAGAAGGTCTCCAGGTAGCGCTCCAGCGAGCCCGAGTAGGCGGACTCCGAGAACCAGCGGGCGAGTTCAACCGGGTCGGTACTCGGGAGATCCGGGTAGCCGGTCTGCTCGGCCAGTTCGATCAGGGTGATAGGCCGGACACCGCCGTCGAGGTGGTCGTGCAGGAGGACCTTCGGAGCGAGCCTGATCCTGTCCGGGGTCAACTCGACGGGGTTCGGTGCGGTGCTGATCGACTGGGTCATCCACCGACGTTACCCGGGCGGCGCGATCTCCCGAGCAAACATCGCGACAACCGCGGGCGACCAGCACCGGAAGAACGTCGGAAGTCCTCCCAGTGCCAATGGTCGAGGTCAGGCGCACTGTCGGTGGGGTCCTTTACAGTTTCTTGTATGACGGACCTCATCGTTGTCGAAGGGCTCACCAAGAAGTTCGGGACCATCACGGCGCTGGCCGGCGTGGACCTGTCGGTGGCGGAAGGGACAGTGCTCGGCCTGCTGGGACCGAACGGCGCCGGCAAGACCACCGTTGTCCGCATCCTGGCAACATTGCTGCCCGCCGACGGCGGCCGGGCCGAGGTCGCCGGGCTCGACGTGGCCCGGCAGGCCGACGAAGTGCGGGCAATCATCGGCCTGACCGGGCAGTACGCCGCGGTCGACGAGTATCTGACCGGGTTCGAGAATCTGGAGATGGTGGGACGGCTGTACCACCTGGGCAAAAAAGAATCCCGGATCAGAGCCGCCGACCTGCTGGAGCGTTTCGACCTCAGTGATGCGGCGAAGCGGCCGGCAAAAACCTATTCGGGGGGCATGCGCCGTCGGCTCGACATCGCCGCTTCATTGATCGCCAGGCCGCGGGTGCTGTTCCTGGACGAGCCGACCACCGGGCTCGACCCGCGCAGCCGGCAGGGCATGTGGGAATTCATCGCGAACCTGGTCAGTGATGGCACCACCATCCTGCTGACCACCCAGTACCTCGAGGAGGCCGACCGGTTGGCCGACCAGATGGTGGTCATCGATCACGGAAAAGTGATCGCCCGCGGTACCGGCGACCAGCTCAAGTCACAGGTCGGTGGACAGCGCCTCGAGTTCACCGTCGCGGACGTCGCCGACCTCACGGCGCTCTCCAACCTGCTCGCCCCACTGGCGATGGATGTGCCGACGGTGGATCAGCAGACCCGGACCGTGAGTCTGCCGGTGTCCGGCGGCGCGGACGACCTGGCTGCTGCCCTGGAGAAATGGCAGGGCAGCGGCATCGAGTTGATGGACGTCGGGCTCCGAAGACCGAACCTGGACGATGTATTCCTGACCCTGACCGGACATGGGGCAGAAACCGAGACAGCAGCCGAAGGCACCGGGGCGAGCGGCGGCAAGAGAAAGAAGGAACGAGCCCGATGACCACCCTGGCTCACGGCATCTCCGATGGCATCACCATCACCAAACGCAACCTCATCAAGATCAAACGGGTGCCGGACCTGATCGTCTTCGCCACCCTGTCACCGATCATGTTCGTGCTGCTGTTCGTCTACGTCTTCGGCAGCGCGATACCGATCAACGGCATCAGCTACGCCGAGTTCCTGCTGCCAGGCATCTTCGCGCAGACGGTGATCTTCGGCAGCACCGTCACCGGATCGAGCCTGGCCGACGATCTGCAGAAAGGACTGATCGACCGGTTCCGATCGCTGCCGATGGCCAGATCCGCGGTTCTGGTCGGCCGAACCGTCGCCGACGTCGGGGTGAACGTGATCTCGGTGGTGGTGATGTCGGCCACCGGCCTGCTCGTTGGCTGGCGCATTCGCTCGTCGTTTCTGGAGGCCCTCGGCGGGTTTCTGCTGCTGTTGTTGTTCGCCTTTTCGATCTCCTGGGTGATGGCGATCATCGGGCTGCTCGTCCGGACGCCGGAGGTGTTCAACAATGCCACCTTCATCATCATCTTTCCGTTGACCTTCATCGCCAACACCTTCGTCCCCACCAACGGTTTTCCAGCCGTACTGAAGACGATCGCCAACTGGAACCCGGTTTCTGCGATCACCCAGGCAGAGCGAAATCTGTTCGGCAACACCTCTCCGCTGCTGAAAGCGACCGACAGCTGGCCGCTGCAGCATCCGGTGATCTACTCGTTGATCTGGGCCGTGGTGATGTTGGCGGTCTTCGTGCCGCTCGCCGTCCGGACTTACCTGCGGAGCGCCCTCCGGTAGCCGGCCGCCTCGTTCGACAACGGCGTCAGATCACCGCCACCCTGACGACGTCGATGACCAGCGGCGACCTGGCGACGACGGTGCCGGGCGCGCCGATCTCCAGTGCGCCAGCGAGATCCTCCAGCGCCGCCCCGATGCGGTCGGGAGTGTCGGTGTGCAGCTCGAACAGCGGCTGCCCGGCGACGACCGGGTCCCCCGGTTTGGCCAGGCACCGAATCCCCGCGGCGGCCTGCACCGAGTCTTCCTTCCGGGCGCGACCCGCCCCCAGCCGCCATGACGCAAGACCGACGGCGAAGGCGTCCAGCCGGGTCACCACCCCAGAGCGCGGGGCAACGAGGACCTCGCGCTCCCGCGGGGACGGCAGGACGAAATCGGGGTCACCGCCCTGCACGGCGACCATCGCCCGCCAGGTGTCCATCGCCGCTCCGGAGGCAAGCACGGTCGCCGGATCCACCCGCAGCCCGGCCAGGTCGGCCATTTCCCGGGCCAGCGCCAATGTCAGCTCGACCACATCCGCAGGGCCGCCTCCGGCCAGCACCTCGACGGCCTCGGCGACCTCCATCGCGTTGCCGACCGCAATACCCAGCGGGGTGGACATGTCCGTCAACAGCGCAGACGCCCGAACACCGTGCGCGGCAGCGAGTTCGACCATGGTCCGGGCCAGCTCCCTGGCGTCGCCGACCGACTTCATGAAGGCACCGGAACCGACCTTGACATCCAGCACCAGAGCGTCGGTGCCCTCGGCGATCTTCTTGCTCATGATCGACGCTGCGATCATCGGAATCGACTCGACCGTCGCGGTCACGTCCCGCAGCGCATAGAGCTTCCGGTCGGCCGGCGCCAGGTCGGCCGAGGCAGCGCAGATCACCGCACCGACCTCACCCAAGGCAGCGATCATTTCGGCCGGCGCGAGTACCGCGCTCCATCCGGTGATCGACTCCATCTTGTCCAGCGTTCCCCCGGTGTGTCCGAGTCCACGGCCGGACAGTTGCGGCACGGCGGCTCCACAGGCCGCCATCAGCGGCGCAAGAGGCAGCGAGATCTTGTCCCCCACTCCACCGGTGGAGTGTTTGTCCACCGTCGGGCGGCCGACACCCGACAGGTCCAGCCGGACACCGGAGTCGATCATTGCTGCTGTCCACCTGGCGGTCTCGCCCGGAGTCATGCCATTGAGCAGAATCGCCATCAGCAGCGCCGACATCTGCTCCTCGGCGATCTCGCCCGCGGTATAGCCGGCTATGGTGAGGTCGATCTGCTGGTCGGTGAGTACCAGACGATCTCTCTTGGCGGCGATCACATCGACAGCCGCGAAACCAGGCATCGAGATCGGCTCGGACCTCGGGCGGCTCACGCCGGTCCAACCCGGACGAATCCGAGCCTGCGCAGCAATCGCTCCGAAGGGGCGTTACCGTCGGTGACGCCTGCCCAGATCTCTTGTGCGCCGGCGGCCCGCACCCTGTCGAGCGCCTGAGCGGTGACCGCCGTGCCCAACCCGCGAGCCTTGACCTCCGGGTCGGTGAAGACATACCCCACCCACCATTTCCCGGAGGGTGCCAGGCTGATCAGGCAGGCGGCAAGCAGCCGTGCCCCGGAGATGACGACACAGCTGCACTCCGGGCGGCCACCGGAGCCGAGCCAATCCTGCACTTCCACGACTCCGTCGGTGTTGTCGCCCAAATCCTCGTCGATCGTTCCGACATACGCGCGCTCCATCAACCGGCCCAGCGCGGTGGTGTCCCCGCTGTGGACCGCACGGAACTCCACCCTGGACTCAGCGGTGTCAACCCCCGGCGGGTCAATCGACGACAGCCGGAACAGACTGCGGGGTGGAGCGTCCATCCTGTTCTCCCTCGCTCACCCGGCCGTCGACCGGGGCACAGTCGGCCGGGTTGACGTCAGTCTGGCAGTGCCAGCCCGATGTCCACCAGATAGCGGGTCAGGGCAGCACGCTGCGCCAGCTGAGCGCAACGTTCGATGGCCAGCTGGTCATCGGGTTGCTCCACCAGTGGCAACGAGGTGAACGCGCTGCGCAACACCATCGACGCGTCGAAACCGAATCGGACGACCTCCGGCTCCTGGTCCCAGCCCTCGAGCCGAAGACCCTCGAGGTAGGCGGCGAGGACCGTGGCGCGCAGCTCGTCGAGGTCGTCGACCTGCACGGTGCCCGCCTGCGCGGCGCCCATCAGCAGCTGCGCCAGGTCAAATCCGACCGCCTCCGGACGCTGCCAGGACACATCGATGGCGACGAACGTGGCCGACCGGTCGGCCGGGACCAGCAGATTCTGTGGACACGCGTCGCCGTGGCAGAGCGCTTTGGGTAGCCGGTCCAGCCGCTGCAACAGGCCCGGAACTCGTCCTGCCAGAGTCAACAGGTCACCGCGCAGGTCGGCATCGACCGCCGCTCGCAGCATCGGTTGCGCCCAGACCACATCGTCGGCAAGCTGCGGGAAGATCCCCATTGCCAGCCGGCCTGCTGCCATCTCGGCCAGACCGGACGACATGTCGGCACCCAACTCGCCGGCCATCCGGTCCCCGGAGAAGCGTCCAGCCCATCGGCCCAGCAGGACTGCCGCCGCGGCGAACTTGTCCGCTGCCCAAGGGGTGCTGTCGGTCTCGATGAACTCCAGCCACAGCGCGATGCGGTCGTCACCAAGGTCGTCGATCCGCAGCACGCGCGGCATCCGGAGGCCCAGCGGCAATCGGCCGGGGAGGTCCGAGCGCAGCACGTCCGCCTCCACCTGCCAGCGGAACCCGTCGACGAACGACTGTCGGAACGGCACCGGCACAACGCCGATGCCCGGCCAATGTCGGGCCGAGCGCAGGACTTTCAGCAGCACCGACCACGGGACTTCCGCCTCGGTACCTCGACTGTCGAGCCGAAGGTCGATGGCGGTTCCGTGTAGGCGGAACACCGAGTCTGTCCCTATCGCCCCGTCGGACGTGGCCAGCCGGTCAACCGTCCACGAGCTCAAGCGCACCAGGTGGCCGAGGGCCGAGACCACCACCGCGGTCAGATCCGCCTCGGCCAACGCTGCCGCGCCGAGTTCGGTCAGCGCGTGGTTGTCCGGCACCGGCGGCCTCGGTGCCCCATCGTTGCTCATGGCGCCTCCTTGATTTTCATAGTGTAACTATGACGAACAGAGTGATACTCTCACGGTGTGGTTGTCAAGGAGAATCCGGTGGGGCACCGCCAGCGTCAGGCGCAGGCGACCAGGGACCAGGTGGCCGCGGCGGCCAGGGTGCTGTTCTCCGAGTACGGCTGGGTCGCCACCACCATCAAGACGATCGCCGAGGCCGCGGACATTCCAGCCCCGACCATCTATTCGGCTTTCGGCAGCAAGGCCAAGATCCTGGAAGAGATCAAGCGGGGGTGGATCGACCAGTCGGACGTCCAGCGTCAGCACGAGGAGGCCCTGTCGCAACCCGATCCGGTCGTCCGGCTGCGAATGTCTGCCCACTGGCATCGAGCGCAGATGGAGCTCGGTTACGACGTCATCTCGATCTACCAGCAGGCCGCGCGCGCCGATCCGGCAATGGCTGTCGAATGGTCACGAGTATTGGCCGGGAGAGACCGGGCCATCGGCAAGATCATCGACTCGCTCGCCGGCGATCTGACGCCCGGGCTGAGCCGGCAGCCGGCGGTCGATCGCTACGTCGCCTGCACCCTGGCCGAGACCTACCGGACGCTGGTACTGGAGCGCAACTGGCCGCTGTCCGACTTCGAGAACTGGACAGCGGACCTGTTGATCAGCCAACTGCTGCCCTGACGTTGCCGGGGCGCGGCCGTCAATGGCTACCCTGCCATCACCGACTCCAGAAGGGCACTCCGTTGGGAACCCCGCACATCGACGCCGAACCCGGCGACTTCGCACCTGTCGTGCTGATGCCAGGCGATCCCCGCCGGGCCAGGCTGATCGCCGAGACGCTGTTCGATGCGCCCCGACTGGTGAACGAGGTCCGCGGCATCCTGGGATACACCGGCACCTTCCAAGGGCAACCGATTTCGGTCCTCGCGTCGGGAATGGGCTGCCCGTCGATCACCATCTACGCTACGGAGCTCTACCGGTTCTTCGGCGTCCGCCGGATCATCCGAGTTGGCACAGCCGGTGGTCTGCAGGAAGATCTACAGCTCGGCGAGGTGGTCGCGGCGTCTGCGGCCCACACCGATTCGGCGATGGCTACGGCCCGCATCCCCGGCGTCCAGATGAGCCACTGTCCGTCATACCGCCTGCTGGAGGCGGCGGTCGCCGCGGCGAGCGCAGCCAAACTGGCACTGCGGGTCGGGCCGATCTTCTCGTCGGATCACTTCTACCTCGCCAGGAGCGAGACGATGAGCGCCCTCACCGCCCACGGAACCCTGGCAGTGGAAATGGAATCGTCGGCGCTGTACGCCGTGGCCGCCGCCGAGCACTGTGAGGCGCTCACGCTGCTGACCATCACCGACCAGCTGGTCAGGAACGAGAGGATGTCGGCCAGGGAGCGCGAACAGTGCTTCGAGCCGATGTCCAGAATCGCCATCACCGCCGGGCTGAGCCGGCCGTGACGCATCAACGGCCCACCGATCTACACGAGGCGGCGAGGATCAGTTCGGCCCAATTCGGCGAGTTGCTCACCGCAGGGGCAATTCCGATCCTGCCCTTCGGTGCACTGGAACAGCACGGTCCGCACCTGCCGTTGGCCACCGACACCATCATGGCCGACGGCCTGGCGCGCCGCATCGCCGCAGCAGTCGACGGAATCCTGTTGCCGCCCATCGGATACGGTCAGACCTCGGACAACGCAGCATTCCCCGGCACGCTGACCCTCTCGTTCGACACTGTGCGCGCCATCGCCAAGGACATCGCCGGAGCCCTCGCGGGCCACGGGGCCGGCGGCATCGTCATCGTCAACGGCGATTTCGGCAATCAGGCTCCACTGCGGCAGGCGGCCAGGGAGATCACCGAGCACAACGGGATCGGTGTGCTGGTGGTGAACTACCCGGGGATGGCCGACATCGCGAAAGAGCTGTGCACCACCGAACCTGCCGGCCTCGGGTTGTACCACGCGGAGGAGTTCGAAACCTCGATGGTGCTGGCGCTCGAGCCGGACGACGTGCGGATGGATCTTGCCGTCGCCGAATACCCGGTCTACCCGCCGACCTTCCCCGCCGTACTGACCGGACTCGACAAACTCTCGCGCTCCGGGGTTTTCGGTGATCCGCGACCGGCAACGGCAGAACTCGGCGGCCGGCTGATGGATCGCCTCACCGCGGAGGCGGTGGCTCTGGTCCGGGCCTTCCTGCTGACCATCGAGAACCCCTGACCAGCGCGCCCGAAATCGACGACTTCAGCCCCACCGGTCACATTTCCGCGACGATGATGAGCGCCGACGAAGTTGATAAGCGCGCAACCGGGACGCGCCCTGCCAACTGGCGAGCGGCGGGTCAGAAGCCGTAGTCCTGGATCGATCTGCCATGACTGATATCGGTGAGCCGGGCCAGCCGGGGAGCGAGTTCGACCAGCGTGGCCGGAAGATCCACGGTCAGCAGTCGGCGGTCGCGCATCAGCACCCGACCGGCCACGATGGCGGTGGAGATGTCGGCCGATCTGGCGCTGTAGACCAATGTCGCCGCGAGGTCGTGGATCGGTTGGGTGTGCGGGCCGGACAGATCCAGAAGAATGATGTCGGCCTGATGCCCGGGCGCCAGCGAACCGATCTCGCCGGCCAGCCCGACCGCGGCCGCACTGCCGAGCGTCGCGATGCCGAGCACCTGCCTGGCCGTCATCCAGAGTTCGTCCTGCTCCACGTACTTCTGCACCAGCGAGGTCATCATCATGCTTTCCCACACGTCCAGGGTGTTGTTCGACGCGGCGCCGTCGGTGGCCAGACCCACTGCCACACCGGCCGACACCAGTCCGCGGATCGGCGTGGTTTCCTCACCCTGTTTCAGATAGCCCTTGGGTGCGCTGCCAACACCGACCCGGCCGGCAGCCTTGGCGAGCAACGGAAGATCCTCCGGGACAATGCCTTTGCCGTGGGCGATCAGCACCCTGCCGTCCAGGATGCCGGTCGACTCCAGCACCTGGATCGGGCTGAGGCCGCGTTGCGCCCGGCTCTGCCGGGTCTGGATCCTGCTTTCCGCTGCGTGGATGTGCACCAGCAGGTCATGCTCCAACCCGGCCAGCGACGTGCGGCGGAGGTCATCGTCGTTGACGGTGTACTCCGCGTGCGGTGCCAGCGATGTGGTGATGCGGCCGGCAGCGGACCCGTTGTGTTCCAGGGCGAATGCCAGACCGCGGTCGAATCCGGCCGCGCCTTCGGACGAGAAGTAGGTCCAGCCGAGATTCGCCCGCAGGCCAACCTCGTCGACGACCCCGGCGATCCGATCCATCATGAAGTAGTGGTCGGCGAACGTGGTGGTACCTGAGGCGATCATCTCGGCGCAGGCCAGCCGGGTGGCCAGGGCGACATCGGACTCCGTGAGGTTCACCTCCATCGGCCAGATCTTCTTGTTGAACCAGTCGGCGGTGCTGACGTCCTCCGCGGCGCCGCGGAACATCACCATCGGAGAGTGGCAGTGGCAGTTGATCAGACCGGGCATGGCGATCTGGCCACCGCCGTCGATGGTCTCGGCGGCTTCCCCGCCGTGCGCATCCGAGACCGGGTCCGCGGCCGAGACCGACAAGATCCGGCCGTCCCGCACCAGAATCGTTGCGCCGCGCAGGAACTGGATCTCGCCGTTGTCGTCATGGATCAGCGCCGTCACGTCGGTGATCGCCAGATCGGCCTTCGGCCCCAGCTCTGTGTCGGTCATCTGGCATCCTCGGATGGGAGTAGTTTCCGCAAAGGTCGAACCTTCCGACGAGCAGTTTCGCAGACCGGGTTTCACCGACGCCTGCTCCGTGGGGTCGGCCGCGAAAGGACCGCCATGACACAGCCGAAGACAACCCCGCCCGTGGACCAGCGGCTGGTTGATCTGAACGCGCAGAGTCTCGCGGCTGCGGGCCGCGGAGACACCGACGAGGCCGTCGAACTGGCCGATCGCGCGGCGGACGGCGGCTCACTGCTCGGAGTGGCGCTGTCGACGTACCTGCGCACCTCGAAACGGCCCGACGTCTACGACCGGCCGGCGGCCTTCGAGGCGTTCATCGCCGGCGGCGGCAACGTCGCCCTCTACCAGCAGACCAGCAGCGCGCTCGCCAACGCCTACCCAGGAGTGGGCTCCCTGCTGGACATCGGCTGCGGCAACGGTCAGGCGCTCATTCCGGCGCTGCAGCAGTCGACGACGGTGCCCTCGCTCATCGACCTGGTCGAGCCGGGTGCGGATCTGCTCGAGCACTGCCTGACCGCCATCGCGGCGGCTGCCCTGCCGGTTACCACCACCGCCTGGCCGATGGGCCTGGCCGACTTTCTGGCCGCGGCCCCGGCCAATCAACGCTGGGAACTGGCCCAGTCGACCTTCGCGTTGCAGTCCATCGAGCCGGCCGAGCGCCTCGCGGCGCTCACCGCGCTGGCGCCGCGGGTGGACCGGTTGATGATCGTCGACTTCGACGCAGACGCAGACGCGGAGGAAGTCGGCAGTCCGGGTCACCTGCGCTCGCTGGCCGCCCGCTACGAGCGCGGACTGGCCGAGTACGAGGACACCAGAGACCCAGTGGCGCAAGGCTTCCTGATGCCAGTGCTGCTGGGACAGCTCTCGCCGACCACGCCGCGCACCAACTGGGAGCACCGGGCACAGGTGTGGCTCGGCCAGGTCAAGGCTGCGGGCTTTGCGAACATCGAGTTGCGGTCGCTGGCCGACTACTGGTCGGCGCCCGTCTTTGTGCTGACGGCCACCGGAAGCGCCCCGGCGACGACCTGACCGCGACAGACCACCGCGACGATGTTGTCCGGCGAGAACAGCGACGCGTCCTGCCACGGGCGCCCCCGCACGAGAAGGAAGTCAGCGCCGAACCCCTCGGCGATCCGCCCGACAGACGGGCCAGCACCGGACGGACCGCCACCCGACGGACCTAGCCCAACGGCTGATGCAGCGTCAGAAGTGGCCGCCTGCAACGCCCGCGCCGGGGAGTATCCGAGCACCTGCACCATCCGGACCAGTTCCTGCCACTGGTCTCCGAATTCCAGGAAGTAGCCGTTGGCATCCGTGCCCAGCACGAAACGCACGCCCGCATCGGCCGCCGACCGGAGCAACTCATCACGAGAGGCAACCAGTGCGGCAGCGATGGATTGCGCCTCGGCGCTCACCGGTACCTCGGCCCGGGCGATCATGTCGTTGATCAACAACGTCGGTGCCACCGGAATGCCCCGCTCGGCCAGCACCAGGGCCTGCGCCGCGGTCATGCCGGTGCCGTGCTCGATCGAGTCCATACCTTCGTCCAGCGCGATCTGGATACCCTCCGCGGAATGGGTGTGGCAGGCGACCAGCATGCCGAGGGCATGCGCCTCGTCGACCGTCGCGGCGATCTCGGCGCGGGTGTGGTTGCGCCAGGTCACCTTGTCGCCCATCGACAGCACGCCGCCGCTGGTATAGGTCTGGATACCCGTCAGTCCGGCCCTGGCCCAGCGCCGGACCAATGCCCGGCAGGCATCGGGTGAATCCGCCGTCGGCGGCCGATCCACCACCGCCCTCGGCGTGAACAGATCAAGGTGTCCGGCTGTCATCCCGACCGGTCCGGACGCCAGCAGGCGGGGACCTGGCAGAATCCCGGTGTCGAAGACCCGGGCCAGCGCCGCCTGTGATTCGTCGGCACCAAGGTCGCGCAGCGTGGTGACCCCGAACCGCATGGCGCGCTGCGCATGTGCGCAGGCGTGCAGGATCTGTTCCGCGCCGATCGTCACCAGCGGCCAGGTAAAGGTGTCGAACCCCTTCGCGTTCGATCGCCCGCCGGCATAGCCCAGCAGGTGCACGTGGGTGTCGATCAGACCCGGGATGACGCTGTACCCGGCAACACCGTCACCGACCGGATCCCCTATCGCCGAAAACGAGCCGGCAGTCCAGGAAACGGAGCGCACTCCGACGTCCGAGAGCCCATCCCAGACGGCGACCGCAGCGACAGAACCGGAGTCCGGGGCCGTCATACCGGAAGGTGCTCCGGGCCGAAGGCATCCGGCAGTACCCATGACATCGGCTGGATCCCGGATGGCGTGTCCACCAGCAACTCCGGACCTCCGAACTCGTAGAGCACCTGGCGGCACCGACCGCACGGCATCAGAAGTTCGCCAACCCCCGACCGGCACGCCATCGCGACGAGCCGGCCGCCGCCGGAGAGCCGCAACTGGCCGACCATCGTGCACTCGGCGCACAGGCCGAGCCCGTACGAGGCGTTCTCGACATTGCAACCGGTGATGATCCGGCCGTCGTCGACGATGGCAGCGGCCCCGACCTGCAGTCCGGAGTACGGGCAGTAGGCGCGATGCGCGGCCTCGACCGCCATGGCGCGCAAGGACTCCCAATCGATCACCCGCCATCACCCTTGCGGTAGGTCATACCGTCGGCCTTCGGTGGCCGCAGGTGTTGCGAAGCAAGGCCCATCACCAGCAGGGTGATCGCGTACGGCGCCGCCGTGACGAGCTGGCCCGGCAGCGACGTGGTGGCCAGGAACCACCACAGGGCCAACGCGGCGATCAGCAGCGCCACCGCCGTCACCGCCCGCTGACCTCGACGGAACTGCAGGACGGCAACCAGCACCAGCGCGACGGTGACCAGCAGCAGGAAGGCTCGCATGGCGGTGCCGTCGGTGTCGAAGAGCCGAACCCCGTCGGTGTAGCCGAACAGCAAGGCGCCGGCGGCCATCCCACCCGGCCGCCAGTTTCCGAAGATCAGCGAGGCCAGGCCGATGAAGCCGCGCCCGGCGGTCTGGCCGTTGATGTAGTTCTGGCCGACCACCAGGAACGCCCCGGCGAAGCCGGACAGGCCGCCGGAGATGATGACGCCGTAGTACTTGTAGCGGATGACGTTGACTCCCAGCGACTCCGCCGCGTAGGGCGCCTCGCCGACCGACCGCAGCCGAAGGCCGAACTTGGTGCGCCACAGGAGGAATCCGGACAACGCGATCAGGACCACCGCAAGTACGGTCAGCACCGAAAGCTGGGTGATCGAGCCGCCGAGTATTCCGGCGACATCGGAGATCAGGAACCAACCTTTGCCCTGCACCGTGTCCAGCCAGTCAGACAGGCCGGGAACGGTGATCTTCCAGACGTCATGCACCGGCGGCGACTGCTGGTCCCCGCCGCCGGGCGCGTTGGCGAACAGCAACTGGGACAGGAACAGGGTGAGTCCGGGAGCCACGATCGAAATGGCGACGCCGGCAATGATGTGGTCGACGCCGAAGGTGACGGCGGCCAGCCCCAACAGCAGCCCACCCAGGATTCCGCAGATCACCCCGGACACCACACCGGCCCACGGGCCCCACTGATAGCCCGCCCAACCACAGCCGAAGGTGCCCAGGATCATCATGCCTTCCAGACCGATGTTCACCACGCCGGCGCGTTCGGACCACAGGCCGGAGAGCCCGGCCATCGCGATCGGCACACCAGCGATGAGTGCGGACTGGATGGCACCCACCGAATCCAGGTTGACCGCGCCGGTGATCAACCGGACCAGCGAGATGACCAGCAAGCCGGCGAACACCACGCCCAGCCACATCACCGGCGTCAGTTTCGTGCTCCTGACCGCGCGGACGGCTCTGGCGACCGGCGCCTCGTCGAGGGTGCTCACGCCGCCACCGACGCCTTGGGTGCCGCGGCCAGAGCCCGCGCGACTTCACGCTGTTCCAGCACCACGCCGTAGCGGCGGACGATCTCGTAGGCGATGACCACCGACAGCAGGATCGTGCCCTGCATGATCGTCACCAGCTGATTCGGCACGCCGATTCCCTGCAACGCGTTGGCGGAGCTGTCCAGGGCCGACCACAGCAGGGCTGCGAAGACGATGCCCACCGGATGATTTCGGCCGAGCAGCGCAATGGCGATCCCGGTGAACCCCAGACCCGCCGGAAAATTGATCGAATACTGCGCGGCCGGGCCGTTGAGCAGCTCCGGAATGCCGACCAGGCCGGCGACCGCGCCGGAGATCAGCATGGCCGACACCGCCATCTTCTTCACGCTGATCCCGCTCGCGATCGCGGCCGCCGGGTTCATTCCGGTCGCCTTGATCGAGAAGCCGAAGACGGTGCGGTTCAACAGGAACGCGTACACGATTCCGACCGCCACGGCGAGCAGGGTCAGAGTGTAGATCGGCGTGATGGAGCCGCTGACGGCGATGGTGGGGACCAGGCCGGCATCGGGGATGACCGCCGTGCCCAGGTTGTTGCCCTGTTGCACCGCCAACCGGCCCGGGCTCAGCAGGTACGCGACGATCGCCGTCGCGATGGCATTCAGCATGATCGTGCTGATCACCTCGCTGACTCCGCGACTTACCTTGAGCCACACCGCGATTCCGGCCCAGAAGGCACCGACGACCATCGCGAGGATGATCGTCATCGCAATGCGGACGACCGAGGGCAGCGAATTCATGAAGCTCGCCCCGGCCAGCGACGCCGCCAGCATCGCGGCCAACCGGTACTGCCCGTCCACACCGATGTTGAGCAGGTTCATCTTGAAGCCGATCGCCACCGCCACTGCGGCCAGGTAGTACGAGGCCGCGAGGTTGATGGTGCCGATCAGCACCCGTGATTTGCCGAACGCATCGGCCATCGCGTTGAAGGCTTCGAACGGATTGTGCTTGGTGAGCAGCAGAATGGCGGCCGAGATGATGGCGGCGACGACGAGCGCGCCGGCCGGTCCTGCGGTGCCCAGGATGATCCGGCGGCCGGTCAGCGCCTTCACCTGGCTTCCCCGGTCTCGTCGATCGCGGCGAGCGCGGCGTCATCGTCGGCCAGGTCGTGGCCCCCGGTCATGGCGACCCCGAGTGACTCGGGGGTGACCGTTCTCGGGTCGTAGGTTCCGACCAGACGGCCTCGCAGGATGACCGTCAGGGTGTCCGACATGCCGATGAGTTCCTCCAGATCCGCAGAGATGAGCAGGACTGCCAGACCGGCGGCTCTGGCCCGCCGCAGCTGTTCCCAGATGGCAGCCTGGGCACCGACGTCGACACCGCGCGTCGGATGCGCGGCAATCAGCAGCACAGGGTCACCGCTCATCTCCCGCCCGACGATCAGCTTCTGCTGGTTGCCGCCCGACAACGCAGCGGCCAGCACGTCGATCCCAGGTGTCCGCACGTCGAATTCGTCGACGATCCGGCGGGTATCCGCCCTGGTGCCGGCCCGATCCAGGAACATGCCCTTGGCGACCGGCCGGCGCGTCTGGAAGCCCAGTGCGCGGTTCTCCCACAGCGAGGCGAGCAGCATCAGCCCTTGGCGTTGCCGATCCTCGGAAATGAACCCGATCCCGGCCTCGCGGCGCTTCAAGGTGGAAAGGTTTCCGATGTCGGCGCCGGCCAGCGAGATGGTGCCGGCGGCGATCGGCTGGATCCCCATGATGGCGTCCACCAGTTCCGCCTGCCCGTTGCCCTCGACGCCGGCGATACCGAGCACCTCGCCGGCGTGGATCGTCATCGTGATATCGGTCAACAGATCGCGGCCCCGGGCTCCGACCACCCGGACGCCGGCCAGGGCGAGCATCTTGCGGTCCGTCACGGTGGACTCCCGCAGCTCCGGCACCGGGAGCGCCGAGCCGACCATCAGCTCGGCCAGCGCTCTGTTCGTCACCGACTTGGGATCGGCGGTGCCGACGGTGGTGCCGCGGCGGATGACGGTGATCTCGTCGGCGATGGCACGCACTTCGTCGAGTTTGTGGGAGATGAAGATGATCGTCAGGCCTTCGGCCTTGAGGTCGTTGAGGTTGCCGAAGAGCTCATCGACCTCCTGCGGGACCAGCACGGCGGTCGGTTCGTCCAGGATCAGGATCTTCGCGCCCCGGTAGAGAACCTTGATGATCTCCACCCGTTGCCGGGCCCCGACACCCAACTCCTCGACGAGGACATTGGGATCCACGGTCAGTCCGTAGCGCCGACCGATCTCGGCGATGTCGGCGCGGGCCTTGGCCTCGTTCAACCGGCCGCCGGAGACCGGTTCGGCGCCCAGCACCACGTTCTCCCACACCGTCAGGTTGTCGGCCAGCATGAAATGTTGGTGCACCATGCCGATGCCGGCCTGAATTGCGTCCGCCGGCGAACTGAAAGTCCGAGTGGACCCGTCAATCTCAATGGTGCCCTCGTCCGGCTGGTGCAGCCCGAACAGGGTCTTCATCAAGGTCGATTTGCCGGCCCCGTTCTCGCCCACCAGTGCATGCACGCTCGCCCGGCGCACGCTCAAATTGATGTCCGAGTTGGCGACAACGCCCGGATATCGCTTGGTGATCCCAGTGAGCCGGACGGCCAGGGTGGGCGCGGCTGTGGCCAGGTCGGGGGCTGTGCTCACGCGTACTCCTGCTCGTCGCGGGACTGACGGGTCGGCGGCTGCACTCTGGCCGACGATCGACCGAGGATAGATCAGCCCAGAAGAAAAACAGGGGCCCGGCGACCTCGCTTCGCGCTGCGATGTCGCCGGGCCCGCAATGCCGGTAGACAGCTGGATCACTTGAGGGTGGTCGGCACCTTGATCGTTCCGGCGATGATCTTGGCCTTGTAGTCCTCGAGCTTGGAGCTGATGCTGTCGACGAAACCGCCTGAGGTGGAGTACGCGACGCCGCCGTTCTTCAGGTCGTAGACCTGAACGCCGGTGAGCGGCGTACCGGCGGCGACCGAGGCGATCATGTTGTAGACCGCCACATCGACGTTCTTGACCGCCGAGGTCAGGATGACACTCTTGACGTCGGCCAAGGTCGGCAGGTTGTACTGGTCCGAGTCGACGCCGATGGCCAGCTTCCCGGCGGCCTTGGCCGCCTTGAACACACCGTTGCCGGTGCCGCCGGCAGCGGAGTAGACGATGTCGGCGCCGCCGTCGTACATACCCTTGGCGATGGTCTGGCCCTTGTCGGGAGCATTGAAGCCGCTGAAGTCCGGCGGCTCGGTGACATATTTGTCGTCGATCTTGATGCTGGCGTTCGCGGCCTTGGCTCCGGCGTCGTACCCGGCTTCGAAGGTCTGGATCAGCGGTGTGTTGACGCCACCGATGAATCCGACGTGGCCCGTCTTGGACTCCAGGGCTGCAGCGACCCCGACCAGGAACGAGCTCTGCTCGGCGGCGAAGGTCAACGACGCCACGTTCTTGAGCGCGCCGCCCTTGCGCGTCGGGTCGGACAGCGACGCGTCGTCGACGATGGCGAAATTGACCTTCGGGTTGGCGGCGGCGACCGTACCCATGGCGGTGGCGTAGTCGAAGCCGACTGCAATCACGGTGTTCGCGCCCTGGTCCACCAGCTGGCTCAGCCGGTCGACCTTCTTCTGGTCCGCCTCGCCCACGGTGGCGGCGAGCTCGGCGATGAGCTTGACGCCCTTGCCGGTGGCCGCTGTGACGCCGCGCGCAGCCGAGTCGGTGAACGACTGGTCGCCTTTGGGACCGTCGTAGGCCATGCCGAGTTTCACCGCCGCGGTGTCACCGGTCATCGGGCCGAACGGGCTGGTGGCCGGCGCAGAACTGGCGGCACTGGAACTGGCGGCACTGGAACTGGGGAGCGCGGAGGACGCGCTGCTGGACGAGGTCGATGTCGCCGCGGTACTGCTCGAACCACAGGCGGTCAGCACCAGAGCCGCAGCCGCGACCCCTGCTATCAGTGTCAAGTTACGGGCGCGAAGCACGTGTTCTCCTTTTTCGTCCGACGCACGCCTCGTTCGAGGACGCGCAGCATCCATGCGTGACCTGCGAATGGTCAGATACCGGTCGGACGCTACAGCGAGGCCGGTCCGGCAGCGAGACCCGGACGGGCTCCGTAACCTAATCGTGCTCCAAACGGGTTTACCGCCGGAAATCTTCCCGATGGCACCCCTCTGGGGCAACGGGTGTGCGGCCACATCAGCCGATCGGCCCAACCGCAGGTCGTTCGAACGGGTCCCTACACCATTCAAACTCGGCGAAACCGCCGAGCGGTGAACACTGTGTGTCAACAGCGTCACATCGCGACCGGTCGCTGACCGCGTGAAGCCAGGGTTAGCATCGCAAGGGGCCCCAGGTCTTCTTGTTCAACGGGTTCAATCGCTCCAACTGTTTTCCCCACTGATATTTCTGACGCTGCTGTCACCGGCGGGCAAACTCGGAGGTCGAATCTCACCATGTCCTCATCCACCGTTCTCCGGCCAGGGGGAAGTGGTATTCCGAAACCACGCCGGGGCTCCGTATATCGGGGCGCTGAAGGTATGTGGTCGTGGGTCGGCCACCGCATCACCGGCGTGCTGACCTTTTTCTTCCTGTTCGCCCATGTGTTGGACACAGCGCTGGTGCGGGTTTCCCCCGAGTCGTACAACAAGGTCATCGAGACCTACAAGAACCCGTTGGTGAACCTGCTGGAGGTCGGCCTGGTCGGCGCGGTGCTGTACCACTCCCTCAACGGCATTCGCGTCATGCTGGTGGACTTCTGGTCGAAAGGCCCTCGCTACCAGCGGCAGATGCTGTGGGCGGTGGTGGGCACCTGGATCGTGGTGATGATCCCGGCCGTCTACTTCATGCTGCAGTACACCGTCGAGAAGACCTTCGGGAGCGCATCGTGACGGCCGCCTATGATCCGCCGGCCGCCCGCGGCATCGAGGCGCCCCGGGCTCCCCGGCGGCGCCTGGCAGTTCAACGGTCGAACTTCGAGATGTACTCCTGGCTGTTCATGCGGCTGTCCGGCATCGTGCTGGTCGTCCTGGTGCTCGGCCATCTGCTGATCATGAATGTGCTGGACGGCGGCGTCCACAAGATCAACTGGGGTTTCGTCGCCGGGCGCTGGGCCTCCCCGTTCTGGCAATTCTGGGACCTGTCGATGCTGTGGCTCGCCGAACTCCACGGCGCCAACGGCCTCCGCACCATCATCAACGACTATTCCCGCAACGACAGCACGAGGTTCGTGCTCAAGTTGCTGCTGATCGCCTCGATACTGCTGACACTGGGTGTCGGAACCTTCGTCATCTTCACTTTCGATCCGACCATGACCGGCTGATACGGAGCATCGCAAAATGCAATTCCATCGCTACGACGTGGTCATCGTCGGTGCCGGCGGCGCCGGCATGCGCGCCGCCATCGAGTCCACCCAGCGCGCCCGGACGGCCGTGCTCACCAAGCTCTACCCGACCAGGTCGCACACGGGCGCAGCCCAGGGCGGCATGTGCGCTGCTCTGGCCAACGTCGAGGACGACAACTGGGAGTGGCACACCTTCGACACCGTGAAGGGCGGCGACTATCTGGTCGACCAGGACGCCGCCGAGATCATGTGCAAGGAAGCAATCGACGCGGTCCTCGACTTGGAGAAGATGGGTCTGCCGTTCAACCGCACGCCGGAGGGCCGGATCGATCAACGGCGCTTCGGCGGTCACACCCGCAACCACGGCGAGGCGGCCGTTCGCCGCGCCTGCTACGCGGCCGATCGCACCGGCCACATGATCCTGCAGACGCTCTATCAGAACTGCGTCAAGCAGGGTGTCGAGTTCTTCAACGAGTTCTACGTGCTGGATGTGATGCTCTCCGATGATCCGGCCAAACCCGGTCAGCAGGTCTGCACCGGAGCGGTCGCCTATGAGCTCGCCACCGGCGAGATCCACGTGTTCCACGCCAAAGCCGTGGTGTTCGCCACCGGCGGGGCCGGCAAGGTGTTCAAGACCACCTCCAATGCACACACGCTGACCGGCGACGGCATGGGCGTTGTGCTGCGCAAGGGACTTCCGCTGGAGGACATGGAGTTCTACCAGTTCCACCCGACAGGCCTTGCAGGCCTTGGCATCCTGCTCACCGAGGGCGCCCGCGGCGAGGGTGCGATCCTGCGCAACGCCTCGGGTGAGAGGTTCATGGAGCGGTACGCGCCGACCATCAAGGACCTGGCCCCCCGTGACATCGTGGCGAGGTCGATGGTGATGGAGGTCCTGGAAGGACGGGGCGCCGGGCCGCACAAGGACTACGTGCTGCTGGACTGCACTCACCTCGGCGCCGAGGTGCTGGAGACCAAGCTCCCCGACATCACCGAATTCGCGCGCACCTACCTGGGTGTCGACCCGGTCACCGAACCGGTCCCGGTGTTCCCGACCGCACACTATGCGATGGGCGGCATTCCGACGACGGTCCGCGGAGAAGTGCTGCGGGACAACACGAACGTCGTTGCCGGGATGTACGCCGCCGGCGAGTGCGCCTGCGTGTCGGTGCACGGTTCCAACCGGCTCGGCACGAACTCGCTGCTGGACATCAACGTGTTCGGCAAGCGGGCCGGCATCGCCGCCGCCGAGTACGCGCAGGCCACCGACTTCGTCCACATCGCCAGGGAGGAGACCACCTCCCCGTCGACCTTCGTCGAGAACATGGTCTCCGGGCTGCTGGGCTCCACCGGATTCGAGCGGGTCGCCGATATCCGCATTGCACTGCAGGCCACCATGGATGCGAACGCAGCCGTGTACCGCACCGAGGAAACGTTGAAGACGGCGCTGAACGA
Source organism: Mycobacteriales bacterium (assembly GCA_038229825.1). Lineage (GTDB taxonomy): Bacteria > Actinomycetota > Actinomycetes > Mycobacteriales > Nakamurellaceae > Nakamurella. The sequence continues at coordinate 107,587 of JBBROB010000009.1, forward strand.
TGTGCAGGGGCTCAAGGAGCGGTACAAGCAGGTGTCAGTGCACGACAAGGGCAAGCGTTACAACACCGACCTGCTGGAGGCAGTGGAGCTGGGCTTCCTGCTCGACCTCGCCGAGGTGATGGTGGTCGGCGCGCTCAACCGCAAGGAATCCCGTGGCGGCCACGCCCGCGAGGACTACCCGACCAGGGACGACACCAACTGGATGCGGCACACCATGGCCTACCAGACGCCGTCGACCGAAGAGGGCCTGGAGGGTACAGCGATCCGCCTCGACTACAAGCCCGTCGTAATGACCCGTTACCAGCCGATGGAGCGCAAGTACTGATGACTGTCACAGTAGGAGATACCGGAATCGCACCTGAGGTGGGCCATCCCGGCCCACTGCCTCCCGTGCCCGACGGCGCCATCATGGTCACGGTGCATATCCAGCGCTACAACCCGGAGGTGGACGACGCACCGCACAAGGAGTCCTACCGCGTCCCGGCACTCCCGACCGACCGCATCCTCAACCTGCTGCACTACATCAAGTGGTACATCGACGGCAGCCTGACTTTCCGCCGGTCCTGCGCGCACGGTGTCTGTGGTTCGGACGCGGTGCGAATCAACGGCCGGAACCGACTGGCCTGCAAGGTGTTGGTCAAGGACATCGTGACCGACAAGAACACCGAGGTCACCGTCGAACCGATCAAGGGCCTTCCGCTGGAGAAGGATCTGATCGTCGACATGGAGCCGTTCTTCGAGGCTTTCCGGGCGGTCAAGCCGTACCTGATCACCCACGGCAACGAGCCGAGCCGGGAGTGGATCCAGTCGCAGCAGGATCGCGACCGGTTCGACGACACCACCAAGTGCATCCTGTGCGCCTGCTGCACCACGTCATGCCCGGTCTACTGGTCCGAGGATGCCTATGTCGGTCCGGCGGCGATCGTCAACGCGCACCGGTTCATCTTCGACTCGCGTGACGAGGGCGCGCAGGAGCGCCTGGAAATCCTGTCGGATGCCGAAGGGGTCTGGCGCTGCCGCACCACCTTCAACTGCACCGATGCCTGCCCGCGTGGCATCCAGGTCACCAAGGCCATCCAGGAAGTCAAGCGCGCCTTGATGTTCCGCCGGATCTGAGGATGACACCGGAGCTGGCCGCCGGCGCTCGGCTGGCGGCCGCAAGCGGCTCCGGCTCCACCTCGGGCATCGTGTCCATCCTGATCGGTGTCGTGATCATCGTGGCCACGATCCGCTGGACGATCCTCTACCGCCGCGCGAACAAGGCACCCGTCGATACCGAGCCGGCTCCCCCGGTGCGGCGCCTCGGCGCCGACACCGACTGGTGGCGGGAGAACGCCGGCACTCCAACGACGCCCGGCACCGAACCGGGACCGGTCGTCGATCGGGATAGGCCGGTCGGGTAGAGGTGTTCCAGTCAACTCAGGGCGACCGCGGGCCGAGCGGAGTACCCAGCACGGTGTCCGGCCCGATGAACGCTGCTCCGCAGGGGCAACGGAACAGGAACTCTCCAGGTACGAGGGTCGGTCCGGGACCGACAGGGTAGTTGCGGGTGCCAAGGCCCAGATGGCCGCGAGATCCGTTGCGGCATAGGCCACCGGTCAGCGCCGACGCCGACGCCGGGCCCAGCCGAATCCCAGCAGTGCACCGAACCCCACCAGGCCGGCCACCGTCGGACGGGACACGACCTCGTGAACCACTACCGCCGGTTGCGGAACGTCGGGCAGCTCGGCCGAGTCGTCGGCCTCGATCGGAGCATCGGCCGCGGTCGCGATCCACGCGGCGACGAACAGGACCATGGTGGACACCAGGTTGAAAAAGGCCAGCAGGCCGATGATCGGGCCGAAGACCGCCGCTGAGGCACCGCCGGAAAGAGCGTTGGGCAGGATGTTGGTGAGCGCGAATTTCAGCACCTCGAAAACGACCGCGGCGATGATCGATCCTCGAACCAGCGAGGTACGCGAGGCCTTCAGGCCCTTCGGTGGCAGCACCGAGTAGACCCACATGAAAATCAGCACGTCAGCCGCAATCGCCAGCACGATCGACACCACCACGATCAGCGGGTGCAGCCAGCTGATGTTGCTCAGTCCCAGCCACTTGAGGATCTGACCGGCCAGCGCGTTTCCGATCGACGACAGCGCCAGCGACACGACCAACGCCAGTCCCAGCCCGGCGAGCATCCACAAGTTCTTGAACAGGCTCTTGAATAGGCTTTCGTTGGCTATTTCCTGGTCGTCGTCGAAATCCGGCCGCCACTGGGCCTGCACCGCCTGCCGCACGTTCCCCATCCAGCCGATACCGGAATACAGGGCGATGACCAGGCCGACGATGCCAACGGTGAACCGCGCCTTGACGGCAGAGTCGAGCGCGCTGAAGATGGTCGCCGACAGGCCGCCGGGGATCTGGCTGGCCACCTTGTCCTGCAACTGCTGCAGCAGCTCGGGATGCGAACTCAGCACGAATCCAGCAACGGAGAACGCCACCATCAGGATCGGCACCAGGGACAGGAACGAGAAATAGGTGATGGCCGCCGCGAACTGGGTGCCCAGCCGCTCACCGAAGCGCTTGGCCGCCCGCATCAGGTGCAGGACGAACGGGCGGCGCAGGAACACCTTGACCAGCAGGAGCAGCCGCTTCACCGGCGGCAGGCTCCCCCGCCGGGCCGGCTTTCCCTGATTCTTCTCGACCCGATGGGCCGCCGAGTCGTTCTTGCGAAGGTCAACTGCGGTGGCCAAGACTGCCTCCCGATCGGCGAGCGAGCTGCTCGTTCCTGGTTCGAATCACGCGGGTCCCCGGGCTGGCCCCGCGACCTGCCGACTGGAACTCATAGTGCCCGGTCGGCAGACCGGTCAACCCCCGGGCCAGCTGTCCCCTGACCTGTGCAGGACCGACGGCTCAGGACAGGAACCCGACCCGGTCGTACACCTTGGCCACCGTGGCGTCGGCGATCGCCGACGCCCGCACCGACCCGGCCGCCAAAATCTGTTCCAGCTCGGCCGGATCGGCCAGGTAGCCGGCGACGGCGCGCTGCAGCGGGGTGACGAAATCGACCCAGACGCCGGCCAGATCCCCCTTGAGGTCGCCGTAGCCCTTGCCCTGGTACGAGCTCTCGAGATCCGGAATGGAGGTGCCGGTGAACACCGACAGCAGCGACAGCAGATTGGACACCCCTGGCTTGGCTGCCTCGTCGTACCGGATCTCCCGCTCGGTGTCGGTGACCGCCGATTTGATCTTCTTGACCGACGACTTCACATCCGCCAGCAGGTCGAGTGATCCGCCCGGCGACGACTTGCTCATCTTCGCGCTGGGTTCGGTCAGGTCGTAGATCTTGGCGGTGGCCTTGAGAATGTAGGGCTCCGGCACCGTCAGCGTGTCGCCGAATCGGGAGTTGAACCGCTGTGCCAGGTTCCGGGTGAGCTCCAGATGCTGGCGCTGGTCCTCGCCGACAGGAACAGCATCCGCCTGGTAAGCAAGGATGTCGGCCGCCTGCAGGATCGGGTAGGTGAACAATCCGACGCTGGTCCGGTCGACGCCCCCCTTGCCGGACTTGTCCTTGAACTGGGTCATCCGGCCGGCCTCGCCGAAGCCCGTCATGCATTCGAGCACCCAGGACAGCTGGGTGTGCGCGGGCACCTGCGACTGGACGAACAGCGTCGAGCGCTCCGGATCGATCCCCAGGGCCAGCAGCTGGGCGGCCGCGACCCTGGTGCGCTGCCGCAGCAGGGCTGGATCCTGCTCCACGGTGATCGCGTGCAGGTCGACGACCGAGTAGAAGGTCTCGTGCGTGGCCTGCAGGTCCACCCACTGGCGAAGTGCGCCGAGGTAGTTGCCGACGTGGAACGAATCAGCTGTCGGCTGGATACCGGAGAGCACGCGCGGGCGGCGTTCCGGCCCGGTGGCAGTTGCGGCCACCGACGGGGAAATCGAGGAAGGAACCATTGCCCGATCCTTTCATTCCCGCAGCGCGGGCCAGGTCCACACCGACGGCCGGTCAGGGAGCCGTGGCCGGGTCGGGCTCTCCGGCCCGCTGCGGCAGGACCACCGACCCGACCTTGATCCTGGTGATGCGCCTGGAATCCATCGATGCCACCGTGAGCATCCGCCCCTGCACGGTGACCGAATCACCCTCCGCGGGCACCCGCCCGAGCCGCGCCATCATGAACCCGGCCGCGGTGTTGTAGGGGCCCGCGGGAAGTTCCAGGCCGGTGGCATCGTGGAAGTCGTCGAGGTTCAGCATGCCGTCCACCTCACCGGTCTTGGCGGCCGGCTGGCCGATTCCGGATCCCCGCCGGTCGCCGGCCCGCCCGACGACCGTCATCTCGCCGACGATCTCCTCCACCAGGTCCTCCAGGGTGACGATGCCGTCGGTGCCGCCGTACTCGTCGACCACCACCGCCAGGTGCTGCCCGGAGCTGCGCATCTCGTGCAGCGCGTCCAACACGCCCTTGGTCCCCGGAACCACCGCCACCGGGGTGGCGATGTCGGCCACCGTCGCCGCCCTGCCCAACGGGTGCGTCGGCACCAGGAGCGCCCGGATGTGCACGACACCGATCACCTCGTCGGCGTCCCGGCCGATCACCGGGAACCGGGAGTGCGGGTGAGCGAGCGCGAGCCGCGCCGCCCGAGAGATCGTCAGCGATGCCGACAGGAAATCCACTTCCGGTCGCGGCACCATCACCGCCCTGACGTGGGTGTCCTCGGCATCGAACACGTCGGCGATCATCCGCCGCTCCACCGAGGTCAGCGACTCGTGCGCGGCCACCAGCGACTGCAGTTCCTCGGCCGTGATCTCGTCGCCCGTCGCCTTCGGGTCGCCGCCCAGCAGTCGCACCATCACGTCGGTCGACCGCCCCAACAGCCAGACGGCCGGCCGGAACAGTCGGGCCAGCACCGACAGCGGCGCGGATGCGAACAGCGCGATCGTCTCGCGTCGTTGCAGAGCAAGGCGTTTGGGCGTCAGCTCACCCAGAACCAGGGAGAAGAACGAGATGATCAGGGTGACGCCGATCAGCGAGATCGGGCCGGCGGCTCCGTCATCGACACCGAGGCCGATCAACCACTTGCCGACCCGTTCGGAGACGGTGGCAGCCCCGAAGGCCGACGACAGCATGGTCGCCACGGTGACACCGATCTGGACAGCCGCCAGAAAACGATTCGGATCGGCGACGAGCCGCTCCAGCCGACGGCCCTTCGCGCCGTAGTTGGCGGCCAGATAGCGGACCTGACTCTCCCGCAGCGAGATCATCGAGATTTCGGCGGCGTTGAAGCACCCGCCGATCACGATGAAAAGGGCGACCAACGAGATTTCTTCGAGTAGGACGCCCATCAGTCGGCGTGATCGGAGAAGATCAGCCCTGACGCCCCGGGTAACGGCAATCTCACAGGACTGAATCCTACGTGCCCCACCGCTGGCGCCGATTCCCCTGGCCACGACGCCGGCCACCCTGCCGTACGGTTCGGGGCAAGAACGGTCGCCGGAGCCACACCCCGAGCGGTGACCGAACATGCCACGAAGGTGGGAGCTTGATGAGGCGGACTGTCAGGTGGTTGGCAACGGCCGCGCTGACGGTTCTGCTGATCAGCGCCTGCCAGGTGGACGGTACCGCGCAACCGGACGCCGCCGGCGCCGCCGCCGCCGCCGCGTCGTCGTCGTCGTTGTCGTCGTTGTTGTCGTCGTCGTCGTTGTTGTCGTCGTCGTCGTCGAACTCGGCGCCCGCAACGAGGACACGATCGTCCGCATCCGCCCCCAATTCCCCTGCCACCATCGAGGATCGGTCGACCGGCCTCGGCCCGCCGAGCGCCGACCCCACCAGCACTGAGTCCACGAGCGGTACTGCCGACCTAGACAAGCCCACGGTATTGATGGCCGACGACGGGTTCGCCGTCAGCGTGATGGTGACCACCGTCTGGGCGCGGGCGCTGGTGGCCAAGGGTGTCAAGGTCGGGATCCGCACCATCGGAGAAACAGCACAGCAGATCACCGCTCTCAAAAGCGGCCAGGTGGACCTGGTACAGCAGTACAACAGTGGATTGCTCGACGACCTCGCCCCCGATTCCGATGCGATCGGGCAGTCCGCGGTCGACGCGGCCATCGCCGCCAATCTGCCGACGGGATTGTCGGTGTTGCGCTCCACGCCCGCCAAGGACGACGTGCAACTGGCCACCAGTCCGGCCACGGCGACCAGATTCGGGCTGCACTCGATCTCCGATCTGGGCGCCCACCTGGGCGAGCTGACCCTGCTGGTGCCCGACGACAACACCGCGCGGTCCTTCACCAACGGATTGTCGAACTACTACGGCCTCACCTTCGCCAACGTCAGGACGACAGATTTCGGTGGGGCGCAGACGATCTCGGCGATCAAGTCGTCCTCCGCCGTTGGTCTGATGGACGCCAGCCAGTACCAGATCGACGACAACGCGTTCGTCGTGCTGGCCGATCCCAAGCATCTGTTCCTGACCGAGAACTTCATCCCGCTGACGAGCGGAACACGGTTGACCGCCGCCATGAAGGCCACCGTGAACGCGGTCTCGGCGAAGCTGACCGTCGCGGCTCTGCGCGGGCTCCGCAAGAAGGTCGCGACCGGTCAGGGCACCGTCACCGAGGTCGCCGACCAGTGGCTGGCGTCGGTGGGCCTCCGCTGACCCGACTCGTCTGACGCCGTACGGCCTGGCCTCGACGCCACCCGAGCCCATGCTCGATTCGCTCTATGTACTGTGTGGCGTATCACAGCGGCAGCTACCGCCTCGAGGTCGACGACGCCCTTCGAAAGGACCCTCATGAGCTTCCGAAGCCCCTTTCCCGATGTCGAGATTCCGGACATGCTGCTGTTCGACTACCTGTTCGGTGACGTCGCCGAAGTGGCCGACGAGCCTGCGCTGATCGACGGGACGACCGGGTCGGTGACCATGTACGCGGAACTGACCAGTCAGATCCTGGCGCTGGCCGGTGGTCTGTCCGCCGCGGGCGCCGGCGTGGGCGAGGTATCGGCGGTGCTGTGCCCGAACATCCCGGCCTTCGTGACGGTCTTCCACGGCATCATGCGGTCGGGTGGCACCGCCACGACCATCAACTCGCTCTACACCGCCCATGAGATCTTCGAACAGTTGCAGGACTCGAAGGCGACGCGGATCTTCACCCTGTCGATGTTCCTGCCGCAGGTGGACAGTGCGGCCGCAGAGGCCGGACTGCCCGCGCGGAACGTGGTGCTGATCGACGGTTCGCCGCAGGTGCATCCGGACCGGACCAGCCTGCACTCGCTGATGATCACCGGCATGCCTGCCCCGGATCTCGACCTCGACCCGGCCACGCACCTTGCCGTGTTGCCCTACTCGTCCGGCACCACCGGGCGCGCCAAGGGCGTCATGCTGACCCACCGCAATCTGGTCGCCAACGTCGCGCAGGGCGGTCCGGTGATCGGGGTGACCCGAAACGATCGGATCCTGGCGGTGTTGCCGTTCTTCCACATCTACGGGATGAACGTGCTGATGAACGGCGGCCTGTACCGCCGGGCGCCGATCATCACCATGCCGAAGTTCGATCTCGCCGAGTTCCTGCGGGTGATCGCCGACCTTCACGCCACCTACCTGTACATCGCTCCGCCGATTGCCGTCGCGCTGGCCAAGCACCCCATGGTGGACACCTACGACACGTCGTCCATCCGGATGATCTTCTCCGGCGCGGCTCCCCTGGACGAGGAACTGGGCAAGGCTGTCGCGACTCGGCTGGGTTGCACGGTCCGCCAGGGCTACGGGATGAGCGAGATGAGCCCCGTCAGCCATACCATCCCCGAGGACCGCGACGACATCCCCTTGGGCACAGTCGGTGTCACCTTACCCAACATGGAATGCAAGATCATCGACCCGGCCACCGGCGGGGAGATCGACAAGCCGGCCTCGGGCGTCAGCGCACCGGGAGAATTGTGGTGCAAGGGCCCGAACGTGATGATCGGCTACCTGGCCGACCCGGAGGCCACTGCGGCCACGCTGGACGCCGACGGCTACCTGCACACGGGCGACGTGGCGACGGTCACCAGCGAGGGCTACGTCCGCATCGTCGACCGGGTCAAGGAACTCATCAAGTACAAGGGCTACCAGGTCCCGCCGGCCGAACTCGAGGCGGTGCTGCTCACCCACCCGCTGATCGCCGACGCCGCGGTGATCGGCGTCATCGACGAGCAGGGTGAGGAGATTCCGAAGGCGTTCGTGGTCCTGCAGTCCGGATCAGACCTGTCGGCCGCCGACGTGATGGCCTACGTCGCCGAGCACGTGGCACCGCATAAGAAGGTCCGACAGGTGGAGTTCATCGCGCTCATCCCGAAGTCCTCCTCCGGCAAGATCCTGCGGCGCGAACTGCGCGCACCCGTCAGGGCCTGACCGGTCTGGCGCTTATCAACTACGCCAGCGCTCCCGAACTCGTCGACTCCTGTCCCACCAGCCCCAAAACCCCCAGGATCATGAGCGCGGACATCGATCTTCAGCTGGACAGGCGGGCGGCGAGGTTCTCGTCCAGAGCGGCGAGGAAGTCCTCGGTGGTCAGCCAGGGCTGGTCGCGGCCGATCAGACCGGCGAGGTCCTTGGTCATCTTGCCGCTCTCCACCGTCTTGATGATGACGTCCTCCAGGGTCTCCGCGAAGGCGGTGACCTCCGGCGTGCCGTCGAGTTTGCCGCGGTGCTTGAGGCCACCCGTCCACGCGTAGATCGAGGCGATCGGGTTGGTCGAGGTGGGCTTGCCTGCCTGGTGCTGGCGGTAGTGGCGGGTCACCGTGCCGTGGGCGGCTTCCGCCTCGACCACGTCGCCGTCCGGGGTGAACAGCACCGAGGTCATCAGGCCCAGTGAGCCGAAGCCCTGCGCCACGGTGTCGGACTGCACGTCACCGTCGTAGTTCTTGCACGCCCAGACATATCCGCCTTCCCACTTCAACGACGCGGCGACCATGTCGTCGATGAGCCGGTGCTCGTAGGTGATGCCGGCGGCGGCGAACTTCTCGGCGAACTCAGCGTCGAAGATCTCCTGGAAGATGTCCTTGAACCGGCCGTCGTAGACCTTCAGGATGGTGTTCTTGGTGGACAGGTAGACGGGGTAGTTCCGCGCCAGTCCGTAGTTGAGCGAGGCCCTGGCGAAGTCGCGAATCGAATCGTCCAGGTTGTACATGGACAGCGAAATACCGGCGCTCGGAGCCTGGAAGACCTCGCGTTCGATGACGGCCGACCCGTCGGTGGGGGTGAAGACGACCTTGAGCTTTCCTGGCCCGAAGAAGCGGAAGTCGGTGGCGCGGTACTGGTCACCGTAGGCATGACGGCCCACGATGATCGGCTTGGTCCAGCCGGGAACGAGTCGCGGGATGTTCGAGATGATGATGGGCTCGCGGAAGATCACGCCGCCCAGAATGTTGCGGATGGTGCCGTTGGGCGACCGCCACATCTGCTTCAGCCCGAATTCCTCGACCCTGGCCTCGTCCGGGGTGATGGTGGCGCACTTGACCCCGACGCCGGCCCGCTTGATGGCGTTCGCTGCGTCAACGGTGACCTGATCGTCGGTGGCGTCGCGGTTTTCGATGGAGAGGTCGTAGTACTCCAGGTCGACGTCGAGGTACGGCAGGATCAGCTTGTCCTTGATGAACTGCCAGATGATCCGCGTCATCTCGTCGCCGTCCAGTTCGACGACCGTGCCGGTCACCTTGATCTTCGCCTGTGTGCTCGACATCTAAAACGCGCCTCTCGTTGAGTGATAACGCCCGGAGGTCTCATCCGGGCCCGTCGCACTTGCTCGCACCCCGTCGGGCGTGCGACTCATTCTATACAGTACAAGCGTACTGCTATTGATCCGTGCCAACCGCCTCTGCACCCCTGCAAGACGCTACCGCCGCCGCGGACCCGGGACGATGGCAGGTGGTAGGACTGGCGGACGAGCAAGGAGGGCGCAATGACGAGGCCGATGAAGATCGATGCGCACCGGATGTCGGCCTGGGTCGGGTTCGTCCATTCGCACGCCCAGATCATTAAGCGACTAGCTGCTGACCTGGACGACGCCGGGCAGGTGTCGCTCGACACCTACGACGTGCTCGTTCAGTTGTCCGAAGCAGGCGGCGCCCTCCGCCACCGGGACCTGGTGGATCGGCTCGTCATCTCGCAACCCGGCCTGTCCCGCAAGGTCGAACGACTCGAGATCGCCGGTCTTCTCGAGCGGCGGCCGGACCCTCAGGACGGTCGCGGCGTGATCGTCAAGCTGACCCGGTCGGGCCGGGCCGCCCTGCGATCGGCGGCCACGGTGCATATGGCCGGGATCGATCGCGAGTTCGGGCAGCGGCTGTCCGATGACGAGGCGGCCGTGCTCTCTACGGTGATGCAGCGGCTGTGCCAACCCCAAGTCCAACCGGCGGAATAGCCCGGCGGCGGTCGACGCTGCAACCGTTTGTCGGCCCAAGACACTGGAGGAACCGATGCCTGCGACCACCGTCACCGACCTGATGACCCTGCCCCGGATCGCCACCCCCGACCCGGCGGCGACCACCCCACGACCCGTGTTATCGGTGACGACAGCACCCACCGGGTTCGAAGGTGAGGGCTTCCCGGTGCGCAGGGCCTTTGCCGGTGTCAGCGTCGCCCTACTCGACCCGTTCCTGCACCTGGACCAGATGGGCGAGGTCGACTACGCGCCGGGCGAACCCAAGGGCACGCCGTGGCACCCGCACCGCGGCTTCGAAACCGTCACCTACATGATCGACGGTCAGATGCAGCACTCCGATTCCAATGGGGGCGGCGGTCTGATCGGCGGCGGCGACACCCAGTGGATGACAGCCGGTTCCGGCATTCTGCACATCGAGACCCCGCCCGAGGCTCTCGTCGCCGCCGGGGGCCTGTTCCACGGCTTTCAGCTCTGGGTCAATCTGCCGGCCGCCGCCAAGTTCGCCGCCCCTGGCTACCAGGACATCTCGTCGTCCAAGGTCGCGCTGCTGACCAGCGTCGACGGCGGCAGCCTGATCCGGCTCATCGCCGGCGAGATCGACGGACATGCCGGGCCCGGCTCGACCCACACACCGATCACGCTGATCCACGCCACCGTCCACCCTGGTGCGCGCGTGACCTTGCCGTGGCGGACCGACTACAACGCCCTGGTCTACAACCTCGGAGGACGGGCTCGGGTAGGCGCGGATCGCCGTCCGTTGCTCGACGGCCAGCTGGCGGTGCTGGGTGCCGGCGACAGCCTGACCGTGTCCGCCGACGACCATCAGGACCTTCGGCACGGCGGCGGAGCCGAGCTTCTCATCCTCGGCGGCCGCCCGATCAAAGAACCGGTCGCGATGTACGGGCCGTTCGTGATGAACACCAGGGCCGAACTGCTCCAGGCTTTCGAGGACTACCAGTCCGGACGTCTGGGGGTCATCCCGGCGATCACGCTCCCGCACCTGGCCGATCCGGACAACTGAAACCCGAACACGGAGGAGACCCTCCCGTCGCCTCACGGAGTTCGGAGACGGCCTCGGTCATGATGATGGACGCGGCAGAGAAAAGCACCGCAACCGACTTCTCCGGCAGGGACCAATCACATGACGCTGTCCGATCTGACCTACGCCGCGCAATTCGAGGTGCTGCGCGTCTGGATCGGCGCGCTGCACACCGCCGAGTTGACGCGCCCGAGCGTCCTTCCCGGCTGGTCGGTCGCCGATCTGATCGCGCATCTGGCCGGTACCGGCCGAACGATCGCTACGCTCTCCCCGGCCGGTGTCGACGACGTGCCGATGAGCACCGCCGACTATGTTTCGAACTACGCCCGCTCGGCCGGCGAGATCGCCGAGACCGCCAGGGAGACGACGGTCGGGGCCGGGCCGGAACTGCTCGCCGCGCTGGACCGGGCGAACGCGGACGCCCAGCACGCCCTTGACCGCCTCGGCGGCGTCGAGCAGGTGGTACTCACCAGACGTGGCCCGATGCTGCTGTCGGATTTCCTGGACACCAGGCTGATCGAGTTGGTGGTGCACAGCGACGACCTCGCCCGGTCACTGCCCGACCGCCCGGCCCCGACGGTGCTGCCCAGCGCGAGGCGGCGGGCGGTGGCTGTGCTGCGTGAGCTGCTCACCGGTCGCGCAGACGACCCGGTGGCAGCGCTCGCAGCGGCGTCTGCGCTCAGCGAAGAGGAGTTCATCGAATTGGCCACCGGACGGGTCGTCCCGCGGCCCGATCTGGCGCCGGCCCTCGCCGCCGCCGTGCCCCTGTTCTGAGCTGCCCAGCACAAGCCGTTCGTTGCCAGGGCGTATCAGAACCCGATGGTGGTCGCCAGGATCAGCAGCAGAGCCAGCGCACCGAGAAAGGCGACATCGAACGTCCGGCCGCGAACCGCGAGCGGGCCGACATCACCCTCGCGCACGACCAGCCGAAGAATCGCCCCGACGCCGGCTGAAGCCCCCAGCACAGCGGCGCCGCGCCGCCAGTGACCGGCCGCTATCAGCAGCAGTCCGATCCCTGCGACCACCATGACCAGTGTCAACGGGATCGCCCTGACCAGCCGCCGGTCAACCACGAAGCAGTGCCGATGCGTTCTGACCTCGGCTGCGCTCGATCACGGCGCCGCAGCCAGACGCTCCGCGGCCGCGACGACGTTTGCCAGCAGCATCGCCCTGGTCATCGGCCCGACCCCACCCGGATTGGGGGCAACGAAACCGGCCACCTGCGCCACCTCGGCGGCCACGTCGCCGGCGATCTTCCCATCCACCCGGCTGACACCGACATCGAGCACTGCTGCGCCCGGCTTGACCATGTCGGCGGTGATCAGCCCCGGCACACCCGCCGCCGCCACCACGATGTCACCCTGCCGCACGTAGGACGCCAGATCCCGGGTCCCGGTGTGGCAGATGGTCACTGTCGCGTTTTCGCTGCGCCTGGTCAGCAGGAGTCCGAGCGGCCGGCCCACCGTCAGACCCCGGCCCACCACCACTGCGTGTGCTCCGGCGATCGGGACGCCGTATCGGCGCAGCAGCTCGATGGCGCCCATCGGGGTGCACGGCAGCGGCCCCGGCTGCCCGAGCACCAGCGATCCGAGATTGAACGGATGCAGTCCGTCGACATCCTTGCCGGGGTCGACCCGGGACAGGATGGCGAATTCGTCCAGACCGGTCGGCTGCTGGACCAGGAAGGCTGTGCACGCCGGATCGGCGTTGAGTTCGTCGACGACCGCGAGCACGTCGGGCAGCGTGCTGCTGGCCGGCAGCTCCCTGGCGATGCTGGTGATGCCGATCTCGGCGCAATCCTTGTGCTTGGCGTTGACGTACCACCGGCTCGCCGGGTCGTCGCCGACCAGCACGGTCCCGAGCCCCGGCACCACTCCCCTGGCCGCCAGGGTAGCCAGCCGAACGCGAAGCTCGGCCTTCACTGCGATCAGGGTGGCCTTGCCGTCCAGAATCGTCGCCGTCACGATTCCTCATCCTGCCATGGCGGCTACGCCTGCGGGTGGCCCACCGTCAGCCCATGGGCGACCGCGAAAAGTACGGCCTGGTCGACGTCGATGACGGCTCCGGTCAGTTTTGCACCCACCCACGTGCCGGCATCGACGGTGGCGCCGCGCAGATCGGCGCCGCTCATGTTGGCCCGCCCGGCGCGGGCGCCGGACAGGTCGGCGGTGCGCAGATCGCAGCCGGTCAGGTCGCAACCGGTCAGGTTCGTCTCCCGCATTCGCAGTCCCGAAAGGTCTGAGCCGGCAAGTTTCTCACCGGCGAACGAGGCGAGCGTGAGATCGCAGTCGACGAAACGGATCCCCGTCAACCGACAGTTGGTGAACGTCGTCCCCACCAGTCGGCAGCTGTGCAACGAGGAGTTCAGCCACGACGTCCGCTCGAAGGTGCAGCCGACGAACGAACTGCCGGAGTGCTTCGTTGAATACATCTCCGCACCGACGAACCGGCACCTGGTGAACGTGGACCTGGTCGTCAGACCGCCGGCGAAGGATGCTCCGGAGAAGTCGCAATCGGTGAACTCCTTGCCGACGATCTCCTGTTCCGACAGGTCCACCTCGATGAAATCTTCGTCTGCGTAGCTGTTCTCACCCAGTGTCAGGGTCATCAGTGGAAGAAGTGCCTGGTGCCGGTGAAGTACATGGACACCCCGGCGGCCTCGGCGGCGGCGATGACCTCCTGGTCGCGCACTGAGCCGCCGGGCTGCACGACCGCGATGATCCCGGCGTTGAAAAGGATTTCCGCGCCGTCGGCGAACGGGAAGAAGGCATCGGAAGCCGCCACCGAACCTGCCGCGCGCTCGCCGGCGCGATCGACCGCCAGTCGCGCCGAGTCGACCCGGTTCACCTGGCCCATGCCGACGCCGACCGACGCCCCGTCGGTGGCCAGCAGGATGGCGTTGGACTTGACCGAACGACAGGCCCGCCAGGCGAAGTCGAGATCGGCCAGGGTGGCTGCGTCGACCGCCGTTCCGGCGGCCAGCGTCCAACTCGCCGGATCGTCGCCGGGTGCGTCGATCGCGTCCCTGGTCTGCGCCAGCACCCCGCCGGAGATGCCGTGGAACTCCACCGGATCGATGGACACCTCGGCCGGCATCACCAGCAGTCGGATGTTCTTCTTGCGGGTCAGAACCAACAGCGCGTCCTCGTCGTAACCGGGGGCCAGCAGAACCTCGGTGAACACCTCGGCGATCTGCTCTGCCAGGCCGAGTGTGACCCTGCGGTTCACCGCGATCACTCCGCCGAAGGCGGAGACCGGATCACTCGCCAGCGCTTTCACATGGGCAAGGGCGATGGCGTCGTCATCACCTTTCGTGACGACGGCAATTCCACATGGATTGGCATGCTTGATGATCGCTACCGCGGGATCGGAGAAGTCGCCCACTGCCCGCCATGCCGCATCGATGTCGACATAGTTGTTGTAGCTCATCTCTTTTCCATGCAGCTGTTGCGCGCCGGCCAGGCCCGGCCGCCAGTGCCGGTAGAGCGCCGCCTGCTGGTGCGGGTTCTCGCCGTAGCGCAGCACGGACTGCCGTTCCCAGGTGGAACCGGTCCAGCGGGGCCAGCCGTCCTCGTCCGGCGCAACGACCATGTTCATCCACGACGCGACGGCGACATCGTAAGAGGCAGTATGGGCAAAAGCCTTGGCGGCCAGGACCTGCCGCTCGCGCAGAGTGAACCCGCCGCTGTGTACGGCGGCGATCACAGCGGCGTAGTCGGCGGGCTCCACCACCGTCGCCACGCTGGGGTGATTCTTCGCCGACGCTCTGATCATTGCCGGCCCGCCGATGTCGATCTGTTCGATGCACTCGTCGACCGACGCGCCGGAGGCCACCGTCTGGCGGAACGGATACAGGTTCACCACCACCAGCTCGAAGGTCTCGATACCCAATTCCTGCAACTGATCCAGATGACTGGGCCTGCGGGTGTCGGCGAGCAGCCCCCCGTGGATGTTCGGGTGCAGGGTCTTCACCCGGCCGTCAAGGCACTCCGGGAAACCGGTGACCTCCTCGACCTTCTGCACCGGCAAACCCGCCTTGGCGAGCAGCGCGGCCGACCCACCGGTGGACACCACAGCGATGCCACTCTCGACCAGCACAGTGGCCAACTCGACGAGTCCCGCCTTGTCGGACACCGACAGCAGCGCCCGACGGATGGGTCGGCGGGCCGCCGCGGCGGTGGATTCCGTCCCGGAACCTCCCGATGTGGTCGACCCCGGCGTGGACGACTCCGGTGTCCCCGACTGCTGCGTCATGGTGTGCTTACCCTTCTGCCTCGGATGGTCCAGCCCTGCCGGGCCATCAGTGAAACCTGTTCGACGAGCTGAGCCCGTTCGGCCTGTTTGATGCGTTCGGTAAGGGTGACCTCGGTGTCGTCGGCCCGAACGTCGACGGCGACCTGGGCCAGGATCGGGCCGGTGTCCACCCCGTCGTCGACGACGAACAACGTGGCACCGGCGATCTTGACGCCGTAGGCCAACGCGTCACGCGGACCGTGCATGCCCGGGAAGGCCGGCAGCAGTGCGTTGTGCGTGTTGATGTACCGGCCCCGGAACCGCGCCAGGAACCGCGGGCCGACGAGTTTGAGGAATCCTGCCGACACCACCAGATCCGGTCGGTGCGCGGCCGCCTGCTCGGTCAGCGCACGGTCCCAGGAATCACGGTCCGGGTGATCCGAGACCCGCTCGACGAATGTGGGCAGGCCGACATCATGCGCGAACTGCAGACCCGCGGCAGTGGGTCGGTCGGCACCGACGGCAACGATCCGAGCTCCGTAGCCGACCGATTCGTGGGCCGCCAGCAGCGCTGCCAGGTTGGAACCGCCGCCGGAGATGAGTACAACGACCCGGAACCCGCCCACACCAGGCGGAAAACGTTGAGGCTGCGTCGAATCTGCGGGTGGTCGTTCTGCGGAGCGGTCGGAATGCACCTGGAGTCTTTCGTCGTCGGCGTGTCGGCCTCGTTGGCGGGGCCGGACCCGCCCAAGGGTAGAGCGTGCACACGCCGCCCGACGAACCGCGCCGTCAGCCGGTCTGGCGCGGGGCCGGCGGCCTGGCCAGACCGGCGATCAGCGCCTGATCGGTTTCCGGGTCCGCGTCGCCGATCAGGTCTTCTTCCCGCCGCTGTTGATTCCGCCGGTCGTGTGGTGGCGGACTCTGCTCTGGCGGCCCCTCCGGTGCCTCGTCTACTTCCGTCGCGCTCTCGGGCTCGGCGTCGTCGACCGCGACTACCTCGACCTCCTCGTCGGGGGCTTCCCCTTCCCGGGCTTCCCCTTCCAGGGCTTCCCCTTCCGGGACTTCCTCTTCCGGGACCTCCTCTTCCGGGACCTCCTCTTCCGGGACGTGCTCGGCGGGGAGTTGCTCTGCAAGGAGTTGCTCGGGCGCCGCGTCGAAGTCCGGCTGCTGGTCGCCGGCCTGCTGGTCGGCAGCCTGCTGATCGTCGGTAGGGAGGTCCGGCGCAGCGATGTCAGGCTCTGCGTCGTCCCGCTGTCCGATCACCGCGGCGCTCGGTACCCTGGCCACTCCGGCCACCGCCGCGCCGATCGCGCCGAGGCTGAACGCGACCACCACACCGAACAGCGTGGGCGGTACGCCGGATGATGCCCACTGGCCCCCGGTCACCCCACCGGACGACACCGCTGCGATCGACGCCAGCAACACAGCAGCAACGACCGCGGCCCCGCCGGCGGCGAGCAGGCGATCGGATCGCAGGTCGAGCCGCCGCACGGCGCCCCGACCGATCAGCACCGCCGCCAGCACCGGAACGAGCAGCAGCAGATAGGCGGGCCTGGAGGCGGCATGACTGCTCGGCACGGCAGCAAGCAGGGAGAATGCCGGAAGCTCGGTCGGCGACGAGCCGAACGGCGAGTAGTGGCCGGCCCCGACGGTGAACCCGACACCAGTGGCGTAACCGGCGCCGGCGACGACAGCATTCGGAAGATAGACGACGCCCAGCAAGGCCATGCCGAATCCACCGGCAGCGCCCGGTGCGGCAAGCGTCTGGACAGCGGTCGCGTCTCCGAACGACCGGATCAGACCGATCAACAGGGTCACCGCCCCGCCACCGATGACAGCCATCGTGGCCGCGGCACCGAGCCGCACCGACACCGGAACCCAGCCGGGCAGCAGGTCCAGCAGATACCGCCGCCAGCCGCCACCGCGTACCAGCGCGGTGACACCGACGACGACCAGGGCAAGCAGACAAGGCCGCCACCATCCCGACGTCGCCACTGTGCCGGGCGAACCCAGGCCCACGCCGGCGGCGAGCACAGCCGCCGCGTAGACGGCCGCCGCCGCAGCCGTCGAGACCAGCTCCTGGGTTCGGTCGGCGGCGACCACCCGGCCGCGCCCGCTGACGCCGGTCAACAAGGCGACAGCAACGACGGTGATCATCAGCGGCGGCAAGGTCAGCACCGACCGCCCGATGGAGACCGTCATACCGTTCGCCGCGGCGAACGCCGTCACGCCGGCGCGAACCAACGGAATCGGACCGCTCCCGGAGCTGGGGGTGATGGCCCAGATCAGCAGGCCCAGACCACAGGTCAGCACCAGGCCGGCGGCCGCCGCGAACAACGCCTTGAGACTGGCAATGGCGACCACCGTCGGCAGCCGAGTGCCGTTCCCGTCGTCGGAATCAGCCGCAGCCTCACCCCGATCGACAGCGGTGAGGGACATGCGATCAACCCTCACACGATCGGGCCGCCGGGCGCCGTCAGCCACGCCGCCCGGACCGCGAAACAGTCCCGATACTTCAATCGCCGGAAGCGGGTGGCCTCAGAAGCGAACCTGTTGGGTGACGTCCGGTGGCGGCCCGTCGTCCCGGCCGTGCTGGCCGGCTCCCGGCCCGCCCGGCTCTGGCTCGACGGACGCGATCGGACCCGAGGGGTAGGACTGACCGTAGGAGCGCGAAGGGTCAACCGCCGGGGTGGCGCCTGTCCCGTACTGCCCGCCCCCATCCCGGTAGGGCATGTAGCCTCCCGATTGGTAGCCACCGAAACCCCCGGCGGGAGGCCCCTGGGCGGCCGGACCGGCAGGTGGCGAGCCGGCAGGTGTTCCCTGGCTCGACGGAGGGAACGGTGAGCCACCCGGCGTTGCCCGCCCTGGCAGGGTGGCGGCCTGCTTCGGGGCGCGAGCCTTCAAGCCGCCCGATCCGAGCAGCCAGGCATAGCCGGCCGCGGCGGCCTGCAGGACGGCGACCACCAACAGCAGAATCAGCCCGATGCCAGTGGACGAGCTGCCCAGGCCACCGGTGGTGACGGCGCTGTCGAAAACGTTGCCCCCCAAGATCGCGGCGATCGCCCCGAGCAGGCCGGCCACCGACAGCAGCGCGCAGGGGACCCGGTAGTTCCCAGCCCCCGGCAATAGCGGCGCGACGGCCAGTAGGCCGGCGATCAGCAGCAGAATCGGCAGGTAGGACGGGCCGCCTCCGTAAACCGAGGCACTCACCGAAGCACCGCCGCCAGAACCGGCGCCGTAGGAGAAGCTCGGCAGGAATCCGAAGACGAACCCCAGCACCCCGAGACCACCGACGACGAACGGCAACAACCGGCCGAGATCCACGGGGGCCTTCGGCGCCGTCGGCGCCCTCGGCGCATCGGGAACGCCCCACTGACCAGGACCACCGGGTCCACCTGGACCCTGGCCTGGCCGCCCGGGGAATCCGGGGCCATAGGCCGGCCATTGCCCGGGAGCGCCCTGGCCGGCGGGTACACCGTAACCGGGACCTGCCTGACCCGAACCGCCGTACGACTGCCCGGCCGGGGACATCTGCCCGCCGGGAGCGCCCCACGGTGGTTGCCCTGGAGCACCGTAGGCGCCCGGTCCTTGCGGGCCGGCTCCGGCCGGCGGGCCATATGGACTACTCATGCTCTTCCACCTCAGCATTTCCTCTTGCGCTCATTCGTACCGCACATATCGGTACTGCAGCGCACTGTCGGTCTCGACGATCGTCAGACGCTGCGTTTTCGAACCTAGCGCACCACCGGACCGACCCGGCTGCGCATTGTGCGCCGGGCGTCGGCCGGACCCCGGACAGCCGAAAGGCCGGGAACTCTCGGTGAGTTCCCGGCCCGTCGCAGACCGGCTCGGTGAGCAGCGATCTGGAAGAACTGCCGGCCGTCGGTACTTCAGGCGAGGATCTCGCGCAGCAGCCGGGCAGCTTCAGAAGGTGTCTTACCAACCTTCACGCCAACGGCTTCCAGCGCCTCTTTCTTGGCCTGGGCCGTTCCCGCGGATCCGGACACGATGGCGCCTGCATGGCCCATGGTCTTGCCTTCCGGCGCGGTGAACCCGGCCACATAGCCGATCACCGGCTTCGTCACGTGGTCCTTGATGTAGGCCGCAGCACGCTCCTCGGCGTCGCCGCCGATCTCGCCGATCATCACGATGGCCTTGGTCTCCGGGTCCGCCTCGAACGCGGCAAGGGCGTCGATGTGGGTGGTCCCGATCACCGGGTCACCGCCGATGCCGATCGCGGTGGAAAAGCCGAGATCCCTGAGCTCATACATCATCTGGTAGGTCAGGGTGCCCGACTTGGAGACCAGGCCGACCGGCCCCTTGCCGGTGATGTTGGCCGGAGTGATACCGATCAGTGATTCACCGGGAGTGATGATGCCGGGGCAGTTCGGACCGATGATCCTGGTCTTGCCGCCCTTGCTCAGGGCGTAGGCCCAGAACTCGGCGGAGTCCTGCACCGGAATGCCCTCGGTGATGACGACCAGCAGGTCGATGCCTGCGTCGATCGCTTCCATGACGGCGTCCTTGGCGAAGGGCGGTGGGACGAAGACGACCGACGCGGTCGCACCGGTCGTCTCCACCGCTTCGGCGACGGTGGCGTACACGGGCAGGTCGACCGGACTGCCGTCCTTGCCGGTGTGCGCCACGGTGGTTCCGGCCTTGCGGGCGTTGACCCCGCCGACGATCTTGGTGCCGGCCTTGAGCATCAGGGCGGTGTGCTTGGTGCCCTCACCGCCGGTGATGCCCTGGACGATGACCTTGGTATCGGCGTTCAAATAGATAGACATCTGTTTCTTCCTCGCTATTTCACGGCCGCGAACGCGAGCGCCGCAGCTTTGTCGGCGCCTTCGTCCATGGTGTCGGCGAGGGTCACCAGCGGGTGATTCGCTTCGAGCAGGATCTTGCGGCCTTCCTCGACCTTGTTGCCGTCCAGGCGAACCACCAGAGGCTTGTTCGCCTCGTCGCCCAGGATCTCGAGGGCCTTCACGATGCCGTTGGCGACGGCGTCGCAGGAGGTGATGCCGCCGAAGACATTCACGAAGACCGACTTGACATCCGGGTCGCCCAGGATGATCTCGAGACCGTTGGCCATCACCTCGGCGCTGGCGCCGCCGCCGATGTCCAGGAAGTTGGCCGGCTTGACGCCGCCGTGGTCCTCACCTGCGCACGCAACCACGTCCAGCGTCGACATGACCAGCCCCGCCCCGTTGCCGATGATGCCCACCTGCCCGTCGAGCTTGACGTAGTTGAGGTCCTTCTCCTTGGCCGCGACCTCCAGCTGGTTCTCCGAAGCGTTGTCCACGAAAGCGGCGTGGTCAGGGTGGCGGAAGGAGGCGTTGTCGTCGAGGGACACCTTGCCGTCGAGAGCGAGTACCACCCCGTCCGGGGTCTTCACCAGCGGGTTCACCTCGACCAGCGTGGCGTCCTCCTTGACGAAGACGTCCCACAGTTTGATCAGCACGTTCTCGACCTGGTCGCGGACCTCCTCCGGGAAGCGTCCGGCCACCGCGATCTCGTGCGCCTTCGCTGCGGTCACCCCGATCAGGGCGTCCACCGGGATGCGGGCCAGAGCTTCCGGGCGCTCCACCGCGAGTTCCTCGATCTCCATGCCGCCGTCCTTGCTGGCCATCGCCAGATAGGTGCGGTTGGACCGATCGAGGAGGAAGGAGACGTAATATTCCTCCGCTATGTCGGCGGCCTCGGTCACCAGGACGGTCCGGGTGATGTGGCCCTTGATGTCCAGACCGAGGATGGCTTCGGCCTTTTCCCGGGCCGCGTCGGAATCGGCAGCGAATTTCACTCCGCCGGCCTTGCCACGCCCGCCGACTTTGACCTGCGACTTGACCATGACGGCCTTGCCGTATTTCTTGGCAATGGCCTCCGCCTGGTCAACCGTGGTGGCGATCTCGCCAGCGGTGCCCGGCACCCCGTGCTTCGCGAAGAGTTCCTTCGCCTGGTATTCGTAAAGATCCACGTTTGCTCCCGACTGCCCGACATGGTTGTCGTGGGTGATTGCAGCGTCATGTGACGAGCGCTGAGGGGTCCGGCGGCGTGCTCGGAGACCCGGGCGCGTCGTGGACCGTAACCTAACCCTACTGGCCGACCTTTTCCGGCCGCACATCCGCTCAGGTGAGCTATCCCACGGGGGTGATCTGGACCGCACAGGCGCCTGATCAGGGTTTCTTGACCTTCCGGACCGGAGCCACCCGGCCGCCGCCGGTACGGCGGCCGGAGACCGCCCCGGTGACCCCGACCTTCGACTGCGGTCCGCCGGATCTACCGGATGGCCTGCGCGGCAGCGGCTTTGCTGCCGGATCGGACATCGGGATGCGTTTGCTGGACACCGCCAACAGCACAGCGGCGAGCAGGAAGGCCAGCACCGCGGCGTAGCCGGCATACAGACCGGCCTGCGTCCGGAACCCGTCCTGACCCTGCACTGCTGGCGGGATGACAAGGCGGACAACGAGAATCCCGGCGCCGGCCAGCGGGTAGGCGAACGCCTGCGACACCCACTGCGCACGGCCGGCCGCCCAGGCTGCGGCCACCATCCCGACGGCCAGCGCCAGCACACCCCATGAGTTCACCGCGAACCCGATGATCAGGGTCGCCGACGGCCCGGCAGCGGTTCGATAGACCGGGAGCGCCAGCGCAATGATGGTCAGGACGGTGAGGCCGGTCGCCAACAGGGCACCGAAGCCGCGGGATCGATCCAGCAGATCCTCATCGGCAACCAGCGGCGAGGAATTCGTGACGGCTCTGCCTGCGGCCGCCGCCACCGCGAGAGCGGCCAGCCCGAAGGCGATCCCGGCGATCCCGCACCAGAGGCCGGGTCCGGCGGTCCACTTGGGGGCGGCGAAACCGGCGTTCGGCACCGAGGCGCTGGTCACCACCTGTCCGAGCAGGGAGAGCGACTGCGTCACCGCGAAAACCAGAGCCAGCCAGGCGATGGTGGCCACGGCACGGCCGGCCCTGGCCAGCCGGGGGACGAGCCAGAGCAGCCCGCCGATCAGCGGGACCACCGAGGCGAGCAGGAACGGCAACGCCAACGGCGCCGAAATGGCATACCCGTCGGCCAGTTTCGGGTCGGCGCCGCCGTTGTAGCGCAGCTGCGGAAGCTTCCAGGCCGCAGCGGAGGCGGCGGCCACCAGCAGGGTCAGCACGGCTCCGCTGGCATTCCAGCGTGCGGTGACCGCGTCCGAGGGTCCGTCGTCGTGCTCCTCGAGGAGCCTGGCCCTGGCCAGCAGACCGGCCGCGGCCACCAACACCGCACCGAGAAGACCGAGTCCGACCACCGGACCCAGGTGCACCGGTGCGCCGACCGTGCGTACCGCGACGGCCGTCAGGAAGGGCGTCGCCGCCCCGATCGCCAGTCCCCCCAACAGGGCCAGCGCGATCTGCCGCGGAAGGACCGCTGCGGCCAGCACGGCGATGGTGGCGACCACCGCGATCGCCAGAGCGGCTCCGATACCCCACAGGTCAAGTTCGGGGGGAAGATATCGGGCGGTCGGATAACCGCCGGTATAGGGCAGCCCGAGGGATGCGATCAGCAACCCCAGGATGCCCAGGAAGCCGAAGGAGACCTGCCAGTTGTTCCGCCCGCTGCTGCCGGGCCCGGCACCGCGCGTGTCCGTGGCCTGGGTGGAGTCGGCGGATTCGAGGGCTTCGGCGAGCAGTTCGGGACCGGAATCCGCACCATCCTGCGGAGGCGGGGCGACGTCGAAGATCGGCTCGGATCCGAAGGACAGGCTCCGGCTGAGCCGATGGGCGGCGAGTGTTCCGCCGCAGATCATGACCAGATCACCGGCCAGCACCACCCAGGCACCGCCGGCGGTGGTGAATGGCTGAGCCCGGTCGGAGACCTCGTAGAAGAATTCAGGACGGATCGCCGTGTTCGGCCCGGTCAGCAGTGACAGATCGGAGATCAACCTGGCGGTGGCCACCACCCCGGCGCCCGCGGCGGCGGCCAGCCCCAGAGTGGGCCGCCAGCCGGCCAGCACCAGCGCAACGACGGCCGGCAGCACGACCACCCAGACCGCGCCGCCGGCCATACCCGGCGGGGAACCGTCGTAGGTGTGCACGACTCCGATCAGTGCGCCCATCCCAACGACCAGACCGCCCAGCAGCAGCAGTCCGGCCGATCCAAGGGCCCAGCGGCGACCTTGTGAGCGCACTGCCACGGCGGCCGAGGTTCGCACGCTCGGCAGATCGGGCTGCGCACTGTTCACACCGACGACCGTAGCAACGTGCGGACCCGGATATCGGTTACCGTTCCTGGTCGGCCGTCGGGCGTCGGGCATCTTCCGGCAGTACCCCGCCCGCCGGCGGTCCTCCGCCCCGCGGATGTCGTGCGCCGCCATACTTCGCGAGGGGATCCACCCATGGATCGTTGTCACCGAGCTGTCGGCGAGCGACCGTCCGGCCGGCGGCGGTGATCCGATGATCGACCCGCTCGCCTACGCCCTGGTTGCCGCCGGTCTCGTGCTGGGCATCTGGTGCGGGATCCAGGGCTATCGAAAACTGCCGACCAACGACCCGCTGATGATCGGCGCGATCGTGCTGGAGGTGGGCCTGCTCGTGCAGTCGGGCATCGGGATCGCCCGGCTGCAGTCGGCCCATCTGGCGGAACCGGTCACCTTCCTGGCGTATGCGATCGGGATCCTGCTGCCGTTGCCGCTCGGCTTCTTCCTGGCCCGGATCGAGCGCACCAGCTGGGGCTCCAACACCTTGGGCGTCACCGCAGCGGTCGCCGGTGTGATGACGCTTCGTCTCCTGCAGATCTGGCGGTCCGGACTTGGCTGACCCCACGTTGCCTGACCCGACCCTGCCTGACCCGACTTCCGAGCCGCCGCCGACCGGTCCGCGTCGGATTCTGATCGCGCTGTACCTGATCTTCGCTGTGGCCGCGACCGCCCGCGGGATCGTGCAGTTGGCCACCACGTTCCACGCCGCGCCGCTGGCGTACACGCTGTCGCTGTGCTCCGGAATCATCTACATCGGCGCGGCTGTCGGGCTGGTCACCTCTCGCTGGTGGTCCCGGCGATTGGCGTGGGGCGCCTGCGGGACCGAACTCGTCGGGGTGCTGGTGATCGGCACGGCGTCACTGATCGACCGGGCCGCATTCCCCAAGGACACGGTGTGGTCCCGTTTCGGCAGTGGCTACGGCTACTTTCCCCTGCTGCTACCGCTTCTCGGTCTGATGTGGCTGTGGTACAGCCGGCCGGGCGCCGACGACTGATCCAGCCGATCCCGTTGTGCGCTCATCATCTTCGCCGGCGCTCCGGAAATCGTCGCCTTTCGCCCCGCTGTCCCCAAATCCGATACTTTCGGGAGCGCAGCGGGCCGGCCATACAGTGTCGGGATGACCCGTGCCGAGACCCTTGCCGTTGCCCGCCGGTACCTCAGTGCGGTGGAACAGGGCGCCACGGCGAGCCTGAGACACCACCTCACGACTGACTTCGTCCAGCGCGAGTGGCCCAATCCGATGTCGCCGACCGGTGCCATCAGGAACCTTCCAGAGGTGCTGCAGGCAGCCGAGCAGGGACAGCAGGTGGTCACCGCCCAGGTCTTCCAGATAGCGAGCGAAGCGGTGGACGGAGACCGGGTGATCCTGGAGGTGAACTGGAGCGCCACTTTGCGGGTGGACTTTCCCGAGGCGCCGGCAGGCACCCGGATCCGGGCCCGGATGGCGGTCTTTCTGCTCATCCGGGACGGAAAGGTGGCCGCCCAGCACAACTACGACGCGTACCTCCCGGACTGACCCGGCGACGACGCGGCGCCGGAGCGACCCGGCGAAAAGCCCGGGGTACGACTATGCAGAACGTACGTTCGACCTAAATCAGGTATCCTCGACCGCATGACCGCGGCGTACCAACCGTCGATGTTCAGCCTGGATGACGAACCCAGGCTGACCGACCTGGAAGGGCATCTGCAGCGCACCACGCTGACCGATGGCGCCTGGATCGATCGGCTCCCGGGCTGGCTGATGGGTTCCGACGCCGTTCTCGACGCGCTGCTCACCGGCGTGGCATGGCGGGCTGAGCGCCGGCAGATGTACGACCGGGAGGTCGACGTGCCCCGGCTGCTGAGCTGGTACGGCGAGCACGACCCGCTGCCGCACCCGGTCCTTGCACTTGCCCGGCAATCGCTGACGGCCTACTACCGGAGCGAGCTGGGCGAGCCGTTCACCACCGCGGGATTGTGCCTGTACCGGGACGGCCGGGACAGCGTCGCCTGGCACGGCGACACCATCGGCCGCGGTTCACATTCCGACACCATGGTCGCCATCCTGTCCGTCGGCTCCGACCGGCCCCTGCAGCTGCGACCGCGGGCAGGCGGTGCCGGCCTGCGGGTGCCGGTAGGCCACGGCGACCTGGTGGTGATGGGCGGATCCTGTCAGCGGACCTGGGAACACGCGATCCCCAAAACGGCCAAGCCCGTCGGCCCGCGGGTCAGCATTCAGTTCCGGCCGGACGGCGTTTCGTAGAGCGAGGTTTCCGGAGAGGCCGGTCATAGCTTGGTCATCGGCACCCCGCCGATCAGCATCAGCCGGATGGTGCCGGCCGTGCCGAAATCGATGGTGGCAGTGGCAGTGGGACCCGACCCGGCGACCACGGTCACTTTGCCCATCCCGTACTTGTCGTGGTTGACCCGGTCGCCGACCGCCAATTGCAGGGTCGGCCGCGCCGGCCGGGCACCCCCGACCTGGCCGAATCGCGACGCCGACACCGGCGCCGAGCGACCGCCGGAGTAACCGGAGTAGTTGCTGGACCCACCGGAACCCCAACTGGACGAACGGTAGTCGGCCGATCCCGGGACATAGGGGTCGCGCGCGGGCGCCAGCCGCCGCCAGTCGATCAACTCCTCCGGGACGTCATCGAGGAAGCGCGAGGCCGGGTAGGAGTTCGCCTGACCCCAGGCAGATCTGGTCACCGCACGCGACAGGTAGAGCCGCTCCCTGGCCCTGGTGATGCCGACATAAGCGAGTCGGCGTTCCTCTGCGAGTTCCCGCTCGTCCGAGAATGCCCGCTGGTGCGGAAAGATGCCGTCTTCCATGCCGGTCAGGAAGACCACCGGGAACTCAAGACCCTTGGCCGTGTGCAGGGTCATCAGGGTGACCACGCCATCGGCCGAATCCGGGATCGAGTCGGCGTCGGCCACCAGCGAAATCTGTTCCAGCACGGCGGCCAGCAGTTCATTGCCCGGGGCGGGTGGATCGACGGCCGGAGCGTCGGTGTCACCAGCCGTGACAGCACCGCCACCGCCCAGCAGCAGCTCCGCGTTCTCTCTCAGTACGGTCACCAGCTGGTCGAGGTTCTCCAGCCTGGAGAAGTCCTGCGGGTCGTCCGAACCCTCCAGCTCCGCCCGGTATCCGGTTTGATCGAGGACCGCCGTCAGTATCTCGGCCGGTTCCGCCCCGCCGGCGACCAAACCGCGCAGACCGCTGAGCAACTCGTTGAACGTCGTCACCGCCTTCGCCGAACGTGTTGCGATCATCTGCATTTCGTCAACCCGGACCAGAGCATCGGCGAACGCGATGCGCTCCCGCTCGGCGAAGACCACGACGGCCGCCTCGGCGCGGTCGCCGATTCCGCGCTTCGGGGTGTTCAATATCCGCCGCAGCGACACCTCGTCGTCCGGGTTGGCGATGGCGCGGAGGTACGCGAGGGCGTCACGCACCTCGCGCCGCTCGTAGAAGCGGACGCCACCGACGATCCGGTACGGCATGCCGGTCCGGACGAACACGTCCTCGATCGCTCGCGAGGCCGAGTTGGTTCGATAGAAGATGGCCACGTCTCCGAACCGGACCTCGGATTCGTCGACCAGGCGGTCGATCTCCTTGCCGATGAATTGCGCTTCCTCGTACTCGTTGTCGCCGACGTAACCGACGATCAGCTGCCCGGCGCCCTGCGCCGTCCACAGATTCTTCGCCCGGCGCTCGGTATTGCGGGAAATGACCTGATTGGCCGCAGAAAGGATCGTTTGTGTCGAACGATAATTCTGTTCCAGCAGAATGGTGCGGGCATTGGGATAGTCCCGTTCGAATTCGGTGATATTCCGGATCGATGCGCCGCGGAAGGCATAGATCGACTGGTCGGCGTCGCCAACGACCACCAGCTCCGCCGGCTGTAGCGATGACTTGGCCTCGCGAACGAGAACACCGTCCTCGGTCCACTTTTCATTCATCTCATCGGCGCCTCCGACGAGTTCCCGCACCAGCATGTACTGCGCGTGGTTGGTGTCCTGATATTCGTCGACCAGCACATGCCGGAATCGCCTGCGGTAGTGCTCGGCGACCGCCGGGAATGCTTGCAGGAGGTGGACGGTCTCCATGATGAGATCGTCGAAATCAAAAGCCGAGGCCGCGCGGAGGCGGGTCTGATACCCGGTGTAGACCTGCGCCACCAACCTGTCCAGGTCGGATTCGGCCCGTTCAGTGGCCGCCGCCGGTTCGACCAGTTCGTTCTTGAGGTTGGAAATGGCTCCGGCCAGCGTCCGGGCCGAGAACTTCTTGGTGTCGATGTTGAGGTCGGAGGCGACCATCTGAACCAGCCGCTGGGAGTCTGCGGAATCGTAGATGGTGAAGCTCGACCGGATCCCCAGAACAGTGGCCTCGGCACGCAGGATCCGCACGCACATGGAGTGGAAGGTCGAGACCCACATCGCCCTGGAGCGCGCCCCGATCATGTCTGCGACCCGCTCGCGCATCTCGGCTGCGGCCTTGTTGGTGAAAGTGATCGCCAGGATCTCGCCCGGGTGCGCCCCACCGACCGCCAGCAGATAGGCGATCCGCCTGGTCAGCACCCTCGTCTTGCCCGAACCGGCTCCGGCCACCACCAGCAGGGGGGCGCCCCGGTGCTCGACCGCGGCGCGCTGCTGGGGATTCAAGTCTTCGAGCAGCTCCTTGGCTGCGTCCTGACGGGCCTTCGCGGCCCGCTCCCTCGACTCGGTGGCCTGCCGCTGCGCCTGCGCCGCCAACCGCTGGTGAACGGAGCCGGCGTCCGGGTTCGTCGCAGTTCGCCCGGTTCCACTGGGTGGCGCCGGGGCGGCTGGCAGGTCGGATGGCAGGTCGAAAAGGCTTGTCATATCGGAGTTCAAACTACCGGTTCGGACCGACACCGGTCGGTCAGCCTGCGGCGTGGTGACCGTGCGTAAGAGGTAGTAGATGCCAGAGTGTGACCAAACCGGGCAATCTGGCACTCGTATCCCCTTGTGTGCCAGCACCCTTTGGCCGCAACATGACTCTTTACGCCCCTCGCACCGAGATCGGAGGTTGGCTATGAATGAATCATCGTCACGCTCGGTGCAGATATCGGCACTCGAATCAGCCGGTTCCCTCAGCGGATTCGTGGTGTCGGGCCGCTGGCCGGAGAACACCCTCGAGTGGGTGAAGTTCCTGGTGATCGCGGTTCGGGTGGCCAGTGTCCCTGGTCTGCTCCCGGTGACCACGGTGTTCCGCGTCCGGGAGGAGCTTCCGGACGAGCCGCAGCCCGGCACGGTCGGGCTCGTTCTCGCGGAAGGGACACTGATCGGCGCGCATGCGCTGTCCCCCGGCCAGTTCGCCGATCCGCAGCCCTCCGGCCTTCTTGTCCTGCATCCACCCTCGGAGACCAAGCCCTCATTGCCCGAATACGACGGTGTCGCATCTGGCTGCGTGCTGCTGCCGGGACTGCCGCATCTCGGGCTGGACCATCGGGCGGGCTGGGCGGAGGCCGACCACACCGGCGCCGTCACCAGCATGCGCGGTCTGGCCGGCATCGATCCGATGGACGATGCCGACACTGCCGTGCTCGCCATGCTGCTGGCCGCCTGAATTCCTCCCGTTTCCGGAGAGGTTCGCCTCTGGTCAGGGTCCGACCCGTGTGGTGTACTTGGCAGATGACCTGCCGCAAGTTTTACTACGGGTACCGGATCCCGGTGCCCGTCAGCGGCTGAAGCTACCGCCACGACGACGCCCCGAGGTCCACCAGGACCCGGGGCTTTTTGTTGCCGGAAGACCAGTGGGCCGGGGCAGAATGAGGACATCATGACCAGCACACCCGCAGCGGCTCCGACGGTCGCCCCGGCAGCGATCGAACCTGAGGTGCCCGTCCCGCCGGACCAGGCCGGCATCGAAACCCTGCGACTGGAGATCGACCAGATCGACGCGGAACTCGTCCGGCTGATTCAGCGACGGACCGCCATCTCGCACGCCATCGGGACCGCCCGCAAATCGCTCGGTGGTCCGAGGATCGTCTACAGCCGGGAGATGGCCATCCTGGAACGGTTCCGCGATCTGGGCCCGGCCGGCACCGATCTCGGGATGATGCTGCTGTCGATGGGTCGCGGCCGCCTGGGGCGCAAGTAACCGGAACGCTGCTTCGCGCTGTTGCCCGCCGCCCTCGCGTCGGCGCTTCTGAAGTCGTCCATTCTCATCCCACCGTCCCCAGAACCGGGACGATCGGGCGCGCCGGCGAAGATGATGAGCGCAGGGTCAGACGAGACGGCGATCGGTGGCCCACCGGCTGAGCTCGTAGCGGTTGGACTTCTGCGTCTTGCGCAGCACCGATGACACGTGGGTCTCCACCGTCTTGACCGAGATGAACAGCTGCGAGGCGATCTCCTTGTAGGCGTAGCCACGAGCCAGCAGCTTGAGCACCTCGCGTTCGCGAGGCGAGAGCATGTCCAGCTCCGGATCCGACACCGGCGCCGCGCCGGGTCGGTCGGAGAACGCATCCAGCACGAACCCGGCCAACCGCGGGGAGAACACAGCATCACCGCCGGCCACCCGGACCACCGCATCCGCCAGCTCAGGACCCGAGATCGTCTTCGTGACGTACCCGCGGGCCCCCGCCCTGATCACGTTGATCACGTCCTCGGCGGCATCGGACACCGATAGCGCCAGGAACACCACGGCCGGCAACTCACGGTGGACCTGTTCCAGGACGGCGCGGCCGCCGCCGTCGGGCATGTGCACGTCCAGCAGCACCACGTCCGGCGGATTCGAGAAGATCCGGACGACGGCCTCGGCCACCGAGCCGGCCTCGCCGACCACTTCGATCCGATCGTCGTCCAGTCCGGCGAGTTCGGCTTTGACGCCGGTGCGGAACAGGGCGTGGTCGTCCACCAGGAACACCGTGACCGCGGCCGCCAACGGCGTCATCCCGACACGCCGTTCTCGGCTGCTGCCGTCGCCCTGGCCCGGATCGGCATCTGCAACTCCACCTCGGTGCCCTCCCCTGGTGTCGAGCGGACGACGGCCTTTCCGCCGTGCCGCTCCATCCTCCCCCGAATCGACTCCACGATGCCGCGTCGATCGGTCCCGATGGTCGCGACGTCGAACCCGCTACCCCGGTCGCGGATGAAAACTGAAGCCGTGCCGTCCTCGATCTCGGCATAGACGCTGATCTCGGGAGCTCCGGAATGCTTCGCTGCGTTCGTCATGGCTTCCCGGGCCGCCGCAGCCAGCGCCGCCAGGTGCGGGTCCATCCCGACGTCGCCGACAACGACCGGGGCTACCGCGACCGCATAGGTGTCCTCGACCTCGCCGGCAGCTGCCGCCAAAGCGGAAGCGAAAGTGGTTTCTGGTGCGGGTATCTCGCTCCCGGCCGCGGCGTAGCCGGCCGGTCCGTACAGCCAGGTTCGCAGTTCCCGTTCCTGGCCTCTGGCCAGCCGCAGCACCTCTCTTGAGTCGCCGGACTGACGCTGGATCAACGCAAGCGTCTGCAGCACCGAGTCGTGCAGGTGTGCCGCGAGTTCGGCACGCTCGCGCTCCCGCATCCGACCCTGCCGTTCGTCACCCAGATCGCGGACCAGGCGCAACCACCAGGGCACGGTGATGACGGCGACGCCGACCAGGGTCAGCAGGACGGCGATGAGGGCCGAGCGGACCGCGGTGAAATCGAGTTGGCCGACGGCGAATACGGACAGGCCGCCGATCACCAGCGCGGCACCGCCGCCCACCCGCCAGGCCGTTCCCCTGGTGGGACCGACGATGCCGGCAGCCGTCTTGCGCCAGCGGGCGCGGCGGGCGTCATCGGCCTCCCGCCAGATGAATGCGCCGCCCAATGTTGCCAGACCGAGCGGACCGAGCACCCAGCCGAGCAGTTGCCCGATGCCCAGAGTGGTCGCGACGATCATGGCGGCCAGGCCGAGCGCGGCGATTCCGACGGCCTGACGCCGCTCGAGGACAATATTGCGCGGGGCGCCCTCGCCGACGCTGCCGGACCCGACCCCTTCGGTGGCCGGCGGAACGAAGATCCACAGCAGCGCGTAGGCCAGCACCCCGGCCCCGGCGATCAGCGCCATCAGTGCAAATGCGATCCGGACCGACAGCACCGGAACCCGCAGGTGCTCGGCGACGCCGGCCGCGACACCACCGACGACGGAACTGTCTCGACGCCGGATCAGTCTTGGAATGCCGTCGGGTGTCAGGTGGGCACCGCCCGGCGACAGTTCAGCGGTTCCCCCGGCCGGCGTCGGCAGCGTGCCCGCATCCGGAGGTGGCACGGCGCCACCGGATGCCGGTCCGCTGGCAGCGCTGTCCGAACTCACCTGTCCAGAGTCACACGCCCGCGGCCCGCGGGCTATCGGGGATGACCCTGACCCGCCGAAACCAGGGTGATCCCCGATGTGTCCCGGCGTCGGTGCGGGCACTGTTATCGCCATGACCGATCAGTGGAACAACGGCTCCGGTGTCCAGGACCCGGCAGCTGCGAATGACAGCTCACGCAACGACAGGTGGATTCGGCGCCCGCGCCGTTCGACGGGTGACCGCAAGATTGCCGGCGTCGCCGGCGGGCTGGGCCGGGCGTTCGGTGTCGACCCGGTGTTGATCCGGGTTGCGTTCGTCGTGCTGACGATCTTCGGCGGGTTCGGCGGCCTGCTCTATGTGCTGGGCTGGCTGTTGCTGCCCGCCGATGGCGACGAGGTCTCGGCGGCCGAGGCGCTGCTGGGCCGCGGTCAGTCGTCGGTGCCGCCGCCACTGGCCGTCGGCCTTGGTGTGGTGGCCGTCATCAGCGCCTTCTCGATGTTCTCCTGGGGCCTGCCGTTCCTGCCGCTGGCCATCGGCGGCGTCATCTGGCTGGCGATCATGCGCAAGCGTGGTCGCATCGGTCACCAGGGCCGCTGGTCCCGAGGCAGCTGGCC
The DNA here is from genome assembly GCA_038229825.1 of Mycobacteriales bacterium. Lineage (GTDB taxonomy): Bacteria > Actinomycetota > Actinomycetes > Mycobacteriales > Nakamurellaceae > Nakamurella. The sequence continues at coordinate 140,385 of JBBROB010000009.1, forward strand.
ATCCGGCGAGTGGCCGGCTCGAGACGGATCGCGCGCGGACTGGATGAGCCGCACCGACGAACAGGTCAGGGCGTGGAGTGACCGGATCGAGGAATGGGCCGGGCGCGGCCCCGGGCAGGGCCGTGGACAGTGGCAGGGCCGTGGACAATGGCAGGGCCGTGGACAGTGGCAGGGCCGTGGACAGTGGCAGGGCTGCGGCTCCCGCGGGAACCAATGGGGCCGCTCGACGAGCCAGAACTCCGGCACCTCACCGTTCGAGCAGCCGGCATTCTGGGAGCAGCCGTCGGCCGGCACAAGGGTCGACCGCCCGGCTCCCGGCGCCCCCAGCGCGCAGTCGGGGGTCAACATGACCAAATCCGCAAGCCCCGCCACTGACGGCGATCCCGTCGAACCGGCCCCGCGGACCACCCCGCCCGCCTGGGATCCGCTCGGCGTCGCGCCGTTCGCCTGGGACCTGCCGGAACCCTCACCCCTGCCCGCTCCGTCGGCGCCGGTCGATCGCGGTCCCAGGGTCATCGCGCGGGTGGCGCTGGGCGCCACGCTGCTGGTCGGCGCCGTGACTGCAGCCGGAGTCTTCGCCGGTTGGTGGGCACTGACCTGGGCGCAGGTGTCCGGGCTCGCGCTCGGCGTGCTCGGGCTCGGATTGCTCGTCTCTGCCCTGCGCGGCCGGGGCTGGTCGCTGATCGGGCCCGGGGTATTCCTCTCACTCGTCACCCTCGCACTCGCGGTCACCGGCATCAGCGGGACCAGCGGCTACGGTGCTGTCACCGTCCACCCGACCTCTCTTGTCGACAACCAGACGTATTCGGCCAACGCCGGAGATCTGCGCGTGGACTTGTCGTCCATCACTGTCCCCGATGGCACGACCCAGAGTGTCACCGTCGAAGTCAAGGCGGGTCACGCACAGGTCGTGGTAGCGCCCGGAATGAACGTCACGGGCGTCTGCTCGGCGGAGGTGGGTCATGTCGACTGCCTGGGTCAGGTTGACGACGGCGTGAAGAGCGAGGTCACGTACACGCAGTCGGTCGTTGGCAGATCCGGCGCGGCAACCAAGCCCGGAACGCTGAACGTCATCGTCAAGGTGAACGCCGGATTCGCGGAGGTCAGCAATGCCTGAGACAACTCTCCCGGTGCGCCGGCGGGTGAACGTGATCGGCGTGCTGATGTCGCTGGTCTTCCTGACGGTCGCCTCCGTCGGCCTGACCGGGGACCCCTGGTGGCTGGTGGATTCGGCCGCCAAATGGATCGTCGCCGGTGTGATCGCACTGGTAGGTCTCGGCCTGCTGGTCAGTTCGTTGCCGGGCGCGAAGCAGTCCCCCAACCGAAGTGGCCAACGCTGACGTGACCGAGCCAACGGTGGACGTGACCGGGATCAAACAGCGACCGGAACATCGCGCCAGGGCCGGCTGTTAGAATCAAGTAGCCGGCCCTGGATGCGAAGGTGATTCTCATCGGTAGACGGCGCCATTGCGGCGCGGCAGTCGAGCACGGGCGATGCGAAGGGTTCGATTCCTTTCGACGGCACCAGATCAGCAGCCCGGACACCCCAAAGGTGTCCGGGCTTCATCTTTGTCCCTCACTGCCCCGCAGGGTGCCAGGGTGAGAGTCACGCCGCTGCGATCGTTCGCCCGCGATCGGACTGACCGGGCGAGCGGATCGCCATCCACAAACCGAGCAGAGCAATACCGGCAGCACCGACGGCCGTGAAGGCCAGTGCTGTTCCGCCGGTCTTGTCACCGAATCCGACCAGCCGGGCCGTCACCGCGCCGAAGGCAAACTGGAACGCTCCGAGCAGGGCCGAAGCGGAGCCGGCGATGCTGCGGTGCAGATCCATCGCCAATACCGACGAGTGCGGCTGGGCGAACCCTACCGAAGACACCATGATGAACAACGAACCGAGTACCAGCGGTAGACCCGTTCCTACCAGCAGCACGACCGCCAGAAGTGCTGCGCCGACGGCACATTGCCAGACCCCCCACCGCAGCAACACCACCGAGTTGGTGCGCCGTAACAAGACCCGGCCCAGTTGACTCATGCCGACGATACCGACAGCGTTGCCGGCAAAACAGAGCGAGAACAACTGCGGTGACAGACCGAATCCGTCCTGCAGCAGGAACGGCGACGCCGAGATGTATCCGAACATGGCGGCACTGACCATCGCACCGGCCAGGGCGTAGCCGAGGTACACCCGGTCGGCCAGCAACGCCCGGAAAGCCCGGAAAGTGCCGGAAAGACCGGCAGCCGAGCGCCTTTCGGTGGGCAACGATTCCCGGACGAGGAAGACGGTGAGCACCAGGAGCCCTGCCCCGATGCCGGTCAACACCCAGAAAACGGTGCGCCAGGTGCCCACCCGCAGGATCTGGGCACCGAGAACCGGCGCCAGGATGGGCGCCAGTCCATTGATGGTCGCGATGGCGGAGAAGTAGGCCGCTGCAGCCTTTCCGGTGAACCGATCGGCGACAATTGCCCGACAGAGCACGATCCCGGCGGCCCCGGCGCCCCCCTGCAGCAGCCGCAGCACGATCAGCAGCGTCATGGACGTGGTGATCGCACACATCGCCGAGGTCAGGATGAACAGCAGCAGACCGGTCAGCAGTGGCCCTCTGCGGCCCAGCCGATCCGAGAACGGCCCGATCACCAATTGCCCGAGGCCCAACCCGATGATGCAGGCCGACAGTGACAACTGCGCGGCGCTCGCGGTCGAGGAGAGCGAAACAGCGAGTTCCGGCAACGATGGCAGGTACATGTCCATGCACAGCGGGCCGAAGGCCGACAATGCGCCCAGAGTCACCACCAGCCAGGTACCACCCCGGTTGTTCGGCGCCTGGGGAACGGCAGCGGGGGCTACTCCCACTCGATGGTCCCCGGCGGCTTGCTGGTGATGTCGAGCACCACCCGGTTGACCTCCGGTACCTCACCGGTGATCCGGCCGGAAATCCTCGCCAGCAGTTCGTACGGAAGTCTCGACCAGTCCGCTGTCATGGCGTCCTCGCTGGACACCGGTCGCAGCACGATCGGGTGCCCATACGTGCGGCCGTCACCCTGCACGCCGACGCTGCGGACATCCGCCAACAACACAACAGGGCACTGCCAGATCTGCGCATCGACACCGGCTGCGGTCATCTCTTCGCGGACGATGGCATCGGCGGCGCGCAGCACCTCCAGCCGTTCGAAGGTCACCTCGCCGATGATCCGGATCCCCAGACCAGGCCCGGGGAACGGGTGCCGCCCGACGATGGCGGCCGGCAATCCCAACTCCCGACCGAGCAGCCGGACCTCGTCCTTGAACAGGGTCCGCAGCGGCTCCACCAGTTGGAACATCAGATCGTCCGGCAGTCCGCCGACGTTGTGGTGCGACTTGATCGTCGCAGTGCCGGTGCCGCCGCCGGACTCGACGACGTCGGGGTAGAGGGTGCCCTGGACCAGGTACTTCACCCCACCCTCCTCGGCGGAGACCTGAGCGGCGGCCTGCTCGAAGACCCGGATGAACTCGCGGCCGATGATCTTGCGCTTGGTTTCCGGGTCGGTCATACCGGCCAGGGCCGAGAGAAACCGGTCGGCCGCATCGATGGTGATCAGCTTGATCCCGGTGGCGGCGACGTAGTCCTTCTCCACCTGCTCCCGCTCGCCCCTGCGCAGCAGCCCGTGGTCGACGAACACGCAGGTGAGCTGGTCACCGACGGCCCGATGGACCAGCGCCGCGGCCACCGCTGAGTCGACTCCGCCGGACAGCCCGCAGATGACCTTGTCGGGTCCGATCCTGGCTTTGATCAACTCGACCTGCTCGGTCAGGATCTCGGTCGCGGTCCAATCCGGGCTGATACCGGCAATCTGATGCAGGAACCGGCGCAGCACTTCCTGTCCGCCTTCGGAGTGCACCACCTCGGGGTGGTACTGCACACCGGCCAGCCGGCGCCCGATGTTCTCGAAGGCGGCGATCGGGGTGTCGGCGGTGGTAGCGGTCACCGCGAATCCGGGAGGCGCCTGCGCGACCGAGTCGCCGTGGCTCATCCAGACGCCGAGTGACGCGGGCAGTCCTTGCAGAAGTGTGGATCCTGGGTCGGTCACGGTCAGCGCGGTAGCGCCGTATTCCCGCCGGCCGGTCCGGTCCACCCGCCCGCCGAGCGCGGTGGCCATCACCTGGAATCCGTAGCAGATCCCGAACATCGGCACGTCGGCGTCGAAAAGTGCGGGGTCGAGTTGCGGTGCGTTGTCCGCGTACACGCTGGCCGGGCCACCGGACAGGATGATCGCAGCGGGCGACTTGGCCAACATGTCGGCCGCGGACATCGAGGACGGCACGATCTCCGAATAGACGGCGGCCTCGCGGACACGCCGGGCGATCAACTGGGCGTACTGGGCACCGAAATCGACCACCAGGACCGGGTGCGCCTCGAGATCACGGTGATCGCTTGTCACGGACCTGCCTTTCAGGTGGAGCCGGCATCGGGAGCCGGTCCCTCCCCGAGGTTGTCCGGGCCTGAATCCTATCGGATGAGGCCCGAGACCCGGATCAGGGCCAGGACCCGGATCAGCGCCGTGAGGGCGGACGGTGCCAGTGCTCCATCGCCGCCTCGACCTGGCTCTCCGCCAGCGGCGGTGCTGAGATCGCGCGGTGCTCCGTCCCGGCGGCCAGCACACCGTCCATGAAGAAGTCCAGGTAGCGGCGCCACAGCCCAGGATCGATCGACCCGAGGTAATCGCTCAGCCCACCGACCATGACGAACAGCATGGGAACGTCCGTCGTGGTGAACTCCGGCCGCAGCACACCTGCCGCCTTCGCCCGGTCCACGATCCTGGTTGCGACCGGCTGCAACCGATCTCGGATCACCGCAGCCCCGGGCAACCCGTGGGTTGCGCCGACCGATTCCCGCATGCCCCGGTCGTTGGCCTGCATCTCGCAGGCTTGATAAACGAAGGCCTCGAACGCCTTCCTGGGGTCGGCGAGGGCCTCGGCCTCCTGCATCCGCAGTGCGATCCGGTCGATCCGGCCTTGGAACAGTTCACTCACCAATGCCTGTTTGCTGTCGAAGTGCCGATAGGCGGTGGCGACGCCGACCCCCGCATGCCGGGCAACGTCGTCGAGGGTGATCTCCACGCCGCGTTCGGAAAAGAGCTCGTCCGCAGCCCGCAGCAGCAGCGCCCGGTTCCGGGCGACGTCCTTCCGGACGGGTCTCGCCGGGGTTGTTGCTGCTGCGGTGCTCACCATTGCTGCCGACTTCCTCTCCTGGTGCAACGCGGCCCATCCGGGCGAGCGAAGGCTGATGCTAGACGTGGACGACCTCGATGTCCGGGTCGAGAACAGGAACCTCCGGGTGAAGCAGGATCCCGCAGAGCACGGCTCCGGCAGCGAAGATACCCGCCGCCCACCAGAACGCGCTGGTGTACCCGTGCACCGACGCCACGGCCAGAGCGCCCTTCCCCGCACTGAGGTGGGCGCCGAGGTAGCCGGTGACCGCGCTGGCGGCCAGGGTGTTCAGCAGCGCTGTTCCGATCGATCCACCGACCTGCTGGCTGGTGTTCACCATGGCGGATGCGACGCCGGCATCCTCCGTGTACACCCCGGCGGTCGCCAGGCTCATTGCGGACGAGAAGACCAGCCCGATACCGACGCCCAGGACCATCGTGCCTGGCAGGACGTGCAGCGCATAGTTCGACGCCAGGCCGATGCCGGTGAGCAGGGACATGCCGACCGCGGCGATCAGCATGCCGGAGCCGATGATCCAACGCGGCCCGACCCGGGTCGCCAGGAAGGAACTCCCGACGATGGACGCCAGCATGATCGCCGCCGTCATCGGCAGGAACGAGATCCCGGTCGCCACTGCGCTGTAACCCAGCGTTGCCTGCAGGTAGTAGGTGAGAAACAGGAACACCGCGAACATGCCGATACCGACGAAGAAGATGGCCAGATAGGACCCGCCCCGGTTCCGATCGGTCAAAATGCGCAGCGGGAGCAGTGGGTGGGCACTGCGTGTCTGGATGAGCAGGAAGGCCGCCAGCAGCAGCACTCCGGCGATCAGGAAGCCAATGGTGGTGCCGCTGCCCCAGCCGCCGATCTCGGCGTGGGAGAAGCCGTAGACCAGGCTGAACAGACCGGCGGAAGCGGAGAGGATGCCCGGAAGGTCGAGTTTCGGCCGGTTCCCTGCGCGCTGATTGTGCAGCAGCACCGTGCCGCCGACGAAAGCCGCCGCGGCGAAGATCAGGTTGACGTACAGGCACCAGCGCCAGGACAGGTACTCGGTCAGCACACCGCCGAGTAGCAGGCCGATGGCAGCGCCACCGCCGGCGATGGCGCCGTAGACGCCGAACGCCCTGGCGCGTTCCTTCGCATGGGTGAAGGTGGTGGTCAGCAGGGACAGAGCCGCCGGCGCCAGCATCGCGCCGAAAACGCCCTGTATCGCGCGGGCGGCGACCAGCATCCCGAACCCGTTGGCGGCGCCCCCGAGAGCGGAGGCCAGGGCAAACCCGACCAGGCCGATCAGGAACATCCGCTTGCGGCCCAACAGATCCGCCAGCCGGCCGCCGAGCAGCAGCAGGCTGCCGAAGGCCAGCGAATACGCCGTCACGATCCATTGCCGGTTACCGTCGGAGAAGCCGAGCGCGTGCTGGGCCGTCGGCAGGGCGATGTTGACGACCGTGCCGTCCAGCACGACCATCAGCTGAGCCAGGCCGAGGACGGCCAGGATCAACCACCGGCGCTCGTGATGTGGGTTGTCCGTTGTCTTCTCGACCGATGTGCGGTCGGTCGCTGTACTGGTCATCAGGTCTCCTAAAAAGGGAGTCGAGTACTCCGTTTCAAGGTCGACACTACAAGGCGAAACGGATCTACCAACTCCGTTTCACTGTGCAGCTGGTCACAGACCACAATCCAGGGATGACGATCCTGATCGATCCGCCGCGCTGGCCGGCTCACGACCGGCTGTGGGCGCACCTGGTCAGCGACGCCTCCTACGCGGAACTGCATTCCTTCGCGGCCGCGCAGGGCCTGCCAGAGCGGGGCTTCGACCACGATCACTACGACGTGCCCGCCGAGCGCTATGAAGTGCTCGTCGAGGCGGGCGCCGTCCCCGTCGACACCCGAGAACTGCTGCGCCGACTGATCTCTGCCGGCCTACGCCGGCCAAGGCGGGACCGCCGCTGAACCGTTCGGATCGGGCCGACGGAGCCACTTTCCGCTGATCATCACGGCGTGCACGGTCAGCTCGGCGTCGGCGATCACCAGGTCGGCAGCCCGGCCCGGTTGGATGGAGCCGAACCGGTCGGCGACGCCGAGAAGGGTCGCCGGCACCAGCGACGCGGCGTTGACGGCGTCTACGACCGACATGCCGACCTGCTGTACTGCCCGCTGCACCGCCACACCCATGGTCAACGTCGAGCCCGCGATGGTTCCGTCGGCCAGGCGGGCCTCGCCGCCGGTCACCTGGACATCGAAGGCCCCCAGCCGGTACGTCCCGTCAGCGGCGCAGGCGGCGCCCATCGCGTCGGTGATCAGTGCTACCCGATCAGGCGCGATGGCCAGCAACAGCCGGACGGTTGCGTCGTGCAGGTGGACGCCGTCGTTGATGGCTTCCAGTACGACGCCGGCGTCCATCGCCGCTCCGATGATCCCCGGATCACGGTGGTGCAGCGGACGCATGCCGTTGAAGGCGTGGGTGACCAGGGCTGCCCCGGCCCGGAAGGCCGCCAGCGCAACGTCGTATCCGGCGTCGGAGTGTCCGACGGCAGCGTGCACGCCGGCATCGACAACGTGCCGCACCAGGTCCAGCCCGCCGGCCAGCTCGGGGGCCAACGTCACCACCCGGACGTGCCCATTGCCTGCTTCCAGGAAGCGTTGCAGCACAATGGGATCGGGGTCGAGGAGCGAAGCAGGGTCGTGCACCCCGCGGCGGTGCACCGACAGGAACGGACCCTCCAGGTGGAGGCCCAGAACGCTGGGGTCGCCGGCCGCGTACCGGGCTGCGGTCGCAATGGACTGCTCCATCCGCGCCACCGGCGCGGTGACCAGGGAGATCAGGCTGCGGGTGGTGCCGTTGGCGCGGTGGGTGGCCAAACCGGTAGCGATGGCCTCGGCGCCGTCGTCGAAGGTGGCGCCCCCGCCGCCGTGCACGTGCAGGTCGATGAATCCAGGCATCACGAAACGCCCTGCCAGGTCGACGATCTCGTCAACATCTTCCGGCGATCGCGCACCGGAGTCCAGCACCTGGGCGATATGGTCATCGACGACCAGCACACCCCCACCGGACCGCACGCCGGTAGGAGTGACGACCTGCCCCGCCCGCAGCCAGGTGGTCGTCATCCGCCGTCCCCCGGCGTCGTCCGGTCCAGCTGGTCCCAGGCAAGCAGGGCCGCGCCCAGCACGCCGGCCCGGTCGCCGAGCACGCTGAGCGAGATGGGCGGGGACCCGCGGAACGTCAGCCGCGCCGCGAGTGCCGTCGCCAACGGATCGATGAGCGTGCCGCCCGCCAACGACAACCCGCCGCCGATGACGAATCTTGCCGGGTCGATCAAGACGGTGGCGGCGGCCATGGCATCGGCCAGCGCCTCAACGGCCTCCGTCCAGATCGTCCTGGCCGCGGGTTCGCCGGCCCGGACCAGGTCTGTGATGGCCTTTGCCGACACCTTCTCCCGACCGGTCAACGCGGCGTACCGGTCGGAGATCCGCGAGGCCGATGCGATGGCCTCCAGACACCCGCGGTTGCCGCACCGGCAGGCAGGTCCGCCGGGACGCACCACCAGATGACCGATCTCCCCGGACAGGCCGGCCGCACCGTCTTCGACCACACCGCGGGTAGCCAGACCGCCGGCGATCCCGGTACCGATGGCGATGAAGAACATCGACCCGGCTCCGGCACCCGCTCCCCAGCGGGCCTCGGCCAGCACCGCCGTCCGCACGTCGTGACCCAGCGCCACCGGGACGCCAGTGCGCTCCGCGATCAGGGCCACCAGCGGCACCTCTGACCAGCCCAGGTTCACTGCGTGCCGGGCGATGCCGGCCGCGGAGTCCACCGTGCCCGGTACCCCGATGCCGACTGCATTGACCGCAAGACCCGCGGTGCCGACGAGTTCCGCTGCCAGCTCGACGATTCCGGACACCACGGCCGCGGGCCCACGTTCGACTGCGGTCGGACGGCGCGTCTCGTGCAGGATCCGGCCTCCACGGTCGATCAGCGCTGCCTTGATCGATGTTCCACCGACGTCCAAGGCCGCGACCACCGGTTCCACGCGGCAGATGCTACCGACCAGATGGGACGTGGCCGAACCGCGCGGGGCGATGATGGCGGTATGAGCGCGCAATCGGACACCTTGGCTACCGCCCGACACGACACCGACGGCGGCCGGTTGTGGACCGGCGCCGGCATGACGCAGCACTCGGCGACCGCGGCCGACGTGGAAAAGGCATTGGCCAACGACCGGGACGCCAGAGCCTGGTTCTTCCTGCCACGGCGGGAGAGTGCCGCGCTCGCCCACGCAGCCGGCCACCTGGGGATCGACGCGCTGGCCATCGAGGATGTGCTGGGTGAACACGAATCGGTCAAACTCGACTGGATCGGCGGGTCCATGGTTGCGGTGCTGCGGTCGGTGACGTTCGACACCGACTCCGGCGAGCTGGAATTGACTCCGGTGTCGATGCTGGCCGGGCCACGCGTCGTGATCGTGTTGGCCGGCGAGGCCATGCGTGCCGAACTGTGCCGGGCGCTGGACAAGGCCGAGAAGGAGATCGTGGCCGACGGCATTCCCGCTGCCATCCATGCGGTGATCGACCACATCGTCGACGGCTACAGCGCCACCCTTGAGCAGATGGAGGACGCCGTCGACAAGTTGTCGGAGGCTCTTTTCGACGACAAGCCACTGCAGCGGGACCAGCAACTGAATGCCTTCCGGCTGCGTCGTTCGCTGGCGCATCTGCGTCGGGCCACCACGCCGATGCGCAATATCGCCTCCGGGCTTGCCAATGCCGCCGGTCGGGCCGCCGTCAAGCATTCCACCGACAACCCGGAGGCGATGGACGCCGCCGAGTCACTGCTGGGCACCAAGAGCGTCCGGGAGTTCTCAGATGTGGCCGATCACGCCGATCACGCCGCCCAATCGGCGGACGGTCTGCGGGACGTCATCTCGTCGATGTACGAGACCAGCCTCGCCCTGGCCGACGTCCATCTCAATACCGTGATGAAGAAGCTGACCGGTTGGGCCGCCATCATCGCGGTGCCGACGCTCATCACGGGGTTCATGGGAATGAACGTTCCCTACCCGGGCTTCCAGTCGGAAACCGGTTTCCTGGTCGCTGCCGTGGTGATGCTCTCCGTCGTCACCACGCTCTTCGTGACGCTGCGCCGGAAGGACTGGATCTGATGCCGGCGGTCCCGCCCCCCGGCGGGTCAGCCGTGGACCGTCAGCGGGACCTTCTGGAACTCCTTGAGATCGGAGTACCCGGCCTTCGCCATCGCCCGGCGTAGGGCGCCGAACAGGTTGCTGGTGCCGTCGGCGCTGACCGCCGGGCCCAGCAGCAGTTGCTCCAGCGGCACATCGGCGAACCCGCAGGGGCCGGCGAAGCCGCGGGGCAGGATCGGGTGCGCTGCGGTCGTCGGCCAGAACCAACCCGCGGCCGGAGCCTCGACGGCCTCGGTCAACGGCTCACCGAGCATCACGGCGTCTGCTCCGCAGGCGATGGCCTTGGCGATGTCGGCGCTGGTGGACAGATCGCCCGAGGCGATCACATGCACATACCGTCCACCGGTTTCGTCCAGATACGACCGACGGGCGGCCGCGGCATCGGCGATCGCCGTTGCCATCGGCACCGCGATGCCGAGCACCTCGGCGGTGGTCGCATGCGAGCCACTGCCGGTGCCGACGATGACCCCGGCCGCACCGGTCCGCATCAGGTGAGTGGCCGTCTGATAGTTGGTGGCCCCGCCGACGATGACCGGAACGTCGAGATCGGCTATGAACGATTTCAGGTTCAGCGCCTCGCCACCGACCTGAACGTGTTCGGCCGAGACGATGGTGCCCTGGATGATCAGCATTTCGACGCCCGCCGCGATGGCCTTCGGAGCGAGGGTGGCGGCGTTCTGCGGCGACAGCCGCACCGCGACGGTCGAGCCACCGTTGCGCAGCGTTCCGATGGCCTCGGCCAGCAGGTCCTCCGAGACCGGCGTCGAGTAGGCCGCCTGGAGTTTGGCCAGGACATCCGTCGCGTCCGCGTCCGGACCGAGCGCGACGATGCTGTCGATGATCTTCTGGGGGTTTGCATGCCGGGCCCAGAGGCCCTCACCGTCGATCACTCCCAGCCCACCGAGGCGGCCGACCTGGGTCGCCACCGCGGGCGAGACCACGGCGTCGCAGGCGGCCGTGATCAGCGGAATCTCGAAACGGTAGGCATCGATCTGCCAGGCGGTCGACACCTTCGACGACGAGCGGGTGCGCCGGGACGGCACGATGGCAACGTCGTCCAGCCCGTAGGTGCGCCGGGCGGTGCGGCCCATACCGACTTCAACAGTCTCGTTCAACGTGTGCTCCTGGATCGGGTGGGGCCGGATTCGTCACCTGGCGAGCCGGCCGCTCACCGCCGGGCTCGCCGGCGGCGGGCTCAGCGGCGGACTCAGCGGCCTAGATAGTTGGGTGCCTCGGTGGTGATGGTGACGTCATGGGGGTGTGACTCCTTGAGACCGGCCGCGGTGATCCGGACCAGTTTGGCCTCCTGCAGCCGGGTGATCGTGCGGGCACCGGTGTAGCCCATCGCCGCCCGCAGGCCACCGATCAGCTGATGCGTGACATCCGAGAGACTCCCGCGGTAGGGCACCCTGCCCTCGATGCCTTCCGGTACCAGCTTGTCGTCGGAGAGCACATCGTCCTGGCCGTACCGGGACTTGGAGTAGGCCTTGGCCTCGCCTCTCGACTGCATGGCGCCCAGCGAACCCATTCCCCGATATGTCTTGTACTGCTTGCCATTGACGAAGATCAATTCACCGGGCGACTCGGCCACCCCGGCCAGCAGCGATCCCAGCATGACGGTGTCAGCACCGACCGCGATGGCCTTGGCGATGTCGCCGGAGAATTGCAGGCCGCCGTCACCGATCAACGGAACGCCGGCCGGGCGGCAGGCCTTTGCCGCCTCGTGGATGGCTGTCACCTGCGGGACCCCGATGCCGGTCACCACCCGGGTGGTGCAGATCGAACCGGGCCCGACGCCGACCTTGACGGCATCAGCGCCGGCGTCGATCAGCGACTGCGCACCGGCCCTGGTGGCGACGTTGCCGCCCACGATGTCGACCCTGGCGCCCACATCTTTCTGCAGACGGGCGACCATGTCGGCCACCGCCCTGGAATGTCCGTGCGCGGTATCCACGATCAGTACGTCGACGCCGGCGTCGACCAGGCCCATCGCCCTGGCATAGGCCGCGTCACCGACACTGACCGCGGCGGCGACCAACAGACGCCCGTCGCGGTCCTTGGTGGCGTTGGGATACTGCTCGGTCTTGGTGAAGTCCTTGACGGTGATCAGGCCGCGCAGCCTGCCGTCGCCGTCCACCAGCGGCAGCTTCTCGATCTTGTGCTTGCGCAGTAGGCCGAGGGCCACTTCGGCCGTGCAGCCGACCGGCGCAGTGACCAGCGGCATCGGGGTCATCACCTCCCGGACCGGCCGCGACATGTCGACTTCGAACCGCATGTCGCGGTTGGTGATGATGCCGACCAGATGCCCGGCAGCGTCGGTGACCGGGACGCCGGAGATGCGGAACATGGCACACATCCCATCGGCCTCGCCGATGGTGGCCTCCGGTGAGCAGGTGATCGGATCGGTGACCATGCCGGCCTCGGAACGTTTGACGATCTCGACCTGAGTGGCCTGGTTCTCCGGTTGCATGTTGTAGTGCAGGACCCCGATACCACCCTGCCTGGCCATTGCGATGGCCATCCGTGACTCGGTCACGGTGTCCATCGCGCTGGAGACGAGCGGGATCTTCAACGAGACGTTGCGGGTGAGGCGGGTACGGGTATCAGCTTCGCTGGGTACCAGATCCGAGGCGTCCGGAAGGAGCAGGACGTCGTCGTAGGTCAAGCCGATCAGCGCGAATTTGTCATCGAAGGAATCTCCGTCAGCATCGCGGACGTCAACAGGACCACTAGGCATGCAATCAGTCTAGGTGAGGCTGGTCAGGGTCCGGTGCCCGTCGTCGGGACGCTCAAGACGCCGGTGACGTCGGTGACACTCGAGGTGGTGTCGGTGGTGGGAGTCGGCGTCGGCATGACCGAGGTGGTGGAGGTATCCGTCACCGCGGGGTCGGCACTGCTGGTCGTCACGGTATCGGTCGCGCTCGGAGTAGTGGTGGTCGGAGCGATCACCACCGACGTCGTGCTGTCGGTGACACTCGGGCTGGACGGGACCGGGGTCGTGATGATCGGGTCAACCGGCGGTATCGAAGTCGGGCTGGCGACGGTCGGCGTGGCGGTGGTGGGCGCGGCGATCGGCGTCACGGGTGCGGCCGGCGGTGTGGTCGGCGGCAGGGTGGGCACCGGCGGCGGCCCGAAGACCGGGTTGGACGCCACCGACGTGGCGCTGCCGGTCCCAGCGGTGGCGCGAGCGATCGGTGCGGCCACCGAGGAACTGGCCGCGGAAGGCCGGGACGAGCCGGCACCGGAGCCGATGATCCGGGCCACTGAGGGGGTGTTCGCGTTCAGGGCCCGGCCTGGGCTCGAGCCGGCGTCGGTCGGGTGATCGGGCGGGGTCGGCCGGTCGGCGGAGGTCTGCTTCGTCGCCAGCTTGCTCTGCAGCCCGTTGACATCGCGCTCGAGATTCGCCCTGCCATCGGTGGGCAGGACCTGGTCAACCCGCCCCCGCGCCGAAATCAGCAACGAACTCGCCTTGGCGGTGTCGCCGAGGTCCAGCGCCTGACTCGCTTCGATGACCAGGCTGTTCACCCGTGCCTGCGCCTCCAGCGACAGCGCATGGTCGGAATACAGCACCTGGGTCAATCCCCAGAGCGCATCGCCCGGTCTGGCTGATTGTGCCCCCACTGCCGTGGATCCCATCAGCAGTGCGCAGATGGCGGCCCCGGCCGCGAGCATCGGCCGCAGGGAACGATGCCGGTCGGCGGGAGCGTGCATGACCCGCCTTGGCACCGCGAGTGCTGGCAGGGTCGGCATCGGCGGATCCACCACTTGCGCTCGCCAGAGCGCGAGTAGCGGGGCAACGCCCCGGACGCTGGTGGCGACGGCACGGTCGGCGAACCCGGCGAAAGCCGGGGCCGGCAGGACGAAAAGGTCGTCGAATTCAGTGCGGCCGGCAGCAATCGAGTCGAGCAGACGATCGTCGGACGCGATCAGGGACAGGTCGTCGACGACCGGGAACGCCACGCCGGCGACGGACCTCTCCTGGGACCGCAAGCTACGCGTTGTCGGCATCCGAAGAATCGGGACGGTGGGCTCGTCGTGATCTGGTGCGCTGTGCCTGCCCATCAGATCACCTGCTCCAACAAACCGGCATCACCTTCGAGAAGATCGCGCAACTTGCCCAACGCGCGGTGCTGGGCAACTCGGACGGCTCCGGCTGTCATACCGAGCGCTTCTGCCGTGTCATCGGCAGACAGGCCCACCGCCACCCGAAGTCGAAGGATCTCCTGCTGATTGGCCGGCAAGGTGGCCAGCAACGACGACATCGTGACCGCAACGCTCTCCTGTACCGCATTCTGCTCGGGCCCGGCGTCAGTGCTGACCGTCTCCGGGATCTCAGCCACCGGCACCGACTTGGTCCGGCCGGCAGCGCGATGCGCGTCGACCACCTTGTGCGCGGCGATTCCGTAGACGAAGGCCAGGAACGGCCGGCCATCGCGACGGTAGGTGGGCAGTGCCGTTACCACAGCTATGCACACCTCCTGCGCAACGTCGTCGGCGGTAGACAGGGATCGGTGACCTACGGAGAGTCTCGAGCGGCAATACCGCACCACTAATGGATGAACCCGGGCAATCAGGACACCCAGCGCGTGCCGGTCCCCGCCGACAGCACGGTCGACGATGGCATCGAGATCACCATCGTCAGCTGCATCCTGTATGAGTTCCATCGTTGTAACAGGCCCGTCCGTTACACGGCCCGCAGGTGTTCCTAACGGGCGTCAACCGGTTCGGGTGATCGTCGCCGGCCCGCGCCGCGACCCGCCAGGGCCGCGCCCATCGATCGTAGCCGGGCGCCGACACCTCGCCCAAGTGCCAACGACAAAAGGGCCGGTAACAAATCAGCCCGGGCCGGGCCGGGGCAGGTGCAGCGAGCCGAGTCGGACTTACGCGACAAGACCGCGTCGAAAACCGACCGCAACCGCCTGGGCGCGATCCCTGGCCCCAAGTTTGCGGAAGAGTCGACGGGCGTGCGTCTTGATGGTGTCCTCGGACAGGAACAGCTCCTTGCCGATCTCGCCGTTGGACTGTCCCTGGCTCATGCCACGCAGAACCTGCAACTCCCTCTCGGTCAGCTGGGCCTGCCCGTCGACCGCATCACGGGGAGACGGTATCCGCGGGCTCGTCAGGGTGTCGGCCAGTGCAGCGACGATCTCCGGCTGGGTCGCGTCCCATCGAAGAAATCCCCTAGCGCCGCAGGCGATGGCGGCGGCGATGGACGCGGTGTCGTCGGGCGATCCGAAGACGATCACCACTGCCGACGGATGAATTGCCAGCAGCCTCCTGGTCGCCTCGATGCCGCTGGTCAACGCGCGCTGCGTGCCGATCAGAACGACGTCGGCGGCCTCCCGCCCGTAGCGGCTGAGCAGTTCGTCGCCACTGCCGACGCAGTCGATCGACGTGACGGAAGGAACGGACGCCATCACCCGGTTCAGACCATCCCGGGCACTTCGGCGCTCATCGCAGATCAGCACATTGGTCACGTAAACCTTCTTTCAGGGTGTTCGCCAGCCACATCTCGACCGACCAGATTCCGACAGGGCGCCGGCGTCGCCCGGTCGGGCAGTTGCACTACGAATGGAGCCGTCAGTAGTTCCCCCGACCGAGTGGCACCCGTTCGAGGCCGTTCACAACTCACAAAACGGACGTAATAACCATTCCAGGACTCGAAAGGATGGCATCTTGACGGAGTGTAGAGGCCGGGTTGCTGTCCGTATGACAAAAATGTGCGGTGATGCCCAATCGTGACAACGGAGCGCGGTTGTCCTCCCCGGTTCGGGGAGATCGGCCACCCATTCATCACGCCACGCCCCCCGTCAAAGGTGGCCGACGTCCGTTCGCCGGGCACCGAGCCGCCCTCCCAGGAGCAGATCCGGCGTGTTCCGGGGTCTGGAATCGATCACTCAAGATCAAAAATCCGCTCTTGATGCACCCACCAAACCGGCCTAGGGTCATGATCACAGCAGCGTCGATATCAATGCGGATGCGACCGGATCGGGTTGTGCCTTGTTCCCGATGCTTGCGTTGTTCGCACCTCTCGACGAAGGCGAGCAACGGAGGTGGGCAGCACCATGGCCGATACCAGGCGACTTCCAGGGCCCAATGCCGATGTGTGGGACTGGCAACTCAATGCCGCCTGCCGGGGTATGGCAAGCTCCTACTTCTTCCATCCCGAGGGCGAGCGCGGCCCGGCCCGCGCTCGCCGGGAGGCAACGGCGAAAGCGGTGTGCTTCGCCTGTCCGGCGATGGCAGCCTGTCGGGCGCACGCACTGGAGGTACACGAGCCGTACGGGATCTGGGGTGGACTGTCCGAGGGTGAGCGACAGCAGGTGCTGGCCACCTCCGTCCAGGCCGGCTGATCGCCGCTGAGCCGGAACGCATGCGCCAGGGCCGACCGCACGGCTGCTGTTGACGATTGCGGTCGGGGTGGTCTGTCCTGACACAGCGGGAGTCGCTGTCGCTCGGCGAGCGTCCGTCGGTGTCGATACGATGCGCATTCGCGCCGTCACCCCCTGTGGCGTGGCCGCCTAACCCACTCTTGAGGGCTGATGATGAGGTTAGACGACTTCCGGCTGCGTGTCACACCATCGCGCGCCGTCTAATCACCCCAATAGAGGAACGCCCCCAATCGAGATCCCATTCGGGTGCGTCCAGACATGCGCTACGCACGATAGGTGGAATCGTCCACCCTCTATAGTGCTGACGCGGTCCGTCTGGTGAATTCGACGGCGGGGCCCAGCAAAGCGGGCGGCGCCGGAAGACCGGCGCCGCCCGCTGCTGAGACGCTCGCTGCCAACTGCTGAGTCGGTAGCGCGATGAAGCGCCTACCGAACCGACTCGAAAAGCCCTGACCGACGGAACTGAAGATCAGTGCTGATGCCCGTGACCGCCGTGTCCGGCGGCCGGTGCGTGCTCCGGGATGTCGGTGACGGTACTGGCCGTGGTCAGTACCATGCCGGCGATGGAGGCCGCATTGGCGATGGCCGCCCTGGTGACCTTGACAGGGTCGATGATGCCCGCCGCGATGAGGTCCGTGTAGATATCGGCAGCGGCGTCGTAGCCCTGGCCGATCGGCAATTCGGCAATCGCGTTGACCACGACCGAACCTTCCTTGCCGGCATTGGCGGCGATCCAGAAGGCGGGCGCCCGAAGCGCACGGCGGACGATGGCAACCCCGGTGCCCTCGTCGCCGCCCAACTCGGCCTCCAGATCATCGAGCTCGAGCGAGGCGTGCACGAGGGCGGACCCACCACCGGGGATGATGCCCTCGGCAACCGCTGCCTTGGTCGCGGCCACGGCATCTTCGATCCGGTGCTTGCGCTCCTTCGCCTCGGTCTCGGTCGCCGCTCCGACCTTGATGACCGCGACGCCACCGGCCAACTTGGCCAGGCGCTCCTGCAGCTTCTCCCGGTCCCAGTCGGAATCGGTGTTGTCGATCTCGGCCTTGATCTGAGCTGCCCGTTCGGCGATGGCCTGCTTGGACCCGCCACCGTCGACGATGGTCGTTCCGTCCTTGGTGATCGTCACCCGCCGCACCGAGCCAAGCACCTCGAGCCCGACGTCCTTGAGTTTGAGACCGACCTCGGGTGAGACGACCTCCGCGCCGGTGACGATCGCCAGATCCTGCATGAACGACTTGCGCCGGTCACCGAAGTACGGCGACTTGACCGCCGCCACCTTGATGGTCTTGCGGATCGCATTGACCACCAGGGTGGAGAGCGCCTCGCCCTCGACGTCCTCGGCGATGATCAGCAGCGGCTTCGACTCGGCGAGGACCTTCTCCAGCAGCGGCAACAGGTCGGACAGCGCCGAGATCTTGTCGCGCACCAGCAACACGCCCGCGTCCTCGAGCACAGCTTCGGCCGCCTCCGGATCGGTGGCGAAATGTGGTGAGATGTAACCCTTGTCGAACTGCACGCCGTCGGTGTACTCGAGCTCGATGGTCTGGCCACCGTGCTCCTCGACCGTGACGACGCCGTCGGCGCCGACCTTGTCGATGGCCTCGCCCAACAGGTCGCCGATGTGGCTGTCCCGCGAGGCGATGGTGCCGACCTGGGCGATCGCCGCGCGGTCTCCGACAACCGGGGTGGCCCGCGACTCCAAGATGGAGATGACCTTGTCGGCGGCCTTGGAGATGCCGGAGCGGAGCGCCAACGGATCAGCACCAGCGGCGACATTCCGGAGACCCTCGGTGACCAGCGCCTGGGCCAGCACGGTGGCCGTGGTGGTGCCGTCACCGGCCACGTCGTTGGTCTTGGTGGCAGCCGTCTTCGCCAGCTGCGCGCCCAGGTTCTCCCCGGCGTCGTCGAGATCGATCTCGCGGGCGATGGTGACACCGTCGTTGGTGACGGTCGGGCCACCGAACTTCTTCTCCAGAACCACGTATCGACCGCGTGGGCCCAGGGTGATCTTGACCGCGTCAGCCAGCTTGTCGACGCCGCGCTGCAGCGCCGACCGGGCCTGGGAATCGAAGCTGATCTGCTTCGCCATGGTTATGCCAGTCCTTCGTCAGAAAATTTCGGAAAAAGTGCGGGATCTCGAACGCCTTCCGCCCGTGGCGCAAGGCAAACACCGGCGCCCCGAGCCCCGCACACGGTGCGGGAGTCGGGGCGCAGGCAGTTCAGAATTGGCAGAACCGACCGATCAGGGCGGCCCTGCCAGACGTCACTTGGTGACCTTGGCCAGCACGTCGCGGGCCGAAAGGATCAGGTATTCCTGGCCCGAGTACTTGACCTCGGTGCCGCCGTACTTCGAATAGATGACGACGTCGCCCTCGGCAACGTCCACCGGCACGCGGTTGCCGTTGTCGTCGACACGGCCCGGTCCGACAGCAAGGACGGTGCCCTCCTGGGGCTTTTCCTTGGCAGTATCGGGAATGACGATGCCCGATGCGGTGGTCGTCTCGGCCTCGTTGGCCTGAACGAGGATCTTGTCCTCTAGCGGCTGGATCTTCACGCTCGCCACGGTGTGATCTCCCCCTTCTGGGGTTCATGAAGTGCGGATTTGAAAAGGACGATTGCTTGGCTTTGTGCTGCGACCGCCACTCATCTGTGCCGGCCAACAGCGCAGAGGCGGGCCCGTCGTCGCGGGAGCCGGGCCGTCGCTGCACCGTTCAACTAGCACTCTAACCACGAGAGTGCCAGGTCTCAACCCGGGGTCGGAGATTCGTCAGCGGGTTCAGCTCTCGGGGGCGGAATCGGCCAGCAGGTCCCGCAGCCGTACCACCGATCCCAGTGCGGCCGGACCGTCGGTCGATGCATCCCACAGCTCGCGCCAGCGGTTGTCCGACGGGAGCAGCACCCGGCTGATCGCCGCGGCGGCGATCAGCCGGCGGGCCGGATTGAGTTCGATTTCCAGGTCCGCGAACCAGGCCAGCAGCTCCGGTGGGTTCGGGGCGCCATCCAGGGTCCCGGCATCGAGATCGGACAGCAGCAGGGCCAGGGCGGCAAGGCATCGCTGCACCTGCTCGACCGTCAGCGGCTGCTCGGCCTGCCCGACCGCACGCACCGCGGCAGAGATCCGATCGCCGACCGGTGTGGCGCGGCCCTCCCGCAACGTGCCGATGAACTCCAGGGCGGCGTCGTTCTCGAAGATCCCCGGACCTGATGCACCCATTGACATTTCCTCCCGCTGCCCCGACCCGACCCAGATGAGAGGGGAAGTATGCGCGTGCGGCCCCACCGATCGCTCAGGCGGCCAGCACACTTGACACCGGCATTGCCGGATTGCCGGTCAGCAGCGGACTGGACGGGCGCGCGCCGGCGGCCAGCAGGTGCGCCCCCACCGCGGCGATCATCGCGCCGTTGTCCGTGCACAGCCCTGGACGCGGGATCCGTAGTTCGATGCCGGCCTCTGCGCAGCGCTGACCCGCGAGCGAGCGAAGCCGGCCGTTCGCCGCGACTCCGCCGGCGATCACCACCGTGGCGATGCCCAGTTCACCGGCGGCCCGTACCGTCTTTGCGGTCAGCACATCGGCGACAGCCTCCTGGAACGAGGCGCAGACGTCCTCCACCGCAACTGCGCGGCGGTCGCGTTCGGCTGTCTCGACGAACCTGGCGACTGCGGTCTTGAGGCCGGAGAAGGAAAAGTCGTAGCGCGAATCACCGGATCCGGTCAGCCCGCGCGGGAATCGGATCGCCGCGGGATCACCGTCGGCAGCGAGCTCATCGATGATCGGCCCGCCGGGGTAGCCCAGACCCAGCAGCCTGGCCACCTTGTCGTACGCCTCCCCGGCGGCGTCGTCGACGGTCGTGCCGATCTCGGTGATACCACCGGCCAGGTCGTCGATCCGCAGCAGCTGGGTGTGCCCGCCCGACACCAGCAGCGCCAGCGACGGTTTCGGAAGCAGGCCGTGTTCCAGGGTGTCGGCGGCGACATGGCCGGCCAGGTGGTTGACACCCAGCAGCGGCACGTCCCACGCGCAGGCGTAGGCCTTGGCGGCCGCCACCCCGACCAGCAGGGCGCCGGCCAGACCGGGCCCGCTGGTCACCGCGATCGCGTCGACCCGACCCCAGGCCACTCCGGCCTTGGCGAAGGCGGCTCTGACGGTCGGCGTCATCGCCTCCAGGTGCGCCCGGGAGGCGATCTCCGGAACCACTCCGCCGAACCGGGCGTGCTGGTCCGAGCTGGAAGCCAGTTCATGGCCGAGAAGTTCCGGACCGTCGGCCTCGGTCAGCCGGACCAGGCCGGCGCCGGTTTCGTCGCACGAGGATTCGATGCCAAGGACAACGGCCCCCGGGCGCAGCCGGACGATCCCCGGAGTGCTGCTGGTGGCGCTGTTCATCTGGTTCTCTCCATCGTGTACGCGTCAGCGCCGCTGGGCTGGTAGTACCGCCGGCGCAGCCCGATCCTGGCGAAGCCCTCCGACTCGTACAGTCCGATTGCGGCGGCGTTGTCGGTCCGCACGTCCAGCAGTACCCGTCGGTCGCCGGCCGCCCGCAACAGCTCCAGCAGCAGCGCGCGGCCGATGCCCCGGCCCTGCCGCTGTGGGCTGACCCCGATGGTCTGCACCTCCGCTTCGTAGCTGCCGCCCGCCAGGCCGGCGTAGCCGTCCACCCGGCCGGACTGGTCCCTGACCACTACGTAGTGGTGACCGGCCGCCAGTTCGGCCCAGAACATCGCCGGTGACCACGGCGAATCGGTGGGGAACAACACCAGTTCAAGGGCTGCGATCTGCTCGATGTCCCACCACCTCATGGCGACCACCGGCACGTCCACGGCGTTCACCTGCCCAGCACCGACTTGCGGGCGCCCGGCGCGGTGGCGTCCGGCCGGCGCAGATACAGCGGCGTCAGCGGCCCCGGGACCACCGAAGTGAGCAACGCACCTGCGGCCGCGAGCACCAGCCCGACGGACAATTCCGTAGCCAGGGCGGTGAGATCCGGTGGTCCGACCAGCAGCGCGGCACCGGCCCCGATCATCCCGATCGGCACGATCCCGCTGTCCGCCAGCGTGGCCGGCACCGCGGCCGGGGCAACGGGTGCCGGACCGAACAGCCGCCGGCCCTCGGCCGAATAGGCCGAGAGGTACACCTCGCGCCGACGCGCATCGGTGACCACCAGAAAGTCGCCCCGCGCCTGCATCCCCGGACACCCCTGCAGGTAGGACCGCGCCGCGGCGTCATGGGATCCGACTCCGTACACCGGGATGTTCAGGGCGTCGCCGAGCGCCTGCGCGGTGGCGATCCCCACCCGTAGCCCGGTGAACGGCCCGGGACCGAGGCCGACGACGATCGCCTCCACCGCGGCGACTTGCCGGCCCGACTCGGCCAGCGCGCTGTTGAGCAGTGGCATCAGTTTCTCGGCGTGGGCGAAGGAGTCGGTCACGCTCCGCTGGCTCAACAACTCGAATGGTTTCGGCGCCGCCGACCCGGCGCCGATGAGTTCGTGGGCGCGCAGCATCGTCACCACCCCGGCGGTGACGGTCGGGGTCGAGGTATCGATGGCGAGCAGCAGCACGCCTGGGATCCTATGGCGCCGCGGCGGTGGTCCGGTTTGCGATGATCGACGCAGCGGGCGTTTAAGGTCGGTTGACGATTCCGACAACGACGTTCGACAACTGATTCCGACAACTGATTCCGACCCTGAGAGGAACGCCGTTCGTGGCCGAATTGGTGACCCTCGCCGACGTCGCACGGGCGGCGGGCGTTTCGCTGGCCACCGCTTCCCGCGCCCTGAGCGGAGCTGCCGGCCGTACCGTGCGGGCCGATCTGAAGGCAAGGGTGCTGCAGGCCGCCGCTGAACTCAACTACTCCCCCAACGCGAACGCCCAGGCAATGGTGCGGGGCACCACCACAACCGTCGGCCTGATCGTGCACGACATCGCCGATCCGTTCGCCGCGGCCGTGGCGTCGGGCGTGATGGCCGTGGCCGCCGAACGCGACCTGATCGTCACCATCGCCTCGACGATGTGGGATCCGGAGACGGAGATCCGGCACGTCGAGGCCCTTCGCCGGCAGCGGGCCAGGGCAGTGATACTGGCCGGTTCGCGATTCGCCGACGATGACGCCGAGCGGCGGCTGACATCTGAGGTGGCCGGAATCACTGCTGCGGGCGGGCATGTGGCGGCGATCGGGCAGAAGGCCCTTCCGGTCAACACGCTGGTGCTGGAGAACGCAGGTGCGGCCAGGCGGCTGGCGAGGGTGCTGTGGAGCCTTGGCTACCGCGGGTTCGCGGTACTGGCGGGCCCGGAATCGCTGCTGACCAGCGAGGAGCGGTTGACCGGGTTCCGCGAGGGTCTGATCGACTGCGGCCATTACCTTGCCGACGAGAACATCATCGGGGCCCAGCTCACCCGGGACGGCGGATACGTCGCGATGACCGAACTGCTGGATCGGGAGGTCGAGGTGCAGGCGGTGTTCGCGGTGAACGATGTGATGGCCGTCGGCGCGATGGCGGCGTTGCGGGAGCACGGCCACCTGGTGCCGCAGGACATGGCGCTGGCGGGGTTCGACGACATCGTCACCCTGCGGGATGTTCAGCCGCCGCTCACCACTGTTCGCCTGCCTCTGGTCCAGATCGGCCGGCGTGCCCTCGAACTGGCCCTGGATCAGGTGGACGGTCAGGAGCCGGTTGCGCTGACCGTGGCCGGCGAGGTGGTCGTCAGGGCCAGCACTCCCTCCCGGAACTGACCCCCGCATGTCGTCGGCGGCGCTGCTGGCGTGGATCCACTTCCCGGGCAGGGGTGATCGTGGCAGTTTGGGACTCCTGGGACAGAACACGACTACTTCGTCCGTGCCGTCGGTATCGTGGCGGCAATGAGAACTCTGCTGATCGGCGCCGGCGGCCTGGTCGCCGTCTTCGGCTTGCTGTTCCTGCTGCAGGGCACCGGCCTGGTCCACGGCAGCCCGATGACCAACAACCATTTCTGGATCTACGCCGGAGCGGTGATCGCCATCGCCGGCGGGGCCCTGCTGGTCTTCGGTCTACGCAGAACCAAGGTCTGAGCCGCTTCCCGCCCCGAGGCCGGTCAGTCGTTCCGCCCAGTCGCCGCCGACCGCTGCCAGCGTCGCCACCCTGGTGTCATCCGGCAGCCGATCCAGATGGATCGCCAGCGGCGCGTCGGAGAGTTGCTCGGACACGCCCTCGCCCCATTCGATGACGACCGCTGCCGCCGTCAGATCGGTGTCGAGGTCAAGGTCATCCAGTTCCAGGGCGCCGGCGAGTCGGTAGGCGTCGACATGCACCAGAGCCACCCCGTCGGCGGCGGCCCGGTGCACCCTGGCGAGCACGAACGTCGGCGAGGTCACCGACCCCGACACCCGCATGCCGACCGCGATGCCCTTGGTCAACGCGGTCTTGCCGGCACCGAGAGATCCGGACAGTATGACGAGATCGCCGGCCACCAGACGATTTCCCAAATCTCGGCCGAAGGCCAGGGTGTCTTCGACGGTCGGCAGGTTGAGCGTCAGAATCGAGTGTGACACTGCCTATCCCGACTTCCGCGCCGGCGGAGCGGCGTAGATCGTCGCCCGGGCGAACAGCCTGCGCAGCGCGTCGTTGACCAGGTCGGGGCACTCCATGATGGCCATGTGGCCGGCCCCCTCGATGACCACGAGTTCCGCGTCCGGCAGGGCTCTGGATATCGCCAGCGATCTGGCCAGCGGAGTCTGCCGGTCCGCATCGCCGCAGATGATCACCACCGGCAGTGCCTCGAGCACCGGGAGCGCCGCCGTCTGGTCTAGTCCCATCAGGGCCGGCGCGAAGTCAGTGATTACCTCGACCGGGGTGGCCGAGATCATCTCGTCCAGATAGTCGACCATCTCCCCCGGCACGTCCTTCTGCGCAAAGCCCAGTGCCCTGGTCAGCAGCCAGACGGCATCCCGGCTGCCGGCCCGGCCACGCTCGATCAACTTCGGGTATCGACCGGCCGCCAGGCTGGCGAGCTTGAGCAGCGGGCTGTTGCTGGACAGCAGGCTCCTGGCGATCTGCGCGCTGGTCACCTCGCTGGCCGACGTCGACACCAACCCGACACCAACCACCCGTTCGGCGAACAGTTTCGGCAGCAGACCGGCCAGCGTGAGCAGTGCCATGCCGCCCATCGAATGACCGACCAGCACGACAGGGCCCTGGGGTGCAGCGGTCGCCAGCACCGCGGCGAGGTCGCCGGCCAGGTCGGTCATTGCCGTGTGACCCGGCGAGGCCTTGGAGGACTTGCCGTGCGACCGCTGGTCGTAGAACACCAGCCGGGCGGCCGGCCCGCGCCCGCCGGCACCGAAACCCTTGCCCGCCAGACCAATACGCTGATAGTGCCAGGCACCGGAACGCAACGTCCAACCGTGCCCGAAGATCACTGTCAGCGGGGCGTTGACCGGGCCGACCTCTTCGACATGAAGAACGACGCCGTCGTCGCCCAGGACCGAATAGGTCCGGTCGGCTGCCAAGGTGTCGTACCCCTGCGAATCGGCGAACCCCGATGCCCGGAACTTGCGCACCGCCCGACGTTGCGCCGTCACCCCGCCGAGTGCGGCTGCGCCGATCACTCCGGTGGTGATGGAGGCGGCGCCGATGATCTTGCCCCAGGTGTTCACGACGAATCCTCAGCAGGTTGGTCCGCTCTCGGCTGTGGCGACCCAACATACCTGCGCGGCACCCTGGGACCGATCCTGGTGACGATCTCGTAGCCGATGGTGTCGCAGGCGGCCGCCCAGTCGGTCGCCGTCGGTTCGCCGTGCTGACCCGAACCGAAGATCAGCACGTCGTCGCCGACGGCCGGATCGTCGTCCCCACAGTCGAGGACGAACTGATCCATCGCGATGCGGCCGGCGATAGGTCGGCGTTTCCCGCCGAGCCAGACCGTCGCGGTGGGACCTGCCGTCCGGGGGATGCCGTCGGCATAGCCGATCGGCACCAACGCCAAAGTCGTCTCCCGATCGGTTCGGTAGGTGAGCCCATAGGACACGCCCTGGCCGGCGGGTACCCGTTTGGTCAGCGCCACCCTCGCCCGCAGGCTCATTGCAGGCCGCAGGCCGGGTTGCTGATGGTCGAACGGGCTGATGCCGTACACACCGATACCGCATCTGACCAGGTCGAATGTGGTAGCCGGCCAGGCCAGCGTGCCCGGCGTGTTCGCCAGATGCCGCCACCGCGGGGTGAGCCCGGCGGCGAGGACAGTGTCGCAACCGGCCTCGAACACCACGGTCTGGGCCGGCACCGAAGGATCGCCGGGAGTGTCAGCGCAGGCCAGATGACTCATCACCCCGACCACCTCGACGGCACCGTTGCGCTGCGCCTGTGCGGCGGCTGCGACCAGGTCTGCGAGGTCGGCGGGGGTCACACCGCCCCGGCCCAACCCGGTGTCGATCTTCAGGTGGATCTCGGCCCGGCCTGATGGCGCCGACCCCGAGTGCGCCACCACCGCCGCCAACTGGGCCATCGAGGAAACCGCCAGCTGTACCCCGGCCACGATCGCCGGACCGATCTCCTCGTCGGGCACCCAGAGCCAGGCCAGCACCGGCCGGTCCGGCGTCGCGTGCAGACCGGCCACGACCAGGGCTACCGCCTCCTTCGGTGTCGCCAGCCCAAGGGCGGCCGCTCCGGCTCGCCGCGCAGCCTCGGCGACCTGCACCGCGCCGTGGCCGTAGCCGTCTGCCTTCACCACGGCCATCAGCTCCGCAGCCGGGTTCGCTGCCCGGGCGACATCCAGCAGCAGGCGCACGTTGTGCTCGACCGCGGCGAGGTCGACGACTGCCTCAGCACGAACTCCGGCCGCCATCAGAAGCCCGGAACCCTGATCCGGTCCCACAGCGCCTCGGCTCCCGGTACCCGATCGCGCATGACCCGTTCGCCCGCTCGCCCGTGCAGGTGGGCGCCAGCGGCACCCGCCTGCCAGGCGGTCAGGCCCGTGGCCAGCAGCGATCCGACGATTCCGGAGAGCACGTCGCCCGACCCGGCAGAGGCCAGCCAGGACGATCCGGTGGTGTTCACCGCGACCCGGCCGGATGGCTCGGCGACCAGGGTGCGCTGACCCTTGAGCAGGATGGTCGCACCCGATCTGGCCGCCGCTGCGCGGACGGAGGTCAACCGGTCCGCCGTGTCCAGGTCCGGGAACAGCCGGGCGAACTCCCGGCTGTGCGGCGTGAGCAGCGTCGGT
The DNA here is from genome assembly GCA_038229825.1 of Mycobacteriales bacterium. GTDB lineage: Bacteria > Actinomycetota > Actinomycetes > Mycobacteriales > Nakamurellaceae > Nakamurella. The sequence continues at coordinate 167,358 of JBBROB010000009.1, forward strand.
CGTCCCCGGCGGCTCTCCAGCATCGACATCCGGCCCGCCAGAATGGTCAACCCGTCGGCATCCACCACGACGGGCACGTCCGACGCCATCACGATGCGCAGCAGGGCAACCGATTCCGCGTCGGTGCCCATTCCGGGGCCGGCCACCCAGGCCTGCACGGTCCCGGCCAACTCCGGGTCAGTCGCGGCCACGGCCTCCGGCCAGCGCGTCACCACCGCGCCGGCTTGCGGACCGGCGTATCGCACCATTCCGGGCCTGGTCCGGACGGCGCCACCGACGCACAGGATCGCGGCGCCCGGATAGCGGGGTGATCCGGCCACGATCCCCGGCACACCACCGGAGTACTTGTCGTCGGCCCCACCCGGATCGGGCAGCATCGCCCGTACGTCAAGGTCGGTCAGGCCGAACATCTGGGCGGCCGTTGGTTCGAACCCAAGGCCGGCGACGATGACCTCTCCGACGTGCGACTCGGCGACCAGCAGTCCGGTCTTCATGCCGCCCATCGTCACCGTCACATCCGCGTCGAAGGCAGCGCCGCCGAAGCGTCCCGACTCCGGGTCGATGCCTGTCGGCAGATCGACCGCAACCTTCAGACATCCTGTGGCGTTTGCCTTCTCGATCAGGGAGAGGGCCGCCGGCCGCAGCGGCGGTCGGGCGGCCAGGCCGAGCAGGCCGTCGATCAGCACGTCGGCCGCGCTGATGACCCGATCCGCCAACGGGTCCGCTGCCGCCACTACCCGGCCGCCGGCCCGGCGCAAGGCCCTCTCGCCGGCCGGATGGGCACGCGCCGGATCCAATAGCACCGCGGTCACCGCCATCCCGCGGCGGCGCAACGTCGTGCCGGCGAAAAGCGCGTCACCGCCGTTGTTTCCGGGCCCGACCAGTAGCACGGCCGAACGACCGACCACCGGCGAGATTCTGTCCAGCACCGCCACAGAGACCTCGTAGGCTGCCCGGCGCATCATCGAATCGTCCCGATCACCCTGCAGTGCAACGGTCTCCGCTGCGCGGATCTGCTCGACGGTGTACGCCGGGATCATGATTTCCCCGGTGGCGATGTCAGTCCGATGGCGATCACCACGGCTGCGGCGATCCCGGCGTCGTGAGAGAGCGACATCCGCCAGGTCGTCACTCCCAGCGCACCCGCCGCTGCCAGCACGGTACCGGTGGTCACCAACTCGGGCCGCCCAGAGTCATGCGAAATCACTCTGCAGTCATGCCATTTCATCCCCTGGGGTACGCCGAGCGCTTTGGCGACCGCCTCTTTCACGGCAAACCGCCCGGCTAGCGACACCGGGCGGCGGGGCGAACCGGAGGTACTCAGCAGCTCGGCCGGGGCGAACAATCGGCGGGCCAGTCCGGGCGTCCGGCTCAACGACTCGGAGAACCGTTCTACGGCAACCACATCGATACCGACCCCCAGGATGAGGTGCCCTGGCGGCAGCGGCGACAGCGGTAAGTTCACCGGCTATTCGACCGTGACGGACTTGGCCAGGTTCCTGGGCTTGTCGATGTCGTATCCGCGGGTTCTGGCGATCTCGGCCGCCAGGATCTGCAGCGGCACCGTGGTGACCAACGGCTGCAGCAGCGCCGGAACCCTGGGCAGTTCCAGCAGGAAATCGGCGAACGGTGCGACTGTCTCGTCCCCCTCCTCGCCGATCACGATGGTGCGGGCTCCGCGGGCCTGGATCTCCCGGATGTTGGACAGCAGCTTGGAGTGCAGCAGCGGCTGGGCCTTCGGTGACGGCGTGACCACCACCACCGGCAGACCCTCCTCGATCAGCGCTATCGGGCCGTGCTTGAGCTCACCGGCAGCAAAACCCTCGGCGTGCATGTAGGCCAGTTCCTTCAGCTTCAGCGCGCCTTCCAGTGCGACCGGGAAACCCACGTGACGGCCGAGGAACAGCACCGCCTTTGAGTCGGCGATCTCCTTGCCGAGCTGCCGCACCGGGTTCATCAGGGTGAGGGTCTGGGCGACGGCCTCCGGCATCTCGCTCAGCGCCTCGAATTCGCGCGCCACCTCGTCCGCGTACTTGGTACCCCGAGCCTGGGCGAGCGCGAGCCCGACGAGCAGGTTGGCGGTGATCTGTGCCAGGAACGACTTGGTGGACGCGACCCCGACCTCGGGTCCGGCGTGGGTGTAGAGCACCGCGTCGGACTCCCGGGGGATCTGCGAACCGTTGGTGTTGCACACGGCCAGCACCCTGGCTCGTTGCCGACGGGCATGCCGGACGGCCTCCAGCACGTCCGCTGTCTCACCGGACTGGGTGATAGCGACCACCAGGGTGTCGCGGTCCAGTACCGGGTCCCGGTAACGGAACTCGCTGGCGAACTCCACTTCGACAGGGAGCCGCGTCCAATGCTCGATGGCGTACTTGGCCACCAGGCCCGAGTGGTAGGACGAGCCGCACGCCACCACGAAAACCTTGTCGATCGTGCGCAGTTCGTCCTCGCCGAGGCGTTGCTCGTCGAGCACGATTCGGGTGCCGTCGAAGTGCCCGCTCAAGGTGTCACGGATGGCCGCCGGCTGCTCGGCGATCTCCTTGTCCATGAAGAAGTCGTGACCACCCTTCTCGGCAGCGGCCAGATCCCAGTCGACGTGGAAGGGTCGGTAGTCGGTGGTGACGGACTCCCCTGCCAGGAACGACGTGACCTCGAATCCGTCGGGATTGATGACGACCATCTGGTCCTGGCCGAGCTCGATTGCGTCCCTGGTGTAGGCGATGAATGCGGCAACGTCGGAGGCAAGGAACATCTCGCCCTTGCCCACCCCGATCACCAGCGGTGAGTTGCGCCTGGCGGCGACCAACATATCCGGGACGTCGGCGTGTACTGCGACCAGAGTGAACGCACCTTCGAGCCGGCGACAGGTCGCGGCCATCGAGGCCGGCAGATCACCGGCGGTCGGACCCTTCGCGAACGCAGCGCCCAGCAGGTGGGCGACGACCTCGGTGTCGGTGTCGCTACGCAACTCGACGCCTCCGCGCTCGAGTTCGGCCCGCAGCACCGCGAAGTTCTCGATGATGCCGTTGTGGATGACCGCCGTGCGGCCGGATGCGTCGGTGTGCGGGTGGGCGTTGCGGTCGGTCGGCCCGCCGTGCGTTGCCCACCGGGTGTGCCCCATCCCCGTCCGGCCCTCCAGCGGGACCGCCCCCGAGTCGATGTAGGTCTCGAGATTGGCCAGCACACCGGCCTTCTTGGCAACGTGCAGGTCGCCGGTGGCATTCAACACAGCCACGCCGGCCGAGTCGTAGCCGCGGTATTCCAGCCGACGCAAACCCTGAAGAATCTGGGGCAGCGCCTGACGAGGGCCGGTGTAGCCGACGATTCCGCACATACCGCCAGGCTATCGGTTCACACCCGGTGACGACGGCCAATGCGCCGGCGCCGCCGGGTCACGGACCGACGGACGCGTCGGCTCCCCGGGCATCTGCCGTCGCTGCGTGGTGAACCAGCGCCACCCGGCGGAGCGCGGCCAGGACGGGGGCGATATGTGGTTGGTCAGCGGTACCAGCCCGATATTGCACGGCAATCCGCCGCAGCGGCGGCTCGCTGGACGTCGGCCGGATAACGACCGGATCGGAGGAGAACGGCCCCTGTGCCAGGCGCGGCAGCAGGCAGAGACCCTCTCCGGCAGCCACCAATGCGACGGCCCCGGTGAAATCATCGGCGTGGTGCCGCGAGCGGGGCACAAAGCCGGCTCTGGCGCAGGCGGCCCGCATGGCAGCCCAACACGGGACGCCTGGCATGTGGGTGATCCAGTCCTCGTCCATCAGCTCACGCAGATCGACGGCGTCCTGCCCGGCCAGCCGATGACCGATCGGCATCGCCACGTCCATGATGTCGTCCAGCAGATGTTCGTCGGTCAGGCGGGCATCGTCGGCACCGAGCACCTCGGCGCCGCCGGTCAGCGTCAGCGCGATGTCCACCTTCCGGCTCAGCAGCGCGTCGACGGTGTGTTCGGGCTGGATCTCGCGGATCTGCAACTCCAGCCTCGTGCCCCGAAGCTCGGCGATCACCGGGACCGCGACGCCGCGGATGGCCGTCGGAAACGCTCCGAGTTTGACCAGGCCGGCGTCCCCCCGCCGGAATGCGGCCAGATCGGATTCGGCATGTTCGAGGTGGGTGAAAACCTCATGTGCGTGACGGAGCAGGAGTTCTGCCGCCGCCGTCAGCCGGACCCGGCGACCGTCGGGTTCCAGCATCGGCGTGCCCGCCTCCCGCGACAGCGACGCCAACTGCTGGGACACCGCCGACGGCGTCAGATGCACGGCTTCCGCAGTCGCGGCGATGGTGCCGCAGCGGTCCAGCTCACGCAGAATTTGCAGGCGGCGCAGATCGATCATGCAGCTCACCTTACGTGAAAGCGGTAGAAGAAACAGATTGACTGTAGATAGTTTGAGGCCGAGAGTAGTGGCATGTTACTTATCGGGTTACTCGTGTTGCTTGTCGTACTGGCGTTGGCGGCGCCCCGATTCGGGGCGGACTCCCGCTCCGGCCCGGAATGGTCGGTGGGTGCCCTGATGCGACCGCAGCGGGCAAAACCGAAGGTCTGACGGGGCCGGCTGCGCGCTGGTCGGTCAGGCGTCGACGGGCCGCCCACCGCGGGATTGAACCGAGGAAGGGTCCACCGCAGGCACGGCCGAGTCCGGCGTCGCGGTGACGTACCCGGCTCTGTCCTGCGGCGCCGATGCGGCGACCGCCCGCACATCGGCCCAGGCGCGCAGCGCTGTGATCTGCTCGGCCCGGGTCACCGAGAGCGGCACGGTGTTCGTCACCGCGCGGGCCAGATCGTCGACAGTCAGTGCCCGGCGGCCGTCGAAGGCGTCGAAACACGCCGAGATGACCGCCTGCTCGATCTCGGCTCCGGAGTATCCCTCGGTCATCGCCGCGAGCGCATCCAACAGTGCGTCATCCACCGGCAGGTCCCCCAACGCAGGGCCGGCCTTCAGCCTGGCCCGGATGTGCAGTGCGAAGATCACCTGTCGCTCGAGCGTGGTCGGCAGATCGATGAAGAAGATCTCGTCGAAGCGGCCCTTGCGCATGAACTCCGGCGGCAACAGCGAGATGTTGTTCGCGGTGGCCATCACGAACACCGCCGAGGTCTTCTCCTGCATCCAGGTCAGGAAGGTGCCGAAGACCCGAGCCGATGTACCGGAGTCGCCGGCGCCGGAAGCGCCCGCTGCAAAACCCTTCTCGATCTCATCGATCCACAGCACGCAGGGCGCGACTGCCTCTGCCGTCCGCAGCGCGGTCCGCATGTTCTGCTCGCTCTCGCCGACCAGACCACCGAAGATCCGGCCGATGTCCATCCGCACCAACGGCAACGACCAGGCACTGGCCATCGCCTTGGCCGTGAGCGACTTCCCGCAACCGGGAACCCCGGTGACCAGCACGCCCTTGGGCGCCGGCAATCCGTAGCGCTGGGCTTCATCGAGCCAGGAACCGGATCGCTTGGTCAGCCAGGTCTTCAGATTGCCCAGGCCGCCGACATCGCTGAGCCGGACGCTGGCGGTGACCATCTCCAACACGCCCGATTTACGGACGATCTGCCCCTTCTCCTGCTGGACGACGGCCACATCAGCGGCCGTCAGGTGGCCGTCGTCGACCATCGCCCTGGCGAAGGCGTTCTCGGCCTCGAAGGAGGTCAGTCCGAGCGCGGCCTTGGCCAGCCGCTCCAGTGCGTCATCGGTCGGGTCCACGGTCAGCGCCCTGGAGTCGGTGTTGAGCTTGATTGCCTTGTCGAGCAGTTCCCGCAGTTGGCGCTCGGTCGGCAGCGGGTAGTCAACGACCGTCACCAGCGCCGCAAGGTCGGGCGGGATTCGCGGTGTCGGCGAGATCAGGATCAGCGAGCGCGGGATCGACCCGACCCGGAACAGTTCGACGGTGTCCTTCAAGGCCCGCACCACCTGGGTGTCCGGCAACTGGCCGTCGTTACCGAGCCACGGGTGCAGGTCCAGCAGGATCACCACGCTCGGGCTGGTCAGCGCGGCGGCCGCGGTCAGCGCTGCCAACGGCGTCCTGGTCTCCGGGCTTCCCGACTGCCCCAACGCCGCGAATCCCCGCGAGGTCGACCACAGATACACCTGCCGCTGCGGCGTGACCATGGCACGGTCGCCCACCACCGAGGCGATCTCACCGAGCACCCGCGACTCCTCGGCCGTGCCGATCGACAGCAGGGGGAACCGTGCCTTGATGAGCCGTCGCAGGATCCCGGAGAATTCGCCTACCTCTTCGACCTGTGGCATCGGCTGGGCTCCCTGGTGTTCTTCGGCCGGCTGGTGTTCCGAGGCCGGCAACGGCGATACGGCGCGGCGCCACGACTGGGCCAGCAATACTGTACGGATGCGCGCCGGACGTTCTCCGGACCGCGCCGGAGCCGGGAGGACCATACCGATGCCGCTGTTCGCCAAGAAGTCCCTGATCGGGATCGACCGGCCGTCACTTGAGTACCTGGCGCACCGCGGCCCACACCGGGTGGCGGTGGGCAACCTCGCCGACGCCGGAACCCCCGGTCTGGTGTTCGCGCCGGTCTCCGGCCGGGGGCTACCGGCCGTCGCGCTGTCCCACGGCTGGCTGCAGCCGGCGCACCGTTACGCCGACACCATGCGCTATCTGGCGTCTTGGGGCTTTGTGGTGGTGGCCCCTGACACGCAGAAGGGGCCGATCCCCTCGCACGGCGTGATGGCACGCGATCTGACAACCGCCCTGCGCGTGGTGGCCGGCGGCAAGCTCGGCAACGGTCGTGTCCGGGTCGACGATCGCAAGCTCGGAGTGCTCGGACATTCGATCGGTGGAGGTGCGGCGGTACTGGCTGCTGCCGGTGATTCCTCCATCCGGGCAGTGGTCACCGTCACCGCTGCCGCGACCCGCCCGTCTGCCGTCGAGGCGGCCACCAGGGTGCAGGTGCCTGGTCTGCACCTCGTGGGTTCCGACGACGACATGGCCGACGGCGACGGTGCTTCGATCGCAGCCGCATGGGCCGGTCCGGCCATGCTCCGCACCGTCAAGGGCGCCAGCCACCTCGGCCTGGCCGAGGGATCGCACTGGAGTTCCACCATCAGCGGATCAGGCAACGAGAAGCGGATCCAGCAGGTGGTGCGGCTACTGGCCACCGCGTTCCTGCTCCGCCACCTGAACGCCGCCGACCAGTTGGCCGACGACCTCGAGGGCAAGGTCCGGGGCACCGCGCTGGAGGATCTGGACGAGGTCCGGGCCGGGTAACTCCCCCCGGTACCGGCTCGTCTGATCTCGGGCCGGGTAGTCCCGAGCGCGCGAATCTCTTGGCTTGTGCGCGGTGTGCGCGGGCCCGGCGGGTCGCGCGGATGCAACTCAGGTCTGGGAGACCACCGCGGCGACCCGTTCGGCTACGGTTCTCGCCTGCTCGGCGGTCGACGCTTCCACCATGACCCGGACGAGAGGCTCGGTACCGGAGGGGCGGAGCAGCACGCGGCCGGAGTTACCCAGTTCGGCCTCAGCGCCGCGGACCGCATCCGCGACCGTGTCGGAATGGGCAACCGCCGCCTTGTCCAGCACCCTGACGTTGATCAACACCTGAGGGAAACGCACCACCTTGGCGGCCAGTTCGGCGAGGGTTCGGCCGGTCGCGGTCACCTCGGCCATCAGGTGAAGGGCGGTCAGCAATCCATCGCCGGTGGTGGCCTGATCGGCCAGCACCACGTGGCCCGACTGCTCCCCACCGAGGTTGAATCCGCCCAGCCGCATCTCCTCGAGCACATACCGGTCGCCGACCCCGGCGGTGACCACCCTGATCCCCGCCTCGTCCATCGCCCGGTGAAAGCCGATGTTCGCCATGACGGTGCTCACCACGGTGGAATGAGCCAGCAACCCGCGGCTGTTGAGCGCAACGGCCAGGATCGCCAGAATGCAGTCACCGTCGACGTCACGACCGTCGGCGTCGATGGCAAGACAACGGTCGGCGTCGCCGTCGTGCGCGATCCCGAGGTCAGCGCCCTGGCTCAGCACCGCTGCCCGCAGCACCTCCAGATGGGTCGAGCCGACGCCATCGTTGATGTTCAGACCGTCTGGCGCACCGGCGATCACAATGACCTCCGCACCTGCGCGGCGGTAGGCCTCCGGTGCGGCGACCGACGCGGCGCCGTTGGCGCAATCGACGACGATGCGCAGGCCGGCGAGCGAGTTCGGTGTGCAGGCCCGCAGGTGGTCGAGGTACTTGTCGATCGAGTCGGTCGCCATCCGAATCCGGCCGACCTGGGCTCCGGTGGGCAGCCGCCACGGCACCTCCATGCCGGACTCGATCGCGTCTTCGACGGCGTCCTCGAGTTTCACCCCGCCCGCTGCGAAGATCTTGATGCCGTTGTCCGGCATCGCGTTGTGGGAAGCGGAGATGACCACACCGAGATCGGCCGACAATGCGCCGGTGAGGAAGGCCACAGCAGGAGTGGGGACGACGCCGAGCAGCAATACGTCGACACCGGCAGAGGCCAGTCCGGCAGCGACAGCGGCCTCCAACATTTCCCCGCTGGCCCGCGGATCACGCCCGACGACGGCGATCGGCCGGCGCGTCCGGTCGGCCGACCCTGCAGACGGCTCGGCCGCCCGGTCGTGCGCGGGCAGGGTCTGCTCGAGCAGGACGCGGGCGGCCGAGGTCGCCAGCGAGAGCGCAATGGTCGGTGTCAGGTCGGCGTTCGCCAGACCACGCACACCATCGGTTCCGAAGAGCCGGCCCATGCGCGGTGAATCAGCGCTTGGAGTACTGGGGTGCCTTACGGGCCTTCTTGAGTCCGTACTTCTTGCGCTCGGTGGCTCGCGCGTCCCGGGTGAGGAAGCCGGAGGCCTTCATCGCCGGGCGGTCTGTCACATCGAGCTCGATCAGCGCACGGGCAATACCCAGCCGCAGCGCACCAGCCTGGCCGGAGACGCCGCCACCGTGCAGCTTGGCGTGGACGTCATAGATGCCGTCCTTCTCGAGCTGGACCAACGGCTCCTTGATGAGCTGCTGATGCACCTTGTTCGGGAAGTAGTTGTCCATCGTCCGGCCGTTCAGGGTGAAGACACCGGTGCCGGGCGTCAGACGCACCCGCACGACGGCTTCCTTTCGGCGGCCCACAGTCTGGACCGGTCGATCCACAGCAACCTTGACCACGGCGGGGACGATGATCGGCGGGGCCTCGGACTCGGAGGTGTGCTCGGTCGAGGCATCCTCGGTCTGGTCATCGAAGCCGACAACGTCGGCCTCGTCGGCTTCGACGATCTCGGGGGTTTCGCTCACTGACTCGCTCTTCTCACTGTCTTTTCCTGCGGGATGTTCGTGGACAACGGCCGACCTCGGGTCGGGCCGCGAAGACTACTGCGCGACCTGGACGATGTCGTACGGCTGCGGCTGCTGCGCAGTGTGCGGGTGCTCGGATCCGACGTAGACCTTGAGCTTGCGCGCCATCGAACGGCCGAGCGAGTTGTGCGGCAACATGCCGATGATGGCCTTCTCGACCAGTTTGTCGGCGTGGCTGTCCAGCAGTTCTCCGACGCTCTGCTTGCGCAGGCCACCCGGCTGACCCGAGTGGCGATAGAGGAACTTGCCATCACGCTTGTTGCCCGAGATGGCGACCTTTTCGGCGTTGATGATCACAACGAAGTCACCGGTATCGACGTGCGGTGCGTAGATCGCCTTGTGCTTGCCACGGAGCAACTGCGCCGACTGGCTGGCCAGCCGGCCGAGCACGACGTCGGTCGCGTCGATCACATGCCAGGCGTGGGTGACGTCGCCGGGCTTGGGGCTGTACGTGCGCACGGATATGCCTCTGTCTCTCGAAAATGCGGTTCTTACCAGAATATTCACGCCGAGAGTGGTACCCCTGCGGCGAGCGATGCCGCCTAAGGGCGGCGACCTCGATGTTGCATCTGTTGTCGGGCGCCTGCCGCATGCGTGAACGACGATGTAGCGGCACACCGAAGGTCAAGGTTACCGCGCCGTTGCGGCCAGGTCAAAATGCCGGCGCGGCCGGAGCCCCGAAGCCTTGTTGCAGGTTGGCCGGACTCATCAGGCGCCGGGTAGCTGCCGGGTTGCCCTGGTGATCGAAGCACGATCGGCGAGGTCCCGGTCCGTCGGGTAGTCGACCCCGACCAGTGTCAGACCCCGTGCGGGCGCGACATGGATGCCGTTCGTCCGAGATGCGCTCGCCAAGACTTCAGCTGGACGGGTGATGCCCACCTGATGCTCGCCGACCGCGATGAGTGAACCGACGAGGGAGCGCACCATGGAGTGGCAGAAGGCGTCGGCCTGCACGTCCACGATCACCTCGTCACCTGATACCCGGACCGTCAGGTCTTGCAGCTCGCGGATGGTGGTGGCACCGTCCCTCGGCTTGCAGAACGCTGCGAAATCGTGCAGGCCGATCAACGCCAGGGCCGACCCGGACATGGCGTCCACGTCCAACGGACGCCTGAGGGCGAATACGTAGTGCCGGTCCGGTGGCTCGACACCCCAGGCTGCGGTGCCGATGCGATATCGGTAGTGTCGCCGCAATGCCGAGAACCTAGCATCGAAACCATCTGCTGCACAGCGGATCTCGCGCACCCGGACGTCGATCGGCAGTAGTCCGGCCAACCGTCGCAGCAAGCCGAGACGCCCGCCGGCGAGTGGGTCGTCGCCGAGAGGCGGACCAGCACACCCGGCGCGGGGCGCCAATGCGCTCAGGGCGTCGGAGGGAACGTCGATGTGGGCGACTTGCCCGAGCGCATGGACTCCGGCATCTGTCCGGCCGGCCACGACCAGGGGCACATCCCCCCGGAAGAGCACAGTCAGAGCGCTGAGCAGGCAGCCGGCCACCGTGCGCCGGTCGGGTTGAGCTGCCCAACCGGAGAAATCGGTGCCGTCGTAGGAGATCTCCAGGCGCAGGCGAACGATCTCGCTCTGCTGATCCACGCGGTCGAGCCTACTGCCTACAGCCCAGCACCCAGCCGACCCCATGGGCCAGGCTGAGCCCGGCCGGCCGACCCGGTTGTCGCCTGTCGAGCCCGCCGTCCACCGGAGCGGGAGCTGACAACTGGACATGACAAAGGGCCCGTCACCGGATGTTTCGGTGACGGGCCCTGCTGGTCCCGAGTGCTTCGCCCCTGCGGACTACTTGTCGTCGTCGGCCGGAGCCGACTCGACCGTTTCGTCCTGCGGCGCACCCTCGGCCGGGGCCTCGTCAACAGCCTGTTCGGCCTGAGTCGCGTCCTGCCCGTCGACCGACTCGACCTCGACGGCGTCGGTGACCTCAGCCGCAGAGACCTCTGTCGCATCGCTGACGACCGGCGCAGTCTTGTTGGCGGGAGCCTTGGTTGATGCGGCGCGACGCGCGACCCGGCTGGCGGCCGAGGAAACGGTCTCCTCGGTCACCAGTTCGATGATCGCCATCGGAGCGTTGTCGCCCTTGCGCGGGGCGGTCTTGACGATGCGGGTGTACCCACCGACCCTGGTCGCGAACGAGGGCCCGATCTCCGCGAACAACTTGTGCACGACCGCCTTGTCACGGATGACCTTCAGCGCCTCTCGGCGACCGTGCAGGTCCCCACGCTTGGCGTGGGTGATCAGCTTCTCGGCGAACGGGCGGAGCTTCTTGGCCTTGGCCTCGGTGGTGGTGATCTTGCCGTGCTCGAACAGCGACTGCGCGAGGTTGCGCAGGATCAGGCGCTCGTGCTGCGGTGATCCGCCGAGGCGGGGTCCCCTGGTAGGCGTGGGCATGTCGCTTCCTTCGTGGGTCGTTGTCCGTGGCCGCTGTGGTCACGGGTGAGGCGGTGGCCCGGGCGCGAACTCCCGGACCCCGACGTCGTCCTTCGATTTCGGCACATCCGGTGGATGACCACCGGTGCCGCCCGCCCCGGGTTCCGGGCGGACCGTCACGCTGGAGCTCAGCTCAGACCTGCTCGGTCTCGGCGTAGTCGGTGTCGTCGGCCACCTCGACCGGCGTACCGAAGTTCGTGCCCTCGTCCGGGATCACCGTCGCCGACCCGAAGTCGTCGTCGGAATCGCTCCAGTCGGCGTCGCCGTAGGCCTGTGCCGCGGCGGCGGGGTCGAACCCGGCCGGGGAGTCCTTCAACGACAGTCCGAGGCCGTGCAGTTTGATCTTGACCTCGTCGATCGACTTCTGACCGAAGTTGCGGATGTCCAGCAGGTCGGCCTCGGTGCGGGAGACCAGCTCGCCGACCGTGTGGATGCCCTCCCGCTTGAGGCAGTTGTAGGAGCGAACCGTCAGGTCCATCTCCTCGATCGGCAGCGCGAAGGCAGCGATGTGATCGGCCTCTGCCGGTGACGGGCCGATCTCGATGCCCTCGGCGTCGACGTTCAGTTCGCGGGCCAGACCGAAGAGCTCCACCAGGGTGGTGCCGGCCGAAGCCAGCGCGTCCCGCGGCGAGATGGACGGCTTGGTCTCGACATCGAGTACCAGACGGTCGAAGTCGGTGCGCTGCTCGACCCGGGTCGCTTCCACCCGATAGGTGACCTTGAGGACCGGCGAGTAGATCGAGTCGACCGGGATGCGGCCGATTTCGGCGCCGACGACCTTGTTGGGTGAAGCCGGGACGTAGCCGCGGCCGCGTTCGACGACGAGCTCGATCTCGAGCTTGCCCTTCTTCGTCAGGGTGGCCAGGTGCAGGTCGGAGTTGTGCACGACGACGCCGGCCGGCGGGGCGATGTCGGCGGCGGTGACGTCGCCGGGGCCCTGCTTGCGCAGGTACATCGTGACCGGCTCGTCGTCCTCGGAGGAAACGACCAATTCCTTGAGGTTCAGGATCAGCTCGGTGATGTCTTCCTTGACTCCGGGCACGGTGGTGAACTCGTGCAGCACGCCGTCGACGCGGATGCTGGTGACGGAGGCACCCGGGATGCTCGAGAGCAGGGTCCGGCGGAGCGAGTTGCCCAGGGTGTAGCCGAAGCCTGGTTCCAGGGGCTCGATGACGAACCGCGAACGGTTCGCCGAGACCGGCTCTTCGGTGAGGGCTGGGCGCTGAGAAATCAGCATGGTGAAGCTCCTTCTGTTTACAGGGTGGCGACCGCTATTTGACGCCACACAGGGGCACCGCTGGTATTGCGCCGCCCCCCGCGCTTATCAACTTCTCCGGCGCACAGAAAGTCGTCGACTTCTGTCCCCCCAGTCACGAATTCGGGACGATGAGGAGCGCGGCAGAAGATGATAAGCGCGGATGGGGCGGGTACGGCCTACTTGCTGTAGTACTCGACGATCAACTGCTCGGTGATCTGCGAGTCGATCTGCGCCCGGACCGGCAGCTGGTGGATGAGCACCTGCAGCGAGTTCGGGACGACCTGCATCCAGGCCGGGGTGGGTCGGTCACCGAAGGTCTCGCGGGCCAGTTCCAGCGGGAATTTCTCCACCGACTGCCTGCGAACGGTGATGATGTCGTATTGCTCCACCCGGTAGGACGGGACGTCGACGCGCTTGCCGTTCACCAGGAAGTGACCGTGGGTCACCATCTGGCGGGAGGCGCGACGGGTCCGGGCCAGGCCGGCGCGGTAGACGACGTTGTCAAGGCGCGACTCGAGGATCTGCAGCAGGGTCTCGCCGGTCTTACCCGGGCGGGACGATGCTTCCTTGTAGTAGCGGGAGAACTGCTTCTCCATGACGCCGTAGGTGAAGCGGGCCTTCTGCTTCTCCTGCAGCTGCGTCAGGTATTCCTTCTCCTTGGTGCGGGCCCGGCCGTGCTGCCCGGGAGGGAAGGGACGAGCCTCGAACGCCTTGTCTCCACCGACGAGGTCGGTCTTGAGGCGGCGGGACTTCTTCGTCATTGGTCCGGTATATCTAGCCATGATTTAAGTTCCTCTTCCCCGGGTCAGACCCGACGCCGCTTGGGCGGCCGGGTTCCGTTGTGGGCCTGGGGGGTGACGTCGGAGATCGCGCCGACCTCGAGGCCGGCGGCCTGCAGGGAGCGGATGGCCGTCTCGCGACCCGAACCGGGGCCCTTGACGAACACATCGACCTTGCGCATGCCGTGCTCGATGGCCTTGCGGGCGGCGTTCTCGGCCGCCATCTGGGCGGCGAACGGGGTGGACTTACGCGAGCCCTTGAAGCCGACGTGGCCGGCGGAGGCCCACGAAATCACAGCCCCGGTGGGATCGGTGATCGAGACGATCGTGTTGTTGAACGTGCTCTTGATGTGGGCGTGCCCATGCGAGACGTTCTTCTTCTCTTTGCGCCGGATCTTCTTGACGCCGGCGGCACCCTGGCGGGTCTTCGGTGGCATGGCGGATTACCTGGCCTTCTTCTTGCCGGCGATGGTCTTCTTCGGTCCCTTGCGGGTCCTGGCGTTGGTCTTGGTGCGCTGACCACGCACCGGCAGGTGGCGACGGTGACGCAGGCCCTGGTAGGAGCCGATCTCCATCTTGCGGCGGATGTCGGCCTGCACCTCGCGGCGCAGATCGCCTTCCACCTTGAAGCCGGCGTCGATCTGCTCACGCAGCGCGAGGACGTCCTCGTCGGTCAGGTCCTTCGAACGCAGATCCGGGCTGATCCCGGTTGCGACCAACAGGGCGGCCGCACGCGTGCGACCGATCCCGTAGATGTAGGTCAGGGCTACTTCCATCCGCTTGTCGCGGGGAAGATCAACGCCCATGAGTCGTGCCATACGGCGCGGTACTCCTTCGGTTGTTCCTTCAGGTGTCGGTCGCGTCCCGTCCCGGGTGTGTTCCCTGGCCCGCCGGCCCTCATGGGAGGAACACCGGGATTCAGAGTCCGGGCCCCGGCCTGAAGTCCGGGGGTGTACCGGCCTGCCCTGGCGAACCCGGGCTGGACGGCTGGTGACGCGATGGAGCGCCCGCCGAGACGGCGGACTTGTTGGCAAACTCACCGACGAACGCCAATGAGCACCAGAGCCTCAGCCCTGGCGCTGCTTGTGACGCACGTTCTCGCAGATGACCATGACGCGACCGTGCCGGCGAATCACCTTGCACTTGTCACAGATCTTCTTGACGCTGGGTTGAACCTTCATCTGATGCTTCTCTTTCCTACGCCGCCGCGAGGCGACGATCCTTCTCGCGGACCGGTCAACAGAGACCGGCTGCTCGCGAAGCGAGCGGATTGCTCGCTTCACACACTGCTGATGTGTCACGACCTACTTGTAGCGGTACACGATCCGACCGCGGGTGAGGTCATAGGGCGAGAGCTCCACGACCACGCGGTCTTCGGGCAGGATGCGGATGTAGTGCTGCCGCATCTTGCCGCTGATGTGAGCCAGCACGCGGTGCCCGTTCTCCAACTCCACGCGGAACATGGCGTTGGGGAGCGGCTCGACCACGCGGCCCTCGACCTCGATGGCCCCGTCCTTCTTGCCCATATCCTCCGCAATCCACTGCTGTCGTCTTTTCAATCCTGCCGGCCCCGGTTACCGCAGGCCGCTGTCGTGCGGGCACAGCCGTACCCAGTCGACGGAAGTCGAATGGGTCCGTGATGATCAAACGGTCCGGATCAGCGCTCACCAATCGGGACGAACCCGACCGGGTGACAAGATCATGACCGACGAAACCATCGGTAAGCGCGCTAGAGGAAAGTCAACTGCCGGTTCGCGGCCACAGCAAACCAGCACGACACGCACGCCGAATCTCTACCCTACCCTCCTGGCCTGCCCGAACAAAGTCGGCGCAGAGCCGCGGCCGGCCCGAGCGGCGAAGGAGCGGCTGGGTGGTGATCAGTCCAGTGAAATCGGCTCGACCGCGAACGGGCGGAGCCCGGAAGCTCCGGCGTCGGGGGCGGTGAGCACGCTGATGCCGTCGGCACAGATCGCGACGGAATGCTCGAAGTGTGCGGCTCTCGCCCCGTCTCGGGTGACCACCGTCCAGCCGTCATCAAGTTCCTTGGTGGCCGGCCGGCCCAGCGTCAGCATCGGCTCGATCGCGAGCGCCATTCCCGGTGACAGCCGCTGACCCTTGCCGCGCTTGCCCTGGTTGGGGATGAACGGCTCCATGTGCATCGCGGTGCCGATGCCGTGGCCCCCGTAGCCGGACACCGAGCCGTAGCGCCGGCCGTCCTGGGCGCCGGATTTGTCACCGGACATCTCGATCGCCCAGGACACGTCGCCCAGCCGACCCCCGGGCCTGGCCGCCGCGATACCGGCCCACATCGCGAGTTCAGTGGCATTGACCAGGTCGATCTCGTCCATCGAAGGCGGTTCCCCGACGTGCACCGTCACCGCCGAATCGGAGTGCCAGCCGTCGAGAACGCAACCGGCGTCGATCGACAGCAGGTCGCCCTCCACCAGCACCCGCGGACCCGGGATGCCGTGGACCACCTCGTCGTTGACCGAGGCACAGATGGTGGCCGGGAAGCCGCCGGTCCCCCCGTGCGACCCATAGTTCAGGAAGTTGCTGACCGCGCCGGCATCGGCGATCACTGCGGCGACGGCGGCATCCACGTCACCGGTCGTCGCGCCGGGTACGACCTGCGCCAGTCCGGCTTCGATCGCCCGTGCCAGGATCAACCCAGACGCCCGCATCGCCTGCAGTTCGCCGCGGGTCTTGTACTCGATACCCCGCTGCGCCACGTCAGCCGCCGCGAACTGCTTCGAGCACCCGGTCGTGCACTTCGCTGACCTCTCCGACGCCGTTGACGTTCACGACCCGGTCGCCGTAGTAATCGATCAGCGGTGTGGTCTCCTGGTGGTAGATCGCCAGGCGGCGGGCGATCGCCTCGGCGGTGTCGTCAGCGCGGCCACGGGCCAGCATCCGTTCCACCAGCACGTCGTCCGGTGCATCCAGCAGCACCACCTGATCGATCGGCGCCCCGATCCCGGCCAGCATGTCGGTCAGCCAGTCGGCCTGCGGGATGTTCCGCGGAAACCCGTCCAACAGGAACCCGGCTTTGGCGTCGGGCTGTGCGACCCGGTCGGCCACCATTTTCTGGGTCACCTCGTCGGGTACCAGCTCGCCGGAGTCCATGTACTTCTTCGCCTGCAGCCCCAGCTCGGTTCCCCCGGTCAGATTCGCCCTGAACAGGTCTCCAGTGGAGACGTGGGGGATGCCGAGCGACTCCGCGAGCAACACTGCCTGGGTGCCTTTCCCGGCGCCCTGCGGACCGACGATGAGCAGACGCATCAGCGGAGGAACCCTTCGTAGTTGCGTTGCATGAGTTGGGTTTCGATCTGCTTGACGGTGTCGAGCCCGACCCCGACCATGATCAGCACCGAGGTGCCTCCGAAGGGGAAGTTCTGGGCGTTGTTGCTGGTCAGCGACAGGAACAGGTTCGGCAGGATAGCCACGATGCCCAGATACAGCGAGCCCGGCAGGGTGATCCGGGACAACACGAACTGCAGGTACTCCGCGGTCGGTCGGCCGGGGCGGATACCGGGGATGAAACCGCCGTACTTCTTCAGTTCATCGGCACGTTCGGTCGGGTTGAAGGTGATCCCGACATAGAAGTAGGTGAAGAAGACGATCAACGCGAAATACATCACGTTGTGGAACCAGTTGCTCTGGTCGATGACGTAGATGTTCAGGAACTGGGTGATGCCGGAGTACTCGACCTGCCCGGCGGCGTTGGTACTGCCACCGATCAGCTGCACGAGAAGGGATGGGATGTAGAGCAGCGAGGTCGCGAAAATGACCGGGATGACACCCGCCTGGTTCACCTTCAGTGGCAGGTAGGTCGATGTGCCGCCGTACATCTTGCGGCCGATCATCCGTTTCGCGTACTGCACCGGGAGCCGGCGCTGGCCCTGTTCGATGAACACGACGGCGGCGATGATGGCCAGCCCGATGACGATGATGACGGCGAAGACAAGGCCACCGCCGCTGGCCAGGATCTGCTGGCCCTCGGTCGGAATGCGGGCGGCGATCGAGGTGAAGATCAGGATGGACATGCCGTTACCGATTCCGCGATCGGTGATCAGCTCACCCATCCACATGATGGCGGCTGTGCCGGCCGTCATGGTCAGCACCAGCACGATCAGGGTAAAGGCACTCTTGTCCGGGATGACCGACTTCGGGTCAGGGCAGTTCGTCGAAGCGGTCAACAACCCGCCGTTGATGGCCAACGCGACGAATGCGGTCGCCTGAAGGATGCCCAGACCGATGGTCAGGTACCTGGTGTACTGGGTCATCTTGGCCTGGCCGGGCTGGCCCTGCTTCTTCAACTGCTCGAACCGTGGGATGACGACGGTGAGGAGTTGGATGATGATCGACGCCGTGATGTACGGCATGATGCCCAGCGCGAAGATGCTCAGTTTGAGCAGTGCGCCGCCGGAGAACAGGTTCAATACCGTGTTGAGCGAGTTGTCCGAGCCGGAGGCACAGGCATTGACCACGCGGTAGTCCACGCCCGGAGAGGGCAACGTCGCGCCCAGCCGGTACACCGCGACCATGGCGAGCGTGAAGAGGATCTTCTTTCGCAGGTCGGGTGTCTTCAGCGCCGAAACGAATGCGGCGAGCAATGGTCCTCCTGTCGCAGCCGGCCAGCAGAGAAGGTAGCGGCGGCGATATCTCAGCCCCAGTGACTGGTCGGCACTGGGTGTAGCCAGATGGAGCGGTGTCGGTGGTCCTGACCTGCGGCCGCGGCATACCAGAGGTCGCGGAACCGTGGAAAGTACTGCCGTGAACTCTAACGCACCAATCCCCCGGGGTCCGCGCTCCTTTGGTGCAGGAGCGCTGAAACGGATCCCGGGGGACAGCGGATTGCGAAGCGGACGTCAGATGGCGGTGGTGGTGCCCCCGGCGGCGCCGATCTTTTCCTTGGCAGCGCCGGAGAAGGCGTTGGCCGTGATGTCGAGCTTGGTACCGGCGATGTCGCCGTCACCGAGCACCTTGACCAGCTGGTTGGCGCGGACCGCGCCGGCCTCGACCAGGTCGGCGATGCCGATGGAGCCGCCCTGCGGGAACAGGGTGACGATCTGTCCGACGTTGACGACCTGGAACTCCACGCGGAAGCGGTTCTTGAAGCCCTTGAGCTTCGGCAGCCGCATGTGCAGCGGCAGGTTGCCACCTTCGAACGAGGCAGGAACGTTCTTGCGAGCGCCGGTGCCCTTGGTACCGCGGCCGGCGGTCTTGCCCTTCGACCCCTCGCCACGGCCGACCCTGGTCTTGGCCGTCTTCGCGCCGGGAGCGGGGCGGAGGTGGTGGACCTTAATCGTCATTTGGTGTCACCGCCTTCACTGTCCTTGATGAATTCGACCGTCAGCAGGTGCCTGGCGGACTTGAGGTAGCCACGGTTCACGGCGTTGTCCGGAACCGTCACCACCTGATGGATCTTCTTCAGACCCAGCGACCGGACCGACTCACGGGCGTTCGGCTTGTTGCCGATCGTCGAGCGGACCTGGGTGATCTTGAGCATTTTCGATTCAGACACAGTCATCACACCCCTTGTCCCGCACGGGCGCGCAGCATCGCGGCCGGGGCCACGTCCTCGATCGGCAGGCCACGACGGGCCGCGATCTCCTCGGGGCGCATGAGGCCCTTCAGTGCTGCGATCGTCGCGTGGACGATGTTGATCGGGTTGTCCGAGCCGAGTGACTTGGACAGCACGTCGTGGATACCGGCGCACTCCAGCACGGCACGCACCGGACCGCCGGCGATCACGCCGGTACCGGGGCTGGCCGGACGCAGCAGCACCACGCCGGCCGCGGCTGCACCCTGGATCGGGTGCGGGATGGTGGCGGCGATACGCGGAACCTTGAACTGGTTCTTCTTGGCCTCTTCGACGCCCTTGGCGATGGCGGCCGGGATTTCCTTGGCCTTGCCATAGCCGACGCCGACGGTACCGTCGCCGTCGCCGACGACGACCAGTGCCGTGAAGGAGAACCGACGTCCACCCTTGACGACCTTGGCCACCCGGTTGGTGACGACGATCCGCTCCATCAGCGGGTTCTTCTCCACCGGCGCGTCACGACGCCCGCCGTCACGGCGATCGCGGCCGCCGCCGCGGCGGTCCCCGCCTTCGCCGCCGGTGCGCGCCTGGCCCTGGCCTTGACCGAAGCCGCCGCCGCCCTGCCTAGCTTGTCCGGGCATCAGATGTCCCTCTCGATTGCATGTGCAAAGTTGTTCATGTCAGAACTCCAGCCCGGCGCCGCGGGCGCCGTCGGCCAGAGCCGCGATGCGGCCGTGGTACTTGTCGCCGCCTCTATCGAATACAACCGAAGACACCCCGACGGCCTTGGCGCGTTCGGCGACCAGCTCGCCGACCTTCTTCGCCTTGGCGCTCTTGTCGCCGTCGGCGACCCGCAGGTCGGCCTCCAGCGTCGACGCCGAGGCCAGAGTCTGGCCGATCGAGTCGTCGACGACCTGCACGGCGATGTGCCGGGCCGAGCGGGTGACAACAAGGCGGGGCCGGACTGCAGAGCCGATGACCTTCTTGCGCAGGCGGAAATGCCGCCTGGTGCGCGCCTGTGAGCGTGCCTGGGAAACGTTGGCTGCCATGGTCACTTACCCGTCTTTCCGACCTTGCGCCGCACGACCTCGCCGGCGTACCGCACGCCCTTACCCTTGTACGGGTCGGGCTTGCGCAACTTGCGGATGTTGGCGGCGACTTCGCCGACCAACTGCTTGTCAATTCCTTCGACCTTGAACCTGATCGGGGATTCGACGATGAAGTTGATGCCATCGGGCGCCTTCACCGGAACCGGGTGGGAGTAACCGAGTGCGAACACCAGGTCCCGTCCCTCCGCAGCCACGCGGTAGCCGACGCCGACGATCTCCATCGGCTTGGAGTAACCGGCGGTCACGCCGATCACCATGTTGTTGACCAGGGTCCTGGTCAGGCCGTGACGTGACTTCGAGTCACGCAGGTCGTCGGGACGGGTGACGGCGAGCGTGCCGTCCTCGTCCTTGGTGATGGCGATGGGCTCGACAACCGAGTGCGACAGGGTGCCCTTGGGCCCCTTGACCGTCACGACGGCACCGTCAATCGTCACGTCGACCCCAGCAGGAACTGGGATCGGCAGTCTTCCGATTCGCGACATGAGGTTTCGTCCCTTACCAGACGTAGGCGAGGACTTCCCCGCCCACCTTCTTCTTGGCGGCCTGCCGGTCGGTCAACAGACCGGTCGAGGTCGAGATGATGGCAACGCCAAGGCCTCCGAGGACCTTCGGCAGCTCGGTGGAGCGCGCGTAGATGCGCAGCCCGGGCTTGGAGATGCGGCGGACGCCGGCGATCGAGCGCTCACGGTTCGGGCCGTACTTGAGCGTGACGACGAGCGACTTGCCGACGGTGGCGTCGGCGGTGGTCCAGGAGCCGATGTAGCCCTCCTTGACGAGGATGTCGGCGATGTTCCCCTTCAGCTTCGAGAAGGGCATCACCACCTCGTCGTGGTAGGCCGAATTGGCGTTGCGGATCCGGGTCAGGAAATCCGCGACCGGGTCTGTCATAACCATGTCTGGTAGTGCCTCTCTCGTCTGGTTCCCGCACGTGGGCGCGGGCCTGTGACGATGTAGCGCGCTGGCCAGCAGCGCGGCGGGGGGTGAATTTGAAACGAATTACCAAGAAGACTTGGTGATACCCGGCAGCTCGCCGGCATGCGCCATCTCGCGGAGGCAGATGCGGCACAGGCCGAACTTCTTGTAGACCGAGTGCGGGCGACCGCAACGGTTACAGCGGGTGTAGCCGCGGACCGCGAACTTCGGCTTGCGCTTCGACTTCATGATCAGAGCGGTCTTCGCCATGGTCAGATCTCCTTGAACGGGAAGCCCAGGAGCTTCAACAGCGCCCGGCCTTCGTCATCGGTGGTGGCCGTGGTGACGACAGTGATGTCCATACCGCGGGGGCGATCGATCCGGTCGATGTCGATTTCGTGGAACATCGACTGCTCGTTGAGACCGAACGTGTAGTTGCCGTTGCCGTCGAACTGCTTGGGCGACAGACCACGGAAGTCACGGATACGCGGAAGCGCGATGGTGACGAGCCGGTCCAGGAACTCCCACATCCGGTCGTTGCGGAGGGTGACCTTCGCGCCGATCGGCATGCCCTCGCGCAGCTTGAACTGGGCGATCGACTTGCGGGCCTTCTTGACTTCCGGCTTCTGGCCGGTGATGAGTGCGAGATCGCGGACAGCGCCCTCGATCAGCTTCGCGTCGCGCGCTGCCTCACCGACACCCATGTTGACGACCACCTTGACGACGCCGGGGATCTGCATGACGTTGCCGTAGGAGAACTGCTCGTGCATGGCCTGCTTGATCTCCGCCGCGTAGCGCAGCTTCAATCGCGGGCTCGTCTTCTCGACTGTGGTCATCAGAGGTCCTTACCGGTACGACGGGCGAAGCGAACATTTCTGGCCTCGGTGCCCGTACCTTCGACGCGCTTGCCGACCTTGGTCGGCTTGTTGTCGCCGTCCACGACCATCACGTTGGAGATGTGGATGGCAGCTTCCTGGGTCACGATGCCGCCGGACTTCGCACCACGCTGCGTGGTGGAAACCTTGGTGTGCTTCTTGATCCGGTTGATGCCCTCGACCAGCACGCGGTCGCGTTCCGGGTAGGCCTGGATGACCTTGCCCTTGGCGCCCTTGTCCTTGCCTGCGATCACCAGAACGGTGTCGCCCTTCTTCACCTTCATAGCCATGACTACAGCACCTCCGGCGCCAGCGAGATGATCTTCATGTACTTCTTGTCGCGCAGTTCGCGGCCGACCGGCCCGAAGATGCGGGTTCCGCGCGGGTCGCCGTCGGCCTTGAGCAGGACGGCGGCGTTCTCGTCGAACTTGATGTAGGAACCATCGCCACGACGGCGCTCCTTGACGGTGCGCACGATGACAGCCTTCACGACGTCACCCTTCTTCACACCGGCGCCCGGAATCGCGTCCTTGACCGTGGCGACGATGATGTCGCCGATGCCGGCATACCGGCGGCCGGAGCCACCGAGTACGCGGATACACAGGATTTCCTTGGCGCCGGTGTTATCGGCGACGCGGAGCCTGGACTCCTGCTGAATCACGTCAATCCCAACCTTTGCAATGTGCGCTGCACCGGCAAGCCCGGCGCCGCGCAATTCTTGTTGTCAAACATTCGGATCACCGATTTCCGACCGGATCTCCTGGGAAGCGAGGCGATCACACCTCAAGTCCCATGGTGCAGATTTGCCACCGAAGAATTACTTCGCCTTCTCGACGATCTCGACCAGGCGCCAGCGCTTGGTCGCGGACAGCGGGCGGGTCTCCGCCAGCAGCACGCGATCGCCGATGCCGGCAATGCCGGTCTCGTCGTGCGCCTTCACCTTGGAGGTGCGGCGGATGACCTTGGAGTACCGCGGGTGCTTCACCCGGTCCTCGAGTTCGACGACGATCGTCTTCTCCATCTTGTCCGAGACGACAAGGCCCTCACGGGTCTTGCGATCGCCTCGCGACTGCACAGCTTCTGCCACTGATGTGACGTCCTGCTCGTTTGTTACGTCCTGCTCGCTCACGCGGCACCTTCTTCTGCTGCTGTCGAACCGTCAGGCCCCGATGAGTCCGGCCCGGTGGACAGACCCAATTCGCGCTCGCGCATCACGGTGTAGATGCGGGCGATGTCGTGCCGCACTGTGCGCAGCCGGCGGTTGTTGTCCATCTGGCCGGTGGCCATCTGGAACCGGAGGTTGAACAACTCCTCCTTGGCTTCGCGAAGACGGAGAACGAGTTCCTCGGCTCCTAGCTCACGCATGTCGTTCGCTGTACTGGTAGCCATCAGGATTCCCCACCTTCCCGGGTCACGATGCGGCACTTCATCGGCAATTTATGGATCGCGCGGCGCAAGGCCTCGCGGGCAATGGCCTCGGTCGGGTAGCTCATTTCGAACATGACCCGTCCTGGCTTGACGTTGGCCACCCACCATTCCGGCGAACCCTTACCGGAACCCATGCGGGTTTCGGCCGGCTTCTTGGTGAGGGGACGATCCGGATAGATGTTGATCCAGACGCGGCCGCCACGCTTGATGTGCCGGTTGATGGCGATACGGGCGGACTCGATCTGCCGGTTGGTGACGTAGGCGGGCTCGAGAGCCTGGATGCCGTAGTCGCCAAAGGTGACCTGGGTGCCGCCGGTGGCCATGCCGGTGCGGTGCGGACGGTGCTGCTTGCGGTGCTTGACCCTGCGCGGGATGAGCATCTGACTCAGCCCTCCTGTGTTGTCGTCGGAGCAGCTGCGGGGGCCTCATCGGCCACCGGGGCGTCGCCGTCTGCAGCGGCGCGCCCGGCGTCGGTCGAGGTCGGGGTGGTACCGCTGGCGCCGGAACGCCGGCGGGCCGGACGATCGGAGCGGTCTGCGGAGGCGGCGGGACGTCCACCGGCGCTGCGCTGGGCACTAAGGGCTTCTGCCGCTTTTTGTTCAGCAAGGCTGCCGGTCTTGTCGCCCTTGTAGATCCAGACCTTCACGCCGATGCGACCGAAGGTCGTCTTGGCCTCGAAGAAGCCGTAGTCGATGTCGGCACGCAGCGTGTGCAGCGGAACGCGGCCCTCGCGGTAGAACTCCGACCGGCTCATCTCGGCGCCGCCGAGACGACCCGAGCACTGGATCCTGATGCCCTTGACGGCGCCGGAACGCTGGGCCGACTGCATCGACTTGCGCATGGCGCGACGGAAGGACACCCGGTTGGACAGCTGCTCGGCAACGCCCTGGGCGACCAGCTGCGCGTCGGACTCCGGGTTGCGGACCTCGAGGATGTTGAGCTGCACCTGCTTGCCGGTCAGCTTCTCGAGCTGTCCGCGGATCCGGTCGGCCTCGGCGCCACGGCGACCGATGACGATGCCGGGGCGGGCCGTGTGGATGTCCACCCTGACCCGATCACGGGTGCGCTCGATCTCGACCTTGGCGATGCCGGCCCGCTCCATGCCCTTGGACATGAGCTTGCGGATCGCAACGTCTTCGGCGACGTACTCGGCGTATGCCTTGTCGGCGAACCAATGCGAGGTCCAGTCGGTGGTGATACCCAGACGGAACCCATGCGGGTTTACTTTCTGACCCACTAGCGGGTCCCTCCCTTCGCGCTCTGGCTGCTGCGGGTACCGCGGCGACCGCTATCGGAAATGCCGGTCTTCGGAGTTCCGGAGAGCGACACCAGTTCAATGGTGATGTGGCAGGTACGCTTCCGGATCCGGAACGCGCGGCCCTGGGCACGGGGCTGGAAACGCTTGAGGGTCGGGCCCTCGTCCACGTAGATGGTGTCCACGAACAGCGTGTCCCTGTTCAGTCCCTGGTTGTTCTCGGCGTTGGCGATAGCCGATGCCAGCAGCTTGGCTACGGGCTCGGCGGCAGCCTGCGGGGAGAACTGCAGGATCGATGCGGCGGCGGCGACATCGGTACCGCGGATCAGGTTGACGATGCGGCGCGCCTTCATCGGCGTCATTCGGAGGTGCTTGAGCTGCGCGCGGGTGCGCGGAGCTTCAATCACCGCAGAATCTTTCTTTGCATTCATGACTTGTCCCTGTCCCGTACTCAGCCGCGCCTGGCGCGACGGTCGTCCTTGATGTGGCCCTTGAAGGTCCGCGTCGGAGCGAACTCGCCGAGCTTGTGACCGACCATCGACTCGGTGACGAACACCGGGACGTGCTTGCGGCCGTCGTGCACGGCGATCGTGTGCCCGAGCATGTCGGGGATGATCGTCGAGCGGCGGGACCAGGTCTTGATGACGGCCTTGGAGCCCTTGTCGTTGGCGACGTCCACCTTCTTGAGCAGGTGGTCGTCGATGAACGGGCCCTTTTTGAGACTGCGTGGCATCTCTTGTCCTCCTGCTCAGTTCTCGGTGGGTGTGGTCGTTTGAATGTTGATGTTCATCAGCGTTTCTTGCCGCCCTTACGACGACGTCGAACGATCAGCTTGTCGCTGGCCTTGTTCGGACGGCGGGTGCGGCCTTCGGGCTTGCCTGCCGGGTTCACCGGGTGACGTCCACCGGACGTCTTGCCCTCGCCACCACCGTGCGGGTGATCGACCGGGTTCATGGCGACGCCACGGACGGACGGGCGCTTGCCCTTCCAGCGCATCCGGCCGGCCTTGCCCCAGTTGATGTTGGCCTGCTCGGCATTGCCGACCTCACCGATGGAGGCGCGGCAGCGGGCATCGACGTTGCGGATCTCGCCGGAGGGCATCCGCAGCTGCGCGTAGGGACCGTCCTTGGCGACGAGCTGCACCTTGGTGCCGGCCGACCTGGCGATCTTCGCGCCGCCACCGGGGCGGAGCTCGATGCCGTGGACGACCGTGCCGACGGGGATGTTGCGCAGCGGCAGATTGTTGCCGGGCTTGATATCGGCGCCGGCGCCGGTCTCGATGGTGTCGCCCTGCGCCAGCCGGTTCGGCGCCACGATGTAGCGCTTCTCGCCGTCCGCGTAGTGCAGCAACGCGATGCGGGCGGTGCGGTTCGGGTCGTACTCGATGTGAGCGACCTTGGCCGGCACGCCGTCCTTGTCGGCACGCTTGAAATCGATCAGCCGATACGCCTGCTTGTGACCACCGCCCTGGTGCCGGGTGGTGACCCGACCGTGGACGTTGCGGCCGCCCTTGGAGTGCAGCGGAGCGATCAGCGACTTCTCCGGCGTTGTCCTGGTGAGCTCGGCGAAATCTGCCACCGAGGCCCCACGACGACCGGGAGTGGTCGGCTTGTATTTACGGATACCCATTGTCCTCTAGTCCTCTTCGCCTCAGGCGCCGGTGAAGATCTCGATCGCCTTGCTGTCCGGAGACAACGTGACGATCGCGCGCTTGGTTGCTTTGCGCTGTCCGAAGCCGGCCCGGGTGCGCTTGCGCTTGCCCTGCCGGTTGAGCGTGTTCACCGAGGTCACCTTGACGTCGAAAATCTTCTCGACGGCGATCTTCACCTGGGTCTTGTTGGCGTCCGGGTGCACCAGGAAGGTGTACCGGCCGGTCTCGAGCAAGCCGTAGCTCTTCTCGGAGACAACTGGCGCGAGGATGATGTCGCGCGGATCGGAAATCACTTCGCCTCCTCCTCAGCTATTTCAACGGCGGTCTCGATGTCGTCGGCGACGACCTCTTCCAAGGCGGCTTCGACAACAGCTTCTTCGATGGCCTCTTCGAGTTCTTCAGCGACGACCACCTCGGCGATCGCCTCGTCGACGGCTTCGCCGAGAGCCTCGACACCCGCTCTGGAGAAGGCCAGGAAATCGTTCAGCGACTGCTGGGTGAACACGACGTCGTCGCTGACCAGCACGTCGTAGGTGTTCAACTGATCGGAGGCGATCAGGTGCACGTTGCCGGCGTTGCGCAGGCTCTTCCATCCGGACTCGTCCTCGCGAGCGATGACGACCAGGACGTTCTTCGCGACCGACACCGCGGCGATGGCAGCGATGGCCACCTTCGTCGACGGCTTGTCGCCCTCGACGAGCGAGGACAGCACGTGGATGTTCCCGCCACGGGCCCGATCGGACAGGGCACCGCGCAAGGCGGCGGCCTTCATCTTCTTGGGGGTCCGCTGCAGGTACAGGTGCGGGACCGGTCCGTGGGAGGTACCGCCACCGACGAACTGCGGGGAGCGGGTGGAGCCCTGACGGGCGCGGCCGGTTCCCTTCTGGCGGTACGGCTTCTTGCCGCCACCGGAGACCTCGCCGCGGTTCTTGGACTTGTGCGTTCCCTGACGTGCCGCGGCCAGCTGCGCGACGACGACCTGGTGCATCAGCGGGATGTTGGCCTGGACGCCGAAGACGGAATCCGGGAGGACGATCGTCTCGCCCTTCTCGCCGGCCGGGGTGGTGATCTGAACGGTCGTCACTTCAAGGCCCCCTTCACAGCTGCGTTGCCGAGGTGCTTGACCGCGGACTTGACGAAGACGACGCCGCCCTTGGGGCCGGGAATGGCGCCCTTGATGAGGATCAGACCCTTGTCGGCGTCGATCGCGTGGATCGTCAGGCTCTGGATGGTGACCTTCTCGTGGCCCATCCGGCCCGCCATGCGCATGCCCTTGAAGACACGGCCCGGGGTGGAGCAGCCACCGATGGAACCGGGACCGCGGTGCTTGCGGTGCACGCCGTGCGAGGAGCTCAAGCCCTTGAAGCCGTGGCGCTTCATGACGCCGGCGGTGCCCTTGCCCTTGGAGGTGCCGGTGACGTCGACCAGGATGCCGGCCTCGAAGACCTGCTCCGCCGTCAGCTCCTGGCCCAGCTCGTAACCGGAGACGTCCTCGGTGCGGAGCTCGGCGATGTGGCGGCGGGGCGTGACGCCCGCCTTCGCGAAGTGCCCGGTGACCGGCTTGGTCACCTTGCGGGGATCGACGGCACCGAAGGCCAGCTGCACACCCGAATAGCCATCGGCTTCGGGCGTGCGGACTGCGGTGACGACGACCGGGCCGGCGGCGACGACGGTGACCGGGACAACCCGGTTCGTCGCGTCGAAGACCTGGGTCATCCCGAGCTTGTGGCCCAGAATTCCCTTGATCGTGTTAGCCATGATTGAAGTACCCATCTCCTCGAGTCTGTTCACCTCAAGGGGTCGGAGGAGATCCCTACTGGATGTTGACGTCGACCGAAGCCGGCAGATCGATACGCATCAGCGCATCCACTGTCTTCGGCGTCGGGTCGAGGATGTCGATGAGTCGCTTGTGGGTGCGCATCTCGAAGTGCTCGCGCGAGTCCTTGTACTTGTGCGGCGAGCGGATCACGCAGTACACGTTCTTCTCCGTCGGCAACGGCACCGGGCCGACGACACGTGCGCCGGTACGGGTCACCGTCTCGACGATCTTGCGTGCTGACGCATCGATCGCTTCGTGGTCATAGGCCTTGAGCCTGATGCGGATCTTCTGTCCCGCCACGCTTGCCGTCCTTCTAGGTTGTCGCTGCTGTCGGTCTGCCGCGCCGGTGGGCGCTGCCTTGTCATGCTGGTCGCGCGCTGGCGCGCCGACGCTCTCGTGAGCGAGGGGTGAAGCTCGCCGCTGTTCATCTGTCTCAGGTCCTCCGGTCCACGCGGTCGGGCGTGTCGCCCGGCTGGCACATGCCTGTGGCACTGGCATGGTGGAACGGCCGCGCTCGCGAGGAGCACATGGTTCGGTTGAAACTATTGGTCCTGCTGGCGGCTACCTGTTTCGCGGTCCGGTGGACTGTCTGTCGGGCCTGCAGTGCTCACCGGCGGCAAAGGGCAACCACCCGGTGAGGGCAACCTGACAAGTATGCCTCACTTCCGCGCTGGACTTCAAATCGGCGCTGCTCTGCCTCGCCGCCCGAACCCGGCAAGGCCGGCGGGGTCCTCGCAAGACCTGCGGCCCATGCCAGCACCGGGAAGCCGTTGCCCGGTACGTCAGGATCCAATTCGAACGGCCGGCCGCGGTTCAAGGCGCCCCGAAAACGCATGCGTGGCTGCCAATACGCTGCCCTGCCGGCGGGCCTCGATGATCCGGCGCCGGAGCAGATCCGGCGAGCCGAGCTCCGACCAGATGATCCGCATCACACTGGTTCCCACCGATCGGATCGCATCCTCGCGTTGTTTCTCCGCGATCACCGCGTCGCTGGGACTTTGCCCGTCGCGCAACAACTTGCCGTATTTGACCTTCCCGTCGAACTCGATCAGCGTTGCGTCATCCACGTAGCCGAGATCGGTTCTGCCGCAGAACCTTCCACGGCGGTCGAAGACGTCGATCTGCAACTGCGGCGGATCGAGTCCGAGGCGGTGCATCAGCACCCTGCTGCGCGATTCGCCCGGACTCTCGGAGCGGCCGTCGGCGAACGCCAGCGCTCGGCGGGCTGCGGCATTTCCCTGGCGGTGCCGGGCGACATCAATCGCGTCCGACAGCTGCCGAGGAACGAGAAGCCTTTCGTGCAAGGCATAGTCGGCGGCAATGACGGCCGACTCGAACGAAGTACTGCGGGCGAGATCGACAAGAGTCCGGGCGACCGTCGTTGTCCGGACTCCGCTGATCACTTCCACCTCGTCAGCAGTGAGCGATGCCGTGTGAACCGTCCGTCCCGGAGTTCGCGCCGATCCCCCACCCGCCGCTCTGGTGAGGTGAACCATCGACGGGTCGACCTGCCAGAGTGGAATCCGGTGCAGCACCGCAGCAGAGGCGTGACTGACCACCATCGATGGAGATCGGGCCGCCACCCCGATGATGCGAAGGACATCTGATGGCCGGCGGCTACCAGCGGCATCCCGGCCCTGCGCATAGACGCCCCGATACAGCCGGGTGAGGGCGCCGGATCTGGCCGCGGCAGCGATTTCATCGTCGCTGAAACCCGCATCGAGCAACTGTCGGCGCGACAGAGGTTCGTTGACCATGCTCTCGCTGATGCTCACCAGGGCACCATGGTCGGGATTGCGCTGCCCCACCATCGTCGGCGGCGCGTTGTGGACAGGCGTCAGGCGTGTGAACAAGTGCTGGTCGCCAAACCCGGCAAGGTCCGCCAGTACCCGGCATGACCCGCTGACCGTGCCGGGATCCGACGGCCCTTGCTCCGTCCGCCAAAGACCCCCGGGAACGCAAACTGGGCCCCGTCGCGCATCGCGACGGGGCCCAGCGTGGTGCAGCGGGGTGTTACTTGACGATCTTGGTGACGCTTCCGGCACCGACGGTGCGGCCACCCTCGCGGATGGCGAAGCGGAGGCCTTCCTCGATGGCGATCGGCTGGATCAGTGAAACCGTCATCTCGGTGGTGTCACCCGGCATGACCATTTCGGTGCCCTCTGGGAGGGTGACGACGCCGGTCACGTCGGTGGTGCGGAAGAAGAACTGCGGGCGGTAGTTGTTGAAGAACGGCGTGTGGCGGCCGCCTTCGTCCTTGCCCAGGATGTAGACCTGCGCCTCGAACTCCGTGTGAGGGGTGATCGAACCCGGCTTGACGACGACCTGGCCGCGCTCGACATCCTCACGCTTGGTGCCGCGCAGCAGCAGACCGGCGTTGTCGCCGGCGGTTGCCTGGTCGAGCAGCTTGCGGAACATCTCGATGCCGGTCACCGTGGTCTGGAACGACTTCGGCTTGATACCGACGATCTCGACGGTGGCGTTGACGTTGATCACGCCGCGCTCCACCTTGCCGGTGACGACGGTGCCACGACCGGTGATGGTGAAAACGTCCTCGATCGGCATCAGGAACGGCTTCTCGATGTCGCGAACGGGCTCCGGAACGGACTCGTCGACGGCGTTCATCAGCTCGATGACGGTCTCGACCCACTTCGGGTCACCCTCGAGGGCCTTCAGACCCGAGGTGCGGATGACCGGGGCGTCCTCGTCGAATTCCTGGGCGGCCAGCAGCTCGCGAACCTCGAGCTCGACGAGCTCCAGGATCTCTTCGTCGTCGACCATGTCGGCCTTGTTGAGCACGACCAGGATGTAGGGAACGCCAACCTGGCGGGCCAGGAGCACGTGCTCCTTGGTCTGCGGCATCGGCCCGTCGGTGGCGGCCACGACCAGGATCGCGCCGTCCATCTGGGCAGCACCGGTGATCATGTTCTTGATGTAGTCAGCGTGACCAGGGGCGTCGACATGCGCGTAGTGGCGCTTCTCGGTCTGGTACTCGACATGCGCGATG
>JBBROB010000010.1:0-195855 GCA_038229825.1 Mycobacteriales bacterium
GGCTGGTGCTCGCTCGGCCCCCGCCCCGACTACACGTACCTGCGCGACACGGTGTGGCGGGGGCGCAGCGAGGACAAGGACGACCCGAACGTGTGGGCAGTGACGTGCTTCGTCACGCGAGCCGGATTCCGGCGGCAAGGGGTCAGTCGCGCGCTGGTCGCGGGCACGATCGACCTGGCCCGCGACCATGGCGCTCGAGCGGTCGAGGCGTACCCGATGAAACCGGCGCCAGGCAAGGACGCCACCTGGGGCGACCTGCACGTCGGTGCGCTCAGCGCATTCCTCGCGGTGGGCTATCGGATCGTTCATACGCCTTCACTACGGCGAGCGATCGTGCGCTACGAGCTCGTCTGACCGTGGCTCTCCATCGACCGGTGTGGACGTCCAGATCCAACGGTCAGAGGGAAGACGTGATCAACCTTGCTCGGAACTGACGGCGGCTGCGCCGGGCGGCCCTGCCGCTGTCGCGGCCACGCCGCTGTCGCGGCGCAGCGCGAGCAGGCCGCTGACAGTGTGTCGTTCTGCCCGGTCACCGATCGCTGAGCGGGAACTGATCGGCGCAATGGGAAGGGTGAGCAGGATGCACTTCCGGGAGCGGGGCCCGGTGTGGTGCTGTGGTGGCTGTCTGCGCCGGAACTGATTCAAGGTGTTGTTGTGGCCATTGTCAGGAGCGGGTCCAGAGCCGTTTCCAAGGAGCGGGTGTCGCGGTCGACCTGAGCCAAGAGAAGGCCGCCCTGCAATGTGGCCAGCAGCGTGACGGCGAAATCATCGGGGTCCACACCTGGGGCCAGGTCCCCGTTGCCGCGCATGATGCGGAGCCCATCACGCAGCTCGGTGGCCCAACGCGCGAAGCCGTCGGCGACACGGGCACGGGCCTGCGGGTCCGTCTCGGCGAGTTGCCCGCCGAGTGATACAAGGGGACAGCCGCCCCTACCGTAGCGCTGCGGGCCTGCGCGAGAACGAGATCCCGCCAGGCGCGAAGGCCTTGCGGGGCTGTCGAGGGCGGCGGCGCGGTGGGCCGCACGACGGAGTCGACTTGATGCTCGATCACCGCCTCGACGGATCGTCCGGAATCCGGCCGAGACGGTGAAGGCGCCTCGTCGGCGTCACAGCCCGCACGGCTACCTAACTCATGACCAGGTGGAGCGACTGGCCGATGAGATGACCCGGGAGCGCGGCAGCGCCGGAGATAGGCCGTCGACCCAAGCCAATCTCAGCTACCGGACGCTGACGCTGTTCCTGGCCTACACACGCTTGCGGTGGGGTGAGATGGCGGCATTGACCGTCGCCGATGTGGACCTCAACCGCCGCCGCATCTCGGTGAACAAAGCCTAAGCGGAGGTCCGCGGTCAGCTGGGTGCTGGACTCTGCGAAAAATCGCGAGCAGCGCTCGGTACCGTTCCCGGCGTTCCTTGCCGAGCCCCTGAGGCTTCAAACGACCGGCAGGTTGCGGTCTGACCACATCTTCACCGGTCCCAAGAGCGCCGCGCTACGGGTGAACAACTTCGGGCCCCGCTACTTCGCGCCGGCCGTCCAGCGCAGCCAGGCAGCGGGCCCCCTGTTCCCGACTGTCACACCGCACGACCTCCGCCGCCACACCGCCGCGTCGCTGGCGATCAGCGTCGGCGCCAACGTCAAGTCCGTCCAGACGATGCTCGGGCACAAGTCTGCTGCCATCACCCTGGACGTCTACGCTGACCTCTTCCCGGACGACCTGGATGCCGTTGCGATCGCGCTCGATCATGCCCGCACGTCACAAAGTGTGCCCAAAATGTGCCCACAAGATCAGGAAGGGCCGGTCTCCTGACTGCGGAAACCGGCCCTGACCTGCGGTGATGTTGGTGGGCGATCGGGGTTTCGAACCCCGGACCTCTTCGGTGTGAACGAAGCGCTCTCCCACTGAGCTAATCGCCCGGAGTCAACTGCTCCCGGATGCATCACCACAACGCACGATCACGATACCCGATGCACGGACAGCCCCAAACCCGTCGATTCCAGACTACCGACGGCTCCGAGGTTACCCGCGGGTAGGCCGATCGGGTGAACTTGTTCCCGTGGCGTGATGACCTTGGACCACCAACGTCTCCTCAGCAACGAACACCAGTCAACGCAGGTCGACGAATATTCCCGCCAGCCCGCCGCCCGAGATCGACAGGAGCACCAAAATGGCCTTTCAGCCGACCGTCCTACGCCACCGCTCGGTGACGGCACGGACCGGGATGACGTTGATCGGTGAAGCGGGCGACGCCCAGGTCAGCGCCGAGTTGAACTTCCACAGCCGCGACCCGTTCGCGATCCGGATCGTCTTTTCCGTCGACTCCGCCCCATCGGTCGAGTGGGTCTTCTCCCGCGAGCTGTTGATCGACGGCATCAACGGCCCGGCCGGCACCGGAGATGTTCAGATCTTCCCCTGCCCGGCAGGCATCGTCTTCGAGCTGAGCTCGCCCAACGGTCGGGCTCGGCTGCTGACAGACGCGGAGGCTATCAGCAACTTCGCCCAGGAGACCCTCGAACTGGTCCCCCTGGGTGCGGAGTCGAGGTACTTCGATCTGGATCGCGAAATCGCCCTCCTGGCCGGCTCGCCGCGGCCCGGGGACTCCAGGACCTGACTGGGCGCGTGCCAGGGTCCCCATCCGAGGGGTGGATCCTCGCACGGCCCGGTCTGGCGCAGGTGGTTTGGAGCCTGTCTCCCGGTCGGCTAGAGTTGCCAATCGCGCCTCGAACAACAAGAGCGAAGATCCTGTGCGAACAGGATCGTCGTCAATTCGGGCGCATGCGGACGTGGCGCAGTTGGTAGCGCATCACCTTGCCAAGGTGAGGGTCGCGGGTTCGAATCCCGTCGTCCGCTCGATGCAGGTTATCGTCCTTCGTGATGGTGCCTTGCTCCGGTGGGATGGCCGAGAGGCGAGGCAACGGCCTGCAAAGCCGTGTACACGGGTTCGAATCCCGTTCCCACCTCGAGAACAGTTCCACCCCGACGGGTCCAGCCGCAACGGATCCGACAGCCCCGGTTCATCCCGGGGCATCCGAGCAGCACATGCCCGGGCGATTAGCTCAGCGGGAGAGCGCTTCCCTGACACGGAAGAGGTCACAGGTTCAATCCCTGTATCGCCCACCACCTGCCTCGCATGATGCGCGACAAGCCCTGAACCACCGGCATCGCCAGCGACGGTGGCGCTGCCAGTCTGTCCACGATCGCCTGTGCCGTTTTCATCCAGGTGACCGGCACCATCGGCGCCTGTTGGACCGGCCTCCCGGATCCACTCCCGGATCCAGGTCGACGTCACGGGAAAAGGGACTCATCGACTCGCCGGTGTAACGCGCGGCCCGCGCTGGTGTCCGCTTCGCAGGCGTGATCGGTGACGTGGCCAAAGCCGGGCGACCTGTCACCGACATCACAGACGCCCAGGCCAGCCGAGGCAGTTTACTGAGAGGGACGAGGGATCCCGAAACGACCCACCAGGCAGGAGGTCCGAGCCACCGTGCAGATCGCCACTCCGCGCCGGTGCAAGCTGCGTCACCAGTGGGAGTTGGTGTCCCACTTCGATGTTTCCGTCTTTCCACTCGGACGGTATCTGGGAGCCGTCGGCCGACGCCATCGTGCCACGGTGCACCGGTGCACGAAATGCCTGCTGTCGCGGACGGTCCGGGTGAGGACCCATAACGTGTGTGCGTGACCGAGCCGCTGCTTCCTCAATTGGGGTAGCGCAGGACCTTGCCTTTGACTTCGAGAATCGCCTCCAAATCGGTCGCGACGCACGGCTTTGCGTAGAGGAATCCCTGGCCCTTCGCACAGCCGAGTGCGATCAGAGTAGCTGCGGCCACTTCGGTTTCGACTCCCTCGGCCACCGTCTGCAGGCCGAAGGAATCGGCGAGACTGATGATGGACCGCACGATGGCCAGGTCGCTGCTGTTGTGACCGAGGTCGGAAACGAAGCCCTGATCGATCTTCAGCTCATCGACCGGCAATGACTTGAGTTGGGCCAACGAGCTGTAGCCGGTGCCGAAATCGTCGATGGCTACCTTGACCCCGATCGCGGCGAGTCCGCGCAGGGTCACCAGCGCCTGCTCGGTGTCCAGCACGATGGCATTCTCGGTGATCTCCAGGGTCAGGTGCTTTCCGTCGAGGCCGGATTCGAAAAGAATTCGGCGGATGGTTTCGACGTAGTCGTTGGTGATGAGTTCGGCCGGGGTGACATTCACACTCATCCCGATCGGCTCGCGGTCGGGAAACATCCCATGCCAGGCTTTCAGCTGCCGGCAGGCGGTCGCTGTCACCCACCGTCCGAGTTCGCCTGCGAGGTTGCTGGTCTCGATCAGATCGATGAACGAGCTCGGCTGCAACAATCCCAGGTGCGGGTGCGGCCAGCGCACCAGGGCCTCGACACCGGTGATCTCACCGGTGAGCAGTGCCACCTGCGGTTGATAGTGCAGGACCAGCGAGTCGGTCCGGATGGCGGTCACCAGGTGGAGTTCGACGTCGGTGCGGATCTCGTTCCGTCGCCGCATCTCACCGGTGAAGATGCATGACTCATTGCCGCCGCGGGTCTTTGCCTGCAGCATTGCCTGGTCGGCCTGGTTCATCAGTTCGGACACGGTGCCCGTTCCTGGCTCCCCGAGTGCCACACCGACGCTGACACCTCGGGTGATCTCCTCGCCGCCGACTGGCACCGGCCGATTGGCCACCCCACGCAGCAGTTCCGCATAGGCCATGGCTCGATCCTCACCGGCCGGACCGTCCATCACTGCGACGAACTCGTCGCCACCGAGCCTGGCCAGGAAATGCTGCTGCGGCGCCGCTTGTCCCAGCCGCAGGGCGAGGGTGGTCAGGAACTCGTCCCCGGCTGCATGGCCGAGAAAGCTGTTGAGCACTTTGAGCCTGTCGACGTCGACAAAGATCAGCGCGACCGGTCCGGGCGCACCTTTGGTCAGTCGTTCGGCGAGGTGATCGGCCAATCCGCGACGGGTGGCCAGCCCGGTCAGCTCATCGTGGTAGGCCAGATACCGCAGCTGCTCCTCGGCGGCAACACGTGCCTGCAGTTGAGCCAACAGCGCGGCCACGGCGCGCAGCGCGTTGATCTCCTCTTGTTGCCATTCCCGATCGCCGTACTTGATGAATCCCAGGGTTCCGGTGGTGGCGGTTCCGCTCATCAACGGCACGGTCGCCAGCGAGACGCCTTCGATACCGGAGCCCTTGCGAATTCGGGCTTGATACTCTTCGTCATTGGTGGGCCGGGCAATGAGCACCGACGACAGGTGCTCCAGTGCCGCGAACGTCGGGTCGGCTGTGGCGAAGGGAATCACGCCGAGCGGGTCGGGTACCGGGATGTCTTTGCGCGGCGGCCATTCGGCTACCAGAATGGTGGCGGCGAGCTCATTGTCGTTGCGGCGCAGAAAACTCAGATCCACCCCGAAATAGTCCACCAGGCGGTGCAGCAGATTGCTCGAGGCGGTCTGCATCGTCGGCAGCGTCACCCCCATCAAGTCCGTGGCGACCGAAGTGACCAGGTCGTCCAGTTTCATTTTCACCGTCATCGCTGCGGTCGCGCCTCCGACTCGTTGGAAACGGACACCACGGTTTCCCGGTCCAGACGTTGGCTGCGCACGGCCGGCGGGGGCGTGTCGTGACTCATTCTGAGTACGAGCACCGGAGCCTCGACGTCGTCCATGCCAACGGTGCGGCGGAATCGTGCGGACAGGGCGCCGAGATCAGCGCTGAACTCCGCAGACAGGCCCCGCAAGTCCGCTTCCGACCTGGCGAAGAGGAATACCGGTGAAACCGGATGCACGGCCAGGTGGTGCTCCTCCGCCCGGATCCACAGCCGCTCGACGGCCATCCCGCCGCGCAGGTAGTCGGCGGGGCTGTCGCCCGGAACGGTCAGCACCGCGACGGCCGAGCTGGCACCGACCCGGTCACGGGTGTTGTCACCCAGCGCCGCCCCCACACCCCAGGACGCGAGTTGCCCCATCACATCCGGACGGCCGGACACCATCAGCTTGGCCATGTCGGACGAGTCGAGTCCGAGGGCATCCACGTCGATACCGAGTGATGCGCGGTCCCGGCTCGGCCACCTGAGCTCGCTGGTCATCTGCTGGTGCAGTTGGGGCGTCAGGAATCGGAATCGGTCGGATTCGGCGAGGATGTCCGCCAAGTCGGAGACACGGGCCTGATCGGTGACCAGATGCAGTCGAGCGCCGTCAGCTGCCGCATCGCTCTGCAGCCCGAGCACCCATTCCCGACCGAGTTCGCGCCGCCGTCCGATGTTCCGATTGGTGATCCGATGAATCATTGCGGCGTACATCTGCGCCAGCCTCGGATCGGCGTCGCCGGCGGGCACGGTGGCCAGGGCGATGGAGACCAGCAAGTCCGACTCCGGGCCCTCGGCGAATTCGGTGATCGTGGCCCGCATCCCAAACCGTGCGGCGGCCACCCGAGCGTTGAAGGCGGCGGCCCCGATGCTGACGTAGCTACCGCGAAACGCGACGTCCATCGCCGAAGTGCGTTGCCGCACGATTCGAATCTCGATCCCGGCGGGTGAGACGAAGACCTTCCACGGCTGGCTGTTTCCGCCGGAGGGCGCCAGTCGAACGGCCTGGACGACGGCTTCGACCGGAGATGTCGGAACCTGTTCGGTGAGATCTATGTCGACCGGGCTCGCGATGGCCGGGTGCGGGTCTGCGAGGCCGGCGGCGAGACCTTCGAGCACCCGATCGAGGTCGAAGCGGACCCGACCGGACGGCAGCTCGTCTCCGCGGCCGAACCTGCGGACTGCGGCCGCGACGGTCGCACCCCCGAGTTGCACGTCGCCACCCAGCTGCGGCCAGGTCGACACCGTCCGATCGATCTCCACCATCGACGCGGCCATCCGAGGCGACAGGTCGACGGCCTGCAGGATGCGCATGACCACCGGCGCCTTGTCATGCGTGGACAGACCGCGGAGTGACGCCGGGTCGAGGTCACCGATCAATCCGTGGAACACCTCTCGCGTCGGCTCCTGGTCGAACCGCTCGACGTCGAACAGACCCCGATCGCTGGTCTCCATGAAGACAGGTATCCGCCGGGCTCGCGCCTCCTCGCGTACCCGCAACTTCATGTCCAGCGAGTCGCATTCTTCGATCACCAGATCAAGTCCGTCGAAGAACTGGTCCATACACTCCTCGGTCAGACCGGTGGTGAAAGTCTCGGTCAGCAGATACGGGTCGAGCTCAGCAATTCGACGTGCCACCACAATTGCCTTGTTGATCCCGATATCGAACACGGTGGCCGGAATTCTGTTCAAATTGGACAGGGCGATGGTGTCGTTGTCAGCCAGCCGCAGACGGCCGCAGAGGCCCTCCATCGCCAGTGTGTGCGCTATCGAGTGCCCGACGCTCAGCCCGACGACACCGATGCTGAGCCGGCCGAAATTCTCCTGTTCGGCGGCGGTGATCTTGTTGCGATTGCGGTCCAGCCGCAGTTTCCGGAACGAAAGCGGGCCGGGCACTGACACCAGAGTCCGCCGCCACGGGTACCACACCCATCGACGGGACTCACCGGACACCGAAACATCGACCGGTGGCAGCAGGTCCGCCAACTCCTGCGTCGTCCCGTCGGCATGATCGATGATGACCAGGTCAGGCTGCGATCGCAAGGTCGCCAGCGCGGCTCGATCCTCGTCGTCGTCATCGCGCAACAGCACCGCCGTGTGCGTTTCGGCGTCCACTGTCAGCTTCGCGATTGCGCCTGCGGTCATCAGGCCACCGAAGGGGCGGCGGGCAGCGGTTGTCGGAACAGCTGGTCGGACTCCCCCAGAACGAACGGAATCTGGTCGGCATCCAGTCGCTGGAACACATCCTGGCGGTCCCACCACATCAGGCGCGTCTCGTACCGCTCGTCGGGGTACGCCACCGCCGGGACATCCGCACTGACGACGCCGCCGCTGGACTGCCAACGCGGCACCGCGTGGGATGCGGCTGTGCAGAACGCGTAGCGAACGTCCATCAGCTCCAGCGAGTGCACGAAGGCCCTAGCCAGCGCGGCTGTGAGCTCACCACGCCGATCGGCGTCGGGATCGACCCACACCGCCTTTATCTCGACAACCCCTTCGGCTATCCTTCGTCCGATCTGACGGCGCAGCTCCGCCGTCCCTTTGCGACCGGCCCATTCCCGGAGCGCATAAGCCTGCTCCACGTGGGTGTAGGGACCCTGAACACGAAGACCGCCGACGACGCTTCCGTCGGCCTCCACCGCCGCGAAGAACAGCGATGTCGATCTGCCGTCACCGGCTTCGTCGAAGTCGACGGCACCCTCGACCCCGTGCTCGCGGTAGGTACGCCACGCACCCTCGATGTAGGCCGACCACAATCGGGGCGCATCCGCCGGTCGGGCGACCACGAACCAACGACCGGAAGCCGGATCAAAATAGCCGCCCTCGACATCACCGGTGGCCTCCCACGGCATTTTCAAATGATGAGCGGACATGGCCATGTGCGAATCATATGCGCAAGGATGTAAAAGGAACCCGGCTGAAACCGTGCCTCCCCGATCGGGGACGCTGACGTCACTAAGCGCAGGAAAATACCGCCAATCTTGATAGCCGAATCCCATTTGGACCATTTACTGTCGCAGACTGTTCCGGTCAGTAACGGCGGCCGATCGCCTCCGAAGCTTCTCTTTCTGTCTGCTTTCCGGGTCTGTGCGTACTGCGTCTGCTCTGGTAGACCGAGCAGATGACATCGGAACATCTCGAGATGCAGCGGAAGTACGACGTGGCCACCGGTGTCGCCCTGCCGCATATGACGCGGCTGCCGAAGGTGGTCTTCGTTGCTGCGGTGCAGGAATCGGAGCTGGAGTCGGTCTACTACGATACTCCCGACCTGGTTCTGGCCGACGCCGGGATCACCCTGCGGCGCCGGACCGGTGGAGCCGATACCGGCTGGCTGCTCAAGCTTCCACTGGGTGGCGACGATCGATCGGAGATCGGTGAACCGCTGGAAGAGGCGACGGCGGGAGTGCCCGCGGAGCTGTCCGGTCGGCTCACCGCATGGGTCCGACATCAGCAGCTGATCCCGGTTGCGACGCTGTCCACCCGCCGGCAGGTTCACCGGCTGGTCGGTGAGGCCGGCAAAGTGCTGGCCGAGGTCTGCGACGACGTCGTTACGGCCCACGCCAATCAACGACCCGGCGAGGCAATCCTGAGCAGCTGGCGAGAGTGGCAGATCGAGCTCAACGACGGGGGACGGAAACTGCTGGCAGCAGTCGACCAGCTGTTCACCAAGTCCGGGGCACGACGGTCGATGTGGCCGTCGAAGATTCACCACGCACTCGACCGGCAACCGGCCGGCCGGCCGGCGGTCCGATCGAAGCTGACCGATCGCAGCGCGGCGGGCGCGGTCCTGGGCGCCTACCTGACCGAGCAGGTGACCGTCATCATGGGGCTGGACAGCGCGGCAAGGGGCAGCGAGCCGGACGCCGTACACAAGATGCGGGTGGCAACCCGGAGGCTGCGAAGCGCCCTGTCGACGTTTCGGCCACTGGTCGAGCGGGCGGTGACCGATCCTCTGCGTGGGGAGTTGAAGTGGCTGGCCACCATGCTGGGGGGTGCACGCGACGCCGAGGTACAGCGCATGCACCTGGAACAGGCAGTGGCCGACGAGCCGGGCGATCTCGTGTTGGGACCGGTGGCCGAACGCATCGAGGCCGAGTTGCAGTCGGACTACCGGACCGCGCACGACGCCCTGCTCGGTGCGCTCGATTCGGCGCGGTACTTCCAGTTGCTGGACTCGCTCAACACGCTCATCGCCGCTCCCCCGTTCACCGATCTGGCCACGGGCAAGGCCCGGCCCGCGTTGCTGCAGCGGGTGCAGCACGCCTGCAAGACCCTGTACGCCCTGGTGTCATTGGGTGAACCGGAAGTCGGCGAAAGCCGGGATCCCTGGCTGCACGAGATTCGCAAGGCTGCCAAACGCGTCAGGTACGCCGCCGAGGCCGCCGAACCGACTCTGGGCAAATCGGCGCTGGCGCTGGCCGCGGCAGCCGCAGATCTGCAGGAGACCCTCGGCGAGCATCAGGACAGCGTGGTGACCAGGGTCACTCTGCGGGCGATCGGCGTGCGCATGCACCTCGACGGTGAGAATGCGTTCACCATCGGCCGTCTACACGCCCTGCAGCAGTCCAGAGCCGTCGCCTCCGAGCTGGCGTTCTCCGACATGTGGTCCGCCAGGATGGCCGAGCACCTTCGCGGCTGGATCCGTCGCTGACGGGTGCAGCTACCCCGGGTGTGCGGCGCCCCCGCGCCGGCCGCGGACCCCTCAGACCTTCTCCCGGGCCTCGACCTTGCGGTGCACGATTCGCTCCGCCACGAAGGAGACCCCC
The DNA here is from genome assembly GCA_038229825.1 of Mycobacteriales bacterium. Lineage (GTDB taxonomy): Bacteria > Actinomycetota > Actinomycetes > Mycobacteriales > Nakamurellaceae > Nakamurella. Next base: position 10,355 of record JBBROB010000010.1, read on the forward strand.
GGGATGACGCCGGCCAGCAGCACGCCCAGGGTGCCCTTGAGTGACCAACGGTCCTTGTAGGCAAGATCGAAGGCCAGCAGCACATAACCGATGTACAGCACGCCGTGGATCGGTCCCCAGATCACCACGGCATTGGGAACGTCGAAGACGTACTTCATGACAATGGTGACGCACAGCACGATCAGCGCGTATCCGACGATGAAGGCCGCTATCCGATACCGGCCAAGGGCAGCCTTCACCTTGGGTGGCATGCCCGGCGCGGGGCTCGCCGCGCGCGGGGCGGAGTCGGCAGAGGCGGGTTCAGCGGGCACGGCGGTGGTCCTTTTCGGCCAAGGCGGCCAGTGCACGGTTGTACGCGGCCAGTTCGGGTTCTTCGTCTTCAATTTCATCACCGACGGTCGAGACGGCGACCGTGTAGCCCCGCGACGGTGTACGCCGAGAAACGGACGGAACCGCTTGCGCCGCGGCTGAAACCGGCTCGTCCACCACGCCGGCAATCGCCTCGACAGCACGCGCCTCGCCGATCACGGCCGCGGCCTGATCCGAGACTACGTCGGTGCGCGTGAGATCCATCTGGGCCGGCGCACCCGGCTCAAAGGTTGATGTGACAGTGGCGACTTCGGGCGAGCTCCCCGCCCGGGCAACGTCAAGGGGACCTGCGGCTTCCACCCCGGATGCCATTCTGGTCAGTTCGGCGTCGTCCTCTTGATCTTTGAGCAGTTCCAACTGCAGGAACCGGAACCACATGTAGATGAAGGCACCGCCGAAAACGGGCCACAGCACCGCGTAACCCAGATTCTGCACGGTGCCGCTGGCTTCCCGGGTGCGGTGCCACTGCCACAAGCCCAGCCGAAGGCAGACCAGGACGGCCAGCACGACCATCAGATGCCCGACTATCCACCCGGGTCGGAGGAATTTTCGGTACACGTTTCGACGGTAACACCGCAGGCCGATCAGTCCCATTACCCTTCTGATGCGTACGCCGCCAGGGCTCCGCGGGTGAAGGACCCGGAGACAGCGTCGAGATCGACCACGACGTCGACGTCCCAGCGCAGGCTCGAGCCGGACGGCAGTTCGATGGCGGCGGCGCCTGACTGGCGGTGACGCCGGTACGATTCCGGGCCGTACTGCGGCTCGAGCGATCCGAGATCGGTCGCTGCGAGCAGGGTGGTGCCAACGCCCTGGTGGTCGGCGACCACGGAGAACCGATGTCGGGCACACCGTTCCAGTACCTGGCCGAGCTCGCCCGCATGCAGGCTGGGCAGGTCACCCGGCAGCACCGCGACCTTCCCGGTCACTCCGGGACGGCCGGCCGTCGGCCGCCGGCTGAGCCCGGGTAGTGCCTTCAGCCCGTCCCGGATCGACTCGTTCAATCCGCTGACACTGGTCAGGTGCACCCGGACCCCGCTGATCCGGGCGAGGACAGCAGCATCGCTCTCGTCGTCCACCACCGCCACCACCGGAGCGCAGGCGGCGGCGGCGGAGACGGTGTCAAGAGCCATCGCCAGAGCCAACTGCCGCCGCAGGTCGGCGGGTACGTCGAGCCGGCTCTTGCCCCGGGTGGTCGACTTGAGCGGCACCAGGATCGTCCAGTCGGACGCTGCAGGTATCACCCGGCCATTGTCCCAATGGCCGGGGCCGGCTGTTCCACCGGGATCGACCGCGAACCGGCCGACATCACGACTCGGCCAATCGCGTCCGCTCCACGGCGACGTCGAAATCGGCGGGCGGGTAGTGCGGATCGAGTTGGCGCAAGGTCTCCAGCAGCAGGGACGCGATTGCCCAGTTGCGGTACCACTTGCGGTCGGACGGCACCACGAACCAGGGCGCGCCGACCGTGTTACACCGGCGGAGGGCCTCTGCATACGCCTCCTGGTACTGGCTCCAATATCCGCGTTCGGTCAGGTCGGCCGGGTTGTACTTCCAGTACTTGGTCGGGTCGTCCAGTCGCGCTGCCAGTCGTTCCCGCTGCGTGTCCTTGGAGATGTGCAGGAAGCACTTGACGATCACGGTGCCCTCCCGAACGAGCCGCCGCTCGAAGGCATTGATCTTGGCGTACCTCGTCGACCACTCCTCCCGGGGCACCAGGTCGTGCACCCGGACGACCAGCACGTCCTCGTACTGGGACCGGTTGAACACGCCGATCTGGCCTGGCTGCGGCACCTGGCTGGCGATCCGCCAGAGGAAATCGTGGGACAGTTCCGCCTGAGTCGGCCTCTTGAACGAAGTCAGGTGCACACCTGCCGGATTGACCAGGCCGAGGACGTGTTTGACCACGCCGTCCTTGCCGGAGGTGTCCATACCCTGCAAGATCAGCAGCACCCTCCGCCGGCCGCCCCGAATCGCCTCGGCCACCAGCTTCTCCTGCAGCGCGGCCAGCTCGGCGCCTATCGGGACCATCAGCCGTTGCGCCTCATGCTTCTGGTTCGGCCCGACGGGCGTACCGGCTGTGTCGATCGAACCGAGGTCCACTTTGCCGCCGGGCAATGACAGGGCCTTGCTGGCGCTGTCCTGCAGCGCTGTCATCTGCTCCGCGACGTCGTGGCGATCGACCCTTGTCGAGGAATGCTTCTTCGGGGCTGCCTTTTTCGCGGACGACTTCTTGGATGCCATGGGCCACTTTCCCACGCGATCGGTCACGATTGAACAGGCTTCCCGGCGCCGGCATGGGCTTCCCGGCGGCCGTAGGCTCTCCACTGGAGCCGCCAAAGGGAACAACAGAGCAGAGGACCGATACGTGACCAGCACAAATGCCAGCAGTGACCCCCAGTTCTATCTGGACTTGGACGACACCTGGTGCACGCACAACTATCACCCGCTGCCCGTGGTCATCGCCGAGGCCGAGGGGGCCTGGGTGACCGATGTCGCCGGTCGGCGCTATCTGGACATGCTCGCCGGGTATTCGGCGCTCAACTTCGGCCATGGGCACCCGGCCCTGATCGCGGCCGCGAAGGAGCAGTTGGAACGGGTCACGCTGACCTCGCGGGCGTTCCACCACGACCAACTGGGTCTGTTCTGCCAGGAACTCGCCGAGCTGACCGGCACCGAGATGGTACTGCCGATGAACTCCGGCGCGGAAGCAGTCGAGGCCTCGTTGAAGGTGGCCCGCAAGTGGGCCTACCGGATCAAGGGCGTCCCGGAGAACCAGGCGCAGATCATCACGGCGGGCGGCAACTTCCACGGCCGGACCCTCTCCATCATCTCGTTCTCGGACGACCCGGTGGCCACCGCCGATTACGGGCCCTACACACCGGGGTTCATCGGTGTGAAATACGGCGACATCGAAGCACTTGGCGCTGCCATCACCCCGAACACCGCGGCCATCCTGCTGGAGCCGATCCAGGGCGAGGCCGGTGTACTGGTGCCACCGCCCGGATACCTCGCGGAGGTCCGCCGGCTCTGCGACCTGCACAATGTGCTGTTCATCGCCGACGAGATCCAGTCCGGGCTCGGCCGGACCGGAGCCCTGCTCGCTCTCGACCACGAGGGCGTCAAGGCCGACCTCTACACCCTGGGCAAGGCCCTCGGTGGCGGCATCATGCCGGTGTCGGCGGTCGTCGGGAAGCGTTCCGTCCTCGGCGTGCTGCAGCCGGGCCAGCACGGCTCGACCTTCGGCGGGAACCCGTTGGCCTGCGCCATCGGCCGAGCCGTCATCAAGTTGCTGGCCACCGGCGAGATGCAGGACAGGGCAACCGAACTCGGCACCCACCTGCATGCCCGGCTGAACCAGCTGATCGGACACGGGGTCGCCGAGGTACGCGGAAGGGGCCTCTGGGCCGGCGTTCAGCTCGCCCCGGAGGTAGGCGCCGGACGGGCGATCAGCGAGGAGATGGCCCGGCGCGGAATCCTGATCAAGGAAACCCATCAGACCACCCTGAGGTTTGCTCCTCCGATCGTCATCACCAGGTCGGAACTCGACCTCGCCGTCGACACCCTGACCGAGGTGATCAACGAGATCCGCTCCGCCTGAGGTCGGTTTGGTCCGGACATCGGATTCACCTGCCGTCGCCCGCCGGTGCTGTGCCTTCGCGGGCAAGCGCCAGGATTCTGCTGGTGGCACGCAGGTATTTCTTGCGGTACCCGCCGCGCAGCATCTCCGGGGTGAACAGCTCGTCCAGTGGCAGGCCGGAGGCGCGTACCGGAATCGTGCGGTCGTACAGCCGGTCGATCAGCACCACCCAGCGCAGGGCAGCGCCCTGGTCCGGGAGCGGCCGGATTCGGGAAATATGCACGGCGGTGGCGCCTTCCACCAGTTTCCCGTACGTCGACGGGTGCAGCTTGGCCAGTTTCGCCGTCAGCGCGTCGAACGAATCGAAGGTCGCGCCGGAGGTGTGACCGGCCACTGCAAGCAACGCCGTGTCCGACATCGGCCGCGGGGCTTGGGCCAGGCCGGCGTGCCGAAAGTCCGGTCCGTCGATCCGCAGGGTGGAGAACCGCTCGGACAGGCCCTGGATCTCGCGGCGGAATTCGTCGGCGGCGAAGCGACCCTCGCCGAGCTTGTCCGGCAGGGTGTTGGAGGTGGCGGCCAGGAACACACCGGCTTCGGACAACTGACCCAACAACCTCGTCATCAGCATGGTGTCGCCCGGATCGTCCAATTCGAACTCGTCGACCGCCACGAGCCGGTGAGCGGACAGACGCTTCACCGTCTCGGCGAATCCGAGGGCGCCGACCAGGTGGGTGTACTCGACGAAGGTACCGTAGGCCTTCGGTCCCGGCACCGCGTGCCAGAGCGAGGCCAGCAGGTGGGTCTTCCCGACGCCGAAACCGCCGTCCAGGTAGAAGCCGGCCGGCTCGACCACGGCGGACCTGCGAAACCAGCCCTTCTTCGGCGGAGCGGCGATGGTCTCGGAGATGGTTGCCAGTGCGGCGAGCGCCTCGCGTTGGGACTTCTCCGATGGATCCGGCCGGTAGGTACTGAAGCGGACCTCGCCGAACCGTCGCGGGGGCACCAGACCCTGTACCAGTTGATCAGGGCTGACGTAGGGCATCACATCGACGAGATGATCCAGGGACACGAAGCAGCAGCCTAGAGAACCCGCAGGCGGCAACCGGCAAGGAGAGGCCGATGGGCAGAGAGATACACCGCACAGCCGTGGCTCCCAGGTCCGGGCGTGATGGGATGGGTGGGTGCAGCGCTGCTACCCGGACCACCTCGACTCACCCGACGACGACGCCCTGGCAACCGCCTACGCCTGGCCCCGGCAGGTATCCGACCGTCCGATCGTGCGCGCCAATATGGTCGCTTCCATCGATGCCGGCATCGCTGTCGACGGAAAATCCGCCCCGCTGGGCAGCGCCGCTGACCAGCGGTTGTTCGCCGTTCTCCGGGACTTGTCAGACGTGCTGCTGGTCGGCGCCGGCACCATCCGGGCGGAGGGCTACGGTGGCATCCGGCTCGACGCCGATCGACTGGCCCGGCGGCACCGGTGGGGACTGGGTGCTCCACCCGGAGTCGCCGTGGTGAGTGGCCGCGGTCTGGACGCCGATCTGGGCATCTTCACCCACAACGAGGTTCCGCCGATCGTGATCACCACCACTGCCGGGGCGCAGCGGATGGCCGGGTTCCCGGCAACGGTGATCGACGCCGGTGCCAGGACGGTCGATCTGGCCCTGGCGATCTCGGCGCTGGCTGATCTCGGCTTCCACCGGGTGCTCTGCGAAGGAGGTCCCGGCCTTCTCGGCCGGTTGATCGCCGCCGACCTGCTCGACGAGCTGTGCATGACGACTGCGCCCATGACGCTCGGTGCCGGGCCGGCGACGCTGCTGGGCGTCGTTCAACTACCGCGCCCGGTCAGCTGGCGGCTCGAGACGCTGCACCTGGAGGGCGGTCACCTGTTCAGCCGCTACGCCCGGGCCACCCTTTGACGGCGCGAGCAGCCGATCGCCCACGACCCCGCCTTTCCCGTCGTGCCGCGAGGGCCATCGCAGTGATCGTGGCGCCGGCCGCCGTCCTGATCGCCTGCACGGTTGGCCCGTCCAACCGCCCGCCGCTGGCCACCTCGGGCGCGCCCGGGACCGGCGTGGCGACGACGTCGACCTCCGCCATGCCCATCGGGCCCGGGGGACCGGGCCGCACCTCCGACCCGATCAGCTGGTCCGAGTGCCCGGCACAGATCAAGAACATCGACCCAGCTACCGGCGACCGTTTCGCCGTGCAGTGCGGGCAGGTGGTAGTCCCGAAGTCGTACACCAACAACGGATCGGGAGTCCTGTCCATTTCGGTGACCAGAGCTCGCGCCGCCACCACACCCGCGAACGCTCCGCCGCTGCTGGTCTTGTCCGGCGCTCCGGGCGAAAACGGCACGCAACACGTTGCGTCGGTCGCCGGCGTCCTGCCCGCGGAGGTTCTCGCGCGCTTCTCGGTCATCGTGATGGACCTGCGCGGCACCGGTGACTCGGTGCCGATCGACTGTGTCAGCGGCAAGAGTTCCAGCGCTCTGCTGTCACTGGGCGCCGACCCCACCACTACCACCGCCGCCGCCCTGCTGGCCGGCCTCTCCCGCACCCTGACCTTCGACTGCGGTGACATGGTCGGGCCCGACCTGTCGGACTACTCCACGGTGCCGGCCGCCGACGACATCGATACTGTCCGGGCCGCACTGGGCGTGCGCACCATCAACGTCGTCGGGCAGGGGTTCGGCGCCACCCTCGGCGCGGTCTACGCCGACCGCTATCCAGGCCGTATCGGCGCTGCCGTCCTTGATGGACCGTCCGATCCATCGTTGCCGGTGGAGCGGCAGGCCGCTTTGACCGCGGCCGCCCAGCAGAAGGCATTGCTGTCGTTTGCCGCCGCATGTCAGACGTTCGCCGGCGGCTGCCCGCTGGGTGGCGACCCGGCCGGGGCGGTGAAGAGTCTGATCAGCCGGCTCGGCGACCGTGGTGCCGCGAGCACGGACGGATACATCACCGGCGGCAGCATCCTGCTCGCCCTGGCCGGCGAACTCGGCAGTCCAGCGGGCTGGCCCGGTCTGGCGGCAGCGCTCGCCGCGGCCAACCGTGGTGACCTCGATCCGGTGGCGGCCGCACTGCAGGCGTCGCTGGGCGCGGACAACGTCGAGCAGCAGCAGGCCGGGCGGCTGGTCTACCAGTGCAACGACTCCACTCAGCGACTGAGCGGGTCCAGGTTGAACGCCGCGGTCGCGGCCGTCCGCCCCGCCGCCCCGCTGTTCGGGCCGTTTCTGCTGGGACTGGTCGGTGTGTGTTCGTCCTGGCCGGCGCCGGAAAGCGCACTGGGGCCGCTGACGGCGACCGGGGCGCCACCGATCCTGGTGGTGGGCGCGGTCGACGACCCAACGTCGCCGTACGCCGGGGTGCGCTCGCTGACAGCCCAACTGGATTCGGCGACGCTGCTGTCCTGGCAGTCGGGCACGCACGGCGGGTACCCGACGAGCCGTTGCGTGACGACCGCAGTCAACTCTTATCTGCTCAACGGCACCGTCCCGGCCAACGGCACCCTGTGTCCGCCATGAGCAGGTGCGCACCCCCACGACACAGGTATCTTCGATGGCATGAGCGCACCCCAAAAAGTTGTCAAGTCGGACGCCCAGTGGCAGGCCGAACTTGATCCCGCCGCCTACCGCGTGTTGCGCAAGGCGGGAACCGAGCCGGCGTTCACCGGCGAATACACCGACACCACCACCACCGGCGTCTACCACTGCCGGGCTTGCGGCGCGGAATTGTTCAGGTCGGACGCCAAGTTCGCCTCGCACTGCGGCTGGCCCAGTTTCTACGCGCCTTCCGATGCAGACAACGTGGTCCTGCTGACCGACCGGAGTTTCGGCTCCGTTCGAACGGAAGTCCGTTGCGCTGGTTGCGACTCGCACCTAGGGCACGTCTTCGCCGGAGAGGGATACCAGACTCCGACCGATGAGCGCTGGTGCATCAATTCGGTCTCGCTCCGCCTGGAACCTACCGACGCCTAGTCCGAGGGCGGCGTGGGAGCCGGTGGTTTGTCGGCGTCCGGTCGTAGTGTCAGCGATCATGACCACCTCGGCCGATCAGATCGCTCCCGCGGCGTTTCGGGCCGCCCTCGATCAACTCGCCCTGGTACGGATCCGGCCCGAGATAGAACTCGGAGAGTTGCCTGCTCCCACCAGGCTGGCCCCCTGGAGTCATGCGATCTCCGCGTCGGTGATGTGGGGTGGGGAGAGGCCAGAATCGGCGTCAGGCCGTTTGATACTCCTGTATGACCCAGATGGCGTAACAGCTTGGGATGGGACTCTTCGTATCGTAATCTTCCTTACGGCTGAAGTCGATGACGAAATCGCCCGGGATCCACTTCTGCCCGACGTGGCGTGGAGTTGGCTCACTGATTGTCTGGAATTGTCCGAGTCGGCATTCACCGCCCTGGGCGGGACCGTGACATCGACCTCGTCGACTCGGTTCGGCGACATCGCCGGACCTGGTAGGACCGATGACCTGGAGTTACGTGCCTCCTGGACAGCGACCGACGAGCAGGTCGGCCACCATTTGTCGGCCTTCGCCGAGCTCTTGGCCATCGCTGCGGGCCTGCCGCCGGAGGGTGTCGTGGCGATCGGACGGCCCGCTACCCCGAACGTACGTTAGATTCGATTACTGATGGTCAACTTTGAAGCACATCGTGTGCTTGACCGTTCGAGTAGCAAGGGCAGAGACTGATTACACGCCGGACACGCAGCGTCCAGCCGCAAGCTGGCTCCTGAACACGGGCGCCCACCGATCCCTCGGGGTCACTACGACAGGGTCAAACGTGCAGTACAGACACGATGCATTTGCCTCGGGAGGCAGACAGGTGAGTACCTCAACTCTCGGTATCGATGAAAATTCGATGCGTCGAGCCGATGAGTTACCACTCGGGGTGGGTTCACTCCCTGCTCAGCGGGCCCCTCTGCGGGACTCAATGACCAATTCGCTCCGAGCGGCCACAGTGTTACTGGTTGATCCCGATCGGGCGACGCGCGACACCCTTCAGGCCGGATTGATCGAGGTCGGCATCGGCCGGGTCATCCCGACGACCTCCCTGGCAGGTGTAGAAGAACTCACCGAACGCGGCGTGGTGGGCGATCTTGCCCTGATCAGCCTGCTCACCGGGCACGACGCCGGCCGCATCATCAACACGCTCCGCGGCGCCGGCTGGGCTCGCGTACTCGCACTGGCGCCGACCGCAGATATCGGACCAGTCATCGATGCGGTCGGCGCCGGCGTGAACGGGGTGCTGATCGGTCGGCGGGCCAACCCCGCCGCTGCCAACATCCCGAGTTCGATCCACGATCTGTCCTCCCGCGAGATCGAGGTCATCAGGTTGGTTGCGGACGGCAGGTCGAACAAGTGGATCGGCGACGAGCTCAGCCTGTCGGCACTGACCGTGAAAAGCCATCTGGCGCGTATCGGCCGCAAGCTCGGTACCGGGGATCGCGCGCACATGGTCGCTTTGGCGATGCGTGCCGGCGTGATCTCCTGACCTGCGGCGAGTAGTTCTGAACAACCAGATTCCCGACACCGCGGTCGACCCCGTCCCAGCGGATCCGGCGTTCGGGCAGACTGTCGCGGTGCAGACCACGGAGGCACCACCGCCGTCCGCAGGTTCGGGCGAATCGTCGACCGAAACGGCCGGCCGGGTCACTCCACTACTGGTCCCGCGCGGCGGGAACATCGGGACGATTGTCGATCCGGTGCAGCTGGCCGACTGGGCTCGACGTCTGCGACAGGGATCCGGGCCGGTCGCACTGGACGCCGAGCGCGCCTCCGGTTTCCGCTACGGATCACGCGCCTACCTGGTGCAGTTGCGACGGCCGGACGTGGGGACCGCGCTGTTCGACCCGATCCCGCTGGGCAGCCTGTCCGTACTCGACGGTGCCCTCTCGGCTTCGGAATGGGTGCTGCACGCGGCCAGTCAGGACCTCCCTTGTCTTGCCGAAGTGGGCATGCGGCCCCGAAAGCTGTTCGACACCGAGTTGGCCGGACGGCTTGCCGGACTCCCCCGGGTCGGACTCGGACCGTTGGTCGAGCAGATGCTCGGACTGGGTCTGGCCAAGGGTCACGGCGCAGCGGACTGGTCGACCAGACCCCTTCCGCCGGCCTGGCTCACCTACGCAGCCCTCGATGTAGAAGTACTGATCGAACTGCGCGATGCCATGGAAGACCTGCTCGAGTCGCAGGGCAAGCTCGAGTGGGCGCGCGAGGAGTTCGCGGCCATTGTCGCCGCGCCGCCGGCCACGCCCAGGATCGATCCATGGCGCCGCACCTCGGGAATCCACCGGATCCACGACCGGCGCGTGCTGGCGATCGTCAGAGAACTCTGGTTCGCCAGGGACAACCTGGCCCGCCGGCGTGATCTGGCCCCCCACCGGGTATTGCCCGACACCGCGATCGTGGCCGCGGCCACGGCCAGACCCGCGACGGCCGACGCGCTGGTGTCCCTGCCGGTGTTCGCCGGGCGGATCCAGCGGCGTCAGGCGGCGACCTGGTGGGACGCGATCCAGCGGGCGATGACACGGCCCGCCGCCGAACTGCCGGCGTCGGCCCCGCCGGGTGACGGTCCGCCCGCCCCGGCGAAATGGGCGGTCAAGGACCCAGCGGCAGCAGCCCGGCTTGTCTCCGCCAGGGCGGCCCTCGCCGCGCTGTCCGCGAAGGTGACGGTCCCGGTGGAGAACCTGATCTCCCCCGACCTGGTTCGGCGCGTCATGTGGTCACCACCCGACGGGTCGGATCTGCCGGCCGCGCTGCTGGCCGGCGGGGCCAGGCAGTGGCAGGTCGAGCTGACCTCCCCCGACCTGCGAACCGCACTGGACGCCGTTCCGCAGTAGCCGGACACGGTAGCCGTCAGCTCCCGGGGCAGGCCCGCCGAACTGCCATCGGCGGCATCGGTGGCATCAGCGGCGCATGTTACCGGCCAGTAGCTTTTCCGGTAACATTCCAACACCGGCATCGACGCCGTCCCGGTGCGCCGGATCCGATGACAGGGAGCCGTTGTGACAGTTCAGGAATCGATGTCGGCGCCGGAAGAATCCGACGTCGGCACACCTTCCACCGCCCGTCCGAGGACGCTTCGCGACGTCGTCTTCGTGGAGGGAGTCCGCACGCCGTTCGGCAAGGCCGGCGACAAGGGGCAGTACGCCCAGACCAGGGCCGACGACATGGTCGTCAAGGTCATCCGGGAGTTGCTGCGTCGACACCCCGAGTTGCCGCCGGAGCGGATCGACGAGGTTGCCATCGCAGCGGCCACCCAGACCGGCGACCAGGGCCTGACCATCGGTCGGACCGCCGCGATACTGGCCGGCCTCCCGCAGTCGGTCCCGGGCTTCGCCATCGACCGAATGTGTGCCGGCGCAATGACCGCCGTCACCACCGTCGCCTCCGGCATCGTGGCCGGTGGCTACGACGTGGTGATCGCGGGTGGAGTCGAGCACATGGGCCACCACCCGATGGGCGCCGGGGCCGATCCCAATCCCCGGTTCATCTCCGACCGACTGGTCGACGGAGCCGCGCTGAACATGGGCAACACCGCGGAGAACCTGCACGACAAGTACCCGCACCTGACCAAGCAGCGCGCCGACGCCTACGCGGTGGCCAGCCAGGACAAGTACGCGGCCGCCCTGGCCGCCGGCAACATCACCCCGGATCTGGTGCCGGTGGCCACCCGATCGGTCGAGCAGGGCTGGGGCCTGGCCACCAGCGACGAACTTGCTCGTCCCGGCACCACCCTGACGGCGTTGGAGACCCTGCGCACACCCTTCCGCCCGCACGGGCGGGTGAGCGCAGGCAACGCTTCCGGCCTGACCGACGGGGCCACCGGGGCACTGTTGGTGGCCGCTGAGGTCGCCGAGGAGCTCGGGTTGCCGATTCGGATGCGCATGGTGTCCTTCGCCTACGCCGGAGTCGCGCCGGAGACCATGGGCGATGGCCCCATCCCGGCGACCGAGAAGGCCCTGAAGAAGGCCGGATTGACCATCGAGGACATCGGCATCATCGAGATCAATGAGGCCTTCGCGGTCCAGGTGCTCTCCTTCACCGACCATTTCGGGATCGCCGACGACGATGCCAGGGTGAATCCGTTCGGCGGCGCCATTGCGATGGGGCACCCGCTGGCCTCGTCCGGCGTCCGGTTGATGACTCAGCTGGCCCGTGAATTCGCCCAGCGGACCGATGTCCGCTATGGCCTCACCACCATGTGTGTGGGTCTGGGCATGGGCGGCACTGTCATCTGGGAGAACCCGCACTTCGATCCGGGCACGCCTGCCGTACCCGCCCACACCCAGGCCGCAGCGTCCGTCGGGAGCCAGAAATGACCAGCACAACCATGGCCGCGCACGCCCCCGCATCGGCGGCACCGGACGAGGTGGTCACCACTTCCCGGCTCCGGCTGCTCGACATTCCAGGCGTGGCCGGCAAAGTCGCCCTGATCACGCTGGACAACGGCCTTGACCACACCCGGCCGTCGACGTTCGGACCGCGCGGGATCGCCAGTCTCAACGAAGCCCTCGACGCAGCATTTGCGGCGTCACCGGCGGCCATTGCAGTTACCGGGAAGCCGTTCGTCTTCGCGGTGGGTGCCGACCTGTCGCAGATCGCGACCATCACCGATCGGGAAACCGCCAGGGCCACCGCCGTTCTCGGTCACTCCACCTTCCGACGGTTACACGACTCTGCCATCCCGACATTTGCCTTCGTCAACGGCGCCGCGATCGGCGGTGGGGTGGAACTCGCCCTGGCCTGCCACTACCGGACGCTCGCCGCGAACGCTCCGATGATGGCCCTGTCCGAGGTCTTCCTGGGCATTCTGCCGGGTTGGGGCGGTACCCAGTTACTTCCCAGGATCGTCGGGCCGGAGAACGCCGTCACGGTGATCATCGAAAATGCGCTGAACCAGAACCATATGATGCGCCCGAAAGAGGCGGTCGGGCTGGGCGTGGTGGACGTGGTGATCGATGCCGCCGACTATCTGGAGCAGTCCTTCGCCTGGATGACTGCCCTTCTTGGCGGCCGGATCGCGCTGTCCCGCAAGGACTACGCGGCGACGGAATACGACACCGAGTGGACATCGGCGCTGGAGCGCGGCCGGGTCATCGCAGACATGCGGACCCACGGCGCGTCACCTGCCCCCTACCGGGCGCTGGAGTTGATCGAATTGTCCCGTACCGCGGATCTGGCGACGGGGCTGGCGGCGGAAGCGGACGGCTTGGCCGATCTCATTGTCTCCCAGCAGTTCCGCGCCGGTCTGTACGCGTTCGACCTGACCCAGAAGCGGGCCCGCAGGCCTGCGGGAGCGCCCGATGTGTCGCTGGCCCGCAAGGTCACCAAGGTCGGTGTGATCGGTGCCGGGCTGATGGCCGGGCAGATCGCGATGCTGTTCGCGCAGCGACTTCACGTCCCGGTTGTGCTCACCGATGTGGACCAGGCCCGATTGGACAAGGGGCTGAGCGGCGTTCACCGGAAGATCGCCGACCGGGCGGCGCAGCGGAAGATGAGCAGGGACGAGGCCAACCGGCTCACCGCACTGGTCACCGGATCGCTCGACTACCAGGCCTTTTCGGATGCGGACTTCGTCATCGAAGCGGTGTTCGAGGATCTCGGCGCCAAGAAGGACGTCTTCGCCCGGCTGGAGAAGGTCGTCTCGCCGGATGCGGTGCTGGCCACCAACACCTCGTCGTTGTCCATCACCGACATGGCTGCCGACCTCGAGCACCCTGAGCGGGTCATCGGGTTCCATTTCTTCAACCCGATCTCGGTGATGCCGCTGTTGGAGATCGTGCGGACGCCTGGGACTTCGCAGCAGACCGCGGCGACCGCACTGGCCGTGGCCGGGATCCTCAAGAAGGGACCCATTTTCACCGCCGACGCTCCGGCTTTCGTGGTGAACCGGTTGCTGACCCGCTTCATGGGGGAGATCATCGCCGCCATCGATGAGGGCACCGATCCGGCGGTCGCGGATGCCGCGCTCGCGTCGCTTGGCCTGCCGATGACGCCGATCATGTTGCTCCAGTTGGTGGGCCCGGCCGTGGCGTTGCACGTCACCGAGACCCTGCACGAGGCTTTCCCGGACCGTTTCACCGTCAGCGACAACCTCCGGCGGATCGTCGACGCCGGGCACCGGACGTTGGTGTCGTGGACCGAGACCGGCGAGCAGGTGCTGGATCCGGCGATCGCCGCGCTGTGGCAGCAGGGTGCGAAGCCGTCGACGGGAGACCAGGTCCGCGACCGGGCACTGGCCGCCCTGGCGCAGGAGGCGAGCCTGATGCTGGACGAGCACGTGGTGGTCGCGGCCGCCGATATCGACCTGGCCATGCTGACCGGCGCGGGCTGGCCGTTCTGGCTGGGCGGTATCACCGCCTATCTGGACCGTGAGGGCGTCTCGGAAAAGGTGACCGGCCGCCGGTTCAACCCGCCCGGAGTTTCCACCCTCCCGTAGCCGCGGGTTGAGCACTGTGTTGCACTGGCCGTCAACGACAAGGGAGTCGCAGAACATGCCGCAGGAAGCACCAGCGACGCCGACCACGGGGCGTCGGCTCGTCGATCGGGTCGCGCTGATCACCGGCGCCAGTCGGGGCATCGGCCTGGCCATCGCTCACCGGTTGGTGGCCGACGGCGCTCGCGTGGGGATCACCGCCAGGAACGCCGATGCCCTCGACGCTGCCGTGGCGGAACTGGGTGGACCGGACTTCGCCGTTGCCTTTGTCGGCAAGGCCGACGACCCGGAGCACCAGGATGCCACCCTGGTCGCACTTGCGGAGAAGTTCGGGGCGCTGGACATCCTGGTGAACAACGCCGGGATCAATCCAGCTTACGGCGCTCTCGTCGATCTGCCGTTGGCGGCCGCCAGGAAGATCCTGGAGGTGAACGTGTTGGGCACGCTCGCCTGGGTGCAGCGGGCCCACGCGGCCGGAATGGGCGAGCGCGGCGGCAGCATCGTCAACGTCGCCTCGGTGGCAGGTGTCAAGCCGGCCCCGGGGATCTCCTTCTACGGGGTCAGCAAGGCCGCGGTGATGCACTTGACGGCCAGTCTGGCCGTCGAACTCGGACCCCGCATCCGGGTCAATGCCGTTGCGCCGGCCGTGGTCAGGACCAAGTTCGCAGAGGCGCTCTATGTCGGGCGGGAGGAGCAGGTGTCGGCCGGGTATCCGCTCGGCCGGCTGGGCGAGCCGGGTGACATCGCAAGTGCAGTAGCTTTTCTCGCCTCGGACGAAGCATCCTGGATCACCGGTCAGACCTTCGTGTTGGACGGCGGGGTCACCCTCACCGGAGGTATCGGATGAAAGCCTGGCAGGTTCCCGAACTTGGTGCGGCCGAACAGGTCATGACGATCTCGGACGTGCCGGTGCCCGAGCCGGGCCCCGGCCGGCTCCTGGTCAGGATCCGGGCCGCCGCACTGAACTTCCCCGATGCGCTGATGGTCCGGGGCCAGTACCAGGACAAGCCCGACCTGCCGTTCACGCCCGGCATCGAACTGTGCGGTGACGTGGACGGCGCCGGTTCCGCCGCACTGCCGGCCGGCACCAGGGTGATGGGTGTGGCAACCATGCCGCACGGCGCCCTCGCGGAGTACGCCGTCGTCGAGGAAGCCGGGGTGAGCCCGGCACCGGACTCGCTGGACGACGTGCATGCGGCGGCGTTCACGATCGCCTACCAAACCGGATGGGTTGCCCTGCACCGTCGGGCCGGACTGCGGCGGGGTGAGACCTTGCTGGTCCACGCGGCTGCCGGCGGGGTGGGGACCGCGGCCGTCCAACTGGGCAAAGCTGCAGGAGCCAGGGTGATCGGGGTGGTCGGCAGCGCCGGGAAGGTCGAAATCGCCAGGCGCAGCGGCGCCGACGAGGTGATCGACCGATCCGCCTACGACGCCGCCGGGCTGATCTCGGCGTTGAAGGCCGCCTGCGGCCGGGGTGGCGCCGATGTCGTCTACGACCCGGTCGGCGGCGACGCCTTCACCGCATCGACCAAGGTGGTGGCCTTCGAAGGACGCATCCTGGTGGTGGGTTTCGCCAGCGGGACGGTGCCGCGGGCCGCCGCCAATCACGCCCTTGTCAAGAACTACGGCATCCTCGGGGTCTACTGGGGGCTGTACCGAACCCGCGCTCCCGAAGTCATCGTGCAAGCGGCACAAGCGCTTTCGGCACTCTTGGCGCAGGGCAAACTCTCGCCGGAGGTCTCTACCGTGTTGCCGTTCCAGCAGGCACCCGCCGGGCTGGCTGCGCTGGGCGCCGGCCGATCCACCGGCCGGATCGTGGTGCAGGTCTCGTGAACGACACCGCTGCCAACGGCACTGCCCTGGACCTGCGCGGTGCCTGCGTGGTGGTCACCGGCGCCGGCTCCGGCATCGGGGCGGCGATGGCCCGTCGATTCGCCGCCGGCGGGGCGATGGTCGTGGTCAACGATCTCGATCCAGTTGCGGCACAGCAGGTTGCGGACCAGATCGGCGGCCTGGCGAAGGCCGGTGACATCTCCCGGATCGGTGAGGTCCGGTCCCTGGTGGAGGCCGCGACCGCTCGATTCGGTCCGGTCGACCTGTTCTGCGCCAATGCCGGTGTCGCCGTCGGCGGGTCGGAAACCGCACCGGAAGACGCCTGGAACCTGGCCTGGCGGGTCAATGTGCTCGCCCACGTACACGCCGCCAACGTGCTGCTGCCCGGTTGGCTGGACCGTGGCCGCGGTCGGTTGATCACCACGGTCTCGGCCGCCGGGTTGTTGACCATGCTGGGTTCGGCACCCTATTCGGTGACCAAGCATGCCGCCCTTGCCTTTTCGGAATGGCTGCGGGCCACGTATTCGCACCGCGGAATCATCGTGCAGAGCCTGTGCCCGCAGGGCGTGCGGACGCCGCTGTTCGACTCCACCGGAGACCTCGGTGAATCCGTGCTCGGCGCGACCGCCACGAGCGCCGAACAGGTCGCCGAGGCCGTGGCGCAAGCGCTCACCGGGGATGGCTTCCTGATCCTGCCGCATGCCGAGGTGGCCGACTATGCCTTGCGGCGAGCAAGCGACCCGGATCGCTGGCTGGCCGGGATGAACCGGTTACAGCAGTCCATAGAGCGCGCCGGGCTGCTGTGATGGCCGCTGGGATCGACCTGCCGACGCTGCAGCACTATCTGACCGATCACCGGCCGGACCTGTTCGACGGGGAGCTGTCGGCGACGCTGCTGGCCGGCGGTCGGTCCAACCTGACGTACGCCATCACCGACGGGTCGAGGCGGTTCGTGCTGCGCAGGCCACCCCTTGCCCACGTGCAGGCGTCGGCCCACGACATGAGCCGGGAATACCGGGTGATCTCAGCGCTGCGCCGGAGCGCCGTGCCGGTGCCGGCCGCCGAACTGATGTGCCCCGACCCGGCCGTCATCGGCGCTCCCTTCTACCTGATGGAGTTGAGCCCAGGCATCGCCTACCGCCGGCTCGCCGATGTCGTGGCACTAGGCCCGGACACTCTGCGCCGCTTGACCTTCGACCTGGTGGACACGCTGGTCGCGTTGCACGCCGTCGACCCGGATGCAGTGGGACTCGCCGATCTGGGCAAGGCCGAGGGCTTCAACACCCGGCAACTCCGCACCTGGCGCCGTCAGCTCGACGGCCTGCGCAGCCGCGACCTGCCCGGAATCAACGACCTGGCCGAACTGCTCGGCCGGCAGATTCCGGAGAGCGGTACCGGCGGCCTGGTGCACGGCGACTACCGGCTCGACAACGTCCTGATCGACGGCGCCGGGGCCGGGGCGCACCTCACCGCAGTACTGGACTGGGAGATGTCGACGCTGGGCGACCCGCTGTCCGACCTGGCCCTGCTGCTGCTGTACGCCGATCAGCCGATGCTCGCCGGCGACGGTCCGGGCGATTCCTCCAGCCCGATCTCCGCGGTGCCGGGCTACCCGGCCGCCGAGGAGCTGATCGCCAGATACGCCGAGAAGTCCGGCCGCGATGTTTCGAACCTGCGCTGGTACCGGGCTTTCGCGGCTTTCAAGCTCGCGGTGGTACTGGAGGGCGTCTACTTCCGTCACCAGAACGGCGCAACTCTCGGTCCGGGATTCGACGGCATCGCCGAGATGGTGCAGCCACTGGTCGAGCAGGGCCTTCACACCATTCGGGAGCGATGATGGATTTCGGTTACGACAGCACCACCAGCGATTACCTGCAGCGATTGCTGGTCTTCATGGACGAGCACATCTATCCGGCGGAGCCGATCTTCGCGCAGCAGCAGGCCGCTCGGCCGGGAGCGTGGGGGCCACCCCCGATCGTGGCCGATCTGCAGATTCGGGCCCGCGAGCTGGGGCTGTGGAACTTGTTCCTGCCCGGCGAACGCGGTGCCGGACTGACCAATCTGCAGTACGCCCCGCTGGCCGAGATCACCGGCCGCAGCCCGGCTCTGGCCCCGATCGCGTTGAACTGCGCCGCGCCGGACACCGGCAACATGGAGTTGCTGGCCCAGTTCGGCACCCCGGACCAACAGCGGAGGTGGCTTGATCCGCTGCTGGCGAGCACGATTCGTTCCGCATTCGCCATGACCGAACCGGATGTGGCCTCCTCCGACGCGACGAATATCGCGACCAGCATCGTCCGCGATGGTGACGACTACGTCATCAACGGCCACAAATGGTACATCTCCGGCGCGATGGATCCGCGCTGCGCGATCCTGATCGTGATGGGCAAGACTGATCCGACCGCGGCCAGACACCAGCAGCAGAGCCAGGTGCTGGTGCCCCGGGACACGCCAGGGGTGCACATCCTGCGCGGCATGCACGTGTTGGGATACGACGACGCCGACCACGGTGGGCACGCGGACATCGAGTTCGTCGATGTGCGCGTCCCGGCCACCAACCTCATCGGCGCCGAAGGTGAGGGTTTCGCCATTTCGCAGGCCCGCCTTGGGCCGGGCCGGATCCACCACTGCATGCGCCTGATCGGGATGGCCGAACGAGCGGTGGAGCTGATGTGCCGCCGGGTTTCCTCGCGGGTGGCCTTCGGCAAGCCGCTGGCCGACCAGGGCGTGATCGGCGAGTGGATCGCCGACTCCAGGGTGAGCATCGAACAACTGCGGCTGCTGGTGCTCAAAACCGCCTGGTTGATGGACACCGTCGGCAACCAGGGCGCGCACACCGAGATCCAGTCGATCAAGATCGCAGCGCCGGCCGCTGCCTGCCAGATCATCGATCGTGCCATCCAGGCGCACGGCGCTGCCGGGGTCAGCCAGGACACGCCGCTCGCCGGACTCTGGGCGGCCGCCAGGACGATCCGTCTTGCCGACGG
Organism: Mycobacteriales bacterium; assembly: GCA_038229825.1. Classification (GTDB taxonomy): domain Bacteria; phylum Actinomycetota; class Actinomycetes; order Mycobacteriales; family Nakamurellaceae; genus Nakamurella. The sequence continues at coordinate 29,561 of JBBROB010000010.1, forward strand.
TCCGGACGAGGTCCACCGCCGGTCGCTGGCCAGGCGCGAACTGAAGAAGTATCAGTAGCAACCCTTCTCACTCGACAACGGGAGCAGCAGATGAGCAGATTTACCGGGCGGGTGGCGATCGTCACCGGCGCAGCCCAGGGCATCGGCGCGGCGACGGCGAAACTCCTTGCCGCGCAAGGTGCCACCGTGGTGGTGGCCGACCTGACCGCCGAGCGGGCGGCCAGCACCGTCGAGGCCATTGCCGCAGCCGGCGGGACCGCGTTGGCGGTCGGCTGTGACGTCTCGGACGGCGAGTCGGTGGCCGCGATGGTCAAGAGCGCCACCGACAACTACGGACGGCTGGACATCCTGGTCAACAACGCCGGCATCACCAGGGACAACCTGCTCCACAAGATGGCCAGGCCGGATTGGGACGCGGTCATCTCCACCAATCTGACCAGCATCTTCCTCTGCTGCCAGGCCGCGGCAGTACCGATGGTCGCAGCGAAGTACGGGAAGATCGTGAGCCTGTCCAGCCAGTCGGCCAAGGGCAACCGCGGTCAGGTGAACTACGCCGCGGCGAAGGCCGGGGTGCAGGGCATCACCGCCACTCTGGCCATCGAACTGGGCAGGTTCAACATCAACGTCAACGCGGTCGCCCCCGGGTACATCGCCACCGCCATGACCAACGCCACCGCAGCGCGGGTTGGTTTCCGGCCGGAGGAATATCAGAAGCTGGCCAGCGAGCAGACACCGCTCGGCCGGGTCGGGCAGCCGGAGGACGTGGCCTCCGTCATCGCCTTCCTGGCAAGTGACGAGGCCTCCTACGTTTCCGGTCAGACCCTGTACGTCAACGGCGGCGTCCGGTAACACAGATAAGTAGCGAAATAAGCCCGAATACGCACCGAAGCACTGATCAGGAGGACATCATGGACTTTTCCCTTTCCGACGAGGAGCGCGCTATTCGCGACACCGCGCGCGATTTCATCCGCAAGGAGGTGATGCCGCTCGAACCGGAGGTCCTCCGGCGGGAGCGGGCACACCTGCCCGGCTTGGAGCACAGCGAGCTGGTCGAATTGCAGCACAAGGCAAAAGCCTTCGGCTTCTGGGGCCTCTCGACTCCCGAAGCTGACGGCGGGATGAATCTGCCCGCCGTGATGCAGGCACTGATCGCCGGCGAACTCGGCCGCACCTTCGTGCCGTTCCGGTTCGGTGGTGAGGCCGACAATATCCTGTATTTCGCCAACGCCGACCAGCGCCGGGAATATCTGGAGCCGACTATTTCCGGTGAGCGGCTGTCGTGTTTCGCCATCACCGAACCCGGTGCAGGTTCGGATGCGGCCAACATCAAACTGTCTGCGGTCAAGGACGGCGACGACTGGATCCTCAACGGGGAGAAGACCTTCATCACCGGCGGCAACGAGGCCGATTTCGCCATCGTGGTGGCTGTCTCGGACAAGGTGAAGGGAACCCGCGGCGGCGGCACCACCGCCTTCCTCGTCGACCGCGACATGGGGTGGAAATCGGAGCCGATCCGGACCATGGGCGAGGGCGGCCCGGCCGCGCTGGTGTTCAACAACGTCAGGGTGCCGTCGCGGAACATCCTGGGCGAGGTCGGCCAGGGTTTCGAACTGGGGATGAAATGGATCGGCAAGGGCCGCTACCTGATCCCGGCCGGCGCCATCGGCACGGCAGAGCGGGCGCTGCAGATGGCCATCGACCAGGCCAACACCAGGGTCACCTTCGGCAAGCCGATCGGTGAGAACCAGGCGATCGCCTGGATGATCGCCGACTCGGAGACCGAGCTCGAAGCCGCCCGGTGGCTCGTGATGCGGGCCGCCTGGACGGTCGACCAGGGCGCCGACCCACGGCACTCGTCATCGATGGCCAAGCTGTACGGGGCCAACATGGTCAACCGGGTCGTCGATCGGGTGATGCAGATCCACGGCGGGATGGGCTACACCAAGGAGCTGCCGATCGAACGCTGGTACCGGCAGGTCCGGCTGTACCGGATCTACGAGGGTACCGACGAGATGCAGCGCCTGATCCTGTCCCGTGACCTGCTACGGGGCTACACCAAGATCGGCGGACACCTGGCATGAGAACCTTTGCCAGTGCTGCGGACCTGCTCGGCGCCGTCGGCGACACCCTCGGGCCCGGCGAGGCCTACCCGGTTGCGCAGAGCCGGATCCAGGCCTTCGCCGACGCCACCGACGACCACCAGTGGATCCACCTCGACGAGGGACGTGCGGCCGCCGGGCCGTTCGGCACCCGTATCGCTCACGGCTACCTGACCCTTTCACTGCTGCCGGTCCTGATGGGCGGGCTGTACCGGCTGGAAGCAGTGACCATGATGGTGAACTACGGGCTCAACAAGGTGCGGTTCCCATCCCCGCTGCCCACCGGCAGTGTGGTGCGGGCCACGGCCGTGATCACCGATGTCACGGCTGTCTCCGACAGCGTCCTGCAGGTCATCATGACGGTGACCATCATCGCGGACGGTGCGACGAAGCCCTGCTGCGTTGCCGAATCCGTCTCCCGGATGTCCTTCGCAAGCTGACTCGGCCGCCGGCCGGCGCCTCGGTAATTCCGATGGTGATCAGCAGACCCACGGCCACCACGACAAGGACGGCCGAACCGACGGCCACTGCGGCGACCAGCCCAAGGCGGGGCCGCTCGCGGCCACCAGGCAGCCCAGATTGACCAGCGGCAGCGACGCGCTGCCATCGTTCGACGAACGCACAGTCGTCGATCTGGGCCGGACGCACGGCTGGACCAACCGCAAGATCACCGGGTATCTCGGGCATGCCGTACTCGGGGCGCTGGGCAGGGACGCGGCCGGCTGATCGCCGCGATTCGACCTGCGGGCAATCTCGGCGGGCCGAACGGGCATTCTTCCGCCATTACTCTGCCTGTCGTCGATCGATTGACTAGAGTTTCCAGCATCGTCCACCGGTGTGGTCGATTCCGCGCCGCCCGCAACCGCCTGGGACCGAAATTGGTGACTTCCCCAAACGATTCCACCGCAGCGACCGACCTGACGGTGGACTCGGTCATGGCCGGGATAAGGGACCAGGAGTCCGGAGGTGACTACCGCGCCCAGAGTTCCACCGAAACAGCCTCGGGGGCTTACCAGTACATCAATTCCACCTGGTCGAACTACGGCGGATATGCGCACGCCAAGGACGCGCCGCCGGCCGTGCAGGACCAACGGATGCGGGAGGACCTGCTCGCTGACTACCGGCGGTTCGACGGCGACTGGGAACGGGTGATCGCGGCCCACTTCGTCGGCGACAACGGAGCCGACACGTCCAAGAGCAGCTGGAACGAGGTGCCCGGCGACCCGGCCAGCCACAACCCATCCATCCGGTCCTACGTCGACTCGGTGCTGGCCCATATCCACGACGGCACCGGAGCAGCAGGCGATGCATCGCACGGGATCACCACCGCGAACACGGATCAGCTCCTGGGAAGTCCCGGGGCCGCCAAGGGTGCCGGGCAGGACACCGCCACGGTGGTTGCCGCGCAGACGATCCCGGCCGCGGTCGGGCAGTCGCCCACACCGGTGGCCGCCGCCACCCCGACCGCACCGGTGGCCGGGCACGCCGCGACCTATGCGCTGGATGCCGGGGCCCCGATCACCTCTCCGGGGCTGGACAGCGATCACGACGGCCTGACCGACGCCTTCGAGAGGTCGGTCGGCACCAACCCGTTCGACGCCGACACCGATCACGACGGTCTGAGCGACAGTCTGGAGGTCAGCCTCGGCACCAATCCCACCGATGCGGACTCCGATCACGACGGCCGGACCGACGGAGCCGAGGTGCACTACGGCGGTGATCCCCGGATCGCGGACGGACCGACGAACTTTGCCCCAATCGATGCCACCGTGCCCGCCGTCACCGGGCCGGCTGCCACCGTGCCCGCTGCGAGCGCCCCGGCCGCCAACCTCCCGGCCACCGCTGGGTCGGCATCGAACGACGGCAACCACACGGTCGCGCACATGATGGACCGGGCCATGGCGCAGCGCGGCGACACCTACATCTTCGGTGCCGACGTCAACGTGGGCGATCCCGACCCGAAGGCCTTCGACTGCTCCAAACTGACCGAATGGGCCGCCCACCAGGCCGGCGTCGAGATCCCCGGCACCTCCTACGAGCAATATCTGGACCTGAAAGCCAAGGGACTACTGATACCCGTCGACAAGGCGGCACACATCAAGGGCGCGTTGATCTTCCACTTCTCCTCCGAACCGGTCCCCGGGGGTGGGCGGCCCAGCGAGGCGCATGTGGCGTTCAGCATGGGCGACGGCACGCACGACCTGGAGGCCTACGGCGACAACGAGGGCGTCAACGTCTTCGCCATGGACAACCGGTTCAACTACGCCGCCCTGCTGCCAGGGCTCGACTACAACGGCGCAGATCCGAACACGACGGCCACCGCAGCCACGAGCGCCGCCGACGCCACAGCTGCAAGCCCGACCCTGGGGGACCACTCCGCCGCGGGGCTGACCGTCGACGACGTGATGGCCGGGGTCCGGGACCAGGAGTCGGGCGGTGACTACCACGCCCAGAGTTCCACCGAGACGGCATCGGGCGCCTACCAGTACATCGATTCCACCTGGAACGACTACGGCGGGTACGCGCACGCCAAGGATGCGCCGAAAGCCGTGCAGGACCAGCGGATGCGGGAGGATTTGCTGGCCGACTCAAAGCATTTCAACGGTGATTGGGAACGCGTCATCGCCGCACACTTCGTCGGCCAGCATGGAGCCGAAAAGGCAAAGAGCACCTGGGACGATGTGCCTGGCGACCCGGCCAGCCACAACCCCTCGGTCCGGTCCTATGTCGACTCCGTGCTCACCCACATCAAGGACGACACCGGCGCCTCGCTCACCGGCGGGTCGTCTTCACCCGGTCAGATCACCACCGCCAACACCGACCAGCTCGCCGGCAGTGCGCACGCCGGGGCCGCCGACCCGGTCCCGGCAACAACCGGCGCCGGCACTAGTGGATACGCCCTGCAAGCCGGTCCCCCGGTATCAGCCGGCGGCGTCGACAGCGACCACGACGGCCTGACCGATGCCTTCGAGAAGTCCATCGGTACCGACCCGAACAACCCCGACTCGGACCACGACGGTCTGACCGACGGGTACGAGGTGATCCACAGCCACACCAATCCGTTGGCGGCCGACAGCGATCACGACGGTCTGACCGACAGCTTCGAAGTCAGTTTCGGCACCGACCCGAATGATCCGGACAGCGATCACGACGGATTCACCGACAGCTACGAGGTGAAGTACGGGACCAACCCGCTCGGATCGGGGCCGGCCGGCCCGGACGTCGGAGCCACCGACCCGGCCGATGCCGGGCATCACGCCCCGGTCGGCCCCGACCTGAGCTGGCACTAGCCGAACCGTCGTCACCAGACCCTGCCAAGGACCGACCGGAAGGAGGGACATGACCGATCCCATCGTCGGGTTGGAGCCGTCCCGGATCCGGGCCTCTCCCGGCGGCCAGGCCAGCACTGTCATCACGGTCCGGAACCAGGGTCGCATCGTCGACGGGTTCCACCTGCGGGTGCTGGGCGACGGGCCGCCGTCCTGGGGTCGGGTGGAGCCCGAGGAGTTGCGGATCCTGCCCGGTGAGCAGGCCACCGCAACGGTCACCTTCGCACCGCCCGCCGGCAGCAAGTCGGTCAGTGGCAGCTATCCCTTCGGAATCCTGGCCAGCTCGACCGTCGACCCGACGACGTCGGCAGCGGTCGAGGGCGATCTGGAGGTCGACAGCGTCTATGGCCTGCAGGCCAAACTCAGTCCGGTCTCGTCCACCGGGCGGTGGCGCGGCCGGCATCTGGTGGAAGTGACGAACTGGGGCAACACGTCTGTCCAGCTGCAGCTCACTGCGGCCGACCCGGACAACCAGTTGGGCTTCCTGTTCGTTCCGGCAGCGGTGGAGGTCCCCGTCGGCAGCGCCGCTGTCAGCCGGCTGCACGTCAGGACCAGACACCCGAGGCTGCGCGGGTCGATCACCCGGCTGCCTTTTCACGTGGTCGCCTCGCCCGAGGACGCACCGGACGACGACGGGCCGCCGAGTCCGGTCGGCACGCCACGGACCGCGATGGTCGACGGCGCTTTCACCCAGCGACCGATCCTGTCCAGATTGATCGTGGTGCTCATCAGCCTGGTGCTGGTGGCCGCGATCGGCGCGATCGCCTTCGCCCTGCGGCAGAAGCCACCGGCCCCGATCGCCCTGACCGCATCCGGGCCACCGAACACCCCGGGTCTCACCGTGGCCGCCGCGGATTCCGGCTCGCTGACTCTGACGTGGCCCGGCCAGCCGAACATCAAGTCCTACAATCTGGTGGAAATATCCGCAGGCGGAGCATTTCTCACCCCGACTGCACTCGACGGCGCGCAGACCGGGATCACCGTCGGGAAATTGCAGCCGAATTCGCACCACTGTTTCCGGATGCAGGCGATCCGGGGTGACTTTTCCAGCCTCTATTCCGAACCGCGCTGCGCGACGACTCCGGCCGCGCCGGCGACGCCAACGGCTGGTGCTGCCGCCGGCTCGGTGGGTTCGTCGACCAGGTCGACGAACGCTTCGACGGCACCGACCTCCGCGCCGCCGGCAACCACCTCATCAACCTCGATCGCCGGGCAGGTGGTGATCCCACCGGGATCGGTGCACGGTTCGACGTCGACCTCGGTCTCCTCCGGGCCCGTTTCCAGCGGATCGACCCCGCCGCCAACCGCGGCGACATCCGTTTCCACATCATCCGTCTCGACCCCGATCACGCCGATTACCGGTCAACCCGATGGGGTGTTCACTCCGGCGCAGTACATCGCGGTCTACGCGTCACCGTTTCTGCCGCCGGACGCCGCCAATACCGCGAGCGCGAACAAGCTGAAGGCGACCCTGCCGGCCGGAAACGCCAAGGCCGGGGTCGTACTGTCGTCGAAATACAGTCATTTCACGGTCGCCGGTATCGAGGTGAAAACAGCGTCGCTCTGGATCTATCTCGGTCCATACCCATCGGCGAGCGACGCCGCCGCAGTGTGCGGTCAGCATCTCACCGACTGGCCGCAGGGCTGCCTGGTAGCCCATCCCGGCGCGTTGTCCGGCCATTGACCCAAGTGGACCACTAGGGCCGACTCAGCAGCAGAACCTCGCTGATGGCAACGACATTCACCGTCTGATCGGCCGAGGCCGGAAAGGTGTCGACGACGCTGATCCGAATCTCGCTGGTGCGCACCGGCGAGAGTGGAAGCTGCTGCAGAGCGGGCACGTCCTTGAGGGTCACCCGCTGGCACCGGCCGTCGGAGAACGCCAACTGCAGGGTTTTCGGCCGCCATTCATGGGTGCGCAACGGATCCGTTGCGCCAAGTCCCGCAGCGATGGAAACCGCGCGAACGGTCACCGGGGCATCCAACACCAACTGCAGCGAACCGGTGGAACCGGCCGCCGGAACCGCCGCCGGCCCCAGGCATCCCGATGGTGCCGGTGTGATCGCCGTCCAGGCTGTCCCCCATGCGGTGTCGGCCACGGTGTCGACGGCCGCCGAGGCCGGGAAGTTCTGGATCTCGGATCCGCGCGGCGTGCCGAAGGCCTGCACGCCGGTGACCTGCACCAGGGTGTTCCGCGCGTCGTACCAACGATCCCTGGCCCAGGCCAGCGGGTTGTGCCCGACGACTGCCAGCCCGCCGCCCAGCAGGGCGATCACCAGCAGGCCCAGCAGAGCTCGCCTGACCCGGAACCGTATCGGGAGGGTCCGTCGATAGGCCCGCCAGGCGGCTCGGCCGGCGGCATCCCTGGAATACGGAAACCAGCGCCGCCACCAGCTCACCGCCGGGTTGCCGGTCGCACTGCCGCCGGCAGCCCGGGTGAGTTCGACCAGCACCAATCCGCACTTCCGGCAGAACCGTAACTGCTCGCCGTTGACGGTGCCACACTGCGGGCACCGGTGCTCGTGGGGCGCGTCGAGGGTGGTCGGCAACCGCCCGACCGGCCCGGTCGACGACGGGGCCGGGGAATACCCCTGCGAGGTCGGCATCGGAACCCGACGTCCGGCCGGGTCCTGCCACAGCCCGCTCCGAGGTCGATCCGGGAAGGGATTACGTTGCGGTGGCAACTGTCCGGCAGCGATCCGGCTGACCGGAATCCACCCGTCGCCCTCGACCGGGGCGGGCCGGGAACCGATCGACAGCGGCCCGGCCGGCCCCGGCGCCGAACGCTGGATCGACGGCGGCCGATCTACCGACGTCGCGGGGCCGGTGGGAGCGGACGGGTTGGGAGCACCCGTCGGGGTTGCGCCGGGGCCGCCAGACGCGGCCCGATCCCAGCCCAGGAACGAATTGCACATTCCGCAGAATTCTGCGTCGGCGGCATTCGATTCCCCGCATGCCGGGCACACTTCGCTCACCGACTGCCCACCTCCATGGAGCACCGCTCGCCCCGCATTCCGGTCATACCGGCCCGGCACAGCACATCGCCTGAGAGGATGATGACGCACGGCGACGCCCCGTGCACTGGGATCGGTGGGATACACGTGAAGTTCTGCTCGGGTTGCGGCGAACGCAACAACGACACCGAGGAGTTCTGCGTGTCCTGCGGCCACTTCCTGGGGTGGTCGGATTCGCAATCGAGCCCGGCGATCCCGGAACCGACCGACGAGCCGCGACCGGCGCTGCCGTCCAAGCTGCGCGCTGCGCCACCGGCAACGCCCGAATTGCAGATCGCGGCCACCCTTGACGGCGGCCGGGCACTGGCGATGGCCCGCAACCGGGACGATATCGCTGCGCGGCTGGGCGAAGTGGGGAAACGACTGGAACACAGCGACGTGCTGGTCGCGGTGGTCGGCGAGTTCAAGAGTGGGAAGAGCACGCTGGTCAACGCGCTGCTGCAGACCTCGGTCTGCCCGCAGGATGCCGACGAGGTCACCGTGGTACCGACCCTGGTGACCTTCGGCGACCCGGCGCTGGCGCTGGCCCATCTTCAGGCCAGCGATGGCGCCGCCGCCATCGCCGAGAGCATTCCGCTCGAATCCATCGCGGAATACGTCTCCGAGTCCGGGAACCCGGACAACCGCAGACGACTCACCTCGGTCGAGGTGCGGCTCAAACATCGCATGCTGCAGACCGGACTCAGCCTGGTCGACACCCCCGGCGTCGGCGGTCTCGACTCCGCCCACGGGGTGGTTTCGCTGACCACACTCGATGCCGCGCAAGGCATGCTGTTCGTCACCGACGCATCCCAGGAACTGACCGCGCCCGAGCTGGAATTCCTGCAGCAGGCCCTGCAGCGATGCCCGCTGGCGGCCTGCGTCCTGACCAAGACCGACCTGTACCGGGAATGGCGGCGGATCGCCGAAATCAATGAGGCGCACCTGCGCCGGGCGGGGTTGGACCTGCCGGTCATTCCGGTGTCCTCGTTCCTTCGGCTCCGGGCGCGCACGCACCCGGAACTCCTGCAGGAGTCGGGCTTCGAGGTGCTGGCCGAGTTCCTGGCCACCTCCGTGGTGAAATCGGTGCGACTGGCCGCGGCCAAATCAGCGGCGGCCGACGTCGGCTTCGCGGCGGAGCAGATCGGACGGGAAATAGCGGCCGAGCGCTCGGTCCTGGTCGAACCGGCGAAGGCGGGGCAGGTGATGGCGGCCCTGACGGCCGCGCGGAAGGCCACCGGCGCTCTGGTGGCACCGACCGCGACCTGGCAGCAGTCGCTCGCCGATGGAGTGCAGGACCTGGTCTCCGACATCGAGCACGATCTGCAGGAGCGGTTGCGCAACGTCTTGAGGGACGCCGAGGGAATCATCGAAAAGGGTGATCCCAAAGACTCGTGGACCGATCTCGAAGGGTGGCTCCGGCGACAGGTCGCCGGCGCAGCGGTGGCCAACTACGACCTGATGGCGTTGCAGGCGCAGGAGGTGGCGGAGGCGGTGGCCGAGATGTTCCAGCTGGACCTTCAAGAGCCGCTGCTGATGACGACAATCGCTCCACATCAATCGCTTTCGGCGTTGTCCATGACCTCACGGGACAAGTTGCAGGCACCCGGCGGCCGGTTCGGCTCGATGCTCATGGCCACCAGGATGGCGATGTTCGTTCCGATGGCCCTGTTCGGTCTGGCCGGCGGTCTGCTCGGGGTGGCGATCGCCGCACCGGTCACCGCGGCGCTCGCGGCCGGGATCGGTCAGAAGATCATCAGGGACGAGAAAAAGCGTCAGTTGGCCTATCGCCGGCAACAGGCCAGGCTGGCCGCCCGTGGCTACGTCGAGGAGGTCAGCTTCGTGATGAACAAGCAGACCCGCGATGCGTTGCGGCGGACTCAACGGCAACTACGCGACGAGTTCCAGATGCGGGCGGCGCTGATGCACCAGTCGTCGGTGCGCGCGGTGACCGCGGCGGGCCGGGCCCTGCAGATGTCCCCGCCCGACCGGCAGGCCCGGACCCGGGAGCTTGGCACCCAATCCGAGGCGCTGCGCCGTCTGGACCGCGATCTGCAGGCGGTCACCGGGCAGTCGGTTGCGGTGTGATCGGGTGGACGACCAACTGACCGGCGCGGTGTCGCAGCTGCTGGAGCAGGCCGCAACCAGGGCGACCAGCGCGCAGGCCGCTGCCGACCTGCAGGCAGCCCTGCAGCGGCTGCGCGGACCGCTGCGGGTTGCGGTGGCCGGCAAGGTGAAGGCCGGCAAGTCAACGCTGCTCAACGCACTGCTGGGCGAGGAACTCGCCCCCACCGACGCTGGCGAGTGCACCCAGATCGTCACCTGGTACCGCCGGGGCACCGGTCGGCAGGTGGTGATCGTTCCGAAAGTCGGTCACCCGATGCCGGCGGTGTTCTCGTTGGCCGGGGCTCTGGACATCAGTCTTGGTGCCCATGCACCGGCTGACATCGATCGGCTGGAGGTGTCCTGGCCGACGAGGCGACTCGATGATCTGACCATCATCGACACGCCCGGCATCGCCTCGATCAGCTCAGATGTCTCCGACCGCACGCTGCGGGTGCTGACGCCCGACGACGATCGGGTGCCGGTGGTCGATGCCGTTCTCTACCTGCTACGGCACACCCATGCCAGCGACTTCCGTTTCCTGGAGTCGTTCCACGATGACGAACTGGCGCACGGCACGCCGATGAACGCGGTGGGCGTGCTGTCCAGGGCCGACGAGATCGGTGCGTGCCGGCTTGATGCGATGGAAGTGGCCGAGCAGGTGGGCATCAGGTATCAACGGGAACCACGACTGCGGCGGCTGTGCCCGGTGGTCGTGCCGGTCGCCGGCCTGCTGGGGTTGGCCGGCGTGACGTTGCGGGAATCGGAGTTCAGCGCGCTCCGGGTACTCGCCCTGGCAGACCCCGCAGAGATCGGCGAGTTGCTGCTGACCGCCGACCGGTTGGATCGCCGGGCCACCCAGGTGCCGATCACCGAGCTGGAGCGGCAACACCTGCAGGTTCGGCTCGGACTTTTCGGGGTGCGGCTGTCGGTCGAACTGATCCGCGACGGGTACGCGCCGACGGCAGCGGATCTGTCACGGGAGCTGATGCAACGCAGCGGTTTCGACAGGTTGCAGTCCGTTCTGTTCCGGCAGTTCACCCAGCGGAGCAATGTACTCAAGGCCCGGTCGGCTCTGGCCGTCCTCGGGTCGGTGGTGCGGGCCGGCGGCTGCTCCGACGCCGATCGGCTGACCGCCCTGGCGGAACAGATCACCAGCGGCGCCCACGCCTTCGAGGAGATGCGGTTGCTGGACCGATTGCGTACCGGCCGGGTCCTGCTGCCGGAGCCACAGGCGGAAGAACTGGATCGGCTTCTCGGCGGGTCGGGACACGACGCGGCGACCCGGCTGGGTCTGCCGCCTGACCCGTCGGCCGATCAGGTGTGCGCCGCCGCTTTGGAGACCCTTAGCAGGTGGCGGTCGGTGGCCGAACACCCGCTGGCCAACAGAGGGGTGCAGGCCGCCGCTCGGGGGGTCCAGCGCACGCTGGAAGGAATCGTCGCCGACGTCAGGGCCGCGGCGCCACCCGGTTAGACCGAGTTCGTCCTGGCCACCGACGAGAACCAGGCGGCGCTGGCTTTGGGAGTTCTGACCAGGGTGCGGAAGTCGACGTCGATGAGCCCCCAGCGCTGGCGAAACCCTTCCGACCATTCGAAGTTGTCCAGCAGCGACCAGGTGTGCCAACTCTCGAGCCGGACACCGGCAGCGATCGCGCGCTGCGCCTGTTGCAGGTAGCCGCGGAGGAATTCGATTCGTTCGGAGTCGGCGACGCGACCTCCGGTCCCGTTCGGCCGGCCGTTCTCGGTGATGCTGATCAACGGGTCGCGATAGTCGGTGTGCAACCGGATCAGCGTGCGGTACAGACTCTCCGGGTCGATCTCCAGCCAGTCGGCGGGCTGCGCCCTGGCATGGCGGGATGGTCCACCGACGGTGGCGCTGCCGTAGTAGTTGACCCCGAGCAGATCGACCGGCGCCGAGATGATCGCCAGATCGCCGTCCTTCAACACCGCCGCCAGTGACCCCTCATCGACCACCTCGAAGAGCAGGGCATCGGGATACCTTCCGCGCAGCAGTGGGTCGAGATAGAGCGTGTTCTCCCGGACATCACTCGTCCTGACCAGCCCGGCCACGCGATCGGACCGGTCAGCAGGCTGAATCTCGGCGAGGCCGAGCGCGATGCCAATCCTGCAGGTCAGACTGCGGGCTCGCAGGGCACTCACCGCCAGACCGTGGCCGAGCAGCAGATGATGCATGACCTTGGTGGCCGCGGCCGGATCGGTCAGTCCGGGAGCATGGACGCCGGTGGTGTAACCCAACTGCACCACCGTCTTGGGCTCGTTCAACGTCAGGTAGGTCGGAATATCGGCACCGATCCTGTCGAAGACGATGCCGGCGTAGTCGGCAAATCGGTGCGCGACATCACGCGATGCCCACCCGCCGACATCCTGCAGCGCCTGCGGCGTATCCCAGTGCCACAGCGTCGCCATCGGGGCGATCCCCGCCTGATGGAGCGCATCGACCAACCGGCGGTAGTAGTCGAGGCCCGCCTGGTTGACCCGTCCGGAGCCGGTCGGCTGCACTCGTGGCCAGGAGATGGAGAACCGGTAGCTCTGCAAGCCCATCCCCTTCATCAGGGCAACGTCGTCGCGGTAGCGATGATATTGATCGGCGGTGACGTCGCCGGTGTCGCCACCGGCGTGCCCCTGGTGGGCGAAGGTGTCCCACACCGACGGCCCGCGACCGTCCTGGGCGGCAGCACCCTCGACCTGATAGGCGGACGTCGCCGTGCCCCACACAAAGCCGGGCGGAAACTTTCCGGTCCCCTGGCCGGGCGCGGTGGTCGGCGTCGGACCCGGCGTCGGACCTACCGGCGAGGAATCGGCCGGCGAGCATCCCGAAGAGGTCATTCCGCCTGCGGCGAGTCCGGCCAGACCCCGTAAGAAGGCCCGTCTCCGGACTGATCCCATGGCGATCATGCTAACGGGCTCGGCCGTGGCCGGGTCGGCTATCGGCGAAATCCGATCGCCGGACGACCCGTACGCGATCGCGCAAAGAGATCGACTCGATTCTGCCAATTCTGATGTCACGGACAGCGCTGCCGGTTAACCTTTTGAAACCAGGGCTCGTGTTCGGCCAGGAATCGGTGCGCAGGTAAGTGGGGTCGGCGGTGACTTATTGGCTGGGTGTGGACATCGGTACCACTTTCACAGCCGCCGCTGTGTATCGATCGGGGCGGGCCGACGTCGTTCAGCTGGGGAATCGCCACGACGAGATCCCGTCGATCGTTCTGGTGGAGGCCGACGGCCAGATCCTCGTCGGTGAAGCGGCAGCGCGGCGTGCGCTGCTGGAACCCGGGCGAGTGGCCAGGGAGTTCAAGCGGCGGATGGGTGACCCCGTTCCGATTCTCGTTGGTGGTGCTCCTTTTTCGGCGCATTCACTGATGGCGCGAGTGCTGGAGCACGTCCTGCAGACGGTCGTCGGGCAGCAGGAGGGGGAAGCGCCCGCTGGAATCACGATGACCTGCCCGGCGAACTGGGGACCCTACAAGCGAGACCTGCTGGCCCAGGCGGCCCGGATGGCCGGGGTCGGCGACGTCGAACTGCGGTCCGAACCGGAATCCGCAGCGGTCATGTATGCCACCGGCGAACAAGTCAGGCCCGGCGAGATCATCGCTGTCTACGACCTCGGCGGCGGCACCTTCGATGCCGCCGTGCTCCGGAAGACCATTGACGGCTTCGAACTGCTCGGTGCTCCGGAGGGCATCGAACAACTGGGCGGGATCGATTTCGACGACGCCGTTTTCCACCATGTGGTCGATGCGCTGGGCGCCGCGGTCGAAGGTCTGGATTCCACCGACCCCGCGGTGACCGCCGCGCTGACCAGGCTGCGCCGCGACTGTGTGGACGCGAAGGAATTCCTTTCCTACGACACCATGGCGGCAATTCCGGTCGCACTGCCGGATCTGCACACCTCCGTTCGGATCAGCCAGTCCGAGCTCGAGGGAATGGTCCGGCCGGCGCTGCTGGAAACGGTGGCGGCACTGCATCGTGCCCTGCGATCAGCGGCGGTGGCGCCCGATCAGTTGCGGTCCGTTCTACTGGCCGGCGGTTCGTCCCGCATTCCACTCGTGAAAGGCCTGCTCGCCGCGGAATTGGGCTGCCCCATCGTGCTGGACGCGCGTCCGGAGCAGGGCGTCGCCCTGGGCGCGGCGTTGATCGCCGGTGCACCGGAAGCCGCCGCGGCGCGGCAGGCGCTGGCGGCGGACCAGGCGCCGCCGCCAGAACAGGCCCCGGAGGAAGCGCAGAGGCCGGCGCCTGAGTCACGTGTCCCGAACGGCGGGAGCAGGTCACAACCCCGTGGCCGCCGCAACCGCCTGCTGATCAGCGCGGCGGCTGTCGCTGTCGTCGGCATTCTGGTGGTGGTGTCCATGCTGTCCGGGATATTCCGGCGGAGTCCGGCGGCAATACCGGGTACCGGGAACGTGGCATTGGCGGCGGGATCGAGCCGTCCGACGAGGCCAGCTGTGGTTCCGCAGTGGAAGACGCTGGCGCCGCTGCCGGCTGCCGTCGAGGGCGCTGCAGTGGCCGCCTACGACGGCAAGGTCTGGGTGGCCGGCGGGATCAGCAACGACGCGTCCCGCTCGAAACTGAACAAGGTGTTCGTGTACGACCCCGCCAGGGGGTCCTGGATCACCGGACCGTCCCTCCCCGTTCCGATCAGTCATGCCCAGCTGGTGGCCACCAGCTGGGGGCTGTACTTCATCGGGGGATACGTCCAGGACGGCGGATCCAAGGACGTCCTGTTGCTGAACAAGGCCGGAAATGCCTGGCAACGCCAGAACATCT
Organism: Mycobacteriales bacterium; assembly: GCA_038229825.1. Taxonomy (GTDB): domain Bacteria; phylum Actinomycetota; class Actinomycetes; order Mycobacteriales; family Nakamurellaceae; genus Nakamurella. The sequence continues at coordinate 44,870 of JBBROB010000010.1, forward strand.
CGCTGCCCGGGACGAGAGTGGGCGGGGCCGCGGCGTTTGACGGAGCCCGCATCATCTTCGCCGGCGGCACCCGTTCGGATGGGACCGCGGGCGACGAAGTCTGGTCCTCCACCGGGCAGGCCTGGACGCTGGTGGGAAAGTTGCCGCACGGGCGCCAACTGCTGTCGGCGGCCAGTAACGGTGACGGCACCGTGTGGATCATGGCTGGCCATGATCAGACGACCGGAAAGATCTATGGCGAGGTCGACGTGGTGTCCGAGGGCAAGCTCAACCCGACCGCGGTCCAGCCGGCGGCCGTGAACCCGCCGGTGAACGGCGCGGCTGCGGTGCGGGTGGAGGGTTCGGGGCGTTGCCTGGTCGGCGGCCAGACGGCATCTGGGTACGGCGACTGGTGGTGCGATCAGCCTGGTGGCGCCGCGAAGCTTCCGAAGCTGGTGCCGCCGCGGGCAGGCCTGGGCGCGGCGGTCGTCGGCACCACGGTGTACGTGGTGGGCGGATCCGGCGGCGGCTTCGAGGGCAGCAGTCTGGTGCAGTCGTTCACCCCGGCGAGCTGACCCGGACGTGGGTGCGCCCACCGTGGGCGGGCGCGTCGACCTGCGACCCGCCCGCCTCGACGTCAGCGTCGGTGGTGCTTGGGCCCGGTTTCCGCGGCGCCGCCGGCGGTCGGCAACTGGAGGTCACGGCGGGGCACCAACCGGATCACGGTCATGCCCAGGATCAGCAACGTCAGCGCCAACAGCACCTGCCAGCCCACGTCTATGCCGGTCTCGGCAAGAGCTCCGGTTCCCGTGGCGGAAGAGGCGAGCACAGCGATCTTCGGATACATCTGGGTGTCCTTTCAGGAGAGAAACTCCATTGGATTTCCAACGGCGGGGCGGAGCAGCAGCAGTGCGACTAGATCCAACGCTTCTCGCGGCGGAGGACCGACTTGGCCAGCGCGTACCAGAAAATAGAGATCCGGAAATTCTCGTAGAACCAGAACGGAAGCACGGTGACCGCCAGAAGCTTGCCGCGCCAGCCCATCCGCCAGGCCAGCAAGATGTGCTCGGCGTAGAACAGCGGCCAGATCAGCAACCACACCGGCTCGATGTAGAGCCCGCCGGAGAACCAGGTCAACCCCACGAGCAAGAGCGTCAACGGCAGCACCAGCGACATCAGATAGGTCGCGATCTGACTGAGCCAGTGCCGTCTGGTCAGCGAACTGAAGCCATAGCACCGCAGGGTCTCGATGGTCCCCCGTTGCCACCGCACCCGTTGGCGCCGCAGATCCGGCCAGGTCGTCATCAGATCCGTGGCGGCGGTGACGTTCCGCGGACTGATCGGGTGGTAGCCCATGGTCCTGATGGCCAGGGTGATCTCGAAGTCCTCGGTCAGCGATTCGACGTCGTAGACCTCCCCCGGGCGTCCCTGGAACCGGTGTCCGCGCTCCCGTGCCACTTCGCGCAGCAGTCCGGCGGTGAACATGGTCGCAACACCCGTCAGCACATCGACCCTCGATCTGCGACGCCCGATCCGCCGGCCGTCCAAGGCATAGTCGACCCGCTGCAAATTCGGCAGGATGCCGGCGACGTCGCGGCCGCGATAGACGGCGCAGACAGCGCCGGAGAAGGGGCGTAGATCAAGCCATTGGCCGGCGTTCGCGATCCAATCCGCATCGAGCGTCGAGTCGGCGTCCATGATGACCACCCGCGCGTCGTCGGCGAGTCCGGGTAATACCTTCCCGAGCGCGAAATTCAACGCCCCGGCCTTGCGGTGGGTATTTCCCACGGTGTGGAGTACCTCCACCGCTCTGCTTTCGGCGATCGCAGCGGTGCGGTCATCGCAATTGTCGGCGACAACCACAATCCGATCGGCCGGCCGGGATTGCGCCACCAGTGAATCCAGAGTTGCTCCGATGCAGGCTTCCTCGTTGTGGGCTGGCACCAGCACCAGGACACCCGATGTTGAAGCCGGCGCGGTCCTCCGCTCGGCCTGCCCGGCGGGTACCGTCGTCACGTTTGCTGTCGCCATGAGTTTTCCGCTCCCTGCGACCGGCGAATGGTCGATGATCGGAAGGGTAGCAACCACGCGGAGTCTCCCGCAGGTGTTTAGTGGACGTTGCCCTGATTGGTGTCAGCATTGCCCAAAAGGGCCGCCACCTGTCGCCGGTACCGATGTTTCATCTGATACATCGGTGCACCGGTACGTCCCAGCAGGGTGCGTTCCTTTGGCTTTACCCGATCGGCACAACCAGGTATCAGGCGAGCACCCGGGTGACTCCTTCGGCCATCCGGTGCAGTCGTCGGCGACCGGGCACCTGCCCCGACCCGACCGTCGCGCTGCGGCGCACCAGGATGCGGGTCAGGATGGACGTGCCCGCGGGCGACCATCCCGATCACCAGTCGAGAACGGAGGACGGCATGGCGGTCACCGAACTGATCTGCCCGTCGTGCGGGGAACACAATTCGGCCGGCACCCAGTTCTGCACGTCCTGCAACACCTACCTGGCCTGGGAAATGAACACTGCTGCCGCAGGGGCCAACGGAACGGCAGCATTGGTCGGGTCCGCACAACTCCAACGCGCCCAGCCTCCGGCGGAAGGGTTGCCGGCCGCCCAACAGCCGCCGGCAAGCCGACCATCGCCGGCGGACGAGCGAACCACGGTCCTCCGGCCGCCGCCGCGGCCCGTCTCGGCCGCGGACATGACCGCTGCGGCAACATCGATCCCGGCCGCACCCATCCCGGTGCAGTCGGTGCGGGTGCCGACCCGGACGCCCCCACCCCCGGTGCAACTCTTCCGGGCCGTGATCGAGCCGGCAGCCGTCACCGTGACACCGGGCGGCGTTCCTGCCGCCGTGTCGGTGCAGGTGTTCAATCTCTTCTCCGTAGTGGACGGATTCACCGTCGAGTTGGTGTCGCCACCGGCATTTCTGAAGGTCGATCCAGTGCTGGTCCGCCTGCTGCCCAACACCGACGAGACGATCGAGCTGACCTTGGGCCTTCCCCTGACACCCATGGTGGCGGCCGGCGTTCACCAATTGACCATCGCAGTCCGGTCGTCGACCCATCTCGGAGTGACCTTCACCGCGCCGGTAACCCTGACCGTCGGGGTGATCGACGGTCCGATCGCCCTGTCCCTCGAGCCGAGCCTGATCCGCGCGAAGGATACCGAGAGCGCGCAGTCCCGCCTGGTCGCGGAGAATCTGTCCGGCAACCGCCCGGTGCCGTTGACCCTCGACGGAACCGATCCAGAGGGGTTGGTGCGCTTCACGTTCGCCCCGTCGGTACTCACCGTGCCGGCAGGCGGCACCGCGACGGCCGTCGTCAGGCTGTCTGCGCCGCTGCCGGATCCGGGCCAGCAGGTGTCCCGCGCGATCACCCTGACCGCCGCCGACGGCACCCGTGAGATGACCGTGTCGGGCACCTTCGCGCAGGCGGCCGCACCGCGGGAGGTGCGGCTCTCGCTCGAGCCGAGTGTGGTCAAGATCCGGGACTCCGGATGGGCCCAGCTGCGGCTGTTGGCCGAGAATCCCGGCGGAACCCAGCCGATCAGGTTGACACTGAGGGCATCCGATCCCGAGCATGCGGTGCGCTTCACCTTCAACCCGCCGGTGCTGCTGATACCACCGGGCGGGATGGCTGCCAGCGGTATCCGTCTCGAGGCGCCGGAACCCGAACCAGGACAGGAGATCACCAGAGCCCTGACGATCTCCGCCGGCGATGGCAGGGACACCGTCAGTGTCACCGGGACCCTGACCCAGATCGCGTCGCCGCTAGCCCTGTCGGTGCGGCTCGAGCCGAGCCTGGTCAGGGTGCGTGACAACGTGTTCGGTCAAACCCAGGTGGTGGCCGACAACCGGGCCAGCCGTCGTCCGCTCCGGCTGGTGCTCGGCGGATCGGACCCGGAACGGGTCGTGCAGTTCACCTTCAATCCACCGGTGCTCGTCGTCGGACCAGGGGAGATCGCCGCTGCCCACCTGCTTCTGCAGGCCCCACTCCCGGACGACGGGCAAGAGACCTCCCGCCCGATCACGATTCGCGCAACAGCCGGTGACCGCATCGTCGACACGGCCGGCACCTATCTGCAGAGCTCCTCGGCACCGGCCATCTCGGCGCTGACCCTCCGACTGGATCCCAGCGTCGTGCGGGTCCGTGACTCAGCCGACGCCTGGCTCGACGTTGTCGGCGACAATCGCGAGGGAGCCGCACCTGTCCGGGTGTTTCTGGATGGGTCCGACCCGGAACGGTTGGTGCAATTCGTCTTCGATCCGCAGGTGCTGGACATCCCTCCCGGCGGGTGGGCGCTGTCCCGGGTGCGGGTTCGCGCCCCGCGGCCGGAGCAGGGGCAGGAGGCGACCCGGCAGATCAGGGTCACCGCGTCGGACGAGCGGCGAACCGTCGAAGCCACCGGCAGCTACATCCAGACGTCGTCCGATCGCCGCCCACTGATCCGCACCGTCCTGACCACCGCCGGCGTCACGCTGATGTCGGCCGGTACGTTCCTGCCGTGGACGACCAGTCCCGATCGACTCAGCGGAATGCAGTGGTCCCTGCTGAAGTTCGGCGAGGCCGTCCATCTCGACCTGGCGAAGATCAACATCAACGTTCCACAGCTCCGCCAGGTGACTGGGGCGTTTCAGTCGGCCGGGCTGGTCGTGCTACTGCTCGCAGCGCTGACGGTTTTCGGACTGACCGGTTCCAAGGGTCGATTGATCCGCACCGGCTCGGCGCTCGCGCTGCTGTTCGTGGTGGCCTTCTCGATTGCCCTGATGGTGCGCGCCGACAGCTGGGCAGCGGGTATCGGCGCGATCCTTGTCGTGCTCGGCGCAGCAACCGCATTTGTCGGCGGACTGTTTGCGCGGCGCTGACAACCGACGCCCCAGTTGCCCTTTCGGGCAACCGTCGCTGCCCCGACAGCGAGTCGATCACGCCTGACGGCACCACCGCCAGCAGGGCACAGTGATTGTCATGATCTCCGAGGTGGACCGTGCGCTGCGTTCGTTGATCGAACGCGAGGCCGCCGACTCGTCAGACGTCGAAGTAGTCTTCGACGCCCCGACGAAGGACTGGGCCACCCGCCGCAACGTACCGACCATCGATGTCTACCTGTACGACATCAGGGAAGACCTGCGGCGCCGGGAACGGGGCCTGATCAACGAGTACGAGGGCACCAAGATCACCGCACGGCGGTTGCCGCCACGATATTTCAAGCTTTCGTATCTGGTCACCGCCTGGACCCAGCGGCCGGAGGACGAACACCGCCTGCTCGACGCTCTGCTCGCGTGCTTCCTGCGTCACGAGGCGGTGCCGGCCGAGCTCCTGACCGGTTCCCTGATCGAACTGGGCCTGCCGGTGCCGATCTCCATCGCCCTCCCACCTCCGGAGGACAGGTCGTTCGCGGACGTCTGGACCGCACTGGGAGGCGAACTGAAACCCTCACTGGACGTGGTCATCTGCGTGCCCACCGACACCGGGCGGGTGTATCCGGCAGCCACCGGGGTCGACGCGCCGATGCAGGTCGGTCTCGGCGGTCTCGGCGACTGGCCGCCGCGAGAGTCGCGGTCCGGCCGGGTCCGCAGCAATGGCTGAGACGGCGGGTTCGGCCCCGGCGACGAGCGACACGACCGACGGCGCCGGAGTCGGCTACCTGCTGGCCCGGGTGCGGCTGGTGGAGAACAACATCCGAATGCTGGTGGCCCATCGGAGAATCGGCGATCCGGCCCCGGACGATCCGTTCCGCGGGCTGTACCTGTCGGAGGAAGCGGTGGACCGCATTCTCGCCGGCCCGTCGCATCCGCCGGAGGCCGATGTCGCGCTGCGGCAGCAGGTGGAGCTGGCCGCCGATACCGCGTCGGCCGGCGGATCCACCCCGCGCCTTCGGCAACTGGCCGATGATTTCCGGTTGACGCAGGTCGATGTCGAGTTGCTGCTGATTGCCCTGCTGCCCGACCTGGACAGCCGGTTCGAGAAACTCTACGGCTATCTCAATGACGACGTCACCCGGCGCCGGGCCACCATCGGGCTCGCTCTGGAGCTGCTGCGGGTGCCGTCGGTGCAGGCCGACGCCAGAGCACGCCTGCATCCGGCCTCGCCGTTGCTGGCCGCCGGGCTGATGGTCATCGACGAGACCGACCGGCCTTTCCTGACCAGAGCGCTGCGGGTACCGGATCGGGTCACCGCCCACCTGCTCGGCGACGACACGCCGGACCAGGAGCTGCTGGGCGTGCTGACCGAGCCGCTACCGGTGGACAGCCAGATCGCCGCCTGCCTCGGGCGCGCTCTTGCGGCCGGGCAGCGGCTGGTCCATCTGCGAGAGACATTGCGGGGCAGCGGCTCCGGGCTGGCCGCTGCGGCTCTGGGACACAACGGCACACCCGTCATCGGCGTCGACCTCGACCTGCTGGCCGCTGGGCCACGGGCAGCTGATCTGGTCACGGTGATCGGCCGGGAGGCGGGATTGACCGGTGCTGCGGTGGTTGCCGAACCTGCCGAGGCACTGGCGCAGCCCGGCGCGACCCGGCTGCCCGACGCCCTCCGGGCCCTCGCCGCACTGTCCGTCCCGGTCATCATCGTCGGGTCATCCACCTGGGACCCCACCTGGAGTCCCGAGGTACCGCTGCAGATGGATGCCCCGGGCCTGACCGCTGCCGGCCGTGGCGAATTGTGGCGAAAGGCGCTCGCGCTGCATCCGCAGACGTCCTTCTCAGCGGCCGAAGGCGACGAGATGACTGGGAACTTCGTGTTGGGACCGGCCCAGATCGATCGCGCCGTACGGTCAGCGGCCGCGATCGCGACACTCAACGGCGGATCGATCGACGCCACGGCACTGCGTCGGGGGGCAAGGTCGCAGAACGCCGCCGGGCTGGAACGGCTGGCGCGGCGGATCGAACCGGCGGTTGGCTGGGATGACATCGTGCTGCCACCAACGACTGTGCGACAGCTGCGTGATGTGACAGACCGCGCCAGACACCGCGACACTGTACTGAGTCGTTGGCGGATGCGGCCCGGCGGTGGTCGTGGCCGCGGTGTGCTCGCGTTGTTCGCCGGCGATTCCGGTACCGGCAAGACGATGGCTGCCGAGGTTGTCGCCGGTGACCTCGGACTGGATCTCTACACCGTGAATCTGGCCACCGTCGTCGACAAATACGTCGGCGAGACGGAGAAGAATCTGGAACGGATCTTCACCGAGGCCGGGGGCGTGAACGCGGTGCTGCTGTTCGACGAGGCCGACGCCGTTTTCGGCAAACGCAGCGAGGTCCGCGACGCACACGACCGCTATGCGAACATCGAGAGCGCCTACCTGTTGCAGCGCATGGAGACCTTCGACGGGCTCGCGGTGCTGTCGACCAATCTGAGGTCCAACATCGACGAGGCGTTCACCCGCCGGCTGGATTCGATCATCGACTTCCCCGCGCCGGACGAGAATGCCCGCCTGGCCCTGTGGCGGCGATGCCTGGCGTCTCCACTGCCGTGCGCCGACGATCTCGATCTTCAGTTCTGCGCCCGGTCTTTCACCCTGTCGGGCGGCAATATCAGGTCGGCTGCCATTACTGCTGCCTACCTCGCCGCTGCCGAAGGCCGGGCCGTCGGCATGACCGACGTGATCACCTCGATCCAGCAGGAATACCGCAAACTCGGCCGACTCGTGCTGGATCGGGAGTTCGGCGGGTATCTCACCTCGGGCGTGCGTTGATCCGGCGTTGAGCTTTTGTTGAGCGGTGATTCGGCGCGGCAGTTGCTGTTGAGCCGATGTTGAGCGGACCGAGAAGGCTGTCGGAATCCGCTTCGCTCCTCTCGGAGGTTCACGTGCCCGCTCCCGTCCGCACCTACGTCTACGCCGGCGACCCCATTCTGCAGGCCGGGGTCATCACCCAGCTCCGGATGCGACCGGAGATCCGGGTGCTGGGAGCTACCGACCTGGACAGCGCCCAGGTGGCGGTGGTGGTTGCCGATCTGCTGGATGACGAGGTGATCAGGGTGCTCAGGGCGTTGCAGCGGGGTTCGGAACCCCGAACGGTGTTGGTGGCCAGGGTGATCGACGACCAGGCGCTGGCCGCCGCCGCCGAGGCCGGCGTCGCCGGGCTGCTGAGGCGGAGCGAGGCAACCCCCGACACCCTGGTCAGAGCGGTGGTGCGGGTGGCGGCCGGTCACGGCGAGATTCCGGTCGATCTGCTGGGTCGCCTGCTGGGACAGGTCGGCCGGTTGCAGCGTCAGGTGCTCACCCCGAGGGGCTTGGCCTTCTCCGGGTTGACCGATCGCGAAGCCCGGGTACTGCGGCTGGTCGCCGACGGCCACGACACTGCCGAAATCGCCGTCGAACTCTGTTACAGCCAGCGCACTGTCAAGAATGTGTTGCACGATCTGACCACGCGTCTGCAGCTGAAGAACCGGTCCCATGCGGTCGCCTACGCAGTCCGGGAAGGGCTCATCTGATCGGCGCCTGAGCCCGGCCCGCGGTAGGTCCCCTTCCGTATGCCCGATCGGGCATGGGGCGGTGCCCCTCCGGCCGGGCTCAGGTGCCTTGCGGCGAAGTGTCCGCGAGCACAGACTCGAGGTGCTCGAACCCTGTCATGGAAGGAAACCACCGTGCACGAACACGACGGAGTCAACACCGAAGGTTCCCTGCGACCCAAGTCGGCCCGCCTGGAAACCCCGACACCGACGACCAGGTGGCAGGCGGCGGCGGAGGGTCGCACCGATGTGCTGGATCCGGCCGGCGTGCTGGGGCTGCAACGCGCTGTCGGAAACGCCGGCGTCAGCTCGCTGATGGAGCAGGAGCGCTCCCCGGTGCACGACGTTATCGGCTCGTCGGGCAGCCCGCTTGCACCAGAAGTACAGCGGGACATGCAATCCCGCCTCGGTCACGACTTCTCGGATGTGCGGGTGCATACCGGGGGGGCGGCACACCAGTCCGCTCAATCGGTCAACGCGCAGGCCTACACAGTCGGCTCGAACGTCGTCTTCCAGGACGGCAAGTACGACCCGTCATCGGCCGGCGGCAAGCAGATGCTCGCGCACGAGCTCACCCATGTGGTGCAGCAGCGCAGTGGGCCTGTGGACGGCACCGAATCCGGCGGCGGCGTGAAGGTCAGCGATCCGTCCGACCGCTTCGAGCGGGAGGCGTCCGCGACGGCCGAAGCAGCGATGTCAGCCGGACATGTTGCCGCCCCTGCGGCCTCGGCGTCGGCCGTGCAGCGGATGGTCGACGGGGATGGTCCGCAGGTACAACGGGCAGGGCCCGAAGAAGAGGAGCCCGAAGAGGTCCAGACCTACGTCCAGCGGGCGGAGGGTGAGGAAGAAGAGGAGATGGCCTGAGCCGGGGTATCGGCCAGGCCGACCAACCCGGCAGTGCCTGCTGCGGCTGCGACAGACCCGACGTTCTGCGGCCGGAGCCTGTTGAATTTGGTGCAGGTGTGCCCGTCAATCGGATCCTGGTAGCCACGCTCGAAATAGGTCCAGGGTGATGGTGGCCTTTCTTCTCGGCGAGATCGACGCGGAGGCCAGGTGGCGGTCCACCCCGCTCAGCGCTGCCGGCCACCGCGCCCCGGCACGAGCTCGCCCGGCGTGATCCGGAACAACTGGTCGCCGCGCTCGCACGATCGGAACGCTCCCCTGGCTGCGTCGCACCGAGCCGCTCGCGGATGTCCACACTCTGTTGTTCTACGACGCCGGTTGGGCTGCCACTGCCCTACCAGTTGCCGCGCAGTCCTGCCCGCATCGGCCGACCGTCGGGGTCGCGGCGCCGGCTCCCCATTTCGGTGCGCCTCAGCGGCCGCCCATTGCCCGTTGGGGCAACATCTTGTGCCCCCACCGCCGTACCCGAGCGCCTTCTTCGCCGCTCCTGTCCAGCGAACGATAAAGCCCAACAGCAGTGTCCAAAAGGAGGCAGCATGCCAACGTATCTCTCCCCCGGCGTCTACATCGACGAGGTCGACTCCGGTTCCCGGCCGATCGAGGGGGTTGGCACGGCCGTCGCGGCCTTTGTCGGCCTCGCCGAGACTGGACCGTTCAACGCCCCGACCCTGGTGAGCAACTGGACCCAGTTCACCACCCAATTCGGCGGTTTCATCGAGGGCTCCTACCTGGCCCAGTCGGTCTACGCCTACTTCCAGAACGGCGGCGGCAACGCCTACATCGTCCGGATCGGCCAGGATCCGTCTGCCGGAAACGGCGGCCGCCGGGGAGCACGCGCGTTGGTCGCCGGCCCGCAGGGGACTCTGGGCGGGTACCGTTTTCTCGCGTTGGACCCCGCCACCCCGGAAGGGCAACTGACTATCGACGTCCGCGGCGTCGAAGGCGATGCTCCGGACGGTACCTTCAAAGTGGTTGTGCGCCAGGGTGATCAGGTGCTGGAAGAGTTCGACCGATTGAACACAGGACGTGGCCGGCAGAATGTGGCAACCCTGATCAATGCGAATTCCAAACTGATCAAGGTGGAAGAAGCCGCATCCGGGGCAGCACTGGTCGCGCCGCCGATCGGGTCCAGCACGGCGTTGACTGCCCCGCCCCCACCGTCCGCCGTGCCCTCCCCCCGCCTGTCGAGCGAGGACTACGTCGGCGATGTCGCCGAGCGCAGCGGTTTCTCCGGCCTGGAGGCGGTGGACGACGTCACCATGGTCTGCGTGCCCGATCTGATGAGTGCCTATCAGCAGGGCGCTATCGACCTGGAAACGGTGCAATCCGTGCAGTTGGCGATGATCGCCCACTGTGAATTGATGGGCGACCGGATGGCGATTCTCGATCCGCCGCCGGGGTTGAACGCCCAGCAGGTCAAGGAATGGCGCGTGGACAAGGCCGGCTACGACTCGAAATATGCCGCGCTGTACTGGCCGTGGGTCAAGGCCACCGACCCGGCCTCCGGTAAGAACATCTTCATGCCGCCGTCGGGATTCATGGCCGGGATATGGGGCCGGAACGACGACACACGTGGCGTGCACAAGGCACCGGCAAACGAGGTGATCCGCGGGGCGATCTCGCTGGAGGTGCAGATCACCAAGAACGAGCACGACCTGCTCAACCCGGTCGGCATCAACTGCATCCGCGCATTCCCCGGCCGGGGCATCCGCGTCTGGGGGGCTCGCACCCTGTCGTCGGACCCGGCCTGGCGTTACCTGAACGTGCGGCGGCTGTTCAACTACCTGGAGGAGTCGATTCTCGCCGGAACGAACTGGGTGGTATTCGAACCCAACGATGACGCGCTGTGGGCGAAGATCCGCCGCACGCTGTCGGCATTCCTGGCGATGGAATGGCGCAAGGGGGCGTTGTTCGGTTTGACACCGGACGAGGCGTTCTACGTCAAGTGCGACCGAGAGACCAACCCCTCCGAGGGGATCGACGCCGGGCAGGTGGTCTGCCAGATCGGTGTGGCACCAGTCAAACCGGCCGAGTTCGTCATTTTCCAGCTCTCCCAGTTCTCCGGTGGAACCAGTCTTGTCAGCGAATAGCCTCGCCACACTCCGAAGGGAAGCATCACCATGTCACTAGCGGATTTCGACAGTTCAGTAGGCCACTCGTTCGGGCTGGAGATCGACGGTGTCCAGATCAAGGCCATCACCGAGGTGAGCGGGCTGAAAATGGAGCAGGACGTCATCGAACTCAAACAGAACGGACCCGACGGAAAGTACGTCATCAAGAAACTGCCGGGGCGGTGGAAGGCCGGCGAGGTCACCCTGACTCGCGGACTCACCCAGGACCAGAGTTTTGAGAAGTGGGTGAAGGACTCGCAATTCGGGAAGATGACCGATTCCCGCAAGGGCGGCGCCATCGTGGTCTACGACTACGAGGGCAGCGCGATCAAGCGGTACACGCTGACCAATGCCTGGCCCAAGAGCCTGGAGATAAGTTCGCTGAAGGCGGGCGATACCAGCGTCCTCACCGAGAAGCTGGTCATCACCTATGAACGGATGGAGGTCGCCTGATGCGACGCGGCCAACCTGACGGGGCGCTGGCGGTCGCCGAGCGCCCCCAGGCCGCTGCACCGCCGGAATCCGCGACCGAGCCGTTGCGGACGGAGTTCGCCTTCCAACTGCCACGCGGGTACGTCGACCCGACCGGGACGGTGCACCGGGACGGGATCATGCGACTGGCCACTGCCAGGGACGAACTGGTTCCACTCCGGGACGACCGCGTCCGGGAGAACCCGGCGTATCTGACCGTGGTGCTGCTCGGCCGGGTTGTCATGCGGATCGGCACCATCGAGGATGTCCACGCCGGCACCATCGAGAACCTTTTCGCCACGGATCTCGCGTTTCTGCAGGACCTGTACCGAAGGGTGAATACCGAGGGCCATACCCGGGCCGCGGTGACCTGCCCGAACTGCGAGCACCACTTTGCGGTCAACATCGCCGGCGGGCGCCTGGGGGAATAGTGACGTACGCGCCCGACCGTCTGTACGAGGAGATCGCGTACATCGCCTACCACTTCCATTGGGCTGTCGACGATCTGCTGGACATGGAGCACCTCGAGCGGCGCCGCTACGCGGAGGAGATCGCAAAGATCAACACACGAATCCAGAAAGGGCGGTAGGTGATGGCGCACCGGTGGCAGCGCGACGTCTCCCCGCCCGCCGGGCCGCCGTCCGGATCGGGTCGCAGCGCCAAAACCGCTATCCCACAGACTGTTTCTGTACCTTCATGGCAATCGGTTCCACCCATTCAACGAATCGTCACCCGTACCGCACCGGTGGCCCCGCACACAGATTTCGCCGCCTCACTGGTCACCGCCTACAACCCCAGCCTTCTGGCACCGCTCGCACACAGTCTCGACCCACTGGGGCCGTCAGGCCACTACCGAGCGGAACCGGCCGGGCCCCTGCGTCTGCCGGACGGTCCCGAACTACCGGTGGTCACCACCGGGACCGGCAGAGCCGTCCAGCGCTGGTCGGCCATGCCGGCACCGGTCGCCCGGATCCTGCAACGCATAGTGCCGGGCCCGGCAACGAGCCCGAACTTCGTCGCCGAACACCGACGGGACCCCGACTTGGTCGGGCCTGACTCCGGGCCTGACTCCGGGCCTGACTCCGGCTCCGGGCCTGGCCCCGGTTCGGGCTCCGCCGCCACGCCGACAATCGACCACCTGAAAGCGCCCGAATTTGTCTCTCCACTGCGCCGATTGACGTCCGAGCCGGCACCGCCGGTTCCGATTCAGCGATCGACGCAGGACGGCCCCCGGCTGCAACTGACGGCCGAGGCCGATCCCTCAGGGTTGTCGACCGGACCCACACCGGCAGCAACTCCACCGAGCCCACCCGCTGCGCAGCACAATTCACCGCCGTCGACGCAGCCACCCACCAGTGGCGTTGCCGCCGGAGACTTCTCGTCGGATCCGGCGCCGGGCACTCCCGATCTGCCCGTCCCGTCACCCCTGACGACCATCGGCACCGTCGACCCGACGGTTGACCGGTCCGGTCTTTTCGACCCGGCGGGCGGCCATGCGACGGAGATCGAAGTGCAGGCGACCGGTGCGCCCGCTCTGGTGTTGCCCGGCCGAGCGGGCCCTGTGCAGTCCACCTCGATGAAGCCCGTTCAGCGGCTGGGAATCGGTGCTCCTTTGCCGACATCCACCACGTCGGTGACCTCGGCCGGGACCGAACGCCTCGACCCATCCCCGGCTTCCGCCGTTCGGACCACCTCGACGCCGCTGGTCGGACTCGCTCACCTGCTCTCCGGGGCCGGCGACGCCCGCGCCGCGTCCGAGTCCGAACCGCCGTCGGCGGCCGAGAAGCCGGCGCCGATCCAGCGCGTCCTCGACACCACTCCGGGTTCGGGACGACCGAGTTCCAGCGGGTCTCATTCCGGCACTGTCGAGTCCGGATCCCCGGGCTCGGGTCCCCCGGCCGTGAGCGGACCGGCCGCTGCTGCCGGGCTGGGTGCACCGCTCTGGCCCACTGAATCGACGCCACAGCAAGCGACTTCGGATCCCGTTGCCGACCCCCGGCCACCGTCTTCTGCGGGCGCGGGATTCGTCAGCCCCGGAATAGAGGTAGCAATCCAACGCATGGCAACCGGTGACATCGCCGACGAGGCTCGGACTCTGCCGACCGTTGGACTCGAACTCGCAGCCGAACCGGCGGTCGCAAGCACCGGCCCGCTGGACCTGTCCACGTCCAGTGCGGGATCCGGTGCGGGCGGGCAGGCGTCAGCGATGGCGACTCTTTCGGTGCCAGCCCCGCTCGGGGCATCGCCGGTCACCCCGTCGACCTCGAGCTCGCCGTCGTCGAACTGGCCGTCGTCGACCTGGGCGCAGTCGACCCTGCAGCAGTCGATCCCGCCGTCGTCGAACTTGCCGCCGTCTGTGTGGTCCGGCCATGCCGGAATGGCCGCACATCCAACCGCCAGCATCGCCGGAGCCGCACCGGTCAGCGGCGGACTCACTGCACTGCAGCGGGTTCCCGGTCCGAGCACGACGTCGATACCCACGCTGCCGAACCCAGCACCTGCCGCACTCGCCCACCCGTCCGGCTCATCAGAGTTGCCGACGGCCCTGCCCGGCCTGACCGGCCTGACCGGCCTGCCCGGCGGAATGGCCGACCTGCCGAGCGGGAAGGCCGACCTGCCGAGCGGGATGGCCAACGTGCCGGGCGCACCGAGTAGTCCCGGCGGCCCGCAGTTGCCGCCCGCTGGCGGTGCGGGATGGCAGCCGCCATTACTCGGGGTGCAGCGGATTCCGGGCTTGCCGTCAGCGCTTCCCGCCGTGCCGTCGATGCCCGGTGCGTCATCGTTCCCGGCCCCGCCGACGGTGCCGGAGGTGCCGAGCCTCGCCGACCTGGTGAACGCCGCGGACCCGCGGGCGGTGGCTGACCGGAGGTACCCGCCGGGCTCGCATTCGATCCAGCGCCTGCCCGGCACGACCGATCTGGCCCGGCTGCCTGCCATCGGCTCGTTCCCCACACTTCCGAACGGCCTGCCGGCCGCCAGCCATCTGCCGTCGATGCCCACACTGGGATCGGCGCCGGGCCTGGGATCCTTGCCGGGGCAGGACGCTGTCCCGGCGTCGCCGATGGGTGCACTGTCGCAGCCGGCCCGTGCCCACTTGCCTGAACTACCCGCGATGCCGGCTGTTGACCACCTCCCTCCGGGCGCTTCCTTTCCTTCGCTGCCTGAGATGCCCGGCCTGCCAGGTATGCCGGGCCCGCCGACATCGCCCACCCTGCCGGGGATGCCGCGCCAGCCCCAGATTCCGGATCTGCCCGGTCCAGGTGCGGCCGCGATAGCCTCCGGCGCCGCGCACTCCGACGGGCCCGGGTCGGTGGCCTTCGGCTCCCCCGGCGGCGCGGCGCCCGGCGTACCGGCTGCCCCCGCGCAGGACGGCGCCGCACCCACCGGGGCGGCCCCCGGACCGGGATCGCCTGCCGCCGAGCATCATGTCGGCACGGCCGCGGCGACGGCCGGACCCGGCGCCGCGCCTGCGGGCGGCGCTCTGCCGACCGACCTCGATGAACTCGCCCGCAGGCTGTTCGATCCGTTGTCCGCGCGACTGAAGAGTGAGTTGTGGATGGACCGGGAACGCGCCGGAATGATCACCGATCTGCGCCGATGACATCGCCCACCAAGGAGACCCCATGGACAACAACGACCCAGCGGTCAGCGTCTGTTTCGCTGTCAAGATCGACGACAACAACCTCGGGCTGTTCAACAGCTGCGAGGGTCTCGGCATGGAGATGGTGATGGAACAGCGGGAGGAGGGCGGCAACAATTCGATGATCTGGCAGCTGCCCACCAGGATCAAGTACTCCAATATCAAACTGTCCCGTCCGGTGGGCGCCGATTCGGCGAAGCTGACCAACTGGTTCGCCAAGATGATCAACGGGGTCACTCCGACAACCGGGGTGATCTCCGCGATGTCATGGGATGACCGGGTGGTCGCCCAGTGGTCACTGTCGGGGGTGGTCCCGGTTCGCTGGACCGGACCGTCGTTGAACTACGACTCGCCCAAAGTGGCCACCGAGACTCTGGAAATCGCGCACCACGGCATCAGCGCGGCGGGTGGGTGATGAGCGGCTCGATCGCGCTGACGAACGGCGGTGGCGGCGGAACCCCGTCCGCCCCGGCCCCGTCGGGTAGTTCCTCGCGCCCGCAGGTCGACCGGGCGGTGCTCAAGATGTACGAGGCCAAGCCCGCCAAAGGCGGCAGCTCCCCCGGCAGCCCGCTGGGCGAGATCACCTTCCAGTTCAACCCGAAGGAATTGACGATCGCCAAGTCGGCGAAGTGGGAGCGGAAACCGGCGAGGAACGCCCAATCGGCAGGGCCTGCCGAATTCAAGGGAGCCGACCCGTGCAAACTCACGCTCGAGATCTTCTTCGACGCGACCGGCAGTCATGACGGAAGTGTCGTCGCATCAGTGGAAAAACTCTTCTCCTGCTGCGTTCCCACCCAGCAGAGTCATTCCAAGAAGAAGGCGACGCCACCGCTGGTGGTGTTCACCTGGGGGCAGATCACCAGCTTTCCCGCGTTCATCACCTCGGTGAGCGCGAAGTACACGCTGTTCGCGCCTAATGGCACCCCGATTCGCGCCACTTGCTCGGTCTCGCTGGAGGAAATGCCCGGAGAGAATGGCAAACAGAATCCGACGTCGGGAAGTGCCGCTGCTCAACGAGTACACCGTGTGGTCAGCGGAGACACACTGGCATCATTGGCCTACCGGGAATACGGCGATGCGACCATGTGGCGGATCCTCGCCGAGTACAACGGCGTCGACGACCCGCAGCGCCTCCGCTCGGGCAGCACGCTGCTGCTGCCCGATCCCGACGAGTTGCTGACAGCGGGACGGTGACCTGATGTCCACCAGCACAGCAATTCTGATCGAGATCAACGGCGCGCCGGTGCCCGCGGACGTGGCGGCGCTGCTGGTGGCAGCCCAGGTCGACGACAGCCGGCTGCTGCCGGACCTGTTCATCCTGCGGTTCCGGGATCCCGATCGGCTGGTGCTGGCCAAGGCGCAGGCGAAGATCGGCTCCGCAGCGAAGATCTCGGTCCTGGTGGCTGATCAGCAATCCCCGCAGGTGCTGATCAGCGGCGAGATCACTGCAGTGGAAACCGAATTCGACTCCACTGGCACGTTCACCATCATCCGCGGGTACGACCAGTCCCATCGACTGTTCCGCGGGCGCGGCACCCACACCTATCTGCAGGTCACCGCAGCCGACGTGGCGCGCAAGGTGGCCCAGCGGGCCGGCCTGAAGGCCGGCAAGATCGACTCCACGTCCACGGTCTACGAGCATCTCACCCAGGGCGGGGTCACCGACTGGGAATTTCTCCAGGGACTGGCCGCCCAGGTGGGCGTTGAATTGGCCGTCAGGGACGGTTCGGTGAATTTCTGCAAAGCCACGACGGCGGACACTGCACCGGACCGGTCCGGCGGCGCCGGCAGCAATCCACTGGTGTTGCAGCAAGGCACTGACCTGCTGCGCTTCCGGGCCGTGGTGACCTCGGCAGAACAGGTGAGCCAGGTCCAGGTCCGCGGCTGGGATGTGGCCACCAAGAAGGCTCTTGTCGCCAACTCGCCGGCAAAGACGGTCAGCGCGGAGCTGGCCGGCACCAGCCCAGCCCAGCTGGCGCAGGCCTTCGGAAACCCTGTCTTCGTCTCGGCTGACGTGCCCTACCGCAGTCAGTCCGAGGTGGATGCTGCTGCGGCCGCAATGGCCGAACAGATTGCCGGGTCCTTCGCCGAGTTCGAAGGAGTGGCCAGAGGAAACCCGAAACTCACTGCCGGTCAGGCAATCTCGATCGGCAGCATTGGCCAGCCGTTCGACGGGAAATACACGATCTCGGCCTCCAGGCACCGGTTCGACCCGGTGACGGGTTACACCACCTCCTTCTCGGTCACCGGCCGCCAGGAACGGAGCCTGCTCGGACTTGCCGGCGGCAGCTCCGCCGGCCGCGGCAGCAGCGGCCCCGTCGTCGCTCTGGTCAGCGATACCAACGATCCGCAGGCGCAGGGCCGGGTCAAGCTGTCCTTCCCATGGCTGTCCGACGACTACGTCAGCGACTGGGCCAGGACGGTCCAGGCCGGGGCCGGAAAGGATCGCGGGGGCATGATCGTGCCCGAGGTCGGCGACGAGGTGCTGGTGCTGTTCGAGCAGCACGATATGCGGCGGCCCTACGTCATCGGCGGTCTGTTCAACGGTACGGACACGCCGAACACCGGCGGTGGCGGGGCAATCGACAAGAACTCCGGCAAGGTGAACCGGCGCTCCATGGTGTCGAGGAAAGGTCATCGGATCGACCTTTTCGACGATGAGGGCCGCACCGAGGGGATCACCCTGTCGACCAGCGGTGACAAATTGAAATTGGTGCTGGACTCGGTCGGCACCTCGGTGACCGTGCACAGTGATGGGACCGTCCTGGTGGAGGGCAAGAAGGGCATCGTCATCGACTCGGCCTCGGCCAAACTCGAGCTCAAGGGCGGCGACATCGCCATCAAGGCCACCAACGGTGTCAGCATCGAGAGTGCCGGCGGCAACGTCAATGTCAAGGCCGGTGTGGAATTGTCGCTGACCGGCGTCACCGCCAAGATGGAGGGCTCGGCCAAGGCCGAGGTCAAAGGCGGGGCCCTCTGCTCGGTCTCTGCCGCCCTGGTCAAGATCAACTAGAAGGACGGAATCGCCATGCCGCCAGCCGCCCGCAGTGGTGACCCGACCGGGCATCCCGGGGTCATCGGACCGCCCGGTGTCCCCACCGTGCTGATCGGTGGCATGCCGGCCGCGACCGTTGGCACGCCACACATCTGCTCGTTCCCACCGCCGGTGGTACACCCCCCGACGGCCATTGTTCCGCCCGGCTGCCCGACCGTGCTGATCGGCGGCCTGCCGGCCGCCAGGATGGGCGACATGTCCGCCTGTGGCGCGCCGATCATCATGGGCTGCCCCACCGTTCTGATCGGCGGTTGATCAGCGAAATGACAAACGGGCAAAGGGATTTCGTCGGTGCCGGTTGGGCCTTTCCGGTGTCGACCGACGCGACCGGTGGCATCGCGCTTGTCACCGGCGACCGGGAGATCGCCGAATCCATCAGACTCATCCTGGGTACCGCCCCCGGCGAGCGGCCGATGCGGCCGGAATTCGGCTGCCGGGTGCACGAGCACGTCTTCGCGCCGGCCAATGCCGCGACAGCAGGGGCGATCGCCCACGACGTCCGGGCCGCCCTGGAGCAGTGGGAGCCGAGAATCGATCTCGGCGAGGTCAGGGTCAGCTTCGACGCGGTGGAGTCCGGCACCCTTTACATCGATATCAGTTACCAGATAAGGGGTTTCAACGATCCACGGAATCTGGTCTTCCCGTTCTACATCATCCCCGACGAGCCAGACATCGGCCCGTCGACCCGCGCGAACAGGTGATCACATGGTCCTCCCAGCTCCGAACCTCGACGACCGGCATTTCCAGGACCTCGTCGACGACGCGAAACGGTTGGTGCAGCAGCGTTGTCCGGGCTGGACCGACCACAACGTCTCCGATCCGGGGGTGACCCTCATCGAGGCGTTCGCCGGCATGGTCGATCAGCTGATCTACCGACTCAACCGGGTCCCGGACCGCAACTACGTCAAATTCCTGGAAATGGTGGGTGTCGAACAGCGGCCGCCGAGCGCGGCCAGGGGCACCGCGACCTTCTGGCTGTCGGCGCCGCGGACCTACCCGGTGCTGGTGCGGGCCGAGACCGAGGTCGCGACGCCGCGCACCGACGTCCAGGACCCGATCGTGTTCTCCACCATCTCGGATCTGCAGATCGTTCCGTGCTCCTTTTCCAGGGCCGGAACGTTGCAGGTTGGCCGGGAACCGGCCGACCTGACGGCCTCCCTGGCCGCGGGCGGCAGCTTCGCCTGCTTCTCGACGGTTCCGGTGGTGGGCGACGCCCTGCTGGTCGGATTGTCGAACGCAGTGCCCTCCTGTGCGGTGCTGCTGCGATTGGACTGCCGAGTCTCCGGTGTCGGGGTCGACCCTCGGGATCCACCGCTGGTCTGGGAGGCGTGGACCGGTTCCCGTTGGACCGCCTGCGAGCTCGACAGGGACGAGACATTGGGCCTGAACCGGCCCGGCGATGTCATCCTGCATGTACCCGAAGGGCACGAACAGTCGATCATGGCGGGCCAGCGGGCCGGTTGGCTTCGCTGCCGACTGGTGACGCCGCAACCCGAGCAGCGGACATACAGCGAGTCGCCACAGGTGAAATCCGTGTCGGCGTCGACGATGGGCGGCACCAGTCGGACCATGCACGCCGAGGTGATCCGCGAGGAGGAGCTGGGTGTCTCCGACGGCACGCCGGGGCAACGGTTCTTGCTCGGGCGGCGCCCGGTGGTGCCCTGGGAGGAGCCGTCGTCGTTGGCGGTGCTTGATGCCAAGGGCGTCACCCTCTGGCAGCCGGTCGAGCATTTCGCGCATGCCGGTCCTGACGACCGCGTCTTCCATCTGGACCCGTTCAGCGGCGAGGTTCAGTTCGGACCGGCGGTCCGGCAGGCAGACGGTTCGCTGCAGCTCTACGGAGCCATTCCACCCAAGGGCGCCCACCTGCGGTTGGCCGGCTACCGCACCGGCGGCGGCTCGGCCGGCAACCTGACGGCGGGAAAGATCCACGTCCTCAAGACCAGCAATCCGGACATCTCCCGGGTGGAGAACCGGAAGGCCGCCGTCGGTGGCGCCGATGCGGAGTCACTTCAGGACGCCAAGGTGCGAGGGCCGCTACTGCTCCGATCCCGCAGCCGGGCCGTCACCGCCGATGACTTCGTCCAGCTCACCCTGCAGGTTGCACCAGAGGTCGCCCGCGTGCACTGCGTCGCCTCGGACACCGGTCAGGACGCCGGCGGAGTGCGGGTGGTGCTGGTGCCGCGGGTCAGCCGCGACGACATCGGCCGCATCCGCCGGGATGATCTGCAGCCGCTGAGCGAGTCGCTCACCCGGATCAGTGCACATCTGGCCGAACGGAAGATCATCGGTACCCGGTTGGTCGTCGAGCCGGCCGACTACCGGTGGCTGACGGCTGTGGTCAGCGTGACGGCCCGGCCGCGGTACCGGTCCGAGGACGTCCGGTTGGAGGTGTTGCGGACGCTGTACCGGCTCTTCGATCCCCTGCTGGGCGGGACCGACGGCAACGGCTGGGCCTTCGGCAGGGCCGTGCAGGCCCACGAGATCAACGCCGCGCTCTCGCAGGTGCGCGGAGTTGACCTGGCCGAGGACGTCAGCATCCGGCTGTTCCCGGCCGACCCGGCGACCGGCAAGCGGGGTGGTGAGACCCAACGGTTGTCGCTGGGTCCGACATCGTTGGTGCACTCCTTCGAACACCAGGTCAGGGTCCGCTCGTGAGGGGGACGGCAACCGGCCTGCAGTCGCCGCACCCGCTCGGTGATCAGCTGCCGGCTCTGTTCCTGGCGGATGCCTTCGCCCAGCAGCTGTGCGCCGGGCTCGACGAGGTGCTGGCTCCGATCCTGGCGACTCTGGACTGCTGGCCGGCCTACCTCGACCCGTCGACGGCACCGGAGGACATGCTCGGCTGGCTGGCCGGTTGGCTCGGGTTGACTCTCGACGAGAACGAACCGGCCGCTCGCCGACGGGAGCTATTGGCCTACGGGGTCGATCTGCTGGCTCGGCGCGGGACGGTGTCCGGTCTCCGCGACGCCCTGCGTGCCTATCTGGCGGTGGAGGCGGACATCTCGGAGCCGGGCGGGACCGGGTGGTCGATGATTCCGGGTTCGCCCCTGCCGGGATTGGCGACCGGCGAACTTCTCGTCCGCGTCACGGTCGACGATCCAGCTTCGATGGACGTCCGCCGCATCGACGCCGTGGTCGCCGCCGCGCTGCCGGCCGGCGTCCGACACCGGGTGGAGCTCATCGGCCGCTGAGGGTCAGCCGACGCCGAGCTCTGCCCGCACCCTGACGTGCTCCTGCCTGGCCCGTTCGGCCGCGGAGGCATCACCGGCGGCCTCGTGCATATCGATGATCAGCCGCCACGGCGGATCCTGGTACGGATCGAGCTCGACGGCTCGCCTGGCTGCCGTCATCGCCCGGTCCGGGTCGGCCAACCTGGCGTGCTCGGCGGCAGCTGCGGCCGCAACGGCGGCCGCAGCCAGGCGCAGCCGGTCCCTGGTCCCCACGATCGGATCGGTCGACCCGTCTTCGGGCAGCAGATCCCCCTGGTAGAGGGCCAGTGCCCGGTCGCGTGAGCCGGCCGCCCCGGCGACGTCGCCCCGGCGGGCTGCGGTGTCCGCCGCGGCAATAGCGCGCTCGAAGTCGACCACGTCGACTGTCGAACCCGTCGGTAGGGCGAGCTGGTAGGTATCCCCGTGCCGCCGCAGGGTGTCCGCGCCGGAGATTCCGGCGTGTTCGAACACCTGTCGAATGCTGGAGATCGCCACCTGGAGTCGACGGGTACCGGCCACCAGGTCGGCCTCCGGCCAGAGAGCCTCGATCAGCCATTCCCGGTGCAGGTCCTTGCCAGGCGACAGCGCCATCAGCCGTAGCAGAGCGCAGGACCGCGGCCGCAGCGACGACAGGTCGACCCGATGCCCGTCGACGTCCATCCGGAAGCCACCGAAACAGCGCAGCTGCACCCGCCCGGAAACCGCGACCCGCTGCGGGGGCACTGGATTGGAGATCGCCGCAAGACCGCCGACCACCGGGCTGGGCGGCATCAGCGCGAGGACGGCCGCCCGCAGCCCGCAGCGTCCGGCCAGTTCGTCGGCCGCCCGGGCCTGGCGCTGGTCGGACGAGCCGGACAACACCGCACCGGCTGCCAGGGCGAGCGCCTCCACCCCGGGGACACCGCGTTTCCGTGCTTCCCGGACCAACGAGTCGGCGGCGGTGGCCGCATCGGTCGCACTCCGGTGCGTTGCGAACAGACCCAACACGTCGGCCCACAGGCCCAGGACAGGCGCATCGAGGGCGGCGAACCGGCCGGCCGCCTCCGCGAACTGCTGTGCCACCTCCACGCCACCGAAGATGTGCTGGGCGACGGCCCC
The DNA here is from genome assembly GCA_038229825.1 of Mycobacteriales bacterium. GTDB lineage: Bacteria > Actinomycetota > Actinomycetes > Mycobacteriales > Nakamurellaceae > Nakamurella. Next base: position 67,790 of record JBBROB010000010.1, read on the forward strand.
GGCGAGGCGCAGAACGGCAGCCCCCCAGGCGTCGCCGGCCTGGTCGCAATCGTCGGGCAGAGCCGCACAGACGGCCAGTCGCCAGTCCTGCGGGTCCTGGCTCATCATCATGACCTCGTGTAGGCCGCGAGCCAGCCGCGCCAGCCAGGGCAGCCCGTCGGCATCGGCATCGGCGGCGAGTTGACCCCAGGAGTCGGCGGAACCGGCAGCCGCTGATCCCGCCAGCGTCTGCGCCACCGCCAGCGCACACCGGGCCAGCAGCGTGATCGTGGGCGGCCCGGCGACCGTGGTCAGCGGATCCAGGGTGGACGTGGCAGCTCGGAGATCGCCGGCGAGCAGCGCGGAGACCCCCGTGGCCAGCGACTCCTCCGGCCGGCCGGCGGCGGGCTGCAGCGCGGGCGCCGCAATCGCCCTGGTGGCCGACCTGATGCGACCGGCCCAGTGCCCCTGCCCCGGCGGCGCAGCTCGTTCAACTCCGCTGTCGGTCGCCCATACCGCCGCGGCCGCCCGCTCTCGTCGGCAGCCCTGCTGGAACTCGGGTTCATCGAGCAGATTCTCGGCGCGGCGGAAAGCCAGCACGGCCGCCGCGACAGCGCCGCCCCGCAGCAGCCGGCGGGCTTCGACCAGGGCCAGCCACGGGTCGGTCTCCACCATGCGGGCCGGCAGCGGAGGCTCGGTGCCCGCCTCGACCTTCCACTCCCGTACCAGACGGGCCACGGCCGGCCAGTCCTCGGCCCTGGCGTGGGCCCGCAGGGCCGCCCGCTGTTCGCCCGCTGCCTCCAGTAGCGCCGCACTCCTGGAGTACCAGGCGCGCGCACCCGCCGTGCCGTATTCCTCGGCCAACGCCAGCTCCAGGTGAGTCCGCAACACTTCGTGGTAGCGGAAGGTGTGGCCGTCGTCGTCGGACGTGGTGAACAGCTGGCGCTGCTCGAGGTCGTCGAGGATCAGGGCGCTGCCGGTGATCTCCAGCAGCGCGTCGCACAGTTCGCCGGTCAGCGTGCCGAGCGTACTGGTGCGGACCAGAAACGTCCGCCGATCCTCCGGGAGTTCGGCCAGCACGTTACGGGTCAGATAGGACCGGATCAGCCGGGATCGGCCGCCGAGATCGGTGATCACCTGCGCCCGCTCCGCCGCCGACCTGGCAGCAGTCGCCAGATGGAACAGTTGCAGGGCGGCGGCCCAGCCGCCGGTCCGCCTGGTCAGCGCCGCCGCCGATTCCGGCGACAGCGGCTCGCCGAACACCCCGACGAAGAGTTCCTCCACCTCCCACGAGCGGAACCGCAGGTCGTCGCCGGTGATCTCCCGCAGCAGCCCGGAGACCCGCAGACGGGAGACGTTGATCCCCGGCTGGCGCCGGGAGCCGATCACGATGCGCAGCATCGGCGGGCGGAGGGCCACGAACCGTTCGAGCGCGCGCTCGGCGGGTGAACCGCTGATCTCGTGCAGATCGTCCAGCACCAACAGGCACGGCGTGACCAGAGCCGCGTCCAGCCGAGCCAGCAGGTCGGTCATCGGGTCGTCGCCGGCCTCGTCCGGCGGGCTGACCAACCCGACCGCTTCGTGGAGGGTCCTGGCCAGATGGGCGGTGAAGGCGGCTTCGGCGGCTTCGTCCGCGGTCACCCGGTACCAGGCCACCGGCTCGGCAACCAGCGCGGCGAGATGGGCCAGCAGTGTCGTCTTTCCCGATCCCGGTGGCGCGACCACCAGATCCAGACCCCGGCCGGACGCCGCGAGCCATGGCCGTTCCAGCCGAGGGCGCGACAGCCCGCTCAATTCGGGCCGACGGAGCTTCTCCGCCAGGATGATCGGTGCTCCCACCGCCTAGCCCCTGTCGACATGCTGCGGTTGAATCGTGCCTCGGTCGAATGCTGTTGGGTCAGAGCGCCACCGTTACCCCGGTGATACCTGTCGAGCGGATCTTCCCAGACATTGGGCGGTCCTACCCGATTGTCGAGGCAGGGGCCGATCTCAGGCCGGTATTTCCACCCGCACCCTGAGCCCGCCGCCGACCACGGGGGCGGCGCTCACCGTGCCGCCGTGGGCGGCCACCACAGCACTGACGATCGACAGACCGAGTCCGCTGCCGCGGTGACCCGTCCTGGCTCGCTCACCCTGCCGGAAAGGCTCGAACAGCAGGGCGACGGTGCCCGGATCGATGACCGTGCCGCCCGAGGCCACCTCCACGTACCCGCACCCACCGTCGACACCGGTGGAGATGTCCACCTGCCCACCGGACACGTTGTGCCGCACTGCATTCTCCACCAGGTTGCCGACAACCCGTTCCAGCAGAGCCGGATCGCCGGCGACGAGCGCGGGGGCACAGGCGACGGCTACGGTCAGCCGGCGCACGGTCAGCTCGGCCTCGACGGCCAGCAGGGCAGGTGTCACCAGGGCGGCCAGATCGACCTCCTGCACCACCGACAGGCCGCTGGCCTGGGTACGGGCCAGGAACAGCAGCGAATTCAGCAGCCGGTCCGCACGGTCGGTCGCCTCCCGGGCGACCTCGCCCATCCGCCGCAGGTCCTCGGTACCGGCGGACGGGTCGGCCAGTGTCACGTCGACCTCCGTCCGGATCACCGCCAGCGGGGTGCGCAATTCGTGGGAGGCATTGGCCACAAATCGGCGCTCGGCCTCGAACGCGGCCTGCAATCTGGCCAGCATGTCGTCGAACGTGTCGGCCAGTTCGGCGACCTCGTCCCGGGGGCCGGTCAGCGCGATCCGCTGGTCCAAGGATGATTCCGACAGGGCGCGGGCGGCGCTGGTCAGCGTCGACAAAGGCCGCAGGGCTCGGCCGATGAGCACCCAGGACAGCAGGCCGCCGGTGATCACCAACAGCGGGAACGCGATCAGACCGACCACCAGCACGGTTTCCCGGCCCTGGCTGACCACACGCGCCGATTCGACCGCAGCGTCGACGATGACCCCGTTGACCTGTACCGGAGTGCCGGCCGGGAAGTGCGGTAGGGCCGCCACCACCCTGCCGACCAGAAGGTAGGCCAGCGCCAGCAGCAGCGCGCCGACCAACGCCAGCAGCGCGGTGGCCAACATGGTGAGGCGAAGCCGAAGTCCACCCCGAACGGTCGAACGACGGGCGGGCACCTTGGGCCTGGCGACCACGACGTCTGCCGGGCCGGGGCCGGCGGCCGATGGCACGGCGGCGGGCACGGCCGTCCGGTCCCCCGGTTCAGTCAGCGGCATCGGCGGACACGCGATACCCGGCGCCGACCACAGTGTCGATCATTCCGGGCTCGCCGAGCTTGCGGCGCAGGGTCATCACCGTGACCCGGACCGTCGTGGTGAACGGATCGGCGTTCTCGTCCCAGACCCGTTCGAGCAGTTCCTCGCTGGACACCACCGTCCCCGACGCCGACATCAGCACCTCGAGGACACCGAACTCCTTGCGGGTGAGCTCGACGGGCGCCCCGGCCCGGAACACCATCCGCTTGGCCGGGTCGAGTTCGACGTCGCCCGCCCGCAATACCGGTGGAGCCGCCGGCGTCGCACGCCGGCCGAGGGCCCGCACCCTGGCGACAAGTTCCGGGAATGCAAAGGGTTTCGCCAGATAGTCGTCGGCTCCGGCAGACAGGCCCTCGACCCTGGCGTCCAGACCGGAGGACGCGGTCAACATCAGGACCCTGGTGATGTCGCCGGACGAGACGAGTTCGGCGAGCAGGTCGTCGCCGTGCATGCCAGGCAGGTCCCGGTCCAGCACCACCACGTCGTACCTGGTGTAGGAGGATTTCTCGTGTCCCTCGGTACCGTCGTATGCGACGTCCACGGCCATGCCCTCGGCGCGCAGGCCCCTGGCGATGGCGTCCGCCAGCCGCTGCTCGTCCTCGACTACCAGAACCCGCATGTCACACCTCTCCGGCGGTTCGTCTGTCCTTGACCGGTGCATTCGCCGATTTCCCGTTCCGCCGGCCGGCCGCGGGGTCGGCACGCCCGGCGATCAACTCGGTGATGCCGCGGGCCACGTCCTTGGCGTTCAGCCCCAGGTCGGTCAGCAGATCGCCGCGGGATGCCGACTCGAGAAAGTCCTGCGGCAGCGCCAGCACGGTGACCGGCACACCGAGCGGCCCGAGCGCGTCGGTGACCGCTGAGCCGACGCCCCCGGATCGGCCACCGTCCTCGACGGTCACCACCAGCCGGTGCCGGGCGGCCAGCAGCATCAACGCGCCCGGCACGGGCAGCGCCCATCTCGGATCCACCACGGTGACCCCGATGCCCTGGTCGGCGAGCCGGGAGGCGGCCTCGACCGCCATCGCGCCGAAGGCGCCGACCGCTACCAGCAGGACATCGTGCTCCTGCGTCCCCGACGGCTCGCTGAGGACGTCGACCGCGCCGATGCCGCCGGCCGACGGGATCAGGTCACCGGCCTTCCCGACCACCCGCCGCAGCGCCGGAACCTGGAGCGGCACAGCACCCTTGGGATAGCGCAACAGGGTCGGAGCATCATCGACCGTGACCGCCTCGGCAAGTTCCTCGGCCAGCGCCGCGGCATCCCTCGGCGCGGCCAGGGACAGTCCAGGCACCAGACCGGCCAGGGACATGTCCCACATGCCGTGGTGGCTCGGACCGTCCTCGCCGGTCACGCCGGCACGGTCCAGCACCACGGTCACCCCGAGTCGGTGCAGGGCGCAATCCATCAACAGCTGATCGAAGGCCCGATTCAGGAAGGTCGCATAGAGCGCCACCACCGGGTGCATGCCGCCCATCGCCAGCCCGGCGGCCGAGGTGAGCGCGTGCTGCTCGGCGATGCCGACGTCGTAGATCCGGTCGGGGTACTGCTCGGCGAACGCCCCGAGACCGGTGGGGCCGCTCATGGCGGCCGTGATGGCGACGACATCGTCTCTCTCGGAACCGATATCGACCATGGCGCGACTGAACACGCTGGTCCAGGTCTTCGTCGGCGCGGCAATGGGCAAACCGGTGTCAGGGTCGAACGCCGGCGGTGAATGCATCTGCTCGGCGTCGTCGTTTTCCGCCGGTGCGTAGCCCTGGCCCTTCTGGGTCAGGCAGTGCACCAGCACCGGGCCGCGATAGCCCTTTGCACTGCGCAGCGCCTCCTCCAGAGCCACGATGTCGTGACCGTCGATCGGCCCCAGATACTTCAGGCCGAGATCCTGGAACATCGTCTGCGGGATCAGCCAGTCCTTCACGGCCGACTTGACGGCGTGCAGTGCGGAGTACAGCGGGCGACCGATGACCGGCGCCTGCGGCAACCGGTTCTTCACCTGGTCGAGCAAGCGCTCGTAGCCCGGCTTCAGGCGCAGGGCGGCCATCCGTTGGGCCATCCCACCGGTGGTCGGGGCGTAGGAGCGGCCGTTGTCGTTCAGCACCACCACGACGGGTCGGTCCTTGGCTGTGGCGATGTTGTTGAGCGCCTCCCATGCCATGCCACCGGTCAGTGCGCCGTCACCGATCACGGCGACGACCGTGCGGTTGTGCTCGCCACGCAACTGGAACGCCTTCGCCAGCCCGTCCGCGTAGGACAGCGAGGTGGATGCGTGCGAGTTCTCAACCCAGTCATGGACGGACTCGGCCCGACTCGGGTATCCGGAGAGGCCGTTCCTGGTTCGGAGGGTGTCGAACTGGGCCGACCGGCCGGTGAGGACCTTGTGCACGTAGGACTGGTGACCGGTGTCGAAGATGATCGGATCGGCCGGCGAGTCGAACACCCGGTGCAGCGCCATGGTCAACTCGACGACACCGAGGTTCGGCCCGAGGTGTCCACCGCGCCTTGATGTCTTCTGTACCAGGAACGTTCTGATCTCCTCGGCGAGCGCTGGCAGCTCGTCGAGCGGCAGCGCCCGCAGGTCGGCCGGCGAGGATATTCGCCCGATTCTGGAAAACCGCCGTGCTCCGGCTGGGCCGTGCGCGCTGGTGCCCCGCTGTGGCACAGGTCCTCCTGATCGTCGTTCGCCGCACCCGTCCCGGGTAGCTCTGCCGTGGACCAGGCGATTGCCGCTGCGGTCCCGACCACCGACGTTACCGCCCATGGCCCGGATCTGTGGACGGCCGGGCAGCTGTCGGGGTTGCGCGTTGGATCTCCCCCGGCCGGCCGGGCCGATCGGCCCGGACCGCGGCGGCCTGACCAGGTACTCTCACTCGCCATGCCCGGTGTACCGCTGCTCCCGCTGTTGCCTCCAGACTCGACCCCATTGGTGATTGCGCACCGCGGCGCGAGCGCGACGGCCCCGGAGAACACCATGCCCGCCTTCGAGGCGGCCTGGGCGTCCGGCTGCGGCTGGACAGAGGCTGACGTCCAGCCCACCAGTGACAACATCCCGGTGATGTTCCACGACGACGACCTGGCCAGGACGACCAACGGGTCAGGGGCGATGCGCCGGCAGTCGGCCGCGCAGATGCTCGGCCTGGACGCCGGCTCCTGGTTCCCCACCGGCAGCAGCAGGGCCTACCACGGGACTCCGGTGCCGCTGCTGGCCGACGTCGTCGCGGCCCTGGACGCGGATCGATCACTGCTGCTGGAGATCAAGGCCGAACACACCCGGGAACAGGTGCTGGCGGAGTTGGGCGTGATCAAGGACTCGGGCTGGGACCACCGGGTGTTCATCGAATCGTTCGACCCCCAGACACTGCAGCACGTGCGCTCCGTCGAACCCGGCCGGCCGGTGGGGTTGTTGGTGCACGCATTGCACGACGACCCGGTTGGCGTCTGCACCGAACTGGGCGCGGTGGCCTACAACCCTGAGCACGTACTGCTGCGGCAATGCCCCGAACTGGTCGATGAGCTGCACCGGTCGGGAATCGCCGTGCTGGCCTGGACTGCCGACCATCCGGACGACTGGGCGTTCCTGGCCGACCTCGGGGTCGACGGGATCATCACGAACGTCCCGGGTGAGCTGATGCGCTGGCTGGGCACGTCCGCCGACTGCAGCCGCTCCGCCTGACCTGACCCGCGCTGCGCTGCGCATACATCTAAAGCTCGAAATCGGCTCGCCCGGAGAGCATTCCGGGAGTCTGATATGCGCCGGGAAGGTCTATCTGCGCGCGGGCGGTCAGGCCGGCCGGAACCGGGCCACGCACTCGATGTGGTGGGTCTGCGGGAAGCAGTCGAAGGCCCGCAGGGTGTCCAGGCGATAGCCGGCGGCCATCAGCGCCGCTGTGTCGCGACCGAGAGCGGCGGGGTCGCAGGCCACGTAGACGATGACCGAGGGCCTGCGGGCGGCAATCAGGGCGCAGAGCGCACGTCCGGCGCCGGCCCGCGGCGGGTCGAGCACCACCGCGTCGACGGCCCCGGCGAGGTCGTCGATGACGGTCTCGACCGAACCCAGCACGACCGATACCTGGGGGTGGGCTGCCATGTTCGCCGCGGCCAGCGTCGAGGCCGTCCGATCACCCTCGACGGTCACCACGGTGCCGGTCGGGCCGACCGCCTTTGCCAGCACCTCGGAGAACAGACCGACGCCGCCGTAGAGGTCCCAGCTGGAGCCGCCGGCGAGGTCGATGCCGCCGAGCGCCTGGGTCACCGCGCCGGCGAGCGTGTCGGCGGCCGCCGGATGCACCTGCCAGAAGCCGTCCGCCGCTACCGAGAAGTCCCGGCCCACAGCGTGTTCGATAACGGTCGGAGCCTGCTGGTGACCAGGCTCGTCCGGCCAGAGCGCCAGCATCGATCCGTCCCCTGCTGCGGTGAGGATGACCTCGGGAAGTTCCGGCCGGCCCTGCCGCCCCCGGTCCAGTCGGCCCGTGCGGCTGGGCCGCGCGCCGGACGAAGCCGGCCGCCGCACGCCGGGCGGTACGTCGATCGTCTCGGCCAGTTCGTTCAGTCCCGGCGCGGCGATCAGGCACGGCTCTGTCGGGCTGACCCCCTCCACCCGGTGCGACCGCACCGCCCTGGGGCCGATCCGTCCGTGCAGATCCAGTGCCCACCGCACTCTGGAACGCCAGCCGAAATCTCCGCCGGGCAGTTCTTCGACCAGCACCGGAAGGTCAACACCCGCGAGTCGCCGCAACTGCTCGGCCACCACGTCCTGCTTCAGTTCCCGCTGCCTGGCACCGGAGGCGTGCTGGAAGTCGCAGCCGCCACAGCCGCCGGGCCGGAAATGCCGGCAAGGCGCACTCACCCGTTCCGGGTCGGCGCGCAGCACCGAGATCACGTCGCCGCGGCCGTACGAGCCTTTCCTGACCTCGGTGATGCGCACCATGGCCAGCTCACCCGGCAGCGCCAGTCGGACGAAGATCACCCGTCCCTGATAGCGGGCCACGCAGTGGCCGCCGTGCGCGACCGGACCGATCTCCACCTCAATCAGATCGCCCGGGCGCAGATCGTCGGCGGCCGGCTCGGGCGGCGCCGCAGCGGCCGGCTCCGTCACTCGTCATCCGAACCGCGGCGGGCCACCGGGGCGGGCGCCGCCGAACCATTGGTCGAAGCCGGGAAGGTGGGGGCTACCGGGCGATTCGGCACCACCGGCCGGTTCGGCGGCGACGGACCCACTGCGACGTCCGGCGGATACGACGCGCCGGGCATCCGGGCACGCAGAGGGAAGTCGCGCTCGGCCCTGGCCCTGATCCGGTGGTCGAGGGCCTCCGATGAAGACAGCTGCCACGGAACCGACGTGACCATCACTCCGGGGGTGAACAACAACCTGCCCTTGAGCCGGAGAGCCGACTGGTTGTGCAGGATCTGCTCCCACCAGTGCCCGACGACGTACTCGGGAATGAACACCGCGACCACGTCTCGGGGTGCGTCCTTCCTGGCCCGGCGGACGTAGTCCATGACCGGCTTGGTGATCTCCCGGAAGGGCGAGTCGATGACCTTGAGGGCAACCGGAATGGCCCGGTCCTCCCACTCCCTGGCCAGCGCGGCGGTGTCGACCGGATCGACATTCACCGTCACCGCCTCGATCGTGTCCGGACGGGTTGCCCGCGCGTAGGCCAGCGCGCGCATCGTCGGCAGATGCAGCTTGGAGACCAGCACGATCGCATGGACGCGGCTGGGCAACACCATGTCGTTCTCATCGCCGGCCAATTCGAGCCGGACCCGGCTGTAGTGCCGGTTGATGGCGTTCATGGTGACGAAGATGATGGCCATGGCCAGGATCGCGATCCAGGCGCCGGCGAGGAATTTGGTGATCAGCACGATGACCAGCACGACGGCGGTGAAGGCGAGCCCGACGGTGTTGATGATCTGGCTGCGCCGGACCCGGCGCCGGATCAACGGGTCCTGCTCGACCCGCAGCACCCGGTTCCAGTGCCGGATCATCCCTGCCTGGGAGCAGTTGAACGAGACGAACACCCCGACGATGTACAGCTGGATCAGCGAGGTGACATTCGCATCGAAGGCGACGATCAGGATGATGGCGACGACCGCCAGGAAAACGATGCCGTTGGAGAAGGCCAGGCGGTCACCGCGGGTGTGCAGTTGGCGCGGGAGGAACCCGTCCTGGGCGAGGATCGAACCGAGGACCGGAAAGCCGTTGAACGCCGTGTTGCAGGCCAGGATCAGGATCAGGCCGGTGGTCAGCGACACGAGGTAGACGCCGATCGGGAAACCGGAGAAGACGGCCTCCGCCACCTGGACGACCATGGTCTTCTGGAAGTAGCCGGTCGGCGCCCCGATCAGCTGGCTGGCCGGATTCTCGGCCATCACCACATGGGTGATCCGGCCCATCGCCACCAGCCCCAGCATCATGAAGACGGCAACGCCGCCCATCAGGGCCAGCGTCGTCGCAGCATTCTTCGACTTCGGCTTGCGGAAGGCCGGTACCCCGTTCGAGATCGCCTCAACGCCCGTCAGCGCCGCCGAACCCGACGAGAACGACCGGGCCAGCAGGAACACGAGTCCCAGCCCGGCCAGACTGTGTGTCGTGGTCAGCCCGAAACCGGAACTGGGTGCGCTCTGGTGCGCGCCGAAGGCAGATTTGATCAACCCGGTGATGATCATCGAGCCCATCGCCAACATGAAGGCGTACACCGGGATGGCGAAGGCCGAACCGGATTCCCGCAGGCCGCGCAGGTTCAGTGCGGTGATCAGCACGATGATGCCGATGCAGAAGAGCACCGCGTGGTCGCCGACGAATGCGATCGACGATCCGATGTTCGCCACGCCGGACGCGGCCGAGACCGCCACGGTCAGGATGTAGTCGACCATCAGGGCGCTGGCCACCAGCACACCGAACGGCCGGCCGAGGTTGGTGTTGGCGACCTCGTAGTCGCCGCCGCCGCTGGGGTAGGCGTGGACCGTCTGTCGATATGACAGCACCACCACCGTCATCACCAATGCCACCAACCCGGCAATCCACGGGGTGTATGCGTAGGCGGCCAGTCCGGCGACCGACAGGGTGGCAAAGATCTCCTGGGGTGCATAGGCCACCGACGACATGGCGTCGGAGGCGAAGACCGGCAGAGCGATCCGCTTCGGCAGCAGCGTGTGGGCAAGTTTGTCGCTGCGGAACGGCCGACCCACGAGCAGGCGTTTGGCAGCGGCGGTCAGCTTGGACACGAACCGGAGCCTACGGCCACATGACGGCAGCCGAACACCATGGACCAGGTCACTCGTGCGATTCTAGGTGCGTCTGCGCCGGGCCCCCATCGGGCCAACCTGGCCCCCCTGCGGCGCCGGGGCCCGCGGAGATGGCAGAAACTGGATCACGCGGTACGTTTCTCGCGTCACCCGGGTCGCCGGCGGGGTCACCTGTACACGCTCTTGCGGTCCTGCCGGGCAGCGGCGCACCGGTCGCCCGCACCCTCCAGCGCTGAAGAATGCTCCACCTGCGTTCGACGAAAAGGGTAGAAGTGCACATCGTCATCATGGGCTGCGGCCGGGTCGGATCGGGCCTGGCCAGGGCCCTGTCCAAGGCGGGACATTCGGTGTCCGTCATCGACCAGGACCCGGCGTCGTTCCGACGGCTCGGACCGGACTTCCACGGGCAGCAGATACGCGGCGTCGGCTTCGACCGTGAGACGCTGCTGGAAGCCAGGATCCGCGACGCCGACGCGTTCGCCGCCGTGTCCTCCGGTGACAACTCGAACATCATCGCAGCCAGAGTGGCCCGCGAGCAGTTCGGCGTCGCGACCGTGGTCGCCAGGATCTACGACCCCAAGCGAGCCCAGGTCTACGAGCGCCTTGGCATCCCCACGGTGGCCACCGTGCCGTGGACCACCGACCGGCTGATGCGGGCCGTCATCCCCGACGGACTGATCAGCGAGTGGCGCGACCCGTCCGGCACCGTGACGATCGTCAATGTGCCCTACCACCGCGACTGGATCGGCCGCACTCTGCACTCTTTGGAGACCGCGCTCGGGGTCAGGGCCGCCTTCGTGGTCCGATTCGGCAACGGGGTGCTGCCCACGCCCGACACCGTCATCCAGGAGGGCGACATGATCTATGCCGCGGCCCTGTCCCACGACACCACCGAGATCGCCCAACTCGCGGCCGCCTCTCCCTCGGAAGGCATCTGATGCGCATCGCCATTGCCGGAGCCGGGTCGGTAGGCCGGTCGATCGCCGGCGAACTGGTGGAGAACGGACATCAGGTGATGCTGATCGACCGGGATCCCGGGGCCATCAAGCCGCAGCGGATCGAGGCTGCGGAGTGGGTGCAGGCCGACGCCTGCGAGGTCGCGTCCCTGGAGGAGGCCGGGCTGCAGACCTGCGACGTGGTGATCGCCTGCACGGGCGACGACAAGGTCAACCTGGTGGTCTCGCTGCTGGCCAAGACCGAGTTCGCAGTGGCCAGGGTCGTCGGCCGGGTCAACGATCCACGGAACGAGTGGCTGTTCACCGACGCCTGGGGTGTCGATGTCGCGGTGTCGACGCCGCGCATCCTGGCGGCTCTGGTCGAGGAGGCGGTGACCGTCGGCGACCTGGTCCGGTTGTTCACGCTGCGTCAGGGCCAGGCCAACCTGGTCGAGGTGACGCTGCCGCCGAACACCAGCCTTGCCGGCCGGCCGGTGCGGGATCTTCGGCTGCCGCGGGACTGCGCACTGGTGACGATCCTGCGCGGCGGACGGGTTATCGTGCCGCAGCCGGACGAGCCCCTGGAAGCCGGTGACGAGCTGCTCTTCGTCGCTTCGACCGAGGTCGAGGACGACGTGCGGGACGCCCTGCGCTGAGACCGGTTGCTACTCGGCCTCGGCCTCGGTCGGCACGCCGGAAGGGGCTGCCTTCTGTGCTCCGAACATCCTGCGGAGCGATGGCAGCGTCATGCCGTTGGCCGACCCGACGATCAGCACGGTCGCCACCACTGCCAGGAAATAGACCGGATAGCCCATGACGAGCCGGGCGGTGGCCAACCAGCCGACCTTGTTGGCGTCGTACAGCTGGTTCTGCACCGTGAATCTCGCCGCGAACACGATCACCCAGACGGCGGTGGCATAGTCGTAGCGCCGCACCAGCTTTCGGTCGGAACGCCAGGCGCTTCCGCGACCGTTGACGCTCTCCCACAACACACCGATCAAGGGCCGCCGGATCAGAATTGACAGCATCAGCACGCTGCCGTAGGCCACGAACGACCAGATGCCAAACAGGAAATACCCCTTCGCCGACCCGGTGCGATAGGCAATGAACGCCGCCAGCCCGACGCCGAACAGCCCGGCGATCGCCTGCGTCACCGGCCGGCGGCGCAACAACCGGACGGCGGCGATGGCGATGCCGCTGGCGAGGGCCGCGCCGACGGCCCAACCCAACGACGAGAGGGCGTTGACGATGACGAAGACCACGACGGGGAGCCCGGAGTCCACCAGGCCGGCGGGCCCGCCCATCTGCTCCCAGATCGTCGGGGGAGCAGCACCCGCCGGATCGGAACCGGGAATCGGCGGAGCGCCCGCGAAGTGCAGATCCGTCTCAGCCGGACTGTCGATGGACGCGCCCGGTACTGGTTCGCCGTGCTCCGGTGGATTCACGCGTGGGCCGGCATCAATTCGTAGTCGGGGTTGTAGATCACCTTGTGCCCGTCCCGCATCGCCAACCGGCCCTTGGCTTTGACGGTACGTCCGGTCACTACTCCGGGGATCGACCGGCGGCCCAGCCAGATCAGCGAGACGGAATCGGTCCCGTCGTACAGCTCGGCGTGCAAGGTGGCGAGGGCATCGGTCGGGCGCAGGTCGACCGAGCGCAGACGCCCGATGATGGTGACCCGCTGGCCCTGCCAGCAACCGGCGGCAGGCTGACAGCCGGAGGCATCGACCTCCGAGCTCAGGTTGTCGGCGTCCACCGTTTCGTCGTCGGTGGTCAGCCTCTTCATCCAGCGTCCGATTTTGGTACTCACCTGGTCAGGGTAGCTCTCGCCGGAGGTTCAGGATTGACCTCACATCCGGCGGCCGGTAGCCCGGCCCTTTGAGGATCTTGCCGTCGGCTCTGCGGACCGGGCGTCCGTCCCCTCCGAGTTTGGTCATGTTCGAGGCGTGCACCTCGTCCAGGATCGCGTCCAGGTCTATCCCGTACACATGGGCACTGCCGTACGCGACGTAGACGATGTCGGCCAACGCGTCGGCAACACCGACCAGATCGCCGGACCGGGCCGCCTCCCGGAGTTCGGCGACCTCCTCCTCGATCAGCGCCAGGCGGAGCTCGATCTGCTCGGGCCCGATCGCCGCGGTGGGCGAGGTCCGCAACGGCAGTTCATAGCTGCGGTGGAACTCGCCGACCTGCGCGGCGATCCTGGACGCACCCGGCCCGTCCACGTCAATCCCCGTCCACGTCAATCACGGTGTCTCAAGAATCACGGTGTCTCGCGCCGTCAGTCACACAGCCGGCGTCACGCACAGTCGACGCACACCAACTTGCCGGCGCTACCGTCGAGATGGACTCCGGACGACAGGCGACTGCGGTGCTGGACCAGGAAACAGACCGAGCAGGTGAATTCGTCCGCCTGCTTGGGGATGACCTTTACGACCAGTTCCTCCCCGGACAGGTCGGCGCCCGGCAGCTCGAAGGATTCTGCGGTATCGCTCTCGTCTATGTCGACGACAGCCGACTGTGCCTCGTTGCGCCTGGCCTTGAGTTCCTCCAGCGAATCCTCGCTGGTCTCGTCGGACTCGTTGCGGCGCGGGGCGTCGTAATCAGTTGCCATGTTGGGACCTCATTCGTCTCACTGGGTGCTATCGATGCTGATGCTGATCGAAGCTCGGTTCTTGGTGCGGGCGCTCGCTGTTTCGGTGAAGAGTCGGGTGGTGCTTTTCGGGCGGGGTGAAAAGCCACCCGGCCCATTCCTCCCGAGCACTCCCCTCTCGAGCACCCTCGACGCCCTGCCAATAACGCCGGGACCGACGATTTTGTGCCCTGGATCGACGCCCATCGATCCAGGGCAGATGACATGTTCGTCACAGTTCGATCGGCGGACCCCGGCGGGACGATGCGGTGCCCCGGCGGGCTGCATGGTAACCGATCACCGCCCAGTAGGCGAATTTTGGTGGGTGTCAGGCTGATGGTGGCTGTCGGAAGAAGGTCGGGCCGCAGCGTTCCTGACGGTGAACAGACACTCCGACCGCATACCCTGTCTTCTGCCGCGCCGGATGGCCTGGCCACTTCAACCTGCCCAGGAGGACAATTCCGGTGAGCCGCGACTCCCCAGCCGACCGCTACCACCGCCGGCGACGGGCGCCGATTCTGGTCGCCATCGCGGTGCTGTTGATCGGTGTTGGAGTCGCGTGGTTCCAGGTCCTCAAGCCGGCTCCCGCCGCGTCCACGAGCTGCAATCAGCCGGGGCCGGCGCCGACGGCCACCAGTAGGGCGTCCACCGCCAGCACCGCGCTATCGTCGGCCACGCTGTCGTCCGGGCCCGGCACCACGGCGGGTCGGACCACCACCCCACCCAGGACCACCCCGAAGACCACGGCGAGCACCACCCCGATCGTCACCTCGCTGGGCAGCTTCGCCAGTCCGAATTCGCTGACCGGCGTGCGGCCCGCCGACCCGGCGACGATCACCCTCCAGGTCTTCAATGCCGGCAAGACCGTCGGGCAGGCCAAGACAGTCACCAATGACCTGCGCGCGGACGGTTTCAGCTCGATCCTCGGCGGGGCCAACGATCCGCTCTACCCGGCCCATGATCTGGTCTGCACTGCCGAGATCCGCTACGGCCAGGCAGGCACCGCCGCCGCCCGCACCCTGCTGCTCGTCGCGCCCTGCGCGCAATTGGTGGTGGACGAACGGATCTCCGACTCCGTCGACCTCGCACTCGGCGCCCGATACGTCTACGCACCGCTGTCGGCGGCCGCCAAGGCCGCGCTCAAGGCCATCCACGATGCAGCCATTCCGCCGGCGGTCATCGAGGGTCAGACCGCTGCGGCGCGGCCGCCGGCCGCCCTCCCGCCGCTGCCGTCCGCGGCCGACTGCGGCTGACTTGGCCGCCGCCGCCGGTGCGGGTGGCGATCGGCCGTGGGGCGGTCAGTAGGATCCTGGCGACCTACAGTTCGTCCGTCGTTTCGCTGCTCCGCAAGGGCAACGGAACTCCGTCCACCGTCTCGCTGCCCGCAGGGCAACGGACCTTCTCGTCAGGGCAGGGAGATTTCAATCGTGGTCATCGAGCGGACCGGCAAGGCCTTTGGCATCGACATCGGCGGCACCGGGATCAAGGGTGGCATCGTCGACGTCGCCACCGGCGAGCTGATCGGCGATCGGTTTCGACGGGATACCCCGCAGCCCGCCACCCCGGCCGCAGTGGCCGATACTGCGTTCGAAGTGGCTGCCAAGTTCGACTACAAGGGGCCGTTCGGTGTCGACTTCCCCGGCGTGGTGCTCGACGGCGTGGTGAAGACCGCAGCCAACGTCGATCCCAGCTGGAAGGGCGTCAGCCTGGTCGAGACCATGTCAGCCAAGCTTCCGGGCCCGGTCACCGGCCTCAATGACGCCGACGCAGCCGGCCTGGCCGAGGCCAGGTACGGAGCCGGCCGGGGTCACAACGGCGTCGTCATCATGGTGACCTTCGGGACCGGCATCGGCATCGCCATCATCCACAACGGGCAGCTCATCCCGAACTCCGAGCTGGGGCACATGGAGCTGGACGGCCATGACGCCGAGACCAAGGCCGCTGCCTCTGCCAAGGACCGCGACGGGTTGAGCTGGGAGCAATGGACCAAACGCGCGTCGAGATACCTCTCCGCGCTGGAGAACCTGATGTGGCCGGAATTGTTCATCCTCGGCGGCGGCATCTCCAAGAAACCCGACAAGTGGGTACCGCTGCTCAAGTGCCGCACGCCGCTCGCGGTGGCCCAGCTGATCAACAACGCCGGGATCGTCGGTGCGGCGCTGGCCGCTCACGAGGCCAACGCCACCTGATCCGCGCACCTGTTCAGCCTTCCCGCCGGCCCCGCTGACTGTGATCCGGTGTCCGGGGGGTCGGCCGGGCCCCGCCTGCCGGTGGTCCCGACCTGTGCCAATCGGTCGACAAGTCGTGCCAGTCGCCATGTCGCCGTTACACTGGAACGGTCGTCCTCCGGGCAGCCCCTCTGACCCGGTCCATCGCCCGCAAGGTCCCGCCGTCGAGCGGTGCCGCCCGCGGACCAGACGGCTATCTTTCGTGAAAGGGCATCAGTGGCAGGCGCAACAGCTTCCTCTTCGAAGATCATGACCGAAACAGCCCAGAACGATCATGCCGAGCAAAGCGCCCCGGGAGCCGTCGGTTCGGCTCCTACGGCGACAGCTGCAGTCGAGGAGCACGCAGGCGACCTGCACCATCACCACAGCACATCTGCCTCCAGCAGTATCCCCGACGACCAGGCCGCCAACACAGGCGACGCCGCAGCGCCGAAGGTCACGCATGCCAAGCGGCCACCGAGCAAGACCCGTCCGGTGAAGGTCGCCCCGGTGATCGCCAGTGACCTAGATCCCGCCGCCGACGACTCGGTCGATCCGCTGGACCTGGAGGTCGGAGTCGTGGACCTGGCCGAGGTCGAGGTCGTCGAGGTCGAAATCATCGACACCGAAATCATCGAGGTCGGTGCCATCGAACCCGACGCGGAAGAGGACGAGACCACCGACGAGGAGGAGGCCAAGGCGAAGGGCCCGGCCACCGTCAAGGCGGAGTCCGACGAATTCACCTGGGACGACGAAGAGGAGTCCGAGGCCCTCAAGCAGGCCCGCAAGGACGCGGAGCTCACTGCCTCCGCCGACTCGGTGCGTGCGTACCTGAAGCAGATCGGCAAAGTCGCCCTGCTGAACGCCGAGGAGGAGGTGGACCTCGCCAAGCGGATCGAGGCCGGCCTGTATTCGGTGGAGCGGGTCAAGCAGAGTTCGGAAGCCAGCGAGAAGGTCACCACGCAGATGCGCAGGGACCTGAATTGGATCAAGCGTGACGGTGAGCGGGCCAAGAACCACCTGCTCGAGGCCAACCTCCGACTGGTCGTCTCACTCGCCAAGCGCTACACCGGCCGCGGCATGGCGTTCCTTGACCTGATCCAGGAGGGCAACCTCGGGCTGATCAGGGCCGTCGAGAAATTCGACTACACCAAGGGCTACAAGTTCTCCACCTACGCCACCTGGTGGATCCGTCAGGCGATCACCAGGGCGATGGCCGATCAGGCCCGCACCATCCGCATCCCGGTGCACATGGTCGAGGTGATCAACAAGCTGGGCCGGATCCAGCGCGAGCTGCTGCAGGACCTCGGCCGGGAGCCGACGCCCGAAGAGCTCGCCAAGGAAATGGACATCACCCCCGACAAGGTGCTGGAGATCCAGCAGTACGCCCGGGAGCCCATCTCCCTCGACCAGACCATCGGCGACGAAGGTGACTCACAGCTCGGTGACTTCATCGAGGACTCCGAAGCGGTCGTCGCTGTGGACGCCGTGTCGTTCACGCTTCTGCAGGACCAGCTGCAGGCCGTCCTGCAGACCCTTTCCGAACGGGAGGCGGGAGTGGTCCGGCTGCGTTTCGGCCTGACTGACGGCCAGCCGCGGACGCTCGACGAGATCGGCCAGGTCTACGGCGTCACCCGCGAGCGGATCCGGCAGATCGAGTCCAAGACGATGTCCAAACTGCGTCACCCGTCGCGTTCACAGGTGCTGCGCGACTACCTGGAGTAGGCGACGCGAGTTTTAGGGCCTATATGCCCACTTCAGAGCCATATTTCGAACATTTGGACGAGCAAAATACCCGCGCATAGCGTTTCTATTCCAGATATCGGGCTACGGTCAGGACATGTCCAAACCTGCTGTTGCCGTCGATTTGCGCGTCTTGCTGCCGTCCTGGGAACTGTCCTTGCGGGCCGAGCGCAAGTCGCCGGCCACCGTCAAGAGCTACGGCGACGGAGTGCGCCGACTGCTCACGTGGTGCTCGGAGACCGGCTCGCCCGCCGTGCTGGACAAGGCCACCATCAACGGATTCACGGTGGCGCTACTGGACGGCGGCGACGAGGCATCGACGGTCCGCTCCCGGCAACTGGGCGTGCGGCGATTCTCGGCGTGGCTGGCCGAGGAGGGCGAGATACCCGCCGATCCGCTGCTGGGTCTGAAGGCCCCGAAGCTCGACACCAAGGTGACCGAGCCGCTGACCGACGATCAGATCAGGGCATTGATCAAGGCCTGCGCTGGAACCGACTACCGATCCCGGCGTGACGAGGCCATCGTCAGGTTCATGGTGGAAACCGGCGCCCGCGCGGGCGAGGTGGTCGCACTCGGTCTGGCCGATATCGACCTGGCCGCAGGAACGGCCATCGTCCGCAAGGGCAAGGGCGGCAAGGGCCGGGTCGTGCCGTTCGGTGCGCAGACCGGTCGGGCGCTCGACCGCTATATCAGGGTTCGGCGCGCCCACAGGCTCGCCGCTACTCCCGCGCTCTGGCTCGGCGACCGTAACCGCGGATTCACCTACTACGCGATGCACTGGGGCCTGCGCGGTCGGGCCGAGGCGGCCGGGCTGATCGGGTTCCATCCTCATTTACTCCGGCACACTGCTGCGCACCGATGGCTCGCCGCGGGCGGCAGTGAGGGCGGCCTGATGGCCGTCGCGGGCTGGACACAACCCGACATGCTCATGCGGTACACCAAGGCCCGGGCGTCACAACGGGCCGCAGACGAGGCCCGCGCTCTGCATCTCGGCGATTTCTGACCGGCGGATCACGTACCGCCGTGCGACTTGCGCCCGCATAGCGGTACGTGATTGACTGACCCCGTCGGGTAACTATGCCCGCAAGTATCAAGACCTTCAGCGTGACCCTCCCCCCAATCCCCCCTTCGACCGCTGAAGGGGGATTTTCCATGACCACCCGGTCACCGCCGCGACCCCCGCCCGACTGACCCACTTGCTCTCGGTCCGGCAGGCCTCCGCGCAGTCAAAACTTCACCGCTCGCCAGTACCCGCACACCTTCCACGGTGCGCGGGTTTTTTGTTGCCCATTTTGGGTGGAAGGGACATCTCTTGTCCGATTCAGAGAAGACATTGGCCGCCCGGGTCGCGGCCCACGAATCGTGGGCCTACACGCCCGACCGCACGGCGCGGACGGCTGCCGGCCGGGCAGCGTTCGAGGCCAGATTCGAGCTCATGGTGGACCCCACCGGCGTCCTGCCGGCCGCCGAACGCTCAAAACGGGCAGCTCATGCCCGCAAGGCCTATTTTCAGCGATTGGCCCTGGCGTCGGCCCGGTCACGGCGGCTTGCGCGGTCACTCACCATCACGGCAGACCAGGCCGACGCGGAACTGAAAGCGGCCGGTGATCGGGATGCCGGGTGACAACGGCCGGATGCCCTCGACTCACCAGGCCGAGGGCATCCGCAACATCATCAACACCGATCAGGCCACCAGCCGAATCAGTTCCCAGGGTACCGCCGTCGCCGACGGCGTGACCCTGCTCGACTTGCTGACGGCATTGAACTACGTGCCGGGCGAAGAGTTCCAGGTGTGCGAACAACCTCCGGGCGGCCGGTTCCAGGCGAGATGCTCGGACTATTCGCCAGGATGGATTCGAGCACTGCCGGAGGACCGAGACGTCTGGTTTGGCGTCAACCCGGTGAACTACTTCGGCACCGGCAGGCCCGATGGCTCGGTGGTGACCAGGCTCGCCGCGGTCTGGGCCGACCTGGACGTCAAGGTCGGCGCCTGCCCGGACATGGAAACCGCCGACCTGATCGTGCAGGATCTCGCCGGCATCGTGGGCGCCTACCCGGTGGCCATCACCTACTCCGGGCATGGCCTGCAGCCCTTGTGGGCGGTCGAGGACGCGCCGGTGACGGATGCCAACCGGGCGGCGATGCGCAAGCTGTTGCGCCGGTGGGGCCGCCTGGTCGCCGCCGTGGCCGAACGGCGGAACGTCAAGGTGGACAGTGTGTTCGACCTGCCGAGACTCTTGCGGGCGCCGGGCACCTGGAACCTGAAGGACACCGCGCACCCGGTGGCGGCCTATGCCGTCGCTGGTCAGGGTGCGCCGGTCAGCCTGGAGACCATCGGGGCCGCGCTGGACGCCTACGGCATCGCCGAGTACCGAGGCGATGGCGAGGACATCGGCGCCGTGGTGTCCGCGCCAACCACCTGGCGATTCGCCGAGCAAACTCACCCTTACGTCAGCTCGATCATCGCCGCCTGGCTGACCGAGATATGGCCGGCGCGGCATCCCTTCTTCTACCGGTGCAGCGTCCGACTGAATTGCGCCTACCGGTGCGGCCGGATCTCCGAGGCCGACTACGACCAGGCCGTGCGGGATCTTACTGCGCACTTCCATCTGCTGTTGGACAGGTCCCCACCCCGGCGGCAGGCGACGCCGGGCGAAATCCGGGGCATCTGGATGGACGGGCAGGCACGCGCCGCGGCGAAGTCCGACGGCGATGCCCTGGCCGACTGCAGCCACCGGCCCGACAACGATGCCGACCCGTTCGGTGGTGGGCTGAAGGTCAGTCCGGTGAACGGCTCGCTGAAGATCCCAGGCGCGGCACCAATACCGGTCGTCGTCACGCAGGTGGCCGACGTCGCCGCCGGCTCGACCCCGTCAGCACCGTTCCTCGTTCCTGAGGGTAGGGGTGTAGGTACGGGGAACGCCGTTCCGGCGACCCCGGCCGGGCGTGGCCAGCTCCTGCACGTCGATGTCGCCGCCCTGCTCAACGGTGGGTTGCCGGAACCGCCCAAGCCGCTGATCCTGACGCGCGACGACGGTCACGCGATCTTCTACGCCGGCCAGGTGAACACCCTGTTCGGCGAGTCGGAATCGGGGAAGACGTTCATCGCGTTGGCAGCTATCGCGGAGGTGGCAAAGGCCGGCCGCCGAACGGCGTTCGTCGACATCGATCACAACGGCGTCGAGGCGATCGTGTCCCGACTGCTGGCGCTGGGCGTGCCAACCGAATACCTGGGCGATCCGGGTCGGTTCCGGTACTGGGAGGCGACGGACAAGGGCGACCTGCGCGATCTGGTCGCGTTCATGGTGGAGACCTGGAAACCGACGCTTGTCGTGGTCGATTCGGTGGGGGAGCTGCTGCCGCTGTTCGGTGGGAACAGCAACAGCCCCGACGACTTCACGATGGTGCACGCCGCCGTGCTCAAGCCGATGGCAGCGGCCGGCGCCGCCGTCGTCATCATCGACCACCTGGCCAAGGGCACCGACTCGAAAGCGGCAGGGCCGACCGGCACCGCCGCGAAGAAACGTGCGGTCGGTGGAGTGTCGATCAGGGTCACCGTGCACGCGCAGTTCGTGCCCGGACAAGGTGGTTCGGCGTTTCTTGCCGTCAACAAGGACCGGCATGGTGGTCTGCGCCGGCATTGCGCCCGTGGTGACCGTGAACCCTCCGCCGGCCTGTTCACACTGACCGTCGAGCGTGACCGGCTGGTGTGGAACATCAGGGCACCGAAGGACACCGACGGGGCAGAGATGATCGGTGCCTCGACCGCGGATCTCGCCGCGCTCAGGGCGCTGGACCCGGCGGCGCACTCGGTCAAGGACGTCAAGGACCGGTTGAGCTGGGGCACCGAGCGCGCGTCCAAGAACCTCGCCGCGTTGCGGGCCGAGAGGGAGGCGAACAAGGGCACCAGGCCGTTGTTCCTCGTACCTGAGGAACGACCCGGGAACGAGGAACGCGACCCCGATAACGACCAGGATGCCGACGAACCCGGCGTTCCCCGTACCTACACCCCTACCCCGAGGAACGAGGAACGCGACCAGGACGACGACGAACCCGGCAACGGTGCCGTTCACCACGACGTTGAACCCGGTGTTCACCACGACGAACCCGGCGTTCCCCGTACCTACACCCCTACCCCGAGGAACGAGGAACGCGACCAGGACGGCAAGCCGTGCGGTCATGCTGGTCAGCCGATGTCGAACGGCAAGTGCGGAATCTGCATTGCCGACGCACTCAACGGCAACCGTCACCACGACGTTGACGCCGACAACGAGGTTCGCGAGGACGGCGACGACCAATGACCGGTCCGCTGACCGACGACACGACCGCCACCAGGACGCCGGCCGCCGCCACCCCGTTGGTGGACCCGGCGAACCGGGGCAGGGTGGCGGTCGCGATTTTGCGCAAGCTCGACCGGCGGGCATGGACGCGGGCAGCCCTGCGGCACACGTTCCGGGCGGCTGACCGAGGCACGTTCGACGCGCTGCTGCCGCCGGGCCGCGCGCTGCCGGCCATCCCTGCTGCAGGACTCGACTTGGTCGCTGACCCACCAGCACCCCGCCGCGGGATCGTCTGGTGGGAACCATGCCCCGGATGCGGCACAGCGGTGTCGGTGTTGATCACCTTCTCCTCTCCTGCCCCTGGTGCGCAGTGATGAACGGGAAGGTGACCGGCGCGACCACGGCACTGCTCGCCGAGATGGCCGGCGCCGGGCGCATCAGCGGTGGCTGCGACCAGTGCAGCGCCGATCAGTCGGTGGAGGCCATCAGCGCCAAGGTCTATTTGATCCACGTATTCCACTCGCCCGACTGCCTGGTGCTGGCCACCACGGGCAACCGGGCCGCGCGCCGCCGGGCCGAGGCCGCCCGGCGCAAGTCCGACCGCCATCCCCAACACCATCAATGAGAGGACAGATATGCCACCATCACTCGCCTACGCCCGTCAGCTCCACGACCGGTCGAGATGACCCCCGCGTCGACGGTCTGCTGGTGCAGCGTATGCACCGATGCGACTGAACATGTTGCGGCAGAGAGAGATCCATTCCGATTGGTGTGCGTCGAATGTGGATCTGTGCGCACCGACCGGCGTGCACAACGCGCCGCAGGACGGGGGTACGTCGACACCACCGGCACCAACCGGCAGCGATAAATCACACCACCACCTATTCAACGAACACCCCAAGGAGAACAGCAGATGCTCACCAAGTACGTGGAACGCGTCATCGAGATCGCCGACCAGGGCCTGGTCGCCCTGCCGGAGCGCGTCAACACCCTACGGGCGGCACGAGATCGCATACAGGCCAACGCTGCCACCCTGCGGTCGGTGCCCGACACCTACACCGCCGACATCGAGTCGACCGAGAAGCTGATCAGCGCGGTGGTCGACGCGTCGATGGTCGATGATGCTGCCCTCGCCGGCATCGACTGGACGATTCCGCGGACCCAGCGCGCCGCTGACGAGGACGCCCGGTCAGCGACGGAGGCGATGGCCGCGGCAGTCGACAGGATCGACGAGATGATCGGCGGGGTGATCGCGTCCACCGCGGAGGCGACGGTGCTGGGCATGCAGGAGAAGTTCGGCAAGGTGGTGGTCGAGTACGCCGCCGGGCTGAAGCTGGCAGCAGAGTGGCCAACCGAGTCAGCCAGGCTCCTTGCCTCGGCGAAGGTGCGAGCCACCCTGGCGGCGCGGCACGAGTTGCGCGGTCAGTTGGACTCGATGTTGCTGGTTCGGGAGTGCCTGCGCTCCCTCGGATACCGGTCGACCGTCGACGAGGCAGGCGAATTCGGGCTACTCACCAACCTCTCGGAGGTGTGGCCACGGGGCACTCGCTCGACCGCGACCTCGCCGCCGTGGCGCGACGGCGACAGGTTCGACTGGTTCCTCAGCAGCGGGGGCCGGGCATGGTTACCCACCGTGCCCGAGCAGGACGCCCTGTTCAACGAGGTTGACGGACCCGGAATAGCGGCAGCGGCGGCGAACCGCCGGGCGTACTCGGGGATGGTGACCGGTGGCGGGTCGGCACCGCAACCGTCCTACATGCAGCCGGCCGTCGAGATCACCACGAACCCGTCCCGGCCACCGGTCACCCCGCGGGCGAAGGAACTCGGAGAGCGATTCTTCGGAAAAACAACCGACGACGAATAGCCGCGAGAATAGCAGCACACCACTACTCATACCGCGGTTAGCGAGACATGTTGTGAAACAATAAGTTTCGGCGTCAACGTCACCCGGCCGGCAGTGATGGGAGCGCCGGATGTACGCGGGAGCGATGGCCAGCGAGAGCGGATACCCCCACTTTCCTGCCGCACATTGACCTGGCCAGCGCCGAGAAAAGAGCTGGTGGCGGCCGTGACTTGGGACCACGGCCGACACCAGCCCCACGGTTCGATCTCCGATCAGCGGGGACAATGGGAACGCAGAAAACGAAGGGAGACAATGCATGACGCACAGAATCGACGAAAAGCACCCGGGGGGTACACCCCTCGACGCGGCGGGCGCCCGGGACCGCGGGCAGCCCTTTTCCTGGTCCGGGCAATGCTTAACGCTGAATTTGCCTGTTTCCGGCCCCCGGTGACCGGCACCCTTCGGCTCCCCAGTGGTCTTGGGACGCGCGGTAAGCGTTTTTGGCGCGAAACGGTCGGTCAGTACGAGCTGACCCGGGCCGAATTGGAGCTCTTGAAGGAGATCTGCCGCGTGCTCGACCGGCTCGAACTGTTGGCGACGGTCATCACCCAGGACGGCGCGACGACCGTCGGAAGCAAGGGCCAGGTGGTGGTGCACCCGGCGCTCGGTGAGGCCCGTAACCACCAGCTCGTGCTGCATCGTCTGGTCTCCGCGCTGGCGCTTCCCGACGACGAAGGCGCCACCGTGCCGACCCCGCAACGCCTTCGGGCGCAGCATGCCGCCGCCGCACGGTGGCGCGGACACCGGACCGACGAGCAGCGGCGCGCCGCGCTCAGGCCAAGCTAATGGTCCGACTCAGACGTGCAGAGAAGATCGACGATACGGACGCCGACTCCGTGCCGGCCGAATTGAAGGAATTCGATGCTCCGGAATGGCGGGACCCGGTTCGGTTCCACCACTGGTGCTCGACCCACCTTCGGCACCAGCTGCTCAGCCCGCGCCACCTGGACTATCTCGGCCGGAATGCACCCGCCGGCGTCCGGTGGCGGTTCGGCGTCGAGAACTGGGCCGTCGGGCATGGTTTCGGCACTGAAAGATGGCCCAAATTGCCTGATTGGCAGCGACTACGGGCGGCCGGAGTGCCGGCCCCGAGCTCGCTCTCTCGACCTCGCATCATCGCCGCGGAATTCGAGATCTGATGGTGGGCGTCAAGCGCAGGCCGATCGTCAAGGGAGTGAGGGTTCCGACTGCCCTGCTCAGTTGGGACTCGCTGACATGGCGTGACCCGGACCTGTTCGCCCGGTGGCTGACGCGGCCACCTGCCCTGGTCACCCCCGGGCCTCACCGCCGTCACCGCCGGGGCGAGGTTCCAGGCAGCCGCCTGCTGGTGGGCCGTCAGTCACGGGATCACGCTCGACGGGTCGAGGTCACCGGACTGGCGACGAATGGCCGAGATGGGCAGTTAGGCGAATGCCTCGGACATCGCATCGCTCGGCTGGAAACTACCAGCGTCGATCACGAGTGCGACCGTGCCGTCCCTGCCGAGGCTGGTGACTTGCGCTCGGCACAGGTTGCCGTCATCGTCGCCAACGATGATCCAGGCCCCGACATGCAGGTTGACACCCGGCTCCGCGAACTCCTGGAGGGTCACTGTGTTGCCGTGACTGTCCAGGTCGTTGAAGTCCACCCATAAATCACGCATGCTGACACCTCCCACTCGGTCGCTTCTCATACACGACCATTACAGCACGTTTCGGGCAGTCGGGTGCACGTACATGTCCACTCACTTTGAAGGTCGCCCCGGGTCCGCCTGGACCCGGCCCAGTGTCCTCACAGGAACCGGCACATCGAACGCCGAGCGGAAGGTACTCAACTGATCGTGCCAGTTCGTCTCGCTGAGCCATACCGAGTAGTGAGGTGGCTCGAAGGTCTGCTCAAGCACGAATCCAGCCTTCCGCAGCCGCCCCGCAGTCGACAGGCACACACTCGTGTGAATCAGTCTGCTCCCGGCGGACTCCACAAGGTCGGCAGGGATGAGAACATCGGCAGAGAAGATAGAGAGGGCCGGGCGTCTCAGTTCCTTGATCGCTTTCAGGACACTGCGTTGTAGGTCAGACGGCAGCAGCGTTCCGCCGCGGATCACGAGAGCGTCATCCGGCAGCCGGGGGGTCCAGTTTGTCAACGCTGCCCACCGCTTCGGTACTCGCCGCCAGATCGGCACATGTAACCCCCCTCGTGTGCTGTGGAGCATCATCATGCCTGCTCGCTTCTCCGACCGTCACCCCCAGACCTGTGGTCGAACTGCCGGGCCAACATCCCACTAACAAAAGGGGTCTCGGCACCGCCCGACTACCCGATTGAACCCGGTCCCCAAGGGAGTAATACTCCCTTGATTCACCCATGCCCCGCCGTGATCTGCCGCCGCGGGGTATGCCCTCCAACATCAGCATTAGTGGACATCGTCAGCCCGAATGAGCACGGCGACTTCATCCTGACGGGCGATGTGCAACCGGGCCGCCCGCAGGTTACTGTCAGCGCGCATCCGATTACCGATTGAAGCGGGACGCCTGGTCACCTCGCTGGCATGGGCGAGATAGGGCACGGGCAACCGTCCCAGGAGGCGCAGCACGATAAGAGCCGGGGGCTGCGCCTCCTGGACGTCCCGGCCGGCCGAGGAACTTCCCCGTCGTCAGGGGTGAGGTCGCCCCCCCGGCGGTCGTCCCAGGATGTCACCATAACCCTTACGGTGCACGGGTTACCTGAACCGATATCGGACCGACTGTCGTTGCCCCATGCCAAGATCGACCACCATGGCGACGATCACCTGGGCAACGGGCGGTGCGGCAAGCTGGGTGCAGTTTTGCAACATGCTGCGGAACGAGGTGAACTTCCTGCCCGGCGGACCGAAGGTGCGGACCAGCCGAACCGGCGGCCGCAATCCGGTCGGCACCATCACGGTCGACGACGTGCACCTGACCATCCGGCCCGGACACTCGCTCGTGATCGTGGACCGGATGCGACCGGCGGACTGGTGGGTCAAGTGAGGCGATTGAACCGGCACGCCCAGGCCAGCGTCTTCATCGTTGCGACGATGTATTGACACGGGGCCAGCCCCGGGAGGCGGGGCTGATACCCGTCGGGGTCCCCCGCCTCCTGGGCCATCCGACCGGGCCCGTGGGAGTCGCGCCGATCGTCAGGGCCGACGGTCGTTCCGGGATCTCGCGTGCCCACCTGGTCGCCGGTCGGGGTCGCGCCGGTCGGGGCCTAGGGGACTGGATATGAGCGAAGGCGATCTTCACGGGGTCCGCAGCCCGAGGTAGAAACTACCTGGAGTTGATGCTTGCTCTATTGCAGGATATTAGACCCCTTACCACTCCTGATCTGGGCGCATAAACGCAGGTCATGCATAGCGCTTACTATGGCATAGTGCGCGACTATCTGGAATAGGTCACCGCCGCTGTAGCGGTCAGAGCCAGCTTCCGTCCCTTGGCCCACGCAGCCAGCCCTGCTGCGGCTGGATCTGCGCCTTGATGGCCACGATCGACGTCGCCCTGACCACCACTCCGCTACCGGGAATCGTCTCGTGCAGGCCGTCCTCCTCGCGCGCGATGGCGATCCACCGATTGGCCACCAGGCTCGCGGCAGCCCGATCGGGCAGATTCTGGCCCACCAGCACCCTGCTTCCACTGGTCAGCTCCAGCCAGACCTCGTGCAACTCCGGTGAATCGTCCACGGATCAGCTGTCCGGCGTCGAACGGGCGGGCGGATGGAGGACCGGCG
This sequence comes from Mycobacteriales bacterium, assembly GCA_038229825.1. Lineage (GTDB taxonomy): Bacteria > Actinomycetota > Actinomycetes > Mycobacteriales > Nakamurellaceae > Nakamurella. The sequence goes on from JBBROB010000010.1 coordinate 95,693, forward strand.
GCCCACCGAGCAGGCTCGGTACCGCAGCAGCGGGTTCGCCCAGCACATGCTGGGCCAGAAAATCGAGCACGACCCGATACCAGACCCTGGAGTGCGCGGGGGTCAGCACCCAGTGATTCTCGGCCGGGAAGTACAGGAACCGGTGCGGACTTCGACCGGTCTCGTCCGCCGGGAGGCCGGACTTGGACAGCAGGTCGTACCAGAGCCTGATTCCCTGGCCGATCGGCACCCGGTAGTCCTTGTCGCCGTGCACGACCAACATCGGCGTATTGATCTTCGAAACGAACCGGTGTGGTGAATTCTCCGCGGTCATCTGCGCAGACATCTCCCGGCCCCAGTAGTTCGCGCCGTCCGTGGTCGGTCCGAATTCCTCCAGCGACCACAGGCTGGCATGGGTGACGATGGCGACGAACCGGTCGGTGTGCCCGGCCACCCAGTTGGCCATGTAGCCGCCGAAGGATCCACCCATGGCAGCAGTCCGCCCGGCGTCGATGTCGACCCTGGCCACCACCTCATCGGTCACCGCCATCAGGTCGGTAAAGGGAGCACCGCCCCACCCTCCCCACCCGCGCTGGATGAAGTTCTGCCCGTACCCGGTGGACAGGGCCGGGTCCGGCAACAGCACGGCGTAACCGGCCGCCACCATCACCCACGGTGTCCAGCGCCAGGACCAGGCGTTCCACGAATTGAGCGGACCACCGTGGATCCACAGCAGCAACGGAGCGGGGTGCTCGGCATCGGCACCACCGGGCAGCGCCAGCCACCCGCGGACCGGGGTGCCGTCGCCCGCCGCCGATCGGACCTCGACCAGTGTTCCGGGCAGGTCCGGTGCCGGGGCCGGGGCAGGCAGCGGTACTGCGACCCCGGCCCGGTCGCCGGTCAGCGCAACGCGTACCGGGTGCGGCGGAGCGAGATAGCTGGTCCGCATCGCATACAGCTGCAGACCGTCGGGAGCCGCGACGACATCGGTGTAGGTCCAGTCGTCATTGGTCAACTGCGAAACGGTGGCCCCGGCCACATCCACAACGAAGATCGGGCAACGGCCATCCTGGTCTGCGGTCACCAACAGACCCGATCCGTCGGGCAGCCAGGTCAGGTCGTTGGGCCAGCGATCCCACCCGTCGGCCGGCCGGCGCACCGTTCCGTCGGCGACATCGACCAGTTCGACGGACACCGCGGGAGCGGTCTCCGGGGTGGACAGGGACTCGCGGAGGTAGGCCACCGTCGTCCCATCCGGCGAGATGCGCGGACTGATCAGATCGGCCAGCGGATCGGCTCTGAGCACCCGGTGCTGCCCGGAAACGAGGTCGATGAAGGCGATCTCGCTGCGCTGATCGCCGCCGCTGGTCGGCCGGTGCCACCCGGTGACCAGCCATCGGCCGTCCTGGCTCAGGTCGGCAGATTGCTCGACCAGCGCACCCCCTGGGGACGGCGTCAGGTCACGCATCTCCAGTCGCCCGTCGCCGGTTGCAGCCGCGAGGTCGGCCGTCAGCAGATGCGGTCGGTCCGGTCCGAGATCGTGATCCCAGAACCGCACCGGATAGCCGTCATGGAGAATCGCCGACACCCCGGCCTCCTTGCGCGACTTCCGGAGGGCGTCGTCGCCCGGCAGATCGGGGGCGCCGGGCAGGACCGGCGCCGGGGTGACGACGACCGGGGCCGTCGTCGCAGCCAGCACACCGGAGAACCCGCCGGCCCGCGAGGCCACCACCCTCGCTTCACCAAGACCGGCGGGCAGCAGCCAGAGCGGAGCGCGATCCTCACCGGTCTCGGCGTCGTCCGGGTCCGGGCGCTTGGCGGTGAACAGCAGATCGCCGTCGCTGGTGAAGGTGCCGCTCGATTCGCCGGACGTGCCCCTGGTGATGCGGACCGCGGGCCGGGTGCCGGCGGGGTCGACGCGCCACAGGGCACTGGAGTAGCGATGGCCTTTCTCATCCGGACTGCTGACCGACACCACCAACTGGGTGCCGTCGGGTGACATCGCGAGACCGGACATCCGCGGCAGGGCAGCGAACGATTCGAGGTCGTTGAACGGGGTCTGTGCTGGGGTGCTCACCCTCGTTTCCTATCACGAGCGGCCGACTGACTATCCTGTTTCCACTCTGATGGTCAGGCCCACCCGATCAACATGACGGCGGCCGGCCCGGCCAGCAGCACCGCTGCGGCCAGGTACACGCAGATCAACCACCCCAGCGGTAGCGGACAAGGCCGCAGCAGACGCTCGACCCTGGCCGCCACCGACCGTCCGGCCACCGCCGGCGTCTGGGAACCGGCCACCGAAGCCCCCGCCTGGACGCCGGCGAGTGCGACGGTGGCCAGCGCCTTGGCCAAGGTAGCTGGGCTGGATCGCCTGACCGCCCAGTCGTCGGCCAGCATCTCGGTGAGTTCGGCCACCGACTCGGCCGCGGCCCGGACGCCCGGCAGCCAGCCCAGCGCGGTCCCCCAGGCTTGGAACGGGAGCACCAGCAGATCGTGCCGGCTTCGAACGTGAGCCATCTCGTGATCGATCACGGCGACCAGCTCGGGGCGACCGAGGAGATCGAGCAGACCTGCCGACAGCACCACTCTGGAATGCCAGCCCGGCAAGGTGTATGCGATAGCCGTCGAATGGTCCAGGATCCGCACATTGGCCAGCAGGTCGGCGACCTCGCCGCGCCGGGCGTCCCAGCCCCGGTCGCCGGTGAGCAGATCGAGCAGCATGCGGTGCGCCCGCCGTCTGCGCAAGGTCACCAGGACGCTGCGGACCAGGATTCCGACCAGAATCAGGGCGGCCGAGGTGGCCAGCGTGCCGGTGACGATGCCATGTCCGGTCATTCCGACCAGCGCCTGCCCGTCGAACAGCCGATGCAGCCACGTCAGCAGTGCGGTGACCAGATTGTGACCGAGCGGCTCGAGAGCAAGGACGAGTCCCGCGCCGATCATGCAGAGCCCGGAGGCCAGACACACCGCCTGCCACAGCAGCAGGGCGGCTCGGGGCGCCCGCGTGGGCCAGCGTGCCCGAGCCAGCAAGGCACTGACCGGTGCGGCCAACAGAATGGAACTGGCGGCCATCGTCGCGGCCAGGACAGGGGCGGCCGGCACGATCGACAATCTACGGCCTACCTGGAACTACTGGCGGGCGCTGAGATCATCGTCCGTCGAGCGCACGGCGCAGGGCCTCGACGTCGTGAGCTGACACCGAACCGACGAACCGGGCAAGCGCGTCGTCCCGGTCGCCGGCCGTATCGAGTACCTGCCGCATCAGATCGGCGGTGTGCTCCTCGCGGCCGGCCACGGCCTCGTAGGTGTGCGCGCGACCATCCCTGGTACGCCGGACAATGCCTTTGCCCTCCAGCCGGGAGAGCACCGTCAGGACCGTGGTGACAGCAAGATCCCGGCCGGTGAGTGCCTCGGTCACGGCGCGCGCGGTCATCGGTACTGCGGCATCCCAGAGGACGTCGACGACGGCGCGTTCCAACTCACCACGGCCCACCACGGTCAGTACCTCCCTCGGCCATCGTCGGAAATTCTACTTTATGTAGAACAAGTTTGCGCAGAACTTCCCCGATCCGCCAAATATGTTCCACAGCGTGACAGGGCACTACTTTCCGGGTGCCCGGGCGTCACCCAGCACGGCAACTCCGGAGCGTGGTTGGTGCAGTGAGCACGGTCACAACCGGGCGCTCAGGTACGGCGTGTCGTTCGCCATGGGCGAAGTCCGTCCGACTTCGGGGTATCGAATGGCACCATGGAGTTGTCCTCCAAGCGTTCGACAAGCCACACCGTCCGAATCGGTCCCGGCCTCGAACAAGGGTAGTAGCCAGGTAAATGTGCTGTAACACATTCGCTCTGGTGGGAACAGACCAACGCCTGCCGGCGTCGGTATAGAAGTACACACAAGCCACCGCGTGCGGTGGCCGTAGATGGGAGGACGACATGACCGGAACCCTGGCCAGTCCAGCAGCACTAACTGCCGCGGATCGTTGCGATCGTTGTGGAGCCGCGGCGGCGGTACGGGCTGTTCTTCCCAAGGGCGGCGAGCTGCTGTTCTGCGCCCACCATGCGCGCGAGCACTCGGCTCGGCTCGAAGAGCTGGCAGCGAGCATCTACCGCACAGACAACTAGGACTTCGGCGGCCTGCTGGTTTGATACCGGCCGGGGCCGCTCTAGCACTCCGCACAGGGGCGGATCGCCGAGGCGATCCGCCCCTGTGGCATTTTTCGTTCCGGAGCAGGTGGTGGGAACATCGGTTGTTGGCGTCGGTGATGGACGTGGAACAAGCAGTGCGGATTCGTCAGGGCGACTGCGGGTCGGCCCTTCATGGGCGATGATGGGTCGGCCCGGCCCGCCAGGCCACTTCGCTTACCCAGCCCGAAGGGCGCTCTCCGCCGATGTCTGCTCCACCCGAATACCGAGGTAGCCGGTCGAAGTCGGCGGCCGCCCCCTGGAGGTCAAGGCCGGCTGCTCAACCGGCCAGGCCGCGCGCAGACGTGCTTGCCGCCCTGCTGACCGCCGCCGCCGGCGGGGCCGGGTTGGCCCAGCTGTTTCTGTCATGGAGTTCGTTGGTCACCGGGGTCGGGTTGCAGGACGCCAACGGCGGGGTCACCGGCTGGCAGCGCTACCAGGCAGCACGGGCCGGAGCGGCGCTGTCGCTCGGTGACACCATCACGGCCTACTCGGTGGTCGGCACAGCGCTCGCCGGTGCCGCCCTCATCCTGCTTGCACTGGCCATGCTGACCCCCATCGACCACCGCCCACTGGGCGCGGTTGCCCTGGCGCTGTCACTGGCAGCCCTGGCCGGCGACGTCTGGTGGCTCGGTCACGGCCACCAGACCTTCAACCAGTCGATCGCCGACCTGTTCAGCCACGCGGGACCCGGCTGGTACCTGTTCCTCGCCGCCGGCCCGGTCGGTATCCTGGGATCGGCCAAGGCCCTGTCCACCGGGTGATCGTCTGTCGGACCCAACTTCGACACAACCCCGTGACCACAGGGATGGCAAGCTCAGGTGATGGCTTCGCAGACAGACCTGATCGAGTCCGCCCAGCACTGGCTGAATCCGCACCGCGCCGGCGACAGGATGTTCGGCAATGTGGCGGCCACCCTGGAAACGTGCGATGGCCAACTCTTTTCGGGCGTTTGCATCGACACCGGTTGCGGCACCGGGTTCTGCGCCGAGCACAGCGCGGTGGCCGCGATGGTCACCGCCGGCCACTACCGGATCCGCCGCATTGTCGCTGTCTGGCGCGATGAGCAGCAACGCCTCTATGTGCTGCCGCCCTGTGGCCGCTGCCGTGAATTCATTCGTCAGATCCACGAAGACAACATCGATGCCGAGGTCGTGCTCGGATACGAACGGTCCGTCACCTTGCGCAGTCTGCTACCCGAGAACGGTTGGCCGGCGCCGTTGACCGACCGGTGACGGAGCCGCAACCCTCCGTACGTTCAGTACTGTCGGAACGTGATGTTCGAGTCGCTCTACCTCCATGGCTTCGCGCGCGTCGCCGCCTGCGCGATGCCGTCGCGGGTCGCCGACCCGGCAGCCAATGCCGCGACGGTGATCGACATCGCCCGGAGCTGCGATGCCGAGGGTGTCGCGGTGGCCCTGTTCCCCGAGCTGTGCCTCTCCGGGTACGCGATCGACGACCTGCTGGGTCAGGATGTGCTGTTGGACGCCGTGCAGGCGGCCGCCGCGCACATCCTGCACGCGTCGGAGGATCTCCTGCCGGTGCTGGTGGTCGGGGCGCCGGTGCGGCATCAGGCGCGGCTTTTCAACGTCGCCCTGGTCATCCACCGGGGTGAGTTGCTTGGTGTGGTGCCCAAGATCCACCTGCCGAACTATCGCGAGTTCTACGAGCGGCGGCAGTTCGCCTCCGGCCATGGCATCGCGGCTCAGCAGATCGACGTCGGCGGTGTCACCGCACCGTTCGGGACCGATCTGCTGTTCACCGCAACGGATCTGCCTGGCCTGACCGTCGGGGTGGAGATCTGCGAGGACATGTTCGTCCCGGTACCGCCGTCCAGCGGACTGGCCCTGGCCGGCGCCAGCGTGCTGGTCAACCTGTCGGGCAGCCCGATCACCATCGGCCGGTCGGAAACCCGCAGCCTGCTCTGCCGCGCGCAGTCGGTCCGCTGCCTTTCGGCCTACCTCTACTCGGCGGCCGGCCAGGGCGAATCGACCACTGACCTGTCGTGGGACGGGCAGACCAGCATCTTCGAGAATGGCGTGCTGCTGGCGCAGGGCCGGCGGTTCGCCGGCGAGGCCACGCTCACCATCGCGGATGTCGACCTCGACCTGTTGCGTCAGGAACGGGCGCGGATGGGCTCGTTCGAGGACAACAGGCGAGTGGTGGACACCGCAGAGTCCTACCGATCGATCCCGTTCGCATTGGCGCCACCGGACGCCGATCTCGGGTTGATCAGGGACGTCGAGAGGTTCCCGTTCGTCCCGGCCGATCCAGCCCGCCTTGCCCAGGACTGCTACGAGGCCTACAACATCCAGGTCGACGGACTCATCCAGAGACTGCGAGCGACGCGCACCAGCAAGGTGGTCATCGGGGTGTCCGGCGGGCTCGATTCGACCCAGGCTCTGATCGTCGCGGCACGCGCCATGGACCTGCTCGGGCTGCCGCGCACCAACGTCCTCGGCTTCACCCTGCCGGGTTTTGCCACCAGCGACGGCACCAAATCCAACGCGCACGCACTGATGCAGTCCCTGGAGATCTCCGCCGCCGAAATCGACATCCGGCCGGCCGCCCGGTTGATGCTGGCCGACCTCGGCCATCCGTTCGCCAGCGGTGAGGAGGTCTACGACGTCACCTTCGAGAACGTCCAGGCCGGGCTGCGGACCGATTACCTGTTCCGGCTGGCCAACTCTCGCGGCGGCATCGTGCTGGGCACCGGCGACCTCTCCGAGCTGGCACTGGGCTGGAGCACCTACGGCGTCGGCGACCAGATGTCGCACTACAACGTCAACTCCGGTGTGCCGAAGACGCTGATCCAGCACCTGATCCGCTGGGTCAGCGGGAACGGCGACTTCACCGAGCAGGTCGGCGGGATCCTGCAGTCGATTCTGCGGACGGAGATCTCACCGGAACTCGTCCCGGTCAAGGAGGGCGACGCTCCGCAGAGCACCGAGGCCTCGATCGGTCCGTACGAGCTGCAGGACTTCAACCTTTTCTACGTGCTGCGATTCGGATTCCGACCCTCGAAGATCGCCTTCCTGGCGCGGCACGCGTGGCGCAAGGTGGATGAGGGCCGCTGGCCGGTCGGCTTCCCGGCCGACCGGCGCCGGGCCTACGACCTACCCGAGATCAGAGCGTGGCTGGTGGTGTTCGTCAGCCGGTTCTTCGGGTTCGCCCAGTTCAAACGATCGGCGATGCCCAACGGGCCCAAGGTGTCTGCCGGCGGATCGCTGAGCCCGCGCGGAGACTGGCGGGCGCCGTCCGACGGAAATGCGGTGGTGTGGCTGGCCGAGATCGAGCGCAACATCCCACGCCTCGACGGCTGAATCGACGGCCAGCGAGAATCTGGTTCCACAACATCCGGTCACACCACGCCGGCAAGATCGTCACAGCATGCCCAGCAGGTGATCCCGTCGACGTTCCAGCACCTCGGCGGCGGCGGCGGCGGACGGCGGACCGGGGACGGCCCGCCGGATCTGCGAGTGCACCTGCGCGTGCGGCGACCCTGTCCGCGCCGCCACCCGACCGACCAGCTGATTGACCTCACGACGCAGCTCCGCGGCGGCGCGCCAGCCGGCATGCCCGTCTGACAGCCCCTCCGACGAGACCTGCGCCGGCGGCTTCAGGGCCCCGCTGCGCAAATGGTCGCGGGCTGCCGTGTCCACCCGGCGCCGCAGGTCGGAGTCGCGGCGGGCCAGCACCGCCGCCGTCTGTTCGGCCGTCAGCAGGCCGGGCAGGCCCAGATAGGCTTCCTCCTCCTCGCTGACAGGGCCGGCGGCCATCGGCTCGGCGGTGACAGCTCGCCCGGAATGCAGCACATGGGCGAACTCCGCCTGCGAATCCAGCATCTCGAACTCCGACGCCGGCCGTTCGGCTGGTTCCAGGGTCGGCATGTCAAGCGCGTCCTGGTCATCCACCCCCTTGGGCGGCGGCGCCATCACGTAGTTCCGGTCGATTTCCATCTCGGCGGCCAGCGTCAGCAGCGGACGTACAGCCGGCAGGAACACCGTCGCCGACTCATGTACCCCGCGGGCACGTACCACCCGGCCAACGGCCTGGGCGAAAAACAGCGGGGTCCGGTAACTGGTCATCCAGGCCAGGCACGCGGCACGCGGGACGTCCACCCCTTCGGAGATCATCCGGACGCAGACCGCTATCCGTCTGGTGGAGGTGCGGAACTCCTCGATCTTTTTCGACGCCCTCGGGTCGTCGGACAGGATCAGCATCGGCTGCTCGCCGGTCAGCCGTTTGACCACATCGGCATACGCTCTGGCGTCGTCCTGGTCACTGGCCAGCACCAGGCCCGCCGCATCGGGCATGCCGGTCGAGCGGAGGTGCGTGATCCGCTCGTCCATGGCGGCGATGACGTGCGGCACCCAGCCGCCCGCCGGGTCGAGTGCGGTCTTCCAGGCAGCGGCCTCAACCGACCTGGTGCCGGTGTCACTGAGCGAGGCGGCGACCACCTCACCGGCGCTGTTACGCCACCTCGACACCCCGGTATAGGCAGCGAAGACCACCGGCCGCACCACGGTGTCCGCCAGCGCCTGCCGATAGCCGTAGCTGTAGTTCGCAATGGATCGGAGCAGATCGCCATCCATCTCGTAGCCGACGAACGGGATGCGCTCGTCCGGCCTGGTTCGAAACGGCGTGCCGGTCAGCGACAACCGGCGGTGTACATCACCGAAGGCCTCGGCGATCGCCTCACCCCAACTCAACCCGTCACCGGCGTGGTGGATCTCGTCCAGGATGACCAGCGAGCGCTTCCGGCCCGACCGCGCGGCGTGGATGATGGGTCGGCCGGCGACCTGCGCGTAGGTGGTGACGTAGCCGTGCGCGCCGTCCGGCACCGGGCCCTGGGCGTTGGTCATGGTCGGGTCAAGGGTCAGCCCGACCAGGGCCGCCGCGTCGGCCCACTGGGTCCGCAGATGATCGGTGGGCGCGACCACGATGATCCGGTCGACCACCCGGCTCACCAGCAGCCGGCCGGCGACGGCGAGAGCGAAGGTGGTCTTCCCTGCGCCGGGGGTCGCGGTGACCAGGAAATCCCTGGCGCCGGCCTCGTCGTAGGCGGACAGCGCCTCCTGCTGCCAGAGCCGCAGACGGCCGGGATCCACTCCGATCGGGCCGAAGGCCACTCCCTGCTCCCCCACCCGTGACAGTCGAACCGGACCGATTTCCGCCCGGCAACGCGCATCCCTGCCCGCCAGACCGTGCCCGACCGAGATTACCGGCGGGCAACCTCCTCGGTCGCCAAGGCCGGCCGTCCGGCGGGAAGTGTCACAAATTCGTCGCGGTCTGGAATGTCAGCTCACCCATCGTGGCGGTGGCAAGGCATGCTCAGGTGGTGACCAGGGCCAGCCACTCGGACGAGGAGCGGACGCAGCAGTACCCCGTCCCCCGCCCGCAGCAGTCAAAGCCCCGCCCGGTGCCGGCCCAGAGCCGACCGGCGGTGTCCAGCCCCGACCCGGAGTCGGCGGGTCCGGCCGACAGCGCCACGGTGGCGATCCAGCTGCCCGGCCGGCCCGTCGAACAGCATCCGCCGTCGCCCGCCGACAATCTGACGGTGCCGTGGCACCGGGTGGTGACCGGGCCGATTCCCGCCGACGTGCTGGCCCACCGACCCATCCGGCACCGGTGGCGAAAGGTCGCCGGACGAACGCTGTCCAAGGCATGGGGCGATTCACTTTTCGGAATGAGCTCGCAAGCCGCCTTCTGGTCGGCCCTGTCGACGGCGCCGTTGCTGCTGGCGCTGCTGGGGTCGGTCGGCTATGTCGCCAGGTGGTTCGGACCGGACACCATCGACAAGATCCACCTGCAGATCAACAAATTCCTGCAGGGCATCTTCAACCAGGACGTCGCTAACAATCTGGTCGGCAATACCGTCAGCACCATCTTGAGCAACGGCCAGGCCGATGTGGTGTCGGTCGGCTTCCTGATCAGCCTGTGGGCCGGATCATCGGCGATGAGTGCCTTCATCGAGTCGATCACCATCGCCTACGGCCAGCACGAGGTCAGACATCCGGTCGCGGAGCGCTTCTTCGCACTCGGCCTGTACCTGGCGGCCCTGGCGTCGGGGGTTTTCGTGCTCCCGCTGCTGGCCATCGGCCCGGAGGCCTTGCCGGGGCTGTTCCCAGTGGGCTTCCGGCACCAGGTCACCACCATCGTCGGCATCGCCTACTACCCGGTGCTGATCATCGGCCTGGTGCTGCTGCTGGCCACCCTCTACAAACTCGCCCCGAAGCACCGCCACGCCTGGAAACGCGGGGTACCAGGAGCGCTGCTGGCCGCCGTTGTCTTCCTGGTGGCCAGCTTCGGGCTCCGGCTCTACCTGGCGTACGTCTACACGCACGGTCTCACCTATGGGGCGCTGGCCGTACCGATCACGTTCCTGCTGTTCTACTACTTCGTGGCGATGGCGATCATCATCGGCGCGCAGTTCAACAACGCGCTCCTGGAGTACTACCCGCCCCGCCGACCGAAGCGGGAGATCCGGCGCTGGCAGCTGTACGACCCGGACCGCCACGAGGCCGGTCCGCCGGCCCCGGCCAGCTGAGCTGCGCAGACGAAACTGCCCAGCGCAACCACATGCTCAGGCGCGGCCCTTGGGCATCGACTCGTAGATCTTCTTGCAGTCAGGGCACACCGGCGAGCCGGGCTTCGGCGATTTGGTCACCGGGAAGGTCTCCCCGCACAGGGCGACCACCATGCTGCCCAGCACCGCGCTCTCGGCGATCTTCGCCTTGCGCACGTAGTGGAACATCTTCGGTGTGTCGTTGTCGGTGCTGTCGGTGGTCAGCTCATCGGGCTTCTCGAGCACCTCGGTCGACGTCATGGCTCGTCCTTCGGGCAGATGGTTCGGTTGTCACAGGTTGGGCAGCGGCCGTTCTCACAGGTTGGCACTGCGGCCCTGTCCATGATGCCATCTTCGATGTGAGCCCCAAGCTGCAGATCCATCCGGAAGTCGCCGAGGCGCTGGCCGCCGGGAACGCCGTGGTGGCGCTGGAGTCGACGATCCTGGCCCATGGCCTGCCACGAGGGGACAACCGGAGAGCCGCCGACCAGATCGAGGCGCAGGTCCGGGCCGCCGGGGCGGTACCGGCAACTGTCGCGGTGCTCGACGGGGCGGTGCGGATCGGGCTCAGCCCGGCCCAGCTGGATCGGCTGTGCGAATCCGAGGAGATTGCCAAGCTGTCGGTGCGTGACCTCGCAGTCGCGCTTGCGCTGGGTCGCGACGGCGCCACCACGGTGGCTTCGACGTCGGCGCTGGCCCACCGCGCCGGCATCTCGGTGTTCGCCACCGGCGGCCTCGGCGGAGTGCACCGCGGCGCAGCGGAGAGTTTCGACGTGTCGGCCGATCTGCGGGTGCTGGCCGGCACGCCGGTGCTCGTGGTGTGCGCCGGGGTGAAATCGATCCTGGACGTGCCGGCGACCCTGGAGTACCTGGAAACCCTGTCGGTGCCGGTGATCGGCTACCGAACCGACTCGTTCCCCGGCTTCTATCTCGCCGACTCGGGCTATCCGGTGCCCTGGCGGGTGGAGACGCCGGAGCAGGCCGCCGCCGTGGTCCGGGTGCGCCGCGAGCTGTCCACCGACCCGGCCGGCGTGGTGCTGGCCAACCCGGTACCGGCCGACCGACAGCTGGATCCCACCCTGCACGAGGCCACCCTGACCGCCGGCCTGGAACTGCTGGAGGCCCGCGGCATCACCGGCAAGGACGTGACCCCCAGGCTGCTCGAGTTCTTCCACGACGCCACCGGCGGCGAGAGCCTGCGGGTGAACGTGGAGCTGGTGCTGAGCAATGCCGCGCTCGCGGCCGAGGTCGCCGTCGCCCTGACCGGGCCGAGGCCATGAGCGGCACCGCGGACGCCCGCCCGCATGTCACGGTCGTCGGCGACGTCGGCCTCGACGTGGTGGCGAAACTGGCCGGCGCCGTTGTCTTCGGACACGACACCAGGGCCGCGGTGGCGGTGGCCCCCGGCGGGGCCGGTGGGAACACCGCGGCCTGGCTGGCCAGGCACGACGTCGATGTCTCGCTGATCGCCAGGGTCGGCGATGACGAAGCCGGCCGCACCGCCGCGGCCGAGCTGACGGCGGCCGGCGTCGACTGCCGGTTCGCGATCGACCCACGGTTGCCGACCTGCTGCGTGGTGGTCCTGGTGGCACCGGACGGCGACCGCACCATGCTCGCCGACCGCGGCGCCAACGCCGCGTTCTCGCCACGCGATGTCCAGCTGCCCGTCGTCTCCGGACGGGCCCATCTGCACCTGTCGGGTTATGTGTTGTTGGACAGCGGTTCCCGGCCGGCCGGCCTGGCCTCGCTGGCCGCGGCGAAGGCCGCCGGTTGGACGACCTCGGTGGATCCGCAGGCCGCCAACCACATTCCGTCGGTGGGCGCAGCAACCTTCCTGTCGTGGGTGGAGGGGGTCGACCTGCTGCTGCCCAACGACTCCGAACTGGGTGCCCTCGGCGGGGTCGAAGCGGTGCTGGACGTGGCGCGGGCGGTGGTGGTGACGCACGGCCGGCACGGCGCATCCTGGTATTCGTCATCGGCACGGGTCAGCGCCCCGGCGCCGCACGTGCACGAAACCGATTCCACCGGAGCCGGTGACGCGTTCAACGCCGGACTGCTGGCGAGTTGGCTGACCGGTGCTGACCCGCTGGCGGCGCTTCGGCAGGGGGTGCTGGCCGGCACGGCGGCGGCCGCCCACGTCGGTGCCCGCCCGCGCGATTCATGACCGCCGCGGTAGTGCTGGTCGGCATCGCTGCAGTGCTGACCGCCGGATGGCTTGCCATCGCACGCTGGCGCCCGCGGCGGCGGAGCGATCTGGGGTCATCGGCCGACCGGGTGACGTTCGCGACGCTGCACACCGCGAGCCTCGCGGCCCCGGCGCTGCGGGAGGGCCTGACGGTGGCCGGCGCCGAGCGTGCGGTCAAACATCTTCGAACGCTGCTGGATGCCACCGCTGTCGCGCTCACCGATGACGTCCGCACGCTGGCCGTCGAGGGCTCCTCCCACCACCACGCCGACCATGCCATCGAGCATGCCAGGCGTGCGCTCCGCAGCGGCCAGACCGAGGTTCTCCCGGCCAGCGAGGTGTCCTGCGGCGCAGCGGACTGCCCGGCGCGGGTAGCGGTGGTCAGTCCGCTGGTCGATGGCGGCGCCGTGGTCGGCGCGTTGGTCGCCTATCGCCGGGAGTCATCGGCGATGTTGGTGCGCGCCGTGCAGGAGGTGGCCGGGTGGGTCTCCGGGCAGCTGGAACTGGCCTCCGCCGACCGGGACCGAACCCGGATGGTGGAGGCCGAGCTGCGCGCGTTGCGGGCGCAGATCAGCCCGCACTTCGTCTACAACTCCCTGACCGCGATCGCATCGTTCACCAGAACCGATCCCGACCGGGCCCGAGAGCTGTTGCTGGAATTCGCCGATTTCACCAGATACGCGCTGCGTCGGGGTTCGGACTTCACCACGCTTGCCGAGGAACTGCGCAACACCGAGCGCTACCTGGTGTTGGAGCAGGCCAGGTTCGGCGATCGACTGGCAGTTTCGCTGCGGGCCGCCCCAGAGGTGCTGGCCGTCGCCGTACCGTTCCTGGTCATCCAACCCCTGGTGGAGAACGCAGTCCGGCACGGCCTTGAGGGCCGGACCGGCACCGTACGGGTGTCGCTCAGCGCCGCGGACGACGGACCGGACGCGGTCGTCACCGTGGAGGACGACGGTGCCGGGTCGGACCCGGAGCTCATCAGAGCAGCGCTGCTGTCGGCCGGCGCCGGCACCGTCGAGCGGGGTGAACGCACCGAAGACATGGCGGGCCGGGCGTCGGTTGGGCTGGGCAACGTCGATGCCCGACTGCGCAAGCTGTACGGTGACCAGTACGGCCTCGTGATCGAAACTGCCCCTGGCGCAGGCACTTTGGTCAGGGTTCGCATCCCGAAGTTCGCCCCTGGGGCGGGCTGAGCCGGGCGGGCCGGCGGGCGGGGCGGTAGCGTTCGCCGTCATGGGCGCACCCGAGCAGGACGCCGGCCGGAGCGCGCTCGCCGTGCTCGTGGTCGATGACGAGGCGCCCGCTCGGAGCGAGCTGGTTTATCTGCTGAAATCCGACCCGAGAGTCCGCCTTGTCCGGGATGCCGCCAGCGGTACCCGGGCGCTGGAGATGCTCGGGTCAGAGCCCTTCGACGTGGTGTTCTGCGACATCAAGATGCCCGGATTGGACGGGCTGCGGCTGGCGAAGGTATTGGCGCAATTCGCCGAGCCACCGCAGGTCGTCTTCGTCACCGCCTACGACGATCATGCCGTCGACGCCTTCGACCTGGCGGCCACCGACTACGTGATGAAGCCGGTGCGGGCCGACCGGCTGGCCGAGTCGGTCCGCCGGGTGATCAACTTCGGCGCCGCACCCACCGCCGGCGCCGAGGACGAAACGATTCCGGTCGAGCTGGCCGGTGTGGTGCGGTTCGTGAGGAGGTCATCGGTTCGCTATGTCGAGGCGCAGGGCGACTATGCCAGGCTCTGGACGGCGGCCGGCAGCCATTTGGTGCGTATCCCGCTGGCCACCCTGGAACAGCGGTGGGCAGACGCCGGCTTCGTCCGCATCCATCGCAGCACTCTGGTGGCGCTGGACCACATCGAGGAGATCAGGATGATCGACGGTCGCAGCACCGTCTGGCTCAGTGGTGTCGAACTCGCGGTGAGCCGCCGGCATGCGCGGGAACTGCGCGATCGGCTGGCCGGTCGCGGCCGGCCATGACGCCCGATCGCATCCGGATCGCCCACCCGCGGACCGACGCGGCCCGCACTCCGGCGGCCCGCACCCCCACCGGTGAGATCGAGCAGCAGACCGCGGTCGGACAGTGGTACATCGCCTCGCTGATCCGCAGTCAGCGCCGGTTGGCCGCGACGGTGACGATCGCGGCCATCGGCGGGCTGATGGCGGTGGCCGCCGCCTCGGCGTTGTGGCCCGGCTGGTCCAGGTGGCGGTTGTTGGGCATCTCGGCGCCGTGGCTGGTGCTGGGCCTCGGCGTGTACCCGGTGATGATCGCGGCGGCGGCGCTGGCCGTTCGCCACGCCGAGCGCAACGAGCGGGCCTTCGTCGACCTGATCCGGCATCAGTGACCGGGCAGCTGGCGGCGATACTCGCAGTCGGTCTGGTCGCGCTGGTGGCCGCCCTCGCCGGCACCTTCGGTCTGCGGCGGGGCCGCACCGTCGCCGATTTCTACGTCGCCTCCCGCAGCGTGACGCCGGCCCGCAACGCCGCCGCCATCGGCGGCGAATACCTTTCTGCCGCTTCTTTTCTCGGTATTGCCGGGCTGGTGCTGGTGTACGGCTACGACATGCTCTGGTACCCGGTGGGCTACACCGCCGGCTACCTGGTGCTGCTGGTGCTGGTGGCTGCCCCGCTCCGCCGGTCGGGTGCCTACACGCTGCCGGACTTCGCGCAGATCAGGCTGGGGTCGAGGTCGGTCAGAACGATGTCCAGCATTCTGGTGGTGCTGATCGGCTGGCTGTACCTGGTGCCGCAGCTCAGCGGGGCGGCGCTCACCCTGTCGACCCAGACCGGAGCGCCCGACTGGCTGGGCGGCGCGGTGGTCTGCGTGGTGGTGGTGATCTCGGTGGCCGCCGGCGGGATGCGCTCGATCACCTTTTCGCAGGCCGTGCTGTTCTGGCTCAAGTTCACCGCGCTCCTGCTGCCGGCGATCGTGCTGCTGGCGCTCTGGCATCAGCGCGGCGACCAGGTCGGGTCGGGTTACCCGACCTCCCGGTCGGCGGTCTCGGTGACCCTCACCGCCCCGACCACCGTCCGGGCTCCGGTTTCCGAGGTGTTGACGCTGGTCGGGACCGTGGACGGTCGGCCAGTGAACGGCCCGGTCGCCGTCGGGGCCGGAAGCCACCTGCTGGGCGCCGGGACCAGGGTCGATCTGCGGCCCGGTGACGTGGTGCCGGTGGTCTCGTCGCTGCCGGCCCGGACCGGCTCGCAGTGGCTGCAGCCCTTGGGTTCCGGTCTGCAGCACCCGCTCTACGCCAGCCTGTCGCTGATCCTGGCGATCTGCCTCGGCACGATGGGACTTCCTCATGTGCTGGTCCGCTTCTACACCAATCCCGATGGCCGGGAGGCTCGCCGGACCACCCTCATCGTGGTCATTCTGCTGTCGGGCTTCTACCTGCTGCCAACGGTTTTCGGTGTGCTGGGGCGGTCGTTCGTGCCGGATCTGCTACTCACGGGTCAGACCGACGCCACCGTGTTGCTGCTGCCGCAGCGGATGGTTCCCGGGTGGCCGGGTGTCGTGTTGGGTGCTGTGGTCACCGCCGGCGCGTTTGCCGCCTTTTTGTCCACGGCATCGGGCCTGACCGTCTCCGTGGCCGGCGTCCTGGCCCAGGATTTCCTCAGACGCGGGCGAGAAGTGCTGCAGCACAGGCGGATCACCGCCTTCCGGGTCGGCGCGCTGTTGGCGGTCGGGGTGCCGTACGGGTTGAGTCTGTTCGCCCGGCAGCTGAGCCTGGCCGCGGTCGTCGGTCTCGCCTTCGCCGTCGCGGCCTCCACGTTCTGTCCGCTGCTGGTGCTGGGCGTGTGGTGGCAGCGGCTGACGCCGACGGGTGCGATCGCGGGACTCTGTGCGGGTGGCGGTCTGGCCACCACCGCGGTTCTTCTCACCGTCGCCGCGCCGCTTCGACCCGGCTGGCCGGCGACGCTGCTCGCTCAGCCCGCCGCCTGGTCGGTTCCGATCGCCTTCCTGGTGATGATCGTGGTGTCTCTGCTGACACCGCACCGGCTTCCTCCCGGCGCAGCCAGGGCGATGGCCCGGCTGCACCTGCCGGAGGGGCTGACCGGCGATCCGGGCCCGGGTCGGCACTGACCGACCACTCGTCGCACCACACCGACCGCTCGGCGCAGCGCGCTGTCGCCGGGCGCATCCCGGCTGCCTCCCGCCGAAAGACCCTATCCAGCGGAGCGTCGACCTGTCACCTTCGTCACAGGCGGCAACGATGCTGCCACGGACTGATCACCGGATCCCGGCGATCGGAAGGAGTGCCAGCCCCATGGCCATCAAGACCACTCCCACCACACCTGCCGGGTCGGCCGGTCTGCCGCAAGCGCCGTCCGTCCAGCACCCGACGCCCGGTTCGGGTATCGCCGACCCCGGGCCGCTGGGCCTCGGCGCCTTCGCGATGACGACCTTCTTCCTGTCCGCGGTCAACGCCGGTCTGGTCCCCAAGACCGTCGAGGGCGGAATCCTTGCCCTGGCGTTCTTCTACGGCGGCATCGCGCAGATTCTGGCCGGCATGTGGGAGTTCATCAAGGGCAACACCTTCGGTGCTCTGGCCTTCACCTCCTACGGTGCGTTCTGGCTGGCCGTCTGGTACCTGATCGACCGCGGCGTGCTGGCCGGCATGGGTGCGGATGTCGGCAAGGGATTCGGACTGTTCCTGCTGGGCTGGACCATCTTCACCGTCTATATGTTCGTCGTGTCGACACAGACGTCCGGCTTGTTGATGGCCGTCTTCGCGGTGCTGGCACTCACCTTCGTGTTCTTGACCATCGGTGCCTTCGGAGCGTCCGCCGGCATGACGAAGGTGGGCGGTTGGCTCGGCCTGATCACGGCGTTGCTGGCCTGGTACGGGTCGATGGCCGGGGTGATGAACGCCACCGCGAAGCGCATCGTGCTGCCGACCTACCCGCGCGGATGACGACCACCTGATGTGACGGCGCCACACACCGACCAATTCAGCCCGTCGGCGCCGGGGTCCTTCCGTCCGGGGTCGCGGTGGGTGAGGTCGGTGCGGCGACCGTCCAGGTGTCCCGGCCCGCCAGCAGGTCGGCGAGGTCACCGCGGCCCTGGTGAGCGACGGCTGTCCGGATCTGGGCAGCCATGCCGGAATCGTAGGTGGGCCGGTCGACGTCCCGGAAGATACCGATGGGGGTGTTGGCCAGCGTCTCCGGGTGCGAGAGCCGGGACAGCGCAAAGGACGAGGTCGGGTCAGGGTCGTGTGCGTCGTGCACCACGGGCGTGACACCGGCGGGTAGGGCGGAAGTCTCGGCGATGGCCAGGTGGCCGAACTCATCTCGGATCACCGCATGCTCACCCGCCGGCCCGAAGGTGATCGGCGCGCCCTGTTCCAGCCGGATGGTGACGTCGTCCCTGGTCGCCGAATCCTTGAGCGGGTCGAATGCACCGTCGTTGAAGATGTTGCAGTTCTGGTAGATCTCCACCAGGGCGGTGCCGTTGTGTGCGGCGGCCGCCCGCAGTACAGAGGTGAGGTGCTTGCGGTCCGAATCGATGGTTCGTGCCACGAAGCTCGCCTCGGCGCCGATGGCCAGCGAGATCGGGTTGAAGGGCGCGTCGACCGAACCCATCGGGGATGATTTGGTCCGCTTGCCGACCTCCGACGTGGGCGAGTACTGCCCCTTGGTCAGACCGTAGATGCGGTTGTTGAACAGCAGGATCTTCAGATTCACGTTGCGCCGCAACGCGTGGATCAGGTGATTGCCGCCGATCGAGAGGGCGTCACCATCGCCGGTGACCACCCACACCGACAGGTCAGGCCGGGTCGCCGCCAGCCCGGTGGCGATCGCCGGCGCCCGCCCGTGGATGGAATGCATGCCGTAGGTGTTCAGATAGTAGGGGAAGCGCGCCGCGCAACCGATGCCCGAGATGAACACGATGTTCTCCCGCGCCAGGCCCAGCTCTGGCAGGAAGCCCTGCACGGCAGCAAGAATCGCATAGTCACCGCAGCCGGGACACCAGCGGACCTCCTGGTCGGACTTGAAGTCCTTGCCGGTCTGCTTGGTCTGCGTCCGCGGGACCAGTTGCAGCGAAAGAGGTCCGGCGTTGTCGGCCCCGTTGATCATCGCTGCTCCTGCCCGTCGACGGTGAAACCGAACCTGCCGAGCGCCCCTGCAGTCCCGATCGCGGCCGGTACGAAGGTGCCCTCCAGTACCGATCGGATGGCCGCGGCCAACTCGTCGATACGGAACGGCAACCCGCGCACCTGGTTCACGCTGATCGCGTCGACCAGGAACAGGCCGCGGAGCAGCAGCGCCAGCTGACCGAGATTCATCTCCGGCACCACCACCTTCCGATAGCTGCGCAGGACCGTCTCGACGTTGACCGGCATCGGGTTCAGGTGCCGCAGATGTGTCTGGGCCACGCTGATCCCGTTGGCCCGCAACGCCCGCACCGCGCCGGTGATCGGTCCGAAGGTGGAACCCCAGCCCAGCACCAGGATCTCGGCGTCGCCGGTGGGATCGTCGACGACCAGCGGCGGGATGCCGGCGGCGATGCCGGCCACCTTCGCCGCCCTGGTCCGCACCATGTGGTCGTGGTTGGCCGGATCGTAGGAGATCGTCCCGATGCCGTCGGCCTTCTCGATGCCGCCGATGCGGTGTTCGAGCCCGGCGGTTCCGGGAATCGCCCACGGCCTGGCCAGCGTCTCGCCATCGCGCAGGTAGGGCCAGAAGTCGTCGCCGTGATTCGGTTCGGTGGCGAACGCCACCGTCAGGTCGGGCAGGTCGTCGACGTGCGGGATCAGCCATGGCTCGGATCCGTTTGCCAGGTACCCGTCGGACAGCAGGAACACCGGAGTCCGGTAGGTGGTGGCGATCCGGGCCGCCTCCAGTGCCGCGTCGAAGCAGTCCGACGGTGAGCACGCTGCGACCACCGGGACCGGCGCCTCGCCGTTCCGGCCGAACATCACCTGCAGCAGATCGGCCTGTTCGGTCTTGGTGGGCAGTCCGGTGGACGGACCGCCGCGCTGCACGTCCACCACGATCAGCGGCAACTCCAGAGCCACCGCCAGTCCGATTGCCTCGCTCTTGAGCGCGATCCCCGGCCCCGAGGTGCTGGTGACTCCCAGACAGCCGCCGTAGGATGCGCCGATCGCCGCTGCCACACCGGCTATCTCGTCCTCGGCCTGAAAGGTCCGGACGCCGAAGTTCTTCAGTGCCGACAGCTCGTGCAGGATGTCCGAGGCTGGTGTGATCGGGTAGGTGCCCAGGAACAGCGGCAGGCCGGTGCGCTGCCCGGCGGCCACCAGCCCGTAGGCGAGCGCCTGATTGCCGCGGATGGTCCGATATACACCGGCCGGCAGCGGGGCCGGCCTGACCTCGTAGTGGATGGCGAAGCCCTCGGTGGTCTCGCCGTAGGACCATCCGGCTTCAAGTGCGATCAGGTTGGCGCGCAGGACGTCCGGCTTGTGGGCGAATTTCTGTTCGAGGAACCGCCTTGTCCCCTCCAGCGGTCGGTGGTAGAGCCAGGACAGCAGACCGAGGGCGAACATGTTTTTCGCCCGCTCGGCTTCCTTGCGGTGCAGGCCGACCGGTTTGACCGCTTCAACTGTCATCGAGGTCAGCGGCAGTGCATGCAGCTGGTAGCCGTCCAGACTGCCGTCCTGCAGCGGATCGGCGGGGTAACCCACCCGCGACAGGTTCCGTGCGGTGAACTCGTCGGTGTCGACGATGATGGTGCCGCCGCGCGGCAGGTCGGCGATGTTGGCCTTCAGTGCGGCCGGATTCATCGCCACCAGTACGTTCGGCGCATCCCCTGCAGTGACCACCGCGTGGTCGGCGAACTGCAACTGAAACGCCGAGACTCCGGGCAGGGTGCCGGCCGGCGCCCGGATCTCGGCCGGGAAATCCGGCAGTGTCGACAAACCGTTGCCGAAGGCGGCAGTCTCCACGGTGAAACGATCGCCGGTCAGTTGCATCCCGTCGCCGGAGTCGCCGGCGAACCGGATGACCACCTGCGGCAGGACCACGACGGGCTTCGGGCTGCGGGCGGTCGGCCCGGCCGCTCCGGTCTGGGTGGTCAACTTGCGAAGACCTTTTCGGGAAAGGCGCCCGCGTCCACGGCCACCTTGGTCAGCGTCCTGGCGTACGCGACGAACCCGTCGATCACCTCGGTATCGACTTCGCGCCACGGGCCGACGCTGAGCCGGTCCGTCTCGGCTTCCAGATCGTCACGGAGCTGGATTCCGGCTGTCGTCAGCTCTCCGTCGTCACCCAGCAAACCGCGGTCCTGAAGGCGGGATTCGGCGGCTGCCCACTGGTCGTCCGACCACATCCGCAGTGACTTGGCCGCGGGCGCGAGGAATCCGCGGTGGGTGGCGGTGTGGGTGACGAGGGCCTCGATCCCGGACAGCTGCGCCGAGACCAGTGCCGCGATGTGTCCATCGCCACGATGCTCGCGCAGCAGGGTGACGGCATGCCAGAACACCAGGTGGGGTTCGGTCGGCCACGGCAGGCCGGCATGCCCGGCGGCCAGCGGGCGGCCCTCGAATTCGCACCGCAGAGCGACGTTCCTGGCCAGCTCGGCGGCGGCGGCGAAGTTTGCGGAGGCGATGATCTCGTCCCCCAGCAGCCGACGTAGCGTGCGATCCGCGACCCGCCAGCGCGCGGCCAACACCTGCTCCGGTGTGGCCAGGGTCCACGCTCTGGGAATGTGCCGTGCCACGAGTTCGGGATTGAAGTTGTAGAACGTTGCGGCTACGACCCCAGGGCCGACGGCGCCCATCGGCGCGCTCCGCGAGGCGAAGTAACCCATCCGACCTGGTCGAAGGCCAACCGCCACATACTCTTCGTCGCCCTCCGGCGAGAAGTAGACGCACGAGTGCAGCGAGTTCGTCGCCCGGAAGACCCGGCCAGATCTGGAGGTGACGCCGCTGTCGATCATCGGATAACCGTATGCCCGCCGGTCCCCCGGTCTGACTGCCGGGGCGGGTCGATGGCGAGGCGCAAGGATGGCGCTACTCGCTGTCGATGATCTCGCGGCGGCTCGGCGGCAGGGCCTTTTCGTAGTTGATGACGCCGGGGACGAGTTTCTTGGCCCGATTGCGCGCTGGGCGATCGTTGGCCAGCAGCACCGCCATCCACGGCAGCGGGATGGAGATCAGCAGCAACGGGATGGCGATCCAGAGGTGGTGGTAGAACAACGTGGCCGCGATCAGCAGTGGGAAACGCATGCTCATCGTCAGGATGTACCGCTTGCGTCTGGCGTTGAGCTGGTCATCGTGGGAAGGCTCCGCTGCCGTGATGACCGCAGGTTCCGCCCGTCGCGACAGTGATCCGTCCGCAAGGGGGGATTTGGCCATTTTCAAGGCTCCGATTTCGAAGAAGGACCGGACCACTGATCGTCGTCCCGGCACCTCGGACTGCCGAGGCAGGTGTCTTCACCCGAAACTCACGGTACTCCCCGGGCACCCGGGGACCGTGGGCACCAAGCTATGCAGAGTTGCCGTCAAGATGTGGAGGTTGTTCTGGCCCGCGACGGTGGCCTGGCGGCGGCTTTGGCCGCCTTCTTGCTGGCCCGTACCGCATCAAGCGACTCGTCGTCGACCACATCGGCGACCGATCTCCGGCTGCCCTCCTCGCCATAGACGCCGGCCGCCTCGCGCCAGCCAGGTGGCGTCACCCCGTACTGCTTGCCCAGCAGGGCAACGAAGATCGCCGCCTTCTGGGCCCCGAAACCCGGGAGATCGCCGATCCGGCGCAACAACTCCGCACCGCTTGGCACCTGCGCCCAGACGTTCACGGCGTCGCCGCCGTAGGAATCCACCAGCACCTGGCAGACACTCTGCACCCGGCCGGCCATCGAGCCAGGGAAGCGGTGAACCGCGGGTGGGCGGGAGCAGATCTGTTTGAAGTCCTCCGGGTCGGCGGCGGCGATGGCCCGGACGTCAAGGCCGCCCATCCGCTCGGCGATCACTGCAGGCCCGCTGAAGGCCTTTTCCATCGGAATCTGCTGGTCCAGCACCATACCCAGCAGCAGCGCGTTCGGGTCGCGGGCGAGCAGCGAATCGGCCTCGTCCCGGCCGGTGAGATACAGACGGTCGGCAGTCATGCGGATGAGCGTTTCACATTCGGTCGCGTCGGCGGCAGTACCGGCAATCCCGTTGTGCGACCATCCCCGCTATGACCGAGCAGTTGGCTGGTGCGCGCGGGCCGAGGACGGCCTTCTCCCGCTGGTTCTTCCAGGGATTGAGCGAGCGCGCGGCCGGTCATCCAGGACCTCACCGAAACGAGCACAGCGGAGTGGAGCACCAGAATTCCTGGTGGCGGGTGATGTGCCTGACCGGCGTCGACTACTTCTCCACTCTCGGGTATCAGCCCGGCATTGCGGCACTGGCGGCGGGCGTGCTGTCGCCGATCGCAACCCTGGTGCTGGTGTTGCTGACCCTGTTCGGTGCGCTCCCGGTGTACCGGCGGGTGGCCAAGGAGAGCTTCCGGGGCGAGGGCTCGATCGCCATGCTCGAACGGCTGTTGCCCCGGTGGGCGGGGAAGCTGTTCGTGCTCGTGTTGCTGGGTTTCGCAGCGACCGACTTCTTGATCACCATGACCCTGTCGGCCGCCGATGCCACCGAGCACCTGGTCAGCAACCCGTACGTGCCCGGCGGCTGGCTGGGTCACAAATTGCTGATCACCCTGCTGCTGCTGACCCTGCTGGGCGGGGTATTCCTCCGCGGCTTCGCCGAGGCCATCGGCATCGCCGTGGTGCTGGTCGCGGCGTACCTGATACTCAACCTGGTCGTCGCCATGGTGGGGATCGTCCACGTGGCGGCCAAGCCGCACCTGGTCACCGACTGGGGTTCTGCCCTGACCACTGCGCACAGCAGCCCGCTGGCCATGGTCGGGGTTGCCCTGCTGGTCTTCCCCAAGCTCGCGCTGGGCCTGTCCGGCTTCGAGACCGGTGTGGCTGTCATGCCGCAGGTTAAGGGTGACCCGGACGACATCCAGAGCAACCCGGCCGGCCGGATCCGCAACACCAGGCGCCTGCTGACCACCGCCGCCGTGATCATGAGCATCTTCCTGATCGTGACCAGCTTCATCACCACGGTGCTGATCCCGCAGCCTGAGTTCCAGCCCGGCGGCGGCGCCAACGGTCGCGCGCTGGCCTACCTGGCCCACGAATATCTTGGCAATGGTTTCGGCACCGTCTACGACGCCAGCACGATCACCATCCTGTGGTTCGCCGGCGCCTCGGCGATGGCCGGTCTGCTCAACCTGGTGCCCAGATACCTGCCGCGCTACGGAATGGCGCCGGAGTGGACCAGGGCCGTTCGTCCGCTGGTCGTGGTGTTCGCACTGATCGCGTTCCTGGTCACCTGGGTGTTCGACGCGAGCGTCGACCAGCAGAGCGGCGCCTACGCCACCGGGGTGCTGGTGCTGATGACCTCCGCGTCCGTCGCCGTGACCATCTCAGCCCAGCGCCGTCGCAAGCTCGCGCAGACAGTCGGCTTCGGCATCATCGCCGCAGTGTTCGTCTACACCACCGTGTTGAACGTGATCGAGCGCCCGGACGGGGTACGAATTGCCGGCCTGTTCATCCTGGGCATCGCCATCGTCTCGCTCTGGTCCAGGGTGGGTCGGTCTTTCGAACTGCGGACCGATCAGGTGCTGCTGGACGATGCGGCCACCCGCTATCTGGCCGCTGCCGCGAAGGGCGCCATCCACATCATCGCCCACGAGCCGGACGAGAACGAGGAACACACATTGGCGGCCAAGGAGCGCGAAGAGCGGGCAAGCAGCTACATCCCGGCCGGCGATCCGATCATCTTCCTCGAGGTCACGGTCACCGACGCCTCCGACTTCAGCAGCGACCTGCACGTCTCGGGCATCGAACGGGACGGCTTCGAGGTGTTGCAGACGCGCAGCCCGGTGGTCCCCAACTCCATCGCCGCCCTGCTGCTGCACATCCGGGATGTCACGGGTGTGCTACCCAACGTCTACTTCGAGTGGACCGAGGGCAATCCGGTCGCAAACCTGCTGCGGTTCCTGTTCACCGGCGAGGGCGAGACTGCGCCGACCACCCGCGAGGTGCTGCGCCGCGCCGAACCCGACCCTGGCCGTCGGCCCACCGTCCATGTCGCCTGACCCGCCGACCCCGCCCGTCGGCCCACGGGACGGGCCGATGGCCGACTCCGACACCGTCGACCGGATGGGGGAGGATCTGCGGTCGGCCGGCTTCGACGTCACCGGCGTGGCGGCCCAGCTGGGCACCAGCGCGCACCTCGCGCTGGGCCGCGGTGAACTGTGGCCGGCCCTGCGGGCCACCCGTGACGGGTCGGCTCTGGCCACCGTGATCCGGTTGTTCCTGCTGGGCACCACCGAACCCGCCGCGGCGGTCGGCCGGGCGTTCCGGCTGACCGGCCTGGCGGCAGCGGTCGCCGCCGGGGCCTTGGCGATGGACGGGCCGGATGTCCGTGCCGGCCTTGACATCCGGCCGCACGCCGACGACGACAGCGAGTACCTGGTGGTGTCCGACCTGGACTCCGACACCCGGCCGGGACCGGTGCGCCGCGATCACGTCCTGGGTATCGGCCAAGCCTCGATCACCCTGGCGAAGGCCGTGATCAGGGAGCCGGCCGATGCCGTGCTGGATCTGGGAACCGGCTGCGGGATTCAGGCGCTGCATGCCTTCTCGCACTCGGGATCGATCGTCGCGACGGACACCAATCCGCGCGCGCTGGCCCTGGCCGGCGCCACCGCCCGACTGAACGGGCAGCACTGGGACCTGCGACGCGGGTCCCTGTTCGAACCGGTCGCCGGTGAAGCGTTCGACCTGATCATCAGCAATCCCCCGTTCGTCATCGGAACCGGTGAGCAGCAGTACACCTACCGGGATTCGGGGATCGCCGGGGACGGCATGTGCCGGGCGCTCGTACAGGGGATGCCGTTGCATCTCAAACCCGGCGGGACGGCGCAGCTGTTGGCCAACTGGATGGTCCGCGAGGACGCCGACTGGCGGGACCGGGTGGGCGGGTGGATCGCCGGCACCGGTTGCGATGCCTGGGTGGTGCAGCGCGAACTGGCCGACCCGGCCGAGTACATCGCCCTCTGGCTCAAGGATGCCGGTGAATCCGGCGGCGCGGCGGCCGCCACGGCGGAGAAATGGCTCGACTACTTCGCTGCGGAGAAGGTCGCCGGTATCGGCATGGGCCTGATCACGCTGCGGCGCAGCGGCTCCGACGATCCCGATCTGGTGCTGGACGAGATCACCGGCGCCGGCGAGGACGTCACCGGCGGCGAGGCGGCAGCCTTCCTGGCCCGCCGCGGCTGGCTCCGTCACACCTCTGACGCCGGCCTGCTGGCCGCCCGTCTCTCGCTCGCCCCGTCCGTCATCCTGGAACAGCGCTCGTTGCCCGGTCAGCAGGGCTGGACCACTGTGCTGCGCCTGCTCCGTCGGCCCGGCGGTCCCGGTGCGACCCTGCAGCTGGACGAGTGGGGTCAGGCGCTGCTGGCCGGATGCACCGGTGAGCTACCGCTGGCCATGCTGCTTGACCTGCTGGCCAGGGCGCACCATCTCGATCTCGGGGCATTGGCCGAAGCGGTACTGCCGACCATCCGGGTGGCCATCACCCGTGGTCTGCTGCAACCCGTCGACTGATGACTGCGCGCAGCAGGCCCTTGACGCCAAGCCAGGCCATTCGCCGACAGGACAGCACCGCGCCGGTCGAGCCGAACGACAGGACCGAGGCGAACGAGAACGCCGAGCCAAGGCAGAGAACGGAACCGGCCGAACCGATCGAGGCGACCGATCCGGCACAGCCGATCGACAGAATCGAACCGGATGACCCGATCGACAGAATCGAACCGAATGACCCGATCGACCTCATCGAGCCGGTCGAAGCCTCCAAGGATCTGGCGGCTGCGTGGTTCTGCATTGCGTCAGCCTGCGCCACGGCCAACGGAATGCCAAGACCGTTCCGCTCATCGGCTCTGACATCATCTGCCTTGTGAGGGCACTGGCGGCGAGGGTGACATCGGCGTCGGTGAGCGTCGACGGTCGGGTTGTCGGGGCCATCGAGCGGCCGGGGCTGTTGGTACTGATCGGGGTCACGCACACCGATACGCCGGCCATTGCCGGGAAACTGGCCCGCAAGCTCCACGGGCTCCGAATCCTGCGAGGCGAGCAATCCTGCGAAAGCAGCAGCGCCCCCTTGCTGATTGTGAGCCAATTCACGTTGTACGGGGATGTCGGAAAAGGACGCAGACCGTCGTGGACCCTGGCCGCGCGCGGAGACGTCGCCGAGCCACTCGTGGAAGCCGTCGTGCGTGAACTCCGGGACCTGGGGGCCGACGTGGCGACCGGCATCTTCGGCGCGGAAATGGCTGTGACCAGCGTGAACGACGGTCCGTTCACGGTCTTGATCGATCTGTAGACGGGCCGCCCTACCGGCGGCCGCCATTCCCATGCCGTTCTCATGAGGGGCACAGGGTGTCTCGGGGGCGCCCGGTGTTGGGTTCAGCTAGGCATTGAAATTACGTTCCCGGACGTTCAGAAACCCGGCGAACGGGTACCACAGCAACCAAGCGACGTGGGCTCGTCCAGTTTGTACCTCAGACGGACCGTCTGTGCCGCCCCCGGTGACGAACTTGGGAACGAAACACCACTGGAAAACGTTTGAATCAGCGTCGGCGCCGACACAACCGGCTCGATCCGACACCTGCAATGAAGGGAGCATTAACATGACCGACTCCCCTACGGTACACGCGGACGTCGACGACGCGCCGGTATCGGACATGGCCGACGAATCGGCCGAGACGAGTGCCATAACGGTTTTGACAGCGACCGCGAGTGCACCCACCCGGCCCGCCGCCGCCTCATCCGGGGCCACCGTCCCGACGCGAAGCGCAGCCGCCCGGGAAGCCGAGGATCTCGACGCCCAAGGACCGTCCGCCGACCTGGTGCGCGTCTACCTCAACGGTATTGGCCGCACCGCACTGCTGACCGCGGAGCAAGAGGTGGAACTGGCGAAGCGCATCGAGGCCGGGGTCTTCGCGGCTCACAAGCTGGAGACAGGGACCAGGCTGTCAGCTCAGCGCAAGGCGGATCTGCGGGCCGTCATCCGCGGTGGTGCCTCTGCTCGCAATCACCTTCTCGTCGCGAATCTTCGACTGGTGGTTTCTCTTGCCAAGCGGTACACCGGCCGCGGTATGCCGCTGCTGGATCTGATCCAGGAGGGCAACCTCGGGCTCATCCGCGCGGTCGAGAAGTTCGACTACACCAAGGGTTTCAAGTTCTCCACCTACGCAACGTGGTGGATCAGGCAGGCCATTTCCCGGGGCATGGCCGATCAGGGCCGGACCATCAGGCTGCCGGTGCACCTGGTCGAGCAGGTCAACAAGCTGTCGCGGCTCAAGCGTGAACTGCACCAGCAACTGGGCCGGGACGCCACCATGGCCGAACTGGCCGAGGAATCCGGTATTCCGGAGGAGAAGATCGCCGATCTGCTCGACCACGCCCGGGACCCGGTCAGCCTCGACATGCCGGTCGGCAGCGACGAGGAAGCACCGCTGGGCGACTTCATCGAGGACTCCGAGTCAACCTCCGCCGAGGCTCAGGTGGTCGCCGGGTTCATGCACGAGGACATCAACAAGGTGTTGCGCACGCTCGACGAGCGCGAGCAGTCAGTCGTCCGGCTCCGGTACGGGCTCGACGACGGGCGCCCCCGCACGCTGGATGAGATCGGCCGTGTGTTCGGCATCTCGCGGGAACGCGTCCGGCAGATCGAGCGGGACTCGATGGCCAAGCTGCGCGTCGGCGAACGTTCTGAAGCGTTGCGGGCCTACGCCAGCTGAGCGCTGGGCCGGCGCAGACCGAGCCGGGTCAACGGAGCCGGCGGCGGATATCCGGGCGGTTGCCCGGGGTACCGATGGTCGCGGTCGCGCCCGTCACGCTCACCCCTGACGGGCCGACCAGCAAGGGTTGCAGGACCAGCTCAGCGATCTCAGGCAAGTCGTCGGCCAACGCCGAGATGCGCAACACCAGGTCCAACAGCGCCTCGCGATCGACCACCTCCGCGCCTCGGTAGCCCGACAACAGCGGCGCCGCCTTCGGTCCGTCGATGAGGTCGGCAGCATCGGTGTCGGTGAGCGGAACCGCCTGGTAGGCAAGGTCTCCGAGCAACTCGGTAGCCACACCGCCAATGCCGAACGACACCACCGCACCGAACGACTGGTCGGAGATGACACTGAGCACGGCGGCGACCGTGCCCCGGTCCCGCTTGACCATCGCCTGTACGTAGACGTGGCCCATGCCGGCCACTTCCATCTCGTGATAGGCAGCACGGACCGTCTGCTCGTCGGGTAGTGCCAGCCGCACCCCGACCTGATCGAAGCGATGCCGCAAGGTCTGTTCGAAGGCTTTGATGGCCACCGGGTATCCGATTCGCTCCGCCGCCGCCGTCGCATCGTCCTCGCTGTCCGCACTCTCGAACGGGACGACCGGAATGCCGTAACAGGTCAGCAGTGCGACCAGTTCCGTATCGGTCAACGGCCGATCGTGCGGGTCGCTCAGCCGCATGACTGCAACCAGGTCACGCGCCCGGGTCCGTTCCACACCATCCAGCACCGGGATGGTCCCACCGGGCCGGGCCAACCAGCGCCCATATCGAACGGCATGGGCGAGCGCGGTGACTGCTCGTTCGGGCGTGCGGTAGGACGGCACCGAACCCCTGGCGGCATCTCCGTCGGGGCCACGCACCGTCAGGGAATCCGAAAGACCCTCCATCGCAAGGAAAGTACTCACCACCGGAACCCTCGATCTGGCTGCCGCGGATCGCAGCGCCTCGGCGTGGGCCTGACCCGGGATGGCGACAGGGGGCACGTAGACCACCACGATCGCGTCGACATCCTTTCGGTCGACCGCGATCCGCACCGCGGCGCCGAGGTCCTCCGGGCTCACCCCCACCCCGAAATCGACCGGCACCTCGTCGACCACGGTCAGGCCGGCCTCCACGCATGCATCGAGGGCCAGCACGCCCAGGGCCGTCGAATTGCCCAGGATCGCGACCCGGTCGCCGAGCGGAACCGGTTGGTTGGCCAACAGTTGAGCAGCGTCGAATGCCTCCCCCAGGGTATCGGTGCGGATCACCCCCGACTGGGCGAACAGGGCAGCCACGGCGGTGTCGGAGATCGACGCGGAACTCGCGGCCAGGCCCGGACTGACCAGGGCATGACGGCCGGACTTCATCGCGATGACCGGCTTGACCCTGGCCAGCGTCCTGGCCAGGCGGGCGAATTTCCGTGGGTTGCCGAACGACTCCAGGTACAGCAGCACCACCTCGGTGCGATCGTCGCCGTGCCAGAACTGCAGAAGATCGTTGCCCGACACGTCGGCGCGGTTCCCCGCCGAGACGAACGAGGACAGGCCGAGGCCGCGGGAGGCCGCATCGGCGAGGATTGCGATACCCAGCGCGCCCGACTGACAGAAGAAGCCGACCCGGCCGGGCGGCGGCACCACCGGCGCCAGGGTGGCATTGAGCCGTACCGCCGGGTCGGTGTTCACCACGCCGAGGCAGTTGGGCCCCAGCACCCGCATCCCGTTCGCCCGCGCCATGGCGACCATCCGCCGTTGCGAGTCGATACCGTCCACGCTGCTGCCGGGAACGTCGGCGTCGGCGAAGCCACCGGTGACCACCACCAGCCCATGAACACCTTTGGCGCGGCATTGCTCCAGCACCTCGGCGACCGAAGCTGCCGGCACGGTGACGACTGCGATATCGACCGGGTCGGGTATGTCCAGCACCGTCTTGTACGCCCGAACTCCCTGCACGGACAGCGTTTCCGGATTGACCGGATACACCGGGCCGGTGAATCCGGTACGCAGGAGATTCAGCAGCACCGCGTGCCCCAGTTTGTGGGTCTCGTTGGAGGCGCCGATGACAGCCACCGCACGCGGTGACAGCAACCGCTGAATCGACCGTGACTCGGCCCGGTGCTCACGCGAGGTGATGACGGCCAGAGAGGATGCTGTCGGCTTGATGTCGAAACCCAGATCGATCACACCGGAGGAGAACTCGCGGGTCACCGCGTAGCCCGCGTCGATGAAAACCCTTAGCATGGTTTGGTTCTCACCGAGCACCTCAGCCGTGAACCGCTTGACGCCGCGCTCCTGGGCGGCTGCGGCCAGGTGCTCGAGCAGGATGGACCCCAGCCCCCTTCGCTGCTGGGCATCCTCGACCACGAACGCCACCTCGGCGGCTTCCGGATGATTGGGATCCCGGTGGTAGGACGCCGCGGCGATGATCTCACCGCCGAGTTCGGCGACCAGGCCGACGGCTTTGACATAGTCGAAGCCGGTAAAGACGGCCAACTGTGCCGGCGACAGGTGGGCGACGGCCTGGAAGTACCGAAGATAACGAGTCCGGTCGCTCATCCGTTCGTGCATGGCCAGAATCGCCGGGCCGTCGGTGGCCGCTGACGGCCTGATGTGCACCGCGCCACCGTCGGCGAGGAGCACATCGGCTTCCCAGTGCTGGGGATATCCGACCGGTCGGTCGACCCCGGCCAGCTCAGTCACGTGGATCGAACGGGTCGAGGCCGTACATCGGGTAGACAAGGCCGCGAATGTCGCTGATGGGCCGGTCGACCGGCGTGCTGTGGTCGGCGTCCCACCGCTCGAACTCCACTGACCCCCCGTCGGACATAGTGCTGGGCAGGGTCAGGCCGGGTCGCGCGGCTGCCGCGATATCCAGCCAGTCGGCCGGCAGTGGCGTGGTCGGTGCGATGTCGCGGTCGGCGACCGTGGCCAGCAGGTGTGTCCAGACTCGCGGCACCACGGTGACGATCGCGTATCCGCCGCCACCCAGCGCCAGCCAGCGCCCCCCGGCCGCCGATTCGGCCAGTTCGCGAAGCGCGCGGTAGGACGCCACCTGCCCGTCGACCGAGAGGTTCAGATCAGCCAACGGGTCGTCGGCGTGCGAGTCGGCGCCGTGCTGGGTGACCAGGACATCGGGCCGGAACGCCCGCACCACTCCCGGCACGACGGCATGGAAGGCTCTGAGCCAGTGCGCATCACCGGTGCCGGCCGGTAACGGAACGTTCACCGAGGTGCCGAGCGCACCCTTTCTGCCGATTTCGGTTACCCAACCGGTTCCTGGCCACAGACTCAACGGCGATTCGTGGATCGAGACCGTCAGCACTCTCGGGTCGTCGTAGAACGCCGCCTGGACACCGTCCCCGTGGTGCACGTCCACGTCCACGTACGCGACCTTGCCGACGCCGGCGTCCAACATCGCTCTGATGGCCAGCGCCGGGTCGTTGTACACGCAGAAACCCGCTGCGTGGTCGGCCATCGCATGATGCAGGCCACCGGCGATGTTGACCGCCCGGTTGACCTCGCCGCGGGCGATCGCAGTGGCCGCTGCGATCGAGCCACCGGCGATCAGCGCCGCACTGGAGTGCATGTTCTCGAACGCCGGCGTGTCGTCGGTGCCGATGCCGTGCCGGGCCGCGGCCATCGCCGCACTCTTCCCGGTCCGGTCACGGCCCGCGGGCGAGCCGGAAGCGGCCTTGACGGCGGCGATGTAGTCAGCGGTGTGCACGGTGGCCAGCGCAGCGTCATCGGCCGGCGCCGGCGAGAATCTGTCGATGCCCGCCATCACCCCGAGACGCTCCGCCAGGTCCCAGGTCAGCTCCAAGCGCAACGGGTGCATCGGGTGCGATCCGCCCAGGTCGTAGCCCAACATTGCGGGATCCCAGATGACCAGCGGCAGCGCCATGACCTCAGGTTAGCCGCCGGCCACGCCGACCCCCGGACCGCCCGGTTCGGGACCCACCGCTACCGGCCGGCGGAGCGCCAGCCACCCCGAGTAGGAGCCCGGGTACAGGGCGATGGCCCGCCCGGCCATCGCGCCGGCCAGGATGAGGTGACAGGCGGTCACGCCGGAGCCGCATGACGCGGCCACCTCGCCGGTACCCACCACCTCGCCGAAGGACACCGCCAGCTCGTCGGTGCTCCGGAAACGGCCGTCCGGCGTCAGCAGATCGGTGAGGGGCAGGTTGACGGCACCGGGGATGTGGCCCGCGACCGGATCCAGCGGCTCCACCTCGCCGCGGTAGCGGGCCGCGGCCCTGGCGTCCAGCAGGGTGCCATTCCCCTGCGCCAGGGCCGCTGCGCCGTCGGCGTCGACCACCGGCATTGCGCCGACAGTTACCGTCATCGATCCGGGCGCGGGCTCGTGGCCACGCCCTTCTTCGACGGGCCGACCATCTCGCACCCAGGCGGCGAGGCCACCGTCCAGGACCCGCACATCGGTCAGGCCCGACCAGCGCAGCAACCACCAGGCTCTGGCAGCGACCGAGGAGTCGCGGCTGTCGTAGACGACGACGGCGGATTCGTCGTCGATCCCGGCCCGTCTCCAGACCGCCTGCAGGTTCTCCGGCGCGGGCAACGGGTGCCGACCGCCCTGGCCGGGCGGGGCTGCCAGATCCGCATCGAGATCCAGGAAGATCGCACCCGGCAGGTGACCGGCCAGGTAGGCGTCGCGCTCCACCCGACCGGCCGCCCAGCGCACGTCCAGTACGACCGGCGGCGCGCCGGAGGTCAGCGCCTGCGCGAGGGCGGCCGCGCCGATCAGGTGCCGTTGGGCTGTGGTCTCGATCACCGGGTGATTGTCCCCCCGGTTCGATCGGCGACGCTCACCCGACCCCGATGCGATTCGCCGAGTAGCTTCGGTCAAGTGGAGTCCCTGTCGCTGAACCTGTTCCCCCTGGGGATGGTGCTCTATCCGGGCAGCCTGTTGCCCCTGCACATCTTCGAGGACCGCTACCGACGGATGATCGCAACCTTGCTCGACCAGTCCGCCGGCCGGCGGCGATTCGGGGTCGTTGCCATCAAAGCCGGACGCGAGGCCTGGGACGATGGGTTCTCCGACCTCTACGACGTGGGTTGCACGGCAGTGCTGCAGCGGGTCGAGGCCTACCAGGATGGTCGGTACGACGTCCTGGCGATCGGCGAGAGCCGATTTCGGCTCAGTGGGGTCGACAACTCCTCTGACCTGCTCAGCGGGAACGCCGACATTCTCGGTGATGTCGCCACGCCGGAGTCACCCGTGCTGGCCGGCAGGGTCGGCCGGCTCTTCACCAAGTACCTGGTCGCGCTGCGCAGCGTCGGCGGCATCAGGAGCGACGACGACCCCGACGAACTGCCTGCCAACCCCACCGACCTGTCATTTTTCGTTGCGGATGGAATGATCCTCGACCTCACCGACAAGCAGGCCCTGCTCGCCGCCGAGAACACCGATGAGCGACTGACTCTCGAGCTGGAATACCTGCGCCGCGAGGCCGCCATGGTCAAGCAGTTCTCGATGCGGCCGGCCGTCGAACTCCCCCGTGTTCCGTACAGCACCAACTGATCAGCCCCCGATCCGGATCTTTCACCGACCCTCCGTGCCAAGCCCTCACCTTTCAGGCTCGCCTGAGGTGACCTGTGGTCCGAGGTTCACCACGTCGACGCGATCGAACACGATCAGGCAGCTGTCGGAAAAATCCGCCAGCTGTGGAAGAAAGGCGCGGATGTTTTCCTCGGTGTCAATGATGTGGACGGTCACCGGGGTCCCGTCCACCAGCCGCCACACGGGTCGATCGTGGATCTTGGCCGAATGTCCGAAGCCCTGGATGCCCTGCAGCGTGCAGGCGCCGGCCACACCCGCACGCCCAGCCCTGCTGAGGATCTCGCCACTGATCGAGCGGTGCCGATGGATGTCGGCGTTGCCGAGATAGATCGACAACCGGCAGAGCCGCCGCAGTGCGGACATATCGCCCTCGCTCCAAGTTTCGCGGTCCCGGTCAGCTGGTCGAGATCGCCGGCACCCATCGCTTCGTCAGTCTGACCCCGTTGGCGCACCACGGCCAGGTCAGGTCACCGGTTCGGGCGGACCGGATGCCACCGAACCGGGCCAGACGTAACGGATGTCCGGTTCCCGCTCCTGGTTGGCGTGCCCGTCCGTTCGCCCGGTTTCGGCGAATCCGTGGCCTTCGTAGAAAGCTTGCGCGGCAAGGTTGACCTGAAAGGTCCACAGCTCCAGCCCGGGCGGGCTCAGCTGCTTGGCCAGCGCGATGAAGCGGCCGCCCACTCCCCGACCCTGCCATTCCGGAGCCAGGTACAGCTGCTCCAGTTCGGTGCCCTCGAGCACCATCAACCCCACCGGCGACTCATCTGCGGTGGCCACCCAGGTCGTTCCACGAGGCAGGACGGTCTCGCGGAGCCAGCGACTCACCTCGTCGTCGGTGTGCGCCAGGCGAACGCTCGGCAGGGCCGCACGGAACGAGCGGAGCCACACGTCCGCCACCGCGGCCCCGTCCGCCTCCACCGCGCCGCGGATACCCACCACCGGATGACGTCCGTTCGATTCCATCAGGACATCCTCGGCAATTCGACGGGTGTTGGCTACCGGGGCAGCCGCGTCGATCGCGTTCGAATCAGCCGAGGGCGGTGCCGACGGACCAGCCGAGGGCCGCCGCCCCGATCCCGGCCACCAGACTGACCGCGACACTGAGTAGTGCCTGGAACCGGGCCCCCTGGCCGGAGAGCCGCATCACCTCGTAGCTGAAGGTCGAGTAGGTACTCAGCGCGCCACAGAAACCGGTCCCGATCAGGGCCGAAATAGCCGGGGACACCTGCGCCG
Organism: Mycobacteriales bacterium; assembly: GCA_038229825.1. GTDB lineage: Bacteria > Actinomycetota > Actinomycetes > Mycobacteriales > Nakamurellaceae > Nakamurella. The sequence continues at coordinate 131,247 of JBBROB010000010.1, forward strand.
CCGCACCCACCAGCACCCCCAGGATCATTGAGGCAACGATGTTCACCGAGAGCGTTCCCCACGGGAACACGGTCTGGTGACGTGACTGGACGGCCCGATCAGTCAGGTAACGGGCCGGGGCGCCGACCATCGCACCCAATGCGATCATCAGGACGGTCATCCTCGCGCGGCCGGGGACAGCACCTCGACGTCGTCTATGGCGATGATCCCCCCGTCCATCAGCTCGGCCAGTTGCGGGGTGAACCGGTCGATGTTCTCGGCAGTATCGATGATGATGACCATGATCGGCAGATCGACGGCGAGATCCAGAATCCGATGGGTGTGCAGTTGATGGGACGGCCCGAAGCCCTCAACTCCGCGGAACGCGGAGGCGCCCGCCAGGCCCGCGTCGCGGGCCCGTCGAACGATTTCCATGAACAGCGGCTTGTGGTCGAACCGCTTGTCCTCATCGACGATGACCATGAGTCGACGTACGGGTCCGGATAGCCTCATCGATAGCTCTCATCTCTGCGGCGCCGAGACGGCTGCCGCGCCAATATTTGGCCAAATCCCCTGGTCAGCGCGGTCGCGGCCCACACAGCCGCCAGGCCGGAGAGCACCGTGACGACGGTGTACAGCAGGGCGGGCAGCACCTTCTGGTCCAGGATCAGCTGTTCCACGTCCATCGCGAAGGTGGAAAAGGTCGTGTACCCGCCGAGGATCCCGACGCCCAGAAACGGTCGCGCCAGCCGGTGCGGCGATGTCAGCTCCAACAGCACGACCATCAGCACACCGATGAGCAGGCAACCGGAGGCATTGATCAGCAGCGTCCCCCACGGGAACTGGCCGGGGTGGTGCGGTATGAGCTCCCCGATGCCGTAGCGTGCCTCGGCTCCCAGCACGCCGCCGACCGCGACCGCCGCCAGCAGATCCCATTCGCGCGGCCGGGTCTCGCCAGCCTGCGCCGGATCGCGAAGATCGACGTCCGGGTCGGTGGCAGCACCGGGATCTGCGCTGCCCACCCGGTCGGGCCCACCTATCGAATCAACGGCCATCTGCTCGCACCCCTGTCTACGTTCCGCCAGACTTCTCGCCTGATCCCGGTCGGTAGAGGCCATCAGCGGGACCGAACCCGCGGGCGAAGGCGAGCCTCATCGCCTATCGGCACAGTCTGCCGAAAGAACCACTCCGACCACAACTGGCGGGGGCCGCCGGCAGCGGCGCTGCGCTGTCAGGAGCACGATGCAGGGCAGCAGGCCGACCCGGCCACAACGTGCGGCGTGCCGCCGCGACCCAACGCAAGGAGCACGATGAGTACCACCTTCGAAATCACCGCCCTGCATGCCCTTGAGATCCTCGACTCCCGTGGCCGGCCGACCCTGGCCGTCACCGCCACCCTGTCCGACGGCACCACGGCCAGAGCCGGTGTGCCCTCCGGTGCGTCCACTGGGTCGGGCGAGGCCGTCGAGCTGCGCGACGGTGACGCCAGCCGGTACAGCGGAGCCGGTGTGCGAACCGCCGTCGGGAACGTCAACGGGCCTCTCGCCGACGCCGTGCTGGGCCGCAGCTTCAGCAGCCCGGCCGAGGTCGATGAGGTCCTGCGCGACACCGACGGCACACCGAACAAGGGTCGGCTCGGTGCCAACGCGATCATCGGCATCTCCATGGCCGTCTATCGAGCCGACGCTGCGAGCAGCGGCGCCGAGCTCTGGCAGGCGCTGGCCCCCGCCGGTGTCACTCCCCGACTCCCAGTACCTCATTTCAATGTCGTCAACGGCGGCGCCCATGCACCGAACAGTCTTGACTTCCAGGAATTCATGCTCGCCCCGCTCGGTGCGCCGTCGATGGCCGAGGCCGTCCGGGCCGGCGCCCAGATCTACGCCACTCTCAAGAAACTGCTCCATGCCGACGGCTTCGCCACCGGCCTCGGCGACGAGGGCGGATTCGCCCCCGACATCACTGCGCCCGAGGACGTGCTCCGCCTGCTGGTCAAGGCCATCACCGACACCGGCTACACCCCGGGCCGCGACGGCGTGGCCATCGCGATGGACCCCGCCTCCAGCGAGTTCTACTCCGGCGGCACCTACCATGTCGCCGGACAGGCGCACTCGAGCAGCGAGATGATCGACCGCTACGCAGAGATGGTCACCGACTTCCCCATCTGGAGCATCGAGGACGGCATCGCCGAGGACGACCAGGACGGCTGGATCGGCATCACCGCCCGACTGGGCGAGAAGATCCAGCTCGTCGGCGACGACAACTTCGTCACCAACCCGGCCATCATCACCGAGGCGATCAAACTGCACATCGCCAACTCCGCCCTGATCAAGGTCAACCAGATCGGCACTGTCAGCGAAACCCTGCAGGCCATGGGGATCTGCCGTGCTGCCGGGTACACGGCCATGGTGTCCCACCGATCCGGCGAGACCGAGGACTCGTTCATCGCCGACCTCGCTGTCGGATCCGGTTGCGGGCAGATCAAGACCGGCGCGCCGGCCCGCGGGGAACGCGTCGCCAAGTACAACCGGCTGTTGGCCATCGCCGACGCCCACCCGCACCTGCCCTACGGCTTGGCCACAGCGGGCTGATCGAGGACCGCCACCCTGATCAGTGCAGGCCGATGGATCTTACGGCGGTCAGGTGCCCGCGGATGAAGTCGTTGGCATTGGCCGCCAGTTCGTCGTTGTCCTGCCACAGATTTCGCCAGATGCCCAGCATCCGGCTCAGATCGGGAGCGACGACAGCTGACGAGAACGACTCGAAGACAATCGTTCCGCGATAGCCGATGCGGCCCAAGGCTTTGAAGTACGAGTCGAAATCCACATTGCCGGTACCCAGGTATCCGCGGTGACTTTCACCGACGTGCACATAACCGAGCCGATCGCCGCAATCCAGTACCGGGGAGTACATGTCGGATTCTTCGATGTTCATGTGGTAGCTGTCCAGGTGCACGGCGACGTTGGGCCGGCCGAGTCTGTCGAGGTAGGCGAGCGCCTGCCGGCCGGTGTTGAGAATGTTGGTCTCGTAACGATTCACCACCTCCAGCGCGATGGACAGGCCGAGTTCGGCGGCCCGGTCGGCCACCCGCCCGATGGTGGTGATGCTGTTGTCCAGACCCTTGGCCGGCACCGGGTCCATGTACTTCTTCATGGCGCTGTAGATCACCCCGCACAACTGGGTTCCGCCGACTTCGCCGACCACCTCGACCGCCCGCATCAGCAAGGCCTCGCCGGCGGCCACCACGTCCGGGTCCTCGCTGCTGATGTCGGTGGCCGGCGAGAGTCCCAGGCTCGCACTGGCGACCAGACCGTGCTCGGCCAGCGAGGCTTTGGCGACGGCCGTGTCGAACGTGAACGGGTCCATCAGGGGGAACTCGACGAGGTCGAACCCGGCCTGCTTGGTCCTCTCCACCGACAGCCGGATGCCGGCGGCATCGAACGTTCCTGTCCAGACCAGGGCATGACAGCCGATGAGCGAACCCGACATCGAATCCTCCAGATCGTGCAGTATTGCGGTCGCCCCTGAGCAATTGCGTTCGGGGTCCCGGCGGGCAGGTGTCCGCCGCGGGCGAAACGGTACTGCAGGAAGTTGCGTCCGGATGGCGAGAGGGGTCTGGCGGTGCCGGGTAAGATCGGGAATCACCTGAGAAGGGGTCCCCTGTTTGAACGACTTGATCGACACCACCGAGATGTACCTCCGGACCATCTTCGAACTCGAAGAGGAGGGCATCTTCCCGCTGCGTGCCCGGATTGCGGAGCGGCTGAACCAGAGCGGTCCGACAGTCAGCCAGACGGTGGCGCGAATGCAACGCGACGGGTTGTTGATGGTGTCCGACGATCGCCACCTGGAACTGACCGACCTCGGGCGCGAGCGGGCCACCTCCGTCATGCGCAAGCATCGGTTGGCCGAACGCCTGCTGCTGGACGTCATCGGCCTCGACTGGCGGGATGTGCACGTCGAGGCCTGCCGCTGGGAGCACGTCATGAGCGAGGAAGTCGAACAGCGACTGGTCGCGCTGCTGGGGCACCCGCAGACCTCCCCGTACGGCAATCCGATCCCGGGCCTGCACGAGCTGGGGATCGACCAGCCACCGGTGACCGAAACCCACGCCGATCTCATCGGCGCGGACGCTGCCGCGGCCAAGGGCGGCAAGTTCGAGGTCCGCCGGATCATCGAGATCGTGCAGAACCAGCCCGAGGTGATGGACCGGCTACAGCGGGGCGGCATCAAGCCCGGCGCCGTGTTGGAGTTCACCACCCGGGATCGGGCGTTGCTGGCGGTCGACGGCACGACCACCACCGAATTGCCCGCCGACATCGCGCACGGCATCCACGTCCGAGCCGCCACCGTCGGGGGCTGAATCGCTGCTCCAAACAGGGCCTGACGCGAATGCGACGGGCCCCGATCAGAAGAACGCCGACAACAGCATCACGAAGCTGAACCCGACTACGGAGACCAGCGTCTCCATCACCGACCAGGTCTTGAAGGTCTGGCCGACCGTCAGGCCGAACATCTCCCTCACCAGCCAGAAGCCGGCATCGTTGACGTGCGACAGGAACAGCGATCCGGCGCCGATCGCCAGTGCCAACAGCGCGAGGTGGGCCGAGTCCAAACCGGCAGCCACCGACACCGGGGCGACGATGGCAGCCGCCGTGGTGGTCGCGACGGTGGCCGATCCGGTCGCGAGCCGGAGGGCGACGGCGATCAGGAATACCCCGGCGATCGGCCCGACGCTGGCACCCGGCCGGGACGTGATCGCTCCGCTGGTGAATCCGACCGCATAGCCGAAAGTGATCATCGCCAGCAGCACCGCGAACAGCAGGGCCATCAGCGGTTCGCCGACGAAGTCGAAGAAGACCTTGATCGCGGGATTGTTGGTCCTACCGGGGTAGACCAGGTCGACCACGGCCTTGGCCAGCATCAGCAGCACCGGGAACAAAATCGTGAACAGCGTGATGCCGAACGACGGTGGCCGCTGCACGTCGGCCGCTGCAGCCGCTTCCGTGGTGTCCACCCCGCCGGCGATCGCCGGCGCATCGACCGGGACCCAGCGAGCGGCCAGGATCGAGAAGAGCGGACCGCAGATGATCACCGTTGGGATGGCCACCGCGATGCCGAAGGCGAGGGTGACACCGAGATCGGCCTTGAGGGCGGCGATGGCGATCAGCGGTCCCGGGTGCGGCGGGATGAGGCCATGGAGGACCGACAGTCCCGCCAGCCCCAGCGGCGATCCCGACGAACAACGAGCCGATGATCAGTGACAGGAACGGATGCATCTTCGCCCAGGAGATCAGCAGCGCGATGACGGCAATGCCGAGCACCGTCACCGGGATGAGCCGGGTGTCGTGCGAATTCCAGGGCTTGCTGGGATCCGGCGCTGCCGCCAGGACCGCCGAGGGAGTCATCATGGTTCTTTTCGCCCGGAAAGCCCGGGTTGAAGGTCAGCCGGGAACGCCGGCAACCGAGGATTCGCCCGGCCGGTCCGCGCCCAGCGCCGAGGATCCGGCTTCCGGCAGCAGGCCGAGTCTGGCGATGATCTCCGCCGCTTCCAGCGCCGGCTTCCGGCCCACGTCGACCACGAGTACGTTCTCGTCGGGCCCAGGCGGCTCCAGGGTGGCGATCTGTGAATCCAGCAGCGCCGCCGGCATGTAGTGGCCTTGCCGGGCCGCCATCCGGCGACCGATCTGATCCCGCGACCCGACCAGGTGGACGAACACGACGTGATTACCTCGCAGCACGTCTCGATAGATCCGCTTCAGCGCCGAGCAGGTGATGATGCCGGGAACCCCGGCCATGGTGTGCTCGGCTATCCAGGAGGCGACCGTCTCCAGCCACGGCCACCGGTCGTCGTCGGTCAGTGGGTGGCCGGCTCGCATCTTTTCGACGTTTGCCTCTGGGTGCATATCGTCACCCTCGGACAGATCCCATCCGAGCTGGCCGGCCAGCAGGGCAGCCACCGTGGTCTTGCCGGATCCCGACACCCCCATGATGACCAGAACCGGTTGTTGCGAGCCACTGTGCATCGGCCTCACCCTCACCTGATAAAGACCCGACGAGCGTACTACCCGACGTAGTCGCCAGGCACCTCAGGTAGTCGGCGCCGCGGCGGACCTCAGTTGATGGAGTGCGGTCGATACGTAGGTCGTGAATTCGGCGATGCAGTAGACGGTGCGGTCGCCCGATGCCCAACTGCCGGGCGTCGGCGGCAGCGAACCGACGTGGAGACCGGCCGGCCAGTCGGCCGGCGCCTTTCCGGTCAGCGCCTGCAGGTCGCCGGCGCACCGATCGTCGATCGGGCCTGACCAGTAGGACTTGGCCGGATACTGATCACTGCGGCCACTCGCCTGCTCGACGCCGATGAGTTCATATTGATGTGGCTGCGCGCAGGACGCCGCCTCGATGAGCGGTGGGGTCGGCACCGGCACGTTGAAACATGCACCCTCAGCGGGGACCGGGGTGAGGCCGGCCATGTTCTCGCGGATCGCGGCGGCAGCAGCATCGGTCACCGGACCGGCCGCCGCGGTGGATCCTCGCAAGCCCGTCCGCAGGTGCACGAACGCGGTCAGCGCCACGCCCAGCACCAGCACCGCCGCGGCGGCGAGCAGGATTCCGGTGGTTCGCCGCTGGCCGCGGGTGTGGTGCGACCCCGACGGCCACATCGGTGATTCGGCGGGTACGTCGAAAGGGTCGGGCGGCCGACGGCGTGGCTGCGCCGTGATGTCGATGGTGTCCGGCCCCTTGATCGTCCCGCCCGGAATGGCCCGCTGACGACCGGTGAGGGACGCCTCCGGGATACCGGCCGCGATGAAGTCCTCGTCCAGGACCAGCGAGTCGAACTCGTCCGGTTCTTCGGCCGACTCGCCGCGCGAATCGGCTGCACCGCTCCGATCGGGGTCCTTGCCCATGTGTCTCCCCGCATCGTCGTCCAACAGGTGTCGCCGTCATTGTCACCCGTAGCTCCGCGACGATCCAGTGCGCCCGGTCGGTGGAGCACAACCGCATCGTTTTGCAGTGGACGGCCGTACCGTCATGAGCCCTAGGGTGGCAGCGGTGGACTGCTTCAGCAGCCCAGCCGAGGGACTCCTGTCACCGAAGGAAGACCGTGCCAGCACCGGATGAACACGCCGAAGACGCCACCGATTCGGCCCAGTTGGCCTACGGATCAACGCAGGGCAGGTGGGTGCTGCTCGCCACCGTCCTGGGCAGCGGGTTGGCCCAGTTGGACGGCACCGTCGTCAACGTGGCGCTGCCACGGATCGGCAGCAACCTGCACGCCGGGCTGACCAGTCTGCAGTGGACGCTCAACGCCTACACGCTGGCCCTGGCCGGTCTGTTGCTGCTGGGCGGGTCGCTGGGCGACCGGCTCGGCCGGCGCCGCATCTACGTGGTCGGGGTGCTGTGGTTCACCGTCGCATCGGTGCTCTGCGCGGCAGCGCCGACGGCGGCGGTGCTGGTGACCATGCGGGCGCTGCAGGGCGTCGGCGCAGCGCTGCTGACACCGGGATCGCTGGCGATCCTGCAGGCGGTCTTCCGCAAGCAGGACCGCGCCACCGCTGTCGGTGCCTGGTCCGGCCTCGGCGGTGTGGCCACCGCGATCGGGCCGGTGCTGGGCGGGGTGCTCGTCGGCGTCGCGCCGTGGGGCTGGCGGCTGGTGTTCCTGATCAACCTCCCGCTGGCGGCGGTGGTGGTCGTCACGGCGCAGAAGTTCATCCCGGAAACCCGCGATGTCCAGGCGACCGGGCGGCTCGACGTGGTGGGCGCCACGCTTGCCTGCCTGGGATTGGCCGGCCTCGTCTACGGCCTGACCGAAGGGCCGGCCGGGGGCTGGCCGTTGCATGCAACGGCTGCCACGGCTGTCGGCATCGTGATCCTCGTCGCCTTCATCCTCTACGAGAGGACTCATCCAGACCCGTTGCTGCCGTTGAGCTTGTTCGCCGTCCGGCAGTTCACGGCCGCCAACCTGGTCACCTTTGCCGTCTATGCGGCGTTGTCCGGCGGGTTGTTCCTGCTGCCGGTGGAACTGCAGTTGGTGTCCGGCTTCTCCCCGGTGCAGGCCGGATCGTCGCTGTTGCCGCTGACGCTGGTCATGCTGCTGCTCTCGGCACGCGGCGGCGCGTTGGCCCAACGGATCGGGCCGCGGTGGCCGATGACCGTTGGCCCGATCGTCGCCGGGGTCGGCATCGCGATGCTCGCCCGACTGGACGCCCGGGCCACCTATTTCGGGAGTGTCCTACCACCGGTACTCGTCTTCGCGCTGGGGCTGTCCGCAACCGTGGCCCCGCTGACCTCGTCGGTGCTGGCGGCGGCACCCGACCACGAGACCGGCGTCGCCTCCGCGGTGAACAACGATGTGGCCAGGATCGCCGGTCTGCTCGCTGTCGCGGTGTTGCCGGCGGTATCCGGCATCACGCCGGCCGCCTACGCGGATCCGGTACTGCTGTCGGCGGGGTTCCACCGGGCGGTGCTGATCGCCGGGGCCCTCTGCGCCCTGGGTGGGGTGCTGGCGTTCTGCACGATCAGCGATGCCGGCCTACGAGGGAATCCTCGAAGAAGCAGCGACGAGCCGGGCCGCGGGCAGCGGTCCGGCTCGTCGACGTAGTGCCGATGCGCTGCTGTCAGCGGGCCCGTTGACCGTAGCGCTTGTGGAACTTCTGAATCTGTCCCTCGGTGTCGACCACGCGCGCATTCCCGGTCCAGAACGGATGGGAGGCACTGGTGACGTCGGCGACGATCAGCGGGTAGGTGTGACCGTCCAACTCGACCCTGGACGCGCTGGTGGCCGTCGACCGGGTGACGAACTCGTCGCCGGTGCTGGAGTCGCGGAAGACCACCTGGTGGTAATCGGGATGAATGTTGTTCTTCATGTCCGGTGTAACGCGAACCAGTATCGATAAAGTCCCCGAGAGTATTCTCGGGGAGTGCCGGTGACCCGCCCTGTGAACGAGTTTGCTCCGTTGGTGAACCGGCCGAATGCCGGCAGCGACGGGCGGGCCCTCGCGGCCGCGGTCGACCTGGTCTCCGGCGGGTCGATCGTCGCGCTGACCGGGGCCGGCATGTCCACCGACTCCGGCATACCCGACTACCGAGGGCCTGGCTCTCCGGCCCGCGCCCCGATGACCATCAGCGAGTTCCGATCGGGCCCGGTCGCTCGGCAGAGGTACTGGGCCAGAAGCCATCTCGGCTGGCAACGGATGGGTACGGCCGTACCCAACAGGGGGCATCGGGCGCTCGCGGCGCTGGAAAATGCCGGGTACCTCTCGGAACTGGTCACCCAGAACGTGGACGGGCTGCACCAGCAGGCCGGCAGCCGCAGGGTGGTGGACCTGCACGGCCGGATCGACGAGGTGATCTGCCTGAACTGCTGCCAGATCACTCCGCGTCTCGAACTGCACCGCCGGCTGGACGATCTCAATCCCGGTTTCGGGGCCGAGCTCGACCTGGTCAGCGCCCCCGATGGCGACGTCGAGTTCGACAACACCGACTCCTTCCGCGTCGCCGCCTGCCAACGGTGTGCCGGTGACCTGAAGCCGCACGTGGTGTTCTTCGGCGACAGCGTGCCCAAACCGACAGTGCAGCATTGTTTTGCCGCGGTGGAGGCAGCGGAGGGTCTGCTGGTCGCCGGGTCGTCGCTGACGGTGATGTCCGGTCTCCGGTTCGTCCGGCACGCCCGTCGTCGCGGCATTCCGATCGTCATCGTCAACCGGGGGGCCACCCGCGGGGACGAGCTCGCCGACTGGAAGATCGATGCCGGCTGCTCGTCGACGCTGGCCGGTCTGGCCGCCGAACTCGGCGCCTGACCGGCGCCCGGCCGGCCGGAGAACGGCTGCTCGACCGGCACCTGGGAGACGCTCTTGTGCCGGAATCCAGCTGGTCACAGCCGCGGAGTTTGTAGGTCATGATGAACACAACCGGGCCATCAGGTGCCGCCGGAGAAAACAGTGGGCCAACAACACGCACCGCGACCTTGCCCCAGGGAGTTGAAGACCATGACAGAAACGAATCGGCCGCCGATCCCCGGAGAGAACTGGCCGCAACTGCTCGCCCGGGAAGATGTGGTACTCGTCGACGGCCGGTTCTCCCTTGTCAACGAGACCCTGACACCTGACGAGGCGATGGTCGAGGATCTGCTGTTCGTCCGGGACGCGCTCGACCAGGCAGAGGTGGGATACCTGCTGGTCAGAGGCGACGGAGACCGACCAGTCCTGGCAGTCGACCGGCAGGACAGGCAATTGCTGGCAGATGCGCTGAGAGCGGCGAGCAGTCGGGAACCGCTGTACTCGAGGGCCATCGGCAAGGTCAGCGCACCAGCGGTGCTGGTCGCGGCCGGCGCGCTGTCGGACAACCCGAAGGCCAAGGTCTTCCGGTTGTTCCGGCCCCGGATCGAACTGCGTGGCGGGTTGAAGTTCGGTGCGGCAGCCGGCATGCAACTGGAACTGTGGTCGTTCCATGCCGACCGCACCAAACCGCCGGTCGAAAACCGGTTGACCCGCCGCGAGTGGATCACCGATCGGCTGCACCGCACCACTGTCGAGCGGTACGGCCGGACCTGGCCGACCGTGGTCGACATGTTCGCCGACTTCAGCGACGACATCAGCTTCGACATCGACATCGTCTTCTCCTGGGTCGATGCCGGGTCGCTCGAGTGGCAGAAGGCCAGGGCCAAGCGAATGTCCAGCTATGTGGTGGGTGAGGGCGATGACAACGAAGCCCGATTCCGTCAGCTGGACGAACTGAAATACGCGCTGCGCTCCGTTCACCTGTTCGCGCCCTGGATCCGAAGAATCTTCATCGTGACCGATTCCGAACGGCCGGCCTGGCTGGCCGACCATCCGAAGGTCACCGTGGTCCGCAGCGAGGAGTTCTTCTCCGACACCTCGGTGCTGCCGACCCACAATTCGATGGCCGTGGAAAGCCAGCTGCACCACATTCCCGGGCTCAGTGAACACTTCATCTACTCCAACGACGACATGTTCTTCGGACGGCCGGTTCGTCCGGAACTGTTCTTCACCTCCGGTGGGCTGACCAAGTTCCTGGAAGGCCCGAACCGGATCGGACTGGGCGAGAACAACTTCGACCGCAGTGGTTTCGAGAATGCCGCGCGGGTCAATCGGCGGCTGCTGCACGCCCGATTCGGCAAATTGACCACCCGGCACCTCGAGCATGCGGCGGCGCCGTTGCGAAAGTCGGTGATGAGGGAAATGGAGCTGGAATTCCCCGCCGAATTCGCCGAGACCATGGCCAGTACATTTCGCGCGAGCACCAACATCTCGGTGACGAATTCGTTGTACCACTATTACGCCCTGCTGACCGGCCGGGCTGTCAAGAACGAGATTGCCACCGCCGAATACGTCGACACCACCACCGGAGCCGGACTGCGCAGCCTCGACAAACTCCTGCGCAAACGGTCATTCGACTGCTTCTGCCTCAACGACGGCAGCTTTCCGGAGGTGCCCGCCGATGAGCGGGCGGCAGCCGTCCGGCTGTTCCTTGACCGCTATTTCGCCGTACCGGCCCCGTGGGAGAAGGCCGGAGCCGAGACCGCAGCCAACGAGATCCCGGCCCTGTCGAGCTGAATCGCGGCCTGCTCCGGGGAAACCGCCGACAGCACCGGGAAATGGCCCAACGGCACAACCGAATGCATCACGGTGTGCGGGTAGACGTGCACGAGATTGACCGCCTGACCGCCGTCCCGGCTGCGCATCGCGCCTGCCTGCACGCCGAGATCCTGGGTATAGCAACTCGCCGAGGCGACCGAAACCGGTATTCCGGCGAAGGTCGCCGTGGTCGAGTAATGCAGATGGCCGGCGATGATCGCCCGCACGTCGCTACCACGCAGGACAGCGGCCAGCCGATGCTGACCCTGCAACTCCACCAGCACCGCCAGGTCGAGCACGCTGGGCACCGGAGGGTGATGCATGGCCAGAATCGTCCCTTCCGGCGCAGGTGTCGCCAGTTCGGCGCCGAGCCACGCCAACTGGCCGTCGGTCAACTCCCCGTGGTGCCGCCCCGGAACGGAGGTGTCGAGTGCGATGACCCGCAGGCCGCCGAGCCAGTGCACCTGGTCGATCGGCTCGGCGGACGGCGCCTCGTCCAGTAGACACACCCTGACCGCGGCGCGGCTGTCGTGATTGCCCATCACCCAGATCACCTGCGCACCCAACCGCAGCGCGAGCGGTTCGACGACGCCGCGGAGCCGCCGGTAAGCGGCCGGATCGCCCTTGTCCGCCATGTCTCCGGTGATCACGATGGCCTCGGGCCGTGCGTGACTCTGTTCGAACTGCCCGAGCAGGTCGCCAAGGTGGGTCGCTACATCGACGGCACCGTAGAGCATGCCACCGCCGACGAAATGCGTGTCGCTGACGTGCAGCAGAAAGTGCTCCGGCCGGCCGTACTGGGCCGCCACCGCCTGGGTCACGATCTCGACCATGCTCAACCTCGTTCGTTTGTCCTTCGCGTGCGCACGACGTTGTACGCAGGTACGCACGATTGTGCCCTCGTCCGGCTGACCATCGGAACAGATCCAGGTGTGAGATGGGCGAACGCTGCACGGCGGGTCGCTGAACAATGTTTCGACGACGACGCTCAGCGGGTCAACATGGCCAGCGCTGCGGGCACCAGAGACGTCAGGACGAGAGCATCCAGGTCGATCAGCGGGAACCATTTGGCCTCGTCGGTGGATCCATCCACCTCATGGGTGAGATCACCGCCGATCACGGCTGCCTCGAAGACGAGCCGCAAGGCGTGCAACGGACCGTCGTTCTGCCAGATCCGATCCGCGGCGGCGACGAATCGCGAGTCGATGCCCAGCAGCTTCGTCAATTCTGCTGCATGGCCGGTCTCCTCGCGAATCTCGCGGATCGCAGCCTGCTCGCAGGTCTCGTACTCCTCGAGGCCGCCACCGGGCAAAGTCCAGCCGGACTGGCGGTTCTCGCTCCAGTGGGCGAGCAGAATCCGCTCGTCCTGGATGATGACTCCATAGGCAGCGATCCTGACGTCCATCAGATCATTGTCGCGCCGCCCGACCGGCCGCGCTGATCCGGACACGGTCGGGCTGATCCGGACACGGTCGGGCTGTTGTGGCCAACCCATGGGCAGATCGGTACATGCGCAGGGCGGATCGGTATGCGCCTGCACCGGGAGCGGCCGGGTTGGCGCGGCCGAGCGGGTGGTCAGACCTGGGCTCGGGCTACCGAGATGACGACCTTGATCCCGGCACCGACCTCTCCGGCCAGTACGTGCGAGCCGGTGGCCTCGATGTGCGGCACCCGGCCGATGTCGACCGAGAGGGTTTCGGCGGCGAACTGATCCCGCCGCGCCTCGACGGCCGTCCAGAGCTCGTCCGGCACCTGCAGGGCTAGCGTGATCCTGTCGGACACGTCGAAGCCGGCGTCCTTGCGGGCCTGCTGCACCAGGCGGAGCAGGTCGTTCACCCAGCCCTGCTCGATCAATTCCTGATCGAGCACGATGTCCAGGGAGACGAACCCGCCGGAGCGCAGCATGCCGATCACGTCCGTTCCACTGCCGGACGCGACCAGATCAAGGGAGTACTCCCCCTCGGCCAACTCCACGCCGCCCACCACCACCGCTCCGTCGTCGCCCGAGACCGACCAGTCGCCCCTCTTGGCCGCCCCGATCACCTGCTGCACAGCCTTGCCCAATCGGGGGCCGGCCGCCCGGGCATTGACGGTGAGCTTGCGTTCGACGCGGTGATCCGCGCCGTCGGCCACCGGAATGATCAACACCGAGCGGACGTTGACCTCGTCGGCCAACAACCCGGCAAACTGCTGCAATCGCTGCGACGCCCCGGAGGCGATGCTGAGCGCGGCCAGCGGCTGGCGGACTCGGAGATTAGCGCCCTTGCGCAGAGACAGTGCAACCGAAGCGATCTCGCGGGCCTCGTCCATCGCCGCCACCAGTTCGGCGTCGGCCGGGAGGGCATCGGGACCGGACCGGCTCGGCCAATCGACCAGGTGGACCGACCGCTCGCCGGTCAGGCCACGCCAGATCTGCTCGGTGGTCAGCGGCAGCAGAGGGGCACCGAGGCGACACACCACCTCCAGCACCGTGTGCAGCGTGTCGATGGCATCGGCGTCACCGTCCCAGAAACGCTGCCGGGAGCGGCGGACATACCAGTTGGTCAGCACCTCCAGAAAGTTCCGCATCGATGCGCAGGCGCCGGCGATGTCGTAGGCGTCCATCTGCCCGGTGATCTCGTCCACCAGGGTCGACGTCTTCGCCAGGATGTAGCGGTCCAGCATGTTCGCCGAATCCGTCCTGAACTGCCCGACCGTGCCCTCTGCCCCGGCATAGAGGGTGAGGAAGTACCAGGCGTTCCACAGCGGCAGTACCGCCTGCCGCACACCCTCGCGGATACCGGCCTCGGACACGACGAGGTTGCCACCACGCAGGATCGGCGACGCCATCAGGAACCAGCGCATCGCATCGGAGCCGTCCCGGGCGAAGACCTCGTTGACGTCGGGGTAGTTCCGCAGCGACTTGGACATCTTCCGTCCGTCGTCACCCAGCACGATGCCGTGACTGACGCAGGTGGAGAACGCCGGCCGGTCGAACAGTGCGGTGGCCAGCACATGCATCAGGTAGAACCAGCCGCGGGTCTGCCCGATGTACTCGACGATGAAGTCGCCGGGATAGTGGTGCTCGAACCACTCCTGATTCTCGAACGGATAGTGCACCTGGGCGTAGGGCATCGAACCCGAGTCGAACCAGACGTCGAGAACCTCGGTGACCCGGCGCATGGTCGACCGCCCGGTCGGATCGTCCGGGTTCTGCCTCGTCAGATCGTCGATGTACGGCCGGTGCAGGTCGGTCACCGGGACGCCGAAGTCAGCCTCCAGTTCGGCGATGGAGCCGTACACGTCAACGCGCGGGTAGGCCGGGTCGTCGGACTTCCAGACCGGGATCGGACTGCCCCAGAAGCGGTTCCGGCTGATCGACCAGTCGCGGGCGTTCGCGAGCCACTTGCCGAACTGGCCGTCCTTGATGTGCTCGGGCACCCAGGTGATCTGCTGGTTCAGCTCCACCATCCGGTCGCGGAACTTGGTCACCTCGACGAACCAGGACGACACCGCCTTGTAGATCAGCGGGTTCCGGCACCGCCAGCAGTGCGGGTAGCTGTGCTCGTAGGTCTCCCGCCTGATGAGATGGCCAGTGTTCTTCAAATCGTCGATGATGAACGCATTCGCGTCGAAAACCTGCATGCCCTCGTACGGCGGCACGATCGAGGTGAACCTGGCCCGGTCGTCGACCGTCAGGATCGTCGGGATACCGGCCTCCTCGCAGGCGGTCTGGTCCTCCTCGCCGTAGGCGGGTGCCATGTGGACAACGCCGGTGCCGTCCTCGGTGGTGACGTGGTCGGCGGCGATCACCCGGAAGGCGGCCCCGGTGCCGAAGACGTCGACATCGGTCAAAAAGCCGAACAGCGGCTCGTACGTCCGGCCGATGATCTCGCTGCCTTTGAGGCGGTCGACGACGCGATCCGCGGCGTCATCGCCGAGTTCACGCGCATACGAAGCCAGCCGGGCCTCGGCCAGGATGTACCGCTCCCCTTCGAACTCGACGACCACATAGTCCAGATCGGGCCCGACTGCCATCGCCAGGTTGCTGGGCAGCGTCCACGGCGTGGTGGTCCAGGCCATCAGCCGTTCCCCCGTCTGCAGCCGCACCCAGACGGTGACAGAGGGATCCTGCCGCTGCTGGTAGACGTCGTCGTCCATCTTCAGTTCGTGATTGGACAACGGCGTCTCGTCGACCCAGCAGTACGGCAGCACCCGCTGGCCCTCGTAGACATAACCCTTGTCGTACAGGGTCTTGAAGGCCCACAGGACGCTTTCCATGTAGCTGGGATCGAGCGTCTTGTAGTCGTTCGCGAAGTCCACCCAACGGGCCTGTTTTGTGACGTAGTCCTGCCACTCGTTGGCGTAGCGCATGACCGACTCCCGGCAGGCGTCGTTGAACTTCTCGATACCCATCGCCAGGATCTCACCGCGCCCCTTGATGCCCAGCTGCCGCTCGGCCTCCAGTTCGGCGGGCAGGCCGTGGGTATCCCAGCCGAACCGGCGTTCCACCCGACGGCCGCGCATCGTCTGATATCGCGGGACCACGTCCTTGACGTAGCCCGTCAGCAGGTGCCCGTAGTGCGGAAGACCGTTGGCAAAGGGTGGTCCGTCGTAGAAGACGAACTCGTTCGCACCGTTCTCGCCCGCGGCTCGCTGGTCGATGGACGCCTGGAAGGTCCCGTCCGCCTTCCAGTAATCCAGAACCGCGGCCTCGCCGCGGGGGAAGTCAGGGCGACCGGTGACCGCTCCGCCACCCGCGAGCGGGTAGGTCGAACGGTTCCGGTGGGGGTGATCAGACAGGTGGTGGGGGTGATCGGACACTGGATACCTCTCGTCTGCAGCGAACCATCTCGGCTGCAGGGACGACATCGGCTGGACGCAACCGATACCGCGGTACCACCCCGCTTGCCCTGTCCTTGTCAGACAGGGCCTCTCAGCTTCCGGCTGTGACGGGCCAGGTCCCGTTCGGGTCTAGTGAATGGACAAGCGCCCCGGTGACCGCGGGGCGCTCGCACATCGTTCTTCCGAATGGCTCGCCGGTGATGGCCGGGTCAACGCCGATGCTCACTGCGGCAGATATTACTCCGCGCCCTGCTTGGCGAGCATCTCGTTCTTCTCGCTGCCTCCGGACCCGTTCTCGTCAAGCTGCGAGAGCTGATCGGAGATCCAGCTCTTGAGCCGGCTCCGGTACTCGCGCTCGTAGACACGCAGATCGTCGATCTTCTTCTCCAGCGTGGTGCGCTGCTCGGTGAGCTGCCCCATCACCTGCGAGTACTTGCCCTGCGCCTCCCGGTCCATCGCGTCGGCCCGGATGCGACTGTCGCGCTCGAGGGCCTCGGCCTTCAGGGTGGCATCGCCGACCATGGACTCGGACTTGTTCTGTGCGTCGCTCAGCAGCCGGTTCGCCTCGGTCTGCGCATCGCCGACCAGCTTCTCCGATTCGGCCTTTGCGGCCGCCAGTGTGGACTCGGCCTCGGCGGCCGCTTCGCCGGTGAGTCGATCCGCGGTCTCCTGCGCCAGGCCCAGCAGCCTGGCCGCTTGCATGTGATTGGCGGGCGGTGCGACATCGGCCACCTTCTGCACGGAGACCGGAACCGGGACCTCCGGAATCGGCAACGCCTCGGCGGGGGCCTGCTCGACGGGTTGTGCTGCGTCCGGGCCGGACTGCGGTACCGCTTCGACCGGAGCCCCGCCGCCGAAACCGTCCGCCTGGGCGGCCAACCGCTGGGTCAGCTCGTTGTTCTCCTCGATCAGCCGGCTGAGTTCGGCTTCGACCAGGTCGAGGAAGGCATCGACTTCGTCCTCGTCGTACCCGCGCTTACCGATCGATGGCTTCTTGAACGCGACGTTGTGCACGTCGGCTGGCGTGAGCCGCATTGCTAACTCCTTGCATGGCGATGTCAACGACAACGATGACGACGAGGGATCAGGTGGCGCTGGCGGCAGCCAGACTCCCGGCTACACCCATCAGGATCCAGACGACAATGAACAGGACGATAATGCTGAGGTCGAACCCTACCCCGCCCAGACGTACCGTCGGGATCACCCTCCGAAAGAGCTTCACCGGGGGGTCTGTGCTGGCGTAGAGAATCTCCATCGACGCGGCCGGCCTGCCGATCGGCCGCCAGTTCTTGGCCAGGGCGCGCACGATCTCGATGACGATCCGCCCGATCAGCAACAATCGGAAGATCCACAGCAGCAAAAACGCGATCTGCCAGACGATGTTCACTCTTTAGTTTTACCTGATGCCGGTTGGAACGCAGGTCACGGTCGTACGTCAGCGGCCCGCGTAACCACCCACGTACGCCCTGGCGTCTTCGAGCGCAGTGGCCGCACCACCGGCGATGTCGGCCTCGGCCGGCAGCAGCATGAAGACCTTCGGGGCAACCTTTTCGATCGAGCCGCGCAGCGAGAAGGCCAGCCCGGCCGAGAAGTCGACCAGACGGCGGGCGTCCGAGTCCGACATCCCGGTCATGTCCAGGATCACCGACTGACCGTCGCGGTATTTCTCACCGACAATTCTGGCCTCGCTGAACCCGGTGAGCTTGACACTGGCCGGCCGGGCGGCGGTGCTGGTGTCGGCGTCGCGACGCTGGTCGGCCTTCATGGCAAGTGCTCCCTGGGTGACCGGCTCGGTACCGAACGAACGCCGCCGCGTGCCGGCGGAGTGTGGTGCGGTCGCATCATCGCCATCCGGGCCGGCCGACCCGTAGCCGTCGGGCGAATAGCCGCCCGGCTTTCGATCGGTGTACCCGGCCTCCGGGTAGCCGTTGGCACTCTGGGCATCTCGGGAGTAAGCCGAGCCCGCCCGCGATCCGCGATCCGGCGGCGCGTCGTAGGCGGAGTCGTATCCGGTTGTTCCGTAGCCGGCACCCTCGTAACCGGCACCCTCGTACCCTTCGCCGTCGTACGGATGACCCTCGTCCGGAACTAGTCCGAGAAAGGCCCCGACCTTGCGCCACGATCCCATTGGTCTGCTTCCTTTCTCGGCCGGTACCGAGTGCACCGGACTGCCACATCTCTTACCTCTGCGCAGAGGCTATCGGCCCGTTCACGACCGGGGGTGTTGCGACACACCGACCTGGCGGCAAAACAACAGCTTCAAACAACCATTCGAAGTCCATCGTCCTGTCCCATCCAGCCGGTGAACTACAGCCGGATGACGGCCGCGAACCGGCCGGTCGGAGCGGACCTGCGGTGACTGAACAGATCCGGGTCCTCGCGCGTACACCGACGGTCCAACTCGACAGCGGCGACACCCGAAGTGCCCAGTTGCCGGACTATCCCGGCCCGCAGGTCCAGACCTGCCGTGCCGGCGGACGTGACGCACGCGGAGCCCGGCAACCGCTCCTCCACCTCATCGCGCATCTGCGACGGAACTTCATAGCACAGTCCGCAGATCGCGGGCCCGACAAACACTTCCAGACTTTCCACGGAGGCGCCCAGACCCGCCATGCGGGCCATCAGCGCCGGCACGATGCCACCTGCCGCTCCCAGTCGGCCGGCGTGCGCAACCCCGATGACGCCGGCCGCACGATCGGCAGCCAACACCGGTACGCAGTCGGCGACCAACACTGCCAGTCCGACACCGGGTGCAGCAGTGACCATCCCGTCGGTGTCCGGGATGGGGGACGACATCGGGCCGACCACCTCCGCGATGTCCACCCCGTGGACCTGCCCCATGAAGATCAACCGGTCAGGTGTCAGCCCGACATGTTCTGCAAGGACGGACCTGTTGGCTCGCACAGCATCCGGATCGTCACCTACGCCTGCACCCAGATTGAACGAGTCGAACGGTGGCGACGACGACCCCTGTCGTCCGGCGCCGACACCGTGACGGCCGGTGACCCACCGAAGAGTCCGATGCGACCCGCCCACACCGCCCGCCCGCACGGCGTTCACCGTTTCATGAAGGGGGGAACGTCCACATCGTCCTCGTCATCGATCGGCCGGACCTGACGCGGTGAGCTGCCGTAGGCACCACCGTTGCCGGCGGCAGGGGGGGCCATGGCCGGGGTGGCCGGCACGTAGGGGGCCTGCTGGTGCGCGCTCTGCTGGGCGTATGCGGCCTGCGGCAGTGATTCGGGGACTCGTACCGCCTGCTGCCGCACATCACCTGCGGTAGCGTCCGCCATGTTTCGGGTGGTCCGGCGATCGGGCGGCATGATCTGGGGTGTCGAGTCGAAACCAGCGGCGATCACCGTCACTCTGACCTCGTCGCCCAGCGAGTCGTCGATGACCGTCCCGAAGATGATGTTCGCGTCCTCGTGGGCCGCCTCCTGCACCAGCGATGCGGCCTCGTTGATCTCGAAGAGGCCCAGATCGGATCCGCCTGCAATCGACAG
Organism: Mycobacteriales bacterium; assembly: GCA_038229825.1. Lineage (GTDB taxonomy): Bacteria > Actinomycetota > Actinomycetes > Mycobacteriales > Nakamurellaceae > Nakamurella. The sequence continues at coordinate 151,147 of JBBROB010000010.1, forward strand.
CAGCACACCGTGCGCACCGTCCATCGACGCCTCGAGCAACGGAGAGCTGATCGCCTTGCCGGCTGCCTGCACCGCCCTGCCCTCGCCGCGCGCCGACCCGATGCCCATCAGAGCCGTGCCGGCCCCGGCCATCACCGACTTCACGTCGGCGAAGTCGACGTTGATCAGGCCCGGGGTGGTGATCAGGTCGGTGATGCCCTGGACACCGTTGAGCAGCACCTCGTCGGCCGACCGGAAGGCATCCATCAGAGAGACACCGAGGTCGCCGAGCTGCAGCAGCCTGTCGTTCGGGATGACGATGAGGGTGTCGCACTCGTTACGAAGATCCTGGATGCCGGACTCGGCCTGACCGCCGCGCCGCTTGCCCTCGAAGGCGAACGGCCTGGTGACCACGCCGATCGTCAGGGCGCCGAGCTTGCGAGCGATGGAGGCGACCACCGGGGCACCACCGGTACCGGTGCCACCGCCCTCACCGGCGGTGACGAACACCATGTCGGCCCCCTTGAGGACCTCCTCGATCTCCTCGCGGTGATCCTCCGCCGCCTTGCGACCGACATCGGGGTTGGCGCCGGCACCGAGCCCCCTGGTGAGTTCACGACCCACGTCGAGCTTGACGTCGGCGTCGCTCATCAGCAGCGCCTGCGCGTCGGTGTTGATCGCGATGAACTCGACCCCGCGCAGGCCGACCTCGATCATCCGGTTGACCGCGTTGACACCGCCGCCGCCGATGCCGACGACCTTGATCACGGCGAGATAGTTGTGCGGTGGCGTCATCGCCTTTGCCTTTCCTGTCGGGCTGGAGGGACTCCCCGGGTTGAGAAGCCACTGACTTGCGTTTCCACTGCTCTGACTTCCACTGCTCTGACTTCCAGTACTTGGATTTCCATCGGCGGATCAGATAACTCTGAACCTCAACCATATGGTTATAGTTATGTCAAGTAGTGCTGGAATTGAAAGTAGGGTCCGCACGCGCCGGGCAGTGGAAGGCGCGCCGGGTGACATCCCAACAAGCTCCCTTTTTTCGGCCTTCCGTCGGCCGCGCCGTAGGGTCGACACACCATGGACATCGGACATGCCCACTTCGGGCCGGGCACCGTCGCGCTGCTGCTGCTGGCCGGTGTCGGCGCTGGAATCACCGGCTCCACCGCAGGTCTCGCGTCCCTCATCTCCTACCCGGCGCTGCTGGCCATCGGGCTGCCACCGGTCACCGCCAATGTCACGAACACGGTGGCGCTGATCGGAAGTTCCATCGGATCGGTCTCCGGTTCAAGGCGGGAACTGTCCGGCCAGGGCGCCGACATCAGGCGGTGGATCGGTATTTCAGCAGCCGGCGGGGTGGCCGGCGCTGCGCTGCTCTTGCTGGGCCCGGCCGGCACCTTCCAGAATCTGGTGCCCTATCTCATCGCCGGTGCCTGCGCGCTGCTGCTGGCCAGCCCGCGTCTCCGGGCGATCCGGGCCGGCCGAAGCCCGACCGTTTCGAGCCACCATCATCCGTACGAGCCGAATCCAATGCCGCATCCGGCCCGAGGTGCAACGCTCCCGATCGCGTTGTTCTTCACCTGCCTCTACGGCGGCTACTTCGGTGCAGCGGCCGGGGTGATGATCCTGGCTCTGCTGCTGTTCGCCACCGACAAGGCGCTGCCGGCCGCCAATGCCCTGAAGAACCTGCTCCTGGGGGTGGCCAACGCGGTGGCCGCGGTCGGCTTCGTGGTCTTCGCCGATGTCCGCTGGGCGGCGGCCATTCCGCTGGGGCTCGGCTGCATCCTCGGTGGCGCAATCGGCCCGGCGATTGTCCGGCGGGTGCCGCCGACGCTGATGCGGACGGTGATCGCCGTCGCCGGATTCGCCCTGGCGGTCAAGCTGTGGCTGAACTGAAGGGACCTCAGGAGCGGACGGTCACGTAGTCGGGGTCGGAAATGTCGTAGGTCTTGCCGGGCTGTGCCAGCACGGCGGGCAGGATCTGAATCTTCTGCGCGCCCTTGTCGGGGCTCCCCCAGATGACCGTCCGACCGTCCAGGAGGTCGAGTTCGACGTCGTAGGGAGAGCGGGCCCGGACCGAGGACACCATGACCCTGATCGGTGCGGCCAGCTCGCCGATCACGGCGAGGGCCGCCAGGGTGGGCGCGTCGTGGGGGCCGGGCGTGGCCAGTGCGACGGTCAGCAGCCTGCCCGGCACTGCCGACCTGTCCACTTTCAGATAGGGCAGGCCGGTCGCATCCAGCAGCCACATCGCGCCATTGGCGCTGGTGACGGCCATCGGGGTGCGCTGGGTGACGGTGATCAGCAGCTCGTGCGGCCACCGTCGGGAAACTGCGGCGCTCGCGATCTGGGGCACCGTCAGGGCGTTGCGCCGGACGGCGACGAGGTCGATGCCCATCAGCGGGGCACCCTCGGGGATATCGGCGGCCGACTTGACCGCGTCGACCACGTCGGCGCCGAGTTCGCAGGACGCGGTCACCACCTCAACCTGCTGCACACCGACCAGTGGCGTGCGGTAGACCACGAAGCCGCCACCACCCAGCACCGCCAGCACCAGGAACGCGGCCAGCAGATACGGCCAGCTACGCCTGGATGACCGATGGGGACCGGGGTTGGGACTCCGACCGGGTACCGGGCGCACCACCGACTCGGTCTCCGGGGTTGCCGTCATCTTCGCTCCAGGTATTCCAACAACTGCGGGCCGAGCATGGTCACGTCGCCCGCTCCCATGGTGATCACCAGGTCGCCGGGCTGGGTGAGGTCGCCGACGGCGGCCGGGACGGACGCCAGGGACGGAAGGTAGACCACCTGACGGGCACCGGTCCCGGCGGTTCCCCCAGTGTGATGGATCTGCTCGGTGATCAGCTCACCGCTGACGCCGGCCACTGGATCCTCCCTTGCCCCGTAGACGTCCAGCACCACCACCACATCCGCCGCCGAAAGCGCCGACGCGAACTTGGCCGCGAAGGTGGCCGTCCTCGAGTACAGATGGGGCTGGAATACGACCACCAGCCGGCCGGGAACGTCCGAGGCGGCCAGCACCGACCGCGCCGCCAGCAACTGCGCGGCGACCTCGGTGGGATGGTGGGCGTAGTCGTCGTACACCGACACCCCCGCCGCCCTGCCCTTGTACTCGAACCGTCGCCGCACCCCCGTGTAGCCGGCCAGGCCGGCCGCGACCGTCGACGCCGGAACCCCCAGCGCGATCCCGGCGGCCAGCGCCGCCACCGCATTGGACAGCATGTGAGCCCCTGGGACAGCCAGGTGGACGAGAACGTCGACGTCGCCGGCAATCTGAACGACGGCGGTGCCCCCGTGCCCGGCCGGGCGGTGGTCGGTGATCCGCAGGTCGGACTCCTCGGCGAAGCCGTAGGTGATGATCCTGGGCGATCCCGGCCGGCCTGCCACCTCGCCCAGCAGTGTCCGGATGCCCGGGTCGTCGATGCACAGCACCAGGAAACCACCCGGCAGGATCCGGTCGACGAATTGCGCGAAGACGGCGGCGTAGGCCTGGGCGGTGCCGTGATGATCCAGGTGATCCGGTTCCAGATTCGTGATGATCGCACCGTGCGGAGCGAAGGCGAGGAATGACCCGTCCGATTCGTCGGCCTCGGCGACGAAGATGTCCCCTGAACCGTCATGGGCGCCGGAACCGGATTCGTTCAGTTCGCCGCCGATCGCGAAGGACGGATCAAGGCCGGCCGCCTGCAGCGCCACCGTCAGCATCGACGTGGTCGATGTCTTGCCGTGCGTGCCGGCCACGCAGACACTGCGGTGGCCGGTCATCAGGGCGGCCAGCGCGACGGCCCGCTGCACGACCGGGATGCCGCGCCGCTTGGCCTCGACGACCTCCGGATTGCTCAGTCGGATGGCAGTGGACACCACCACCACGGTCGGGCCGCCCGGCAGCAGATCCAGGTTCGAGGCAGAATGCCCGACCGCGGTCAGCACTCCGCGTTGCGCCAAACCGGTCAGCACATGGGAACCCTTGGCGTCGGACCCGGAGACCGGAAGGCCACGATCGGCAAGGATCCTGGCGATGGCGCTCATTCCGGCCCCGCCGATGCCGACCATGTGCACCCGGGCCAACGACGTGCCGTCGGCCGCAACCGGCGCTCCCGCGCCTGGTCGGATCTGACTCATCCGACGTGCCCCGGTCCACCGTGGCCGGGCCCGGCGGTCGGTCCGACGTGGGTGCGGGCGGCAGCCAGCACCATCCCGGCGATGACGGTGTCGGCATCCAACGTCGAGCTGCTACCCGCCGCGGTCGACATCCGGGCCAGCGCGTCGCGGTCTTTGACCAACGGCACGATCCGGTCGAGGATCAGCCGGCCGCTGAGTTCGTCCTGGTCGATCATCAGGGCGGCACCCGAGTCCACCTGCGGAACGGCATTGAGGCGCTGCTCGCCGTTGCCGAAGGCCAACGGGACGTACACGGCCGGAACTTTGAGCACACCGATCTCTGCGACGGTGATCGCCCCGGACCTGGCCACGATCAGATCGGCCGCAGCGTAGGCGAGGTCCATCCGGTCCAGGTAGGGCACCGCGACATAGGCGGGCGCACCGGGCACCGGCTCCGGCACCTCCAACGGCTTACCCCGGCCGTGACTGTGCAGGACACCGACGCCCGCCCTGCCCAGCTCGGCTGCGACCGAACTGAACGCGTCGTTCAACTTCAGCGCACCCAATGAACCCCCGATGACCAGCAGGGTCGGAGCGTCCTGGTCGAGGCCGAAGTAGGTTCGGGCCTCCGCCCGCAGCCCCGGCAGATCCAGGGTTGACAGCGAACGACGGACCGGGTTGCCGACCACCCTGGCCCCCCTGAGACCGGTGCCAGGGACTGCCACGGCGACGACCCGCGCGAGTCTGGCGCCGACCTTATTCGCGATGCCTGCCCTGGCGTTCGCCTCGTGCACCACGACCGGGATCCGGTGCCGGAACGACAGGCCGGCAGCCAGGTAGGCCGGCAGGGAGACGTACCCGCCGAAGCCGACCACCACGTCGATGTGTTTCCGCCGGATCACCTCGGCGGCCGACCGCACCGTGGTGATCAGCCGCCAAGGAATTCCCAGCAGCTCGAGGTTCAACTTTCGACGGAACTTGACCTCGGGGATCAGCTCGAGTTGGTAGCCGCGATCCGGGACCAGGATGGTCTCCAGGCCGCCGGCGGTCCCCAGGCAGGTGATCTGGACCTCGGGGTCGGCCGCGACCAGGGCATCGGCGACCGCGAGCGCCGGCTGCACGTGCCCGGCCGTGCCGCCACCGGCGATCAGCACCCTGGTGGCGGTCATGGCCGCACGGTCCGGGCCCGGCCGGTGTCGCCGCCGTCCCGTCGCCGGCTGTCCCGGCCGCGTCCGGCGTCGTGGTCGCGGCGGCGAGCCCGTGGATCCCGGAGGCCGGCGGCGGGGTCGACGAAAGACCGACCCTGCCAATCAGTGGTCTGTCGGTCGGCCGGGAGGGAATCACCGGAGCGGCGCAGCCGGGGCGGTGCGCCGGCGTTCCGACGGCTTCGTCCATCCACCAGAGGCTGCTGCCCGGCCGAACGGCGGGCAGGTCCTTCCATCTGCCGCGGCAGCTGCGGCGAGCCGCCGACCAGCGGCGAGTACCGGCGACCGGCCTCCCGGTTGTCGGACCCGCGGGCGACCCCCGCTGCACCCGCGGGTTTCCTTGGCAACGTGGGCTGAGCGGCCTTGCGGGACGGCGCGGACTTCCGTGACTTCGGCGGCTTCCGGGACTTCGGGACCTTCGGTGGTTTCACGCCCAGACCCAGGAACCTCGCCAACGGGCCTGGTCCCTCCGATCGAAGGGCCGCAGCCGCCTGCGGCTCACGGCGGGCGAAGTTCGCCAGCATTCCGAACACCACCATGGTGATCACCAGCGAGGTTCCGCCGCGGGAGATCATCGGCAGCGGAATACCGGTCACCGGCAGCAGACCGACCACGTACCCGATGTTGATCCCGGCCTGGCCGACCAGCCAGACGGTGCCCGCCGATGCGGCGATCTTGATGAAGGGGTCGACGTTGCGGCGGGCGATCCGCAGCCCGGTGTAGGCCAGCAGACCGAACAGCAACAGCACCAGACCGGCGCCGATCAGCCCGAGTTCCTCGCCGATGACCGCGAAGATGAAATCGGAGTCGGCATTGGGAAGCCAACCCGTCTTGGAGACCGCCTGGCCCAGACCGGCTCCGAAGATGCCGCCGTGCCCGAGTCCGTACATGCTCTGGTGGATCTGGTAGAGGGAGTCGTCCTTGACGGAGTTCGGATGCAGCCAGGCCGCCACCCTGGCGGACCGGTATCCGGCGGATGTGGCCAGGTAGAGGACCAGCCCGGCGGCCCCGGCGGTCAGTCCGGCGAACATCCACCACGGCGCACCGCCGAACCAGAGCACGGCGATGAACACGATGCCAAGGCTGACGGTCGTCCCCAGGTCGGGCTCCAGCATGATCAGCCCGACCATCAGCAGGAAGATCGGCAGCACCGGCAGCAGCAGCGAGCGGACCGACCGCAGGGTGTTGCGCCGCGAGGCCAGCACGTGAGCCATCCAGATCAACAGCGCGAGTTTGGCGACCTCGCTCGGCTGGAACTGGATCGGCCCGAGAACGATCCAGCTCTTCGCGCCGCCGGTGCGCTTGCCGATCAGCAGCACCGCCGCCAGCAGCAACAGCGAGACAGCCACCAGCGGAAACGAGAACGTCCGCATCACCCTGGTGGACAGCCGGGAGGCGAACAGGAATCCGGCCATACCGATGACCGCGAACAGGGCCTGGTTCTCGAAGGTGGCGAAAGGGGCGCCGTCGTGTTCGTGATATGACGCGATCGACGATGCCGACAGCACCATCAGCAACCCGAACCCCAGCAGCAGGAAGAAGATCGCGACGATCAGGTGCCACGATGTCATCGGTCGGTCGAGCCAGTCCGTCGCGGTGCGCCGCAGCGCAGGGAGAGGTGAAGCGAACCTGCGCTTCCCGCCCCGTTCCCGCTCGGCGACCCTGGACGAACCGCCCGTGCTTCGGCCCGGCGGACGGTTCGCCGTCATCCGGCCAGGTCCAGCGCCAGCACCGCAGCGGTGAAGGCGTCGCCCCGAGATGCGTAGGAGGAGAACATGTCCAGCGAAGCGGCCGCGGGCGCCAGCAGGACCACATCACCCTGGGCAGCCATCGACGTGGCCGCGCGCACTACCTCGGTCATGACCCCATCGTCGGTCCCTGGTACGTCCATCCGGGGGACATTCGGCGCGTGTCGGGAAAGTGCCGCAGCGATCAGCGGCGCGTCGGCACCGATCAGCACCACCCCGGCGAGGCGCGGGGCGACCGCCGCGACCAGGTCGTCGATGGAGGCGCCCTTGAGCTGACCGCCGGCTATCCAGACAACCCGGTCGTAGGTCGACAGCGAGGCCGCGGCCGCATGGGGATTGGTGGCCTTCGAATCGTTGACATACCGGATCCCGCGGCGCAGGGCCACCTCCACGTTGCGGTGACCGCCCGGCTGGAAATCCTGCAGTCCGCGACTGATCGCAGCCACCGGAACCCCGGCTACCAACGCCAGGGCCGCCGCCGACAGCGCATTGGTGAGGTTGTGCACGCCCGACGGCCGGACCCCGGCCGCAGCCAGCAGCTCACCTGATCCGAAGGCGTCGTCGTAGAGAAATCCGTCCAGCACGCCCAGGCCCCCTGGCCGCGGCGGTCCGGCGGAGACGGTGATCTTCCGCTTCGCCGGGCTGGCAGCGAGCAGGGCGGCCGCGCCCGGGTCATCGATGACGGCGACTGCGACATCGCCGCGCAGCGCCCTGGCCTTGTCCGCTCCGTAGGCGGCCATCGAGCCGCCGTACCAATCCAGATGGTCTTCGACGAGATTGAGCAGCACGCCGGCTCTGGGGCGGACCGACGGGGCGTAGTGCAGCTGGAAACTTGACAGCTCGGCGGCGATCCGCTGCTGCGCGGGCTGCGCCACGACGGCTTCGAGGGCGGGCCAGCCGACATTGCCGCAGGCGGTGACAACCTGCCCGGCGGCCCGCAGCATCGATTCGAGCATGCCAACCGTGGTGGTCTTGCCGTTGGTCCCGGTCACGACCAGCCACTCCCGCGGATCTGACCCGGCCCGGTCAAGACGCCAGGCCAGCTCCACCTCACCGATCACCTCGACCCCGTCCGCGGCGGCGGCCAGCAGCAGCGGCCGGGTCGGCGGGAAGCCGGGGGAGGTGATCAGCATCCTGGTACCCGGCGGCGGCGACTGCAGGTCGGCCACCGATTGGACCGAGGTGGCCAACCCCGTCGGCAGCACCGGGGCGACCCGGTCGGCGGTCACCAGCACCCGGCAGCCGAGGCCGACGAGGTACTTGATCACCGCCAGCCCGGACACCCCGCCGCCGGCCACCACCACCAGATCTCCCGGATGTGGCAGCGCCGGTGAGGTCCAGCCGGAAGGGTTCTGCGACCTGGGCCGGCCGTTCACCATCGGCTCAGCCACCGGTGCGCGACAGCCAGTCCGCGTAGAACAACCCGGCTCCCAGCGCTGCCGACATGGCGGCGAGCAGCCAGAACCGCACCATCACCGTCGTCTCGGTCCAGCCGCCCACCTCGAAATGGTGATGGAAGGGGGCCATCTTGAAGATCCGTACCTTCCTCGTCTTGTACACCAGGATCTGCAGCACGACGGAGAGCATCTCCACCACCGCGAGGCCGGCGATGACCACCGTCAGCAGTTCGGTGCGGGACAGGATCGACAGACCGGCGATCAGTCCGCCCAGCGCCAGCGAGCCAGAGTCGCCCATGAAGATCCTGGCCGGATGGGCATTCCACCAGAGGAACCCGACGCAGCCGCCGAGGGCAGCCGCCGCCACCACCGCGATGTCCAGCGGGTCGCGGACCTGATAACAGCCGTTGAGTGCCGCGCCGGACAGCTCGGGGTTGAAACAGGCGTTCCGGAATTGGTAGAAGCCGATGAACACATAGGTGCCGAGCACCATCACCGAGGCGCCCGCCGCCAGCCCGTCCAGGCCATCGGTGAAGTTCACCGCATTGGACCAGGCCGCGATGACCAGCACCGCGAAGATGACGAAACCGATGGCCCCGAAGGTCAGGAACTTCAGGTCACGGGCATAGGAGAGGTAGGTGGATCCGGGCGTGTGCCCGTCGGCGTTGCGGAACAGCATCGCCAGCACACCGAAGGACACCGCGATGAAGCCCTGACCGGCCAGTTTGGCCCTTTTGTTCAGCCCGAGACTGCGCTGCTTGCGGATCTTGATGTAGTCGTCGAGCATGCCGACGACGCCAAGGCCGGTGGCCAGGTACAGCAGCAACCAGCCGGACGCGGTTGGTCCGCCACCCCCGGTGGCCAGCTGAACCCCGATCGAGGCCAGGTAACCCGCCCACATGGCGATGATGATGGCGGTGCCGCCCATGGTCGGCGTGCCGCGCTTCTTCAGATGCGTCTTCGGACCGTCGTCGCGGATCTCCTGGCCGAAGCCCTGCCTGGAGAAGACCTTGATCAGATACGGGGTGAGCAGGATCGACACGAACAGCCCGACGACGGCCGCGATCAGGATGGACTTCATTCGCGCTCCTGACCGTTGTGCGGGCGCCTGGTCATCTCGGCCATCCTGCTGGCCGGCGCGGCCAGCAGGGCGGCGGCCACCCGGTCGAGGCCGACCGACCGGGAAGCCTTCACCAGGACAACGTCGCCCGGTTCGAGTTCATGCTCGAGGACGGCAATGGCCGCCGCCACGTCGTCGACGATCTGGCTCTCCCCGCCCCAGGAGCCCTCCAGATGTGCACCCAGGTGCAGGGCCCTTGCGGATTGACCGACCACGATCAGCCGGTTGACGCCCAGCCGGACCACCAGTCGGCCAATCTGGTCGTGCGCTTGCTGCGCCAGGTTCCCCAGCTCTGCCATCTCGCCGAGCACCGCCCAGGTCTGCCGGTGTTCACCGATCACGGCAAGCGCCTGCAGAGCAGCCTTCATCGATTCAGGGTTGGCGTTGTAGGAGTCGTTGACGACCGTGACACCGTCGGCCCGCTCGGTGATCTCCATCCGCCATTTCGATGCCGCCCGCGCAGCGCTCAGCGCGGCGGCGATCGCCGTCACGTCCATTCCGGCGGCTCGCCCGACCGCCGCGGCCGCGAGTGCGTTGGCCACCTGGTGGGCGCCGACCAACGACAACGCGACCGGCGCAGATCCCTCCGGTGTCACCAGGGTGAAATCTGCCTTCGCGGCGCCGTCGTTGCTGACGTCGGCGGCCCGCACGCTTGCGTCGGCACCGGTGCCGACGGTGACCACCTCGGCGTCGGTCAGTGCCGCCATGGCGAGCACTCGCGGGTCGTCGGCGTTGAGGATCGCGATGCCACCGTCGGCGGCTGGGGGCAATGCCTGCACCAGCTCGCCCTTGGCCCTGGCGATCGCCTCCACCGAGCCGAACTCCCCCAGGTGCGCTGTCCCGACGTTCAGGACAACCCCGATCCGCGGCGGTGCGGTGGCGGCCAGCGCCCCGATGTGCCCGATTCCGCGTGCCGAGAGCTCGAGCACCAGGAACTGGGTGGTCCGGTCCGCACGCAGTGCGGTGTAGGGGTGCCCGAGCTCGTTGTTGAACGACTCGGGGGGAGCGATGACGTGCTCGTCGCCGAAGCCGGCCCGCAGCACCGACGCGATCAGATCCTTGGTCGACGTCTTGCCGGCCGAGCCGGTCACGCCGACGACGGTCAGGCCGTGCTGCGCGATCAGTCGCTGGACGCTGAACCGCGCCAGCGCCGACAGTGCCTGCAGCACGGCTTCATCATCGGCCAGCTGGATGAGCGGCAGCGCATCGGGGCCTGCCGGGTCGCGCGATCCGAGGATCGCCACCGCGCCGGCCCGAGCCGCCGCTGATGCGAAGTCGTGCCCGTCGACTCGCTCGCCGGTCAGCGCGACGAACAGAGCGCCGGGGGTGACTTTCCGGCTGTCGAATTCGACGCTGGTCACCGCCGTGTGAGCGGAGTCGGCTGCGGAGGACGGCAAGATGGCACCGAGGGCGGCGGCCACCTCGCCCACCGTCATGGCGATCATCGTCGTCCCTGGTCTGCGGTGGCGTTGGCGGTCGGATGGCCGAGGTCGGACAGCGCACCCAGCGCCTCCGCCCTGTCGTCGAACGGGTGCACCACCCCACCGACGTCCTGACCCTTCTCGTGACCCTTGCCGGCGATGACGACGGCATCGCCGGGCCTGGCGGCGGCGATCGCCGCCCTGATCGCCTCGTGGCGGTCCCCGATCTCGACGATAGTGGCGGATCCGGGACGGTTCCGGTCCGTCGTGTCGTGCGCTCCCCGCAGCACCGCCGCCCTGATCGAGGCGGGCGACTCGGACCGCGGGTTGTCGTCGGTGACGATGAGCAGGTCAGCCATCTGGGCGGCCGCGGCGCCCATCACCGGACGTTTACCGGTGTCGCGGTCGCCGCCGGCGCCGACGACGACGATCAGCCGGCCGGCCAGGCCGGCAGCGATGGCGCCGAGCACGGCGGTCAACGCCGCCGGTTTGTGCGCGTAGTCGACGACCACCAGGAACGGCTGGCCGGCGTCGATCCGTTCCATCCGGCCCGGGACGACGACGTTTCGAAGGGCTGCTGCTGCAGTCTCCACATCGCGCCCCAGGGCCTGTACGCAAGCCAGCGCGACGACCGCATTGGCCACGTTGAATTGGCCGGGCAGGGCCAGCCCCGCCGTCAGCAACTCACCGGACGGCCGGCGGACGGTCAGCTCCTGGTGGCCTTCGGCGGAGGTCGTGACCTGCACCACCGACCAGCCCGCCGCCGGGTCGCCGACGGCGGAGACGGTGATCGCATCCGGATGCATCGCTGACAGCCGCCGCCCGTATTCATCGTCGATGACGATCACCCCCGCCGCTGCCCGGCCGTCGAACAGCAGTGCCTTGGCCTGGAAGTACGACTCCATATCGGGATGGAAGTCCAGGTGATCCTGGGACAGATTGGTGAAAGCGCCTACCGCGAACCTGGTGCCGGCGACCCGACCGAGCGTCAGTGCGTGCGAGGAGACCTCCATCGCGACCGCGTCGACACCCTGCTCGACCATCAGGGCGAAGAGGGCCTGCAGATCGGGGGCCTCCGGGGTGGTCAGGGCCGAGTTGCTGGCCTGCCCGGCAATCCTGGTCTGCACGGTGCCGACCAGGCCGGTCCGGTGCCCGCCGGCAGTCAACGCGGCCTCCAACAGGTACCCGGTGGTGGTCTTGCCCGATGTTCCGGTGACCCCGACCACCGACAGCGCTTTGCTGGGGTCGCCGTAGACAGCCGCCGAGACGGCACCCAGCACAGCGCGGGCGTCATCCACCACGAGCACCGGGACAAGTGCATCGCGGTCCGGCGATCCGTCGGCGTTGTCCCGGACCGCAGCCAGACCGGCCCGGTCGGTCAGGATGGCCCTCGCACCCGCCCGTACCGCGTCGCCGGCGAATACCGCTCCGTGCACCCTGCTGCCTGGCAACGCCGCGAACAGGTCGCCTGGCCGTACCGCCTGGGCCCGCAAGGTGATCCCGGTGACCGGCACCTGTGATGCTGCCGTCGAACCCGACGCGATGAGCCCGGCCGGGTCGACGCCGGCGACCGCGGCTATCACACCGAGCGGAACGCCGATGACCGCCGTCGGGCGCAGCCCGAGGGAGGCGGGCAGTGGTGAGGGGGACACGACGGTGAAGGCTACCCGGCTCGGTTCAGGTACAGGTCGTAGATCGGGGCCGCCGTCGACGATGGCGGCACGTTCGCTGCCCGCAGCGCGTAGGAAGCGATCCGGTGGAACAGCGGCGCTGCGCTTTCCCCGCCCTCCGATCCGTTCACCGGTGCGTCGATCATCAGCGCGATGGCGAACCGGGGATTGTCGGCCGGCACCACGCCGGCGAAGGTCGCCGTGGTCACCGTTTGCGAATAGCCGTGGGTCACCGGATCGACCTGCTGCGCCGTCCCGGTCTTGCCGGCCACCTGATAACCGGTGATGGCCGCCGACGTGCCGGTGCCCTTGTGGAAGTAGTCACCGCCCTGAACCGTGCCTCGCAGCATGCCCAGCAGGGTGGCCGCGGTGGTCGGCTTCATCACGGCCGTTGTCGACGGGGCCTTCGACGGCGTGAATACGCCGTCCTTGGTGGTGCCGTTGATGATGGTCGGCGTGACCATCACGCCTTTGTTGCCGATGGCCTGATACATGTCGACGAGTTGCAGGAGCGTCATGCTGATGCCCTGGCCGATCGGCAGGTTGGCGAAACTGGTCGCCGACCATTGACTTTGCGGGGGGTAGCTTCCGGCCGACTCCCCCGGTAGCTCGATCCCGGTCTTCTGACCGAGCCGGTACTTGGTCAACTCCTGGGCGAACGCGGTCGGACCGAGCTGCTGGGCGATCATCAGGGTGCCGACATTGGACGACTTGGCCAGCACGCCGGTCGCCGTCATCTGGATCGGGGAATGTACCGAGGCGTCGTGGATCTCGCGTCCGCCGACCGAGATCCGGCCGTCGACCGACAGCACGGTGGTGGGGGTGATCAGTCCGCGGTCCAGCGCAGCGGCAAAGGTGACCACCTTGTTGACCGAGCCCGGTTCGAACGGGATGCTGATCGCCGGGTTGCCGATCTGCGCGGCGGTCTTGCCCGGTTCCACACAGGTCATCGCGTAGATCTGACCGTCGCTGATGCCCTTGACGACCGCGCAACCGCCCTTGGCCTGCGAGGCGCTGACCTGCGCTGCCAGGTACTGCTGGACGCTGTACTGGAGATCCTGGTCAAGCGTCAGCCTGATTCCGGTGCCCTCGACGGCCGGCACCACCTTGGAAACGGTATTCGGGATCGCGATCCCCTGGTTGTCGATCTGCAGCGTCCGGGTGCCGTCCTTGCCGGTGAGCACCGCGTCGAATTTGGATTCGACACCCGCCAGTCCATGACCGTTCCAGCCGGTGGTCCCGACGATCGACGCGGCGAAGGCGCCGTCCGGCTGGGTCCGGATGTCCTGGTCGTCGGTGACCACCGCGTTGACCAGCTTGGCCTGGACCGGCGCCTTGGCCTTCTTGTCCTGCAACACCACTGAGATCTTCCGCATGACGGATTCGGCGACGTCCGGCATCAGGCCGCGGGCCAGATAGACGTACTTCGCGGTCGATTTCATCTTCGTCATCAGGTCCGGCCTGCTGACGGCCGATCCGAGTGCCGCGACCAGGATGTCGGCCACCCTCGACCGCTGGGCGTCGTTCTCGAAGTTGGCCGGGTGGGCGGCGATCAGCTTGCCGGCCACTGTGAACGCGAGCGGTGCGCCGCTGCGGTCGTCGATGGAGCCGCGCTGGCCATGGAGTGTGAGCACCCGCTGGGTCTCGGCCAATCTGGCCGCCGTCAGACCAGGGGCGTCGACCGTCTGGATCGTCACCAACTTGCCCAGTGCCACCGCGAGCATGGTCAACACGATGATCAACGCGCCTTTGGTACGGCGGCTGGCGTTGACTCTTGACCCGCGGTCGCGCCTGGTCCGTCGGCCCCGCTCCGACACCGCTTGCCGCCGCCGGGACGGCCGGACACGTCGAGCCGGGCGGGCCGGCGCTCTGGTGGTGCCGACCGGCCTGGCGATCGGTTTGCCAGCGCTCGCTCCACGACCGCCTGGAGAGGTTGCGGCGCCGATCAACTCCTGGCCATCACCGTTGCGCCGATCGGTCTGCCAGTCGTCCTGGCGAACCCGGCCGGCCGATGGGCGCCGCTCCCGCGTGTTCCGGCCGCGGGCCGGTTCTGGCCGGTTCGGAATGCGCTGCCTCCCGGTGGCCGGCCGGTCGGCCCAAGCAGGTGGCCGAGGCTGCCCGGTGGGCTGGGACCGGGGATCCCGACGGGGTTCCTCCGAGTCAGCCGAACGTCGGTTGGTCATGGCCGGCCTCCTGTGCTTGCGGGTGCCTGCTGGCTTTTCGGTGGCGACACCGTCGCCTTTGCGGGGGTGGTCTTCGCTGTTTTCTTCGCCGCGGTTGTCTTCGCCGCGGTTGTCTTGGCTGCCGTTGTCTTGGCTGCCGTCGTCTTGGCTGCCGTCGTCTTGGCTGCCGTCGTCTTGACCGCCGTCGTCTTGGCCGCCGTCGTGTTCGCCGCCGTCGTGTTCGCCGCCGTTGTCTTCACTCCGGGTCCAGCGGGGGCAGGCGGTGCGGTGGTGGCGGTGGCCGGAACCGCGGGGCCAGGCGCCGGAGTCGGTGTGCCGATCACCGTGCCCTTGCCGTCAGAGCCGACCTGGAGCAGCCCGACATCCCCGGGCACCACCAGACCCAGGTTTGCGGCCTCGGCGGCCAACCGGGCCGGGTCCTGTAGTCCGCTGATCTGTTTGTCGGCGGCCTCGATCTGCGTGGTGAGGTCCATCTGGTTGATGCGGCTGTGGGTCGCGCGCAGGCCGGCTGCGTCCGACATGGTGTTGAGCCACAACACGCCGACGATGCCTCCGGCCAGCAGCAGGATGATCGCCGCGACGTAGGGCACCCGGCTCAGCGCCGCGGAGATCGGGGAGCCCGTTCGGGTCAATCGGCCCCCGGCCAGGGCCTGTTCCCGACGGATCCGGCGCTGGTAGGCCTTGTCCGATGACTTCGTCGAGCCGCTCCGGGCAGGCGCGGGGTCCACACGCTGGGTTTGCTGCGCCGTCATTGCGCCGCCTTTCTGATGCGCACGGCGGCCCGCAGCCGGGCCGAGGCCGCGCGTGGGTTATCGCTGATCTCGAGTTCGGTCGGTGTCTCGGAGCCGCGGGTGAGCCATCGCAGTTGCGGTTCGTGACCGGGCAGGTCGACGGGCAGATCCAGGGGTGCGGTGGAGACTGTCGTCGGTGCGATAGCCCGTTTGACGATCTTGTCCTCGAGCGACTGGTAGGACATGACGACGATGCGACCGCCGACTGCAAGGCCGGCCACCGCCGCCGGGATGGCCTCGGTCAGCGACCCCAGTTCATCGTTGACCTCGATTCGCAGCGCCTGGAAGGTGCGTTTCGCCGGATGCCCCCCGGTCCGCCGGGCCGGGGCGGGAATCTGCGCGTAGAGAAGTTCCACCAGCGGGCCACTGGTCAGGAACGGCGCGTTCGCCCGCTCCTTGACGATGGCGAAGGCGATCCTCTTCGCGAACCGCTCCTCGCCGTAACGGCTGAGGACTCTGGCGAGATCACCGGCCGTGTAGGTGTTCAGGACGTCCGCGGCGGAGATTCCGGTGGTCGGATCCATTCGCATGTCCAGCGGCGCGTCGACCGAGTAGGCGAAGCCGCGCTCGGGTTGGTCCAGTTGCAGGGACGACACTCCGAGGTCGAACAGGACGCCCTGGACCCCTGATGCGGCACGCCGCGCGAGGACCTGACCAACCTGGTCGTACACGGCGTGCACCAGGTCGACCCGGTCCGCGTAGCCGGCCGCCGCGATCCGATCGCCGGCGATCTGCAGAGCTGCCGGATCCCGGTCGACGCCGATGACGCGCAGGGTGGGATGAGCTGCCAACAGCAACAGGGTGTGGCCGCCCATGCCAAGGGTGGCGTCGATGAAGACCGGTTGCTCGGTCTCGGTGAAGGCAGGGCCGAGCAGAGAGGTGACCCGCTGGGCCAGCACTGGCAGGTGGATCCGGTCCGCTCCTGGTTCGTTCGAGACGGAGCCGGGGGCCATCTGTCAGTCCCCTCTGCATCGGATCTCGGCTGGCTCGGACCACCGCCGGTCCGAACTTCTCTGGTGCCCTCCCGACGGGAGGGTTCGTGCCCTCTGGTCCCCACCCGCCGCAGACCTGGCACGGGGGAAGTCGTGTCAGCTCCACTGCGGGTGCAGGCCGGGTGGCAGGAACTGCCTTCGGTCACTGCTGGTAGTGCTTCGTTCGGTAGTGCTCGGTGATTCACTGCTGGTCCGGCGGTTTGGTTCAGCCGTCGATGACGTGCGGCGTCCGCACGTCAGGGCGGTTTGAGCAGGTCGCTGGCCGGCGATGCGTACCCGGCCTCCTGCTCGGCCTCGTATCTGGCCCATTCGGCCGCGTCCCACACCTCCATCCGCTTGCCGACCCCGGCGATGATGACGTCCTTTGTCAGACCTGCGTACTCCCGCATCCGGGCCGGGATGCTGATCCGGCCTTGTGCGTCGGGACGCTGGTCGTCGGTGTTGGACAACATGTATCGCTGATAACCCCTGGCCCCTGCGTCGGTGATGGGGGCGTTGATGGCCTCCTCCGCGAAATCGTCGAAACCCTCGGGGGTGAACAGATACAGACAGTGATCTTGGCCTCGGACGATCATGACCCCGGGCATGAAGGTCTCCCGGTAGCGCGCGGGCAGGGTGACCCGGCCTTTGTCGTCCATCCGCGGGGTGAAGGTGCCAAGGAAGCCCTTGAACATCGCCTACACCTCCGTGAACCGACTCCGCCCCGGCCTACCCGAGCGGGACCGATCCATCCGGCCCCAACTTCCGCCACATTACCCCACTCTCTGCCACTTTCGGCCATCCTGATCTCCTCTGTTTCGACGCGTCGCATATCACTGCTGATCAACGGGGTGGCAGGTAGTGGGGCACAGTTCAAGGCCCCCGCCCGCGGCTGCCCTGACGATCACCTCGAAGCGACTGCCGGGCGTCGAACCGTGCCGTCGTCGGCATCGGGACCCACGAATCGGCGCCGGCCGCCACCGGGTGTCGCGCCGGTGGGGAAAGGTGGGGCGGGCCGCCGTGAACTCGGCGTGGCCCCACGGCGTTGGAACGATGAGCGGCCGTCTGACCCGAATTCGGCCGATCCCACCTCAACCCACACGAGACGCCGTACCGTCGGACCTGCTGGCAGACTGTGGAAGCGAGATGTTGGCGTCTTTGTAGTTCACCCGCTTCGGGTACCGGACGTCGCCGCCGAAGGCGAGACCACGGAGGAACCGACAAGTGGCACAGCAAGTCGACCTGAACGGCTCGGGCTACCCGCCTGCCGCCGCGCCGGGGAAGCACCTCGACCCGGGCGAAGTGGCCTCCGTCGGCGCCCGCATCGCCGGTGCGATCTCACAGGTTCTGCTCGGCAAACCCGAGGTCGTCAGGCTGGCCGTCATCTGCATGCTCACCGAAGGCCATCTGCTGATCGAGGACGTGCCGGGGACCGGTAAGACGAGTTTGGCCAAAGCGCTCGCCAAGTCGGTGAACGCCGCCGTGTCCCGGGTGCAGTTCACCCCGGACCTGATGCCCAGCGATGTCACCGGTGTGAGCATCTACGACCGGCAGACCAGCAAGTTCGAATTCCGGCCCGGTCCGATCTTCGCCAACATCATCGTGGCGGACGAGATCAACCGCGCGTCACCCAAGACCCAGTCGGCGCTGCTGGAGTGCATGGAAGAACGCCAGGTGACGGTCGACGGCACGACCTACGCCCTGGCCCGCCCCTTCCTGGTGCTGGCAACGCAGAACCCCGTCGAGATGGAAGGCACCTACCCGCTTCCCGAGGCGCAGCGGGATCGATTCCTGGCCAGGACATCGATCGGCTACCCCGACCCGGCGACAGAGGTGGCCATGCTGGCCGGCCGGGAACATTCGGACCCACTTGACACGCTGGCACCGGTGACCGATGCCGCCACCGTCGCGGCCCTGATCGACGCGGTGGCCGGAGTCCACCTGGCGCCGGAGCTGCGGCAGTACATCGTCGAGATCGTCGGTTCCACCAGGGCCATCGCCGAGGTCCGCCTGGGCGGGTCGCCGCGGGCCGTCCTCCACCTGGCCAGGGCCGCAAAGGCCGCCGCCGCGCTCGACGGGCGGGGGTACGTCGTGCCGGATGACATCCAGCGGCTCGCCGCGCCGGTGCTGGCCCACCGGCTGCTGCTCACTGTCGAAGCCCACGCAGCGCACCGGTCGGCGGAGGAGATCATCGGGCTGCTGCTCGCCCGCATTCGGGTGCCACGGGGCGGTCGTGTCTGATCCCGGGAACAGCAGAGCGGCCCGGCACGACCGCATTGTCGGCCGGGGGTTGACCACCAGGGGACGCTGCCTTGTGGCCGGCGGCATCGCGGCCATCGTCTGTGCGTTCGTGCTGGACGAACGTGACCTGCTGCGAGTCGGTGTGGTGGCCGCCGCATTGCCCCTGGTCGCGGTCGCGATCACGGCTCTACGCCGGATCCAGCTCACCGGCGTGCACCAGGTCGCGCCGGAGCAGATGCGGCCGGGCACGCGCGGCCAGGCCACGCTGATCATCACCAACTCCGGGCTGACCAGGACGCCGTCGATGGAAATCTCCGAACCGCCCGTACCGGGCCTGACCGCTGGAATGCGCTACCTGATCGCGCCGATCAAGAGCGGGCAGTCGTCACGGATCCTGTACCCGATCACAGCGGCCCGCCGGGGCAGATTCCTCCTCGGCCCGCCGCACATCCGGATCGGCGATCCCTTCGACCTCTGGGAGGACAACCGCACCCTGGAGGCGAGAACCGAGGTACTCGTGGTACCGAACGTCGTCGCACTGACCGGCATGCCCAGCAGCTCAGGCGCTCGATCCGCGGCTTCCGGACGAGCCACGGTCGGAACCATCGGCGGCGACCCGGACATCGGGGTTCGGCAGTACCGCAACGGCGATGACATCCGGACGATCCACTGGCGCGCCTCGGCCCGGCACGACGACCTGATGGTCCGGCTGGAGGAGCCGGTCTCGCACGGCGGCGCGACCATCGTGCTTGATCACCGTGCGGTCGCCCACCGCGGCGTCGGAGAGTTTTCCAGCCTGGAGACGGCGGTGGTGCTTGCCGCGTCGGTGTCCCTTCATCTGCTGGACTCCGACCATCAGGTGAAACTCATGTCCCACCGCGGCATCGTGATCGCCCAGGGTCACGACATCTCCGACGATGTACTCGCCGGGCTTGCGGTGCTGGAACCGGATCAGCAGCAGACCCTCACACCGTTTCGCATCGGACGGGCCGGGCTGGTGGTGGCAATTCTGGGAGAGATGGTGGCCGGTGATGCGCAGCTGCTCGCCGCAACCAGACTGCGCGGCGTGAACGCCGTTGCACTGGTGCTCGCGACCCAGGACTGGGACCCGCACGGCGGCACCGCCGGTTCGGCTCCCGTAGTCGAGGCGTTGCGGTCGGCGGACTGGCGCGTCGTGGTGATCCGCCCCGGTGACGATCTGGCCGCGGCGTGGCGACGCGCCTGCTACGCAGGTGACGGCTACTCGGCCGCCGTCACCGGGGGGCCGCGACTTGCCGATCGGCGGCCAGCGTGAGCGCGTCGATCCTGTCGGCCCCGCAGCGACCGCCCGTCCGACAGGGCCTGCCCGCTGCCCAGCAACCGCCGGTGACCGGGTCAGGGTCGGGAGACAAGCCGACCAACATCGGCCCGACGTTCCTGGCCGCGTCCGCCATCCTGACCGGGTCCAGCGCGCTCGGCACTCCGATCACCGGCAGCTCCTGGGTGCTTCCGCTGATCGAGGTCGTTGCGGTCATCTGGCTGGTGGGCGTCGGCGGGCGGCTGATCAGGCTGCCCACGTCGGCGACAGCGCTGTTGCAACTCGCCGGTTTTGTGATCGCGCTGACCTCGCTGTTCACCTCGACCGGGATCGGCGGGGTGCTGCCGAACAGTTCGGCGGTGGGTGAGGCCGGCACGCTGCTGTCCGGCGCATGGCAGCAGATCGTCGGAACATCTCCGCCTGCGCCTTCTACTCCGGAACTGAGTTTCCTGATTTCGCTGGCCATCGGCTGCGCGGCGTTCATCGCCGACTTCCTGGTCGCCGAGGCGAGATCACCCGCGCTGGTTGCACTTCCGCTGCTCTGCCTGTACTCGGTGCCGGCGTCCATCGCGAGCACCATGCTGCCCTGGTACAGCTTCGCCGTACCGGCCGTGCTCTACGCCGTGCTGTTGGCGGTGACCGGACATCGGGGCCGCCGAACGGGAGCAAGAGCCGAACTGGGCCTGGCCGTCAACGGCGGCGTGATCATTGCACTGGCGACGGCCGCTGCACTGTTCATCGCGGGATCGACCACCAGCATCGGCACCACCGGCCGCCTACCGCACACCAGCGGCGGCGCCAACGGCTCGATCGGTCTCTCGCCGTTGGCGTCGCTGCGGGGCAGTCTGCAGAGCTCGGTTGCGGTGAACGTGCTGACGGCGTCCGGCCTGAGTGCCCCCGACTATTTCCGTACCGTGGCGCTGACCACCTGGACACCCAACGAGGGCTGGTCCCTTGGCCAATTGGCGGCCGACATCCCCGATGTCGACGGAGCGTTGACCGGTGGGTTGCCGCTGTCCACCTCCAGCACCATCAGCGTCACCACCCAGGGCTACCAGGACCGGTTCCTGCCGATCCTGACCGGGACGACCTCGATCAGCGGGCTGGGCAACGCCTGGAACTTCGACTCCACCCTCGACACGGTGTATCGGGCAGACAAGGTCAAGCCGGGTCGATACGAGTTGACGGTCGACCAGGTCAAGCCGACGGCCGCCCAACTGGAAGGCGACAGCGTCCTCTCCGGTGGCGACCTGACAGAGACGGGCTCGCTGGCGGCGTCGGTGCGAGCGACCGCGCAGGCGGTGACCCAAGCTGAATCGGGAGCCTTCGACAAGGCCAGAGCTCTCGAACAATGGTTCACCAACGCCGTGAACGGCTTCCGCTATTCGCTGAGTGTGCCGGCCGGCAATAGCGGGGACGCGCTCGTCGACTTCCTGACCAACAAGCGGGGTTTCTGCGAGCAGTACGCCTCGGCGATGGCCATCATGCTCCGGTCGCTCAACATTCCGAGCCGGGTCGTCGTGGGATTCACGCAGGGTGTCAAGCAGGCAAATGGCACTTACCTGATCACCAGCCATGATGCTCACGCATGGGTCGAGGTGCAGTTCCAGGACTACGGCTGGGTCCGTTTCGACCCGACACCGCCGGTCGACGGTCAGGGGGGCCAGCAGGGGTTCCAGGACGGCGGAGCATCCGCCTCTACGTCGGCGACGACGGCCACGCCGACCATCTCCGGCACCAGCAGACGTCCCGACGGCGGCACGACGACCAAGCCGACCGGGTCCAGTGCGGTGGCGACCCAGGTCGACGTGGCGTCCGGACCGGCCGGGTCGTCATCGGGTTGGGTCAGCACAGGATTGATCATCCTCGCGGTGGTTGCGCTCATCCTGGCCCTCCTGATGATTCCGACCGCGCTGCGGATCCGGCGGCGCTCCCGCCGGATGGCCGTTGTCAGGTCTGCAGGACCGGGGGCGGCAGCCGCAGCGTGGGCCGAGATCGAGGACACCGCCATCGACCACGGCATTCTCCCGCACGCCGCAGAGTCGGCCAGGGTCACCGCGAACCGACTCGCCCGGCGGGCCCATCTCTCCGATGCCGACCGGGTCCGACTGCGGGCGGTGGTGGTGGCCGCCGAACAGCACTGGTATGGCGTGCCAGAGGTGACTGCCGTTTCCGATGCGACTGCCGCTGCCGCTGCCGATGCGAATTCCGCGGCGGACGGCCATCTGGAGACGGTCGGTGCGGTGGGATCGTCTGGTGTGACTGGGAAGGCGGGTACGGCGGCCACCATGCTGCTGGAACGACCGAGTGCCCGATCGCAGGTGGGAGCCCAGCTGGCCGGCGCGGTCAGCAGCATCGTGGCGGGTTTGCATGAGCACGCCCCGGTGCGCTTGACCGACCGTCTGGTCCCGGCGTCCCTTCGACGGACGGGCCGATAGGCGGTCACGCTGCTCGATACAGGCGGACGTCACGTTTGCGATGTCAACCGGATTCGGCCCAGGTGTCGAAAGCTGATCTCGGCGCATACTGGAAATACGTCCGGGCCCGTGCGCCGGCGCGTGAGGCGGTGTCGATGAACCAGCACATCTGTCGAGTCAATGAGTTGCGGTCGCCATGCCGGCCTGGTTGATCTGGCTGGCCATCGCCGGGCTGCTGGGAGCGGCCGAGGTGATGACACTCGCCTTCGCCGCCGGGTTGATGGCTGCGGCCGCCGCAGTGGCTGCGGTAGCGGCCGCCGTCGGCGCCGGGGTCGAGACCCAGGCAGTGATCTTCGCGGTCACCTCGTTCGGCTCACTGGCGGCCGTCCTGCCCGTCGCCCGCCGCCGCCTGGCCACCCGGGGGAGCTACCGCAGCGGCGTCGACGCGCTGGCCGGGCGTCCCGCGGTGGTGGTGACCCAGGTGGATGCGCTGTCGGGCACCGTCCGGATCGGCGGTGAGATCTGGTCAGCGCGAACCTACGACGAAACTCAGATCATTGCCGAGGGCACCAGGGTCGCCGTCTTCGAGATCGACGGTGCGACCGCGCTCGTCTACCCCAAGGAGTTCTCGTGATCGTCTACATCATCATCGCGGCGGTCGCCGCTCTGGTCTTTCTCGTGTTGAACCGATCGGTGCGGATCGTCCCGCAGGCCCGCGCCTACCCGGTCGAGCGACTGGGGTCCTACGACCGGACGCTGTCCGCCGGTTTCCACACGCTCATCCCTGGCATCGACCGGATCCGGGCGCGGGTGGACCTCCGTGAGCAGGTGGTGTCCTTCTCGCCGCAGCCGGTCATCACCGAGGACAACCTGGTCGTCCATATCGATACCGTGCTGTACTTCCAGGTCACCGACCCGCGGGCCGCGACCTATGAGATCGCCAACTTCCTGCAGGCGATCGAGCAACTGACCGTCACCACCCTGCGCAACGTCATCGGCGGGCTTGACCTGGAGCGGACGCTCACCTCCCGCGAGGAGATCAACGGCCAGCTGCGCGGAGTGCTCGATGAAGCCACGGGCAAATGGGGTATCCGGGTCAATCGGGTGGAACTCAAGGCGATCGACCCGCCCAAATCGATCATTGACGCGATGGAGAAGCAGCTGCGCGCCGAACGCGACAAGCGGGCCGCGGTGCTCACCGCCGAGGGCCTTCGGCAGTCTCAGATCCTCACCGCGGAGGGGGCCAAGCAGAGCGCGATCCTCAATGCCGAGGGCGACCGGGAGGCGCAGATCCTGACCGCGGAAGGCCAGGCCAAGGCGATCGACATCGTCTTCACCGCCATCCACCAGGGACGTCCGGATCCAGATCTGCTGGCGTACCAGTACCTGCAGGCGCTCCCCAAGATCGCGGCCGGTCAGGGCACCCAGATCTGGATGATCCCCAGCGAGCTCACCAAGGCGCTGGACAGTTTCTCCACCGCGTTCCGGCCGGCCAGTTCACCGCCACCCGCGAATGCTCCGACGGCGCAGCCGGTCCCTGCACTTCCGGACACGAACGGGCAGCCGGTGCCCGCACTACCGGAAGCGAATGGGTCGGCTCACCTGCTCTGATGCTCGCTTGGTCGGCTGCCCGCTTGGTCGTGTGCCCGCGTACCCGGCGCGCGTCCGACCCGTGATCGACGCGCGCGGGTGGTCAGCCCAGCTCGTCTGGTCAGCCCTGCTCGTCGAACCGGCGACGGAAGCGTTCTTCCATCCGTTCGGACAGCGAATTGTTCGGCCCTTGCGAACCCGCCGCCGGCTTACCGGCCGCCCTGGCCCCCGGTTGCCCGAAGACGAACAGACCGACCGAGCCGACCATCACCAAGAATCCAAGAACACTGACGATCACGCCCAGGGTCAACACGCTCTGGGTGGCGATCACTCCGACGACCAGTAGCACGAGACCTACCAAAAAGGCGATGGCGGCGAGAATGGGCCGGCGCCGCCGGATGCGACTGACGTTCACGCTGGTCGCGAACTTCGGGTCATCCTGGTACAGAGCGCGTTCAATCTCATCGAGCATGCGCTGCTCGTGCTCGGAGAGCGGCATGAGTCCTCCTCCGGCACCCCGGCCAGCACTGGCCGGTCAATGTGGAAACGGTCGTCGAACGGCGACCTCCCCCAAGGATACGAGCACTCGGCGGCTACTTCTAGCGACCCGGAGAATCTGATGCCGAATCGGATCTCTTTGTCGTCTTCGGACGTGCTATCCGGTCGTTTTGGTGCCGGCGGCGCCCCGCGGAGGGTCGAAGAGTGACGCGCGACGCACCGCGAGTGACCCGAAACGCGCGGTCACCCGGTCGAGGGCTCCCTCAGCTTCTCGCCAGCCGGGTCGATCGTCTGCTGCGCCGAGTTCAAGTTGCTCGCTGACACCGTCGGCAGGGACCAGCCCATCCAGTCGGACTCCGACCAACCTGACCCTGGCCGGGGTGTTCAACCGAAGTAGGAGCTCGACAGCGGTGGCATGGATGACGCCGGACAGGTCGGTCGGATTCGACAACGTCACTGACCGGCTGACGGTCGAGAAATCCTCGTAGCGAACCTTGAGTGAGACGGTCCGGCCGCGCAGGCCGGCCTCCCTCGCCCGCCTGGCGGTCCGCTCGGCGAGGCCCAGCAATTCCCTGCTCAGAAATGCCCGCTCCGAAGTATCCGATCCGAAGGTCGTCTCCGCGCCGATGGACAGCTCGGTGTGCTCCGTGTCAACGGATCGGTCGTCCAATCCGTTCGCCAGGTCGTGCAGTTTGCTTCCGGCGGCCTGGCCCAGATGCCTGATCAACGCGGTCCGCTCGACCGCCGCGATCTCGCCGACGGTCGCCAGGCCCAGCGACTCGAGTGTCCTGGCGGTCTTGGGCCCGACGCCCCACAGCGCGCGCACCGGCAACGGGTGCAGCAGCGCGACCACGTCCTGCGGCGGGACCAGCAGCAGGCCGTCGGGCTTGGCCAGTCCGGATGCCAGTTTGGCGATGAACTTGGTGGCAGCACCGCCGACGGTGGCGGTCAGTCCCAGCTCGCCGGCAATCCGTGCCCGCAGCCGGCCGGCGATCTGCCCGGGTCGACCGGCCAGGCGTCGGGCACCGGAGACATCCAGGAACGCCTCGTCGACCGACAACGGTTCCACCAGCGGTGTGACGTCGGCGAACAGCGCCATGACATCCTTGGACGCCTGGCGGTAAGCGGCCATGTCGGGCTGGATGACGATGATGCCCGGACAGAGTGCCTTGGCCCGACCGGTCGGCATCGCCGACCTGACGCCGCTCCGCCTCGCTTCGTAGGTTGCGGACAGCACCACCCCACGGCCGCTGTCGCCGGCCACCATCATGGGTCGACCACGCAGTTCGGGCCGACGACGCAGTTCCACCGATGCAAAGAACGCATCCATGTCGACGTGCAGGATGGTGCACAGCCGGTCGTCGATCGAGTCCGGGTCGGTAGTGACATAGCGATGGCCGTCCGCGCTCTGGCCCACCGGTCAGCCGACCGTCAACCGGGCGACCGCATGCAGATCAGTGGCGATCTCCCTCAGCTGACGATGCACGGACAGATCCGCTTCCAGCCCGGCCAGCAACGGTTCGTCGAACTGACCGCCGGGTCTGCTCGCGCCCTGCCTGATTCCGCCGGGGACCAGGCCTGACACCACTCCGATCCCGGTCACGAGCTCGATCTCCAGGCCCCCTTCCCGGAGCAACGACTCAAGGCCGGCCACCTCGAACCGTCGCCGCAGCGGGTCTGTGGTGCCGAATCGGCCGTCCGGGTCGGCAAGAATCGCTGCCGCGTCCCCGAACCGGCCGGCCACCGCTTGCGCCAGCACGGCCGCGAACCGCCCGGCGACCAACACCGACGCGATGCCCGTCGGCTTGAGCGCCCCGGCGATCCCGGCGATCACGGCGGCCGGGTCGTCGACGGTTTCCAGCAGGTGATGGCAGAGCACCAGATCGGCACCGCCCGGCGGCACCACGCCGGCCAGGGCCACGGCATCCGCCTGGATGGCGGTGATGCGATCGGCCACTCCAGCGTCGGTCGCCCGGCGACCGAGAATGGCGAGCGCATCGATCGACGAGTCCAGGACCAGGACCTGGCAGCCCAGGCGCGCAAGCGGTACCGCCCTGGTACCGCTACCGCCGCCGACATCGATGACGACGGCCGACGGAACCCGACCGGCCAACTCGATCAGGGAATCGCCAACCGGGTCGGGCGAAGCGCCCCGCGAAGCCGCGTTCATCGGTGTTCTCCTCCCCTGAATGCGGGCCCGGGCAACCGGACAGACCGTTGCGATCGACTGTGGGCAGCGTATCGGGGTGGGGGTGGGCGTGGCTGATCCACGGCTACCGTGTTGCGTCATCCCGGGCAGGTACGGTGTGGCGATGTTGGTCGC
This sequence comes from Mycobacteriales bacterium, assembly GCA_038229825.1. GTDB lineage: Bacteria > Actinomycetota > Actinomycetes > Mycobacteriales > Nakamurellaceae > Nakamurella. The sequence goes on from JBBROB010000010.1 coordinate 178,120, forward strand.
CAGCGTGCTGAGTCTGAAGGGCGGCGTCGGCAAGACGACCGTGACTCTCGGTCTGGTATCGGCGGCCGTCCATGCGGGGCTGAAGACCTTGCTGGTCGACCTGGACCCGCAGATGAATGCGACCACCACCGTGGAAGTGGATGACACGGGCCCCAGCATCGCCGATGTGCTCGCCAACCCTCGCAGATCGATTGTCAACGGAGCCCTGCGCAAGTCGCCGTGGAGCGATCTGCTGTGGGTACTGCCGGGTAGCGAGGCCACCGAGGCGCACAACAGCCCCGACCCGACCGCCAAACACCTGGCCCGGCTCAGCACGGCGATTTCGAAGGTCGACCCACCGCCGCAACTGGTGCTGATCGATTGCCCACCATCGCTGGGTCAGCTGACCCGCAGCGCACTGGTCGCCTCCGATCGAGCGATCCTGGTGACGGAGCCCTCGCTGTATGCAGTGACGGGCGTTCAGCGTGCACTGGAAGCGGTGCAGAAGGAACGCCTGACACATCGGCATCTGCAGCCGTTGGGCGTGGTGGTGAACCGTGTTCGGCCCCGGATGACCGAACACGACTACCGGCTGGCCGAATTGCGCGACCTGTTCGGTCCGCTGGTGCTGAATCCGATTCTGCCCGACCGTGCCGCCATTGCGCAGGCCCAGGGCGCCGCAGCCCCGATCCACGGCTGGCCGACCGCAGGAGCGCGTGAGATCGCCGCCATGTTCGACATGTTGCTCGATCGGCTGATGCGATCGGACAAGCACAGAAGCCGGGTCTGATCACTTTCCGTCGGCTGACCGACCCGCCCGAGCCGACCACTCACAACGCTCCCTCCACCAGATCCAGGAAGGTCGCACACTGCCGCACCATGTCATCGGCCTCACGGGCGCTGACCAGCCGGGCGATACCCGCCTGGGCCGCCTGGCGCTTCGACGAGCCGGCCGCGAAGAATGCAGCCCACTCGGCGAATTCCGGTGCCAGCCTTGCCAGCAGGTCCCATGCACTGGCCTGCCGGGTGCGGGCAGGTCGGGCCTTGGTGGCCAGCACGGCCGCGGCGCCGCGCAGAGCGGCCAGGTGGGCCGCGGCATATCGGTCGGTGGGCTGATCGGCGCGGATGGCTCTTCCCAGGCCACGCCCGGCGTCGGCCAGCAGATCCTTGGCAGCCTGCGACACCGGGCGGGGTGCCCGACCGACCGCCGGGCGGGCCCGTGCGGCATCGACCCGCGCAGGCAAAGCCGTGTCGATCGGCAGTGCGGCCTGCACCGCGGTGTCTCGTCCCCTGGCGGCCCCATGAGAGCCAGTCGCCGCCCGGCCGCCGCCGAGCCCCGCCGACCGCACCGCGCCCTGTCGAATGCTGGTCACCGTCATCTTGTCTCACCCATCCCTGTCATCATCGAACTATTGTTCGACTGTAACCCCGAGCACCGACAGTCCACCAGAGCCGGTCGAACGGATGCTCGAATCGCCCCGGTCGACGGCGGTCGGTCCGATTCGTGATGGGATGGGGTCATGCGTGTCGCGACCGATCGATACCGGCGCGGATGACGGCCGGTCCCTCGACCCCGGGTCGGGGTGCGTCTGCGCCGGCTCCGCTGACCCTGCGGTGCCTGGACTCGGCTGCCTTCGTCGACAGGCTCCCGGAATTGATCGCCGTCTACGTCGGCGCGATGCGCTATTCGGACGGGATCGCTGCCGCCAGGGCGGCGCTGTGGCAGGAGCACAGCCACCGCGAGGGATTCGCCTGCACCGTCGCGTTGGACCAGCAGAACCAGATCCGCGGGCTGACCTATGGCTACACCGGGAGGCCTGGCCAGTGGTGGTACTCCGAGGTGGAGCGCGGCCTCGGCCGCCGCCAATCCCCGTGGCTGGCCGACTATCTGGAACTCACCGAGTTGCACGTCCGGCCGGACAGCCAGGGCGCTGGAGTGGGCCAGGCCCTACTGACCGCCTTGCTGACCGACCGCCCCGAGAGTGCGGTGCTGCTGTCGACTCCAGAGGGCACGAACCGGGCCTGGCGGCTCTACCGACGAATGGGTTTCGTCGATGTATTGCGCCAGTATCGGTTCACCGGCGATCCACGCCCGTTCGGCGTGCTGGGACGCACGCTGCCGTTGCCGCCGCTACCGCCGACGACGTCCTGACCGCCCGGCGGTGTCCGTTCGGGCGCTGCCGTCAGCGCCGTCTCCTCACAGTCGCGCTCCTCACAATCGCGCCAATTCGGCTGCGAGCGGATCCAGCCCCATCCCGCCGAGATTCAGCGCCGAGGCATGGAACCGCTTCTCGTCGAAGGCCGACCCGTGGCGCGCCCTTGCCGCATCCCGGCCCTCGAGCCAGACCCGTTCTCCCACCTTGTAGGCGGGAGCCTGACCCGGCCAGCCCAGGTATCGGTCGATCTCGTCGCGGCTGTTGGACGGATCGTTCAGCGTGCGGGCCAGCAGGAACTCCAGGCCGAGCTCCGGTGTCCAGATGTCACCCTCGTGAAAGCCGGTACCTGCCGGGATGGGCAGCTCCAGATGCATGCCGATGTCCAGGATCACCCTGGCAGCACGGAACAGCTGAGAATCGAGCATGCCGAGCAGGTCGCCGTCGGTCCGCAGGTAGTCGAGTTCACGGACGAGCCGTTCGGCATACAGTGCCCATCCCTCCGCATGGCCCGAGGTACCGGCCAACAGCCGCTGGTAGTCGTTGAGCTGGTCCTTCCGCAGGACGGCCGTGGCGAGCTGGAGATGGTGCCCAGGGACCCCCTCGTGGTACACCACGGTGGTCTCCCGCCACGTGCGGTACTGACCCTTCCCCTGACCGACCGACCACCACATCCGCCCTGGGCGGGTGAAGTCGTCACTCGGCTGCGTGTAGTAGGCGCCCAGACCGCCGCCCGGGGGCGCGATCAGACACTCCAGCGTGCGCAGGGGTTCGGGAATGTCGAAGTGTGACCGGCCCAGATCCTCCAGTGCCCGGTCGGAGAGATCCTGCATCCAGGCCTGCAGGCCGGCATTGCCCTTGACGATGTAGGCCGGGTCGGCGTCCAGAATCGCGGCGGCTTCTTTCGGCCCCCCTCCAGGCGCTATCCGGTCGGCGACCTCGTGCAACTCCTTCTCGATTGCCAGGAACTCGCGCCAGCCCCAGTCGTAGGTTTCCTGGAGATCGACGGTCGCACCGAGAAACTCCCTCGATGCCAAGGAATATCGTTCGCGGCCAACCGCGTCCTTGGCCGGTGCGAGCGGCCGCAGTTCGTCGGTCAGGAAATGGCCGAGGTCGCAGTAGGCGTTCTCGGCGACGCGCGCGGCCGCGGCCAGTTCCGTTGCGAGATCGCCGTCGGCATCGAGCCGGTCGACGGCTGCGCTGAAGAATCCCGGCGAATCCGGAGTCCCGCCGAACGCCGCGCATTGCTCGGCACATTTGTCCACCTGACGGACGGCCGCTATCTGCCCCCTGCCTGCACCCAACCGCAGACTGTCCCGGTACCCGGCCAGGGCGCCCGGAACTGCCCGCATCCGCGCCGCGTACGTCGCGAGGTGGTCCGGCGTATCGGTCGGCATCAGGTCGAAGATCATCCGCACGTATTGCACCGGCGACGCGATGACGTTGAGATCGGCGTGCGCCCAACCGCTGTCGTAACGGTCGCGCTCGAAGAGCAGTCGTTCCAGAATCACACTCCTGGCGACGTCGTCCAGCCGGGAAGTGGACTCGGCGGTGGAGATCGCCGCTATCGTCCCCACGATCAGATCGTTGATCTGCGAAAGACCAGCGGGTGAGAGGTCATCGATCCGATCGTGGTCACCGGCCAAGCCCAACTGGGTCGCCGTCGCCGGGCTGATCGCCGCCAGCCGAGTCACGAACTCGTCGGACAACGCATTGATCGCGGTCTTCGGCGGTAGGTCCGTGGGTGCCGGAATGCGATTCGTGGCGCTGGACACAGCTGAGATTTCCATCATGATTGGCAGCGTAAGGGGCCGGACCGACAGCCGATCACGGCCATCCGCACGGGCGGCAGCTCAGCGTCGGCCGGGGTTACCTTCGTCGCGCTGCACCTTGCGCCTGGCCAGTGCCGCCACGATGCGGTTGATCAGCCTCATCACTGCGCCCATAATCCGTGCTCCCGTCGTCGATCGACCGGTTCGTCCGGTGCTCCGTCAGCTTGCCACGATCTCAGGCGCCTATAGCTGCTCCGGAGAATTGAGTCGTGCCGTGGTGGCGCGGGCGGCGGTGTCCAGTTCGGCGAATGCATCACGGATGGCGTCCAGCGATTGATTCACCTCGGCCACCGGGTCCGGGCCGTGCTCGATGGCGGCGTCGCCGGTGAACTCGGGAGTCGCGGACAGCTCCAGCAGCTTGGTGTAGAGCTCACCGACGCCGTCCACCGCCGATGTCAGCTTGCCCAGGAGTTCTGTACGGCGGATCAGCATCCGCTCCACCGGCCCGGCGATCTTGTGAACCGCGGTCATCTGCCGGGCCACCTGCCCGGCCTGGTCGAGTGCACCGTCCAGTGCATCCACCGACGCGGCAACGCCGAACGCCACTGTTCGGGCGGCGCGCGCCGCTTCGACGGCGTCGGTCGCCTGGGACGCGAGCACTGGCGCCGGCGCAGCGGCCTGCAGGCGGGTCAGGTCGGCCAGGTACGACTCCAGGACGCCGACCAGGGCGAATTGCGGGGTACCGGTCCGGAGCACCGGCTCCGGACGCTCGGCCGGCGCTGGGCTGCCGGATCTGCTCGCGGCCACCACAGCGGCCACCCCCAGCATGCCGACGCCGACGGCGCCGACACCGACGGCCGGCAAGGCCAGCGCCCAGGCCGCGCCGGCCCCGACCGCGGCGGTCAGCAGACTCCACGGATCACGCAGCGACTGGGCCGCGCGCCGCAGTCGTGAGTCGGCCATCGTCACTCCGGGTCCGGTGGGTCAGAAGTTGGAGAGCACGTTGGAGAACACCTGGTTGATCGACTCGGGCTTGCGGGCGTCGTAGGCCGCCGCCCTCGATGCCTGGGAGATCTTCTGCAGGGTGTTCAGATCGGCATCGGCGCCGTAGGCGATCGAGAACACCCGGACACCGTTCTCGGTGGCACTGTCGCCGAGCTCGGTGACCAGCGAGTCGAGGTTGTCGTCGGTGTACTCGTTCTTGCCGTCGGTCAATACCACCACGGCATTGATCAGATCCGGGTCGGCCGACTTGTTCATGTACTCACTCGCCTGCCGGATGGCCGCGTAAAGGGGGGTCCCGTTCTTCGGTATCAGGCCCTGCAGGGTCGAGACCAGCGCGGTCCGGTCCTCGGCCAGCGGCTGGATCGGGACGTCCTGGCTGTAGATGGTCGACGGGGTGGCCATGTTCGTGGTGAACGTCCACAGGCCGACCTGGTCGGTGTCCGATAGCTGGGTCAGCGCGGAAGCGGCGGCCTGCTTGGCCAGGTCGAGTTTGCTCTTGCCGCTGGAGCCGGCATCGTCCCCCATGGATCCTGAGACATCCAGCAGGATCAGTACCCTTGCCCGTTTGCGCAGATCGTTCCACAAGGCCCGAACACCGGTCAGGACGGCTGATCCCGGGGGATTCAGCGCTACCTTGACCCCGTCAGGGATGACCGAGCTGCTGGCTTTGATCGCGGCGCCCGGCTGGTGGTCGAAGGTGCGGAAATTCGCATCAGTAAAGATCTTCTGCTGCTCCGGCGCGGTCAGATAGGCCAGGAAATCGGCAGCCCCCGCCTGCTTGGCGGAAGTCGACCAGGGCGCCTTCAGCACGACGAACGGGCTGTCGCTGTAGAGCGTGCCCTCCTTCGGATAGACGGCCACCAGCGGGATCTTCGGCGGGGCGTGCTTGCCGATGGTGGCCGGATCGCCGCTGGGATTGCCGGCGTCGTAGTCCAGCACCGACTTTTCCTCCACCGCGACCGCCGAGAGGTAATTCAGCGCCCCGCCGGCGTCGTCGGCGCGCTGCAGGTTGGACAGGTAGGTCAGCGTGGTGTCGCCGTAGTGGATCACCGAATGCTCGACCGCCGCCACGTAGCTCCGAACCTTGGTGTCCTTCAGATCGGCTGCCGTCAGGTCGGACGACTTCCCGGTGGCGGCGACCAGGGTGCCGATGGTCGCTGCCAGACCGGACGTGGACACAGTTGGATTGGTCTTGCCGAGCGTGAAGCGACCCCATTCCTTGTGCCCCTTGGACGCCCACCCGGTCTTGGCCTGGACCAACCCCAGAACGTCGGACCAACCGATCTGCGCCGTGGGCCAGCCCAGGGCCACTGCCATCGGCTTGGGCATCGCCAGGACGAGGGGCGTGGAGGTGACCGACTTCGACTCTTCGGGCAGGATATTCGGCTTGTCCTTCGCGGTCAGGTCACTGCGCAGCAGGGTGACCCAGGTGGACGCGGCCGGTGTCCAGACATCGGGCGCCGGGCCGTTCACCGATTCGTTCCAGCCGACGGCCAGGTTCGCCTCGCCGGTGCCGGAGGCCAGTGATCTCACCACCATGTCGTAGCAGGCGCCGCTCACGGTCCGGCCGGACGCCGCATAGGTCTTCGCGATAGTCGCCATCAGGGCGGCCTTCTCGCTCGAGGCCCCGATATTGACCGTCGTGCAGCCCGCCCGTGTCGGCGCGGTGGACACCGTGGTGCCCTGGTCGACCACGGGGTCGGCGGCCGGCTGGCCGGAACGGCTGGTGAAGTATCGGATGCCCACGATCAGCAGCACCCCAGCAAGTGCTGCCGCGATCAACGGAACCCTGTTCCTGCCTGCCACTGCCCGCTCCTGTCGCCGCCACCCCGCGTGCGGATAGATGACCGGAACATATATCAGCGGCAGGGAGTTGACGGGCGCCGACGGCGCACCGGAGGCAGCAGCGGCCTGGCCCACGTGCTCTGCGCGTGGGCTGGGCCTGCCTGCGGATCAGGTCAGCTGCAGCCGGAGGTCGATCCGCACCCCTCGCAGACGTAGCAAGCGCCCGAGGGTCGCATCTTGGTGCCGCAGGTGAAGCAGAGCGGCGCATCGGCCGACTTGCCGATCACCATTTCCAGCAGTTCCGTGGAGGATCCGGCCGTTCGGCCGCCCAGACCGGCCGGAGCCTTGCCCGATTCGACGGCTGGTCTGACAACGGGGGTGGCATCGACCGAGGACCTCAACTCCTCGACGGTGTCCAGCGAGTCCTCCGCACCGAACGACCCGTAGGAACCGGAGACCTGGGCCGTCCGCTCCTCCGCGGAGAAGATGCTCAGCTCCGCCCGCGCATCGACCGGCAGGTAGTCCAACGCGATGCGCCGGAACAGGTAGTCCATCACCGAGGTGGCGATCCGGATGTCCGGATCGTCGGTCATCCCGGCAGGCTCGAAACGCAGGTTGGTGAACTTCGCGACGTAGGACTCCAACGGGATCCCATACTGCAGACCGACGGATACCGCGATCGAGAAGGCATCCATCACACCGGCCAGGGTGGATCCCTGCTTGCCCAGCTTGATGAACACCTCGCCGAGCCCGTCATCCGGGTAGGAACCCGTGGTCAGGTATCCCTCGGCGCCGCCGACGGTGAAGGAGACCGTCTGCGAAGGCCGCTTCTTCGGCAGCCGACGACGAACCGGCACATGTGACGCGACCGGGGCGGGAGCGGCCCCGACTGCCGTCCTGGCAGCATCGTCGGCGGTGTCCTTGTTCTTGCTGGATGCGGACAACGGCTGGCCGACCTTGCAGTTGTCGCGGTAGATGGCCAGTGCCTTCAGGCCCATCTTCCAACCCTGGAGATAGATCTCGGCCACGTCGTCCACCGACGCGTCCTCCGGCATGTTGACGGTCTTGGAGATGGCGCCGGAGATGAACGGCTGCACCGCGGCCATCATCCGGACGTGGCCCATCGGCGCGATGGACCGCTCGCCCATGGCGCAGTCGAACACCGAGTAGTGCGCGTTCTTCAGGCCGGGGGCGCCGACGACGTGGCCGTGCTGGGCGATGAATTCGACGATCGCCTCGACCTGCTCGGCCTGGTAGCCCAGCGAGGCAAGGGCCCGCGGCACTGTCTGGTTGACGATCTGCATGGAGCCGCCGCCGACCAGTTTCTTGAACTTCACCAGCGCCAGATCCGGCTCGATCCCAGTGGTGTCGCAGTCCATCATCAGGCCGATGGTGCCGGTCGGGGCGAGCACCGACGCCTGGGCGTTGCGGTAGCCGTTCTGGGTACCGGTGGCGATGGTCTGCGCCCAGACGGTGGTGGCCAACTTCAGCGTTGCGGCGTCGTTCCCGCCGTAGGCGCGGATCTGATCGTTGGCGGCGGCGTGCTTGCGGATGACGCGCTTGTGCGCGTCGGCGTTGCGGGCGTAGCCGTCATACGGGCCGACGATCGCTGCCAACTCGGCTGAGCGCTTGTAGGCGGTGCCGTTCATCAGCGAGCTGATGGCTGCGGCCAGCGACCTGCCGCCCTCGGAGTCGTAGGCGTGGCCGGTCGCCATCAGCAAGGCCCCCAGGTTGGCGTAGCCGATGCCCAGCTGGCGGAACGCACGGGTGGTCTCGGCGATCGGCTGCGTCGGGAAGTCGGCGAAACAGATGGAGATGTCCATCGCGGTGATGACGAATTCGACGGCCTTGGCGAACTTGACCGCGTCGAACGTGCCCTCGTCGGACAGGAACTTCATCAGGTTCAGGGACGCCAGATTGCACGAGGAGTTGTCAAGGTGCATGTACTCGCTGCAGGGATTGGAGGCGTTGATCCGGCCGGACTCCGGGCAGGTGTGCCAGTCGTTGATGATGTCGTCGTATTGGATACCGGGATCCGCGCAGGCCCAGGCGGCAGTGTTGATCTTGGTGAACAGCTCGCGGGCGTCGACAGTCTCGATGACCTCGCCGGTCTGCCGTGCTCGCAGACCGAATTGGGCACCGGATTCGACCGCGCGCATGAACTCGTCCGAGACGCGCACCGAGTTGTTGGCGTTCTGGTACTGCACCGAGACGATGTCATCGCCGCCGAGATCCATGTCGAAGCCGGCGTCACGCAGTGCACGGATCTTGCGCTCCTCCTTCACCTTCGTCTCGACGAACTCGACGATGTCGGGGTGGTCCACATCCAGCACCACCATCTTTGCGGCGCGCCGGGTGGCCCCGCCGGATTTGATGGTGCCGGCGGAGGCGTCGGCGCCGCGCATGAACGAGACCGGCCCGGAGGCCGTGCCGCCCGAGGACAGGAGCTCCTTGGACGAGCGGATCCTGGACAGGTTGAGGCCGGCACCGGAGCCGCCCTTGAAGATCAGCCCCTCCTCCCGGTACCAGTTCAGGATGGCATCCATGGTGTCGTCGACAGCGAGGATGAAACAGGCCGAAACCTGTTGCGGGGAGGAGGTTCCGACGTTGAACCAGACCGGCGAGTTGAAGGCGAACACCTGGTGCAGCAGCATCCAGGTGAGTTCGTGGGAGAAGATCTCCTCATCCTGCGTGGTGGCGAAGTAGCCGTTCTCACGGCCGGAATCGGTGTAGGCCGTCACCACCCTGTCGATGATCTGCTTGAGGCTGGACTCCCGCTGCGCGGTACCAACGGCCCCGCGGAAGTACTTGCTGGTGACGATGTTGGTGGCATTGATCGACCAGGTCGACGGGAATTCGACGCCGCGCTGCTCGAAGTTGATGGTGCCGTCCCGCCAGTTCGTCAGCACCACGTCCCGGCGCTCCCAGGTCACCTCGTCGTACGGGTGCACACCGGCCGTTGTGTAAAGGCGCTCCAGCCGCAGACCTGCAGTTCCGTCGGTCGTGGCGCGGCGACCTCTGCCGTCGGCGGCCGATCTGCCGCCATCGGTCGAAGCGGCGGTCGATGCTGATCCGGTTGAAGCGCCGAGGATCTCGGTCATGAAGGGTCCCTTCCCTGCGCGGGCGTTGGTCTGAAAGCATTGGAGTGGAACTTTTCGGCGTGGTGATGGCTGGACAATCGGCGAGCAACGATGATCACCAGCGAGAGACGGGCCCGCGACCGATCAACCGGTCGGCGTGGCGACCGGGCTGCGGTCGGTACCCGGACCGGTTGCGGCAGCGAAGCCGAGCCGGTCGATCTTGAGCCGCTCGATCTCGGCGGCGAAGTCGGCCGCCGACTCGAACGACCGATACACCGAGGCGAACCGAAGGTAGGCCACCTCGTCCAACACCCGAAGCGGGCCGAGAATCGCCAGTCCGACCTCCTGGCTGGGCACTTCGGCGGCACCGGTGGCCCTGATCGCTTCCTCCACCTGCTGGGCCAGGAGCGCCAGAGCGTCTTCGTCGACCGGCCGGCCCTGGCAGGCACGGCGAACTCCGAGCACCACCTTGGCGCGGCTGAACGGTTCGGTGACCCCGCTGCGCTTGACGACAGCGAGAACGGCCTCTTCGACCGTGGTGAAGCGTCGCGAGCACTCAGGGCACGAACGGCGTCGGCGGATGGCCTGACCGTCCTCGACTTCCCTGGAATCGATGACCCTGGAATCGGGGTGACGACAGAAAGGACAACGCATGCCCCCCACCCTCCCTGCCGAAATCGCTACTGAGAACCGCTGCCGAATCCAGGCCGAATGTGCACGCTCGTGTGGATCGCAGGTGGGTAACCGGCTGACACTGTGGATAACATTCCCACCGAGGTAACCCAACCTGTGGATAGCTTACATCCTTGTAACTACTAGATGTTGGGTTTGACCGTAGATCGGGCGATGAGTTCTGCGCAAGCACCTGCGGCGTGTCGCCGGGTGTTTTCAATCCGCGTTGTCAGCGCAGGGTGGGCACCTTCAACACCGCCCCGGGGACGATCGACTCGCCCTCGAGGGCGTTCAACTGCTTGATCTGTTCCACCACCGACCTCGGGTCGGCCCCCGGCTCGGCTTCCTGGGCGATCGACCACAACGAGTCGCCCTGGCCGACAGTGACCTCACCGACGACCGGTGACGGACCGGAAGACAGCAGGACGACGCCGACGATCACGCAGGTCGCGACCAATGTCACGGTGGTGGACAGGCGAGCCCAGCGGCCGATCTGAAACCGGGCCCCATCAAGGTCGCAACCTCGATCGGCTGACACCGATGCGGCGGTCCGGGTGATGGACGGCAGTACGCCCGACGGCGGGCGGCGGGCGGCCGAGATCCGGGCCCGGCGTCGCCGAACGGCACGCTCACCGGCCGCCGTTCGGGGGGTCCAGGGGGGCGGACCAGCAGTCGGTGCCGGAGCGAACGGCGCGTCGGCGACCAATGGGGCTTGTGGTGCGGCGACCGTACGGGGAGCAAGTGCTGTGAGAGCCATGCCGGACCTTCTCGTCTCGTCGGCGGCCGGTCGGCCGCATCCGCATCCAAGGGGTCTGCCGGGGACGGCGTGCGCCGACCTGGATCGACCAGCGGCACCATTGTCACCATCAACACCTCGAACGAGCGTTCTATCGAACGCTTGACCTAGTTCTACATCGTGGCACCGACAGTGGGAAGATTTTCCGGCGTGTCCGTCGAACGCCTGTTTGAATTGTGACCTCCCGAGTCGTACGGTTGTCCCACCGGAAGACCAGCCCACCAATCGGCAAGACCCGGCAAGGGTCCACAGGAAGGCATCGAAGTGGCGACACGACGAACACCGGCAGACACGACCGGAACGAAGGCCTCGGGGTCGGTGTCGACCTCGGCGGCGGCCGAGGCCGACACGGTCACAGAATTCCCCGAGTCCGACGACGGACGTACGTTGACCATGCGGCAGCGCAAGGTCCTGGAAGTGATACGGGACTCGGTCCAGCGGCGTGGTTACCCACCCAGCGTGCGCGAGATCGGCGAGGCGGTGGGACTCAAGTCGCCGTCATCGGTTGCCCATCAGCTCAGTGTCCTGCAGCGCAAGGGTCTCCTTCGAAAAGACCCCAACCGGCCGCGGGCGGTCGACGTTCGTTCGGCGGACGAGATGGCCGATGACAACGCCGGCTACCCGACACCGGCCTATGTCCCCGTCGTCGGCCGGATCGCCGCAGGTGGGCCCATCCTGGCCGAGCAGGCGGTTGAGGACATCTTCCCACTGCCCAAGGATCTGGTCGGTGAGGGCACCCTGTTCCTGCTGCGGGTGGTCGGCGATTCGATGGTGGACGCCGCGATCACCGACGCCGACTGGGTTGTCGTCCGGCAGCAACCCGTCGCCGAGAACGGGGACATCGTGGCGGCGATGATCGACGGAGAAGCCACCGTCAAGACCTACCGTCGCAAGGATGGCCATATCTGGCTGATGCCGCACAACGACGCGTACTCGCCGATCCCCGGCGACGACGCCGTCGTGCTCGGCCGCGTCGTCGCGGTACTGCGCAAACTCTGAGGTCCGTCCCCGGGGTCTGTCCATGCACCCCGCAGACCGCGAAAGCGGGCCCCGCGAAGGAAGGGCCCGCTTTCGGCGTCTGACGGCTACCGCACCGCTGCGACAGCATCAGCCATTCGATGACCGACATGCGGGTCACCGGCGTGCTGTCGTGCAGGCGGTCAGCTTCCCTGCGGACCGTTCGCCGGTACGTTGATCACCGGCTGCGGAATCGGGGCAGGAACGACGATCGGCGCCGCCTGGCCATTGGTCACCGGGGGTGCGACGACCGGTGCCGCCGCCGGCGCCTGATACACGGGCGCCTGGACCACCGGCTGCGGGATCGGCGCCGGTGCTATCTGGGACGGAGCGGTCGGCACGGAGGCCGTTGCATCGGTTTCGCCGGCGGTGGTCTTGGGCTTGCCGTCCTCCTCGTGCATGGCGCCGACCTCTGATTTCAGGATGCGCAGCGACCGCCCGAGCCCCCGTGCCGCATCCGGGAGCTTCTTACCGCCGAAGAGCAGCAGGAAGACAACCACTACCAAGATGATGTGCCAGGGCTGAATGCCACCCATTGTCCGACCTCCAGAATCTCATCGACTGCTTGTCAGTGCTGGTTCGTGACCGACCCGCTATCCGACTGGCGGCCGGCAAACTCACATTTCGCTCTCACGATACCCCGGTATCGACACAGTTCCAGAGTCCCCGAAGGGGGAACCGCCGCAGTCTCCGGTCAGGCGGAGGTAGCGGCCACGCGGTAGTTCTGAAGTACCCCGGCCAGGGCCGGATAGACCTTGGCCTGGAGTAACGTGCCCTCCGCCGTGTGCTCCTCGGTGAGGACCGTCCCTTCGGCATGGACCCGGGAGACCAGCGCGCCCTGATTGAACGGGACCAGCACCTGGATCCGCATGGCCGGATCCGGAAGCGCGGCGGCGATGACCGTCCGAAGTTGGTCGATTCCGTCGCCGGTCCTCGCCGACACGAACACAGCGTTCGGCAGTAGATGACGGAGCCGGCCCAGGGTGATCTCGTCGGCCGCGTCGATCTTGTTGACGACCATGATTTCCGGCACCTGGGCGGCGTCGATTTCGGTCAGGACCTCGCGAACGGCGATCACCTGGTCCTCCGGATGGGCGTCGGAGCCGTCGATGACGTGTACCACCAGGTCGGCGTCGGCAATCTCCTCCAGGGTCGACCGGAACGACTCCACCAGTTGATGGGGCAGGTGCCGGACGAACCCGACGGTGTCGGTCAGGGTGTAGAGCCGGCCGTCGGTGGTGGTGGTCTTGCGGGTGGTCGGATCCAGCGTGGCGAACAGCGAATCGTCCACCAGCACGCCGGCCTCGGTCAGCGAATTCAGCAGCGACGACTTCCCCGCGTTGGTGTAACCGGCGATGGCGACGGCCGGCACGGCGTTGGCCCGGCGCTGCGACCTCTTGGTGTCGCGGACCTGGCGCATGCCCGCCAATTCGGTCTTCAGCTGGGCGATACGGCGATGAATCCGGCGACGGTCGATCTCGAGTTTGGTCTCGCCGGGGCCGCGGGAGCCGATGCCGGCGCCGGAGGCGACCCGCCCGCCACGTTGCCGGGACAGAGCCACACCCCAGCCACGCAGCCGCGGTAGCAGGTAGTTGAGCTGGGCGAGCTCGACCTGCGCTTTGCCTTCCTTTGACTTGGCGTGTTGCGCGAAGATGTCCAGGATCAGTGCCGTTCGGTCGACGACCTTGACCTTGAGCTGCTCTTCCAGATTCCGCAGCTGACCGGGCGACAGCTCGCCGTCGCAGATCACCGTGTCAGCACCGGTCAGTTCGACGACCTCGCCGAGCTCCCGCACCTTCCCGGAGCCGATGTAGGTGCCGGCGTCCGGATTGCGACGCCGCTGGGTCAGCGCATCGAGCACCACCGAACCGGCCGTCTCGGCGAGTCGGGCGAGTTCGGTCATCGACGCCTCGGCATCCTCCGCGGTCCCGGTCGACCAGACACCCACCAGTACCACCTGCTCGAGTTGCAGCTCGCGGTATTCGACCTCGGTGATGTCGGTGAGCTGGGTGGACAGGCTGCCGACACGGCGCAAGGCCGCCCGGTCTGCCAGATCACGGTCACCGCCGGTATCACCCTCGACGTCGCTCTCGCGGCCCGCCCTGGCAAGAAAATCGTCATGTTTTGTCATATGCAGTCCAGAGTGCATCATTCCCGGGTCGTTCGGCCATCGGATTGTTGCCTTGTTCGACATGGGCGTAGCGCCCGGACGTGCCGGATCGGCTCACGGTCGGGGCAGAGGACGGCGCTCGACCAGTGGGGCAGATGATCAGCGGTGTAGATCCCAGTAATCCCGGTCGATGGTCCCGCTGGCAACCAGCACCGCGGGTCCGGTGAGGGTCGCACCGTCCGTCGAGAACGTCACCACCACCGATCCGCCGGGCACGTCGACTGTGACGCGGCTGCCGGCGCTGCCGGTCGCGGCCAGGAAAGCGGCCGCGGCCGCGACTGTTCCCGTCCCGCAGGAACGGGTTTCCCCGACCCCTCGCTCGTAGACACGCATCCGGATGTGGTCGGGCGAGAGCGGCAGTACGAATTCGACGTTGACACCCGCCCGGAAGACCGTGTGGTCGAACCCGGGCGGCACACTCAGGTCCAGGTCGGCCAGTTCGACGGCCGACCCAGGGCCCAGCAGGCAGACCAGGTGCGGGTTACCGACGCCGACAGCAGTGCCTTTGAACGTCCTGCCGGACAGTTCGGCCTTGGACTCTGCGCCGACGGTCGCCATTCCCAGCCCGACGCTGACATCCCCCCCGATCCCCAGCTCGGCGGTGCGGACCCCACCCATGGTGACGAAATCGAAACGGCCTGGTTGCTGCAATCCGGCCTTCACGAGATAGCGGGCGAACACCCTGGCACCGTTGCCGCACATTTCGGCGTGGGAGCCGTCGGCGTTGCGGTAGTCCATGAAGAAGCCGGTCTGGGGCGGAGCCGCGGGGACAACCCGGATGACCCCGTCGGCACCGAGCCCGGCCCGCCGGTCGCAGAGTGCCCTGACCTGGGCTTGGCTGACGGTGAGCGCATCATCGAGGTCAGGCAACAGGATGAAGTCGTTCTCCGTGCCGTGACCTTTCAGGAACGGCACTCCAGCGGTTGTCACCGGCCCAACCCTACGGACCGGCCGACGGCAGTCAAGACGCGGCGGTGCCGGCGCGGGCTGTTCGGACCACTCGATCGGCGAGGCCGCCGGACTCTGCGTCGAGCCGCTGCATCCGAGCATCCCGGCCGAACCACGAACGTTGCCGCCGAACGAACCGGCGGGTCAGCTGCACGGTCTTGGCCGCCGCGGTCGGGAGGTCCGCGACGCCGTCCAGCACCGCCAGCATCTGCGGATATCCGAGCGCGCGCGAGGCGGTGACGCCCTCGCGCAGTCCGGCCGCGTCCAGTGCCCTGACCTCGTCGAGGAAGCCGGCGGCGACCATGCGCGACACCCGCTGCTCGAGCCGCCGATCCAGCAGCTCGGTGGCCAGATCCAGATTGACCAGGACGGCCTCGTAGCGTGGTCGCGAACGCACCGGCAGGGTGGCGGTGAAGGGTCGCCCGGTGACGGCAATGACCTCCAGCGCCCTGACCAGACGCCGTCCGTTGGCCGGTTCGATGACTGCGGCAGCCACCGGGTCGAGCTGCCGGAGCCGCTGGAACAGCGCCACCGGGCCCTCCACCGCGAGCTCGGCCTCCAGTTGGCCGCGGATCACCGGATCGGTGCCCGGAAACTGGATCTCGTCCACAACCGCGCTGACGTAAAGGCCGGATCCGCCCACCAGAACCGGAGTTCTCCCCCGGCTCAGTACGTCCTCGATCTGCGCCCGGGCTCTGGTCTGGTAGGCGGCGACGCTGGCGCGTGCGCTGATATCCAGCACATCGATCAGATGATGCGGCACACCTCGACGCTCAGCGGCCGCCAGCTTCGCCGTGCCTATGTCCATGCCCCGGTACAACTGCATCGAGTCGGCGTTGACGACCTCTCCGTCGAGCTGCTCTGCCAGCTCCAGTCCCAGCTCCGATTTGCCGGCACCGGTCGGCCCGGCAACCACGATCAGCCGGTTCAGTCCCATGACCACGCTGCGACGAAGTAGCCGACACCCAGCGGGGCCGCGTCGAAGAGTAGTTCGGCGTGGGTCGGTGGGCGTTGCCGCGTCACGTCGGCCAGTGCGCGCAGGCTCGGCCCGGAGGTGAACATCAGCGCGGCCGGCAGCGACGCACTCGTTCCTGCGGCGAGGGCGAGGGCCAGCGGACTCCCCTCTGCCAGCGCGGCTGCCAAAGCCGCGTCGAACGCCTCCGCCCCGTCCTGACCACCGCCGGGTGAATCCGGACCGCGACTGGCTGATCCTTCAGCGATCAGCAGGATCGCGACGCGGTCAGCGGAGTTCCTGGCAGCAGCCAAAACCCTGGCGGCGCTTTCGCCGCTGCGTCCGACTTCGAAGTCCTCGCCGAGTTCCAGTGCTGTCGTCGGAAGTTCGATCCCGGATCCGGCCAGCAGGGCTGTACCGACGATGACACCTACCCCGGGGTCCTGGCGGGACTCCCGTTCAGCGGCCGTGTCATCGTGCCCGCCGGCCAACCGACGAAGGAAATGCGGTGGCAACCGACTGTCGGTCAGCGGACCGGAGGAGATGACCGTTCCAGGCTGGTGCACGACTGATCCACGGGGGGACGACGCGCCGAGGTCGCGCGTCCGCGGGCCCGAAGTCAGCAACAGCACCCTGTCTGCGTCGGTCAACGTCGCAATGGCGGTGCGGCAACTGTCGAGGAGCTCGGGCATGGTCGAGGCCAGCTGCGGAGCCATCCCCGGCACCAACAGGGGGGCTCCCGGGCATACAGCCGCGCTGACGATCACCGCTGCAGGCTAACCTTCGCGACGGGGCGACGACGCCCGGCGCCCGTCCGGCAGTGGAGGCGGGCCCACCGATGAGTACCGCCGATGGTCCTTCATCCGCGGTACAGACCAAACGGAGTAGTGGATCATGCTGACCAGCGGGCACACTGGAATGTGCGGATCCGTGGAGATCCCAGCGAGGTAACAGGGGCATCGTGAGGTGCCGGGAGTCACGACTCCCCAGTCGAGCAGCAGAAAGGCCAGCAACGATGACCGAGGAAATGCGCGTCGATCATGGTGGCGCCGATCTCCCGGAGGGCGCGCAGAGCCCGGCCACCGAGGCATCGGAGGTGAGCCAGGGTCAACGTGATTCCGTCGACGCCAGTCCCCCCGACGCGGAGGCAGCGGTCGCCGAGCCCGCTCCCGAGGTGAGAACTCCGGACGAGCCTGCTCCCGCCGTTGCAGAGCCGGACGATCCGCAATTGCCGGACTCGGACATCCTTGAATCGCCGGCCGAGACTCCGGACGTCCCCGACCTACCAGCCGACACCCCCGACGTCCCCGACCTGCCGGCCCACACCCCCGACGTCCCCGACCTACCAGCCGACACCCCCGACGTCCCCGACCTGCCGGCCCACACCCCCGACGTCCCCGACCTACC
>JBBROB010000011.1:0-178091 GCA_038229825.1 Mycobacteriales bacterium
CCGTCGGTGGCGGCCACGACCAGGATCGCGCCGTCCATCTGGGCAGCACCGGTGATCATGTTCTTGATGTAGTCAGCGTGACCAGGGGCGTCGACATGCGCGTAGTGGCGCTTCTCGGTCTGGTACTCGACATGCGCGATGTTGATGGTGATACCGCGCTGGCGCTCTTCCGGCGCCTTGTCGATCTGATCGAACGCCGAGGCCTGGTTCAGCGTCGGGTACTTGTCGGCCAGCACCTTGGTGATGGCCGCGGTCAGGGTGGTCTTGCCGTGGTCAACGTGGCCGATCGTGCCAATGTTGACGTGCGGCTTACTGCGGTCGAACTTCGCCTTCGCCACTGCAGGTCCTCCTCAGGACTTTGATGATCCGCCGCGCGACCAAACGTTGTTCAGGTCGTCATGGCGTTGGTGGGTGGATCTGGACCTGATCGATGTGCGATCAGGACCCTTGGCAGGCCAGCAGTTCACTGACCGGCCGAGCTTTGATGTTGACGGCCTGTTGGAGGGTACGGACTGACCCGCATGAGGGCCAATCCGTTCCCGTGCCCACCAGTCGTCTACCCGTGTCCTACTCGCCGTTCTGCTTCGCGATGATGGTCTTCGCGACGTTCGCCGGAACTTCGGCGTACGTGCTGAACACCATCGAGTAGCTGGCCCGGCCCTGGGTCTTGGAGCGCAGGTCGCCGACGTAACCGAACATCTCCGACAACGGCACCAGTGCGGTGACGACGCGGGCGCCGGAGCGCTCGTCCATCGACTGGATCTGCCCACGCCGGGAGTTCAGGTCGCCGATGACGTCACCCATGTTCTCTTCCGGGGTGACGACCTCGACACTCATCAGCGGCTCCAGCAACACCGGATCAGCCTTGCGGGCTGCTTCCTTCATCGCGATCGAGCCGGCGATCTTGAACGCCATTTCCGAGGAGTCGACTTCGTGGTAGGCGCCGTCGACCAGGGTCAACTTGACCCCGAGCATCGGGTAGCCGGCCAGGATGCCGTACTGCAGCGCGTCCTGCGCACCGGCGTCGACCGAGGGGATGTACTCCCGCGGGATCCGGCCACCGGAAACAGCATTGACGAACTCGTACGTCGCACCCTCGGACTTGGTCATGTCCAGTGGTTCGACGGTGATCAGAATCTTGGCGAACTGGCCGGACCCACCGGTCTGCTTCTTGTGCGTGTAGCTGTACTTCTCGACCTTGCCGCGAATGGTCTCGCGGTAGGCGACCTGCGGCTTGCCGATGTTGGCCTCGACGTTGAACTCGCGCCGCATCCGGTCGACCAGGATGTCCAGGTGCAACTCGCCCATGCCGCCGATGACGGTCTGGCCGGTGTCGTCGTCCTGGTGGACCTTGAATGTCGGGTCCTCCTCGGCCAGCTTCTGGATGGCGATGCCGAGCTTCTCCTGATCGGACTTGGTCTTCGGCTCGATCGCGACCTCGATGACCGGGTCCGGGAAGGACATGGACTCGAGCACGATCGGGTGCGCCGGATCGGACAGCGTGTCACCGGTGGTGGTCTGCTTGAGACCCATCACGGCCACGATGTCGCCGGCCGCGACGGACGCCAGTTCCTCGCGCTTGTTGGCGTGCATCTGGTAGATCTTGCCGATCCGCTCCTTGCGGTCCCTGGTCGCGTTGACGACCTGGGTGCCCGAGTTCAGCGTGCCGGAGTAGACCCTGACGAAGGTCAACTTGCCCAGGTGCGGGTCGGTCTGCACCTTGAAGGCCAGGCCGGCGAACTGCGCATTCGGATCGGGCTCCCGAGTCGCCTCGGTCACGCCGTCCTGCAACAGGCCGTGGGTCGCGCCGACGTCCAGCGGGGACGGCAGGTAGGCCACCACCGCATCGAGCATCGGCTGGATGCCCTTGTTCTTGAACGCGGAACCGCACACGACAGGGTTGACCTTGCCGGCGATGGTGGCGCGGCGGAGGGCTGCATTGAGCTGATCGACGGACAGCTCCTCGCCGACGAGGTAGGCCTCCATGGCCTCGTCGTCGTTCTCGGAGATCGTCTCGACCAGCTTCTCGCGGTATTCCTTCGCCTGCTCCAGCAGGTCGGCCGGAATTTCCTCGACCGTGTAGTCCTCGCCCTTGACGGTCTCGCCGTGCCAGGTCAGCGCGCGCATGTTGAGCAGGTCGACGACGCCGACGAAGTCGCCCTCGTTGCCGATCGGCAGCTGCAGCACGGCGGGTGTGGCATTGAGCCTGGTGACCATCATGTCGACGCAGCGGAAGAAGTTCGCCCCGGTACGGTCCAGCTTGTTCACGAAGCACATCCGTGGCACGTGGTACTTCTCGGCCTGCCGCCAGACCTGCTCGGTCTGCGGCTCGACGCCGGCGACTCCGTCGTACACCGCGACCGCGCCGTCAAGAACACGCAGCGACCGCTCGACCTCGACCGTGAAGTCCACGTGTCCGGGCGTGTCGATGATGTTGATCTTGTGACCCTTCCAATGGGTCGTCGTCGCGGCGGAGGTGATGGTGATCCCCCGCTCCTGCTCCTGCTCCATCCAGTCCATGACGGCGCCGCCGTCGTGCACCTCACCGATTTTGTAGGTGATCCCGGTGTAGAACAGGATGCGCTCGGTCGTGGTGGTCTTACCCGCGTCGATGTGCGCCATGATCCCGATGTTCCGGGTCTTGTCGAGGGCGTTGGGTGCCACGTGCGGTTCTTCCTCGTCTCTTGTCCTGAAAGTGTGCAGGCCGTGCGCCCCAACCAGCGGGCGACTCACAGCATGCTGGCGCGGCAGGGCGGGATTCCGCCTCTGCCGCGCCGGGAGCTTTGGTTCCGATGCCCCAACGGGGCAGCGCCTGGGTCCAGCCTACTCACTGAAGCCAGTCATCCACCGACCTGCGCCGGCTGACTGATTCAACGTCGACCGACCCCCGATCGTTACCAGCGGTAGTGCGCGAAGGCCTTGTTCGACTCGGCCATCTTGTGGGTGTCCTCACGACGCTTCACGGCGGCGCCCAGACCGTTCGAGGCGTCCAGCAGTTCGTTCATCAGCCGCTCGGTCATCGTCTTCTCACGACGAGCCTTGGAGTATCCGACCAACCAGCGCAGGGCAAGGGTGGTCTGCCGCGGGACACGGACCTCGACCGGCACCTGATAGGTGGCGCCACCGACTCGACGGCTGCGCACCTCCAGCGACGGACGGACGTTGTCCAATGCGCGCTTGAGGGTGACGACCGGATCGGTGCCGCTCTTCTCACGGCAGCCCTCGAGGGCGCCGTAGACGATGGCCTGGGCGATCGAGCGCTTGCCATCCTGCAGCACCTTGTTCACCAGCTGGGTGACCAGCGGGGAGTTGTAGACCGGGTCGGCCACCAGTGGCCGCTTCGGCGCGGGACCCTTGCGTGGCATTAGCTCTTCTCCTTCTTCGCGCCGTAACGGCTGCGAGCCTGCTTGCGATTCTTGACGCCCTGGGTGTCCAGCGAGCCACGGATGATCTTGTAGCGGACGCCGGGGAGATCCTTCACCCGGCCACCGCGGACGAGCACGATGGAGTGCTCCTGCAGGTTGTGGCCCTCACCCGGGATGTAGGCGGTTACCTCGACCTGGCTGGTCAACTTGACACGGGCCACCTTGCGCAAAGCCGAGTTCGGCTTCTTCGGGGTTGTCGTGTAGACGCGGGTACACACGCCGCGACGCTGCGGACTGCCCTTGAGCGCAGGCGTCTTGGTCTTGCTGACCTTGTCCTGGCGGCCCTTTCGGACCAGCTGTTGAATCGTTGGCATCTGCTGGAGACTTCCTTCTGCCTTGGTTTTTCCTGGGTCTGGCGGTCGTGGTGCTGTCGGCAGCGCTGCGCTCGTCACACGAATCGGCGAAGACCCGTTCGTTATTGGCGCAACATGCCCAACGGGCACTGTCCGGCGGAGTAGCGGATCGCCCCGGGCACGGACTGCCCGCCCGGCTGACCCTGGCAAAGCTCCGAGCACACGACGATAGCCCAGCTGGACCTGGCCGACCGCCGACCATAGCGCAACGGAGCACGCCGGGACAAACGATCATCACCTGATCCGGAGCTGAGTCACCTCGCCGGTTCGATTCACGTTGACTCACGCGAGCGGACCACCGGGCAACCGGCCCGACTCCCGATCCCGACCACAAGTGTTCGGGGGGCAAGCCAGACGTCAGCGCTGGGTTCGCCCTCGATGCTACCCGCAGCAGGGAGACCCGCGAACCAACCGAACGGCCCCGGCGCCCGCCGGGATCAGTCTGGGACCATGCCCGTTATCGGACCGTTATCGACCTCAGCGGTGCCGCCACGGTGACCTGGCGGCGCCGGCCCGGTCCGTCCCAGTCACCGCTGGTCCTTCTGGATCCGCAGCGCCGGCCTTCACGAAGCTGCAGAATCAACAGCAAACGGGCACGTGTTTGTCGAAGTTCAGACACATTTCGGCGCTGCCCAGCCACTCTTGCCGGTGCGACCGGTTCAATCCCTGCCCGATAGACAACACCAATCGGGCACCCATTGGGGCCCTTGTGACTGGACGCACATCGATTTCTCGGAGTACTCATAAGGGGCACACAATGTGGCTGAACCCACAAGATGCCCCGATGGCGCAGACCACACAGCGAGTGTCGAAACCTTCGACACCAGCGCAGATGTTGAGCCCGACAGCACCCAGCAACACACCCCAATGACGAGGAGGTCGGGACGATGAACGCCAAGCAGGGCGACGAGCGTCGCCGGCTGATCCTGGCCCAGGCCAGAGGGGCCGGGCACATCGCCGTCACCGAGATCGCGGAAGAGCTGGACGTGGCGGCCGAGACGGTCCGACGCGATCTGAAGGTGCTGGAGGACCACGGACTCCTACGGCGCACCCACGGGGGCGCCTATCCGGTGGAGGGGGCCGGATTCGAATCGAACATGGCGCACCGTTCGGAGTCGTGGGTGCCGGAGAAGCGCCGGATCGCAGCGGCCGCCGCCGAGCAGCTCGGACCGGCCGAAACTGTATATCTGGACGAGGGTTTCACCCCCCAACTGGTGGCGACGGAACTGGTCAACCTGGGACGCCCGCTCACCGTGGTGACCTCGTCGCTGGCGACGGCCGGCATCCTGGCCGCCGGCTCTGCCATCAACGTGATCCTGCTCGGCGGTCGGGTGCGCGGCCGCACTCTGGCCACGGTCGATCACTGGGCCACGGCGATGCTCTCTGATCTCGTCATCGATCTGGCGGTGATGGGCGCCAACGGTCTGACCCGTGATCGTGGCCTCACTGTGCCGGACAGCGCGGTGGCCGCGGTGAAGGCCAAGGCAATGGCGGTGTCAAGGCGGAAGGTGTTCGTCGGCATTCACACCAAATTCGGCGTCACCAGTTTTTGTCGCTTCTCCGACGTCGGGGATTTCGAAAGCCTCATCACGGATTCGACTTTGTCAGCGCACGAGGCCCACCGGTACAGCGCACTCGGGCCCCAGGTGATCCGAGTCTGAGGGCGGTGCCGTCGGCACCAGGCGCCGACCCGCATCGCGACAACCAAACACCCACCCCCACCGGCGAGTTCGCTCACCGGTCTCCAAGTTGCCCGTGATCGGCCCGGTCACAGCAAACCCGCAGTACACAACCCGAAAGGAACCACCCCAGATGCGTTGGACACACAAGGCGGCAGTCGCCGCCGGCTGCGCCGCGATGCTCGTCACGGCCTCCTGCAGCAGCAGTTCGACCGGAACGGCGGCGACCTCCACGTCCTCGACGTCGGCGGCCTCCTCCGCGGCCGCCACCAGTGCGGCCAGCACTGCCGCAAGCTCGGCCGGCCCCAGCTCATCGGCCGGCCCCAGCTCGTCGGCGGTCGCCGGCAGCGGCGCGGCGCCTGCCTCGTCGGTCCTGACCAAGGACCCGGCGACCGACGGCAAGACCATCAATGTGCTGATGGTCAACAACCCGCAGATGATCGACCTGCAGAAGCTGACCGCGGCCAACTTCACCGCCCAGACCGGCATCAAGGTGAACTACACCGTCCTGCCGGAGAACGACATGCGGGCCAAGGCCTCACTGGAGTTCAAGAATCAGGCCGGTCAGTACGACGTGGCAACCCTGTCGAACTTCGAGATCCCGATCTACGCGGGCAACGACTGGATGGCCGACCTCACCTCGTACACGCAGAAGGACACCGGCTTCAACCAGGCGGACATCTTCCCCGCCTTCACGAAGTCGCTGTCCGTCGACAACAAGATCTACGGCGAGCCCTTCTACGGCGAGTCGTCGTTCCTGATGTACCGCAAGGATGTCTTCGCGGCCAAGGGAGTCACCCTGCCGGACAAGCCCACCTGGGACGAGGTCGCCGCAGCGGCAGCCAAGGTTGACGGTGCGCAGCCCGGCATGAAAGGCATCTGCCTGCGCGGTCTGCCCGGCTGGGGACAGCTCGGCGCCCCGTTCACCACGGTGGTCAACACCTATGGCGGCACCTGGTGGGACAAGGACTGGAACGCCAAGGTCACCGACCCGGCCTTCAAGGACGCCGCCAACTTCTATGTGAACCTGGTCAAGTCGCACGGCGAGGTCAGCCCCGACCAGGCAGGCTTCACCGAGTGCCTGAACAACATGCAGCAGAGCAAGGTCGCCATGTGGTACGACGCGACCTCAGCCGCCGGCTCACTCGAGGCCACTGACTCACCGGTCAAGGGCAAGGTCGGCTACGTCCAGGCCCCGGTCAAGAACACGAAGTCGTCCGGCTGGCTGTACGCCTGGTCGTGGGCAGTGGAGAACGCGTCCAAGAACAAGGACGCCTCCTGGCAGTTCATCTCCTGGGCTTCCTCGGCCGGCTACGAGAACACCGTCGGCAAGTCACTCGGCTGGGCCCGCGTCCCGGCCGGCAAGCGCACCTCGCTGTACGCGAACGCCGAATACAACGCGGCCGCTTCGGCATTCGCACCGGCCACCCTGGCGGCCCTGAGTGCCGCGGACCCGACAAACCCGGGCACCCAGCCCCGGCCGACCGTCGGCATCCAGTTCGTCGATATTCCCGAGTTCACGGCTTTCGGTGACAAGGTCACCGCGACCCTGTCGCAGGTGCTAGCGGGCAACGGCAGCGTCGACAGCTGGGCCACCGATGCCCAGTCGCAGGCCGACGCCGTTGGTCAGGCACAGAAGTAGTCGACCGGCTGCGGGTCTGCGTGCAGTGCACGCAGACCCGCAGCCACCTTCTCCTCCCGTCAGGTCATCCATCACACGACACGTTCGCGAAGGAAACCGTTCGAATGACCACTACCCAAGAAAAGACTTCGTCGTCGGCCGATCCATCCGCAGCTGTCGCCAAAGAGGTCAACCGCAAGGCCAAGCGCGACGCCTGGCTCCGCCGCGGGCCGCTGCTACCCGCTCTGGTCTTCACCGTCGTGGTGACCCAGCTACCGTTCCTGGTCACCATCTACTTCGCCTTCCGTCGGTACGACGCCGACCGCCCGAAGATCAAGGGTTGGACACTGCGCAACTTCCAGCAGGTCCTGACGAACCAGACGATCTTGCAGGACATGTGGCACACGGTGCAGTTGGTCCTCATCGTGGTACTGGTCTCGCTGGCGTTCGGGCTGGGCATCGCACTCCTGCTCAACCGCCAGTTCCCCGGCCGCGGGGCAGTGCGCACCATGATGATCGCGCCGTTCCTGATCGTGCCGGTGGCAGCTGCGCTGTTCTTCCGCTATGGCATCTTCGACGCGCAGAACGGTCTGCTCAGCGGCATCGTGACAACGATCAATCACTGGTTCCACCCCGGCGCCGTTGCTTCCACCGTGACGCTCGTCAGCCAGCACCCGCTGCTGGCCGTCGAGATCGAACTGATCTGGCAGTGGACGCCGTTCATGACGCTCATCCTGCTGGCCGGACTGCAGTCCCGCCCGGGTGACGTGCTGGAGGCGGCGTCGGTGGACGGGGCGAGCCCGTGGCAGAGCTTCCGGTTCCTCACCATGCCGCACATGCGTCAGTACCTCGAGCTGGCCGGACTGCTGGGAAGCATCTACATCATCCAGAACTTCGATGCCGTCTATCAACTGACGCCACTGAACCCACAAACCGAGAATCTGCCGTACCTGATCTTCAACACGATCAACTCGGACAACGACTACGGCCTCGCCTCCGCGCAGGGCGTGGTGATCGTGATCGCCACCATCGTCATCGCGACGTTCGCCCTGCGTACCGTGTCCAGCCTGTTCAACGAGGAGAACTCGCGATGACCACTACCACCCACGTCGCCCCGGCCAGCAAGGGCACCGTCGGGGCCTCCTTCAAGAAGAAGGGCCTGGCGTCAGCACTGACCACGATCGGCACCTGGATCATCGGGCTGATCTTCATCGCCCCGGTCTTCTTCATGGTGCTGACCAGCTTCCACCCGGAGGTCAGAGCCAGCCTGAACACACCGCAGATCTTCGCGCCGCTGACCCTGAACGGCTACAAGCAGTTCTTCGGTTCGACCTCGGGACAGAGCCCCTGGCCGTTCGTCATCAACTCGGTGCTGTGCTCGGTGATCTCCACCATCGTGGTGCTGTGCTTCGCGATCCCGGCCGCCTACGCACTCTCCGTCAAGCCGGTCCGGAAGTGGACCGACGTGATGTTCTTCTTCCTTTCCACGAAGTTCCTGCCCGCCGCCGCCGGTCTGGTGCCGCTGTTCCTCATCGCGAAGGCGATCGGCGGTTTGAACCAGATCTGGTTCATGATCATTCTGTACACGGCGATGAACCTGCCGATCGCGGTCTGGATGATGCGGTCCTTCCTGGCCGACATCCCGCCGGCGCTGTTCGAGGCGGCCTCGCTGGACGGCGCGGGCCTGATCAAGACCCTGTTGAAGGTGATCGCACCCATCGCCGGACCTGGTATCGCGTCCACGTCGCTGATCTGCTTCATCTTCTCCTGGAACGAGTTGTTCCTGGTCAACGTGCTCACCAGCACGTCAGCGGCGCAAACCCTGCCCGCGTTCCTGCCCAGCCTGGTCACCTCGCAGGCGCTGTTCCTCGGCAAACTCTGCGCGGCCGCCACCGCGGTCTCGCTCCCGGTGCTGATCGCCGGTTTCGCCGCCCAGGACAAGCTGGTCCAGGGCCTGTCCCTCGGCGCAGTCAAGTAGCACCGGAGACCACCGAGGCCCGCCCCTTCACGCAAGACAAGGACACTGCAATGGCCCAGCTCAACACGGCCACCCTGGCAAGCATTGGCGGGGCGGTTCCCATTCCGACGTACGACCGCAGTCAAGTGACGACCGGCATCGTGCACTTCGGTGTCGGTGGATTCCACCGCGCGCACCAGGCCATGTACCTGGACAGGCTGATGAATGAAGGCAAGGCGCTTGATTGGGGAATCTGTGGCGTCGGGGTGATGCCGTTCGACGCGAAGATGCAACAGATCATGAGCGCGCAGGATTGCCTGTACACCCTGGTGCTCAAGGATCCCGACGGTTCGTGGGAGCCGCGAGTGATCGGATCCATGGTGCAGTACCTGTTCGCACCGGACGACCCGGAGGCCGTCGTCGAGAAGATGGCCGACCCGTCAACCAGGATCGTGTCGATGACCGTCACCGAGGGCGGCTACAACTTCCACCACGTGACCGGGAAGTTCGACGAGACCAATCCGGCCGTGGCCGCCGACCTGGTCGCGAATGCGGTGCCCGGCACGACGTTCGGCCTCATCACCGAGGCACTGGTACGCCGCAGGGCGAGGGGCATCGCGCCCTTCACGATCATGAGCTGCGACAACATCCAGGGCAACGGCCACGTCGCCAAGGAGGTCTTCACCGCTTTCGCCCGCCTCCGCGAGTCGAGCTGGAATGACCCGGGACTGGGCGCCTGGGTCGAGTCGGAAGTGCGGTTCCCGAACTCGATGGTCGACCGGATCACCCCGGTGACCACGGATCAGGACCGGTCCGCGATCAGTGATCGTTTCGGCATCCAGGACGGCTGGCCGGTGGTGTGCGAGCCGTTCACCCAGTGGGTACTCGAGGACAGTTTCACCCTCGGTCGGCCACCGTTGGAAGAGGTCGGGGTTCAGGTCGTCGACGACGTCGAACCCTACGAGTTGATGAAGCTGCGGTTGCTCAACGCCAGCCACCAGGCGTTGTGCTACTTCGGCTACCTGGCCGGTTATCGCCTGGTGCACGAAGTCACCCAGGATCCGCTGTTCGCCCGATTCCTGTTGGGCTACATGGACTTCGAGGCAACACCGACTCTCGAGCCGGTGCCCGGGATCGATCTGGACTCCTACAAGCACGAACTGATCGCCCGGTTCTCCAACGCCGGCGTTCGCGATACCGTCGCCAGGCTGTGCGCGGAGAGCTCCGATCGGATACCGAAGTGGCTTCTCCCGGTCATCCGGCAGGAGCTGGCCACCGGCGGGCCGATCACCCTGGCCACCGCCGTGGTGGCCAGCTGGGCCCGCTACGCGGAAGGGGTCGACGAACTGGGCGAGCCGATCGAGGTCGTCGACCGGCTGGCCGACCGTCTGAGAGCTGCCGCCGCGCGGCAGCGTTCCGAGCCGCTGGCGTTTGTGGCCGACCGGGAGATCTTCGGCGACCTGGTGGACGAGCCCGATTTTGTTGCTTCCTACCTGGAAACACTGAATTCACTGCATCAAGTGGGGGCCCGAGCAACGCTGGAGAAGCTGGTCAGCCTCATTCCGGCATGACTGGGCCGGTCCGAATTCCGGTCACCGCGACCGTCATCTGGGAACTCTGTCCGGGCGCCAGCGAAAGCTGGGTGCTCCGGTTCAGCTGTGCTGGGGTACCGCGCTGAGTACCGCCTCGCCATCGGGCAACTGCACCTCTATACGGGAGATCTGTTTCAACCGCACCCAACTGGCCGCAGTCACCGTCGATCCGGAACCGACAACCGACTTCCACGAACCGGCCAGGCCGGAGCGTCCGGAGCTGTCGTACACCACCAGCCGGTACCAATCGTTGACATCGTGAGAGCTGCCGTACTTGCAGTTCACCACGATGCTGGTGCCCCACTGTTTGTCGACCAATTGCAACGAGACCGACATCGGAGACGGGATCACCTGCTGCATGGCGATGGGCGCCGGCAGCGCCTGCGCTGGGGCGGGGTTCGGCCGGATCACGATCGTGATGACCAGAGCAATGACACAAGCCGCGGCGGCCGCGACGGTGCCCGTCCAGATCCAGCGACGCCGACGGCGGTCGTGGGCGACAGCCGACAGCAGCCTGGGTAGCAGCGTTTCCGGGACCGGCAGGGGCTCTCGCTCGAGTTCGGCCGCGGAGGTCAGCGCCAGCAGACCGGGTAGACCCGCAAGTCTGGCGACTGAAGCCTGGCATTTCGCGCAGGTCGCGAGGTGCTGCTCGAAGGTCTGTCGGTCGGCCGGTGACAGGCTGCCCAGTATGTAGGAAGCATCGTCAAGGCAGTGTGCGGACGCTCCGCTGGGGACCGACCCGAGGGGGTGCGTGTCGGGGGTACTCACGTGACAACCCCCATTTCCTGAAGTGCCAGCCGCAGTGCGTGCAGGGCATAGTGTGTTCGTGATTTGACGGTACCCAACGGAATACCCAATCGGGCGGCGGCCTGACCTGCGGTGCTGCCACGGTAGTAGCACTCGAGCAGTACCGATCGATGCTCGGAGGTGAGTCTCCGGAGGGCTTCACTGACCAGCATCGACTGCAGGGCCGAGTCGGTGCGGTCGGGTTCGGACTGCTCCGGAATGCTGTCCATCAAGGATTCGGGGCGTCGACCCCGCGCTCTCCACTGGTCGACGACGATGTTGCGGGCCACCGTGAACAGCCAACTGCGGGCGGAGCTGTTCGGGTGACCGTCGGTCTGCTCCATCAGCTCCGGCCTGCGCCAGGCCCGCAACAGCGTCTCCTGCACGACGTCCTCGGCGCGTCCACGATCACCGCTGGTCAGGCCGAGGACGAACGACCAGAGGGCAGCCGCGTGCTCGTCGTGCAGTGAACGCATCAGGTCGGCGCTGGATTCCGGCATCGCTTTCCTCCGCTCTTTCCTGGCCTGGTCGTTGAATGTCCGGTCGAAACGTCGTACCTGTTGTTGCGTTGTCTCTGAGGAGCAGTATCGCCCAGCAGCGGTCAAACCTTCCGGCGCTCCGCCATCAGCGCCAGCACCGCACCCGCGATGGCGACCCACTCGGCGACCTCGGCCAGCACCTGCTGGTTGCCGCCGAACGTCTCATGCACTCCGAAAAGTCCTACCGTTGCAGATATGTAGAACGCCGCCAGCGTCGAAATCCCGAAGGCGATAGCGCCCAGCAGCGGCAGAACATGCCGCCAGAGGAGCAGCGCCAATGCGATGACAAGGCCACCGATCGCGTTCAGCAGAAACGCGGGGCCGACCAGCGAGATGCCGGAGAACCCGTCGAAGTACAACACGAGATGCACATCGGCCGAGAGCAGCACACCCGCGGCGGCCAACCCACGACCCAGTGTCGACAGATTGCCGGATCTGACCGGAAGCGCCGCCGGTCTGTGGAACGTCGTACTCATGTCTTCCTCCTGATCGTGGTGACGTGAATGTGCCGGGCCGTCAACCGACCGCACGCCGTACCCACCCGGAGGGTTCAATCAGGGGCGGGCTGAACCCTTTGCCCGATGACATCGTGATGATCTTCATGACGACTCCTACGCATTCCGCCGCAGCCGCCACCGAGGTCACCAAGGGCGACCTCACGACAGATCCGCATTCCCAGGACCAGACCGGCCCTTCGCTTAGCCGCCGGCAGATTCTGGTGGCCGCCGGGCTGGGCGCCGGCACGCTGACCCTGGCTGCGTGTGGCAGCTCCAGTACTGCGGCCGCTGTTTCCCCGACATCCAGCTCATCCGCCGCCGCTTCCCCCCCAGCAGCAGCCGCCGGCGGCGACACCCTGGTGGCGCTGGCCAAGGTCCCGGTGGCCGGTGCGGTTGCAGCCACCGACGCCAACGGCAAGCCGATCATCGTGGCCCAGCCGACCGCCGGCACGGCCGTCGCGTTCAGCGCGAAATGTACGCACATGGGCTGCACCGTCAAGGTGGCCGGCGCCGAACTGGATTGCCCGTGCCACGGATCCAAGTACAACGCCCTCACCGGTGCGGTCATCAAAGGCCCGGCACCCAAAGCGCTGGCCTCCGTTGCAGTGACGGTGAAGGACGGCAACGTCGTCGCCAGTTGAACCTTTGCTCCGCCGGCTCGAAACCCGCGCCCTGCGCACATCAAAGGGCTGTCTGCCCCGAGGGTGGGGCCGAGGCCGGGTCAGCAGGCGGTGGCGGGCACCGCGGTCACAGCGGTCGGGTTGACGCCAGGAGTCGTGTAGAGCTGGGGCGCGAGCTGGGCCCCGGCCGGCAGACCACTCGCTCCGCCGGTGATCGCGAACTTCAGCACCGCCTGGGTACCGGGTTCCAGCTTGATCGTGGCCACCGCCACCGGGCGGAAGTGATCGACACCGGTCTGCAGCGAAGTGGGCACTCCGTCCACCTGCGCACCGGTCACCGTGCCGGAGGTCAGCGGCACGAGCATCACCTTGGTGGTCAGCTGATACCGATCGGACTTGCGATCGGCCAGAACATAGGTCGGCAGGTCGTTGGGCGGCGCCGGATAGGTCAGCGTGACCGTCGCGATCCACTGCCGGCGGCCAGCCGGATCGCACGACCCTGGGCTCAGTTCCACCTGATTCTGCAGGTAGTAGCTGAGCTTCGTGCCCGTGCTGTCGTTGAGGAATACGCCGAACGCGGGCTCGGCCTCCGATCCGGACATCGCCGCCATCGAACCCGAGATCACCGTCTTTGCCAGCGCCGCCTGCACGTCCGGATGGGCAGACCACACCAGCAGGCGACGCTGGTCGACCGCCTTCACCAGGCCCTTCACTGCGACCACGTTGTTGCCGGCACCCGACAGGAGGGACCCGAACGCCAGGGACGTGGCATTGGACAGAAATGCGTCCCGTTCCGTCTGATTCTGTCCCGGGAACTTCGAATAGATGTCCGAGAGCAGGAACTGCACCACATTGCTCGAGTTCAGCGTCACACCGCTGCCCACCTTGATGCCCGCCTTGCCGGCCATCGCGTAGGACAGCGCATCCGGATCCGCCGCGATCACGCCGTCCACCGCAATTCCTGACCGAGTCTGGAACATTTTCGCGAACAGCTCAGCGGCCGTCGGGAAATCGGGGGTGAAGTTGACGTTCTGCGGGGCGAGCGCCATCGTCTTCCCGTACAGGTTGAGCTGATCGACGCCGAGGTTGTCCACCGGCTGGTCGAAGTTCTTGATGGTCCGGGCGGCCGAACCGTGAGAAGTCAGGCTGATCCGGCCCTCGTTCACATCGACCAGGGCGTACGAGCCGAAAATGCCGCCGGTAGCCCGGATCTCGGCATTGTTCTGGAAGACGAGCAGGTAGCGCCGCTGACCCTGGCTGCCGAGAAGCGCCGGCAACAACTTGGAGAACGAAGCCGCGGTGCCGGTGGTCTTCGACGTGGCGACCAGCTTTGCCTGCAGGTTGTCGACCGCCGCTCTCACCGATGCGAGCAGGCCGTCGCGGTGCACTGATGTCATCGTGTCGATCCCGGCCCTGATGACGGCATCCGCCTGGGCCAGGCCGGGTGCCGCCCGTTCGATCGGGACGAGGTCGATGGTCCCGTTGTTCAGCTTGACGGTGGACGGATTGATCTGCGAGGCCGAGGTGACCAGCTGCGGCAGCGCGTTTCTGGACAGATCGTCGACGGTGGCGGATACCGCACGCAGGGCTTGAAAGTTCGATCCGAGCCACGGCAGCCCTGAGGCGGCCCGGACGAAAGGATCCTCCGCGGCGCTGTGCGCCTGGCTGGCCTCGCCCTGCAGCTTGCCGAGAGTGACGTCGAGTTCGGAGGGGTTGATCGCCGTGACATCGGCAACGCCGGTCTGCATCGCAGAGACCAGTCCGGCGGCCGTCCTGAGGTGGTCGTAGGCCTGGTACGAACGCCAACCCACCCAGGCCAGGCAGAGCAGACCGAGCCCCAGCACCAGCAGCACCGATCGAACCAGGCGTCGGCGCAGCCTGCGGCGTCGGAGCCTCTTGGTGGCGGACGCAGATCGGACCCGGGGCCGGTCGGCCGGATCGTCGTACGACGGAATCGGGGTGGCTCCGTCCGGAGTCCACCGGTACCCGATTCCGGGGCGAATCTCTGCGGCTGCAGGCCCGCCGGCGTGGCCCGGCAGGACGGGCTGGTGGCCATGACCAGCAAGTTGATGGGCGAAGGCCGGTCGCGGGTGATCACCGTCCACCCGGTCGTCGGCCGCTCGGTTCCACTGGTCCGGGGCCAGGTGCTGGTACCGGTCGTCCTCGAGCTCGTCGGCGGACGGTACGGACGGGCCGGTCGGCGGCCTCCCGTTCGCACGGTCCGGTGCCCCCCCAGGCAATGGCGGAGCAGGCCTGTTCAGCTGCCGGAGTCGCCACGACGGGATGACCCGCGGCGGACGGCGATTACCCACAGGCGTCAAATTACGGCATAGGCATCAATACTCGCGACGTTCACCCCGTTGCCGATTCGCGATCCGGCGATAACGCCAGGTCAGCGGTAGTCGCGGCCCATGTCGTAATCGTCCAGCGGCACCGACGTACCGGCGGAGACACCGAAGGTATCCGCACCGTAGTAGGTGTCATCGAACGAGGACATCGAGTACGCCGCACTGCGCGCCTCTTCCGTCGGCTGCACCGTGATGTCCCGGTAGCGGGCGATACCCGTCCCTGCCGGGATCAGCTTGCCGATGATGACGTTCTCCTTCAAACCGACCAGCTTGTCGGACTTGGCATTGATCGCCGCGTCCGTCAGCACCCTGGTCGTCTCCTGGAAGGAGGCGGCCGAGAGCCACGAGTCGGTGGCCAGCGAGGCCTTCGTGATACCCATCAGTGCCGGGCGTCCGGCAGCGGCCTCGCCACCTTCGGCCAGGATCCGACGGTTCTGCAGCTCGAACTCCTTGCGCTCGATCACCGCACCGGGCAGGAACTCGGTCGAACCCGAGTCGATGATCGTCACGCGACGCAGCATCTGCCGCACGATGACCTCGATGTGCTTGTCGTGGATCGACACGCCCTGGGAGCGGTAGACCTCCTGGACCTCGCGGACCAGGTGCAGCTGCACCCGGCGCGGACCCATCACCCGCAGGACCTCGTGCGGGTCGACGTTGCCCTCGAGCAGGTGCTGCCCGACCGCAACCGTGTCGCCGTCGATGAGCAGACGCTCCGAACCGTCCACCGAGATCGTGGCCAGGCGCTGCGTCTTGGGCAGCTTGTCGTAGACGACTTCTTCGCTGCCGTCGTCCGGGACGATGACGATGCGCACGAACTTGTCGGCATCTTCGATCCGGATCCGTCCGGCGGCGTCGGCGATCGGCGCCTTGCCCTTCGGGATACGGGCTTCGAAGAGTTCCTGCACACGTGGTAGACCCTGGGTGATGTCAGAAGAACCAGAGGCAGCGCCGGTGTGGAAGGTACGCATGGTCAGCTGGGTACCCGGCTCACCGATGGACTGTGCGGCAACGACACCGACAGCCTCGCCGACGTCGACCAACAGCCCGGTCGCCAGACTGCGTCCGTAGCAGACGGCACAGGTCCCGACTGCCGCTTCACAGGTCAGCACCGAACGCATCTTCAGCGACGTGATACCGGCGGCGACCGCTGACGCAACGTGCCATTCCCGCATGTCGGTGCCGGCCGGAACCACGACAGAGCCGTCAGTTCCGATGGCGTCGACGGCGAGAACACGCGCCTGGATCGAGGTCTCGACGAACTCATCCTGCCGCAGCACCCCATCGGGGCCGACGGCCGCGATCGGCAGATCGACGCCACGCTCGGTCCCGCAGTCCGACTCGCGGACGATGACATCCTGCGACACGTCCACCAGCCGACGGGTCAGGTAACCAGACTCCGCAGTACGCAGAGCCGTATCGGCCAGGCCCTTACGGGCGGAGTGCGTGTTGATGAAATATTCCAGCACCGAGAGACCTTCGCGGAACGAGTTCCGGATCGGCCGGGGGATCTGGACGCCCTTGGAGTTGGCGACGACACCCTTCATGCCGGCCAGCGACCGGACCTGGATCCAGTTACCTGCTGCCCCGGCGGCCACCAGGATGTATACCGGGTTGTCCTTCGGGTAGGCCGGCGGGATGGCCGCCTCGATCTCCTTGGTGGCCGCCTCCCAGATCTTCACCAGATCTTCGCGACGCTCTTCCGGCGAGAGGTTGCCCCGCTGGTAGGCCTTCTCGACGGTTTCCGCCTGGCCGTCGTACTTGGCCAGGATGGCGGGCTTGGACTCCGGGATGATGACGTCGCCGATGGCGACGGTCATGCCCGAGCGGGTGGCCCAGTGGAAGCCGGCTTCCTTGAGCTTGTCCAGGGTCTGCGCGACCAGGGACATCGGGTAGTGCTCGGCGAGATCGTTGACGATCCCGGCCTGAACCTTCTTCGGCAACTCCTGGTTGACGAACGGGTACCCGGCGGGCAGCAGCTCGTTGAACAACACGCGTCCAAGGGTGCTGCTGACGGTCCAGGCGTCTCCGGCCTTCCAGTCCTCCGGCAACTCGACCCCGGGGGTGGGGACGACACCGTGCAGACGGATGTTGATCGGCGTGCGGACCGAGATCTCGCCACGGTCCAGGGCCATCAGGGCCTCGGCCGAGGAGGAGTAACTACGCCTTTGCCCCTGTGCTTCCGGCAGTGTGCCGTCGTCGAGGATGTGGTGCGAACCGACCGCGTTCTCGTCCAGCCCGCACAGGTAGTACAGACCGGTGACAAGATCCAACGAAGGCATGGCGAGTGGCTTGCCGGACGCCGGGGACAGGATGTTGTTGCTGGAGAGCATCAACACCCGCGCCTCGGCCTGGGCCTCGGCGGACAGCGGCAGGTGGACTGCCATCTGGTCGCCGTCGAAGTCGGCGTTGAACGCGGCGCAGACCAGCGGGTGTAGCTGGATGGCCTTGCCCTCGACCAGCATCGGCTCGAAGGCCTGGATGCCCAACCGGTGCAGGGTGGGTGCCCGGTTCAGCAGCACCGGGTGCGAGTCGATGACCTCTTCCAGGACGTCCCACACCTGCGGCCGCTGACGCTCGACCATCCGCTTGGCCGATTTGATGTTCTGCGCGTGGTTCAGGTCGACCAGACGCTTCATCACGAACGGCTTGAACAGCTCGAGCGCCATCAGCTTGGGCAGACCGCACTGGTGCAGCTGCAGCTGTGGGCCAACAACAATGACCGAGCGGCCGGAGTAGTCGACGCGCTTGCCGAGCAGGTTCTGGCGGAACCGGCCCTGTTTGCCCTTGAGCAGATCGGACAGCGACTTGAGCGGGCGGTTGCCCGGACCGGTCACCGGACGGCCACGACGGCCGTTGTCGAACAACGCGTCGACGGCCTCCTGGAGCATCCGCTTCTCGTTGTTAACGATGATCTCGGGCGCGCCGAGGTCGATCAGCCGCTTCAACCGGTTGTTGCGGTTGATGACGCGGCGGTACAGGTCGTTCAGGTCGGAGGTCGCGAAACGGCCACCGTCCAGCTGCACCATCGGGCGGAGCTCCGGCGGGATGACCGGGACGCAGTCCAGCACCATGCCCAGCGGCGAGTTGTTCGTCGACTGGAAGGCGGCGACGACCTTGAGACGCTTGATCGCGCGGATCTTGCGCTGGCCCTTGCCGTTCTTGATGGTGTCGCGCAACGAGGTCGCCTCGTTGTCGATGTCGAAGTCGGCGATGATCTTCTTGAGCGCCTCGGCACCCATGCCGCCCTGGAAATAGTCGCCGAAGCGATCCTGCAGCTCGCGGTAGAGGATCTCGTCGATGATCAGGTCGCGGACCTTGAGCTTCTTGAACAGGTCGAGAACCTCG
Source organism: Mycobacteriales bacterium (assembly GCA_038229825.1). Classification (GTDB taxonomy): domain Bacteria; phylum Actinomycetota; class Actinomycetes; order Mycobacteriales; family Nakamurellaceae; genus Nakamurella. Next base: position 18,766 of record JBBROB010000011.1, read on the forward strand.
TCCAGCTTGTCGATCTCGCGCTGTGCGCGGTCGCGGATCTGCCGCTGCTCGCGCTCGCCGCCCTCGCGCACCTTGCGGCGGACGTCGGACTTGGCGCCCTCGGCCTCCAGCTCGGCCAGGTCGGCCTCGAGCTTCTTGGCACGGGCATCGATGTCGGCGTCGCGGGCGTTCTCGAGATTCTTGCGCTCGACCGACATCTCGGCCTCGATGGTGGGCAGGTCGTTGTGACGCTGCTCGTCATCGACCGAGGTGATCAGATACGCCGCGAAGTAGATGATCTTCTCGAGATCCTTCGGGGCCAGGTCGAGCAGGTAGCCCAGCCGGCTGGGGACACCCTTGAAGTACCAGATGTGGGTGACCGGAGCGGCCAGTTCGATGTGGCCCATCCGCTCGCGACGCACCTTGGCCCGGGTGACCTCGACGCCGCAGCGCTCGCAGATGATGCCCTTGAACCGGACACGCTTGTACTTGCCACAGGCACACTCCCAGTCCCGGGTCGGACCGAAGATCTTCTCGCAGAAGAGTCCGTCCTTCTCAGGCTTGAGGGTGCGGTAGTTGATGGTCTCCGGCTTCTTGACCTCGCCGTGGGACCAGGTACGGATATCGTCCGCGGCCGCCAGACCGATTCGGATCTCGTCGAAGAAATTGACGTCGAGCACTGATTGCACGTCCCTGTCTTGTCAAAAGGTGTGATGTCGCGGCAAATCGCATCGGAGAACGCTCTGCCGCGACACCACTGGGTGGAAGTTCTACTTCCGGATCAGTTCACCAACTCGTCGACCGAGGCCGACTCGTTGCGGGACAGGTTGATTCCGAGGTTGGCCGCAGCCCGCTCGAGATCGTCGTCGTCGGTGTCGCGCATCTCGATCGTGGCACCGTCACTGGACAGCACCTCCACGTTCAGACACAGCGCCTGGAGTTCCTTCAAGAGAACCTTGAACGACTCCGGGATGCCCGGCTCCGGGATGTTCTCGCCCTTCACGATGGCCTCGTAGACCTTGACGCGGCCCACGATGTCATCGCTCTTGATGGTGAGAAGTTCCTGCAGCGTGTACGCCGCGCCGTAGGCCTGCATGGCCCAGCACTCCATCTCACCGAAGCGCTGGCCACCGAACTGGGCCTTACCGCCGAGCGGCTGCTGAGTGATCATCGAGTACGGACCAGTGGATCTGGCGTGGATCTTGTCGTCCACCAGGTGGAGCAACTTGATGATGTACATGTAGCCGACGGCCACCGGGTACGGGAAAGGCTCGCCGGTCCGGCCGTCCATCAGGAGGGCCTTTCCGTCGGTCTTGACCAGCCGCTCGCCATCGCGGGTCGGGGTCGTCGAGCCGAGCAGCCCGATGATCTCGTCCTCGGTGGCGCCGTCGAACACCGGCGTCGCAGTCCGGGTGAACGCTGTCGCCGAGCGGGCAGAGTCGTCGAGGTACTGCGCCCACTGCGGGGTGCCCTCGATGTCCCAACCCTGTGCCGCCACCCAGCCCAGATGTGTCTCCAGGATCTGACCGACGTTCATCCGTCGCGGCACGCCGTGCGGGTTCAGCACGATGTCCACCGGGGTGCCGTCAGCAAGGAACGGCATGTCTTCCTGCGGAAGGATCTTGCCGATGACGCCCTTGTTGCCGTGACGACCGGCGAGCTTGTCGCCGTCCTGGATCTTCCGTTTCTGGGCCACGTAGACGCGGACCAGCTCGTTGACGCCCGGGGGCAGCTCGGCGCCGTCCTCTTCACGGTTGAAGACGCGGATGCCGATCACCTTGCCGGTCTCGCCGTGCGGCACCTTGAGCGAGGTGTCACGCACTTCGCGCGCCTTCTCGCCGAAGATCGCACGGAGCAGCCGCTCTTCCGGGGTCAGCTCGGTCTCGCCCTTGGGCGTGACCTTTCCGACCAGGACGTCGCCGTCCTGGACCTCGGCGCCGATCCGGATGATTCCTCTTTCGTCGAGGTCGGCCAGGACATCTTCAGAGACGTTCGGGATGTCCCGGGTGATCTCCTCAGGGCCGAGCTTGGTGTCGCGGGCGTCGATCTCGTGCTCCTCGATGTGGATCGAGGTGAGCACGTCGTCCTGGACGATCCGCTGGCTCAGGATGATCGCGTCTTCGTAGTTGTGACCTTCCCATGGCATGAAGGCGACGAGCAGGTTCTTGCCCAGCGCCATCTCGCCGCCGTCGGTGCACGGTCCGTCGGCAAGGACGTCGCCGGCTTCGACCCGCTGGCCTTCGTCGACGATCGGCTTCTGGTTGAAGCTGGTGCCCTGGTTGGAGCGGCGGAACTTGTGCAACCGGTAGGTGCGGTGAGTCCCGTCGTCGGCCATCACCGAGACGTAGTCGGCGGTCGCCTCTTCGACGACACCGCTCTTCTCGGCGATGACAACGTCTCCGGCATCGACCGCGGCGCGTGCCTCCATACCAGTGCCGACCAGCGGTGATTCGCTGAGCAGCAACGGCACGGACTGGCGCTGCATGTTGGCGCCCATCAGCGCCCGGTTGGCCTCGTCGTGCTCCAGGAACGGGATCATCGCGGTGGCGACGGAGACCGTCTGCCGCGGCGACACGTCCATGTACTCGACCTGGTCAGGGGTGACCTGGTCGACCTCACCGCCCTTACGACGGACGAGGACACGCGCCTCACTGAAGTGACCCGACGGGTCCAGCTTGGCGTTGGCCTGGGCGATGACGTAGCGGTCCTCTTCGTCAGCGGTCAGGTAGTTGATTTCATCGGTGACGGTGCCGGCGTCGACCTTGCGGTACGGGGTCTCGATGAAACCGAACGGGTTGACCCTGGCAAAGGTGGCCAGCGAACCGATCAGGCCGATGTTCGGGCCTTCCGGGGTCTCGATCGGGCACATCCGGCCGTAGTGGGACGAGTGCACGTCGCGGACCTCGAGCGAGGCGCGGTCGCGGGACAGGCCACCCGGCCCGAGGGCGGAGAGGCGGCGCTTGTGGGTCAGACCGGCCAGCGGGTTGGTCTGGTCCATGAACTGCGAGAGCTGCGAGGTACCAAAGAACTCTTTGATGGAAGCGACGACCGGCCGGATGTTGATCAGGGTCTGCGGCGTGATCGCCTCGACGTCCTGGGTCGTCATCCGCTCGCGGACGACCCGCTCCATCCGGGACAGGCCGACCCGGATCTGGTTCTGGATCAATTCGCCGACCGTGCGGAGGCGACGGTTGCCGAAGTGGTCGATGTCGTCGGTCTCGACCGGCAGGTTCTGGCCACGGATGGTCCAGGCTTCCTGGCCCTCGTGCAGGCGCAGCAGGTACTCGACCGTGGAGATGAGATCGTCCTCGGTCAGCGTGCCCACGGAGATCGGCGAGTTCAGGCCGAGCTTCTTGTTCAGCTTGTAACGACCGACCTTGGCGAGGTCGTAGCGCTTGTCCTTGAAGAAGAGATTCTCCAGCAGGGCCTGCGCGGATTCCTTTGTGGGCGGCTCACCCGGGCGCAGCTTGCGATAGATGTCCAGGAGGGCTTCGTCGGTGCCGGCGATGTGATCCTTCTCGAGGGTGGCCAGCAGCACCGGCGACCAGGCGAACTTCTCGCGGATGCGCTCGGTGTCCCAGCCCAACGCCTTCAGCAGCACGGTGACCGGCTGGCGACGCTTGCGGTCGATGCGGACGCCGATGGTATCGCGCTTGTCGATGTCGAACTCGAGCCACGCTCCGCGCGAGGGGATCACCTTGACGGCGAACACCTCTTTACCGGCGGTCTTGTCCAGCGTCCGATCGAAATAGACGCCCGGCGAGCGGACCAGCTGGGAGACGACGACACGCTCGGTGCCGTTGATGATGAAGGTGCCCTTGCTCGTCATCATCGGGAAATCACCCATGAAGACGGTCTGGGACTTGATCTCGCCGGTCTCGGCGTTCATGAACTCGGCGGTGACGAAAAGTGGCGCCGAGTAGGTCATATCCTTGTCGCGGCACTCCTCCTCGTTCGCCTTGACATCGTCGAACCGGGGATCCATGAACGAAAGGGAGAGGTTCCCGGAGAAATCCTCGATCGGTGAGATCTCTTCCAGGATCTCGTCGAGGCCACTGGGTGTCGGCTCTGACTGCCGATCTTTCCAGGCCTTCGCACCCACGAGCCATTCGAATGACTCGGTCTGCAGGGCGAGAAGGTTCGGTACCTCCAGCGGTTCGCGAAGTTTCGCGAAGGAGACCCTTTTAGTGGCCCCCCCGGAGGTCGAAGTGGTGGTCTTGGGCGAACTCGTGACTGCCAAGATGCGTCCTTCCAAGGACAAGCGCCGTCGGTCTACTGTGCGTACTGCTGTGCCGTTCGTACTGCCGTGCCTCGTTCTGCTGTGGTGCATGAATCTGCTGTCGTGCTTCGTACTGATGTACTACAGTTCTGCGATGTCGCCCGCGGTACCCCGGTGTACCGGAGCCGTGGACGGCAACCTGACCGCACGCATCCGACGCCAACGGGCACCACCGACCGGTCCCAATCGATTGATGATGGGGACCCCCGGTGGTGTCAGTTGGCGGCATCAGTTTGCGGACGCGCATCCTGTTTCTCCTGCTCACACACAGCAAACGTCCCGGCTGGGGCATTTCCGGATGAGCACAGCAGAAAGAAGGCAGCGCAAACGCACAGCCTATCAGCAATGGACAGAACTGTCCACGCGCTACCCGTCGGGCAGTTGCCGGGGGGCCACTGGGCCCAGCCGCACAGCTACTACCTCGCGGGAAACGACCTTACGGAGGGCCCGCACTGGGGATCCGTTCGGTCGGCGTCGCAGCACAAGCGTGGCCCGCTTCGGCCGATCCGTCAAGAAGGCTGGCCGAATCAATTCCTGGCGGAGAGGGCGGCCGGTGAGCAGGGCGGACCGCCGGGCATCGAGCTACTGGCGGTGGCAGACAGCTTCGACGTTGTTGCCGTCCGGATCACGCAGGAACACCGCGTAATAGCCGGGGTGGTACTCGGGCCATTCGCGGGGCGAGTGCAACACCTCGATGCCATCGGCGACGGCTATTTCGTGGACCGCGTCGACCTGCGGTCGGCCGGCGGCGGCGAATGCAATGTGCAGGCCTCGGCTGGGTTCCGTAGCCGGCTCGTTGGGAGAAATCCAGAACTGCGGGTTCCCGTCCGGTCCCGCGAAGCCGACCGCGTAGCTCTCGAATACCGGGAACCGCATCACCTCCTTGATACCGAGCGGCGCGAACACCCTGACGAAATAGGCCGCCGACGCAGCGACGTCACGGACCTGCACTCCGAAGTGATCCATCATGGGCTGCAGGGTAATCGCTGCCTCCGAAAGCCGCCCGTTGCCGCCACCCTTGGCCCGGATTCGCCGTGACTCCCGGAGAACGAAAGAGCCGCTGGGGCGAGACCGCCTTCGCGGTCCGCCCCAGCGGCTGGTCATGCACTTTCGCCCCTGACTGATCCAGGGCGGTCGCGGTCAACGCGAAATTTACTTGACGGTGGCCTTGGCGCCGGCGTCCTCGAGCTTGGCCTTGGCTGCCTCGGCGGCTTCCTTGGTGGCCTTCTCCAGAATGGCCTTCGGGGCAGCGTCGACCAGGTCCTTGGCTTCCTTCAGCCCGAGGCCCGAAACGAGCTCGCGGACTGCCTTGATGACCTGGACCTTCTTCTCGCCGGCGGACTCGAGGATGACGTCGAATTCGTCCTGCTCCTCGACGACCTCAGCGGCAGCAGCCGGACCGGCCGGGCCGGCAGCGGCAACCGGGGCGGCGGCGGTGACGCCGAAAGTGTCCTCGAACTGCTTGACGAACTCGGAGAGCTCGATGAGGGTGAGCTCCTTGAAGGCCTCGAGCAGCTCATCGGTGGTCAGTTTCGCCATGGTGGGCGTCCTTTCATTGATACGTCTCCCCTGTCGGCCGATCGGCGTTACGGGGTTCTACGGGTGTGGTGTGAATCGGATGACCGGTCGATCCGACCGGGTGATGCTGGTCGGATCAGGCCTCCGGAGAGGTGACCTGCTCCTGCGTTGACGCCTCGGCGGCCGGAGCCTCGGCAGCCGCGGGGGCTTCCTGGACCTCGGCGACGTCTGCCGCCGGAGCCTCGGCTGCTGCCGGCGCTTCGTCGGCGACAACCTCGGCTGCGGGAGCCTCGGGAGCGCCCTCCGCCTCGGTGCGCTTCTCCACCAGAGCCGCGGCGAGCCGAGCCACCTGGGAGGGAAGAGCGTTGAGCACAATGGCCGCCTTGGTCAGGGTGGCCAGCATCGCGCCGGCCATCTTGCCCAGGAGCACCTCACGAGACTCCAGGTCGGCCAGCTTGGTGACTTCGGCGGCATCCAGCGGCTTGCCGTCGAGCACACCACCCTTGATCACCAGCAGCGGGTTCGCCTTGGCGAAATCGCGGAGCACCTTGGCGGCGTCGACGGGCTCGCCGTTGATGAACGCGACGGCCGTCGGGCCGGTGAACAGGTCATCGAGCCCTTCAACGCCGGCGTCTGCGGCCGCGCGCCTGACCAACGTGTTCTTGGCGACGGTGTAAGCCGTGTCACCGCCCAGGGACTTACGGAGCGTGGTGAGCTGCGCCATCGTCAGGCCGCGGTATTCGGTGATCACCGCGGCGGATGACTTGCGGAACGAATCCGCGATCTCTGCGACAGTTGCCACCTTGGTGGGCTTTGCCATCCTCGCCTCCTTCCTCATTCGTACTTCTCGGGTACTGGCATGAATCGGGACCACCGGGATCGTGACCGCGTCCAGAGGTGACGCCAAGGCCGATCAGCGTGACTGCTGCGGAATCAGCGGGCCCTTGATCAACCAGCCGACACACAGCAAAAACGCCCCGGCCGCATGGGCACGGGGCGTGGAGAGCGGCGCTGCAGGCGCCGCCATTTCGCAAACCTCGTCCTCCTGCGTTGGCCGTCCGCATCAGTGACGCGGACCGTTCACCCACTCGCCCTCGAGGGGGCAGGCAGGAGCCGACGGTCTTCGGTGGAACTTCTCCAAGATACGCGACGAGGCTCCGATCAGCCAAATCGCGCCGACCGCGGACCCGGCCGGACGCCGACGACCCCGACCGGGGTCCGGTTCGGGGTCGTCATCGATGTTGCAGAGGTGATGCTGCAGAGGTGACGCCGCGGTTGAGTGCACCGGGGCTACCCCCGGGGGCGTCAGGCTTCGTCGGTCCCGAGGAGGTTCCGTACCTTTGCCGGGTCCACTGGGATACCGGGGCCCATCGTCGTGGAGAAGAAGATCTTCTTGAGGTACTTGCCCTTGGCTGCGGACGGCTTCGAACGCAGCACCTCGTCCAGCGCGGCGGCGTAGTTCTCCACCAGCTTCTCCGTGGGGAACGACACCTTGCCGATGACCAGGTGCAGGTTGGCGGCCTTGTCGACGCGGAAGTTGATCTTGCCGCCCTTGATCTCGGTGACGGCCTTGGCGACGTCCGCCGTGACGGTGCCGGTCTTCGGGTTCGGCATCAGGCCGCGCGGCCCCAGCACGCGCGCGATGCGGCCGACCTTGGCCATTTGGTCGGGGGTGGCGATAGCGGCGTCGAAGTCCGTCCAGCCGCCCTGGATACGGGCGATCAGGTCGTCGCTGCCGACCACGTCGGCGCCGGCGGCCTCGGCCTCGACGGCCTTGTCGCCGACTGCGAAGACGACGACGCGGGCGGTCTTACCGGTGCCGTGCGGCAGATTGACCGTGCCACGGACCATCTGGTCAGCCTTGCGGGGGTCGACACCCAGCAGGAGGGCGACCTCCACAGTGCTGTCCATCTTGGTGGCGGAAGTCTTCTGGGCCAGAGCCGCAGCCTCGAGCGGGCTGTACAGGTTCTCGCGATCGACCAGTTCTGCTGCGGCCTTGTATGCCTTGGAGCGCTTCATTTCCTTCTCCTTGAGTTGCCATGTTGAGTGGAGTTCGTGGTTGGCGAGCCGCGCCGGGCTCTCCCACTGGTGGTGCCTGTCGGACCGCGCATGTCGAGCTTCCCGAAATGACCCGGGAATCATCCTCTGCCGGGCAGTTCCGTCTGCGCCGGGCAGTTCTGCATGCGCACAGGGGCTTGCTGTGTTGCGCAGGATCAACCGGTGATCGTGATGCCCATCGAGCGGGCGGTGCCGGAGATGATCTTGGCGGCGGCATCGATGTCATTGGCGTTCAGATCGACCTGCTTGAGGGTGGCGATCTCGCGCACCTGGGCAGCGGTGATGCTGGCCACCTTGGTGGTGTGCGGAGTACCCGAACCCTTCTCGACCCCGGCTGCCTTGAGCAGCAGCCGAGCGGCCGGCGGGGTCTTGAGCTTGAACTCGAACGACCGGTCTTCGTACACGGAGATCTCGACCGGGACGACGTCCCCGCGCTGCGACTCGGTCGCGGCGTTGTAGGCCTTGCAGAACTCCATGATGTTCACGCCGTGCTGACCGAGGGCGGGACCAACCGGCGGTGCCGGGTTGGCCATGCCGGCCTTGATCTGCAGCTTGATGACGGCTGCGAGTTTCTTCTTCTTCGGAGGCATTTCTCTTCCTGATTTCTGCTGGGTGTGTACTGCGGGTGATCGCCGGTGCCCGCCTGGGGGCGGAGCCGACGAAGAATGATCAGATCTTGGCGACCTGGGAGAACGACAGCTCGACCGGGGTCTCGCGACCGAAGATCGAGACGAGCACCTTGAGCTTCTGACCGTCGGCGTTGACCTCGTTGATGGTCGCGGGCAGGGTGGCGAACGGACCGTCCATCACAGTCACCGACTCGCCCACCGCGAAGTCGACCTCAGTACGAACGCTGACACCACCGGAAGAAGTCCCGTCCGCACCGGCCGCCGCCTTCTTCGGCACGGCCGGCACCAGGATCTTCACCACGTCGTCGAGCGACAGCGGGGACGGACGCTGGGCGGTCGCCCCGACGAATCCGGTTACACCGGGAGTGTTGCGGACCGCGCTCCAGGATCCGTCGGTCAGATCCATCCGGACCAGGATGTAGCCGGGGTACACCTTGCGCTGGACCTGCTTGCGCTGGCCGTTCTTGATCTCGGTGACCTCTTCGGTCGGAACCTCGATCTGGAAGATGAACTCCTCCATGTCCAGCGACTTGATCCGGGTTTCGAGATTGGTCTTCACCTTGTTCTCGTATCCGGCGTAGGAGTGGACGACATACCATTCGCCGGCTGCTCGACGCAGGGACGCCTTCAGCTCGGCGATGGCGTCGACCGGCTCGGCGTCGATATCGGGCAGCTCGGCTGCGGGGTCGACGGCTCCGTCGGTCGACGCATCGTCGATCGACAGCTCCTCGACGGACTCGACGTCGCCGGTGGAATCGGCAGGGCTGGACACGGTACTGGTCACTTCCTCATCTAATTTGACAGCACTTCACAAGGGGAACACCTAGGGCACAGACCTGACGGCGATGGCCGGATCGGCCGGCGCCGGCCGGATCAGCCGAAGACCGCGAGCACTCCCTTGGCGAACAACACGTCCAGGCCGGCAGTGAGCGCGACCATGAAGACGACGAACACGATCACCACGATGGTGTACGTCACCATCTGGTTGCGAGCCGGCCAGATCACCTTTCGCAGCTCAGAGACGACCTCACGCAGGAACCGCTGCAGCCTGGCGAACAGCCCGACCCGCTTCTCCCGTCCGGTATCCCGTGGCCTGGTGGCGGTGCCTTTCGCCACCGTCGTACCGGCCCGGACACCCGACCGGCGGGCCGCTGCTCTGGCCGATCCGGCGGATGCCGCACCGACCAGCGCCGCCTCGCGGTCAGATCCACCGGAGGTGACATCACCGTTGTCGTCGACCTCGAGTCCGCCGGCCGGCTGTTCCTGGACGACATCGGGCTTGATCACGCTCACATCGGAGTCACCCGACTCGCCGGCAGGGCGGTCGAGCGCATGGTCGACCACACCGTCGGGGGTGTCGTCGTCCGGCACGGCACGGTTGGTGCCAGCGTCGGGTTCGTCGCTCACTGATGGTCCTCGTCTCGTCCTCTGGCGGCAGAAGCTCCTTGACGGGCATCCTGGTCGCTCGAATGATCATGCTGTGCAGGGGCGACAGGACTTGAACCTGCAACCTGCGGTTTTGGAGACCGCTGCTCTACCAATTGAGCCACGCCCCTCTGCTGACTACTTACCCTGCTTACTACCGACGCTGCTCACTACTGGCCGTGGACTACTCGCCACCTGGGTTCACGAACCCGATTCGCAAATCACTGCGCATGCACTGTCATCGGGCAGGTGTGTACTCGCCCGCAACGGTCGCCAAGGCGACCACGGGCAGAATCCAGCACACCCCGACTGTCAAGTGTAGGGCACCGACCACCCACCGGACGACTCACGAACTCTGGGCTGACGAACTCCGCGCGCTCTAGGACGTGACCGAAGCCGTCGGAAGGCAGGCCAGGGCAGGGACGAGATCGGCGGCCATCGCCAGATCCGCCGACAGGTCCCGGTCGTGCCACGACGCCGGCAACCCCGCACATGCGTCCAGGGCGTCGTCGATCAGGCCGGCCGTCGGGCGGGCCGTCCGCATCCTGTTGGCACGCACCGCTGCCACCAGCTCGCAGGCCAGCAGCTGCCGGTAGCGCTGAGCGATGCTCAGGCACTGGACGGTGGCAAGCGAGGCGAAGCTGGCATCCTCCTCGACGCCGCGGGACAGGGACACACTCTGCAGACCGGCCGGTACCGCGGCGGCCCTGATCGAACCGAGTGCAGACGCGGCCACGTATTCGCAGATCATCACGCCCGAGGCAGCTGGGGTTCCGTCACCAAGGAAAGGGGCGAGCCCGGTGAAAGCCGGCTCGATCAGCGCTGCCAGCCGCGCCAGCACGAGCTGACCGCTCTTCGCCATCGCCAGGGCCAACGAGTCCATGGCCATCTGCAGGTAGGCCATGTGGAAACCCGCGTGATGCGCCACCAGACCGGTGCCGTCCAGCTCGGCCAACACCAACGGATTCTCGGTCGGCGCGTTGATGAGCGCATCGACGACAGCGCCGGCCGAGCTCAGATGGTCCAGCACCGGCCCGTGTACCTGGGGCAACGCCCGCAGGCCGAACGGGTCCTGGATGCGGGCCGGGAGCAGCCTGACGCCGTCGGCGGCTGTGCGAACCCCGAACCGGTCCGCCCCGACCAGTCGCCGCATGGCAGTACAGACCACCCCTGCCCCCGGGAACGGCGTCGCCCGCATGACACCCACCGAATAGGCCTCGGCGTTGCCGTCGACCGCATGGAAGGTGAGCGCCGCAATGACCAGAGCAGCCCTGGCCGACTCGGCGAGCGACTCGAGCGCCAGTGCGGCATCGCCGAGCGCCGCGGCGTTGCTGGAGATGAAGGCGAGACCGTCGGCGGCACCGAACCGGGTGATCAGGGGGAGCGGCGAGACCGTCGGCTGCTCCCCCATGAGAGCCAGCGCAGTGGTCGCCAAGGCGGACAGATCTGCCGTGCCGATGCTGCCCAGCTCCCGTATCTCCGGTAGGGCATCGGCCTGGATCATCGCCAGCAGACCGTCCAGGACCGACGGGTCGACGCCGCTGCCGCCGGCGGCCAGTTGATTCAGCCGGACCACCAGCATTGCCCTGACCCGTTCGGCGGACCGCGGTTCGCCGGCCGAGGTGGCGTGGCTGCGGAGCAGCAGCAGGGCATTCGCCGCTGGGTCACCGATGCTCAACACAGTCCGGTTCGCACCAACGCCGGTCGACCTTCCATAGAGCGGGCGTCGTTGGCCGGCCTGGTCGGCGAACTGCTGGGAGAGCGCCGCCACCTTCCGGCCACTGTCGGCCAACCGCACGGTCAGCTGCTGACGGGCCGCAGCGGCCACCATCGGATAGCTCAGACCGATGCCGTCCAGATCGATCACCTGATCGCCGCCGGAAGTCCCCATACTTCTCACGTTGCCGTTCCGTTTCGTGATCGTCACACCTGCTCCCGCAGGTTGATCGGCCGAGATGAATAGCATGTAACGCACTTGTCACGAAGACCGGTGACGGTTGACGCTCACCCGCGTGTAAGGCCAAGGTTTCGCTTGTCGGCAGTCCGCTGCCGCTGGCCGGCAGCCCGGACGGACAGGAAGCGAGCGAGCGTGACGTATTCCGCCGAACGCTCCAGTACTCGGCCGGCAGCGGGGCGACTCTCGACCGGGCTGGTCGGCGGCCAGGTCACGGGCAGTCCGATTGCCTCGACGCGCGCGGTCGAGCGGGCGATGCACCTGCTGTCCCAGGTGTGCGACCAAGGTGAGATCGGGCTCGCCGAGTGCGCGCGGCGCTCAGGGCTCGCGCCCAGCACCGCACTGCGACTGCTCCGCACTCTGGAGATGTCGAGCCTGGTCAGCAGGGATGATCGCGGCCTGTTCCGCGCCGGGCCCAGGCTGATCCAACTCGGCGCCGCTGCCCTGGGCGGGCAGTCGCTGCTCACCGCTGCCCAGCCGGCACTGCAACGGATCGTCCAGACCTGCGGGGAGTCCACGTACCTGTGCCTTCCGGGCCCACCAGGCAGCGCCGTGTACGCCGCCATGGTCGAGGGCGTGCACTCGGTACGGCATGCCAGTTCGATCGGGCGCAGCATTCCGATCCGTGGCACCGCTGCCGGCACTGCGCTCTGCGGTGACCTGCCGGCGTCGGGATACGTGGTCATGAGGTCAGCGGCCGAACCGGACGTCACGGCGATCGCCGCTCCGGTGCATCGGCCGAGGGCCGGCACCGGCCTGCACCCGGGCACGGAAACGCTGGCCGCCATCTCTGTCGTGGGTCCCACCTACCGTATCGATGTTGAACAGGCTGACGCGATCGGGCGTTTGATCAGTGTCGAGGCACGGGCACTGAGTCAACAGTGCGCGATTCCCGTCAGTCATCCGGTCCCCACCGCCGGATGAGCACCCGCCAAGCACCGACGACCGAGCCACAGGAGCGAACATGAGGGTGTCCGGATGATCAAGTTCGACGATGTCACGAAGAAGTACCCCGACGGCACCGTCGCTGTCGACGCCCTCAGCCTGGTGGCGCCCTCCGGGCAGATCACCGTCTTCGTCGGACCGTCCGGCTGCGGGAAGACGACATCGCTACGCATGATCAACCGGATGATCGAGCCGACCGGCGGCACCATCTGGCTCGATGACCAGGACACCCGTCAGGTCGCCCCGGCCACCCTGCGACGCGGGATCGGCTACGTCATCCAGCACGCCGGGCTGTTTCCGCACCGCACCATCATCGACAACATCATCACCGTGCCGACCCTGCTGGGGCAGAGCAAGAAGCAGGCCAGGCTCAGAGCGATGGAGCTGATGGAGCGCGTCGGTCTGGAGGCGCGGTTCGCAACCAGATACCCGGCCCAGCTGTCCGGCGGTCAGCAGCAGCGGGTCGGCGTGGCCCGCGCACTGGCGGCCGACCCGCCGGTGATGTTGATGGACGAACCGTTCTCGGCCGTCGACCCGGTGGTCCGGGAGCAGCTGCAGCAGGAATTCCTGCGGTTGCAGTCGGAACTGGGCAAGACCATCGTGTTCGTGACGCACGACATCGACGAGGCCATCAAGCTGGGTGACCAGGTGGCGGTCCTGCAGGTCGGCGGTCACCTCGCCCAGCTGGCGACACCGGCCGAGTTGCTGTCGAACCCGGTCAACGATTTCGTGGCCGGTTTTGTCGGCCGGGACCGCGGCTACCGCGCGCTCGGCTTCGAGACCGCCGGCAACCTGCCGGTCTCGGAGGAGCCCACGGTGATCATCGGTTCGCCGTTGGCGGTGGCCAACGCGGCGGCCTCCGACGGTTGGATCCTGGTCGTCGACGACGATCGACGCCCGCAGGGCTGGCTGTCGACCGGCGACAGTCGCAGTGCGTCGGCCGATCAGGTGATGCCGGACATGCTGCACAGGGGTGGAACGGTGGCCGAGCTGGGCGGAACCTTCCGCGCGGCGCTGGATGCCGCCCTGTCCTCCCCGACCGGACGCGGCGTGCTGGTCGACGAGGTCGGTCGACTGGTCGGAACCGTGCGGGCATCCGAGGTGGTCTCCCAGCTGGACACCCGCGCCGGAGCGGCCAGCCGATGAGCAACACCCTTCCGATGACCACCCTTCTTGCCGACACATCTTCGTCCAGCTCGTCACCGTGGTACTTCTGGGGATACTTCCTCGATCACCGCAGCGACGACCTCCGCTGGCTGTGGGATCACACCTGGCTCTCGATCGTCCCGGTCGTCATCGGCCTGGTCATCGCCCTTCCGCTGGGCTGGCTGGCCCGCCGTTACCCGTGGCTCTACCCTCCGACGATCACCATCTCGGGTCTGCTGTACACGATTCCCTCGATTGCCCTGTTCGTGCTGGTTCCACCGCTGTTGGGACTCGACCCGCTGACGCCCCTGCAGGTGCCGATCGCGCTCACCGTCTACTCGGTCGCACTGCTGGTCCGAGTGGTGGCCGACGGATTGGACTCGGTTCCGGTCGATGTCACGCAGGCGGCCACCGCCATCGGCTACGGCCGGGTGCGCAGGCTGTTCGCCGTGGAACTGCCGATTGCCCTGCCGGTGCTGACTGCCGGGTTGCGGGTGGCCACCGTCTCGAACGTGAGCATGGTGGCGATCGCCGGGACCATCGGTCAGGCCAATCTCGGGCAACTGTTCATCCTGGGCTACCAGCTGTCGTCGCCCACGCCCTACTATCCGCCGATCGTGCTCGGCATCGTGTTCTGCGTGCTGCTCGCCCTGGTCTTCGATCTGCTGCTGGTGGCCGGCGGACGGGCGCTGACGCCGTGGCGCCGGGCGGTGGCGGCCCGATGATCGGCGACGTGTTCACCTGGCTGACGGACTCCTCCCACTGGCGGGACACCGCCTACGACACCGGCATCTGGACGCAGCTCTCGGCGCATCTGCGGTTCTCGCTGATCGCCCTGGTCATCGCTGCGGTCATCGCTCTCCCGCTCGGGCTGTTCATCGGCCACACCGGGAAGGGCACCGCCCTGGTCACCGGCGCCAACTCACTACGGGCGCTGCCCACCGTCGGCATCCTGGTACTGCTGACGGTGATCATCTCGCCGCACTTCTTCGGCCGTACCGACATCGGCTTCGTCATCCCGACCGAGATCACCCTGGTGCTGCTGGCGATCCCGCCGATTCTGTCCAACACCTACGCCGGCGTGCAGAACGTGGACCCGGCCGTCCGCGATGCCGCCAGGGGAATGGGGATGACCGACTCCGAGGTGCTGCGGCAGGTGGAACTGCCGTGCAGCCTGCCGCTGATCTTCTCCGGCGTCCGCAGCGCGACCCTCCAGGTGATCGCCACCGCGACCATCGCCTCGCTGGTGCCGCTGGGTGGATTGGGCCGGTTCATCTACGACGGACTTGCGCAGCAGGACTTTCCGCAGATGATCGGTGGCGGTGTCCTGGTCGCTGTGCTGGCACTATTGGCTGACCTGCTGCTGGCAGGGGTTCAGCGATTTGCCGTGTCACGAGGAATTTCGGGACGGTTCTCGAAGAAGACGTCCTACTCCACCGGACCAGTGGAGGCGGCAGAGATTCAAGCGGAGGCCTCGACGGTGTGATCGACTGCGCTCCCCGAGCCCACGTCCGCCAGTTCGTTCAACAGTTCGTTCCGACAGGGAGAAAAATGAAGCGCACATCCATCCTCGCAGCGGCGGTCGGCGCCGCCATCGCGCTGACCATCAGCGCCTGCGGGTCCAGCAGTACCGGCGCCGCCGCGAGCAGTACCAGCTCCGGCAGCGCCAGCACCGGTGCAGCTGCCGGCGGCGCCACCATCGCGTCCAAGTTGATCATGGGCGGGCCGGCCGAGTTCAAGACCCGGGTGGACGGGCTACCCGGATTGGCGAAGAACTACGGTGTGACGTTCGGCAAGTACACCGTCACCGACACCGGCGGCCCGGTGACCGTCACTGCGCTGAAGAACGGCCAGATCGACGCGGCCGACCTGTTCACCACCGATCCGAGCATCGCGGCGAACGGGTTCGTCCTGCTCACCGATCCGAAGAGCAACTTCGCGGCGCAGAACATCCTGCCGATCATCAACAAGGCCAAGGCGACACCGGCCGTCAGCGCGATTCTGAACGCCATCTCGGCGAAGCTGACCACCGCGAACATCAGTGCGCTGATGGTCGAGGTCGTCACCAACAAGCAGGACCCCGACGCGGTCGCCACCAAGTGGCTGACCGACAACGGACTGGCCGCCAAGGGCACCTCGGCCGCCGGGGTGACGCTCACCGTCGGGTCGGCCAACTTCCAGGAGAACGTCCTGCTGGCCAACATGTACGCCGAGGCGCTCAAGGCCGCCGGGGCCACGGTCACCACGAAGCTGAACATCGGCAGCCGGGAGAAGTACGTCCCAGGGCTGAAGAGCGGCTCCATCGACCTGCTGCCCGAGTACAACGGATCGATCCTGCAGTATTTGGATCCGAAGGCCACTGCGACCGCCCCGACCGACGTCTTCGCCGCCCTGGGGAAGGTGCTGCCGGCGAATCTGATCGTGCTGACCCAGTCGGCGGCGCAGGACAGTGACGCGATCGTCGTCACCAAAGCCACCGCGGCCAAGTACAAGCTGACCTCCATCGCCGATCTGGCGAAGGCGGCCGGCTGATCCACCGCTGCACTGAATCCAAGCGTCATCGTCGAAAGCCGGTCTCCCGTTCCCCGGGGACCGGCTTTCGCGTGTCGACCTCCCGGCGGGTGTGGAAGGATCCAGTCGTGAGCGAGCGCACGAAGAACCGAATCTCTGCCCGGATCTCGGCCATCGCGGAGTCGGCCACACTGGCTGTCGACGCCAAGGCCAAGGCCCTCAAGGCGGCCGGCCGGCCGGTGATCGGCTTCGGCGCCGGTGAACCCGATTTCCCGACGCCGGAGGCGATCGTCAAGGTGGCCGCCGATGCTGCCTGGAACCCGGCGAACCACAAGTACACCCCGGCCGCCGGTCTGCCGGAGCTCCGGCAGGCCATCGCCGACAAAACCGCCCGGGACTCCCACTTCCACGTCAAGGCCTCCCAGGTATTGGTCACCAACGGCGGAAAACAGGCCGTGTACCAGACGTTCGCCACTCTGCTGGACCCGGGTGACGAGGTGCTTCTGCCGGCGCCGTACTGGACCACCTACCCGGAGGCGATCGCGCTCGCCGGCGGTATCGCCGTACCGGTGGTTGCCGATGAGACATCCGACTATCTCGTGTCGGTCGCCCAGTTGGACGCGGCGCTGACCGACCGCACCAAGGTGCTGCTGTTCTGTTCTCCGTCGAACCCGACCGGGTCGGTCTACCCGCCGGACCAGGTCGCCGCGATCGGCCGATGGGCCGCCGCCAAGGGCATCTGGGTCGTCACCGACGAGATCTACGAGCACCTGGTCTATGCCGGCGCCGAGCACGTCTCGATGCCGGTCGTGGTACCCGAGATCGCCGATCGGTGCGTGGTGCTGAACGGAGTCGCCAAGACCTACGCGATGACCGGTTGGCGGGTGGGCTGGATGATCGGGCCGCAGGACGTCATCACCGCCGCCACCAATCTGCAGTCCCACCTGACGTCGAACGTCGCCAATGTCTCCCAACGGGCGGCACTGGAGGCCGTCACCGGACCGCTGGACGCAGTGGAGATGATGCGCGCGGCCTTCGACAGGCGCCGGAAATTGATGGTCAGGCTGCTCAACGAGATTCCGGGAGTCACCTGCCCAGAGCCCAAGGGTGCGTTCTACTGCTACCCGTCGGTTGCGGCCCTGATCGGGAAGGATTTCGGCGGGATCCGACCGTCGTCCTCGGCCGAGTTGGCCGCGCTGGTGCTCGAGCATGCAGAGGTAGCGGTGGTGCCGGGTGAGGCGTTCGGCACGCCCGGATATTTCCGGCTGTCCTATGCGCTCGGCGACGACGACCTGGAGACAGGCGTTCGGCGGATGGGCGATTTCCTGCGCACCGCCAAGGACTGACTGCCCTCGGTCAGCCGCTCGGGAATCGGACGACGGCTCTGGCTTTGCCGAGCACGGTGACACCGGCAGCCTTCACCGTCAGGTCGACCCGGGCGGTGCGAGCCGCCGCGTCGAGCTCGCCGATGACGGCCGAGACGCCGACGGTGGCGCCGACACCGTCGTCGGGGACGGCGACGGTTCTGGTGAAGCGCACCGAGTACTCGACGATGGCGGCCGGGTCTCCCGCCCAGTCCGTGACCACGCGACAGGCGGTGGCCATGGTGAGCATCCCGTGGGCGATGACGTCCGGCAGCCCCACCTCGAGTGCGACCCGGGGATTCCAGTGGATGGGGTTGAAATCCCCGGAGGCACCGGCGTATCGGATCAATCGGCCGCGGGTGATCCGATAGTCGGCCGCCGGCAGCTGGTCACCGACAGCCAGGCTCTCGAAAGAAACGCTCACGAGGCAGTCCCCCTGGCCACCAGGGACGACACGGCTGTCGTCACCGGGGTGCCGTCGGGCAGCGTCAACTCGGCGCGCAAGGTCAGCACATCGTTGGATCCGAGGGCCCGGATGGCATCCACTGTCACCGAGCAGAGCAGCACGTCACCGGCGATGATCGGCCGGTGGTGCACGAACCGTTGCTCCCCGTGGACCACCCGGGAGAAATCCAGGCCGAGCGCGGGGTCGAAAACAACGGCGTCCTGGGCACCGGCCACCGCCGCAATAGCGAAGGTGGGCGGTGCAACCAGGCCGCCGTGTCCGGCAGCCTGCGCCGCCGCTGTGTCGTGACTGATCGGGTTGTCGTCACCGATCGCCGATGCAAACTCCCGGATCTTCTCCACTCCGACCACGTACGGCTCCCCGGGGGAGAACGTCCGGCCGACGAACGATTGATCCAGGACCACGGAAGTTAGCGCGTTTCCTTGTGGTTGCGGTGCACGCCGCAGTTGGGGCAGAACTTCTTGATCTCGAGACGATCGGGATCATTGCGGCGATTCTTGCGGGTGATGTAGTTCCGGTGCTTGCACTGCTCGCAGGCGAGCGTGATCTTCGGGCGAACGTCGGTGGCGGCCACGTTAGCTGCCTCTTTCTTCTACTTGCGGTGCGGTACGGGCAGGCGGCAGGAAACCGCGAGCCCTCTGACGACGGATTGCCTTCAAAAGGCGACCCTGGTGAGTCACGCCCTCGCCCGCGGGCGTCGGCATGAGGAGTATCTGCTCCGTGGAACACGGTAGCGGTGGCCGGACTTGAACCGGCGACACAGCGATTATGAGCCGCTTGCTCTACCAGCTGAGCTACACCGCCAAGAAGAACGCCGCCTCCGCCCCACTTGTTCCGTGAGGCGCTCCGAGCCCCTTTACGGAATCGAACCGTAGACCTTCTCCTTACCATGGAGACGCTCTACCGACTGAGCTAAAGGGGCCTTGATGAAAATGCCGGTATGTTCACAAGTTACTGCTCCCAGGTGGGAAATTGCCCGCCTGAGAGCCTCGGCAACTGTACCTCACCGCCCGCCGGTGGCGAAAACCCCAGCTGGGCGCTCTGGGATCGTCAGCGCAGCAGCCGCGGCAGCGGTGACTGGGCGGCGACCGCCGGAGTCCTTGCGCCCCACGTCGCCAGCCACACCTCGAACTTCTCGATCGGCATCGGCCTGGCCAGGAGGAAGCCCTGCAGTTCGTCGCACCCTAGTGACCTGAGCGCGTCCCTTGCCGCCTCCGCCTCCACCCCTTCGGCCACCACCCGCAGGCCCAGCGAGTGTCCGAGGTCGATGATGGCCCGGACGATGGCATGGTCGGAAAGGTCGGTCACCATCCCCTGGACGAAGGACTTGTCGATCTTGATCTCGTCGATCGGCAACCGGCGCAGGTACGCCAGCGACGAGTAACCGGTACCGAAATCGTCCACCGACAGCCGGATCCCCATCGAGTGCAGTTCCCGGAGAATCGGCAGCGAACGCTCCGGATCGGCCATCACGCTGGACTCGGTGATCTCGAATGTCAGCAGCTCGGGTGGCACGTCGTGCTTGTCCAGCGCGTTCCTGATGGTCTGCGGGAAGTCGGGTGCGCCCAGGTTCCGCACCGACAGGTTCACCGCGGCGCCGATCTTCATCTTCCGACTCCGCCAGCTGGCCATCTGCGCCAAGACGATGTCCAGCACATGCCCCAGCAGGGTGTCGATCGACCCGGTGGCCTCGATCGCCTCCACGAACTCCTCCGGCGAGACCGGCCCGAACTCCGGATGGGTCCATCGGACCAGGGCCTCGACGCCGACCAGCTCGCGGTCCCCCAGATCCAGCTTCGGCTGGTAGTGGACGGTGATCAGGCCGTCTTCCACGGCCTTCCGGAACTGGGTGACCAGCTGGAACCGGCGTCGGAACACCTGGCCCATGCTGGCTCCGTAGATGCGGATCGGCTCGTCGGCCGACTGCGCGGCCATCAGCGCCATCTCGGCCCGCTGCAACAGGCTGGTCACATCGTCCGCCGGACCGCGCCCTGCCGTACGGCCCTGCGCAGCGCCCGGCCCATCGGGGTCGACCGGAGAGGATTCGGGGTGCGGCAGGCTCAGCTGGGCGATCCCGACGTGGGCGCGGGGCTCCACCTCGATGCCGTTCAGCGAGTAGGGGCGGCTGACGATGTCGAGCAGTTCGGTGGCCCTGCCGAGCATGTGGGTGTGCGGCGAACTCCGCAGCAGCACCGCGAACCGGTCCGACTCCAGGTGCCCGACGAGTCGATCGTCACCGACGGCGGCGATCAACCGTTGGCCGGCCGCGGAGAGCAGTTGCTCGCCGCGACGGTGGCCGATCGCATTGTTGACCTGCGGCAGGATACCCAGTTGAACGAGCATCACCGCACCGATGGAGCCGGTGGTCAACGAGGATTCGAGCTCGGCCGTCAGGCCCCGCCAGTTGAGCAGGCCGGTGATCGCATCGTGGTAAGCCTCGTGTCGCAGGGTCTCCAGCAGCCTCAGGTTGTCCAGGGTGGTCGCGACGTGGCTGGACAGGGTTTCCAGCAGGGTCAGATCGTTGTCGCGGAATCGACCCCAGCGGCTCAACCGGTCGCGCACCTCCACGTAACCAAGGTCGCGATCACCTGAGCGCAGCGGCACCACGAGTACGTCCCAGGCCGGCCGGGCGGCCAGCGCCCGCAGGATCTCCGGGTCAGCGGTCCGGTCGTTGGACGCCTGAGCACGTCCCGCCTCGGCGGCGAGCAACAGCAGCGGGTCGTCCGATGGCGGCAGTGGAAGGTCGACGAGACCGTCCGGACCGACCGCGATCGTCTGGAATCCGCTGCCCGGTTCGGTGAGGTGAACCACGGCCACACCCGCGTTGAGCTGATCTCGGATCTGCTCAACCAGTCCACACCAGTCGACCTGCGCGGAATTGACGACGGTCAGCCGCCGCCCGAATGTATACATCCTCGACAGGTCGGTGTGCTGGCGCAGGAACCGGGAGTACGTCTGATAGAGCACAGCGACGACGACTGCCAGGCCGGCGCACAACAGGAAGCCGCGCGGCTGCGCTGACGAGGTGCACAGCGAAAACGCCACCAACGCGAACAGAGCGCTCGTCCCGGCAGCGACCAGGCACCTGGTCAGCATCCGCGCCAGCGGCTCGGCCGTTCCGACCAGACAGTAGGTGGCCCTGACGATCAGGGTGGACGCCAGCGCCGCAACGATTCCGCCCGTCGCCGCGCCCAGGATCGGATGCACATGGTGCTGGTCCCAGCCGAACGGGAGGGTGGCGGCGATCACCGCTGCCACTCCCGCTTCGGCCGCGACGATGGCCAGGTTGACCCTGATCGAACTCCACTTGTCGCGCCGGACGATGTAGACGGCCAATCCGGCGATGACATGCGACAAGCCGACCACCCAGCCGGGCAGGATCAGCAGGCCGAGGACGGCCGGCAGCTCCGACAGGCTGACCAGGAATGTCTCCCGTTTCCACTCCACCCGCAAGGGCAGGGTCTCGCTGCCGATGAAGGCGACGACCAGAGCGGTGCCGCCCAGCCACAGCGCGGAGGGCGAGACGTGGATGCTGTTGAACCGGACCGCGAACGCCCACAAAGCCAGCGCCAGCAACGCGTTCACCGCCGCGACCACCGGATATACCCGATGGCTCGGATAGCGGCGGCGTGCTCGATTCGGCGCAGCTGCTCCTACCCCGGTCACGACGCCGACGACTCACGGTCGCCGGCGCGCGCGGCTGGCCCGAGTGCGCGAAGCCGCCCGCGGCAATCTGGTCCCGCCATGCGCAGAGCGTAACTTCCACCGGCGTCGGCGTCGACCATTGGTGCAGCATTCCCCCGAATGGGCTCGGCGGGGGCGCTGGCTACCCGAAAAGGCCCCGCATCATCTCGATGCGGGGCCTTGGTGGCAGGTGAGAGATTCGAACTCCCGTAGCTTGCGCGGCTGATTTACAGTCAGCTCCCTTTGGCCACTCGGGCAACCTGCCGTGCCGATCTGGAGTGCGGCTTGACCTTCGCGCGTCCTGATCTTCGTGCGTACTGCCGCGTGAACAGTACTAGGCCGGGTGCCCAGTATCCCAATCGAGAGGATCCGCCGCGAAATGCGCACGGATGCGGACCGCCGGCGCCCGGCGCCACCCGAGCGCCACCCGGGTTCGTGCCGGTACCGTCGGGCACGAGTCGCGGCCCTGTCGGGGTCGTCGCGCGCAGAATCAGATCCGAAGTGTCGACCGGAAAATGTCGACCGGAAGAGCCGACCGGAAGAGTCGACGAGAGAAAGGTCGCACAGATGGCTGACCCGTCATTCGACATTGTGAGCAAGGTCGACCGCCAGGAGGCCGACAACGCACTGAACCAGGCCGCCAAGGAGCTGAGTCAGCGATTCGACTTCCGAGGTACCGACTCGACCATCGTCTGGGCCGGTGAGGAGGGCGTGACCATCACCTCCTCCACCGAGGAAAGGTGCCTGGCCGCCATCGACGTGTTCAAGGAGAAGCTGATCAAGCGCGGCATCTCCATGCGAGCCCTCGAGATGGACGAACCGGCCCAGTCCGGGAAGATCTACAAGGCCGCCGGCAAGTTGGTCCAGGGCATCGCCTCCGACCAGGCGAAGCTGATCGCCAAGCGCATCAGGGACGAGGGCCCCAAGGGCGTCCAGGCGCAGATCCAGGGTGACCAGCTCCGGGTTTCGGGCAAGAAGCGGGACGATCTGCAAGCGGTGATCGCGTTGCTCAAAGCCGCGGACCTCGAGGTTGCGGTGCAGTTCACCAACTACCGATGAGCAACGGACCGACGAGCTATGGCTGAGCCGCTGATGGTTTCGTCACCCGTGCTGATCTACGACGGGGACTGCGGCTTCTGCCAGTGGTCGCTGGCCAAGGGTCGCCGATTCCTGCCGGTGATGCCGGCGGCCGAACCGCTGCAGTTTGCCGACCTGGCCGGCTACGGCATCACCGAGCAGGAGGCACTCTCTGCTGTGCAGTTCGTCGCGGCCGACGGCACCGTCCACTCCGGGCATCGCGCAGTCGCCGACGTGTTGTTGTCGCAGCCGGCCTTCTGGCTGCGCTGGGGTGGCGCACTGCTGACGGTTCCGCCGGTCTCGTTCGCCGCGGCTCTGGCCTACCGATGGGTCGCCGGGCATCGTCACCTGTTGCCCGGGCACACCGATGCCTGCGCCGTACCTGGCCGGCAGGCCTGACCGCATGCGGCGAGGTGTGACGTCCGGTGTTGCCGCCTATCTGATCTGGGGTCTGTTTCCGCTGTACTGGCCGCTGCTGGAACCGGCAGGGGCGGGGGAAATCCTGGCGCACCGGATGGTCTGGTCGCTGGCGGTGATGGCTGTCGTGGTGACCACGTTGCGGCTGTGGTCGACCATTCGGCGGATGGCGGGGCGCACCTGGGTGCTGGTGTTCTGCGCTTCGGCGCTGATCTCCGTCAACTGGGGCGTCTACATCTATGCCGTGAACGGCGGCCACGTGGTCGAGGCGGCCCTGGGGTATTTCATCAACCCGCTGGTCAGTGTCCTTCTGGGAGTGATGGTGTTCCACGAGCGCCTTCGCCCTGTGCAGTGGGCGGCCGTCGGGTTGGGCCTGGTCGCGGTCGTGGTGATCGCTGTCGCCGGGGGCCGGTTCCCGTGGATCGCGGTCATCCTGGCGGGGAGTTTCGCGCTGTACGGACTGGTGAAGAAGGTCATCCCGCTGCCGCCGCCGGCCTCGCTGACCGCGGAGGGTGTGGTCCTGCTGCTGCCGGCGCTGGCGTTCCTCACCTATCTGCAGGTGCGCGGCAGTTCGACCCTGACCGGCCACGGCGCGGGGCACGTGGCGTTGCTGGCGCTGTCCGGAGTGGTCACGGTCGTGCCCCTGCTGGCGTTCGGCGCCGCAGCGCGGGCGCTTCCGCTGTCGGTTCTTGGTCTGTTGCAGTACCTGACACCGGTGGTGCAGTTCCTGATCGGGGTGGCCTGGCTGCACGAGCAGATGGCCCCCGCCAGGTGGATCGGCTTCGTGCTGGTCTGGATCGCACTGGTGCTGTTGTCATTCGAAGGTCTGCGCCAGACGCGGCAGCGGATCACCAACAGCCGCACCCTCTCCGCAGCCTCTGCGCGCTCCGATTGACAGATGATCAGCGGGTGCGGGCGACCACGAAGTGGGTGAGCGACACCAGTGCGTCCCGGGACGTGGACGCGGACAAGCTGTCGAGCTCGGCCAGCGCCGTCGTCGCGTAGCTGTCCAGAGTGGCGCGGGCCTGCGCAAGACCCGACGAGGCGCGCAGTAGCGCGACAGCCTCGGCCAGTTCGGCCTCCGATTCGATCGGTCCGGAGACCAGCTCGACGAGTCTGGGGTCCGAGGTCGGATCGGCCAGCGTGTAGAAAACCGGCAGCGTGGGGACGCCCTCCCGCAAGTCGGTTCCCGGGGTCTTGCCCGACTCGTCGGAGGCGACATCGAGGATGTCGTCGGAGATCTGGAACGCCACGCCGACGGCCCGGCCGAATCGGCGCAACGCCGACGTTTCGGACTCGCTGGCCCCGGAGAACATGCCGGCGTAGCGGGCGCAGGTGTCGATCAGTGCCGCGGTCTTCTCATCCAGCACGGTCAGGTGGTGGGCGATCGGGTCAGCGGTGGCGCGCGGGCCGACCGTCTCCCTGGTCTGCCCGGTCACCAGTTCGGCAAAGGTGTCGGCAATGATCCGCACTGCCTCCGGACCCAGATCCGCGACCAGCCGGGAAGCGTGGGCGAACAGGAAGTCCCCGGTCAGGATGGCGATGGAGTTGTCCCACCTGGCATTCGCCGATTTGGCGCCCCGACGCAGATCCGCCTCGTCCATCACGTCGTCGTGGTAGAGGGTGGCCAAGTGGATGAGTTCCACCACAGCGGAGGCGATGATGACCTCGTCCGCATCGGGATTCGGCCCGACACCGGCCGCCACCAGCAGGAACAACGGCCGGAAGCGCTTGCCCCCGGCGTGCATCAGGTGCGAGGCTGCCTCGGTCACGAAATCGAACTCGCTGGCCATCTCGCGCTCGAGGACATCTTCGACCCTGGCCAGACCGACTGCGACGCGGGCGGCCAGCGCCGGGTCGGCAAGCTCGATGCCGGCAAGGACGGTCGGTGCATTCACCCCTACGACCCTACGGCAGCGGGACCGTGGGCCCGGGTGACAACGGGAGCGACGAACGCAACACCGGTGGTCAGGACAGCAGTGGCCACGGCACCTGCATCACGTCGAGGAACCAGGCCGGAGCAATGCCCAGTACCAGGGTCACTGCGGCACTTACGCCGATGACGATTCCGGTCAGCGCACCCGGCACCACCACGAATGGTTCCCCGCTCTGCTGACCGGCCGCGTCCAGACCGGATCGTGGCGCCGAGAAGTACATCAGCACCACGATGCGCAGGTAGAAGAACGCAGTGATGGCGGTGGCCACCATGGCGACCACCACCAGTGGCGCCATCCCGGCGTCGACGGCGGCCGTGAACACACTCAATTTGCCGATGAAGCCGCTGGTCAGTGGGATCCCGGCGAAGGAGAGCAGGAACAGGCTCATCACCGCGGCGAGCACCGGTGACCGTCTGGCCAGGCCGGCCCAGTCCGGCAGGTTCGAGGCCTCTCCGCCGCCCTTGCGCACCACCGTGAAGATGGCGAACGAACCTATGGTGGCGAATCCGTAGGTCAGCAGGTAGAACATCACGCCCGATGCACCGCGCTGGGTCAACGCCATCACCCCCAGGATGATGAAACCGGCGTGCGCCACCGAGGAGTAGGCAAGGATCCGTTTCATGTCGGTCTGGGTGATGCCGATGATGGCGCCGATCAGCATCGATGCGATCGCCACCACCCACAGCACCGGCCGCCACGACCAGGCCATCGGCCCGATCGCGACCTGGAATACCCGTAGCATCGCCGCGAACGCCGCGACCTTGGTGCAGGCGGCCATGAACGCTGTCACCGGGGTGGGCGCGCCCTGGTAGACGTCCGGGGTCCACAGATGGAACGGCCCGACCGAGCCCTTGAACAGCAGACCGACCACCAGCAGACCGATGCCGACGACCAGCAGCACATCGCTCGAGCCACCGGCGGTGGCCTTGTGGGCGATCTCGGCGAACTTGATCGATCCGGCGTAGCCGTAGATCAAGGTGATGCCGTACAGCAGGATCGCCGAGGTGAACGCGCCGAGCAGGAAGTACTTCACCGCTGCTTCCTGCGAGATCAGCCGCCGACGGCGAGCCAGTCCACACAGCAGGTACAGCGGCAGGGACAGCACCTCGAGGGCGACGAACAGGGTCAACAGATCGGAGGAGGCCGGGAAGACCAGCATGCCGCCGATGGCGAAAAGGGTAAGGGGGAAGACCTCCGTCTGCATGGCGACCGCGACCTCGGTCTGGGCCCTGTCCCTGGGGGAACCCACCCGCACCGAGGCCTGGGCCGCGAATGCGCCCCCCGGTTCGGAGACGCGATCGGCCATCAGCAGCACCGAAGCCAGGGCCAACGCCAACAGCACCCCCCACATCACGTAGGTGCCGCCATCCACCGCGATCGCACCCGAGAACGTCACGGCGTAGCGGTGATTGAGGCCTGCGGTGACGGTCCACGCGCCGGCCCCGATGATGGCCACCACCGCAAGGGTGAGCTGGGCGGCATAGCGCTGCCCACGCGGCAGCACCGCCTCCAGGACCACCGCGACGCAGGCGGCGCCCAGCACGATCAGCACCGGCATGACGGCCGTGAGATCAACCGACGGTGCCTTGATCGGATCGCTGGGGGCGGCGAGGAGTACCTGGGCCAGCAGTCCCGATGACGTCACCGGCCACCTCCGTTGGTCGTTGCTGCGGTACCGGTCGTGGCTGCGGTGTCGAGCAGGCCAAGAGTGCGCGCCGACGGGAGCGGGTCGTGATATCCGGCGTAGTTCACCGTCACGGTGGCCGTCGGATTGATCACGTCCAGCACCGGCTTCGGGTACAGGCCCAGGAAGATCACCAGCACCACCAGCGGGGTCAGCACCGCGATCTCCCGCTTGCTCAGATCACCGAACCTGACCCGGAGCTTGGGTTCGGCCTGGGTCGCCACCGCACCACCATCGGCGACGGAGCTACCGCCGACGGGCGCGTCGTTCGGGGCCGGTGCCACCACGGCAGCGCCGCGCACCGGCCCGGTCATCGTTCGCTGGAAGATCCATAGCATGTAGACCGCGGCCAGGATGATGCCAGTACTGGCGACGATCGCCCAGGCCGGGTACCTGCTGAATGTGCCGATCAGCACCAGGAACTCGGACACGAACGAGTTGGTCCCCGGCATCGCGATGGTGGCCAGCGCGCCGATCAGGAAGAATCCGCCGATCAGCGGTGCCACCTTCCAGACCCCGCCGTAGTCGGCGATGTTCCGGGAACCGCCGCGGGCGGTGAGCATGCCGACCACCAGGAACAGCAGGGCGGTGGCCAGGCCGTGGTTGACCATGTACAGCACCGCGCCGCTGACGGCCTGGGTGGTGAAGGCGAACACCCCGAGGGCGATGAAACCGAAATGCGCGACGGAGGTGTAGGTCACGAACCGTTTCAGGTCGCTTTGCAGGGCGGCGACGATGGCACCGTAGATGATGCCCACCACCGCCAGCGTGATGATCAGCCAGGCGAGTTTGGTGGAGGCGGCGGGCAGCAGCGGCAGGCAGATCCGCAGGAAGCCGAACGTGCCGACCTTGTCGAGCACGCCGACCAGCAGGGTGCCGGCGCCGACCGGCGCCTCCGAACCGGCGTCGGGCAGCCAGGTGTGGAACGGGACCAGCGGGGCCTTGATGGCGAACGCGATGGCGAAGCCGGCGAAGATCCACAGTTGCGTCGACGTCGGGATCTCGTGGGCGATGCCGCGCAGCGTCACCCAGTCAAGGGTTCCGCCCAGACCTGCGGCGACCCGGCTCGGCACCCGTCCCGACGCCACGTACAGCCCGATGATCGACGCCAGCATGAGCAACCCGCCGATCAGCGAGTACAGGAAGAACTTGGTGGCAGCGTAGGTTCCCCGCAACCCACCGAAGGCGCCGATCAGGAAATACATCGGGATCAGCATGACCTCGAACATCACGTAGAAGACGAAGACGTCGGTGGCCGCGAAGACCCCGGTCATGGCCGACTGCATCACCAGGATCAGCGCGAAATACCCGCCGATGGTGCGCCCGGCCGGCAGTTTCTCCTCCCACGATGCGCCCAGCACGATCGGCACCAGGAAGGCGATCAGCGCGATCATCACCAGCGAGATGCCGTCGACACCCAGCGAGAAATGAACCCCGAACGACGGGATCCAGCTGACCGAGAAGGTCTCGCCGAACGGCACAGTGACCGGGAATTGGGTCGTCAACCCTTGGATCCCCTTGGTGACCGGAGACGTGTTCACCGCCGGCTGGGACAGCAGGCCGCGATAGTCGACCCACAGCGCCGCCGCAATCACCAACTCGACCATCGAGAAGCCAAGCGCCGTCAGCTTGACGGTGCGCGCAGGTGCGCCACCCATCCCCGCCACCACGCCGGCACCGATCAGCGGCAGGGCGATGAGGATCAGTAGGTACGGGAAGCCGTTCATGCGAACCTCACCAGCAGCAGGGCAGCGACCAACAGGAAGGTGCCGGACAGCATGGACAGGGCGTAGGACCGGACGAATCCGTTCTGCCATCGGCGCCATCGTCCGGAGAGTCCACCGAGCGCGGCAGCGAGCCCGTTCACCGCTCCGTCGACCCCGCGGGCGTCGGCGAACACCAGTGCCCCACCCAGCCAGACCCCGGGACGGGCCACCAGCGCCTCGTTGAGCGCATTGCCGCCGACGTCGGCCCTGGCGAAACGCACCACAGCGCTGACCCTTTCCGGACGGGCCAGGGGTACGGGTGCGCGCCCGACCAGCAGGTAGGCGACGCCGACGCCGAGCGCGACCACCACCAGGGTGCCGATGGTGATCACCATCTTCGACAGCGGCGGGTGCGGCTCGATGAACTCACCCACTGCGGGTGCCAGCCAGTCCACCAGACGGTTGCCGGTCGCCATGAAGGCGCCGGCGAACACGGATCCGAACGCCAGGATGATCATCGGCACGGTCATCGACCGAGGCCCCTCATGCGGGTGGTAGTCCCGCCCGTCGGCCGACTCCAGGTTCTTCCACCTGGCCTCGCCGAAGAAGGTCATGATCATCAGCCTGGTCATGTAGAAGGCGGTGAGCCCAGCTCCGATCAGGGCCGCCCCGCCCAGCAGCCCACCCCGCAGGCCGCCGGCCGAGAAAGCAGCCTCGATGATCGGATCCTTGGAGAAATAACCGGACAGGAACGGAAAGCCGATCAGCGCAAGGTATCCGGCCATGATCGTCCAGAAGGTGATCGGCATCCGGCGGGCCAGCCCGCCGTAGTGCCGCATGTCCACGTCGTCGTTCATGCCGTGCATCACACTGCCGGCGCCGAGGAACAGGCCGGCTTTGAAGAACCCGTGGGTCAGCAGGTGCAGGATGCCAAGCGCATATACACCGGAACCGAGTCCGACTGCCAGGAACATGTAGCCGATCTGCGACACCGTCGAGTAGGCAAGCACTTTCTTGATGTCGTCCTTGGCGCAGCCGGCGACGCAGCCGACCAGCAGCGTGACCGTCCCGACGATGGTGACGACCAGCCTGCCGTCCGAGGTCAGGTTGTAGATGGGCGAGCAGCGGGCGATGAGGTAGACACCTGCCGTCACCATGGTCGCCGCGTGGATCAGGGCGGAGACCGGGGTCGGGCCCTCCATCGCGTCGGGCAACCAGGCCTGCAGCGGCACCTGACCGGACTTGCCGCAGGCGCCGAGCAGCAGCAGTAGAGCGATGGCTGTGACCGTGCCGGGCGCGACGCTGCCGATCCCGGCGAACACCCCGACATAGGAGGTGGTGCCCAGTTCCTTGTACATCAGGAAGATGGCCAGGATCAGACCGACATCGCCGACCCGGTTCATCAGGAACGCCTTCTTCGCGGCAGTGGCCGCCGCCGGTCGGTCCGACCAGAAGCCGATCAGCAGATAGGACGCAAGACCGACGCCCTCCCAACCGAAGTAGAGCGAGACGAACGACCCGGCCAGCACCAGCAGCAGCATCGCGGCGACGAACAGGTTCAGGTAGGCGAAGAACTTCCGTCGGTCCGGGTCGTGGGCCATATAACCGACGGAATAGATGTGGATCAGCGACCCGACCCCGGTGATCAGCAGCACGAAGACCAGCGACAGCGGGTCGAGGCGCAGATCGAGGTTGACATCGAGCGAGCCGGCGGTGAACCAGGAGAACACCTGCACGGAGTGCACCCGGTCGGCGGCGTCGGAGCCGCTGGTGGACAGGAAGATCGCCAGCCCGAGCCCGAAGGCGACGATGACGGTGGCGCAGCCGATCCAGGGTCCGATGCGATCGAGCCGGCGGCCACCGACCAGCAGCACGACCGCTCCGACGACCGGCAGCAGCAACAGTAGCCAGGCAGCGCCGGAGATCCCGGTCGCCGGCGTGGGCGTCGCCAGTGGTGCCGCCGCCGTGTTCAGCAGCCCCGCGCCGAGCAGATGAGTTGTCACCGAAGGATTCCCCGACCCGTCAGAACTTCAGCAGGTTCGCGTCGTCGACGGAGGCACTCCGCCGACTCCGGAAGATGGACATGATGATCGCGAGCCCGACGACGACCTCGGCGGCGGCGACCACCATCACGAAGAAGGCCATCAGGATCCCGTCGAGGTTGCCGTGCATCCTGGCGAAGGTGACCAGTGACAGGTTGACGGCGTTGAGCATCAGCTCGATGCACATGAACACGACGATCGCGTTGCGCCGCACCAGAACTCCGACTGCCCCGATGCCGAACAGCAACGCCGACAGGATCAGGTAGTGGTTCGCGTTCACCGGTCGTGCCCGCCTTCGGTGGAGTTGGGGCCGCCGCTGCCGGGCGCAACCGTTGACATCGCAACGTCAGCGGACATCGCAACGTCAGGGGCCGCAGTCCCCGGCGGGTGCTGTGGGTGCTCGGCGGTCTCGATCGCGGCCAGCGAGTTTCCCTGGGAGTTCCGCTTCGCCACCCGGACACTCTCGCTCCGCTCCACCAGAGCGGACACCGAACCGGGAGCGATGCTGCCGTCGGGCAGCAGTGCCGGGGTGGCGTTCGAGGACGAGGTGGCGAATACGCCCGGGCCCGGCAATGGCGACATCCGATCCGAGCGCATCCGCTCGTTGACCCGCTGCCGTTGTGTCTTCTTGTCGCTCGCCGTCTTCTCGACGTGAGCCAGCACCATCGCGCCGACCGCTGCGGTGATCAGCAGCGCGCTGGTCAGCTCGAACGGGAACAGGTAGTCGGTGAACAGCGCGGCCGCCAGCGAACCGATCGGGCCGCGTTCGGCCATCGCCGGGCCGAGGCCGACCGACGTGGTCGCCCGCAGCGCCCGCAACAATGCGGCGACCAGCAGCGCGACAAAACCGATGCCGATGATCGTCGCCTTCATCCGCTGACCGCGCAGCACTTCGATCACGGAGTCCCCGGCCTCGCGCCCGGTGAGCATCAGGACGAACAGGAACAGCATCATGATCGCGCCGGTGTAGACGATGATCTGCGCAAACCCCAGGAACTCGGCACCCTGGGCCATGTAGAGGCAGCCCAGACACAGCATCGTCAGCACCAGCCAGAGCGCCGAGTGCACGGCGCCCCTGGCGAACACCATGCCCAATCCGCCGGCCAGGGCCAGCGGGGCGAGGATCCAGAACGCAATCTGCTCGCCACCGCCCGAACTGACCGTGGTGGCCGCATCGACCACGGCCAGATACGGGCTCATCGAACACTCCCGTCGGGCGCCGGCGCCTGCGCGGACCTACGGAAGGTGGGGTCGCGCAGCAACTCGGGGCCCTTGACGTAGTAATCCTGCTCGTCGCCCAGGCGCATCGGATGGGGCGGCTGCTCCATCCCGGGCAACAACGGGGCCAGCAGCCGGTCCTTGGTGAAGATCAGCCGTTGCCGGTCGTCGTCAGCCAGCTCGTACTCGTTGGTCATGGTCAGGGACCTGGTGGGGCAGGCCTCGATGCACAGCCCACAACCGATGCAGCGCAGGTAGTTGATCTGGTAGTTCTTCCCATAGCGCTCACCGGGTGAATAGCGCTCCTCCTCGGTGTTGTCGCCGCCCTCGACGAAGATCGCGTCGGCCGGGCAGGCCCAGGCGCACAGTTCACAGCCGACGCACTTCTCCAGCCCGTCCGGGTGCCGGTTGAGCTGGTGCCGGCCGTGATAGCGCGGCGCCGTCGGCAGCGGGTTGCGCGGGTAGTCCTCGGTGGCCACCTGCTTGAACATGGTGGCGAAAGTGACACCGAAACCCTTGACCGGATCAAGAAACGACACTGCTGGCTCCTTCGCTCGGGTCGGCGGCCCTGGCCTGCGCTGCGCCGGTGGCTGCCCTGCCGGGATCGGCGCCTACCGGCAGGGCCGGCCGGGCGGTGCGAATCGGCGGGATCGGTATCTTCAGGTCCATCGGCGGCACCGGGTAGGCGCTCAGCCGGGGCTGGACGATCCCGCTGTCGCCGTCGATCTCGCGTTCGTGGGCCAGCAACTCGTCGTCGTCGCCCTCGGTGTCGTCCGGCTCCCGCTGCGGCCAGAACGCCGCCAGCAGCAGAATCACCACCAGCGGGATGCCCATGTACAGCAGGACCTGCCGGGTCGACAGGCTGGTCGCGGAGTTCAGCACCCTGGCGGTGGAGACCAGCACGATCCAGACCAGCGACACCGGCACCAGGATCTTCCAGCCCAGGCTCATGAACTGGTCGTACCGCACCCGGGGCAGCGTGCCCCGCAACCAGATGAAGACGAACAGGAAGATCAGGATCTTGATCAGGAACCAGATCAGCGTGACCCAGCCGGAGTTGGCCCAGGAGAGTCGCGAGATGGGCCACGGGGCCCGCCAGCCACCCAGGAACAGGGTGGTCGCGATCGCCGACACGTTGATCATGTTGATGTACTCGGCCAGGAAGAACAGGCCGAACCGCATCGAGGAGTACTCGGTGTTGAAGCCGCCGACCAGTTCACTCTCGGCCTCGGCCATGTCGAACGGGGAGCGGTTCGTCTCACCGACCATCGACACGCAGTAGACGATGAACGAGACCGGCAGCAGCCAGATGTACCAGCCACCGGCCTGCTGGTTCACGATGGCCGACGTCGACAGGGTGCCGGCGTAGAGGAACACCGCGACGAACGACAGGCCCATCGCGACCTCGTAGGAGATCAGCTGGGCGGCCGACCGTAATCCGCCGAGCAGCGGGTAGGTGGAACCCGAGGCCCAGCCGCCGAGCACGATGCCATAGACCCCGATCGAGGAGAAGGCGAGGGCGGCCAGCACACCCACCGGAAGGTCGGTCATCTGCAGGGCGGTCTGGTGCCCGAACATCGAGACCGGACCCCCGAGCGGAATGATAGAGAAGATCAGGAAGGCCGGGATGGCCGACATCACGGGGGCGGCGATGAAGACGAACTTGTCGGCCCTGGCCGGCATGATGCCCTCTTTGAAGATCAACTTGAGGGCGTCGGCGAGCGATTGCAACAGGCCGAAGGGGCCGTTCCAGTTCGGGCCCGGCCGGTTCTGCATCCGGCCGACGACCTTGCGTTCGAACCAGATGGTGAACAGCGTCAGCAGCAACAGCAGGACGAACACGATGAGAGCCTTGATGACCATCAGCCACCACGGGTCGCCGGCCAGTAGCGCCTGCGTAGACCCGTCGACGCTGACGCCCGGGCTGATATCGGCGATGAACGACACTGACTGCATCACGCACCCTGCCCTTCTGCTGCGGTGACCCGGACCCGGTCGGCCACGCCCGCGCCGATCAGCGCGCCGATCGGGGTGTCGCGGACCCTGGCGGGGAGCCAGACAACCCCGTCGGCCATGTCGGTGATGGCCAGCGGCAGGGTGATCACCCCGCCGGACGGGCCGGCGATCCTGACCACATCGCCCTGACCCAGGTCAAGCCTGGCGGCATCGGCCGGGGACAGCCGGGCAACGGCAGGCTTGGCCGTGCCGAGCAGGTGCGGCTCGCCGTCCAGCCCGCGCCCGCCGTCCAGGTTCATCCGCCATGTCGACACCACGAACCAACCCCGGCGCTCATCAACATCGCCGGCGCTCCGGATCGTGGCCGTTCTGGGGACGGTGGGACCGGAGTCGTCCATTTCATGAGCGCCCCTGGCCTGGGCCGCGCCCTGGGACCAGACCCCGAGGCGACCCATGTCGGCGCGGGCGGCAACCGGCGTCTGGGTGTACAGGTCGACGTCCATCTCCACCCCGAGGGTGTCCAGGATCCGGCCCTCGTCCAGCGTGCCGAACTCGGCCAGCGCCGCGCCGAATGCCCGGTTGCGGCCCTCCCAGTTGACGAACGCGCCGGACTTCTCGGCGACGGCCGCCACCGGAAAGACCACGTCGGCGAGCTCGGTCACCGCGCTGCGCCGGAGTTCCAGGCTGACCACGAAACCGGCGGCGGCGACCGCCGCGAGGGCGGCTGCCGGATCCGGCAGGTCGGCGATCTCCACCCCGCCGATCAGCAGGCCGGCCAACCCACCGGCCCCGACCGCGTCCAGGATTCCGGCGGTGTCCCGCCCCGGGGTGGTGGGAAGCACTGTGCCCCAGGCGGTTTCGACTTCAGCTCTGGCGCCGCTGTCGGCCACCGGCCGACCACCTGGCAACAGGTTGCCGATCGCCCCTGCGTCCAGCGCGCCACGCTCGCCGGCCCGCCGCGGTACCCAGGCAACCTTCGCACCCGTCGCGTCGACCAGCGCGCCGACAGCGGTGAGCAGACCGGGGATCTCGGCAGCCCGCTCCCCCACCAGGACAACAGCCCCGGCCGCGCGGACGCCGGCTGCCGCGTGGTTGCGGGCGGCGGCGTCGGGAATCCCGGCAGCTGCCGAACCCTGCATGGTCAACGCGGTCAACAGGGCAGGTTCGTCGCCCGGCACGGCGGACAGCAGGGTGCCGGCCATCTTGGACAGGCCGTTCGACCGGACCGCGGCCACCGAGAACACCGGCACGTGCCGGCGGGAGGCCTTGCGCAGGCGGAGGAACAGAATGGGCGACTCCTCCTCGGGCTCCAGAGCTACCAGCAGCACGGCGGGCGCCTTCTCCAGGGACGCGAAGGTGACGCCCCCGGTCTCCGGAGTGGTGCCGGTCACCCTGGTGGCGAGGAACTCGGCCTCCTCCACGGAATGGGTACGGGCCCGGAAATCTATGTCGTTGGTTTGCAGGGCCATCCGGGCGAACTTGGCATAGGCGTAGGCGTCCGTCAGGGTCAGCCGGCCGCCGGGCAGCACGCCGACGCCTCCGCTGTCCCGCGCGGTGGCCAGGCCCGCGGCCGCCACTGCCATCGCTTCGGTCCACGAGGCCGGCGCCAGCTCACCGTCGGCGCCCCGGACCAGCGGCCGGGTGATCCGATCTCCCACCCCCGTGTAGGTGAACGCGAATCGGCCCTTGTCGCAGTTCCATTCCTCATTGACCTCCGGATCGCTCGCGGCCAGTCGGCGGGTGACACCGACCGACCGGTGATCGGTCCGCTGGGCACAGCCGTCGGCACAGTGCTCACAGATCGTCGGGGTGGAGACCAGGTCGAACGGCCGCGAGCGGAAGCGGTAGGCGGCCGAGGTCAGCGCACCGACGGGGCAGATCTGGATGGTGTTGCCGGAGAAGTACGACTGGAACGGCTCGGCCGAGTTGATGCCGATCTGCTGCGCCGAACCACGCTCGAGCAGGTCGATGAATTGATCGCCGGCGATCTGGTCGGAGAACCGGGTGCATCGCTGGCACAGCACGCACCGCTCCCGATCCAGCAGGATCTCGGTCGACACCGCTATCGGCTTGGTAAAGATACGCTTGGCGTCGTGTAGCCGGGAATCCGCCGACCCGTTGGCCAGCGTCTGATTCTGCAGCGGGCACTCGCCGCCCTTGTCGCAGATCGGGCAGTCCAGCGGGTGATTGAGCAGCAGGAACTCCAGGTTCGACCACTGGGCCCGCGCAGCTACCGGCGAACTGACCTGGGTGCGGACCACCATCCCGTCGGCGACCGTCTGCGTGCAGGACGCCTGCGGCTTGGGCATCGGCCGGCCGCCCATCTCGATCTCCACCAGACACTGCCGACAGGCGCCGACCGGCTCCAGCAGCGGATGGTCGCAGAACCTGGGGATCGCGGTGCCGATCCGCTCGGCAGCCCGGATCACCAACTCACCCTTCGGTGCGTCAAGGACCACACCGTCGATGGTCAGCCGGACATGACCTTCGGGGACGGGTCTGTCCTGGGGTGCATCGCCGCTCGACTGCTGGTTCACCGTCTGGGTCATATCAGTGGGCTCCGACCAGCAGGCGGGACTCGACGACCGGCGGGGTCCGCCCGGTCACCAGATCTTCGAACTCGTTCCGGAAGTACTTGAAGCTGGACAGGATCGGCGTCGCCGCGGCATCACCGAGCGCGCAGAACGACCGGCCGGCAATGTTGCCGGCGGCGTCGGACATGGTGTCCAGGTCCTCCATCGTCCCGCTCCCGGAGACCACCCGGCGCAGGATCTGCACCAGCCACCAGGTGCCCTCCCGGCACGGCGTGCACTTGCCGCAGGACTCGTGCTTGTAGAACTCGAGCCATTTCCAGACGGCCCATGGCACCGAGACGGTCTCGTTGAAACACATCAGTGCCGTCGTCCCCAGCATGGATCCGGCGGCGGCCACATCGTCGAAGGACAGCGGCACGTCCAGGTGTTGCGGCGTGAAGATCGGCGTCGACGATCCGCCCGGGGTGAAGAACTTCAATGGGATGCCGTCCAGCATGCCGCCGGCCGATTCCAGCAGCTGCCGCAAGGTGGTCCCCATCGGGGCCTCGTACTGCCCCGGCCTGGTCACGTGGCCGGAGAGCGAGTAGATCTTCGGGCCGGGCGACTTGTCGGTCCCCATCGACCGGTACCAGTCGCTGCCGCCGAGCACGATCGGCGGCACCGACATGATCGTCTCCACATTGTTGACGACCGTTGGGCAGGCGTAGAGGCCGGCCACTGCCGGAAACGGCGGCTTCAGACGGGGTTGACCCCGGCGACCCTCCAGCGAATCGAGCAGCGCCGTCTCTTCGCCACAGATGTAGGCGCCGGCGCCGGCATGCACGACGATCTCCAGGTTGAATCCGGTGCCGAGGATGTTCTGCCCGAGGAACCCGGCCGCCTTGGCCTCGTTGACGGCATTGGTCAGCCGCCGCAGCGAATGGATCGCCTCGCCCCGGACATAGATTGCGCAGTACTCGCTCCGGATGGCGAAACAGGTGATGATGCAGCCCTCGATCAGCGCGTGCGGATCGGCCATCATCGACGGAATGTCCTTGCAGGTGCCCGGCTCTCCCTCGTCGGCGTTGACGACCAGGTAATGCGGCTTCCCGTCGCCCTGCGGCAGGAACGACCACTTCAGGCCCGTTGGAAACCCGGCGCCGCCGCGTCCGCGCAATCCTGAGTTCTTCATCAGTTCGACGAGCCGGCGCGGGTCGGTCTGCAGAGCCACCGGCAACGCCAGATAGCCGTCCAGCCGCCGGTAGGTCTGGATCGACCAGGACCGCGGGGACGCCCACCGTCTGGTCAGTACCGGGGTCATCTGGGCAGGGCCGCCCGGGGCGCCCTTGGATGGCTCGACAGCAGCAGTCATGACGTCACTTCTTCTCCGGGAGGGGCGGGAATTCGACGTGATCGGGCATCGCCGGTGCGCGCTGGCCGGTCTGCTCGGCCAGCACCGAACCGCGCAGCGTCATCTCCGACACCGAGGGACCGTCCACCTCGGCCGCGAGATCAGGCATGATTCCGGCGATCTCGAGTTCGACGGTGCGGAAGTCGGTGAGCGGAGCCCCCCGGGTGGGATCGGGCTTCTGGCCCGCCTGCAGAGCCGCTACCAGATCCAGTGCCGCGTCGGGTGTCTGGTTGTCGTAGTACTCGTAGTTGACCTGCAGCACCGGTGCGTGGTCGCAGGCAGCCAGGCATTCGGCTGTCTCCAGGGTGATCGACCCAACTGCGCCCGGCTCGCCGGCGGTCTCCTCGTTCCCGATACCGAGATGGTTCGCCAGCGTCGCGAAGATGGCGTCGCCGCCGAGCACCGCGCAGAGCGCGTTGGTGCAGACGCTGATCAGATGCTGACCGCAGGGCTCGCGCTTGTACATCGTGTAAAAGGTCGCCACCGCGGAAACCTCGGCGGAGGTCAGCCCCAACCGGGCTGCGCAGAACTCGATACCGGGTTGGCTGACGAATCCCTCCACCGACTGGACCAGGTGCAACAGTGGCAGCAGTGCCGATCGGGAGACTGGATACCTGGCAATGAGTTCGGCGGCCCGATCGTGGGTCAGCTGATCGAAGACGGCGTCGGTCGCCAGGAATTCCGGAACGCCGATACGGGAGCTCATGGTCGATTCCATTCTCGGTCCGCTCCGTCACGATGACTCGCACCGTGTGCGCTCCGCTCCTCGGCGCCGGAGCGCCTGCCATGCTCGCTTCCCTGCGCTCGCGGAGCCCTGCGGCTTTGCGGTGCTCGCTCGATTCCATCTCCGAAACTCACCTGTCCACCCCGCCCATCACCGGATCGATGGAGGCAACGGCAGCGACGACATCGGCGATCAGGCTGCCCTCGCTCATCGCCGGCATCGCCTGCAGGTTCACGAATCCGGGGTCCCGCAGGTGAACCCGGAACGGCTTGGTGCCGCCGTCGGACACCACGTGGCAGCCCATTTCGCCGCGCGGATTCTCGATCGCGACGTAGGCCTGGCCGGCCGGCACGTGGAAACCCTCGGTGACGAGCTTGAAGTGGTGGATGAGCGACTCCATCGAGCTGCCCATGATCTTCCTGATGTACTCGAGTGAGTTACCCATCCCGTCGGCGCCGA
Source organism: Mycobacteriales bacterium (assembly GCA_038229825.1). GTDB lineage: Bacteria > Actinomycetota > Actinomycetes > Mycobacteriales > Nakamurellaceae > Nakamurella. The sequence goes on from JBBROB010000011.1 coordinate 57,868, forward strand.
TGGACAGTTGCGCCGGCCAGCCGATCTTCTTGTCCGCCACCATCACCGGCCCCGGCTCGGCCAATTTGACCACGCTCTGCTTCATGATCTTCAGCGATTCCCGGATCTCGGCCACCCGCAAGAGATAGCGTGCGTAGCAGTCGGCCTCGGTGGCTGTCGGTACCTCGAAGTCATATTCCTCATAACCGCAGTACGGCATGGTCTTTCGCAGATCCCAGGGCAGCCCCGCCGACCGCAGCACCGGACCGGTGATACCCAGCTGCATGCAGGCTTCCAGCGGCAGGATCCCGACGCCCTTCGTCCGCATCTTCCATACCGGTTGCCCGGTCAGCAGTTTGTCGTATTCCGGCATCCGCGTTTCCATCGTCTTGATGAACGCGTTGATGTGCTCGATGGAGTCGGCCGGCAGTTCCTGGGCCACCCCACCGGGCCGGATGAAGGCCATGTTCATCCGCAGGCCGGTCAGGAACTCCATCAGGTGCAGAGCCACCTCCCGCTCGCGGAAACCCGCGGTCATACCGGTCAGCGCACCCAGTTCCATACCGCCGGTGGCGATGGCCACCAGGTGCGAGGAGATCCGGGTCAGCTCCATCAGCAGCACCCTGATCACCTGCGCCCGGCGGGGCACCTCGATCTGCAGCAACTTCTCGATCGCCATGCAGTAGGCGGCCTCGTTGAAGGCCGGCGAGAGATAGTCGGCACGGGTGACGAACGTGACGCCCTGCGTCCAGTTGCGGAATTCGCAGGACTTCTCGATACCGGTGTGCAGGTAGCCGATCACCGAGCGCGCCTGCACGACGGTCTCGCCCTCGATCTCCAGAATCAGCCTCAGCACGCCGTGGGTGGACGGGTGCTGCGGGCCCATGTTGACGATGATTCGTTCTTCGCTGTCGGGCGTGTCACCGCCGGCCGCGCCGAAGTTGCCCTCGGCGAGCATGTCGTCCCAGTCGCCGCCGGTGACGGTGAAGACCCGCCCTTCGGTGGTGGAGGTGGCCCTGGCCACCCGGGGGCGGTCGCCGCCTCTGACGTCATCGGGCAGGAAGTCCTCGGCGAACACCGGCTCAGCCGGAGTGACGGGCGGTGTCTGAGTCACGAGTACGACCTCCGCTGATCGGGTGCGGGAATTTCGGCGCCCTTGTACTCCACCGGAATACCGCCGAGGGGATAGTCCTTGCGCTGCGGGTGGCCGTCCCAGTCGTCGGGCATCAGGATCCGGGTGAGCCCCGGATGCCCGTCGAAGATGACACCGAACATGTCCCAGGTCTCACGCTCGTGCCAGTCGGCCGTGGGATACGTACCCACTGCGCTGGGCACATGCGGATCCTCGACCCCCACCGCGACCTCCAGCCGGATCCGGCGCCGATAGGTCATCGACAGGAGTTCGTAGACGACGTGCAGCCGCCGGGGGACGGCCGGCCCGTAGTCGACACCGGAGATCGAAGAGGCGAACTCGAACTTCAGCGACGGATCGTCACGTAACGCCCAGAACAGCGCCGACAGATGGTCGCGGGAGAAGTAGAAGGTGATCTCGCCGTTCGCCACGGTGGTCTGCAGCAGGGCCGACGCGGGAATGGATCGCTCCAGCATCGCCGCCGCCAACGCGTCGGCCACCTCGTCGAAGTAGCCGCCGAACGGTCGTTCGGCGGGGGCGGGGGCGTAGGGCGCACTGACCAGCAGGCCGAACCCGGAGGTGTCGCCGGAACCATGGACGCCGAACATGCCGACGCGCTCGACGCCGACCGGCGAAAGGCCCGGACCGGTCGGCTCATGCAGTGCGGTGGAAGCAAGATCGGCGCCCGGCACCTGCTGACCGACCACCGCCGTACCGGGTGTCGGGCTCTGGTGCGACGCGTCGGTTGTCCCGCCCTCCGGTGCAGTCGCCGGCGAATCAACCGACGAGGCCGCGCCCGGTGCCAGATCTCCCGGTTGGTTGCCCGACGCAGCGGCTTTCGGCTGGTCCGGGCCGGTCATGGACGCACCGCCTTCCACTGCGCGCTCTCCACGGCCTGCGCGGACGCTTCGAGCTCGGCATCGGACGGCGAGAGCCGACCGTGGACGACGCCGTTGCGTCCATAGCGGACCGACGACGGCACCAGATTGGTTCGCTCGCCGAGTTTCTCGCCTGCCCTGACCGACCCGAGCGGCTCGTCCATGATCTTGGCGTGCAACTTCAGGATGGCGTCGATCAGCATCTCCGGGCGGGGAGGGCAACCGGGCAGGTACATGTCGACCGGAACGATGTGGTCGACCCCCTGCACGACGGCATAGTTGTTGAACATCCCGCCTGACGAGGCACAGACACCCATGGCGATGACCCACTTCGGTTCGGCCATCTGGTCATAGATCTGCCGGAGGACCGGCGCCATCTTCTGGGTGACCCGGCCGGCGACGATCATCAGGTCGGCCTGCCGCGGCGAGGCCCGGAAGACCTCCATCCCGAACCGCCCCAGGTCATATCGCGGGGCGCCGGTCGTCATCATCTCGATGGCGCAGCAGGCCAGCCCGAAGGTCACCGGGAACAACGATGCCTTCCTGGTCCAGTTGACCAGTTTCTCGACTCCGGTCAGCAGGATGCCGTTCGGGAGCTTTTCCTCAAGACCCATTCGCTGCTCCGCTCTGCTCTTTCATCACCGCTCGGCAGGAGTGACCAGCCTGTTGCAGTAAAGAGATTGACATGAAAACGGGATGTCCCAAATTACCGGCCGAAACCGCCGCATCGGCCTTCAGTCCCAATCCAGGCCTCCCCGACGCCACACGTAAGCATAGGCGGCGAAGACCGTCACGATGAAAAGACCCATCTCGATCAATCCGAAAACACCGAGCTGAACAGCACTTTGCGCCCACGGGTAGAGAAAGATGATCTCGATATCGAAGACGATGAACAACATTGCAGTCAGGTAGAACTTGATCGGAAAGCGTCCGGCGGTGCCGGCCGGGAGCGGCGTCGGCTCGATTCCGCATTCGTACGCGTCCAGCTTGGCCCGGTTGAACCGTCGCGGTCCCAGCTTGTCGGTGATCAGAGTTGCACTGGTGACGGCAAATCCGCCGCCCACCACCAGCAGGATCAGAATCGGCAAATACGCACTCATGAGGTTTCAACTCCCCGATCGGTCGCTAGACACTGGGAACCATTCTGGTCAGCGAGCGAACGACTTTGTCCGCCCAATCGCCGTCCCGGCTGTCGTAGAGTCCGGCCAGCAGTTTCAGCACCAGGTACATCAATCGCTTGCGCGGCAGTCCGAGCCTGGTCGCGGTCTTCATGATGCTGGGCTTGCCGATCAGCGTGGAGAACATACCGCCCAGTCGATAGTAGGCGCCGAGGTGATCCTTCATGGCGGCGGCGTAGCCCTCCAGGGCCGCTTCCCGGCTGGGTCCATCGGGACGGCCCAGTGCCTGCAGCACCGATTCCGCTGCCAGGGCGGCCGACTCCATCGCGTAGGCGATGCCCTCGCCGTTGAACGGGTTGACCGAGCCGCCCGCATCGCCCAGTAGCACAAGCCCGTTGACGTAGTGCGGCGTGCGATTGAACCCCATCGGCAGGCCGGCCCCGCCGGTACCGCCGATGGCGTTCTCCTCGCGGAGGCCCCACTCTTCCGGGGTGCCGTCCAGCCAGGTCTTCAGCAGCTTGCGGTAGTCGGTCTTGCCGAAGGCTTTCGACGAGTTGAGCATGCCGAGGCCGACATTCACGGTGCCGTCACCGAGGCCGAAGATCCAGCCATACCCCGGCAGCAATTTCGGGTCGCGAGCGTCCGACCGGTCCCAGAGTTCCAGGTAGGACTCCAGGTAGTCGTCGTGCGTCTTGGCCGGCGAGTGGTAGTACCGGCGCACCGCCACTCCAAGGGGGCGGTCATCGCGCTTGTTGATGCCCATGCCGAGCGCCATCCGCGCGGATACACCGTCAGCCGCGATCACCAAAGGCGCGTGGAACGACACCGGCCCGTCTTCGGTCTTGGCGGTGACGCCGACGATCCGGCCGGTCCGCTCGTCCTGGATCGGCGCGGTGACGTTGGTACCGACGTGCAGCCGCGCTCCGGCTTTGACGGCCAGGTCGGCGAGCATCTGATCGAAGTCCCGTCGCGGGCGCACCAGCCCGAAATCGGGATAGTCGTGCAGGTTGGGCCAGGGCATCTCCAGGGAGGTCCCGCCGCCGACCACCCGTAGGCCCTTGTTGCGCAGCCAGTCGTCGCCGGAGACGTCGATACCCAGGGCCAGTACCTGTTTGGTGCCGCGCGGGGTCAGCCCGTCCCCACACACCTTGTCGCGGGGGAAGACCGCCTTCTCCAGCAGCAGTACGTCGACCCCGGAACGCGCCAGATAGGTGGCAGCCGTCGAACCCGCCGGTCCGGCCCCGACGATGATGACGTCCGCGCTGGTATCCGGATGCTTGACGCCCGGGTCGCCCGCACCCGGACCACTCGTTGCTGAGACCATCTCGAAACTCACTTTCCCTTCACGCCGATGTTGCCGTCTACCTCGAGGATGTGCGGCGGCAGGCCCCGGGTCGACGTCGTGGACGAGATTGTGAATCTGTTCACGAAGTGACGCGTGCTCAGTGTAAGACGGCTCACAGCCTCGCGAGACCGCCGGGGCACTTCGACTCGCCCGCCCGCAGATCATCTCGGCCGGGGTGGGGAGCGGGTCCGGCGGCTCAGGAACCGGCTCGTACCGCATGGTGCAGTGCGACGACACCGAAGGTCATGTTCTTCCAGGCCACCTCGGCCCATCCGGCCCTGGTGATCATGCGGGCCAGCGTGGGCTGGTCGGGCCATGAATTGATGGTCTCGCCGAGGTAGGTGTAGGCCTCCGGGTTGGAGGAGAACCGCCGGGCGAGCCTGGGCAGCACATTCGCCAGATACCAGCGGTAGACCCAGCCGACCGGTGCCGGCCTCGGCCTGGAGAACTCGCAGACCAGCAGCTCGCCGCCTGGCTTGGTCACCCGCGCGAATTCGGCAAGTGCCACCTCGGGGTCCTGCACGTTCCGCAGGCCGAAGGAGATGGTCACCGCATCGAAGCTGGCATCGCCGAACGGCAGCCTCATCGCGTCTCCGGCGACTTTGGGCACCCGCCGGGCGGCGCCGGCCACCAGCATGCCGAGGGAGAAGTCGGCGGCGACGCTCCAGGCCCCGGTCTCGGCCAGTTCCTGCGTCGACACCGCAGTGCCGGCGGCCACGTCGAGTACCTTTCGGCCCGGCATCAGATGCAGCGCCCTGACGCTGTGCCGCCGCCAGCGCCGGTCCTGCCCGAACGACAACAGCGTGTTGGTCCGGTCGTAGCGACCGGCCACCCCGTCGAACATCGCGGCCACCTGCTGCGGGTTCTTTTCCAGCCCGGCGCGTCCCATGACTCAAGAGCCTACCGAGGGGAACCGATCCGGTCTGCTGTCGACTGGTCGCGCATGCGTCCTGCCGGCACTACCTTGCGCCCGTTTGCTGCGGGGCTCAGCCGCCGGTTGTCGCTACGCGATTCATTACGTCACCTAGCCGACCTTCGCCCACCCGTCCGACATCAGCGGACGATGGTCACCAGAAGGGCACGGCACATTCATCACCGGGTGACCGGTTCGACACACCAGCTCGACATGCTGTAAGGATGGGGTCTCCCGCAATGAACGCAGTCGACGGTGTCAACGCTCTTCCGGCTGGGCTGATCTCCCGTGCGCTCGACCTGGCCGGACGGTTGGCCAACGATGCCGCCGAAGTAATCACTGCCACCGCCGGTCGGATGGCCTCCCCCGGTGCGAAGGCTCATCCGTTCGACTGGGTCACCGAAACCGACCGCACCCTCGAACGCCACACCCGTCGCGTCATCGCCGCCGAGTTCCCTGGCAGTGCGGTCCTTGGCGAGGAATACGGAACCTCGACCGAAGGCGGGAACCCGTTCGGGCTGCCCGGCGAACCCGGTACGCCTGACCTGCTGTGGATCGTCGACCCGGTGGATGGCACCGCCAACTATGTGGCCGGAATCCCCTGGTGCTGCTACTCGCTGGCTCTCGTCGACGCCTACGGCCCATTGGTCGGTGTGATCGCCGATCCCTACCAGGGCCAGATCTACGCAGCCGCCCGCGGCCGCGGCCTCCGGGCGAACGGACGCCGGGTGCCGCCGAGCACGCTCACCTCCGTCACCGGCTCACTCGTGTTCGCCGAACCCAGCAGGCCTGGTGAGCGGCCGCAGTTGGCCCCGCTGATCGACCGGGCCAGGGCGGCGCACGCCGGCCTGCGGATGGTCGGGTCGTCGGCGTTGGCCGTCACCCAGGTCGCGCTGGGACGGGCGGCCGCAGCCGTGCTGCCCTCTGCCGGTTATCACGTCTGGGACGTGGCCGCCGCGGTCTGCCTGGCGTCGGAGGCCGGGATGGCAGTCACGGATCTGGATGGCAAGGCCGGCGTGCTCCCGCTCGACGGGCTGATAGTCGCGCCACCGGACGTGGTCGACGAGGTCGTCGCACTGGTCAACGGGGCGCGCGAGTAGCGAACACTCTTCGGCCGGCCGGGTTGCCTGCCATCATCAGTGACCGCCGCCGCAGCCAGAGAACCAGCAGCAGGCCGATCACCCAGGTCGCCCCCACGGTGATCCCGAGCACCAGATCGCCCACTGCAGCGGTGCGGCCACCGACCCGGACCACGGTCGGGTCCAGCGTCGAATATTCGACCATGAACCGTTGGCCCACCGAGAGCAGACCCGGGTAGAGCACACCGTTCGGCGGGCGAACGGCGGCACCGGCGGCGTCGACGAACTCGATGCCGGTCTGCAGCGGGGAGACCGAGAGCACGGTGGCGGTCGCGGTGCCAAGGTGCCCGTTGATCTGCCCGTCGTCCAGTCGCATGCCGACCACCAGCGCCGCGATCATCAGGGTGATGGCGGCGATGGCCGTGAGCACGATCCAGGAAGCCAGCAAGGCGCCACCGCCGGGCGCGAACCGTCGTGGCCGACCTGCCTTCGGTGCGAGCCCCTGGACCGGCCGGCTGCCCTGATGGGCGACCCCGCTGTCCTGCCGCCGTGCGCCGGTGCCCTGCTGCGCTTTTGCGCTGCCCGGCGTCGGGAGTGGGCTGTCGCTGGGCATGCGGTCGAGTCTAGGAGCGACCAAAGTACGACTGCTGAGCCACTCGGCTACCGGCATTGGCTCGACCGGCGGTGCCGGCACCGTCGACGTGGCGCCCGTCTCAGCGCCGAGAGTCCCCTGGCCAGTCGGTCTACCCTGGAGCATCGTGTCCGCCTCTGCAGCAGCCCCGGCCCAGATCCGGGCAATCAGCCGCCCGCTGCCGGTGCCCGTCGACCTGGTCGCGGCGGCACCGGCGGCCAACGGAGCACTGTCGTTCCTGCGGAACGGCGACGGATTGATCGGTTGGGGCGAGCATGCCCGGATGACCACGAAGGGCCCGGCCGCAGCATCGGAGATCCGATCCTGGTTCGACGCTGTGGTCGCCGATCTGGACGTCTCCGACGAGGTCGGGCTGCCCGGCAGCGGTCCGATCGCCTTCGTCTCGCTCGGATTCGACGACGCTGACATCTCGGTCGCCGTTGTGCCTGCTGTCGTGATCGGCCAGCGGTCCGGCGTGGCCTTCAGCACTGTGATCGGAAGTCCGGGTCTCGGCGAGCCGACTCCGATCCGGCCGCCCGGACGGATCAGCTACTCCGACGGCGCCCTCTCGGTGGCCGGCTTCACCTCGGCGGTGGTGGCAGCGACGGTGCGCATTCAAGCCGGGCAACTGGACAAGGTGGTGCTCGCTCACGATCTGGAGGCCACAACCGAGAACGCTGTGGACGAGCGGCACCTGCTGCGGGAGTTGGCCGCCGCCTATCCGAGTTGCTGGACCTATTCCGTCGACGGACTCGTCGGGGCCAGCCCGGAGATGCTGATCCGCCGGGTGGACGGCGCCATCACCTCACGAGTGCTGGCCGGGACCGCCTGGGCCGTGCACGCCGGCGACCCGGTTGCCGCCGACCTGATGCTGAGCCGAAAGGACCTGGCGGAACACGCTTTCGCGGTCGACTCGGTGGCCAAGGTGCTCGGCGGCGTGATCTCGGATCTGGACGTGCCGGATGGCCCGCATCCCCTGACCCTGGCCAACCTGACCCACCTGGCCACCGATATCACCGGGCATCTGAGCCCGGGCGGGCCGAGCGCACTGGAACTGGCCGCCCTGCTCCACCCGACCGCGGCAGTCGGCGGCACGCCCAGCTACCTTGCGCGGGCACTCATCAGAGAGCTGGAGCCGGCTCCGCGCGGCCGCTATGCCGCGCCGATCGGTTGGATGGACGCTTCCGGCGACGGGGAGTTCGCCATCGCGCTCCGCTGCGCTCTGGTTTCCGGGCACACCGTCAGGATGATGGCCGGGTGCGGGATCGTGGCCGACTCCGACCCCGACACCGAGGCCCGCGAGGCGCAGGTCAAGATGATCCCCATCCGCGACGCCCTCGAAGCCCAACGCTGACCACGCCGCGTTTGTAGGCATACGCTCCTGCCCGGCGCATCTGACTCGCCCGAAACCGCCGGCTCGATTTCCGGAGTGTCCGGCACTTCGGTCTGCGCCGACCGGCTGGGCGCGACGTTCCGGCGGCCCGGCTGGGCACGGTCAGCCGTGAACGGCGCCCGAAACGGCAGCCCGGATCCGGGACTGGACCTCGCGCAGATCGGTGCGGTTGGTCGGCACCTCCACCACTCTGATTCCCGACGGGTCTGCGATGGCCTCGGCAAGCTCGTCGCCGGAGGAGACGAAGACGTGTTCCCAGCCGGCGGCTTCCACCAGACCGGCCAGTTGCACATCGTGCGGGGTACCGAAGACGCGCTCGAACGCTTTGGCGTGCAACGGCTCTCCTGGCTCAAGGGTGTGGAAGATCCCGCCCCCGCCGTTGTTGGACACAACGATGGTCAGGTCGGGCCGCGGCTCGTGCGGGCCGATCACCAGACCGGTCATGTCGTGCAGGAAGGTCAGGTCGCCCATCAGTGCGACGGTCGGCCCGGATGGGTTGGCAAGGGCTACACCGACCGCGGTCGACACGGTGCCGTCGATTCCGGCGACTCCGCGATTGGCGACCACTCGCACACCGCCCCGCGGGGCGGAGGCCAACCCCACGTCCCGCGGCGGTTGGGACGATCCCAGCACCAGCGTGGACCCATCGGGCAGCTCGGCCACCAACTGCGCGGCCAGCCGGAATGAGCAGGAGATGTCCATCTCCTCGATGATCTGCCGGATCTGCTGCGCTGCAGCATTTTCCGCCTCTTGCCAGATCTGAACGAAGTCGGGATCGGCCCGTCCTGGCAGCGGTGCCAGCGCGGGTGCCACCCGCCGGGCACCGCCCGCCGGATCGGCATAGGAAAACGGCCAAGCGACCACATCGACCGCGATTCTCGGATCCGTCAGCATCGCGGTGGTCTGCCGGTACATGGTCGGCCGGCCGAGCACCACCACCCGGTCCGGTGACGCGGCTTCGACGAATCCGGGCAGACCCAGCAGATGCATCCCCGATGACACAACGGCCGAGCCCGCAGCGCCGCCCGCCTCGGAGATCACCACCTGCCCTTGGGCGGCGAGAGGGCCCGCTGCCGGGTGGGTCAGATCGCCGAGGAACAGCACGCGCTCACCGTCGGCCGGCGCCGGAATCAACTGACCCAGGCCGACCTGCGCAGTGGTGTCGATGGCGGTCCACGGGCCGACCGCACCGGCCGGCCCTCGCCGCCCTTCCAAGGACTCGGGCCAACCCGCACCGGCATCGTCCGGCAGCAGCGGCTCCATCAGAGGGACGTTCAGCTGCACCGGCCCGGCAAACCCGGTACCGGCGCCCAGCGCGTTCGACAGGGCCCGGCACACCATCGAACGCCACAGGGCGTTCTGGCCCGGCCTGTCGGTGGCCACCCCGAACTCGTGCCAGAAGCGCAGCGCCGGCCCGAAGACGCCACGCTGGTCGATCACCTGGTTCGCGCCGACGTCACGCAGCGCCGGCGGCCGATCGGCCGAGAGGACGAGCAGCGGGACACCCCCGTGATGAGCCTCGAGCACCGCGGGATGCAGGTTTGCCACCGCGGTACCGGAGGTGGTGACCACCACGACCGGCCGGCCGCTGCCGCGCGCCAACCCGAGCGCCAGGAACCCGGCGGTGCGCTCGTCGATCCGCACGTGCAGTCGAAGCCGGCCGTTGGCATCCGCGTCGAACAGCGCAATGGACAACGGGGCATTGCGTGAACCGGGCGCCAATACGGCATCGGTGACACCGCCCGCGATCAGTTCGTCGACCAGCACTCCGGCAAATGCGGTCGATGGATTCACCTGGTCATTCTCTCAGGCCAGCGCGTCGGCCCCGGCGGTCATCAACTTCGCCCACGCGCCCGAAATCGTCGACTCGCTGCTCAGCCGTCCCACCAGCAGCAAGTTCGTGAGCGGCGCCGAAGTTGATGAGCGCCTGGCCGGGCCCCCGCCTCAGGGGTGGAGCAATGCGGCGACCCTGGACAGGCGAGCCAGCCAGTAGGCAGTCCGTTCCGCGTTGGCGGCGAATTGGTCGATGTTGTCGGGGACGGGCGCACTGATCGGCACCGTGAGCCGGCCACCGATGGGGATGAACCCGCCCGAACTGAGGTCCCCGACCAGCAGACTCGCGGTACCAAGACCACAAGCGTGGTCCAGCACCGGCAGTGCTCCGGCCAGCGCCAGGCCGGCGGCCAGCCCCACCGCGCTGTCCACCGCCGACGACACCACGATGGGCAACCCGGTCGACTCCGCGATCCGCAGGGCTCGCCGGACGCCGCCCAGCGGCGCGACCTTGACCACCGCGATGTCGGCGGCCCCGGCCAGCGCCACCCGCATCGGATCCTCTGCCCTGCGAATCGACTCATCTGCCGCGATGGGCACGCCGACCCGGCGCCGGACGGCAGCCAGTTCGTCGATGGAGGAACACGGTTGTTCCACATACTCCAGTCCGCCCGCCGCCCGGTCCAGTAGCGGGATCGCCTGCAGCGCTTCGGAAATCGTCCAGCCCGCGTTCGCGTCGATCCGGATCCTCCCGGTCGGCCCCAGTGCGTCGCGAACCGCGGCCAGCCGTTCCCGGTCGGCTTCGATCGTGTTCGGAATGCCCGCTCCGCCTGCACTTCCGTCCAGACCGCCGACCTTGACCTTGGCAGTGCGGCAACCGGACGCGGTGACCATCTCGGCGGCGCGGGCCGCAGCGACCACCGGAACTGTGGTGTTGATCTCGATGGTGTCTCGGACCGGTACGGGCCAGACGTTTTCGGCGGTATCGATGGCCGCCTGCAACCAGGGCAGGGCCGCATGATCGTCGTAGTCGGTGAACGGGGCGAACTCGGCCCACCCTGCCGGCCCTTCGAGCACCACACCCTCGCGCACAGTGACACCCCGAAACCGGTCGCGCAGCGGGATGGCGAAGACCCTGGCAGTGGCGAGGAGCCGAACGAGGTTCACCCGGTAGATCCTGCCCCGCGCCGCGGCGGCGCCCCCACTAGCAGGCGTCCTGGACGAGAACCTGGTGAGTTTTCCCCGGTACCGCAAACTTGAGAAGCCTGCGTGCTTCCCGGATAATTGCCACCTGGTCCCGCTTGGTGATGATCCAGTCCTCGGCAGGTAGGTGCGTGACGCTGAGCACTGCAACATCTTTGCCCACTGTGATGCTCCACAGCCCCCTGACGAACCCGTCGACCAGCACCGAGGAATGAATGATTCCATTGACGCTGAAGATCAGCGCCTTGTGTTGCGGCTCGAATATCCGCGATCGATCGAAGTGGGACAGCAGAATAGAGTCGAAATCGGCCAACAGCCGGACCGGCGCCGGGGTGTCGGCCGATGGCCGCGGAGCGGTCGGCAGGTCGAAGAGTTCAACACCGGACTCGTCGACGAACGTGAGGAGTTCAGGTCGGAGCGCGTCGAAAATGGCTCCCAGGCCCGTGAGTCCCGACCAGGCCTGCGCATCGCGAACGCTGGCCGGGCCGTACGCGGCCAGATACCGGCGCACCACAACGGCCACATCCGGCTCGGCCAGCGGCCGACCCAGCCAGTGCTCGGCGCTGGTGCACCTGGCCTGACCTACCCCGCCCCAGGTGCCACGCGGCGGCACCTGGACGAGTGGCACCCGCGCCCGCACCGCATAGGCAAGCGCGCGGCCGTCCACGCCCGGCCATCGCTCCTGTAGGGCCAGCCCGATCTCGTTGCCCGTCATCGGCTTTGCTTCCACGAGCTGGCGACTGAGGGTCGCCGCCTCGGTCAGATCGACGTCGGCGAGGGCCTTCCCGAATTGGCTGCCCGGTGTCATCCCGCGGCCGACCGCCTGCTGCAGCACGGGCCGCAGGGCCAGACAGTCCGGCGCGCTCACCAGATGGACGGTGGAGCGCATCAGGGCGATACGAACCACCTGGCGCGTTGTGAACAACTGCGAGAGTTCATCGGGGTTGAAATCGGCGAGCCGCGCCCACAATCCGAAGTACGGCGGGGTCGGCAGCTGCGCCTGCATGCCCACCAGGTGCTCGATCGCGGCCAGCGGTGACAACCGGCTCCGGTCCAGCAGTAGTTGCCTTGCCAACAGCGCACGGTTGAGCGAACGACGGTCCAGCACCTGCGCCGTCATCACGCCTCCCACTGATTTCCGAATGGCCAAGTAGAACACCGACCCCCGACAGCGATGAGCTCCGTGCGGTGGCTCGATCCCAAACGGCGGGAGCCGACCATAGGCGGCAGCCAGGACGCAACGTGCCTGGCCCGGCGTTCCAAATCGGCGAGGCCCACTCGCCTGGCCTGCAACCGATCGGGCGAGTGTCCAACCCAGTCCACGAGCTCACCGACGACTGGTTTCGGCTCGCGTGACATGAACACCCCCAACAGGTTTGAGCAGAAGTACCCAAGGCACTCCGGAGCCGGCCCCGAGCGGGATCGGTGCACTGCTGCGATACGCCCCGGCAGACGAGCTGTACCTGACAGGCAGTTCGAATGGTGGACGAGCGTCGCCGAGAACCCCTGTCAACCGGGCGGCAGCTCGACCGAAAAGCAGGCCCCGCCTTCGGGAGCCGGCCCGGCGCTGATGGTGCCGCCCAGCCGCGTCACCAGGCTGTGCGCCAGCGCCAGCCCCAGCCCGGCACCGCCGGGCCGCCTACCCCGGTACCGGTCATGGAGCAGGCCGCGCTCGAACGCCACCGGATAGTCCTCCGCAGTCAACCCGGGCCCGCCGTCGCGCACTTGCACCGTCACCGCGGACGGCCCCCCGGTCAGCGCCAGAACCAGCGGGCGGCCCGGCGCCAACAACCGAAGTGCATTCTCCGCCAACCCATCCAGTACCTGCCTGAGTCGGCGTGCGTCGGTCACCACCACCAGCGGGGACGGGGGGACGTGCACGATCAGTGGCACAGCACGCTGATCGCAGCGCACCTGCCACACCACCGCCATCTCTCGGACCAACCCGCTCAGGTCGCACGGCAACAATTCCAGCCGGAACGAATCGGCCCCCAGACGAGCCAGATCCAGCAGATCGGACACCAGCCGTTGCAGCCGCGCCGACTCCGCCCGAATTGTCCGGCCCACCTGGGTCACCTCCTCGGCCGGGACGATCCCGTCGCTGAGCGCCTCGGCCTGCCCACTGATCGCCGCCAGCGGCGTGCGCAGTTCGTGCGACACCGACGTCAAGAACTCGCGTTGCCGTGATTCGCTGTGCTGCAGGGCATCCGCCAGTCCGTTGACGGCGAGCGCCACATCGGCGACCTCGCTCGGGCCGGCCACCGGCGCTCTGGTCCCCCGCGAGCCGGCGCCCATTGCCCTGGCGACGTCCGCCGTCCGCCGCAGCGGTCTTGTCACCAGCCGGGCGATCACCAGTCCGCCGATCACGGCGGCGATCAGACCGATTGCCAATGCCAGCAGCACCCTGCGCTGCAACGTCTTCTGCGTGTCGGCACCGATATCGGCGGAGGCCACCAAGGCGAAGATCCGGCCGCCTGCCGAGCGCGCTTCCAGCAGCTGGGTCCGGCCGCCGACGGTGACCGTTCTGGACATCGACCCACTGGCCGGCAGTGCGGCGACTCCGGCACCACTGGCGATCTTGACGGCTTGCGCATTCGCCCCGTCCACCTTGCCGTTCCTGGTCACGGTGACGACCGAGATGCCCTGCTGGGCGAAAACCTGGGCCAATTTCACCAGTCCGATCCGGTATCCGGGCTCTTCCCCGGTGATCTGCGCTCTGATCACCTCCGCCTGGTTGGACAGGTAATTCCTGGTGACATCCACCGCCGTATTGCGGATCATCGCGGCACCCACCACACCGGCGACGATCGCGACCGCGATCGCCACCGACACCACCAGGACGGTGATCTGCAGCGCCAGCGATGTGCGGCTGCCGTCGCCGTCTGCAACGACGGCCGATGGTGAGGTGTTCACCGCATCGGGGTCAGCCGGACTCGACCGCATAGCCGACCCCCCGCACCGTCCTGATCGGGCTGGCATCACCAAGCTTCGACCGCAGCGCGGCGATGTGCACATCCACCGTTCGAAGGCCCGCCGCCGCAGCGTATCCCCAGACCGAACTGAGTAGGCTCTGCCGGTCGAACACTCGCTCGGGCTGCTTCATCAGGTGTACCAGCAGGTCGAATTCTGTCGCAGTCAAGGCGATCTCCTCCGAGTCGACCCAGACCCGACGCTGCGAGGTGTCAGCCCGCAGCCGTCCGGCGACCAGCACCGGCGAAGCGCCCACCGTCGCTCCGGAGCGTCGGAGCACGGTACGGACCCTGGCCACCAACTCCCGTGGGTTGAACGGCTTGACCAGATAGTCGTCACCTCCCAGTTCGAGTCCGAGAATGCGGTCGACGTCCTCGTCGCGGGCGGTGACGAACAGGATCGGCGTCCAGTCCCCGGCCGCGCGCATCTGTTGACAGATGGTCAGCCCGTCGATGTCCGGCAACCCGATGTCCATCACCACGGCCACCGGCCGGTCCCTCCGGATGATGGCCTGCGCGTCACGTCCCAACCCCGTCGTCTGTACCGAGAATCCGGCGGCGACAAGGTACCTGCGGATCACGTCGGCGATGGTGCTCTCGTCCTCGACCACCAGGACCAGACCACGGGCCGGGCCCACACCGGTTGACCCCTGCATCTGCTGCTCCCTCACTAGGCGGTCGATGGCCGGCCGTCGACCACACGGCGATCGACGACCCGGCGGTCAAGGCCCGTCCCTGCATCCTGCCCGACCAGGCCCCCAAGGAGGGTGACCAGCCGGACCATCCATCACCGCTGATCGAGCTCGGTCAATGCGGTGTTCGGATCGCGTGAAAATGTCCGACCGTAGGGTGATCGGTATGACGACCGGGCGCACTCACCCATGACGCGCACCGTTGAACTACTGGAAATGCCCACCGGCGAGTCTCTGCTGGCGGTATTGCCGGAGCTGGCCGATGCACTGACCGGGATCGGCCCGGTGCTCGCTCCGGTCGCCGCCGACGACCGGACCCAGACGGAGATGCTGACCACGGCTTTCGGCATCGGCCGGCCCCTGGCAGCCGATGAGGACGACCCGGAGGATCCGACCGTGCTGGTGATCGGCACGTCGGGTTCGACCGGCGTCCCCAAGGGCGCCCTGCTGAGCCGGTCCGCGCTGGCCGCGTCGGCGGCCGCCACGCAGCGACAGCTGGGTCCGCCGGGCAACTGGCTGCTGGCCCTGCCCGCGCAGCACATCGCCGGTCTGCAGGTTCTGCTGCGCTCGCTGGCCGGCGGCACCGCCCCGCACATCCTGGACACCGGCCTGCCGTTCACCCCGGAAAGGTTCGTGACCGCCACCGAGGGGCTGCCACCAGGACCCCGCTACGTCTCCCTGGTGCCCACCCAGCTGCAACGGGCCATCGCCGACGACGAGGCGGCGGCGGCGCTACGCACGTTCACCGGCGTGCTGGTCGGCGGCGCTGTCACCTCGGCCACCCTGCAGGGCCGGGCCAGGGCGGCACGGATCAACCTCGTCACCACCTACGGCATGAGCGAGACCTGCGGTGGATGCATCTACGACGGGGTGCCGCTACCGGGCGTCGAGGCCACCCTCGAGGCCGACGGGCGGGTGCTGCTGGGTGGCCCGGTCGTCGGGCGTGGCTACCGCAACCTGCCCGCCCACCCGGCCTTCCGGCGATCCGCCGACGGACGGCGGACCTTCCTGACGGACGACCTCGGCGAGTGGTCGGACGGACGGCTGCAGATACTCGGCCGCATCGACGACGTGATCGTCACCGGCGGGTTGAAGATCGCGCCCGCCCTGCTGGAGGCGGCGATCACCCGACTCGCGTCGGTCGCCGAGGTGGTCGTGGTCGGGGTGCCTGATCCGGAATGGGGCCAGACGGTCGCCGCAGTCGTGGTGGCTGCCGACCCGGACGCTCCACCCGAATTGCCGCAGCTGCTGCGGGCCTGCGAGCAGGCGGGCGTACCGCGCGCCCTGCAGCCGCGCTCGCTGGTCGTGGTGCACCAGCTTCCACTCCGGGGCCCCGGCAAGCCCGACCGAGCCGCGGCAGCCGGGTTGGCAAGGGTGCAGCTGGCGAGAACCGCCGCGCGGCCCGGCTAGGGTTTGCACACGTGGCAACAGCAACCCAGTGGGTCTCCGCCTCGCGCCCGCGCACCCTGCCGGCCGCGGTGGCCCCGATTCTGGTCGGGGCCGGCGCCGGTTACGCCATCCACCAGTTCTCCTGGTGGAAGACCCTGCTGGCGCTCGTCGTCTCGCTGGCCCTGCAGGTCGGGGTCAACTACGCGAACGATTACTCGGACGGCATTCGCGGCACGGACGAGGTGCGGGTCGGACCGATGCGCCTGGTCGGCTCGGGCGCAGCGCGACCGCAGCAGGTCAAGTTCGCCGCCTTCGCCTGTTTCGGGATCGCCGGGATCGCCGGTCTGGTATTGGCTGCCTCTACCACCTGGTGGCTGGTCCCGTTCGGCGTGGCCGCGGTCGCCGCCGCCTGGTTCTACACCGGTGGGCCCAAACCCTACGGGTACGCCGGTTTCGGCGAGGTCTTCGTCTTCCTGTTCTTCGGTCTGCTGGCTGTCCTTGGCACCACCTACGTCAACAGCAGGCACATCACCCCCAGCTCGGTCGCGGCCGCCATCGGCATCGGGCTGCTCGCCTGCGCGCTGTTGATGATCAACAACCTGCGGGACGTGTCCACCGACGCCGACTCCGGAAAGCGGACCCTGGCCGTCCTGCTCGGTGACCGGCTGGCCCGCTCGGTGTTGGTGCTGACCATCGCCGGTGCCTTTCTCGCGGTGATCGTCATCGGCGTGCGCCATCCCTGGTGCATGTTGGCCCTGCTCAGCCTGCCACTGGCGATCGCTCCGGTCCGGCAGGTGACCGCCGGCGGAAAAGGCCTGGCCCTCATCAAGGCCCTTGGAGCAATCGGCCGGCTGGAATTCGTGTACGCGGTGCTGATCACCGCCGGTCTGATGATCGGCCGGTAACCTCGGCCGGTGCCCGGTGGCGCCGGTCGACGGCTCTGCGCGGAATCACGTGCAAAACGGCGTCCCGACGTGGACGATGTCCGTTATGTATATCGTCGGACCGGAGAGTTGCCAGATCTCCGTCGACGAACCGTCCGTTCTGGTGATCGCGCTGTACATCCGGGAGATCGCCGGTCTCACGGTGCTGACGGCGCCCGACATTCCGGTGCTCGATCCGTCCTGCAACATCTGGCCGGTCTGGGCACGCCGACCGTCCAACGGCGTCGTCGCGCTGCCCGACCCTTTTGCCGGCCCACTCGATCGGGAGCAGACCGCCCGGGAGTGGTCCAGGTGGTGGCGGCACGCGGTCGCGGCCGGTTCGGCCGCCGGCGACGACCTGCAATCGCCCCGGTTCAGCGCCTTCAGCGGTACCCCGTCGCTGCGTGTACTGCTGCAGATGTACCACGAGCGGGCGAGCCTGTGGGCTGACGCGATCGCCAGCGACCCGCGGACGAAACGTGCCCATTCGGCGCCGCGGGAGGGCCTGGAGGAACTGGCAAGGCAGGCCCAGCAGATGTGGCAGTCGAGGCCGTTCCGGCTGCGGCTGACGGTCATCCCGGTAGAGACCGAGCATGCCTGGCAACTGGCACCCGACCACATCCTGATGACCAGACACCTGATCGCCGATCGCGACAACGTGTTGGACTGGCTACGATCGCGCATCCTGGCGGTCCATTAGCGCGGATCCGGCGGGATCGCGCCCACGTCAAGAGCCGGGAATCCACTCGGTGGACACGGTGAAACCGGCGAGCACCTCGGGAATCGGCTCGACGCCCAGACCGGGCCCGGTCGGCACGGCCATGTGGCCGTCCTGCACGACGAACGGGCGGGTGATGTCCTGGTCGTAGAAGCGGTCCGAACCCGAGATGTCGCCCGGCAGGGTGAATCCGGGTAGCGCCGCCAACGCCGCGTTCGCGCCTCGGCCCAGTCCGGTCTCGAGCATGCCGCCGCACCACACCGCGACCCCGTGGGCGACGCACAGGTCATGGATGCGCCTGGCCTCCAGGTACCCGCCGACCCGACCGGGTTTGATGTTGATGATGCTGGTCGCACCCAGTGTGATGGCGTCGGCGGCCGCCTTCGACGAGACGATCGATTCGTCGAGGCAGATCGGTGTGCTCAGCAGCTTGGCCAGCTGGGCGTGCTGCCGCAGGTCGTCCTCGGCCAGCGGTTGCTCGATCAGCAGCAATCCGAATTCGTCCAGCCGACGCAGCACAGCGGCGTCGACCAGCGTGTACGCCGCATTGGCGTCGACCTGCAGCAGCAGGTCATCGCCGAATCGCGCCCGCACGGCCCTGACCGGCGCGATGTCCCACCCCGGGCGGATCTTCAGTTTGATGCGCAGGTAGCCCTGCGCCAGGTAGCCATCGACAGTGTCCAGTAGTTGCGGGATCGAGTCCTGGATGCCGACCGACACACCCGCGGGCACCCGATCGCGGACCGCACCCAGATGCTCGGCGAACGACACCCCCCTGGCCCGGAGTTCGGCGTCCAGCACGGCCATCTCGACCGCGGCCTTGGCCATCCGATGCCCGACGATCGGGGCCAGCAACGGCCCGACCAGTTCCGAGGTGAGCGTGTCACCGGCCGCGAAAAGGGCCGGGAGCAAGAACCGTTTGGTCACCTCGACGGCGCCGGTCAGGTATTCGGAAGAGTAGAGCGGATCCTCCATCGCCACGCACTCACCCCATCCGACGGTGTCGATCAGTTGACCGCCGGGCCAGCGCAGCTGGGCGTGAACGGCGAGCAGCAGGGCGACCTTGTCGACCTCGGTGCCGAAGGAGGTGGTGAACGGACTCTTCAACGGCATCTTCACGATGCGCAGTTCGACCCCGACGATCTTCACGATGCTCCAGTCTGTCCGCGGGAAAACACATAGCAGCCGGACCGCAGGAAGTCGGTGACCTGCCAGTCCGGATCTTCGATCAGCGGCGCCAATGCCGATCGAAGAGCCCGCCGCCACCGCATCGCCCGGTCGGGCTCGCCACGGCGCATGGCCTCGATGTCCTCCGGCACGACGACCAGCGTGAGGTCCGCCTCCCGGACGGAGGTTTCCGCCGGATCGTCGCCGGCGACCGGTTCGTCGTCGGAGCCGGACGCCAGCGCGATGCGGCATCCATCCAGTTCCAGATCCTGCCGACGATTGCGCGAGAATCGTCCGGCAGCGCAGACAGACACCGCGTCGGAGGTCAGGTCCCAGACGACCAGTGCCCGGTCGCTCGGCTGGCCGGCGTTGAGTTGGTCGGTCATCAGACCGTAAAAATCGACCAGATACTGCTGGGGTCGGGCGCCGAGGCGGGCGATGTTGAAGAACGCATTGCGCGCGATCAACGGGTCATAGGTCCACGTCACCGTGTCGATTCCGCGGGCAAGCGCCCACGCCCGCTGGTGCCATTTGATGGCTGCTCCGACGCCACTGCCGGCCCGACCGGGTTGCACACCGGTGATGTGTGAATGCAGGCCTCGGCCGATCGGCGCGGCGAGAAAGGCCATCGACGATGCGATCATCTCCGGTCCTGCGTAGGCGCCGACCACATAGCTGCCGCTGTGCTCGAGCGCCCGCAACAGGGCCGGCTGGATCTCGGACGTCTCCCCCGGTTGCAGGCCCCACACGTGATCGAAAAGCCGGCAGCACTCGGTCATCTCGGCCAGGGTGGTCAGCGGCCGGATGACGACCCCTGACCTGGCAGCGGCCTGACCGGCGGTCGCCAAGGCCCGGTCGAGCAGCGAAGCGCCCGGAACGTGCACAGCGCCCGTCACTGCCGTTCGTTGCCGTCCAGCGCCGCGCGCAGCCGCTCGCGTTCCGCCCGACGATGAGCGGTGGAGATCGCCATCGCCTCGTTCACCCGCCGCCGCGGGCCGGCAAACAACACCCAGGACAACGGCAGCGCCAGCACGATCGCGAAGAGCAGCGCCAGAATCAACGGCATCAGCAGGGACAGTCCGCCGGCCAGCACCGCCAGCGTGCCGATCCGCAGCACCGAGTAGATGAGCAGCCACTTGGCGAGGGCGGGGGCCGCGCGGGGGGAGAACCCGGCCGGCTCCACCCCGGCCGGTGCCGATGCGCTGCCTTGGGACTGCTCCGTCACTGCTTCGCCGAGCTGTTCACGATCCGGTGTGCTGTCCACTGTTCGAGGATAAGCGCCATCCGGCGACACCGGATCGGCCCGTCCAGCAGCCTTCGCCGGACCGCACCCGGCTTCGGCACCTAGTCCGGCAGACCGGTCAGCGGACGGCCAACGATCGAGGCGGGCCTGCCTTCGAACCTGGTCGCCAGCACCACCGTCGTAGTGGTTCTTGCGACCCCGTCTATCCCACGCAACCTGCCCAGACAGGAATGCAACTCATCCACGCTCGACACCCGGAGCGTCACGATGAAGGCCTCGTCCCCCGCCACCGAGTAACAGCTCTCGACTTCCGGCATCGCTTCCAGCGCTGACGCGATGACCTCATCGCGACCGTTCTCACCGGGCGCGATACCGACGATCGCGGTCACCCCCACGCCGATCGCACCCGGCGCGACGATCGCACGGTAGGAGGTGATGACGCCAGACGACTCCAATTTGCCGACCCGTTCGTGCACCGCCGACGAGGAGAGTCCGACCAGCCGGGCCAGTTCGGCATAGCTTGCCCGTCCGTCGAGACGCAGGGCATCTATCAACTGCCGGTCCACCAGATCCACGCCGGGCCTCCCGCGGGCTGTCGTCGTACCAGGACGAGTCGTACCAGAATGTTCGCTCACCGAGCATTCGTGTCAGCTTTCCACGGTAGTGGTCTGTTCGATGCCGCCCACCCACTGCGGTCGGCCGACCCGCCCAACGGCCGTTTCGCGGGTCCGGCCCGGCAACACCCCGCGGTGAGCACTGCTCCGCGTGTCGTCATTCGTCTGTGACCTGATGCCGCACTCCTGGTCATTCATGCCACGGCATCTCCTCGGACAGCACCGGACGGGCAGCCAAGTTCTTGTCTGGTAGGCGATCCGTCAGCCTGTCGGCGGATTGTCCAGCAGGCGGTCACTCATTTAGTCCATCTCGGCCGGAAAGGCCCTTTCCGGGCAAATCAGACTTCGGATCATAATCAGCCCAAAATTGGGGATCAAAGAACGGCATAAATGGGGCACAATGATGTCGGACGCCATTCCGGGCGTACGAGGCCAGTCGGGGCCTGACAGACAGGAGGCACGTAGCCATGGAGAAGACGGAGCGATTACTCACACCGGGCGAAGTCGCACTGATGTTCCGGGTGGATCCCAAGACCGTGACCAGGTGGGCATCCGCCGGTCGTATCGGTTCGATCCGCACCCCCGGTGGACATCGTCGATTCCGCGAGTCGGAGGTCAGCGTCCTGCTGGCCGATCTCACCGTCGAAGCGGCCCGCCACTCCGCCTGAGCGGTTGACCGGTTTCGCACGTGCGGTGACAGTCCCATTGCATTTACCATCGCCCTCCGGGCCAAACCTGCAGATCAGGTGCGGACCCGGGGGGCGTTTGGCGTTTGTCGACGCTGGATCCTTCCCGGGCGACTGCCCGCTTCAGCGGGTCCGTCGGCAACCTGCTACAACAGCGCGATTCCCTCCCGCTATGCGTACTGTGGAACCAGACAAAGGAGGTGCCCGATGTACATGCTGATCGCGATAGCCGTGACTGTGCTGGTGATCGCCCTGGCTTGGCGTGGAATCGGCGCGGGCTCGTCAGGTGAAGAGTCGGCACAGACACCGCAGGCACGTCCGAGCAGGCCCAGCCGGCCTCGCCTCCGAACCGTTGCGCCCGATGACGATCCCGAGTTCCTCCGCGAGATCGACCGCAAGCTGCGCGGAGAGGACAAGAGCAGCTGAGTTGCCGGGGTGTTCGATCTTCTCGGTTCGATCACCCCGGCCGGCTCAGTTCAGTTGAGCCCCGCGTAGGAATGCAGACCGGACACCACGATGTTGATGACGAACAAGTTGAACAACACCGAGACGAACCCGAGCACGGAGATCCAGGCTGACCTGGTGCCTCGCCAGCCCGCCGTAGCCCTGGCATGTAGGTAGGCGGCGTAGAACACCCAGGTGACGAACGCGCAGGTTTCCTTCGGATCCCAGCCCCAGTACCGTCCCCAGGCCACCTCTGCCCACAATGCGCCGGCGATCACCGCGAAGGTGTACACCGGGAACGCGACGATGGCGGTCCGGTAGGCGACCCGGTCCAGGGTCGCCAGCGACGGCAACGAGGCCAGCCGTGACTTGTCAGCCACCACGGACTGCGGTACGAAGCCGGCTGCGGCAGGGGCCGGTTGGCGGGCCGTGACCTCGGGTGTGCCGGCTTCCTTCACCCAGGCCTGCTCGGCCTTCAGCTTCCGCTCGTACCTCGCGCGGAGCAGGTACATCAGGGACGCCACCCCGGACACCATGAGCACGCCCGATGACAGCGACACGGCCAGCACGTGGATCAGCAGCCAGTAGGAGTGGAGCGCAGGTACCAGGGTCTCCACCTGGGTGTACAGCTTGGTGCCCCCGACGAACATCAGGATGGTGACCGGGATCATTACGAAGAAGCCGATCGACCTGGTCCGGGTCTTGTAGAGGACGAACAGGAACCCGGCCACTGCAGCGGCGCAGATCATCGAGGTGAACTCGTACATGTTGCCCCACGGCGCACGGCCTGCGGCGATTCCCCGCGTTACGATGGAGAAGACCTGCGCCGCGAAACCGATGGTGGTGACGATCAACCCGGCTCGGCCGAACAGCGGACCCATCGGCCTCCTGGCCGATGTCGGCGGCTTCACGATCTGTCCGATGCCGCTGTTCGGCGGCTCGGCGGACTTCTCGTCCCGGCCGCGGTCCAGCACCGCTGTCCGCCCTCGACCGGCGGCACGCAAAGTCATGCTCACCGCTTCCGCCGCCGTCGGCGCAGCACCCCGTGACGAGGCGAACTCGACACCGAAGCAGACCAGCGCGGCGATGTAGCCGGCCAGCGCGGCCTGAAAACCGAGGTAGGACACGTTGCCGAGCTGATCATTGACCGCCATGAGGACCGCGCTGCCTTTCGTGGAACCAGAAGTACTTTTCCCGCTGCTCTATCTATCACTACCCGCGCCAAGCGCCGCCAACCCGGGTGCTAGCGACCATCAGGGCCGCCCTGCACCACACCGACCAACTTGCCGAACTCATCGCCGTAACCGGCCTGATCCGTCCTGGCCAGACCACCGATCTCGACGGTCACATACAGAACAAGATCATCAGTCACACCCACTACAACGCCATTTCGGCCAACGGTACTGGCAGCCACCGACACCGCCTCGTCCGCCGGACCATGATCGACTGCGCCCGACTCCGCGGTGCCCTCGGGCGCGGCCGTGGTGATCCGGAACCAGACCCGGCGGCGCTTGATGATCAGCGACGTCATCAGCCCGATCAGCAGGGTGATCGCGAAGATCAGGGCCCAGCCCTGAGCAGGGTCGTAGGAGGTCTGCAGCGACACCCACTCCTTGTAGCCGGTGAAGGTGATCTTGGTGCCGTCGTCCAGACTCATCGACTCGCCAGGCGCCAGGTTGGCCCTGTTGAGCTTGACCAGCTGGCCGATGGCCACCTGGTTCTGATCGATCGAGAAGATCGACTGCGCCCGACCGGTCTCCATGCCCATGTCGCCCCGATAGATCTGAATCGCAACACCGGGTTGGTTGGCCGCCGGAAACTCCGAGGTCATGATCCCGCCGTGGATGAGCGCGCTGGGCGCGAAGATGCCGACGATGGCCAACTGGTGCCCGCGGACCGCATTGCCGAGGTAACCCGGCGGATCCAGGAACTTGACTGCTCCCTGCGAGGTGAACGAGGAGTCCTCGGGCTGGAACGGCTGGGTCCCGGTCTGCGTCTGCCCGTCCGGGTATGTGACGGTGAACACCGGTGAGTAGCCGTGGCCGAGCAGGTAGAGGCGCTGGCCCTGAACCCGCAACGGGTCGTTGACCTCGAGGGCTCTGGAGGTCCAATCAGCCGTGCCGAGGGCAGCGCCGGCCTGGTACCGGATCGAGGCGACGAATGAACTGGCCTGACCGGTCGAGGTGTAGGTTGCCGCGAACTTGTCGATGTTGACGCAGAACGGGGTCAGGTCCGTGCCGTCGACCAGCAGGCCGGGCCGGAAGTTGTCGTAGTTCGAGGGGGTCGACGAGCAGAACGCCGATGACGCGCCGTCGTCGGCATTGACGATCACCGACCCTTCGAACCCGAAAAGCTTGCCGACCGCGATGGCCACCAGCAGACCGAGCAGAGAAAAGTGGAAGAGGAGATTGCCGACCTCTCTGAGAAACCCCTTCTCCGCCGAGACCGTGATCACCGACGGCCCCTCGACCCGCTCGACCCTGCGCCAACCGCGCAATCCGGCGTTGATCCGCTGCGCCACTCCGGCCGGATCCCCGGCCACGCTCACGCTCTCGAAGTGCGGCATCCGGGAGAGGTTGCGGGGGGTGGCCACCGGTTTCATCCGGATCTGGCCGACGAAGTCCCAGGTTCGGGGCAGCAGGCAGCCGATCAACGAGGTGAACAGCAGCAGGTAGATGGCGGCGTACCAGGGCGAGGCGAAGACCTGGAAGAAGCCCAGTGTGTTCAGCAGCCTGCCCCAGGAACCGTGATCGACGATGTACTGCGCGGTCTTGGACGTGTTCAACGACCACTGCGGGAGCAGGGCACCGGGAAGCGAGGCCAGTGCCAACAGGAACAGCAGCACCAACGCGGTCCGCATGCTCGTCAATTGCCGCCAGATGTTCCGTAGGAACGCCAGCGCCCCCCGGATCCGTCCCTGTCCCGCTGGAGTGGCCGGCTGGCCGCCCGCGGGCTCGGGTCTGTCGGGGGCCAGGCCGCCGGTCAGATGGGTGGCGTCGCGGGTGACCAACTAGAGCACCGTTCCAAAGCCGGCGAACCGAACCTGCAACCAGGCGACGAACTGGCCCCAGATGCCCGACACCATGGCCAGACCGACCAGCACCAGCATGGCCGCCCCGACGATCTGGATGGTTCGGGAGTGTCGGCGCAGGAACTTCATCCCGGAGCCGGCCCAACCGAAACCGAATGCCAGCAACAGAAACGGTACGCCGAGTCCGGCGCAGTAGAACAGCACCAGGAACAGCCCGCGCCAGGCGGAACCGTTCCAGTCGGTGGCCACCGACAACGAGATGACGCCGGCCAGCGTCGGGCCGATGCACACCGTCCAACCGAGGCCGAAGAAACCGCCGAGCAGGAGTGCTCCGAACACCCGGCCGTTGGGACGGGCATGGATGCGCTTCTCGGACTGCATGGGACGGATCAGTCCGAGCATGGCCAGCCCCATCAGGATCGTCACCACCCCACCGATCCGCATGAGTACGTCGGTGTTGACGGCCAGGGTGTGCGCGACGCCCAGCACCAGGCTCTGCTCGGCCAGGAAGACGAGAGTGAACCCGGCGACGAAGAGCGTCGCGGCGCCGACAACCCGGCTCCGCAGCCGGACCCTGACCTTGGTCGTGCCGGAGCCGCTGCCGATTTCGTTCGACGAACGTCCCTCAGCGCCGACCAGTCCCACCAGGTACGACAGGTAACCCGGCACCAGCGGTATGACGCAGGGCGACGCGAACGAGACCGCTCCGGCCGCCATCGCGAGAGCGGCGGCGACCACGAACGGGCCGTCGATCACGGTCTGGGTGGGTCCGGTTGTGACCAGCGTGAACAGAGCGCCCATCGTCAGCTCTCCGCAGTCAGCGGTGTGACGACGGTATTCAGGTCACCCTCGTCGATCTCGTGCAGCCAGATGTGCGCGACCTTTCCGTTCTTGTCCAACACCAGCGTCACCGGCAGCGAACCGGTCGGCAACCCCCGCACCGACAGCATGGTCCGCATGCCAGGGTCGAAGATGGACGGGTAGGTGATCTGCTTTCCGGCGGTGAAACCAAGGGCGCCCGACGCGGTGTCCTTGACATCCACCCCGATGAACTGCACCCCCTTCGACTGGAACTTCCGCCATGCCGACTCCAGTCCGGCTGCCTCGTCGCGGCAGGGAGCGCACCAGGAACCCCAGAAGTTCAGCACCACGACCTTGCCCTTGTGGGAGGCGACATCGACTGTCTTCGCGCCGGTGAGATCCGGGCCGGAGATGTCTCCGATCTGCTGCCGCTCGCCGGCCGGGTAACTGAACTCCTTCTTCCCGCCCGGGGAGGTGAAGGTGAACGATCCTCCGATCACGGTGGCGTCATTGCCCGTGGTGCAGCCGGCCAGGGCCAGACCGGCGAGGACCATCAGCAGGAGCCCTCGCCTGACCCGTGTCACGCAGCGGCCCCGGGCGAACCCGCCCCCGGCTGCGGGAGCCCCTCGTCGTCGACGGCGGCGATGTGCGCCACCGGTTCGGAGTAGGTCAAGCCGGTGAAAACCCCGTCGTCGAAAAGCAGTGAGGTCAGCGATGCCACGCTGCACTCCCGGCTGGTGGGGTTGTGCCAGAGCCGCTGCCCGCGCAGGTACCGGCGCACGGTCACGATCGGCAGTTGATGCGAGACGATCAGCGCTTCGTGCCCATCCGCGGCAGCCACCGCGCCGTAGACAGCGGCCAGCATCCGATGGGCGATCTGCAGGTAGGGCTCACCCCACGACGGCAGGAACGGGTTCCGCAGTTTTGCCCAGTGCTGCGGTTGACGCAGCACCCCGTCCCCGACCGCGACCTTCATGCCTTCGAATTCGTTGCCCGCTTCGATCAGGCGGTCGTCGGTGACGACCGGCAGACGTTTGGCCGCCGCCAGCGGCGCCGCCGTCACCTGCGCCCGGACCAGCGGAGATGAAGCGACATAGGTGACGTCGGTCGATTCGAGATGGCGGGCGATGCCATCGGCCATGGCTCTGCCCGATTCGGCAAGGTGATAGCCGGGCAGCCGCCCGTACAGAATTCCGGAGGGGTTGTGGACCTTGCCATGACGCAACAGATGAACGACGGTACGGCTCATCGGCTCAGGTCAACGGAAGTAGCAGGAATCCGGAGGCAGCTCCGGGGCTTTCGGCAGAACTTCGGGGGACACACCCGACCAGTCTCCCAGGTTTGCCGTGTGCCCTGGGTAGGAGCAAGATCACCCCGTTGGAAGGTCGGCAGGCGGGTCAGCCGCGGCGCGCCCGCTGCAGTCGGATCCGGCGGAACAGGTCGACCCCGAACGAGGTGAACGACAGGCCGGCCAGCAACGCAACACCCGCCGCACCCCCGATCCAAGGCCCGGAATAGCGGGTGATGACGGTGTATCTGGCCCCGGTGGTGAAGGACGGGAAATTGTCCGGCCGTACTCCGTGATCGAAGAGCAGGACAGCCACCACCAGCAGCGCCACTGCCCCCAGGCCGGCAACGACCGCCCGGATCAGTAGCACTGTCGAGACATCGTCGGCGGCCCTTGCGGCATCGGTCGGCGAGGCCGGCAGATCGACGACGGACTGGGGTGCCGTGTCCACCCGCCACCGGTCCACTTCCGGCTGTTCGTTCAAGAGTCGTTCCTCCGCTGGGCGAGTCCTCCGCTGGGCGAACGGTGTCCCGGGCTAGTGCTGCTTCTTCCGGGAAGCAACACCCATGAAGAAGCCGGAGGCCCGACCCAGGAAAGTCATCGACAGCCCCACCACGATCAGCAGGGTTGACAGCAGCGTCACGGTGTTGGACACCTGGAAGAGGAAGGCCAGCACCAGCTGAACCAGGACCACCCCGATCAGCACCCGCCGCGTCCACTTCCGGCCTTCCCGCATGAACCAGCCGCTGGCCGCGGTCGCCAGACCGATCACGATCAGAATCACGGAAAAGGTCACCAGCGTCGTCTTGTACGACGACAACGCACTGGCGGAGATGGTGGGCTCGGTGATCTGCCGACAGCTGCTGGGCAGCGCAGTCAGCGCCAGCGGTGTGGTCGGGCCGGCCGTCGGGGTGGCAACGGTGCTGGGCACTGCCGTTCCGATGCCGCCGACGCCGTCGTTGCACTGCTTGACCGCGCTGGCGTAGAAGGTCTGGTAGCTCGCCGCCTGCGACCCGGTGCTCGACACCGACAGCGCGCCGATGAGCAGGAACAGCACCCCGGCGATCATCACCAGCACTGACGCGATGGTGACGGTGCGCGGACGGACGATCGGGCCGCCGTCGTCGGCAGGGATGGCCGGGGTCATCGCGGCCTGCAGGCCGGCCATGAAGCCGCTCTTCTTCGGGCGGGATCCGGGTGAGGTCATCACATGAACCTACCGGCACCGACGAGGTGGATTCGACGACAACCTGCCCATTCCCGGGTCAACGGCGCCGCGGTGATTTCCGCGGCGGCGGGAGCGCACCCTCCGCCCGGAGCCGGGTGGCATGCCCGACCAGCGATTCGACCAACGCCGCCAGATCCGGGGCTTCGGGCTGGACGTCGACCCGGAGACCGAATTCGCGTGCCGTCTCGGCTGTCTTGGGACCCAGGCAGGCGACGATCGAACGTGCATGGGGTTTGCCGGCGATCCCGACCAGATTTCGAACCGTCGACGAGGACGTGAAGCAGACCGCGTCGAAGCCACCTGCCTTGATCGCCTCGCGAATGTGGGCGGCCGGCGGCGCAGCGCGCACGGTTCGGTAGGCAGTGACGTCGTCGATCTCCCAGCCGCGCTCGCGCAGACCCTCGGCGAGCGTCTCGGTGGCGATGTCGGCGCGGGGCAGCAGTACCCGGTCGACCGGATCCAGGATGTCGTCGAACTCCGGGAAGTCGTCGAGCAGGCCGACCGAGAATTCCGGGTGTCCGGAGACAAGTTCCGGGCTGATCCCGAGCGCCTTGACCGCGTCGCCGGTGGCGTTGTCGACACAGGCGATCTTGACGCCGGCGAAGGCACGGGCATCCAGACCGAACTCGGTGAACTTTTCCCACACCGCACGCACCGAGTTGATCGAGGTGAACACCACCCACTGGTAGCGGCCGTCGACCAGCCCCTTCACGGCCCGCTCCATCTGTGCTGGGGTGCGCGGCGGCTCGACCGCGATGGTGGGCACCCGCTCCGGGATGGCGCCGTGTGAGCGCAGCAGATCGACCATCAGATCGCTGGAATCACGGGTCTGCGGGATCAGGACCCGCCAGCCGTAGAGAGCGCGCGACTCCCACCAGGACAGCCGTGACCGTTGCGCGGCAACGGCGCCGACGGCGACGACCAACGGCCCGGTGAGATCCCGGCCGATCCCGTCCAGGGTCGACAGCGTGCCGTCCACGGTTCGCTGGCTGGACAGCGACGCCGACGCGGTGACCGAGGTGGGCGTATCCGCGGCGAAACCGGAGGCGGCCAGTGAAGCCGCGGTATCCGCCAGGTGTCCGCTGGACGCCTGCAGCAGCAGCGTGCCGGGCGAATCGGCAAGGCGGCTCCAGTCCAGGGCGGATCTGACGTCGGCGATGGTGTGAACCGATCCAACCGCTATTCCCGCGTAGGACGCAGCAGCGGAAGCTGCCGAGATACCTGGGACGATGTCGAACGGAACCGCTGTCCTGGCCACCACCTGCAGGTCCTTGACCACCGAATCAACCGTCAGCACATCGCCGGCCACCAGCCGGACGACCGCCTGGCCGTTCTTCGCAGCTGCGATCAGTACCTTCGCTACCTCCGCTGCCTCGCCGACGGCCGGGTGTACCTCCGCACCGGCCGCGAGCGCCACCACATCAGCCGGTACGTCGGGGTCGGTCACCAGCAAGGCCGCCGCGGCCAGGGCCTCGACCGAGCGCACGGTCAACAGCCCAGGGTCTCCCGGACCTGCCCCTACGAAGATGATGCGGCCGCCTGTCCGTCGCGCGCGGGTCATGGACTGCTCCTTCGTGACTTATCTCGTTGTGCGCCGACCGATGGTCGACCGATCTGCAGTTGTGCCGTGAAACGGCCGTGGCGATCGCCGGGCCCATGAATACCATTGCAATGCGTCAACTTCATGAACCGACGACTCCCGTCACCCGGGATGTTTCGTGAAATGCCAGCATCTGGAGTTCAAGGGCCAGGTCCACCCGGCGTACCTCGACTCCGTCCGGCACGGTGACCATGCCGGGGGCGAAGTCCAGAATCGAGAAGATCCCGGCGGCCACCAGCGCATCGGCAGCGTCCTGGGCGGCCGTCTCCGGGGTGGCGATGAGGCCGATGGTGATCGACTCGGCAGCGCACGCATCGCGCAGCGCGGACAGGTGTCGGATCGGCAGACCGTTCACGGACCGGCCCACCTTGGCCGGGTCGATGTCGAAGAGAGCCGCGATGTGAAACCCCCGGCCGGCGAATCCGGCGTAGCCGACCAAAGCGTGCCCGAGATTGCCGATCCCGATCAGGGCGACCCGGAAAGCTTGGTGAGCGCCGAGCACCCGGCGGATCTCATCGACCAGCTTGTCGACGTCGTAGCCGACGCCGCGAACACCGTGACTACCCAGAAACGACAGATCGCGACGTAAGCCGGCCGGATTGACCCGAGCCGCGGCAGCCAGTTCAGCGGAGGAGACGATCTTCGGCAGCCCGGCGGCGCTGTTTCCCGCCAGCTCCCGGTCGGTCAGCACCCGCAGATAGACGGCCAGCCGGGCGACCGTTGCCTCCGGGATTCCGCGTGACCGGGGGGCGCGGGAGGACCCGCTCGAACCTCCGCCGGTCTGCCCTGTCACGTTGACTGCCACCCGATCGACATCTGGGGCGGAAGGGTCTCACCCCGCCGCCGCTGGGTCGGTGACCGTGTGCTGGGTCGCCTCCTGCCAACACTAGCCAGAGGAAAGTCCAGGAACCAATCCGTCGCCACTGCGCATCCCACATGGCGGGAACGCTCACCCGTATGGTCCAAGGCGGTGGTACCTACTGATGGGGCCCGAAAATCAGCCCTGGATGGCTCGCTGCAACCGGTCGGCATCGATTCGGAAGTACCCGTGCTGGACACCGTCGATCAGTACCACCGGCACCATGTCGCCGTATTCAGCTCGCAGTTCCAGATCGTCATCGACGTTCAATTCGGTCACCTGCACCCCGGTACGGCCGGCCACGGCATTGACGACGGCTCTGGCGTCTGCGCAGAGATGGCAGCCGGGCCTGGTCAGCAGGCTGATCTGTGTCATCAGTCCCCTCGCTTGGAGCTGTCGCCGGCGGCCGCCGAGCGGGCAGCCCTGGTGGTCCTGTTGAGCGAGCGGGCGATGACCAGCCGCTGGATCTGGTTTGTGCCCTCGACGATCTGCAGCAGCTTCGCCTCGCGCATGTAACGCTCCACCGGATAGTCCTCGACATAGCCGGCCCCGCCGAGCACCTGCACCATGTCGGTGGTCACCGCCATCGCCATGTCGGTGGAAATCAGCTTGGCCATCGCCGCCTCGGTGGAGAACGGCTTTCCGGCGTCTTTGCGCCGGGCGGCGTACAGGTACAGCTGACGGGCGGACGCGATCTTCGCCGCGGCGTCGGCGAGTGGAAAGGAAACTCCTTGAAAATCGCTGATCAGCCTGCCGAAGGCACGGCGGGTCCTGGCGTACTCGGCAGCCACATCCAAAGACGCCTGCGCCAACCCGACAGCGCAGGCCGCAATGCCGAGCCGACCGGCATCCAACGCCGACATCGCGATGGCGAATCCTTGCCCCTCCATGCCGAGGCGGCGGTCGGCGGCGATCCGGGCGCCCTCGAAACGGACCGAACTGGTCACCGACGAACGGACCCCCATCTTCTTCTCCGGTGCGCCGGCCACCACTCCGGCGATTCCGCCTGGCACCAGGAACGAGCTGATCCCCCGCGGTCCTGGCTCGCCCGTGCGGGCCATCAGCAGGAAGAAGTCGGCGATCGAACCGTGGGTGATCCAGGCCTTCTCCCCCTTCAGTACGTACTCGTCGTCCTCGCGCGTGGCGGTGGTGACCATCGCTCCCGGGTCGCTGCCACCCTGCGGCTCCGACAGGCAGTAGGCGCCGAGTAGCTTTCCGCCGAGCAGTCCGGGAAGCCAACGCTCCTGTTGGTCCGGCGTCCCATAGCCGACCAGGCCGTGACAGGCGAGCACGTGCACGCTGACACCCATCGCCACACCGAGCCAGGCTCGCGCCAGTTCTTCGATGACCTGCAGGTAGACCACGGCCGGCTGGTCCCCGCCGCCGAACTCCTCCGGGTAGGGCAGCGACAGCAAGCCGGCAGCACCCAGAGTGGTGAACACCTGCCGGGGGAACACCCCAGCAGCCTCGGCCGCGTCGACCGCGGGCATCAGCTCGCCGCGCACCAGATCCCGGGTCAGCGCCAGCAATTCGGCGGCCTCCCCGGTAGGCAACTCGCGGTCGATGACCGCCGGTGCAAGGGGGATCACCATCTGCCCGGCCCCGACGCGGTCGGGGGCCGATCGCCCGGCTCAGAACAGATCATCATCGGTGTCCTCATCCCCGCGCCGATCGCGTTCCACACTCTTGGGCAGCCGACTGCCCAATTGATCCAACGGGGCGGCAGGTTCCGGCGTGACGTCGGCGATGACCTTCGCCGGCACCGGATCCTGCGCCGTGACCTCGCCGCGGATGGGCGGCGCAGTGAACGCGAGTACCTCGGCGGCGATCTCCGGAGGGGCTTCGTCCGTTATGTCCGCGGTCAGCGCATCCCCGGCCCGGTACATCGCCCGCACCGCCTGGCGATCGATCAGGCCGATCTCGTTGCGCGGCAGACGATCGACCAGTTGGTAGCGCTGCGGTCGTTTGAACACCGGCAACCTGGCGGACAGGAAATCGTCCAGGTCCGAGGGCGTTGGGTGGGTGCCCCACAGCGGAACCAGGACGGCAACCACGCCGTCACCAGCCCTGCCGGGGGCGCCGATCACCGCGGCATCGCGCACGTACGGATGCCTGGTCAGCACGTCCTCGATCTCCCGGGGATACACCGTGAATCCGGCGACCCGGACCGTCTCGTCGGCGCGGTCCACCAGATGCAACTCGCCGAGGTCATCGAGATACCCGAGGTCACCGGTGGCGAACCAGCCCTGTTCGTCGGCCCCGCCGGAACCGTCCGGCCAATAGCCGGAGAACAGCATCCGGCCGCCGATCTGGATGCGTCCCACCTCACCGCCGGCCCCGACCTCCGCCGCCGGGTCATCGAAGCCCAGTTTCTTGTCCGCTGCCTTGTCCGCTGCCTTGTCCGCCGCCGGCCCCACGGCCGTATCGGGTGCGCCGACCTGTATCGGCTCGGCGTTCAGGTCATCCCCGTCGTCGCCGACGATCCGCAACTTCAGACCGGGTACCGGGAGCCCGACCGATCCAGGTCGGGCTGCCGTGGTCATCAGTCCCGTCGAAACCACCGACGAGGACTCCGCGATGCCGTAACCCTCCCAGACAGACAGGCCGGTGACGGCCCGGATGGCTGAGAAGTCACCGGGATCAAGCGGCGCCGCGCCGGAGGTCAGCAGTCGAACGGACGCCAGGGCGCGCTCGATCCCCGGCGCGGTCCGAAGCCGTCGATACAGGCTGGGGGCACCCGGCACCACCGTCACCCGCTGGGAGCGAATGGTGCCCAGCACCGTCTCTACCCAGGAGGTGCCCGCGGCGGGCGGCTCGGGAATGACCGCCGCCGCACCCACGACGCACAACGGCAGAAAGGCGGTGACCCAACCCGCCAGGTGGTAGGTCGGCAGCACCAATATCGCCCGGTCATCGGCGCGGAGCCGAAGACCCGGCGCGGCCACGATCGCCGCTACTGCGGCCAGCAGCGCGCGGTGGGAGATCATCACCGGGCGTTCCCCGGTGGCTGCCCTGGCCAGGAGGGCGACGCCCTCGCCGCCGGCGGTTGGATCCGCGGTCGTGGAGACTGCATCCGGCGCTGACGAACTGTCCCACCAGGCCGCGACCTGAGCAGGGGCGAGCACCACATCGACGGGTATGTCCGATTGACCGGCCAGCGCACCGCGGGCAGTGACCCGGCGGACGATGTCCCCCAGATCATCACGACTGGGCCCGATCGGTACAGCCACCAGGCCTGCTCTGGCAACCGCGAACATCGCGGCTATCAGGTCGGGACCGGTCTGCAGAGAGACGACGACCCGATCGCCGGGATCCAGACCCGTACCGCGCAGGGCGGCGGTCCCGACATCGACCGCGTGGTCCAGCTCTGCCCAGCTGCGGGCGACGCCGGACGAAATCAGAGCGGTCCGGTCCGCAAAGTCGGTGGCCGCGGTCCTGAGCAGATCTGCCACGTTTCCGAGCAGGCCGCTGTTACCGGTGGTTGTCGACGTCATCACACCTGGTTCGGCCTCTCCGAAGGATCGTCTGCGCCGACGGGGCACGGATCGGGGTGGGGTGCATCGGCCGAGTGCATCAGGATCGACGATAGCCGTTGCCCGCCGGCGAGGACGGCGGCGATCCGGCTGGCGGGCTGAGCCGACAGGCGCCGACCCGACACTGCGGCCGCAGCCCGCTGGTTAGTCTGAACCGACGATGCCGGACCGGAAGGGACAGACACGGTGAGAATCTCGCGCGCCGGACGGACCCGCGAGGCGGCCGCACGCGCCGAACTGGCCGGTGAGGCATCGGCCGAGGCCGCCTACCAGGCAGAACATGCTGACCAGGACGGTGACTACGACGTCGGCGTGCCGCCAGGGGCCGACCTGACCGCCGCCGCATTCTTCGACGTCGACAACACCATGATGCAGGGCGCTTCGGTCTTCCACTTCGCCCGCGGTCTCGCGGCTCGGAAGTTTTTCACCACCGGCGATCTCGTCAGATTCGCGGTGCGGCAGGTCAAGTTCCGGATCGGCGGCGAGGACATGAACGATGCCTCGGACGCTCGGGAGGAGGCCTTGTCCTTCGTGGCAGGGCGCAGCGTCGCCCAGATCGTGGCCCTGGGCGAGGAGATCTACGACGAGCTGATGGCCGACAAGATCTACCCTGGTACCCGTGAGCTGGCCCAACGTCATCTCGACGCCGGGCAGCGGGTCTGGTTGGTCACGGCCACCCCGGTCGAGCTGGCCCAGATCATCGGCCGGCGGCTCGGTCTGACCGGTGCGCTGGGCACCGTGGCGGCCACCGAGGACGGCATCTACACCGGCCGGCTCGTCGGGGAACTGCTGCACGGCAAGGCAAAGGCTGCCGCAGTCCGCGCCCTCGCCGCTCGCGAAGGTCTCGACCTGCGCCGATGCACCGCCTACTCGGACTCGGTGAACGACGTTCCCATGCTGTCGGTGGTCGGAACCGCAGTGGCGGTGAACCCGGACGGCCAGCTGCGGGACGTCGCCAAGCGGCGTCACTGGCAGATTCATGACTACCGATCGGGTCGCAAGGCGGCCAAGATCGGCGTGCCGTCGCTGCTGGGCGCCGGCGCCATCGGCGGCATGGTCGCGGTCGGGTTCGCGGTCCGCCGCCGGCTCCGCTGACGAGGCCCCGGCCGGCCGGGGAACGACTAGCCCAGGAAGGGGTGTCCGCGGCGCAGCAGCAATCGGTAGAGCGACTGCTGGATCGTCTCCCGCACCCGGTCGGCCAGGTTGAAGACCACCATCGGATCCTCGGCCGCGCCTTCTGGGAGGTGGTCGGTCGGGATGGGCTCGCCGAACTCGATCAGCCACTTGCTGGGTAGCGGAATCGCCCCGAGGGGCCCGAGCAGCGGGAACGTCGGCGTGACGGGGAAGTAGGGCAGGCCGAACGCACGGGCCAGCGGTTTGATGTTGGCGATCATCGGATAGATCTCCTCGGCGCCGACGATGGCGCAGGGGATGATCGGCACCCGGGTCCGAACGGCAGCGGACACGAAGCCGCCGCGGCCGAAGCGCTGGAGCTTGTACCGCTGCGAGAAGGGCTTGCCGACGCCCTTGAATCCCTCGGGGAACACCGACACCACCTCCCCCGAGGTCAACAAGCGTTCAGCATCCTCGTTGCAGGCCAGGGTATTTCCGGCCCGGCGGGCCAACGGGCCCAGCACCGGGGTGTCGAAGACAAGATCGGCGCCGAGCATTCGCAGCGGCCGGTGGGCCGGGTGGTGGTCGTGCACGGCCAGCGCGGCCATCAGCGCGTCGACGGCAACGGTCCCGGAATGGTTGGCCACCAGCAGAGCACCGCCGGTATCGGGGATGTTCTCGATCGAGAGAGCGTCCACCCGGAACCACTTCTCGTACAGCAGCCGAAGCGGCGGCACCAGGACGTGCTCGGTGAAGTCCGCGTCATACCCGAAGTCATCGACCTCGTACTCGCCGGTCAGGCGCCGGCGGAGGAACGCCAACGAGCCGGCCAACCCCCGCTTCCAGCCGGCTTCGGTCTGCTGCACGGAACCGTTGTCAGCGGCCGGCCCCACATCGGGCAGGGGTTTCGGTCCGGTCTCCGAGCCGCCGTTCACTTCCGCCGCCCAGCAGGGCGGGCCCGGGCGGAAGCGTCCGCGTCGCCCTTGATGCTGAACAGGCGTGGCCTCGCTGCAACCCCGGCGACCTCCGTGACCTCGGCTCCCTCGGTGCGGATTGCTGGTCGGGCAACGCCGGCCGAATCCGCCGGCGAATGCCACACCCCGTCTGGTTCTGCACCAACCCCCAGAACAGCTGCCAATCTCACCTCGGCGGCCCGCACAGTCCGGGGGTCCAGGGCCGGATGAAGCCGGCCGACGAAGTCGTCAAAGGCCGCGGTGGTGGTGAACTGCGGACGGAACCCGACCTGCTCGCGCAGCCGGGAGGTGTCCAGCACACGCCCGGCGGTCAGCGACCGGACCTGGGTGGCCGAGAATGCCCCGAGCCGGAGCAGACGGGCCGCCCGGCCCACCACATCCAGCGCCGGCGAGGGGATGGGCAGCGGAATTCGCCCCGCCCGGTGAATGGCCTGGGCAATCGTCATGGCGCCGTCACCGGCCACGTTGACGATCCCGGCAAAGTCACCCAGCACCAGATGCTCGATCAGGGCGACCGCGTCGAGTTCGTGAACCAGCTGCATCCTGGCGTCGTGACCTGCGACGATCGGAACGAACGGGGCCATCGAGAAGTACCTGGTCAGCGGCGTCCTGACGGTGGGTCCGATGATCGATGAGAACCTCGGGACAGCCACCCGGACGTCTGGTCGGCGCCGGCCGAAGCCACGGACGTAGCCTTCGATGTCGATGGCATCCCTGGCGCTCCCGGTCGAAGGCACAGCGCGAGCCTCCGACTCCTCGGTCGCGACTGCCGGATCCCGGGAAGAGCCGCCGTAGACGTCGGCGGTCGACCTGACGATCAAGTTCCGGACACTGGCGCTGCGTTGGCAGGCGGCCAGTAACTGCATGGTGCCGAGGACATTCATTTCCTTGGCCATCGAGCGGGCAGCGGCACCGGTCGGCGTGGAAGACGCGGACGCGTGCACCACGGTGTCGACGCCGGCCGCCTCGATGACGCGGAAGATCAGCGGATTGCGGATGTCGGCCCTGGCGAACTCAGCATCACGCATCCGAACCCTGGCGGCCGGCTCCGGCAGCGCCGCGTCGACGCCGATGACCCGATCCACGCCGGGATGCTCAGCCAGCCGGCCGGCCAGGGCAGATCCGATGTATCTGGTCACGCCGGTGACGAGCACCGTCAATCCGGCCATTGCGTCTCCACCGGGTTGATCTTCACCGGGCTGATCTTCATTGGGACCTGAAACGCACGCAGTCCGACCGGCGCGGGCGGGTGGTCGCCGCGCCGAACGTTCCGCGTGCGCTTCACGATCGTTTGACGCAGTCTGTTCGGTATTACTTGCCGGCCTTTCGGCGAGCCACTCGGGTCTTGCGGAGTAACTTGCGGTGCTTCTTCTTCGCCATCCGCTTGCGACGCTTCTTGATCACAGAACCCATGTGGAGACCTTCTTGCCTTGACGAGCCGACGCGCGTATCACGCCGGGTAGATGATCGATGACTGACGATGAACAGATCCGACGCAGCCAGAATGGGACACTGGTATCGGCGATCCTGCTCGGCTGATCCTACCGGCTGATCAATCGGCTCCGGAACGACAGCTGATCTCAGCCGACGTCGTTGTATGCGGTTCGCAGGTATTCGTGGACTGCTCGCTCCGGCACCCGGAAGGATCGGCCCACCCGCACTGCGGGGACCTCTCCGGAGTGAACGAGTCGGTAGACGGTCATGCGGGAGACCCGCATGACCGCGGCAACCTCGGCCACGGTCAGGAACTTCATCTCTGCCAGCGGAGAATCCCGTTGAGCAGGGTCTAGTGGCTCTCCAGCCATTGGGCACCGTCTCTCAGCACGAATCGCGCCGCCGGCTTCCCCTCCGGTGGACACTCACGTACGTGCTGCGTGCACTCTATCGTTACTGGTGGGACTAAAGCGATGGGTTGGCTTTACTCTCAGTTCACCGACCAGCACCGATCACTCTCGGTACACATCTGAAACTGATCGGTCACTGCTGGCGATCGATCTCCCTAGGTGTCCTCCCCGGTGATGACCCCCAGCTCCGCCGTCTCACACCGGTCGCTGTCGGCGCCGCCGCTGTCGTCACGACCGACGAGCTGCTCGTTGCCGTCCTCGCGCTGCTGGAGCCACCGCTTGAGTACCAACCCTGCGACCGCGATCAAGGCAGCACTATGGACGGCCCGACTCACTCGGTCAGCCGCCGATGCCGGTCAGTCGTGCGCTCGGCCCAACTCGGCGGAGCGGATGGCCGCCGCCTCGATGGCCGAGAGCAGGGCAGCGCGGACGGCATGGTTCTCCAGCTCCCGGATCGCCGCGATCGTGGTCCCACCCGGGGAGGTGACCGCCTCACGTAACGCGACCGGATGCTCTCCGGAGTCGCGGAGCATGATGGCGGCACCAACCGCCGACTGGATGATCAGCTGGGTGGACACATCCCGCGGCAGCCCGAGCAGGATGCCGGCGTCGATCATCGCCTCGACCAGGAAGAAGAAGTAGGCGGGGCCGGAGCCGGACAGCGCAGTGACCGCGTCCTGCTGGGATTCCGGCACCCGGACCACTTTGCCGACGGACGACAACAGGTCCTCGACGAGCTGCAGATGGGCCGGAGTGGCATGAGTGCCGGCAGAGATGGCGCTCATCGCCTCACCGACCAGCATCGGGGTATTGGGCATCACCCTGACCACCGCCGTCCCCGGCGGCAGGTGCCTCTCGTACAGGCTGGTCGGCAGGCCGGCGGCCAACGAGACCACCAGGGTGCCAGGGGTGATGGATCCGGCCAGTGCGGTCAGCAGCGGGCCGATGTCCTGCGGCTTGACGGCCACCACCAGCACATCGGCATCCCGAGCCGCCTCCGCTGTGTCCACCCCGCGCACCCCGTAGCGCTGGGTCAACTCGGCGACCCGCGCCGGATATCGCTCGGTGAACATCAGCGAGTCAGCGGTGCGGCCGGCGGACAGCACCCCGGCCAGCAACGCTTCACCGATCTTGCCCGCACCCAGAATCGCGATAGTCGTCATGACAGACAAGGGTGCCATGCGCGAACGGCCGGGTCAGTCCACGGTCACCACCCGACCGACCGACCGACGGCCCGTCACTACGCTGTGCCCGATGCGCGCCCGGAGGATCGACGGCACCGGATCCCGGCCGCCCGGCGGCCGGGCACTCATCACCGTCGCAGTCATCGCGCTGGCACTGAACCTCCGGCCCGCGGTGAACGGTCTGGGCGCCGTGACGCCCGAGTTGCGGGCAACAACCGGGCTGTCCGGCGCCGCCGCCGGTGCCCTGCTGTCCCTACCGACCCTGTCCTTCGCGTTGCTGGGCCTGACGGCCGCCTCCCTGGCAGCACGGTTCGGCACCTATCGGACCGTCGTGCTGGCGCTGCTTGCTCTGGTGGCCGGTCAGCTACTGCGCTCACTTGGGTCCGGGGTGGTGGCCCTGTTCGCCGGCTCGGCGATCGCCATGGCCGGACTGGCGATCGGGAACGTGCTGATGCCCGGGTTGGTGCGGCTGCATTTTCCGGACCGCATCCCGATGATGACAGCGGTCTATACGACCGCGTTGTCGGCCGGAGGCGCGTTGGCGGCCGGAGTCACCCTGCCGATCGAACACGCCGCCGGGGCGAGCTGGCGTTTCGGACTCGGGATCTGGTCTGTCACCGCCGCGATCGCGTTGGTTCCCTGGCTGGTGGTGGGATTCGGCCGGCCGGCGGTGGCCCGTTCTGCTGCCGGCAGGACCCTTGGCCTCCGCCACCTGGCCAGGACCAGGCTGGCCTGGGTGATGGCGGGCTTCTTCGGAACCCAGGCGCTACAGGCCTATGTCGTCTTCGGCTGGTTGCCGGAGATCCTGACCACTGCCGGAACCTCGGACACCGTCGCGGCGCTCTACGTCTCGCTGTTGGCGTTGATCGGCGTAGTCATCGCCGCGGTCGTGCCACTGCTCCTCGGGCGGATGCGGGTCACGTTCCTGATCATTACCATGGCGATGAGCTACCTGGCCGGATATCTGGGTCTGCTGGTTGACGCGGGGGGCGCCACCTGGCTCTACACCGTGCTGATCGGTATCGGCACCGGCGCATTCCCGGTCGCGCTGACGTTGGTGGGACTACGGGCCAGAACCTCGGCCGGCACCTTGGCCCTCTCGGGATTCACCCAATCCTTCGGGTATCTGCTGGCGTCAGCGGGACCCTTCCTATTCGGGCTGGTGCATGACCTGACGGGCGGCTGGACGGCTCCGCTTGTGCTGTTGATGGCACTGGTGCTGGTGCACCTCGGGTTCGGGCTTGCCGCAGCCAGAACACGCTTTGTCGAGGACGAGCTCGAGCCGACCCGGGTGGTTTGACTCAGTCGATCGTCAACAGAGCGGTGGCGGTGGCGGCCCGGCCCTCGCCCCGTCCGGTCAGCCCAAGTCCGTCCGTGGTGGTTCCCGCAACCGACACCGGCGCGCCGACCACCTTCGACAGCACCCGCTCCGCCTCGCCCCGGCGCGGGGCCAACCTCGGCGTATTGGCGATCACCTGCACTGTCGCATTGGCGACGACGAAGCCCGCGGCGGCGACTCGGGCGACCACCTCGGCCAGCAGCGCGACACCGGAGGCATCGCGCCACCGTGGGTCGGCGGTGCCGAAAACGGCACCGAGATCACCCAGGCCGGCCGCGGACAGCAGGGCGTCGCAGAGCGCATGGGCGGCCACATCACCGTCGGAATGACCCTGGCAACCGTCGTCGTCGGGGAAGTGCAGCCCTGCGACAAAACAGGGCCGGCCGGCTTCGATCGGATGGACGTCGATGCCGCTGCCGATCCGCGAAGACCCGGTCCGGCCGAACATTCGACGAGCCTCTTCGAGGTCGGCCGGTGTGGTGATCTTGAATGCCGCCCGATGCCCCTGGACCAGGCTCACGACCTGGCCCAGCCGTTCCACCAGGGCGGCATCGTCGGTGGCAGTGATGCCCGCCGTCCCCGCAGCCTGATAGGCCAGACGCAGCATCGAAGGCTCGAAGCCCTGGGGCGTCTGCACGACGCGGAGGTGGTCACGGTCGACGACGCGGATGGCGCCACCATCGACCTGCACTTCCCGGATCGTGTCGGTGACCGGCAGCACCGGAATGACCGCCGGATTGCCCGCCCGGACGGCATCGATGACGGCGTGGATGACCGAGACGGGTACGAAAGCACGCGCCGCATCGTGCACGAGGATGACGTCGGCGGCCGGATCGGCATGCGACAGCGCCGCCCGCACCGAAGCCACCCGGTCAGCGCCGCCGATCACCACTTGGGCGAGGCCTGCCAGCAGGCCGCTCGCCGCGTCCAGTTCCGCCGTGCCGACGGCCACGACAATCTGGTCGACACCGGCCTCGTGGAGTCGCCGAACCGCATGCAGCAGCAGCGGAGCCGATCCGACGGCGGCGAAGGCCTTGGGGATACCCAGGCCGAGCCGCTCACCGCGGCCGGCTGCCGGAACCAGCGCAACGATGGTCACGCCGCTCCGCTGTCGGTCACCGGTGCAGGAGTGCCCTGGTGCTGCCGCCCGAAGTATTCCCGCAGATCAGGAGGCAAGAACCTCGTCGAGGATGCCCTCAGCCCTGTCTTCGTTCGTACCCTCGGCCAACGCCAGTTCGGAGACCAGGATCTGCCTGGCCTTGGCCAGCATCCGCTTCTCGCCGGCCGAAAGGCCGCGTTCCTTGTCACGGCGCCAAAGATCCCGAACGACTTCGGCCACCTTGTTCACATCGCCGGAGGCAAGCTTCTCGAGGTTCGCCTTGTAGCGGCGCGACCAGTTGGTGGGTTCCTCGGTGTGCGGCGCGCGCAACACGTCGAAGACTTTGTTCAATCCCGTCTGGTCGACCACATCGCGTACGCCGACGATTTCCGCGTTCTCCGCGGGAACCTTGACCGTCAAATCGCCCTGGGCGACTTTGAGAACGAGGTAGAGACGCTCCTCGCCCTTCACGATCCGCGTTTCGGTGGCCTGAATCAGAGCGGCCCCATGATGGGGGTAGACGACAGTCTCGCCGACCTTGAAAACCATGTGTCCGGTACCCCTTTCGATGGACCCATCTTAACACGTCCTTGCGCCCAACATCGACTCGTTGCCGCAGGTCAGGGCATCGGGTGGGTCTTGACAAAGTGCAGCTGTGCGTGCATTCACCCCGATCGGACTGCGGAGGTCGGGCCGCCACGGCGCAGGTACCGACCGACCCGCGTCGACCTGGTCGTTCCCTACCCCGAGATCGTCGGCCTCACCCGAGAGTCGTTGCGCCGGCGCGGGTGCGGGTCGGCAAAAGGACGGGGCCGGCACCACGGGGCGAACGTGGAAACCGGCCCGGGCCGACGGCCGTCGACTGACCCGACGCACATGGCCGGCTCCGGCCGACTAATCTGACGGAAGGGCCGCGGTGATCAACGCCGCCGGCCTGTCGTTTCAACGGTCTCGCCTGGCTTGCACCGGCCCTTCGCTGTGATCCACCAAGTACAACTGCCCTCTCGAGAACAAAGGGGAACTGCCGTGTTCAGCACCGCCCGCTCGCCACGTCGTGTGCTCGTGCCAGTGGTCGCGGTCCTGGCTGCGGCGCTCACCCTGTCCGGGTGCGCCGCCGGTCAAATCTCGCAGACCGCCAACCAGGTCGCGGCTATCGACGGCGCGAACGGCACGGTCGGGCGAATCAGCGTCCTCAATGCGCTGCTCGCCACCCCCAGCGGGTCCGACTATGCGAAGGGTGCGGACGTCCCACTGCAGGTGTGGGTGTCCAACGCCGGGGTCGGTACCGACACGTTGACCACGATCACCACGCCGGCCGCCTCGTCGGTGCAGATCAGTGGCACCGCGACCATCCCGGGTCAGAGCCTTGCCGACTTCAGCGGAACGAAGGTCAAGCTCACTCTCAAGACCCTCACCGCGAACCTGACCTACGGCAAATCGGTCCCGGTGACCTTTGCCTTCACCTCTGCGGGCACCGTGACGATCAACGTGCCGGTCGAGATTCCGCCGGAGCGCACCAGCGGCCGACCGGGCGTCGACATCCAGCCGTCGAAGGAAGGCTCACTGTGGGAGTCGGCGGCGCCGAGCTCGGCCGCAGGCTGACCGAGGCTTCGGCCGCCGTCCGCGGCAAATAGTTCACCGCCGGCCGGTCAGCCCGGCACAAGGGGGCTGTCGGTGGGTTGAACTAGTGTTCGATCCATGTCAGGAAACTCTTCCTTCGCGCATCGCTCGTCCTTCGGTTCGCCGTCGGGTACCTCGTCGGGTTCGTCGCAAGCCCGCTCGGCGACCAGGGCTGCCAAGCCGGCCTTCCACTGTGCCGACTGCGGAGCAACCGCAGCCAAATGGGCGGGCCGCTGCCCCAACTGTCAGGCCTGGGGAACGCTGGCGGAGGTCGGGACGGTCAAGACCCTGCTCCGCAACTTGACCGCGGGTCCGGTCACGGCTCCGGCCAGACCGATCGGCGAGATCGACGCGAGCCAGGTCGCT
This sequence comes from Mycobacteriales bacterium, assembly GCA_038229825.1. Lineage (GTDB taxonomy): Bacteria > Actinomycetota > Actinomycetes > Mycobacteriales > Nakamurellaceae > Nakamurella. Next base: position 102,036 of record JBBROB010000011.1, read on the forward strand.
GCCAAACCGAGTGGGGTGGCCGAACTCGACCGGGTGCTGGGAGGGGGTCTCACTCCGGGCGGTGTGGTCCTGCTGGCCGGCGAGCCGGGTGTCGGCAAATCGACGTTGCTGCTGTCCGCTGCGCATGCCTGGGCCGGCACGCACCGAACGCCGGCACTGATCATCACCGGCGAGGAATCGGCAGCTCAGGTGCGCATGCGCGCCGATCGGATGGGGACACTGCACCCCAACCTGTATCTCGCCGCCGAAACCGAGATGTCGGCGGTGCTCGCACACATCGACGCCGTCAACCCTGGCCTGCTGATCGTCGACTCGGTGCAGACCATCTCGACGGCCGAAATCGACGGCAGCGCCGGCGGAGTGACGCAGGTGCGGGCAGTGGCCGCTGCTCTCACCGCCATCGCCAAGGAGCGCGGGATCGCGTGTGTACTGGTGGGGCACGTGACGAAGGACGGTGCCATCGCCGGGCCCAGAGTGCTCGAGCATCTGGTCGACGTGGTGTTGCATTTCGAGGGTGACCGGAACTCGCCGTTGCGACTCATCCGCGGCGTCAAGAACCGGTTCGGGCCGGCCGACGAGGTGGGTTGCTTCAAGATGGTCGAGAACGGGATCGTGGGTCTGACGGATGCGTCCGGCCTGTTCCTGTCCGGCCGCAAGCTCCAGATTCCTGGCACCTGCTCGACGGTGACCATGCAAGGCAGGCGGGCGATTCCGGTGGAGATCCAGGCGCTGGTGGGCGCGACCGACGGCGAGGGCCCGCCGCGGCGGACGCTCTCCGGCCTCGACGCCTCCAGAGCAGCGATGGTGCTTGCGGTCCTCCATCGGCTCGGTGGCGTCAATGTCGCCAAGCGGGAGGTGCTGGCCGCCACGGTGGGGGGAGTCAGAGTGATCGAGCCGGCCGCCGACCTGCCGCTGGCCATGGCCGTCTGGTCATCGGTGCGGGACATTCCGCTGGCGCCCGGGCTGATCACCTTCGGTGAGCTCGGTCTCTCCGCCGAGATCAGACCCGTGCAACATCTGGACCGGCGACTTTCGGAGGCGGCTCGCCTGGGATTCGATCATGCGGTCATTCCGGCCGGCAGCGACATGGCCCGCCCGCCCGGCATGCGGGTGGATCGGGTGGAGAACCTCGGCGACGCGATGCGCGCACTGGGCAACGACAGCGGAGTGGTGCGTTGGCTGGAGCGCAGGTCGGGCTGAGTGACCGGGTAGGTTGATCGGGCGACCGGTTGACCTTGGTCGGCCATTGGCGCTCTAGACTGGTTTCTTTCATCGGTGTCGGCCGTGATGCGGTCTGATAGCAATACTTTTCCAATTTCGAACCGTGACCGAACCTGGATGGGTTCAGCCGATATGGGGGCCTGGTGATCGACGAGCGCAGCGCTCTCGCCGCACAGCGGGAAGTGCTTGCGCGGATCGCCCCCGGCACCCCGCTGCGAGAGGGCCTCGAACGGATCCTTCGAGGTCGAACCGGGGCGTTGGTCATCGTGGGATACGACTCGACCGTCGAGGCCATGTGTGACGGGGGCTTTCGGCTCGATGTCGAATACTCGGCAACGCGTCTGCGCGAGCTTTCCAAGATGGACGGCGCGGTGGTGCTGAACGACGATGCCAGCCGGATACTGCGGGCGAACGTGCAATTGATGCCGGACGCCTCCATTCCGACTGTCGAATCCGGGACTCGACACCGGACAGCTGAACGGGCCGGTTTGCAGACCGGTCTCCCGGTCATTGCAGTCAGTCATTCGATGGCGATCATCAGTCTGTATTTCGGTGGAATTCGGCACGTCGTCGCCGACCCGTCGACGATCCTCGGAAGGGCGAACCAGGCGCTGGCGACACTGCAGCGCTACAAATCTCGCCTTGACGAAGTGACAGCTTCTCTGTCCGCTCTGGAGATCGAGGACTTCGCGACCCTGCGCGATGCCATGACGGTGCTCCAGCGTCTACTGATGGTTCGGCGCATCGCCGATGAATTGACCAGCAGCGTCATCGAACTCGGCACCGACGGTCGGCTGCTCGGGCTGCAGCTCGATGAATTGGTCAGTGGCACGGAAGAGATGCGGGAGCTACTGATCCGCGACTACCTGCCGCAGGAGCGGTCCGACCGCACCGTGCAAGAAGTGGTCAGTGGCCTGCGCCGGCTGGACGAGACAGAGATACTCGACCTCACGGCAGTGGCAAAGGTGCTCGGCTACCCCGGCCAGCTCGACACTCTCGAGGCACCCACCAGCCCACGTGGGTACCGGCTCCTCGCCGGCATTCCGCGGGTGCCGCCGGCTGTTCTCGACCGACTGATCGCACATTTCGGCAACCTGCAAGGCCTGCTGGCGGCGACGGCCGCTGACCTCCAGCTCGTCGACGGCGTCGGCGAGGGACGGGCCAGGGTGCTTCGCGAAGGACTGTCGCGGCTGGCCGAGTCGTCCATCGTCGACCGTTACGGTGCGCCGCTGTAGCGCATCGCACAGGTCAGAAGACCAGGCCGGTGCCAGCTCTCAGTCGATGGTCAGTGCCGCCGCCGAGGCCTGTAGCGAACCGATCTGCACCCGCACCTGATACCGGCCGACCGGCACGGGGACCCTCGCCGCGGAACATCCGGGGTTCGACGTGGTCTCGGACCACTTGACGCTGTACTGCACGTTGGTCCCGGCCGCCAGTGTCCGGATGTCGGTGCCCTGCCCCGGGAAGCAGTCCGCGGTCGACCAGACCCGCAACCCTGCTGCGGTATAGACCGAGAAGACCTGCAGATTCCCGGACAGGTCCCGGGTGCAGCCCACCGGTCCGGTGTTCGTCACCGACACCCCAAGGACCGGCTGCTGGCCCTGACGGTAGGTCGGCGCTCCGGTGGTAGCGACCAATTTCATCGACGAATCCGGGCACAACAGCCTGCCCTGCGCATCGGTGCTGGGTGCCGGCGGTGCTGTGCTGGTCACCGTCGCTGACGTCCGACCGATGGATGCCGTGGTCTTCGGTGCCGTGGTTTTCGGTGCGGTGGTTTTCGTTGCCGCGGCCTTTGGCGAGGTCGGGGCGGGAGCAGTCCTACTACCTGTGGTGCTCGCCGCCGTCGCCTTGGGCCCGGTTGTCTTGACTGCTGCGCTGGTGGCAGTCGCGGCACTCGCTCTGGTGCCGGCCGGCTTCGACGAGGTGGTCGCCGCCGGCTTTGCTGCCGTGGTCCGGGAGAGGGCACCCGCCGACGCCACGGACACCCGTGCACCCGTGGAAGCGGCGGGGGCGCTCGACGCGGCGCGTGGTGAGCTGGAAGACACCACGGCAGAACTAGCGGCCAACACACCGGTCAGAGTTGGCGTGGGCGAACTGCTCACCAGGGCAGCGAGTCCGGCCCTTCCGTTGCCCACCGCGGCTTTGGAACGATCGGCGATGACGAAGACCACCCCGATCAGCACCGCAATGGCGGCGACGACCAGTAAGACGCGGCGAAGCCAGTAGACCCGCAGTGGCCGAGGACCGACGGGATGCATCACGACCTCGACGGTAGCCTCGACAAGGGCCGAAGCCGGGTAAGCAGGGCCGAGCGGCGGCGAATCCGGATGTCGCAGGTGAAGGTGCCGGGCCACGACCTGCCCGGCACCGGCAGCACCCCGGCTCGGTCGCCACTTCCGCATTGGAATCCACTATCGAGGAAGGGTGGCCTCCCATTGAGTACCCGCATCCCAGGCACTTTCGTCGAACCGGTGGATTCTGGTGGGCACGCGCTGGAGCCGAGTCGGCTATTGCGATTCTTTGCCGAGCGCGGGCGAGACCTGCCGTGGCGGCGCGCCGACGCCGGCCCGTGGGGCGTGCTGGTCAGCGAATTCATGCTGCAGCAAACCCCGGTGGTCAGGGTCCTGCCGGTGTTCGCCTCCTGGATGCAACGTTGGCCCCGGCCGTCAGACCTGGCGGCTGATTCGCCCGGTGACGCCGTCCGGGAGTGGGGCCGGCTCGGGTATCCGCGCAGAGCGCTGCGATTGCATGCAGCCGCTACGTCCATCACCAACGAGTACGGAGATCAGGTTCCTGCAGGCGTCCCGGAACTGCAGAGCCTGCCCGGAGTCGGCGAATACACCGCGCGGGCCGTCGCAGCGTTCGCTTTTGGCGCCCGCACGCCTGTCGTCGACACCAATGTCCGGCGGGTGCTCTCGCGTGCAGTCCGCGGATCCGACAGTGTCCGGGAGCCGGCCACACGCTCGGACCGGCGCGAGCTGGAACAACTGCTGCCGGCCGACCCCTCGACCGCCGCTAGATTTTCCGCGGCGGTGATGGAACTGGGTGCAATCGTCTGTACCGCCGCCAGACCGGTGTGCGGCCAGTGTCCCATCGCCGGACGCTGCGCCTGGCGCGCGGCCGGATACCCAGCAGCGACGCCGAAGCGCGCCGTGCAGACCTGGAACGGGACCGACCGCCAGGCGCGGGGGCGAATCATGGCGCTGCTGCGGGACGCCGACCGACCGGTCCCGCGAACGGCCATCGATCTCGCCTGGCCGGACCCCGCCCAGCGGCTGCGCTGCATCGACTCTCTCCTGATCGACGGGCTCGCGATAGCCCTGCCCGACGGTGGCCTGTCACTGCCGACCTGAGACCCGCTGCGCCCCCCTCGCCCGCGCCCTCGGCACCGAGGGGCGGCACCCGGGGTCGGGGCGGCGCCGATGGCGGGGCCAGCCATGGCCAGTACAGGACAACTCAGGCCCGCCCCGCAAAGAACGGGACGGGCCTGAGACGTGCAGTGGACCGGCTACTCCTTTTCGAAGCTGATTCCGGGACCCTCGACAGCCAGTGCAGCGACCGAGTCAGGAATGTCGGACGGGCGCGGCACGCCGACGAAGGTGAAGATCTTGTCCGCGGCAGCCGTGCTGTCCTCCCCGTCCTTCACGTCGACGAGAACGATCTGTCCGGGCTTGATCTCGTCGAACAGGATCTTCTCGGACAGCTTGTCCTCGATCTCCCGCTGGATGGTGCGGCGCAGCGGCCGAGCACCCAGCACCGGATCGAACCCACGCTCGCCGAGCAGCATCTTGGCCGCATCGGTCACCTCCAGCCCCATGTCCTTGTTCTTCAAGGCACCCTCGACGCGCTTGAGCATCAGGTCGACCATGGTCATGATCTGCTCGGTGGTCAGCTGGTGGAAGACCACCACGTCGTCGATACGGTTGAGGAACTCGGGCCGGAAATGACGCTTGAGCTCGTCATTGACCTTTGACTTCATCCGCTCGTAGTTCGACTCTTCGCCGCCCTGCGAGAACCCCATGCCGACAGCCTTGGAGATGTCCTGAGTGCCGAGGTTGGAGGTGAAGACAATGACGGTGTTCTTGAAGTCGACCGTCCTGCCCTGTCCGTCGGTGAGCCGGCCGTCTTCCAACACCTGCAGCAGCGTGTTGTAGATATCCGGGTGCGCCTTTTCGATCTCGTCGAACAGGACCACCGAGAATGGCTTGCGGCGCACTTTTTCGGTCAGCTGGCCACCCTCTTCGTAGCCGACATATCCGGGGGGGGCACCGAACAGGCGCGAGGCCGTGTAGCGGTCGTGGAATTCGCCCATGTCGACCTGAATCAGTGCATCCTCGTCGCCGAACAGGAACTCGGCGAGCGCCTTGGTCAGTTCGGTCTTCCCGACGCCGGACGGACCGGCGAAGATGAACGACCCGGACGGACGCTTGGGATCCTTCAGGCCTGCCCTGGTACGACGGATCGCCTGCGAAACGGCCTTGACAGCCTGGTCCTGGCCGATGATCCGCTTGTGCAGTTCATCTTCCATTCGCAGCAGCCTGGAGGTCTCCTCCTCGGTCAGCTTGAACACCGGGATACCGGTCCAGTTCGCCAGCACCTCGGCGATCTGCTCCTCGTCGACCTCCGAAACGACGTCGAGATCGCCATCTTTCCAAGCTTTCTCGCGCTCGGACTTCTTCGTCAACAGCTGCTTCTCCGAATCCCGGAGCGACGCTGCCTTTTCGAAGTCCTGGGAATCGATCGCCGATTCCTTGTCCCGGCGGACATTGGCGAGCTTGTCATCGAAATCACGCAGATCCGGCGGAGCGGTCATCCGGCGGATGCGCATCCGCGCGCCCGCCTCGTCGATCAGGTCGATTGCCTTGTCCGGCAGGAACCGGTCGTTGATGTACCTGTCGGCCAGGGTGGCCGCAGCCACCAGCGCCTCGTCGGAGATGGTGATCCGGTGGTGCGCTTCGTACCGATCGCGAAGACCTTTGAGAATCTCGATGGTGTGAGCCACCGTCGGCTCGCCCACCTGGATCGGCTGGAAACGACGTTCCAGGGCCGCATCCTTCTCGACGTGCTTGCGGTACTCGTCGAGCGGTGTCGCGCCGATCGTCTGCAGCTCACCGCGGGCCAGCATCGGCTTGAGGATGGAGGCGGCGTCGATGGCACCCTCGGCGGCACCGGCACCCACCAGGGTGTGCAGCTCATCGATGAACAAGATGATGTCGCCGCGGGTACGAATCTCCTTGAGGACCTTCTTCAGGCGTTCCTCGAAGTCGCCGCGGTACCGGGACCCGGCAACCAGCGACCCGAGATCGAGCGTGTAGAGCTGCTTGTCCTTCAGGGTCTGCGGGACGTCACCGCGGATGATCGCCTGGGCCAGGCCCTCGACGACGGCCGTCTTGCCGACACCGGGCTCACCGATCAGAACCGGGTTGTTCTTGGTGCGCCGGGAGAGCACCTGCATCACCCGCTCGATCTCCTTCTCGCGGCCGATCACCGGGTCCAACTTGCCCTCACGGGCCGACTGGGTCAGGTTGCGGCCGAACTGATCGAGGACAAGAGAAGTCGACGGGGTGCCCTCGGAACGGCCCCCCTCGGCAGCAGCGGTCTCTTTGCCCTGGTAGCCGGACAGCAGCTGCAAGACCTGCTGGCGGACCCTGTTCAGGTCTGCGCCGAGCTTCTGCAGCACCTGCGCTGCGACGCCCTCACCCTCGCGGATCAGGCCGAGCAGGATGTGCTCGGTCCCGATGTAGTTGTGCCCGAGTTGCAGAGCTTCGCGCAGCGACAGCTCCAACACCTTCTTGGCCCGGGGGGTGAACGGAATATGACCGGACGGGGCCTGCTGGCCCTGGCCGATGATCTCCTCGACCTGGGCACGAACGCCTTCCAGCGCGATACCCAGCGATTCGAGCGCCTTGGCGGCGACCCCCTCGCCCTCGTGGATGAGACCGAGCAGGATGTGCTCGGTCCCGATGTAGTTGTGGTTCAGCATCCGGGCCTCTTCCTGGGCCAGGACAACCACGCGTCGCGCTCTGTCGGTAAATCTCTCGAACATGTGCACTCCTTACGAGCGTGCGCGGCAGGAAGGGATCCATTCCGTCATGACGCTCGCCGCCGAGTAGTTCGCCGCCGAGGCCGTAACGGACCGGATCGTCCGAGTCTAGTCGGGCCGGGCTGCTGGAGCCCGGCCCTTCATCCACTCAAGGCTGGTTCTGCGCACCAGAACTGCCACGGTGCTTCCAACGCTCCCCCTACCTGGGACGTTCCACCAGGTACCGGCACTACGCCGAGGGCGAACAGAAGGCGAGCACCGCTCAGCCCCGCTTCTTCAGCACCGGCACTTCAACGCCACCGAGGGCAGCCGCAGAACGCATTCGACCCCCGGCCCAGAGGGACCGAGGGTCGAAAGCGGTGATCGAGGGTCAGTGCGCCGACTCGAAAGCGTCGAGCACGACGGCGGACAGGCGGCCTCGCTCGGAGACCTCGTAGCCCGCGGCCCTTGCCCATTCGCGGATCGCAGCGGTCTGCTCGCGATCAGGAGCGGTGCGGGCCGCTGACTTGGTGGCTTTGGCCGGCTTGGCCTTGGCCCCGCGGGTGGCGGCAACGCGACGGCCGCCGTCGATACGACGTGCATGGCCGACGAAATTGGCCAAGGCGTCGCGCAGTTTCTTTGCGTTCTTGTCGGTCAGATCGATCTCGTAGTTCGCTCCGTCGAGCGAGAATGCGACGGTCTCAGCGGCGACGGTACCGTCAAGGTCATCAACAAGACTGACGGTGGTCATGGTGGCCATGGATTTTCCTCCTGATAGGGCCAGGTCGGCCGTTTGTGCTTCGCTCCCGAGAGTAGATCACAAATGAGTAAATAACCAACCCGACCCGCCATTGCGGTATGTGATTGTCAGTTCATTGTTGCGGTGGGTCCAACGGGGAACTCCTCGTTGGACCCACGAACGGGAACAACTCACCACTGCTCTCACAGCTAATCATCGCGCTGCCCACAAACAGCTACTGCGAGTGCACGGTGTGTTCATCAATGATGAAGATTGCCGCCCACTGATCACTGCATCGACATACTTGGGGAACCTCGATTGACCGCATTCCGATCCGATCAGTCACCGGGCCGTACAAACGGGAACAGGATCGTCTCCCTGATTCCCAACCCGGTCAGCGCCATCAGCAGGCGATCGACGCCCATCCCCATACCGCCTGATGGGGGCATGCCGTATTCCATGGCGCGCAAGAAGTCATCATCGAGCACCATGGCCTCCACATCGCCCAGACCGGCAAACCGGGCCTGGTCGACAAATCGCTCCCGTTGCACCACCGGGTCGACCAGTTCGGAATAGGCGGTCGCTGTTTCCACACCACGGATGTACAGATCCCACTTCTCGGTGAGCCCAGGGGTCTGCCGGTGCGCCCTGGTGAGCGGCGCCGTTTCCGCCGGAAAATCGCGAACGAAGGTCGGCTGCACCAGGGAGTCGACAACGAGTGCCTCGAACAGTTCTTCGGCGAGTTTGCCCGGTCCGTAGTGAGGGGCGACAGCGACGTCGAACCCAGCCGCCAGCTCGACCAGGCGCGACATCGGCGTCGTCACGTCGATGTCCTCCCCTGCCGCCTCCGACAATGCCCCGTACAGGGTGATAGTGCGCCATTCACCACCGAGATCGAACGCCGAGCCGTCAGCATGGGTCACCGTGGTCGAGCCGAAAATGTCGACGGCCGCGTTCTGGATCAGAGATCTGGTGAGCTCCGCCATCCCGTTGTAGTCCGAGTAGGCCTGATATGTCTCCAACATGGCAAACTCGGGTGAGTGCGAGGAGTCCGCCCCTTCGTTGCGGAAGTTGCGGTTGATCTCGAAGACCCGATCAATACCACCGACGACACAACGCTTCAGGTAGAGCTCTGGGGCGATCCGGAGGAACAGATCGAGGTCCATCGCATTCATATGGGTGGCGAACGGTCTCGCGGCCGCTCCACCGTGCAGAACCTGCAGCATCGGGGTTTCCACTTCGAGGAATCCCCGATCATGCAGGGTCTGTCGGAGCGACCGATTCACCAGCGCCCGGACCTCGACATTCCGCCGGGCCTGTGGCCGGACGATCAGATCGACATACCTTTGCCTGACTCGGTTCTCTTCCGACAATGGCTTGTGTGCCACCGGGAGCGGACGCAGCGACTTGGAGGTGATCTGCCACGAATCGGCCAACACGCTCAGCTCGCCCCGCCGCGAGGTGATCACCTCCCCGTGGGCGAAAAGGTGATCGCCGAGGTCCACATCGGATTTGAATGCGGCCAGGGACTGGGTACCGACCGATGCCACCGATACCATGACCTGTAGCTCGGTTCCGGTTGCCCCGGCCCCGCCCTCGCGGAGTGTCACAAAACACAGCTTTCCGGAATTCCTGAGGAAGATGACCCGCCCGGTGACACCCACGATCGCGCCGGTGCGCACATCGGGTTCGAGGTCGGGAAACTCCGCGCGGAGTTCGGCGAGGCCGGTCGAGCGGGCGACTTCCACCGGGTAGGGGTCAATTCCGGCGTTCAACAAACGAGCCCGCTTGTCGCGGCGAACTCTCATCTGTTCGGGGAGATCGTCCTCCACGGGCGCCATATCGGACCCCGACCCGGGCTTTACCGACGTCACGGCACCTCCCGACGGAGTGGAATGGCCGGTTTCTTGGGGGTTGTCGCCATCTTCTGGACCGCCTGATGCAGAGCTCACAGGTTCAAAGGGTACTTGGCCCGGCGACCACGCTAAACGTGACTGACCCGATGGCACCGCAGTCACGGGCACGGCCGGTGACAACCCGTGCGGATCTGCTCGCTTTCCGGATACGTATTTCAGAGGGTGGATCCTCCGGGACAATACGTGCATGTTCTCCGATCGACAGGTTGCCGCCGCCGAGAAATATCGAAACGCCCCACCACCGGACGTTGCCGGGTCAATTGCCGCGCCGGCCGGCCCGATGGGACCGGAAATGGCCCGGCCGCCGGAATTGCCTGCCACCCCGTCCTGGCCGAATCTCTCCGGCGGGAGCGTACTGCTGGACAGGGCTACCTGGGCACCGATGGAACTGCGACACCAGCAACAGGTTGACGAATTGACCGCACATCACCGGGCCCGGACCGCCGAGCACCGCGCGCATCCGGTCGAGGACTTTCTGTTCACCTACTACTCGTATCGGCCTTCCCAGTTGCGGCGCTGGCATCCGGGGGCCGGCACAGCTCTGCTGGATGCCGGAAGCCGGGCCGAATGGCGCTTCCACCGATCGGTGTCTGCCGGCCCCCTGCAGGGCCAGGCCGCAATCGTCGACGCCTCGGAGTATTTGGCCGCCCGCGGTAAGACCGTTGGTTTCATCCGTGAGTTGTTGGCCAGGACGCAGAGTTCACCCCCGCATTTCGGCTGCTTCGGCCTCCACGAGTGGGCCATGGTGTTCCAGGCGGACGAGCTTCGCCATCTCGGTTGGCCGCTGCGACTTGGCCGGGCCGGCACCGATGACGTGGTGCGTGCGCATCAGATCCGCTGCTCACATTTCGATGCATTCCGGTTCTTCACACCGACTGCCAAACCGCGGAACCTGTTGGCTCCCGATCTCGAGAACAGGGTCGGGATGGAGCAGCCGGCGTGTCTGCACGCGTCGATGGATCTGTACAAGTGGGCATTTCGCCTCAGCCCTGTCGTGTCCAGTGACCTCCTACTGGATTGCTTCCGGCTGGCCAGGCAGATCAGGGAGGTCGACATGCGGGCGTCGCCCTACGACCTGACTGCGCTGGGCTACCGGCCGATCACGATCGAGACAGCAGCGGGCAAGAACGAGTACGTGACCGCCCAACGTGACTTCGCAGCGCGGGGCCAGGCACTCCGGACCAGGATGCGCGGCGAACTGGACCGGGCCTTCGGCCCCGCCGACGCTGGAGGGCAACCCGTCCAGCCGACGGCAGGTGATCCTGGCGAGCGGACCCGACCGGGGCGCCGGGACCGTTCAGTCCTCGGCGCGTCGACGGCGGCGGGGCGCGGCTTGTCCGCTGCCGTAGGCCGCGATCATCTCGGCGACCGAGATCCCGGAGGAGTGTCCGGTACTGACCGTTGCGTGCACGGGTGAATCGATCGGCGCCCCGTCGGTGGGCTCGACCTCCGCCTCGGCGATAGCCTCCGGTGGCGGCACGTCACCCCGGTCGTCGGCGGCATCGACCACCGCCGGGGTCCGCGGATCTGCCGGCGACTGCTGGGGTCCGAACGTCGCCCGGGCGAACTGCACGGTGCCACCCACCTGAACCGGGCCGGGAACAGTGGAGTCGGTCGGGTCCGCGACCTCGGTCGGGTCCGCGACCTCGGTCGCCGACCCGTCGGGCGCATCCGGCGGAGCAGGTGCCGCCGACTCCTGACCGGCGAACGGCCCGACCGGTTCGACCGCCGCGCGGATCTGTCCGGCGCGGGCCATGGTGCTCAGTCGGCTGCGGCCGGAATCGCCGACCGGGCGGACTCGGGTCGATTCAGCCGACAGGGTCAGCCGTTCGAACAGCAGATCACCATCGAGCAACCCCGACAGCGTGGTGTTCAACCGGTCGAGCTGCTCTCGGAGTCCGGCGAGCTCGTCGCGGTGCCGCAGCTCCGCATCCCAGCGGGCTGCCTCGACCACCCCGATTTCATGTTCGCGCCGCGCGCTTATCTCGCGGTGCAATTCCAGTGCGTAGGTACGTTTGCCGTCCTCGGCGCTTTGCTCGGCATTCCGGGCATCGCGCCGGGACCGAGCCACGGCGAACGCCGCAATCAGGGCCGCCCAGAGTCCCAGCAGCACAGCGAACCTCAGCCAGCGCAGCTGTTCGGAGAAAACCACCAGCAAGGTCGCGGCGATCGCGAGCAGGAATCCAAGAGCCAGCAGTGCGCGCATGCCCAGCGGCAACGCCCCGCGGCGAGGGCGATTTGCAGCTGCACTCATATTCCAAAGGGTACCGGGGCGCACAGGGTCCAGACCGCGGCGCAGGGGTGTACGCCCCTGCTGCGCGGGTGATCACACCGCTGGTTCGAGCCCGGCTTACCGGGTGCCAGCCGGCCCCGAGAATGGTTGCCTAACCGCGCATCGACCGACCGTCCCGCGGACCCTCCGGCGCCCGGCAGCAGAATTCGAGATACAGGGCACCCGCCACCATCAAAGCGGCACCAGCCAGACCCACAGCCGCCGACAGCGCGTCCGATCGTGCTGCGCTGACGATTCCGGAGTCGGGCACCACGTAGGCCAGTAGCCCGAACCAGAGACCGGCCAACGCAGCGCCGGCCAAGGCGGTCGCCTTGGCAGTCATCACGGCTCTGGCGGCCGTCAACGGGGGAACCGGCGGCTTGCTCTGCCCGCCACCGGAAGTGCGGTCAGCCTGTATCCGTACTCGCAGCCCGTATCCGAAGGTCGCCTCTGCCACGCCGAGGATCGCGGCCGGCAGACCGGCCAACCGGGGCAACGTCGGAATGCGGCTGTAGTTCAGTCGCACCAGCAGGTATCCGGCGATCGCAGCCACCAGGGCCACGGCGAACAGGTCCCGTGGGCGGGTCGGCCCCATCCGAAATGTCGGTGACGGGTCAGCCGACATGTCCGACCGTCGTGATAAGGGTTGAGTCCAGCCCGGCGAGGAGGGCGGCGATGGGCCCGTAGCCGGGCAGCACGGCATCCGGCTCTATCTCCGCCCACGGCAACAGCACGAACGCGCGCTCATGAGCTCGCGGATGCGGCAGCGTCAGGTCAGGATCGTGCGAGACCACATCATCGACGGTGACCACATCTGCATCGAGAGTTCTTGGGCCCCAGCGAATATCGCGAACCCGACCGGCGGCCGACTCGAGCTCCCGACACCGGCTCAGCCAGCCGTAGGAGTCCAACTCGGCATGGTCGGCGATGAGCACGAGGTTGTAGTAGTCCTCCTGTGGTACCGGACCCCACGGCGGCGTCTGATACATCGACGAGACAGCAACGAGGCACCCTGGCGACCACTTCCCCAGCGCCGCAACAGCATCCGTCAGATGTTGACGACGATCGCCCAGATTGGACCCGAGCGAGAGCACCGCGCGACTCATCGCTCGTCCCTGCCCGGTGGACCGGCGGTCACGGCGTTCCCCTTTTCGTCGATCGCCGGATGGTCACTGCGACGTCGGCGAAATTCAGCGGGATGGGGGCAGACGGCTTGTGCAGCGTCACCTCAACGGCATGCACCGGATAGGTCCGCATGACTGCGTCGGCGATTTCACCGGCCACGGCTTCGATGAGGTCTTTCGGCGGACCGGAAATGACGTCAGCGGCCAATTGTGCGAGCTCACCGTAATGGACCGTCTGCAGAAGATCGTCGCTGGAAACCGCGGCAGTGAGGTCGAGCCACAGCGTGACGTCGACGAGAAAATGCTGGCCGTCGCGCTTCTCGTGATCAAAAACGCCGTGGTAACCGAACACCGTCAGCCCGGTCAGGGTGATGCGGTCAGCCATGACCGACCTCCCTGCGGGTCCGACCGGGGCGTGTACCGAACTCATCCGCGGCGCCAAGCACCCCGGACTGGCCGGCGGCCTGCGCACCGTCGACGGCACGCGTCGCCGACAGCACCGCAAGGGCGTCCCGGGTGGGTCGCGGCTCATGCACCCTGATCGCCCACACCCCCCGTTCCGCCGTCAGTACCGACACGGCCGCCGTCGCGGCCTCCCGCTCGGCCGGCAGACGCAGGGTGCCGTCCTGATCGGCCAGCAATTGCCCGAGAAACCTCTTCCTGGAGGCACCGAGAAGGACCGGAAGTCCCATCCCGGTCAGTTCATCGAGCCGGTGCAACAGCTGCCAGTTGTGGGACGCGTTCTTGGCGAACCCCAGCCCCGGGTCGACGATGAGACTGCGTTCGTCGACTCCGGCCGCCAGCGCCCGGTCAACCTGCACGAGCAGTTCCTCCCGGACCTCGGCGACAACGTCCCGATAGGTTGCCTGGTTTTGCATGTCGATGCTGTGCCCCCGCCAGTGCATCAGAATCCACGGGGCGCCGGTCTCAGCGGCGACCGTGGCCATCTGCGGGTCGGCGAGCCCGCCGGACACGTCGTTGATGATCTGCGCGCCCACTGCGATCGCGGCCCGTGCCACTGCCGCCCTGGTGGTATCGACCGAGCACAGCACACCCTGGGAGCTCAGCGCCTCGATCACCGGGACGACTCTGGCCGCCTCCGTCGCTGCATCGATCCGATGTGCGCCTGGGCGGGTCGACTCGCCACCTACGTCGACGACATCCGCGCCCTGACCGACCAGCACCAGCCCGTGTTCGATGGCCGTATCCGTGTGGTCCCACCGCCCTCCGTCGGAGAACGAATCAGGTGTCACGTTCAGCACCCCGAAAACCCAGGCACGGAGGCCGAACACCGGGAACTGTGGTGTCGTGTGGCTCACCGGCCCGTGATCAGGCTCATTGCCTCGGCACGAGTACTCGCCTGAGTTTGGAACACTCCGCGCACGGCGGACGTGGTGGTCACCGCACCGGGCTTACGGATGCCCCGCATCGCCATGCACAGGTGCTCGGCCTCGATAACGACGATGACGCCGGCCGGATCGAGCCGGCGCACAAGAGCCTCGGCGATCTGCGTGGTCAGGCGCTCCTGCACCTGCGGTCGCTTGGCATAGCCGTCGACCACCCTGGCGAGTTTGGACAGGCCGGTGACCTGGCCCTCACTCCCCGGGATGTATCCAACGTGCGCATGACCGAAGAACGGCACCAGATGATGCTCGCAGGTCGAATACATCGGGATATCCCTCATCAGCACCATCTCGGCATGGTGTTCCTCGAACACGGTGTCCAAAACCGTGTCCGGATTCAGGTACAACCCGGCGAACTGTTCGGCGTAGGCGCGGGCGACCCGGCCGGGGGTCTCCTTCAGACCGTCGCGATCCACGTCCTCGCCGACTGCGATCAACAGTTCGCGGACAGCGGCTTCCGCGCGGGCCTGGTCGAAGCGTGGCCGTTCTCCGGGTGTCACCGGTGCTGTTCTCCAGGCGGTGCCCAGGGATCGACCGGACCGTTCTGGGTGTCGTCGGGATCAGGGGCGCGATGTCCACCGGTCTGGGAAGAGCCGTTGGCGGGGTTTCCGGACGGGTAGCCGTTGGTGTACGGACGGCCGTTGGTATGGCCGTTGCCGGTCCAGCCGTTCGGCGGCGGATAACCATTGGCTCCGGCGGGACCGCTTGCGGCGCCGCTGTTCTGCGCACCGGCACCGTTCTGCGCACCAACACCGTTCCAGCTACCGGGCATCGGAGCCAGGGGGCCGGGCAGCACACCGCCCGTCCAGTTTTCGGGCTGACCGGGCCCACTCTGCGGCGGGCTGTACGGATTCGGCCCCGGATAGGGGTAGCCGGCCGGGACGCTCGGCGGCCCCTGGTACGGGTAGGGCTGGCCGTATCCGGGCATCGGAGGCTGCCCGCTGTCACCGCGCCCGGAGGGCACGCCGACCGCGGCAGTCACTCCGACCGGAACCGGCAACTTCTGCAGGGACGGCGCCGGCGGCCACGGCTCGCCGCGCTCGATGGCCAGCTCGCCCGGCGTCTTGATCGGGGGTCGATCCGACGGCGTCCGTTGACCCCAGTCGTCGAAGGTGGTGATCCGAGGCCGCTTGACCACCGACGAGAAGATCACCTCGAGATCCCGGCGATTCAGCGTCTCGCGCTCCAACAGCTTCGAGGCCAGGTCGTCGAGCACGTCACGGTATTCGTTCAGCACCGACCAGGCCTCGGTGTGCGCAGCTTCGATCAGGGCGCGAACCTCGCCGTCGATCTCGGAGCCGACCTCGATGGAGTAGTCGGGGGAATGGCCATACGTGCGTCCCAGGAACGGCTCGTCGTCCCCGGTGCCGTACTTGACTGCCCCGAGCTTGGCGGACATGCCGTACTCGGTGACCATGGCGCGGGCGATCTTGGTTGCCTGGGCGATGTCCGAGGAGGCACCCGTCGTGGGTTCGGCGAACACCAGTTCCTCGGCAGCGCGGCCACCGAGCGCCATCACCAGCCGGGCGATCATCTCCGACCGCGTCATCAGGCCCTTGTCGTCCTCCGGCACCACCAGCGCGTGCCCACCGGTGCGCCCGCGGGGCATGATCGTCACCTTGTAGACGGGCTCCAGATCCGGCATCGCCCAGGCAGCCAACGCGTGACCGCCCTCGTGATACGCGGTGATCTTGCGTTCCTTCTCGGAGATGATCTTGCCCTTGCGGGCCGGACCGCCGACGACGCGGTCGACGGATTCTTCCAGCGCGGCGTTGGTGATCAACGTTCCGTGGGTGCGGGCGGTCAGCAGTGCGGCCTCGTTGATGACGTTGGCCAGGTCGGCGCCTGACATGCCGACCGTGCGCTTGGCCAGCGGCAGGAAGTCCACATCCGGCGCGAACGGCTTTCCCTTGGAGTGGACCGCCAGGATTGCCTGCCGACCCTTGAGATCGGGCTGGCCGACCGGGATCTGCCGGTCGAATCGGCCGGGTCGCAGGAGCGCAGGATCCAGGATGTCGGGCCGGTTGGTCGCCGCGATCAGGATGATGCCGCCTTTGGTCTCGAAGCCGTCCATCTCCACCAGCAGCTGATTCAGCGTCTGCTCGCGCTCATCGTGGCCGCCACCCATGCCGGCACCACGATGCCGGCCGACGGCGTCGATCTCGTCGACGAAGATGATGGCCGGGGAGTTCGCCTTGGCTTGCTCGAACAGGTCGCGCACGCGAGACGCGCCGACGCCGACGAACATTTCGACGAAGTCCGACCCGGAGATGGTGTAGAAAGGCACCCCTGCCTCGCCGGCCACGGCACGGGCCAACAGGGTCTTGCCGGTGCCGGGCGGCCCGTACAGCAGCACGCCCTTGGGAATCTTCGCACCGAGCGCCTGATACCGGGCCGGGTTCTGCAGGAAGTCCCTGATCTCGTCGAGTTCCTCCACCGCCTCGTCAGCGCCGGCCACGTCGGTGAACTTCGTCTGCGGCATGTCCTTGTTGAGGAGCTTCGCCTTCGACTTGCCGAAGGAGAGCACCTTGTTGCCGCCGCCCTGGGCGTTGTTCATCATCCAGAGCAGGAACAGGATGATGAGGCCGATCGGAATCAGGTAGATGAGCAGGGAGAACAGCCCGGACTGGGTGGTGACCTGGGTGTCGTAGGTGGCTGACTTCGAGGCCTGGACCGCCTTGAACACGTCATCGGAGGCAGCGTCCGGGTAGAGCGCGTAGATCTGGCCGGACCCGTCGACGGGGGCCTTGAGGGTCAGCCGGACGCGCTGTTCCTTGTCGTCGATCACCGCATTGCTGACGTTGCCGC
The DNA here is from genome assembly GCA_038229825.1 of Mycobacteriales bacterium. Classification (GTDB taxonomy): domain Bacteria; phylum Actinomycetota; class Actinomycetes; order Mycobacteriales; family Nakamurellaceae; genus Nakamurella. The sequence continues at coordinate 119,541 of JBBROB010000011.1, forward strand.
TCGACAGTTGCGCGAGCGCGACCGAGGTCGGCTCCACCTTGTAGTTCCTGGTGTCGTCCGACAGGTAGGAATACAGCAGGTAGGCCACGAAGATGACGGCGACCCACAGCAGAGGTGAGCGGATGAGGCGCTTACGGTCCATGTGGCGTTCGGCCGCGGCGCGGCCTCCACCCTCTCTGAGAAATCAGGACATACAGCGGACGGGCGAGGCACCATCGCCGGCCTGGAGTCTGCATGTTCGCGTGTGTTTTCTTTCCAACGGCTTTGCCCGTTGCCCCGTCTCAGCGAAGATGTTTAGTTCGTGTCCGAGCCTCTTCAATGCGACGGCGACGCAGGGCGCGACCAATGTATTGAGCGTACCGCGGAGCCGATTGGTTCCCGCCTCTGTTCGCAGCGGACAAATAACGGGCGATACCGGGCAGCACGGTCGTCTCCGGCCGCAGATGGATCTGCCCATTTTACGGTCGAACGGGGCAAAACCCCGCACTTCGGCCTGCGCCTGGCAGAACGGTCTGCGCCACCGGGGCCGGGCGGGGTCAGGTGTACATGTGCTCGCCCAGCAGCCCGACGAACGGCAGGTCGCGGTAACGCTCGTTGTAGTCGAGGCCGTATCCGACGACGAAGTCCGTGGGAATGTCGAATCCGACATAACCGACCTCCACTTCGACCTTGATCGCCTCGGCCTTGCGCAGCAGAGCCACGATTTCGATCGACGCCGGACCTCGGGTCTGCAGGTTCTTCTGCAACCAGGACAGGGTCAGACCGGAGTCGATGATGTCCTCGACGATGATCACCCGTCGACCGGTGATGTCCCGGTCCAGGTCCTTGAGAATGCGCACGACGCCCGACGACGAGGTGGCCGAGCCGTAGGAACTGACTGCCATGAACTCCAGTTCAGAGGGGATCGGCAAGGCCCTGGCGAAGTCGGTGACGAACATCACCGCTCCTTTGAGAACGCACACCAGCAGCGGCGGAGTGTCCCCGGTGTGATTGGCGGCGACCGCCGCGGCCAGTACCCGGATCTTGTCCTGGAGCGCCTGCTCCGGGATCAGGGTGGCGGCGATCTCTCCGTGGTAGCCGTGGAAGGCCCCCGGATCGGTGTCGCCGGGTCCGGGCCGGAGTGCATCAGCCGAGGTCAGGATGGTGGTGGAAGGTCTCTCCGATACCGCTCTGCCGGACACGCGTCCCCCTGGAGATTCTGGTCCGCTCCCGATCCCGGCGTGCAGTCGGGGGCGGGGCGAACGGCCGATGCTCGAAACCGCCTCGCGGCGGGCACGGGTCAGCCTGCCACCCCCGGTCGGCAGGAGTCCATCCGACCCGGACCGGGCGGAGGTGTCGCCTGGATCAGCCGGCCGGCACAGCTCGCAGGGTGGCCCCGGTCCGGACCGCGTCGAGTGCACCGGGCAACCGGACCGCGCCAGTGCGTCTGGCCCCGGTGGCAAGCGAGTCCAACCGCAGCAGGTGATCCGCGGTCAACGCCCTGGCTCCCATCGCATCGGCCCAGGCCCGCAGCGCGCGCCGACGGAGCGCGACCGGATGTCCACCCAGCACATCCAGATCGACGCCGCCACCCGCCTGCCAGACTTCGGCCAGCACCCTGGCCGCCAGGTAGTCAAGCGCCTCGAGGTCTTCGGCCAGCAACTGCGCTGTTCGGGCGAGGGCCGGTGTCACTCCACCGCCCAGGACCTGGTCCAGCAGTGGCAGCACCTCCCGACGCAGCCGCACCCTGGTGAACGCATCGTCGAAGTTGTGCGGGTCGTCCCAGAAATCGATTCCGGCCTCGCGACATGCGCCCTCGGTGGCGGGGCGGCGGATCTGCAGGAACGGCCGGCCCCACGGCCGCCGCCACGGTGTCATCCCGGCGATCGACCGCGGCCCCGAGCCGCGGCCGAGTCCCAGTAGCACGGTCTCGGCCTGGTCGTCCGCGGTGTGCGCGAGCAGTACGGCGCTGGGCCCTGGCCGCTCCGGCCGCAGCGTCCGGTAGCGGGCTGCCCGGGCGGCCGCTTCCGTTCCCCCTTCCGCGCCGACCGTGACGGTATCGATCCGGACGGTCCGGTAGCCGATCTCGTGCAGCTGGCCGGCGGTGGCGATGGCCCGCTCTGCCGATCCGGCCTGCAGCTGATGATCGACCGTCACTGCGTTCAGTCGGGATTCATCGACGAGCCCGATTGCCCCGATGGCCAGCGCCAGCGAATCGGCGCCACCGGAGCAGGCGATGGTGATGGCGGTGTCCGATCCGGCGTACGCCGTCATCCAGTCCGCGACCGCGGCCCTGACCAGCGCGACGCTCATGCCAGAACCCGGGTGATCCAGCTCTCCGGATCGGTGGTCTCCGCCCTGGTCGGCAGGGTATCGGGCGAGGTCCAGACGGTGTTGAAGGCATCCATGCCGACCTGACCGACGATGGTACCGACGAACGCCGCGCCTTTTTCATACTGGGCGAGTTTCATGTCCATGCCCAGCAGGGAGCGCAGGATCCGGTCGAACGGGCCGCGGCCGCGTTTGCGGCGCACGGTGAACGACTCCCTGATCTTGCCGACCGACGGAATGACAGCCGGGCCGACGGCGTCCATGACGTGGTCGGCGTGCCCCTCGAGCAGAGTCATCAGCGCCATCAGCCGGTCGAAGATCGCGCGCTGCTCGGGTGTCTGGATGGTCTCGATCCACGACGACGGGCCCGATCCGGCGCCACCCCTTGGTCCCCGCCTGGTGATGGCGCTGACCAACCGACCCAGCAGTTCACCGGCGTCGGTGTCGGCAGCGTTGCCGAAGTCGGCGACCAGGCCGCTGAAGTAGTCCCGCAGCCAGGGCACGGCAGTGAACTGCAGTCGGTGGGTGCTCTCGTGCAGACAGACCCACATCCGGAAGTCCACCGGGTCCGCCGACAGTTCGCGCTCGACCTTGATGATGTTGGGCGCCACCAGCAGCAGACGTCCAGGCGGACCGGATTGATCCTCGGCGGACCGGGAAAGCGGGTCGTACTGGCCGAGCACGCGGCTGGACAGGAAGCTGAGCACGATTCCCAGTTGTGCGCCAGCGGCTGCCTTCGCCCTGGGAGCCTGCCCGATCTTGTCGGCCAGCCTCACCGCCAGCGGTGCGGTCAACTCGGCCATGCCTTGCGCGGTGGCCTCGATCCACCGCGGTCGGTCGACGATCTGGGCGGCCTCGACCGGCAACCCATGACCGAGACCGGTCGTGTCCCTGACGATCAGTTCGGCTTTGGCGGAGAACTGCTGGAGGTCGTCAACGGCTGCTCTGGCCTGCCCTGCGGAGATGTCCGGCCCGGTGGGAGCCAGCCGCTGTCCGGCCCGGACGGCGGCAGCCCAATCGATCGCTTCGGCAGCCATGCGACAACGGTAGAGCAACGGTCGAATGCGTGGCCTCCGTCGGGCCGGGCCCGCGGACTCAGCGGTCGCGGTCGGGAGCGGTCAGCTGCAACCACAGGTGCGCAACGCCGCAGCGAACGCGTCCTGCGCCGGTCTGGTCTGATGCGGCCCGGCCGAGAAGACTCCATTGGAGTTGAGTGCGAACACCAGCAGCCGTCCGTCGACGTCCGGCACATACCCGACGAGTGCATAGGTGAAGTCGACCGACCCCGTCTTGGCTCGCACCCAACCAACGCCCGCCTTGGACGCAGGGGTCTGGAAACGACCGTCATCCTTGCTCAGCGTGCCGGACACGCCCGCGACCGGCAGCCCGCTGAGCAACCCCCTCAGGGCCGGAACCTTCCCGGTCACCGCCAGCTGCATCACGTTGGCGAGCAATGCCGCGGGCGCAAGATCCTTGTGGGACAGACCCGACCCGTCGGTGAGAGTCACTCCGATGGTGTCCAGTTTCAAGTCCTGGAGGGCGATCACGGTGGCCTGCGAAGCCCCGTCGAAGCTGGGTGCGCCGCCCAGCGCGATCGCCACCTGGCGGGCCAGCGCCTCGGCGAGGATGTTGTCGGAGTTCAGCAGGGCCTGCGAAAGCAGCACCGACATGGGTTGGGACCGGACAGTACCCAGCACTTTCGCGCCCTTGGGGGCCGTGCCGACGGTCACCGGGATATTCGCGTTCCCCAGGGCTCTGGCCAGGGCTTTCCCAGCTGTGACGGCGGGCGTCCCGGTCCTGGAGGAGCCCTCGATCGAAGGATCTTTGCGATCCCCGTCCACCATCAACGCCTGCATCCGGGTGATGTTGCCGGAAGGGATGTCGCCCAGATCCCAGCCGTCGGCCATGTCCGGGCCCGTCCAGTGGCTGGTGTCCAACAGGATCCGCTTCACCGGAGCGCCCGACGCCGTCACCTGCGCGGCCAGATCGGCCACCGTCGGGGCTCCGGGGTACACGGTCGTCACTCCGGCGGCGCGGGCCGACAGCGTGACGTCGCCACCGCCGACGAAGACGACGTCGCCGGCTTGGGATCCCTTGACCACCGTGGTGACGAACCGGCTGGTCGGGTTGACTTTGGTGAGCAACGCGGCACCGGTCAGCAACTTCATGGTGGAGGCGGGCTGCGACGCGGTCGCTGAGTCCTTGTTCCACAGCACCCGACCACTTGCCGCGTCCAGCACGACACCGGTGTATTTGGCCAATCCGGCGTTTGCCAGCGCCGGGCCAAGGATCTTCGCGACGCCCGCCGGTGTCGGCGCCTTGCCGGCCGTGACCGCCAGTGGCTTGATCTGCGCGGCGGGAGCGGTCACTGCCGGATCGACGGCGTCGATGGTGGGCATGGCCACCACCGAACTGATGGTCGATGTCGTGCTCACCGGCTTGTCGGACTTGGCAAGGAAGAACACCACGCCCGTCCCGATGGCCGCGACCAGGAAGACGGACAGGACGATGATCATCGTCCTGCGGCCAGCTGAACGCTTCTCCGACACCAGTTCTCCCTCGTGGACGCCGGCCGGCACCCGTTGCACTGCAAAAAAATGTGATGGACGACGCTGGGTGTGACCAAACCCGGTGTGATCGAAACCTCGCCCGCTGTGGCCGTCAGGCGGGCCGCATCGGCCCACCGCGGTCGGGCTCCAGACTAGAGTCTGGATGGTAGGCCGTTTGTGAAGCGGCGCCCGGCCGATCCGTGATGGCCGGTCAGCGCCTCTCAATCGCCTCCAACAGACGGCAGTTACGATCATTCAACCGGAGGTGTTCGACCCCGGGGTCGATCGCAACGAGGCGAGAGAAGGAACAAAGTCGTGGAATTCGACGTCACCATCGAGATACCCAAGGGCAGTCGAAACAAGTACGAAGTCGACCACCACAGTGGGCGAATTCGTTTGGACCGAACGCTTTTCACCGCGACCCAGTACCCAGCCGACTATGGCTACATCGACAACACGCTCGGTCAGGACGGCGACCCGCTGGACGCGCTGGTGCTGCTGTCGGAGCCCACCTTCCCCGGCTGCCTGATCCTCGCCCGCGCCATCGGAATGTTCCGGATGACGGACGAGAAGGGACCAGACGACAAGGTCCTCTGCGTGTCGGCCAACGACCCGCGTCAGGCCAACCTCCAGGACATCGGGGACATGTCCATCTTCGAACGCTTGGAGATCCAGCACTTCTTCGAGGTCTACAAGGACCTCGAGCCCGGCAAGAGCGTCGAGGGCGCCAACTGGGTCGGTCGCGGCGACGCCGAGACAGAAATTCGGATCTCTTTCGGCCGGGAGACCAAGCGTCTGGCCGCCGAAGCCGAGGCCATCGCCGCGGGCGAGTCGCCGGCACACTGATCGCCGGCCGAGCGGTCGCCGACAAGGTGATCGCCGGCCAGGGAAGGGCCGCCGACCTGGCAACTGGTCGGCGGCCTTTTTGGTCCCCGCTTCCGGTGACGCCGGCGACGCGACCGGCAACGGGCGGTTCGGGCGCGCGCTGCTACCAGCGCGACCCTCGCTGGACCTCCCGCAATTTCGGTCGGACATCCAGGAGGTAAACGAGGTCGCCGACCAGCGCGGCCAACCACAGTAGACCCAGCGCGCCGAATGGTCCGGCAACGAGCAGGCCGAGTACGGCAACCACCGCGCAGGCGGCGGTGATACCGCTCCAGGTGCCCTTCGTCTGTTTGTCAGCAGCGGCGAATGCGTCCGGCCGCCGAGATCCGGCGTCCACCACGGCGAAAACGCTCAACAGGGCTGCGCCGATCGCCAGCACAAGGCTGATCGCGTTGATCACCGGAAGAACGAGCGTCATGCGCTCAAGAGTACGTTGCCCGCCCAGCGCCGATTGGGTTGGTCGGGGCCCACTTGATTCATCGGGGCTACTTGATTGGTCGGACCTACTCGGCGGGCCGGGCGATCCGGGTCAGGCTCAGCTCTCGACGATTGACGAGATGATGATCGGCTCTGGCTTCGCGGCAGACTTCGGCGTCGCCGGTGTCGCCGCAGACTTCGGCGTCGCTGGTTTGGCAGCAGACTTCGGCGTCGCTGGTTTCGCGGCAGACTTCGGCGTCGCTGGTTTCGCGGCAGACTTCGGCGTCGCTGATTTCGCCGCAGACTTCGGCATCGTCGCCGACGTCGCAGCGGGCCCGGAAGCGGCCGTGCGGGGTGCGCGCCTGACAGGTGCAACCGAAGCAGCCGCCCGGACTCGAGGCGGCTTCGGGGCGGCAGTTCGCGGCGAGGGCGGGCGCGGGGTATTGACCGTCGCGGCCGCAGGCGTCTTTCGCGGGGCCGGTCTCGCGGGCCGGTTTGCCGGCGCAGCCGGCGTCACCGGACGATCCGCAACCGCCACCGGCTCTCCCGCGGCGGCCCTTCGCGGCCGTGGCTCTGCTGGCACGGCGTCGACGACCGGGCCCGGCCGGATGCCGACGGCCATCACTTTCGACCAGGTCTTGTCGCCGCGGGTCGCGAGACTGCCATAGATCATGCCCACCAACTGGGTGTAGGCCTCGAGGGTCTCCCGGAATGCGTCCGGCGACAGCGACTGCGCGACGGTCTGGAACTCGGCCAGTCGTTCCGGGAACTGCGCGATCATCTCCTGGGCCCTGGCCGGGGCGTCCGAGGCGAACTGCTCTATGCTTCCCGCCACCTCCGCAGCCACCTTCTGGGCCTTGGCCGGCAGGTCGGAGACAGCTGACCGGACGTCGCCGACATCATGGGGGGTGGCCGTTGCCCGCTCACCGATCGAATCGATCAGCGTCTCTCGAAGATCGGCGAGGCGCTCGATGGCCATGTCGCCGGCGCCGATGGCGGCCAACAACGGTCGAGGCAGGTCGGAGAAACGAGCGGCGATCTGCTCGATCGCATTCTCCGAAACCGCGCGGATATCGGTGATCAGGGACATGGTGCTCTCCTTCTGGCCGGCACGGTCCGTGCGGCCGAACGTTTTGACTGCTGCGATGGTCAGGCAATGTCAGGTGGACGAGGTCGACGGCGACGGGCCCGGTTCGGGCTCGTCAGGAGCCCGCGGTGCTGCCGTCGATGCCACCCTCTCCGCCTCCTTGCGGAATGCCGAGTAGATATCGACCAGCGAGGCCTTCTGGCGCTCGGTGAGTATCGGATCTGCCCGGATCGCCAGCACGACCTCGGGCGCGTCAGCAACCTCCAGGATGCCTGCCCTGGCCAGAATCGACTCGACCGAGATCGACAGCCCGTGGGCGATCTGAGCGAGGATGTCGGCGCTCGGTCGACGCAGTCCGCGCTCGACCTGTGACAGGTACGGATTGGAGACGCCGGCCTTGGCAGCCAGCCCACGCAACGAGATCTGCGCGCTGGTGCGCTGATCCCGGATGAAGGTGCCGATGTCCTTGACCGGAGACAACACCGGGCCCAGGTCCATCTCTCCCCCCGCTCTGTCGACACCCGGTTCGAACGGTAGGCAGTCGAACAACGCCCGGTCCCTACACCACAGACCCGCCGCCGACCTGATCAACTTCAGCCTACGGATGTGCGCTTGCACATGCAAGCATGCTGCAAACGCCGGCTGCCCAGAACGGGCTACCCGGGGCCTGGATCCCGGGGCAGGGTCCGGCAGCGGGAGTGCCGTAAAGGAGTTGGTGACCATGCCGGGCAGTGTGCTGATCACCGCGTCGACATTGCCGTCGTGAAAGTAGCCGGCCGACCGACGCCGCTCGATCCGGCCATCCACCACCGGCGGTTTGTCTCGGCGCAGTGTCGAGCGCCACACCTCATTCGTCCAGCGGGCAGTCAGGTCGCCCAGGTTGATCAGTAGAGCCCCAGGTTCAACGACTGGTACCCGGAAGTCGGGGGAGGATCCGGCCTGAACGCCTGGGCGGTCATATGTCAACACCTTCCTTGCTGATGTATCACCTGATGTGAGCGTCAGATGAACCGGCCCGCACCAAGACCCCTGGCCGCCGGCGCCGACCGGTGGTCGTAGGACAGCACGACGTCCGCACTCTCGGCAGGCCGATAGTCGGCTTGATAGCGCTCGAACGCGGCCGGCCACCAGCCCCGTTCCGGCGGGAGAGCACGGGCCAGCGCACCACGCCCCGTGCTCAGCACCACCAGTGCATCCAGTGGCAGGCTCGCGGCCGCCAGAAACGGCCCGTCGATCAGCACAATGGCGCCCGAGGGGGCGATTGTCGGCCGTTCCCTGACGGATCGGTCCGTCTCGGGATCGCGGAGCCTGGTGATGTACGGCCCGGCCCCACTGACGACCGGCCCGATCAGCTCACGGATGATCGCGTCGGCGTCGACCCACCCGGTCAGGAGCATGTCGACATCCTGGCGGCCGAGTACAAGCCGCAGCGCGCTCGGCCGCCACCACCAATTGGTCGACGCCCTGATCGCCGGACGTCCGGCGCTGCGGAGCGCCTCGGCCACACGGTCGGCCAGAGCGGTGGTGCCTATCTCCGCCGGCCCGTCGAAGCCGATCACCGTGCCGTTCCCAGCCCCGGGTGCCCGCCCGCCGCCCACGGATTCGCCGGCCCGATGCCGTATCCACTCCGCCAGTTCGACCACCAGCTTCGCCGGAGTCAATGGGGTGAATCGCACCAGGCCAGCTTGCCACCCCGGCAGATGCAGGTCGGGGTGCGGCTCCGGCGTCCCGTGCGGTTACTGCTTGACCAGGCAGAAGGGGTGCCCGGCCGGGTCGAGGAACACCCGGAAGCCGCCGCCTGGCGTCGGCATCCCGGTCACCCTGGCGCCGAGAGCGACCACCTGCTGCTCCGCAACGTCCAAGTCGGGCACGTCGAGGTCGAGGTGGAACTGCTGCGGCACCGTCTCGTCGGGCCAGGTCGGCGGCTGGTGTTCCGGTGCCAGCTGGAACGCCAGCCCTGGGCCGCCGGTGCCGCGGATGGTCACCCAGTCGTCGCTGGCGTCGGCAATCTCCCAGCCCAACATCGCGCCGTAGAACTCGGCGAGAGCGCGCGGATCAGGCGCGTCGAGGACAGTGAGATCGAGGGTGGCGATGGGTGTCTGGGAGGTCGGTTCGGTCATGGCTGCCATGGTGCACCCGACCACCGACAGCAGATCCGCCGGGCGCACTGCAGCCCGCTGGGCGCTCAGAGCAGGGCGGTGGCCAGGGTGTAGATGACAAGGCCGGCCAGCGCGCCGACCACGGTGCCGTTGATCCGGATGAACTGCAGATCCCGGCCCACCTGGAGTTCGATCTTTCGACTGGTGGCCTCACCGTCCCATCGCGCGATGGTCTCGTCGATGATCCCGGTGATGCTCCGAGCATGGTTGCGGGCCAGATAACCGGCCGCATCGGCCACCCAGTTGTCAACCTTGGAAGCGGTCGGACCGTCCTCCTGCAGCCGTCGGCCGAAGGACATGAGACCGTCGTTGACCGACCTGCGCAATGGCGAGTCCGGGTCTTCGGCCGCGCTGAGCAAAGCTTCCTTGATCGACCGCCATGCCCCGGCGGCAAGTACCCTGACCTGGTCGTTGTCCATGATCCGCTCCTTGATCGCCTCGGCCTTGGCGATCGTCGCCGGGTCGGTCTGCAGGTCGAGGGCAAACTCGGCGAGGAACGTGTCAAGGGCCTGCCGCAACTGGTGGTTCGGGTCCGTCCTGACGGCGAGCGCGAACGTCTCCACCTCCCGGTAGATCTTGTCGGCCACGTAGCCGTCGAGGAATTTCGGTGACCAGGACGGGGCTCGCTGCGAGACCACTCTGGACACCAGCGAGTAGTTGTCCCTGATCCAGATATGCAACCGCTCGATGATGAAGTCGACCAGCGGGTGATGCTCGCCGCGGGCGAAGACCTCCCCGGCGATCCGGCCGAGCGGCGGTCCCACCTTCGTCGCGGCGATCTTCCGGCGGGCGATCGACTCCAGCACATCAGCGATCTCGTCGTCCTTCAGGACGTTCGAGATGCCCTTGACCGCGGAGGCGAGTTCGGCGGTGATCCGGCCGGCGCCCTCGGCGGACGCCAGGAATCCACCCAGCCTGGCCGCGATGGAGAACCGCGACAGCTTCTCCCTGATCACCTCCTCGGACAGGAAATTGGTAGCCACGAACTCCGAGAGCGACGACCCGATTGCGTCCTTGCGCGTCGGGATGATCGCCGTGTGCGGGATCGGCAGACCCATCGGACGGCGGAACAGCGCAGTGACCGCGAACCAGTCGGCCAGTGCGCCGACCATGCCGGCCTCAGCTGTGGCGCGGACGTATCCCAACCAGGGATGACCATCCTGCAGCGCGAAGGCAACGACGAAGATGACCGCCATCAGACCCAGCATCGAGGTGGCGATCACCTTCATCTGGACCAGCCGCCGGGTCCGTTCGGCGTCGGCGGGGGTCAGTTGGGCGAGCGTCGTCATGGCTTCATTGTCCGGTCACCGACCCGATACCGGCCCCAGCCCGGGCCGCGGCCCTGGGTGTAGGAATGCACCCATGCCCTTGGTTCCGGCGCTGCGGCCGTTCCGCACCACGATCTTCGCGGAGATGTCCGCCCTGGCTGCCTCCACCGGGGCGATCAATCTGGGCCAGGGATTTCCCGACACCGACGGGCCCCCGGCCGTGTTGGAAGCAGCCCAGCGGGCAATCCGCGATGGACACAACCAGTACCCGCCGGGTCCGGGCATACCCGAACTGAGGGCGGCGATCGCGCAGCGCAGACTGCTGGACTGGGGCCAGAACTTCGATCCGGACACCGAGGTGCTGGTCACCGTCGGAGCCACCGAGGCGATCGCCGCGGCGGTCATCGCCCTGGTGCAGGCCGGCGATGAGGTGATCATGCTGGAGCCGCACTATGACTCCTACCCGGCGGTGGTCGCGATGTCCGGCGCCCGGCACGTCTCGGTTCCGCTGCGGGCGGTGGGGGGTCGGTTCGCGCTCGACCTCGATGAACTCGCCGCCGCGGTGACGCCGCGGACCAGGATGATAGTGCTGAACACCCCGCACAACCCGACCGGGACGGTCCTGGAGCGGCAGGAGCTGCTCGGCATCGCGCAGTTGGCCGACCGGCACGACCTCATCGTGGTGTCCGACGAGGTGTACGAGTACCTCACCTTTGACGGCGTCGAACACCTCCCGATCGCGACGCTCCCCGGCATGGCCGGGCGGACGATCACGGTGTCCAGCGCCGGCAAGACCTTTTCGGTGACGGGGTGGAAGATCGGCTGGGCCTGCGGGCCGGCGCCGCTGATCGCGGCCGTCAGAGCGGCGAAACAGTTTCTCACCTACGTCGGCGGTGCTCCGTTCCAGCCGGCTATCGCCGTTGCCCTGCGCGATGAAATGGAGTGGGTGACCGGCATGCGGAACAGCCTGCAGGACAAGCGGGATCGGCTCTGCCGGGGTTTGCTCGCAGCGGGCTTCGACATCTACCGACCGCAAGGTACCTACTTCGTCGTGACCGACATCCGTGCTGTTGCCGACAGGCTGCACCGTCCCGTCGACGGCATGGCCTTCTGTTTGGACCTGCCGGGAGTTGCCGGGGTGGTGGCAGTGCCGCAGGAGGTCTTCCACGACGATCCGGCCGACGGAAAGCCGTTCGTCCGATTCGCCTTCTGCAAACGCGACGAGGTCATCGACCAAGCGGCCGACCGGCTTGCCAGAATGGGTCGATGAGTACCCCAGCGCATCAGGCGGCCGCCGCTGCGCGGGTCGCCGCCGTGCTGGCGCAGCATCCGATTCTGGACGGCCACAACGACGTCGCCTGGGCGCTGCGCCGGCAGGTCGGCTACGACCTCGACGCCCGCGACCTCTCGATGATGCAGCCATTGCTGCACACCGACATCCCGCGCCTTCGGGCAGGCGGAGTCGGTGCGCAGTTCTTCTCGGTGTACGTCCCCGGCACGATGGATCCGGGCGCGGCGGTGGTCGCCGTCCTGGAGCAGATCGACTGTGTGTCCGCCATTCTCGCTCGTTACCCGGACGTCTTCGGCGCCGCCCGGACAGCAGCACAGGTCCGTGAGGTGATCGGCTCCGGCCGGATCGCCGCGCTGATGGGTGCCGAAGGCGGCCACAGCATCGCGGGATCACTGGCCGTGCTGCGGACCCTGAGCCGGCTCGGTGTGGGCTACCTGACCTTGACCCACAACCAGAATCCGCTCAAGGACGGTGTCGCGTGGGCCGACGCTGCGACCGATCAGCCCGCGGCCGGGGGGCTCACCGAATTCGGTCGCGAGGTGGTCCGGGAGATGAACCGCCTTGGCATGCTGGTCGACCTGTCACATGTGGCGCCGACGACCATGCGGGACGCGCTGGATACCTCGGCAGCGCCGGTGATCTTCTCGCATTCCTCCTGCCGTGCGGTCACCGACCATGTTCGGGACGTGCCTGACGACATTCTCGGGCGGTTGGCCGGAAACGGTGGCGTGCTGATGGTGACCTTCGTGCCCGACTTCGTCTCGCAGGCCTGTGCTGATCACTCCGCGGCGCACGACCGCCGGCGCGAGGACCTGGGACTGCCCAAGACCACCGTCTACACCCAGGAACCGGCCGAGACGCCCGACCCGGTGGCGATCGCCGCTCTGCGCAGTTGGGAGTTGCAACATCCGGCGCCGGTGGCGACGGTGTCGGACGTCGCCGATCATCTCGATCACGCGCGGGAGGTCGCCGGTGGCGACCATGTCGGACTGGGTGGCGACTATGACGGGGTCGACTCGCTGCCCGTCGGACTCGAGGACGTTGCGACCTACCCGGCCCTGCTGGGCGAACTGGCGGGACGTGGCTGGAGCGATGCCGACCTGGCATCCCTGACCAGCGGCAACATCCTGCGGGTGATGCACGCCGCCGAGGACGTGGCGACGAAGGCGCTCGGCTGATCGCCCGTTCACAGGGCCCGCCAAGGTGTGGGCACCGTCACAGCAGTCGGTCAGATCGACCGAATCGGAATTTTGGTTGCGCTCAGCAAGTTCTTTCCGACGTGGGTTCCCGAACAGCATCAAGGCCAGCAGGAGCGCCGGCGTCACCGCTCACAGCTTCGACACAGCGGGCCAACAGCTCGGACATTAATTCGCAGGGCAAAGTACCTGGCATGACGTTGATCCTGCCGGCAGATCCGGCCCAGGCGGCGCGATCCAGCGCCATCGGTCGGCAGGGTGCCCGATTCTTCCTGGTCGGTACCGCCGGTACTGCGTTGCAACTGGGTCTGTACGCCGCGACTGCCGAGCTTTCGGGTGCCCAGGTCGCCTCGGTCGCGTCGTGGTTGATTTCCACCCTGCTGACCAACGCAGCCCATCGGGCGGTCACCTTTGGCGTGCGGGGTGCCGAGAAGAACAGGTCCGATCAGTTGATCGCCCTTCTTTCCTGCGTGGTCGGCCTGCTGATCACGTCACTGGTGCTGGCCCGACTCCCCGATGCCGACGGCGTTTCGGGTGTGGTGGCCATCCTGGTCGTGAACGTCATCGTCGGTGCCGCCCGCTTCGGCGGACTGCGGTGGTGGCTCGGCGGGTCCGGCCGTCGGTTCGGCACACAGTCAGCCCTTGCCGGTCACGCCGCCCTGGACACCTGGCGGACCCGTTGGCCGGTCGGAGCGCATCGCTGACCGGCCAGCCGGCGAGGAAACATAGCCAACGATCACCTTTCGGCTCGGCAATCGGTTCCGTTTTGTCCGGATGTATCGATTCGGAACGCCGTTACTCTTGTTACCGCCGCATTGCGGAGGGTAAGACTTGGTAACACACGAAGGGCCTTCAGTCAGGTGATCGTTGGCAGCGTCGCTGCGATGCCGAACCTGGCCCACAGTGAACCGAAGGCGCGAGCAGAACAGATGAAGACGGGTCGGACGGCGCGTTCCCCGCGCTGAAGGTCCCGCCGCTACCCCCGGACGAGTGACACCGGATGCGGGTTCTGCAGTTCGGCCTTCGGGGCGGTGTGCGGCTGTCTGTCGACGCGCAGTTTCGACGCCGGGATCCCCGGTCGGCGAATGCGATGTCGGCGGATGGGTCCAGGTAGTCACCCTGGCATCCGCGGGCTGGGTGCAACGCTGCGCTCCCCGCCGGATCCGGCGCCGCGCAGAACGGGCCCCGGCCGACCCTCGAATGGCCGGGGCCCCTTCTGCGTGCCCTGGGCGGATCTGCCGGCAACCCGGTTGGGATCTATTCGAGTTCGGGCGGGGCCGGTCGGTCGAACCGGTCGCCGCCCTCGACCGGCAACGCAAGCCCGACGCCGACCGCGCCGATGGCCACCACCATGTCGAAGACCCGTTCCGGGTGGGCGGTCAGTCGCTCGAAGGGACCGAACAACTCGGCGGAAATCGCACCGATCAACGATGAGACCAGAGCCATGGTCCGGACCGAGAAGTCGGTCAGCGGAGCGGCCGGCCCGTTCACCGAGGCCAGGGGCCCACCGGCGATCAGTCCGTCGACGTCGAACGGCCTGGCCGGGGGTCGCAGCACACCGGTGGCGAGGGCGGTGTCCATCACCCCGGCGATCACCCGCCAGAGGCGGACCTTCGCTGCGGCGGTGCGCGGTGATGCCAGGTAGGCGGTGGTCGGCCATCGGAAGATGAGTCCGTACTCGTCCGGGTGATCGTGGGCCCAGGCCCGGATCTCACGCGCGATGGCCAGCCACCGGCCTGCGGCGTCCCGGCCGGAACGGGCGTGCAGGCGGTCGGCACTCTCGGTGATGTCGACGATCGACTCGTACGACTCGACGACGAGAGAGGCGATCAGGTCATCCCGGCTACTGACATAGCGGTAGACGGCCGAAGATGTCATGTTCAGTTCTCTGGCGATGGCCCGCAGCGACAGATCGCCCATCCCCCGTTCGGCGATGTGCCGCCGCGCAACGGCCCGCAATTGCGCGCGCACCGTCTCTTTGGCCCGTTCCCGGGCGGCCAGGGATGCGCCGGGCCGACCGGTAGTCGGCCCTGCTGCGCGGACCAGGTCCGCCGCAGGCGCCTGGCTGACATCATTTTCGGACGATTCGGACACCCGACGATTATCACGTCTCAGTTGCCGGTGCGCATGCAGTTCGGCGACTGTGCCACGGTTGGCCGATGACGGCTACCCGCTACCGACGAAGGATCGTCATCCGGATCGGCGTCGCCCTCTCGTTGCTCTGTGCCGGATGCACCAGCAATGCGCAGTCGGCAGCACCGGCGAGTCAGGCGGCCGACTCCACGGTCAGCCGGACACCGGTGTCCGCTCCCCCGGTGCGGCCATCGCCGGTAGCCGCGTCAACACCCGGGCCGATCCGGGCACGCAGCACACCGGCCGCCGCCACCGCCACCGCAACCGCGACCATCTCGAATACGACCAGACCGGCCACGACGGCCGCCCCAGCCGGATCTCCCAGTCGGGCACGCCTGTTCGTGGGAGAGTCTGTCGCCATCGATGCTGCGCTCGCCCAACGCATGTCGAGTACCTGGCGCCAAGGCTGCCCGGTACCGCTTTCCGCGTTGTCCTATCTGCGGATCAGCTACCGGGGTTTCGACGGCAGGTACCACGTGGGCGAGATGGTCGTCGCGACAAAGACTGCAAAACAGGTGATTTCGGTTTTTCACCTGCTCTTCGACCAGGGCTACCCGGTGCGGCGGATGGCGCTGGTGGACGACTTCGGTGGCAACGATGATGCCTCGATGGCGGCGGACAACACCTCGGGGTTCAATTGCCGGCAGATCACCGGCGGGACCGGGTTCTCGCAACACTCCTACGGCCAGGCCATCGACCTCGACCCGGTGGAAAACCCGTACGTCGGAGGCGGGCAGGTACTCCCTCCGGCCGGCTCGGCCTTCCTCGGGCGGCCCGATTCCGCCGGTGTCATCCATCACGGCGACGCGACGGTAGCCGCGTTCGCCTCGATCGGCTGGAGTTGGGGCGGAGACTGGTCGTCGCCCCACGACTTCCAGCATTTCTCGGCAAACGGGCGGTAGCCCGGTGCTCGCCCATCACCGGAGCAGCGCCGGGAATGGCGGCCGCCTCCGGGGTGCTCGGGCGCCCGGAAGCTTTGTACGATCGACGCTGTCGGGCTGATCGCCAGTCCCCGGCGCAGGTCGGGAGGGCTGACGTGGGGAATGACCCAGCAATCGAGGCAGTTCGCCGCGCCTTGGCGGCAGTGCCGGCGGACGGTGCGCTCCGGCTCCACCTGGCCCAGCTGCTGATCGACAGTGGCAGAGGGTCGGAGGCAGTAGTCGAACTCGGCACGCTGCTGGCCGCCGAGCCGGACCATCCGGGGGCCCGTGACTTGATGATCTCGGCCCTCACACCGAAGGTCGGACTACCGGAATCCTCCGTCGCGGAAACCTCGACCCAGGTGCAGTCCGATCCGGGGAAGACCGACCAGGGGTCGCCAGTCTTCGACTGGCACGCCGCGGAATCGCAACTCGGCGATATCGCGGCACCGATGTTCGTGACCAGCGGCGACGACGGCGATCCGGGTGCCGAACCGGTCGAAGCGTTCGAGACCGAGCGACCGAGCGTCACACTCGCCGACGTCGGCGGCATGGAACACGTGAAGGAACGGCTGGAGGGCGCCTTTCTCGCACCGATGCGCAATCCGGAGATGCGTCGGCTGTACGGGAAGAATCTGCGCGGCGGACTGCTGCTCTACGGTCCGCCCGGTTGCGGAAAGACATTTTTGGCAAAGGCTCTGGCCGGTGAGCTGGGTGCTGCCTTCATCTCCGCCGGGCTGTCGGAGATCCTGGACATGTGGATCGGCTCGAGCGAGCGGAACGTCCACGACCTGTTCGCCCAGGCCAGGCAGTCAGCACCGTGCGTGCTCTTCCTCGACGAGATCGACGCACTCGGCCAGAAGCGGACGCAGACCAGGAATTCCTCGATGCGCAGCGTCGTCAATCAGCTGCTCACCGAACTCGACGGCATCGCCTCCGACAACGAAGGCGTCTACATCCTGGCAGCAACCAACCAGCCCTGGGACATCGACCCGGCGCTGCGGCGTCCCGGCCGGCTGGACCGCACGGTCCTGGTGCTGCCGCCCGACGCCCCGGCCCGGGAGGCGATCTTCCGGTTGAACCTGGCCCAGCGGCCGGTAGAGGGCGTCGACCTGAGGGCGCTGGCCGCCCGTTCCGACGGGCTGTCCGGCGCGGACATCACCTACGTCTGCGAATTGGCCACCGAGCGGGCGATGATGGAAGGTGTCCGTTCGGGCAACGTCAGGATGATCGGGATGACGGACCTGCAGCACGCGCTGAGCCAGATCCAGCCGTCCACCTCGGCCTGGCTGGACACCGCCAGGACGGTGGTGCAGTACGGCGAGGACGACGGGACGCACGCCGAGCTGAAAGCCTTTCTGAAGAAGACCAAACGCTGGTAGTGCGGGTCAGCCCGTCGGGCGGGTCAGCAGATCCAGCGAGCCCGTGATGATGCTTCGCGTCTGCAGGCCCTGTCGGGCGATGGCCACCCTGAATTCGGTGTTCTCGGAGCCGATCAGATGCTGGTGGATGAACCAGATCCGAGCGTTCGGGCCGACCTTCGCCGCCGCGGCGGTGGCCCGGTCGACCACCTCGTCGACGGCTCCGGTGGTGCGGTCGGTGGCGACGAGAATATTGCTCTGGTCGGGAAAGACAGTGACGAACCGCTGCAGGTTGGACGTCACCGGTTCGATGGCCGGTGTACCTGTCGGCCAGTAGTAGGCGAACCCCCAGCTGCTGAGCACGTTCATCATGACGATGTCGCCGGGGTGCAGGTGGGCCGCGAGGTAGTCGGCCGGCGTGCGCAGGTCCTCGACGGTGGTGGCCGGCGCATTGATCGGCTTTGACCGGATGCCGCCGCTGACATTGCCCACGAACAGCGCAACGACCAGCACCGCAGCGGCGACCGAGAGGGCCAAGTGCAGTCGCGCCAACAGCACGCACAGACCGGCGACGCCGACGGCGGCGGTGACCGCCAGCGCCGTCGTCAGGAAATGCGAGGTCCGAAGATCGAACAACGGGTATTGCCTGGCTGCGGAGAGGACCACCATCTCGGCGAGCAGAGCCGGCACGGCGATCGCGAGCGCTACCCGCCGCAGCCGCACCAGCGTCACCACGCCAAGGGCGACCAGCAGCAGCGCGACCACGAACGGTCCCATCCCCAGGTACCCGGCCATGCTGCGGCCGCCGGCCCGCAGGAACCGCCAACTGGCGCCCCAGCCCTGCGCGACCGGCACATAGTAGGCAGCCCAATAGGCGTTCAGTCCGGGCGGGATGCCGGGTAGGTAGAGGAGAAGGAAAGTGACTATCAGGCCCGCTCCGGCGCCGATTCCGACGAGTGCGGTCTGCCAGGCGCGCCGCCACGCCCGGGAGAACGCAGCGGCGAGCACCAGGGCGGCGAAGACGGCCGCACCGACGAACACGCTGACCGCGCTGAACAGGAAGGCCGCCATCACCACGGCCGCCAGGTCGAGCAACCGCCGCCTGGTCCAGGTCCGCTCCACCCGGGAGGCAAGCCACAGGATCAACAAGGTGGAGAAGGCATCCGCCGTGTACTGCTTGAGGTCATCGCGGGCCAGGGCCGACGGCACCAGCAGGGCGGCGGTTGCGGCCAGGGTGGCGGCGGTCCGGCCCAAGGCCGATCGCGCCCACGGCAGACTCCGCACGTAGCCGTAGGCAGCGATGACCGTCAGCGCCGCAAAGACCAAGGGCACGATCCGCAGGCGCTCCTGGCCGCCGGTGAAGACCAGTCGCAGCAGAAACGTCCAACCGACCGGCGTGCTGGCAGTCACGGTGCCGATCTGACCCAGCGGCAGTCTCGTCGAAATCGCGACCCAGGCTTCGTCGGTCCAGAACGGGAGCGAGAGCATGTAGCCGACGTCGTGAACGACGAAGGTCCCGATCGCGAGCAGACCCGCAATCAGGATGTCCGGCCATGCCTGCCGACGTAAGCGCAACCACCCCCGCCGGCCGGATGCTTCCTCCGACCGATCTGCGAGTCCGCCCTCGGTCTGGGCGATAGCCATCATCAGCTCAGACAACCGGCTTGCGAATCCGCTCCCTCAGTAGAATCCAGACCGCCTCGACGCCGTCCTTCCAGGTCAGCTTCTTGCCGTCCTCCCGACTGCGGGCCCGGTAGGTGATCGGTACCTCGTAGGGACGGACGCCCGCCCGGAGCATCTTGCCGGTCAGCTCCGCTTCCATACCGAAGCCGGCAGACCTGACGTCGAGTTTGCGGTAGAGGTCCAGCGGCATCAGCTTGAAACAGGTTTCGAGATCGCTGATGTAGCAGTTGAACAGGATGTTCGCGACGGTGGTGACCGCCCGATTCCCGAGCACGTAGATGTAGGAGTACGCGTTGTGGCTGCCGAAGGTCCTGGTTCCGTACACCACCGTCGCCTGGTGGTCCAGGATCGGCTGCAGCAGCGACGGGATCTCCTCGGGCGCGTATTCCAGGTCGGCATCGCACATGATGACGTAGTCGCCGGTGGCCAGTTCGGCGCCCTTCCGGATGGCGGAGCCCTTGCCGCCGTTGGCGGCCTTTTCGAACACCGTGACCATCGGCTCGTCACGCCACTGCTGGTACAGATCGCGGGTGCCGTCGGTGCTGCCGTCGTCGACGATCACCAACTCGACCTGCACCGGGTACTGCACATCCAGCACTCGCTTGACGGCGGACTGCAGGGTGGCGGCCTCGTTGTACACCGGCATGAGGATGGAAAGCTTCACTGGGGGATCATAACGAGTCGGCACCGCCGGCCGACCCGACAGACCGACACGATGAACCTAGACACGGGGGGCGCACGCCATGTCCGATCACAGGATCCTGGTGACCGGTGGGTCCGGGTTCATCGGTTCCCACCTGGTCCGGCGTCTGCTGGACGAGGGCAATGAAGTGCTGGTGGTCGACAATTTCTGCTCCGGGACCCGGAGCAACCTGGCCGATGTGCTGTCGAGCCAACGACTGGAGGTCATCCGGCACGACATCACCTTCCCGCTGTACGTCGAGATGGACGAGATCTATCACCTGGCCTGCCCCGCCTCACCGGTGTTCTACCAACGTGATCCGGTGCAGACGACGAAGACATCCGTGGTCGGGTCGATCAACATGCTGGGCCTGGCCAAACGGACGAAAGCAAGGATCCTGCTCGCCTCCACCTCAGAGGTCTACGGTGATCCTGAGGTCCACCCGCAGGACGAGAGTTATTGGGGCCATGTAAATCCCATTGGCGTTCGCTCGTGCTACGACGAAGGCAAACGCTGTGCGGAGACATTGTTCTTCGATTACCGCCGGCAGCACGACCTGCCGGTCAAGGTCGCCCGGATCTTCAATACCTACGGTCCGAAGATGCGGCCGGACGACGGACGGGTCGTGTCGAATTTCATCGTCTCGGCACTGCGCGGCCAGCCGCTGACGATCTACGGCGACGGCAGCCAGACCCGATCATTCTGCTACGTCGACGATCTCGTCGACGGGTTGATCAAACTCATGGCGACAGGACACGAAGTCACCGGTCCGATCAACCTGGGCAATCCCCACGAATTCACGATGTCCGAATTGGCCGGGGAAATCATCTCGCTTGTCGACAATGGCGGCAGTCTGGAATATCACCCGCTGCCCTCCGACGACCCGACGCAGCGACAACCGACCATCGACAAGGCCAGAGATGTGCTCGGCTGGGTGCCGACGATCGAATTGCGGGAGGGTCTGGCCAGAACCATCGAATATTTCCGCGACTACCTGGCCCTGCACGCAGCCGGTTGACGACCCTGCCGGTTGACGCTGCCAAGAACTGCGTCGGTCCGACCGGCAGCTGTCGGTGACTGTCGTCCAATTCACGCCGACGACGGGACCTTCGCCTCTCTCCTCAACATGATCATCGCCCTACCGTCGGGGACAGGTCGACCTTCCCGGCCCCGATGCAAGGAGCAGGAATTGACCACCGCCACTGATCCACGTCCGGTCGACGCCGACCCAGCAACCGGACACAGCCCATGGCGCGGCTACGCAGACGGGCCGTGGCAGCACGGAATCGATGTGCGCGACTTCATTCAGCGCAACTACAGCCCCTACCAGGGAGACGGTTCCTTCCTGCAGGGCCCGACCGACCGCACCACTGCACTGTGGTCCAGGCTCACCGCCATGTTCCCGGCCGAGCGCGAACGGGGGATCTACGACGTCGACGCCAAGACCCCATCGAGCATCACCTCGCATGCTGCCGGCTATATCGATCAACCCAACGAGCTGATCGTCGGCCTGCAAACCGACGCACCGCTGAAACGGGCGATCATGCCCAACGGCGGCTGGCGGATGGTCGAGGACGCACTGCTGACCTACGGCTACCAGCCGGATCCGGAAGTGAAGGAGATCTTCACCAAGTACCGCAAGACCCACAACCAGGGCGTCTTCGACGTCTACCCGCCGAACGTGCGCGCCGCGCGCCGGTCACACGTCATCACCGGACTGCCCGATGCCTACGGCCGCGGTCGGATCATCGGCGACTACCGGCGCGTAGCGCTGTACGGCGTCGACGCCCTGATCGCAGCCAAGAAGGCCGACCGATCCGTCATGGACCTCGAGCGGTCGACCGCCGACGTGATCCGCGACCGGGAGGAGAACACCGAACAGATCCGTGCGCTGGAAGATCTGCGGCAGATGGCAGCCAGCTACGGCTTCGACATCTCCGGTCCGGCCGGCACCGCACAGCAGGCGGTGCAGTGGCTCTACTTCGCGTATCTGGCCGCGGTCAAGGACCAGAACGGCGCGGCCATGTCGCTGGGCCGGACGTCGACGTTCCTGGACATCTACCTGCAGCGGGACCTTGCCGCCGGTGCGATCACCGAGTCGAGGGCGCAGGAACTCATCGACGACCTCGTCATCAAACTGCGCATCGTGCGGTTCCTGCGGACTCCGGAGTACGACAGCCTGTTCTCCGGTGACCCGACCTGGGTGACCGAATGCATCGGCGGAATGGGTGAGGACGGCCGCACGCTGATCACCCGGATGTCCTACCGGATGCTGCAGACGCTCTACAACCTCGGAGCCGCACCGGAACCGAACCTGACCGTGCTGTGGAGCGACCGACTGCCGGCGGACTTCAAGGAATTCTGCGCCGGCGTCTCGATCAACACCTCGGCGATCCAGTACGAGTCAGACGATCTCATCCGATCCGCCTGGGGCGACGACGCCGCAATCGCCTGCTGTGTCTCGGCGATGCGGCTGGGTAAGCAGATGCAGTTCTTCGGGGCGCGGGTGAACCTGGCAAAGGCGTTGCTGTACGCCATCAACGGCGGCCGCGACGAGACTCACGGGCTGCAGGTCGCCCCGGTCAGCGCCGCCGTGCTGGGCGACGTCCTGGACTACACCGACGTGAGCGAAAAGTTCGACCACCTGCTGGACTGGCTGGCGCAGACCTACGCCGACGCCCTGAACTGCGTGCACTACATGCACGACAAATACGCCTACGAGCGCCTGGAAATGGCTCTGCACGACCAGCAGATACTGCGCACGATGGCCTGCGGCATCGCCGGCCTCAGCGTCGTCGCCGACTCCCTGTCGGCGATCAAGTACGCAAAAGTGCGCCCGGTGCGCGACGAGACCGGTCTGGTCGTCGACTACCTCATCGACGGTGACTACCCGATCTACGGCAACGACGACGACCGGGCGGACGACATCGCGGCCGGCATCGTGCGGACGTTCATGGACAAGATCCGCCAACAGCCGACCTACCGCGGCGCCGTGCCCACCCAGTCGGTGCTCACCATCACCTCGAACGTCGTCTACGGCAAGGCCACCGGCAACACTCCGGACGGTCGGCGTGCCGGTGCTCCGTTCGCTCCAGGGGCAAATCCGATGAACGGCCGCGACACGCACGGCATGCTGGCCAGCGGACTGAGCGCGGCGAAGTTGCCGTACGACGAGGCCCAGGACGGGATCTCGCTGACCGCAACAGTGCTGCCGACCGGTCTGGGACATACCCCGCAGGAGCGGGCCCGGCATCTGGTCGGCGTCCTGGACGCCTACGTGGTCAGCCGCGGATTCCACATGAACGTCAACGTGCTGAACCGGGAGACCCTGGAGGATGCGATGGAGCATCCGGAGCTGTACCCGCAGTTGACGATCCGGGTGTCCGGGTACGCCGTCAACTTCATCCGGTTGACCCGCGAGCAGCAGCTCGACGTGCTGTCCCGCACGTTCCACGGCGCTCTTTGATGCCCCCGGTCCACTGTCTCTGCGGCACGGGCCCCCGCATCGGCGGGTGCTGGGGCATGGATCAACTTCGCAGGCAGGGGTCAAATTGCCGACTCCTGTCACTCCGATCCCAGATCGGCGAAGTTGAGCCGGGCCGTCGGTGACCCGCACGATCGCCCTCGACATCCCGACCATCGGCCGCCGCGCGCACCCGGAGCGCACCGACGCCGAGCGCACCGCCCGGCTGCAGGCCATCCGGCGCGGCGAACTCGGCAGCGTGCATTCCTGGGAGCTGGTGACGGCGGTGGACGGTCCCGGCACCCGGCTGACGTACTTCCTGTCCGGGTGTGCGCTGCGCTGCCAGTACTGCCAGAACCCGGACACCTGGAAGCTGCCGAACGGTGTCCCCACGCCGATCGGCGAGGTGACCGCCCGGATCGACCGCTACGCGACCCTGCTGAGGGCGGCGCACGGTGGCATCACCCTCTCCGGTGGTGAACCGCTGGTCCAACCCGCCTTCATCCGGCAGATCTACCGACACTGCCGGGAACTGGGCCTGCACACCGCACTCGACACATCCGGGTACCTGGGCGATCGGGCCGACAATGCCCTGCTCGACGACATCGACCTGGTGTTGCTGGACGTCAAATCCGGCCTGCCGGACACCTATCGGTTGGTCACCGGCCGGGAACTGGCACCGACGCTGTCCTTCGGTCGCCGCCTGGCCGGCCGGGGCAACCGCCTGTGGATCCGGTTCGTGCTGGTTCCGGGTCTGACCGACGCAGTCGACAACGTCGACGCCGTCGCCGACTACGCGGCATCCCTGCAGGGGCTCGGGCCCGGCGACGCCGTCGAACGGGTCGAGATCCTGCCCTTCCACCAGATGGCCCGGACGAAATGGCACGCACTCGGGTTGCCGTACCCACTCCCGGACACCGAGCCGCCCAGCGCAGAGCTCAACGAACGGGTGCAGGCCCAGTTCCGGGCCCGCGGGCTCACCGTGTTCTGATCCCGCCCAGCCCTGCTGGCAGAGCTGCTCGGGAACTAGCCCGCCAGTGGCCCACGGAAACGCCGTTGCCGACTCGCCAGGATCAGGATTCCGGGCAGCCGGTCCCGGTTGACTCCGGGCAGGCTGAGCCGTTTGCCGCCTCGGAGGCCGACCAGCACGTTCGGGTCACCCGGCCCGGCCTGATAGACCCGGTCGACATCGGTCCACGGGATGAACCGACCCCGCCACACCAGCCGGACGCCGGCGGTACTGACGATCGTCTGCGGCACCCACCACGCTGCCGCCATGAGGACGACGGACATCACCAGAAGCAGCAGGTCCTGCCAGTGCAGAAAAGGTGCCAGCCGACGATCGACCTGGTCGTACGCCCAGATCAGGGCGAGCATGGCCGGCGGGACGAAGACAAACCAGGGAGCGCGGTACTTGCCCAGTGCCCGGGCTACTTCGAGATCGGTCTGCACCGTGTCGATGCTACCCGTGGTGACCGGGGTCGGCAGATGGGTGCGGGCCGATCGGGAGACCTGCCGTTGTCGGCCGTGGCGGGCACTCAGCCGCTGGTGAGGACGTCGGCCAGGTTGAACCGGACCGGACGGTCGAGCTGCTCGTACGTGCAGGATTCCGGCGAGCGGTCGGGGCGCCAGCGGACGAACTGGGCAGTGTGCCGGAACCTCACCCCCTCCATGTAGTCATAACGGACCTCGACAACCCGCTCCGGGCGCAGCGGGACGAAAGAGAGGTCCTTACCGGCGTTCCAGCGGCTGGTCTCGTTCTTCCGGGGGGTCCGCTCGCCATCCTCCTGGGCTGCCCAGTTCCACGGGTGCCCGTCGAAGGTGGTGACGAACGTCTGGAGCTCGTCGAAGAGCGTCCGGCGGGTGGCCATCGGGAAGGCGCCGATCACGCCGACCGAGGCCAGCAGGCCGCGGTCGTCGAACAGCCCCAGCAGCAACGAACCGATGGCGTCAGGACCGGACTTGTGCACGCGGTACCCGGCGACCACGCAGTCGGCGGTCCGTTCATGCTTGATCTTGCTCATCACCCGCTTGTCCTGCTGGTAGCGCAGGTCCAGCTTCTTGGCGATCAGCCCGTCAAGACCGGCGCCCTCGAACTCCTCGAACCAACGGCGGGCCTCCGCGAGATCCCTGGTGGCGGGAGTGATGTAGATCGGAGGTTGCGCGTCGGACAGCGCCTGCAGCAGGGCGGCGCGCCGCTCGATCAGGGGGCTGGTCATCAAATCGCGGTCACCGAGCGCCAGCAGGTCAAACGCCACGAAACTGGCCGGGGTCGTGGTCGCCAGCATGTTCACCCGGCTGGCGGCCGGATGGATCCGTTGCTGCAGGGCCTCGAAATCCAGAGTGTTCCCCTGAAGGTTCGGCACGATGATCTCGCCATCGATGACTGCCCTCGGCGGAAAGTTCGCCAGCACTGCATCGACGATTTCCGGGAAATACCGGGTCATCGGCTTTTCGTTGCGGCTGCCGATTTCGACCTCGTCGCCGTCTCGGAAGATGATCGATCTGAAACCGTCCCACTTGGGTTCGTACAGCTGGTCCGGCGGAATGGCACTCACCGGCTTGGCCAGCATGGGCGAGATCGGTGGCATCACAGGAAGTTGCACCAGACCAGTGTCCCCGCCCTGCCGCCGTGCCGCCGGATCGACCCGGCCGGGCGCGAAGTGACCTGACCAAGAAGGTCAGGACCCGGGACGCGGCCGGTCGGTGTCCTTGCTCGGCTGCACCCGCTTGGGTTCCCCCGGCATCTTGGGGTATTCCGGCGGGTAGGGCATGTCCCCGAGGCCCCGATCGCGCTCGTCCCGGCCGGCCATCTCCAACAGCGGCTCGATGTCGTACCGGTCGCGGTCCAGGCCGGCGTGCAGATCGCCCAGCTGGGCGAACCGGGCCGGCATGGACAGCACGTCGAAGTCCTCGGGCCTGACCTGCGCCACTTCGTCCCACGTCAGCGGGGCGGACACGGTGGCCTGCGTGTTCGGCCGTACCGAATAGGCGCTGGCCATCGTCCGGTCCCTGGCCATCTGATTGAAGTCGATGAAGATTCGCGCGCCCCGTTCCTCCTTCCACCAACTGGTGGTGACCTCGCTGGGCATGCGGCGTTCAAGTTCCCGGCCGAGCGCGATCACCGCGCGGCGGGCCTGAACGAAGGTTGCCGTCGGGGCGATCGGCACGTAGACGTGCAGCCCCCTTCCGCCGGAGGTCTTGGGGTGGCCGTCCATCCCGGCTTCCTGCAGCACTTCCCGCAACCTCGGTGCCACAGCAGCGGCGTGGGAGAAATCCGTGCCGGGTTGCGGGTCGAGGTCGATCCGCAGTTGGTCGGGGTGGTCGACATCAGCGGAGGTCACCGGCCACGGATGGAACCGGAGCGTGCCGAGGTTGGCCGCCCAGGCGACCACCGCCAATTCCGTCGGGCACACCTCGTCCGCGGTTCGGCCGCTCGGGAAGGTGATGGCCACGGACTGCACATAGTCCGGCGCTCCCTGGGGTACCCGCTTGGAGTAGAACGCGTCGCCACGGTTGTCGGCCCGGGTGGACAGCTTCGCGCCGTCGAAGAACCCGCTCGGCCAGCGCTCGAGAGTCGTCGGGCGGTCCTTCAAAGCCCGCATTATCCCGTCACCCACCGACAGGAAGTACTGCACCACATCAAGTTTGGTCAGGCCCCGCTCGGCGAAGTACACCTTGGTCGGGTTGCTGACCCGCACGGTGCGACCGGCAACCTCGAGCTCCACGGGCGGGACAGCGGTGCGTGCCATGGCTGGCAACCTACTCCGGAGCCGGGCGCTGGAACCACGCTCGGCCCCCGGCCGGCTGTCCGTCGCCTGGCGGCCGGCGGGGCGGGATCCTCCAGGAGATGGCGATCCCGCCCCTGGCCTCCATCCTGCCCCACAACGCCCAGGTCGACGTGGGAGGCTGACGGGATGATTGAACGGGCCGCGGTGATCGAACGCGCTGCCCTGCTCAAGGACTCCGGGCGGCCTGGTCAGGCGCTGGCACTGCTGGGGCCCCACCTGGCCGGCCACCCGGACGACCTGTCGGCCCTGCGGCTGGCCGGGTGGTGCCACTTCGAACTGGACGAGCTGTATCCGGCGCTGCATTGCGCCACCCGGCTGACCGGCCTTGCTCCCGACCAACCGGCAGCCCACCTGCTGCTGGCGGTGGTGCAGGGACGGCTCCGCGATGTGGGCGCCTCAGCGCGGGCCATCGACACGGCGATCCGGTTGGCTCCGCACCATTCCGAGCCGTACCGCATCGCCGCTGCACTCGACCTGCAGGGCCACCGCGCATCTCCCCGGACCGAAGAACTCGCGCGCCGAGCCGTGTCTCTCGCTCCGCATGATCCGGTGGCACATCGGGTCCTCGGCAGCACGCTGATCGAACTGCGGCGCTACGACGAGGCGGCAGCGGCACTCGGGCAGGCCGCCGCGCTCAATCCCGCCGATTCCGCGGTGGCCAGCGAACTTGCCCGGATCGATATCGCCAAGGGGCGGTCGGCCAGCGCGGCGGCCGGATTCGCCGCCGCGGTCCGGGCCGACCCCACCGACTCGGTCGCGCGGCACAACCTGCAGGCGGTCGCCTGGAACGCGTTCCGCATCGCGCATCTGGTGCTGTGGCTGTCGTTCCTGGTCCTGGGCCGGTTCACCGTGCTGTCCGATTCACCATCGACCACCAGGCTCGCCCATGTCGTCGCGCCAATCTCGCTGGTGGCAACCCTGGCTGCGTGGGCGTTCCAGCTCCGCCGGCGACCCAGCGGTTTCCGGGTGCTGATGGCGACCGTCCGATCCGACCGGATGCTCAGCATCGCGATGGCGGCGCACGGGTTGTGTCTGGTGTTCCTGCTCGTGGCCGCATTCGCCCCGAACCGGCTGGCGGGCTCGCTCCTGGTGGCGGTCACCTTGTTGTTGCTGGTTGGCACCATCGTCGGCTGGGTCAGGGTGTCGCAGCTGCGGAAGGAAGCGCAGAACCAGGGCTGACCGGCCGGCTCTGAGCGAGTCGCCACGCAGTTTCGTTCACTGCCCGCGGTAGCCCGCCGGCCTCCGGTTCTTTGCCGCGGCCGGACTCGAACCCAACGGCCGAAGCGCCCGCCCGTCGTCGGTCGGCGTCGGACCGGGCTGGCAGACGGGGCAGAAGAACGCTGTCCGTTCCTTCGGAGCAACGCCGATCGGGGCGACCCGCACGATCGCACCGCAGCGTTGGCAGCCCTTCCCTGACCTGGCGTGCACGAAGGTGTGGTAACCCGGGCGCGGGTTCCCGGTAGTCGTCTGCACGGCAGAGGTGACCCCGCGGAGCAGGAGTCGACGGGCGGTGTCGACGACCGCCCCCAGGTCCACCTCGGCGGTCGGCGTCCAGGGCGACAGCCGTTGCACGAAAAGAGTTTCGGCCATGTACATGGTGCCGATACCGGCCAGCGCAGTCTGGTCGAGCAAGCCGGCGCCGATCGGCCGGGCAGGCAGCGCGGCGAGCCGATGAATCGACTCCGGCCTGCCGACGTCAGAAAAGGAATCCGCCATGATGTCCGGGCCCAGGTGCCCGATCAGGGTGGCTTCCGCCGAGGTGGGCACCAGGTCGAGCATGCCGAGCCAGGTGGCGATGGCAGTCCAGTCGGCGTTCGCCAGGACCGCCCTGACCGCGATTCCCGACGCCCGGGGCCAGTGCTGGTCGCCCGGCGGTGCGATCGACCATTTGCCATCCATTCGCAGGTGTGAGTGCAACGTCAACGGTTCGAGCCCGCCCTCTGCGTCGAAGCGGGTCAGCAGATGCTTGCCGTAGGCGGTCACCTCGCCGACGGTCCGCCCGGCCAGGTCGACGGCGCCCAGATCGGGCCAGCGCAACTCGGCCCTGAGCACGCGGCGCCCGGCCAGCGCCGCATGCAACCGACGCGCCGTACGCAACACGGTATCGCCCTCAGGCACGCCTGCCTCCGGTCGACCGCAGCCGAAGGCCCTGGGGTGTGATGACAAAACCGTTGGACACCAGAGCTTCCAGCACCGGACCGGCACTGGAGACGGCGTCGATGCCGTCGATCCTGGTGACGGTCAACGACCCGATCGACCCGGTGGTCACCTTCTCGGCCAATGCCCGCCCCGCCTCCGCAAGGTCGGTGACCCGGTCACTGAAGGAGATCAGGGTCCGACCGCCGCGCTCCGCGTACAGCACCGGCGCACCGTCGACCAGGACCACCAGCGCTCCGGCCCGCCGGGCCGGGCGGTGGGTCTCCTGCCCGGCCCGTTCCGGCCATGGCAGCGCAGCGCCGAACGGGTTGGCCGGGTCGGCCGCCGCCAGCACCAGTCCCCCGCCCGGGATCCGATCGGCATCGGAGCTGACGAAAGCGCGGACCCGGTCGACGGCACCCGCGGTGGCGAACTGGGCCGCGCCCAGACCCTCGACAAAATAGCCCCGCCGCACCCGGCCGGATTCCTCGAAGGCGGACATCACCTTGTAGACGGCCGCGAAACCGCCCGGGGTCTGCTCGGCGACCACCGCACCCCGGGTGACGATGCCGTATCTGTCCAGCAGCACCTCGGCAGCGGCGTGGGCCCGGATCGTCGGATCCGTTTCCACCTCGGGGATCAGCGACCACCGGCCGGCCACCATCGGTGGTCCGCCTCGCCGAACCGCAGGACCGACCCGCTGCTGCCGGCCGGCGGACAGCAGGGCCAGCCCGGAGACCCCGCGCTGCCGGATCCGCGGTGCCGCCGCCCTGGCCTTGTGGGTGGTCCGGCCGCCGGTCAGCCGGGCGCGCAGAGGCGCGAGTGTGTCCCCGCTGACCAGCCCCGCGAACACCAGGTCCCAGAGCACTTCTGCCAGCACGTCGTCGGAATGCACACCGCCGGTCTGCTGGGCGACAGCGTCGGTGAGGGCCCGGAAGAAGAAGGCTCCGCCCCCGGACAGCACCTCCAGCACAGCCCGGTGCAACGCGCCGTCGGGACTGTCCGCGCCGGCATCGCCGAGCAGTTGATCACTTCGCAACGGCATGGTCAGCGCCGCCGAATCAGCCAGGTGCAGAGATACCCACCCGTCGTCACCGCCGAGGGCGCCGTGCCCGGTCCAGAGCACATCACCGGCCGACGTCAACTCGTCGAGCATGGCCGGGGTGTAGGACCTGACCCGAGCCGGAAGGATCAGGGTCTCCACCGCCGAGGCAGGCAAAATAGCGCCGTCGAGTTGTTCCACAGCTCGCAGCAGTGCGTCGACCCCACCGGCGGACCTGGTCGCGACGGGAGCGCTCGCGTAGGTGCCGGGCCGACCGAAACCATTGCTCTGCTTGGAGTTCGACGGACTCGCGGTGGGCATGATGCCGTTCCAGGCAGGCAGGAAGCGGCCGAGGGCCTCGGCCGGCACCGGCTCCACCTCTGCACGCAGGGCGGCCAGCGAGCGCCTCCGCAGCAACCGCAGGACCTCGGCGTCGACGAACTCCCTGGTGCCGTCTGTTCCCGGCTGGCCGGCCTCGGTCGCCGACTGACCGGCAAACTGACCGAGCGGGCGAAACTCCCCCTCCACCACCCGTCCGGACCCGGCCAGTCGGCGCAGCGCGTCGGTCACCACCGCGACGCCCAGCCCGAACGCCTCGGCCGGTTCGTGCGGCACGAACGGCCCGCGGGTGCGGGCGTACCGGCCGAGCAACCGGCCGAGCGGGTCGGGCACCGGTTCCAGCAGGGACGGCGCGATGCCCGGTGGCAGGGGCGTGCCGAGGGCGTCCCGCAGCAACGGGGCGTCCGCCGGATCGGCCCAGCGCTCCACCCCGCCGATGCGAACGGCGATCGCGCGGCGGCTGGCTTCCAGCCCGGTCAACACCGGGCCTGCGTCCAGCCCGATCGACCTGGCGTCCACCTCGATCGTCGTCAGCGGCCCCAGAATGCGCAACAGATCTGCGACCTCGTCCGCCGACCGGGCACGCCGGTGTTCGCTCAATCGTTGCAGGTCGGACTCTGTGGTGGCCAGTGCCTGCGGATCGAGCAGATCCCGCAGGGACAGCCCGTCACCGCCGCCGAGCAGCTCTGCCAGCAGGGCAGGGTCGACGGTCAGAGCTGCGGCGCGGCGCTCGGCGAGCGGCGAGTCGCCCTCGTAGAGGAACTGGGCGACGTACCCGAACAGCAACGACCTGGCGAACGGCGACGGCGACAACGTCGTCACCTCGACCACCTGCACCGACCTGGCCGCGATCTGGCGCATCAGAGCTACCAGGGCGGGCACGTCGAAGACGTCGGACAGCACTTCCCGGACAGCCTCGGCAACGATCGGGAAGCTCGGGTACCGGGCCGCCACCTCCAGCAGCTGACTGGCCCGCTGCCGCTGCTGCCACAGCGGCTGCCGCTTGCCGATCTGCCGGCGCGGCAGCAGGAGCGCCCTGGCCGCGCACTCCCGGAACCGGGATGCGAAGACCGCCGACCCGCCGATCTCGGCGGTGACCTCGGCCTCCAGGGTTTCCGGGTCCAGCGCGATCGCGTCCAGCATCGCCGGCGCATCGCCGTCGTACTCGACGTCCGGCAGTCGCAGCACGATGCCGTCGTCGGCATGCATGGCCTGGACGTCCACCCCGAAGCGCTCCCGCATCCGGGCGGCGACCACCAGCGCCCAGGGCGCATGCACCGACGCGCCGTACGGCGAGTGCACCACCAGTCGCCAGTCGCCCAGCTCGTCCCGGAACCGTTCCACCACAATGGTTTTCTCGTCCGGTACCAACCCGACCGCATCGCGCTGCTCGGTCAGGTAGGCAACGAGGTTGTCGGCGGCGAATCCGTCGAGCCCGTCTGATGCCAGCCGTTGACGGGCGGCCTCCGGCGGCAGTGCGGAGATCTCCCTGACGAATTCGCCGTGCGCCCGGCCCAGCTCGGCCGGACGGCCCAGCGTGTCGCCCTTCCAGAAGGGCAGGCGGCCGGGGATCCCGGGAGCCGGCAGCACCAGCACCTTCTCATGGGTGATCTCCAGGATCCGCCACGAGCTGGAGCCGAGCGCGAAAACGTCGCCGACCCGCGACTCGTAGACCATCTCCTCGTCGAGTTCGCCGACCCGGCGGCCCGGCCCTTCACCGGAAGCGAGGAAGACGCCGAACATCCCGCGGTCCGGGATGGTGCCGCCGGAGGTGACGGCGAGGCGCTGGGCGCCGGGCCGGCCGGTGAGTTCGCCGGTCACCCGGTCCCAGGTCAGCCGCGGGCGCAGCTCGGCGAACTGCTCACTGGGGTAGCGGCCGGAGAGCATGTCCAGCACCGCCTCCAGCGCACCACGGCCGAGCGCGGCGAAGGGCGCTGACCGCCGCAGCAATTCGTGCAGTTCGTCGACGGTGGTCGGGTCCATCGCGCAGATTGCGACGATCTGCTGGGCGGCGATGTCCAGCGGGTTCAGCAGCACCCGGAGCGCCTCGATCGCACCCGTCCTCATCCGGCCGGCGACCACCGCCGCCGACACCAGATCCCCGCGATACTTCGGGAACATCACCCCGTGGCTGGGCGCGCCGACCTGGTGACCGGCCCGGCCGATGCGCTGCAGTCCGCTGGCCACCGACGGCGGCGCCTCCACCTGGATCACCAGATCCACCGCCCCCATGTCCACGCCGAGTTCCAGCGAGGAGGTGGCTACCACGGCCGGCAGCACGCCCGTCTTGAGCTGGTCCTCGATCAGCGCGCGCTGCTCGCGGGATACCGACCCGTGGTGCGCGCGGGCCAGTACGGCCGGAGCGCCCGAACTCGAGCCCGACTGCGCCATCACCTGCGCCGGCGGACCCATATCTGACGCTGGGACGTCCAGATCCACTGCCTGGCGCTCGGCATGGACCTCGTTCAGCCGGGCGGTCAGCCGCTCGGCCAGCCGGCGGGAATTGGCGAAGACGATCGTCGAGTGGTGCGCCTGGATCAGGTCGACGATGCTCTCCTCGACGTGCGGCCAGATGGAGGTCCGCGGCAGTTCCCCGGCGGCCGCTCCGGTGAGGTCACCGCTCGGTTCACCCAGCGCGGACATGTCGGGTACCGGCACCACCACATCCACGGTGATGACCTTGGTGGACACCGGCCGGACGAAGGTGACCGGTCGCCCCCCGGTCAGGAACCGGCCGACTTCCTCGATGGGCCGCACCGTGGCCGACAATCCGATCCGCTGGGCCGGACGGTCGAGCAGGGTGTCCAGCCGGTCGAGCGAGACGGCCAGGTGCGCACCGCGTTTGCTGCCGGCGACAGCGTGGACCTCGTCGACGATGACGGTGGTGATGCCGCTGAGCATCTCCCGCGCCCGGCTGGTCAGCAGCAGGAACAGCGACTCCGGGGTGGTGATCAGGATGTCGGCACCGTCCTTGGCGAACGCCCGCCGGTCGACCGACGGCGTGTCACCGGACCTAACGGCAACCGAGATCTCCGGCACCGACAGGCCGCTGCGGGAGGCCAGCGATCCGATGCCGACCAGCGGAGACCGTAGATTGCGTTCGACGTCGACGGCCAGCGCCTTCAGCGGCGACAGATACAGCACGGTGCACTTGCGTTGTCCTGCCTCGGTCGGCGGAGCGGTGACCAGGGTGTCGATGGCGGACAGAAAGGCGGCCAGCGTCTTGCCGGACCCGGTGGGCGCCACCACCAAGGTGTTCTCGCCTCGTCCGATCGCATCCCAGGCGCCCGCCTGCGCCGGTGTCGGCTCCGCGAAACTGGCCCTGAACCAGTCGCGGACCAAAGGTGAGAACCGTTCGAGGGCGGCCGCCGTCGGGCGCTCCGGCCCGCCCGGCCGGCCGGTGGCTCCGGTGGTCGTCCCCTGTTTCCTGCTCACCCGGACATTGTGCTTGCCGACACCGACAGCGGCGGCGGGCGTGCACCCGGCGTCCATGGGGTGTCCGCCCCTTTGATAGCAGGCCATGTAATAGAGTCCACCCATCAGACCGGTGGGGACCAGAACGAAGATGGGAGCCCGGGTGACTCGAACCGTGGCGGGCATGTCCGGGCTCGCACAGCAGCTGAACCACCTGTTCGCGGCTGTCCCTCGCCCCGGAGGGGCTGAGCTCTGGAACAACGAAAGTGCTTCGACCGAGATCTCCAGAACCGGGTTGATGGTGTCTGCCGCCTATCTCAGTCAGCTGCGCAATGGCAAGCGGCTGAACCCGTCGGCTCGCCACCTGGCGGCCCTTGCCGGACTGTTCGAGGTGCCGATGGAGTATTTCTTCGACGAGGAGTTGAGCGCGCGGATCGACGAGGACCTGATGTTGCTCAGGGCACTTCACGACAGCACGATTCGGGGGATCACCCTGCGCGCGCGGGAGTTGTCGCCGGCCGGTCTGGCCCGTGTCGAAGCGACCATCGACCAGGTGTACGACTTGGAGCAACTATCCGTCGGTCGGTAGCCGGTGCGCCTGCCACCGACCCGGTCTTCACCTCCGATTAATTCCCTTGTGAGTGAGCCCTCACTCAGTTACCGTGAAAAGGTGAATTCTTCGGGAGCCAGAGCGGCACCGCAGCCGCGTGAGCAACGGCGCGCCGGGATCATCAGCGCGGCGCTGCCGCTCCTTCGCCGATACGGCGCTGACGTCACCACCAAACAGATCGCCGACGCCGCCGGCATCGCTGAGGGCACCGTCTTCCGGGTGTTCGCCGACAAGGAATCCCTGATCACGGCCGTCGTCCGACAGGTATTCGATCCGGGGCCGACCGTCGATGCACTCGATGCGGTCGACCTCGCCCTGCCACTGCGGGAACGGCTGCGCGAAGCCGTCGAGATCATCACCGAACGGCTGGACAGCGTGTGGGAGCTGATGTCGGCGCTCCGGATGATGGGCCCGCCCGAACACAATCCCCGGTTCCGGGACGCCGTGGCCGCCCATCACCTCGACGATCAGACGCCGCAGGCGGTGATGCGGATCGTGGCTCCGGATGCGGACCTGCTCCGGGTCGACGTCGAGCATTTCGCGCGTCTGCTGCGGTTGGTCACCTTCGCCGGGACCCACCCGCGCATCACCGACAACGACCCCCTCAAACCCGACGAGATCGTGGATCTGCTGCTCGACGGTTTGCGCGCCCACGCACCCTGACCCCACCCGGCCGACGTCGGTCGGTCAACAACGGCGGACCCGGACCTACCGGACCGCCCGGCAGACATCCTGCACGCGCGTCATTCACAGCCATTCACAGACATCGAGGAATGCTCATGCTGCTTCGGTTGCTCCGGACCTACCTCCTGCCCTATCGGCGGCCATTGTTGCTGGTGGTCGTCTTCCAGCTGGTCGGCACGGTGGCCTCCCTCTACCTGCCGCGACTCAACGCGGACATCATCGACAACGGCGTGGCCAAGGGCGACACCGGCTACATCATGTCCAGCGGCGCGTACATGCTCGGGGTGACCCTGCTGCAGATCATCTGCTCGGTCGTCGCGGTCTACTACGGGGCGCGCACCGCGATGGGCTTCGGTCGTGACGTCCGCGCGGCCATCTTCCACCGGGTCGGCGAATTCTCCGACCGCGAGATCAACGAGTTCGGCGCACCGTCGCTGATCACCCGGAACACCAATGATGTGCAGCAAGTGCAGATGCTGGTGCTGATGACCTGCACGCTGCTGGTGGCTGCGCCTATCACCTGCGTCGGCGGGGTCATCCTGGCGCTGTCGGAAGATCCCGGTCTGTCGTGGCTGATGCTGGTCAGCGTGGTGGTGCTGGTGATCCTGATCGGCTTCATCGTCAGCCGGATGGTGCCGCAGTTCCGGAAGATGCAAACCAGGATCGACACCATCAACCGGGTACTCCGCGAACAGATCACCGGGATCAGGGTGGTCCGTGCCTTCGTCCGCGAACCCCAGGAACGGGCCAGGTTCGGCGACGCGAACGAGGCGGTGACCGACACCGCGTTGCGGGCCGGCCGCTATCAGGCGCTGATGTTCCCCACCGTGATGCTGGTGCTGAACGTGTCGTCGGTGGCGGTGCTCTGGTTCGGCGGCCACCGGGTGGATGCCGGCCAGATCCAGGTCGGGCAGCTGACCGCTTTCCTGAGCTACCTGATCCAGATTCTGTTCGCCGTGATGATGGCCACCTTCATGGCAATCCTGGTCCCGCGGGCAGCTGTCTGCGCCGAGCGGATCACCCAGGTACTGGACACCGAAAGCTCCGTCCGGCCGCCGGTCTCCCCCAAGATGCCGGCCCGTCGCACCGGTCTGCTGGAATTCTCCGGCGTGGAGTTCGGCTATCCGGGCGCCAACGAGCCCGTCCTGACGGACATCAGTTTCCGGGCCGAGCCGGGCAGCATGACCGCGGTGATCGGCTCGACCGGCGCCGGCAAGACCACGCTGATGTCCCTCATTCCAAGACTTTTCGACGTCACGGGTGGAAAAGTTTCGATGGACGGCGTCGATGTCCGCGACCTCGCCCCGCAGACTCTCTGGGAGAGGATCGGTCTGGTGCCGCAAAAGCCCTATCTATTCACCGGAACGGTCGCCACGAACCTGCGGTACGGCAACCCGGAAGCCACCGACGCCGACCTCTGGACGGCGCTGGAGATCGCCCAGGCGAAGAACTTCGTCCAGCAGATGCCCGATGGGCTCGATTCACCCATCGTGCAGGGCGGAACGAACGTATCGGGCGGTCAGCGGCAGCGACTGGCGATCGCCAGAGCCCTGGTGCGCCAGCCGGACGTCTTCCTGTTCGACGACTCGTTCTCCGCTCTCGACCTGGCGACGGACGCCCGGCTGCGGGCAGCGTTGAAGCCGTACACCCGGACTGCGACGGTGATCATCGTCGCGCAGCGGGTCTCGACCATCATCGATGCGGACCAGATCATCGTGCTCGAGGACGGCCGCATCGTCGGCATCGGCCGGCACCAGGAACTGCTGGAGACGTGTACCACCTACGCGGAGATCGTCCGCTCCCAGCTCAGTGCCGAGGTGGCGGCATGAGCACCGCGCAGGCCGCGAAGGGCCAGTCCGCGGAGGACAGGGCCACGATTCGCAACGCAGCGCCACGGCGCGGCCCCGGCGGCGGCCCGTTCGGCGGCATGGGAATGCCGGCCGAGAAGTCGCTCAACTTCGGACCGTCGGCCAAGCGGCTGTTCGGCCGCCTGCGGCCGGAGCGGCTCGGCGTCTATCTCGTCGTCGCCCTCGCCGTCATCAGCGTCACTTTGACCGTGCTCGGCCCCAAGATCCTCGGCAAGGCCACCGACATCCTCTTCAACGGCATCATCGCCAGGCAGCTGCCCCTTGGCATCACCAAGGAGCAGGCAATCGCGGCGGCGCGCGCCCGAGGGCAGAACTCCTTCGCCGACCTGCTCTCGGGCATGACCCTGGTGCCTGGTCACGGGATCGATTTCTCCGCACTCGGCCGGGTGCTGCTGATCGTGCTGTGCCTGTATGTGGCCGCGTCGGCCTTCTCCTGGTTGCAGGGTTACCTGCTCAACGGAATCGTCCAGCGGACCGTCCTTCGTCTGCGCGGTGACGTCGAGGACAAGCTCAACCGGTTGCCGCTGGCCTACTTCGACCGCCAGCAGCGGGGTGAGGTGCTCAGCCGCGTGACCAACGACATCGACAATGTCTCGCAGTCCCTGCAGCAGACCATGAGCCAGCTGCTGACCTCGCTGCTCTCGGTGGTCGGGGTGCTGGTGATGATGCTCATCGTCTCGCCGTTGTTGGCGCTGATCGCACTGATCGCCATTCCGCTGTCGCTGGTGGTCACCACGGTCATCGCCAAGCGGTCGCAGCGGCTGTTCGTGGCGCAGTGGCGGCACACCGGGGGTCTCAACGGACAGATCGAGGAAGCCTTCACCGGGCACAGCCTGGTCAAGGTATTCGGCCGTCAGCCGGAGGTGGAGAAGACCTTCGAAGACAAGAACACCGAGCTGTACGACGCCTCGTTCGGCGCGCAGTTCATCTCCGGCATCATCATGCCGGCCACCATGTTCATCGGGAACCTGACCTATGTCGCCGTTGCAGTGGTGGGCGGTCTGCGGGTGGCCAGCGGTGCCATCACGCTGGGTGACGTGCAGGCGTTCATCCAGTACTCCAGGCAGTTCACCCAGCCACTGGCCCAGGTGGCGTCGATGGCAAACGTGCTGCAGTCGGGGGTCGCCTCCGCCGAGCGTGTCTTCGATCTGCTCGACGAGACGGAGCAGTCTGCCGACGTCGAGCGGGTCATACCGGTGGTATCGACCCAGGGACGGGTCGAGTTCCAGGACGTGTCCTTCCGGTACCTACCGGACACTCCGCTGATCGAGCACCTCTCCCTGGTGGCGGCACCCGGTCAGACGGTCGCCATCGTCGGACCCACCGGCGCCGGCAAGACGACCCTGGTCAACCTGATCATGCGGTTCTACGAGATCGACTCCGGCCGGATCACCCTGGACGGTGTTGACACCCGCGAGATGACCCGGAGCGACCTGCGGTCCAGGATCGGCATGGTGCTGCAGGACACCTGGCTGTTCGGCGGGACGATCCGCGCCAACATCGCGTACGGCCGGCCGGACGCCACCGAGGCAGACATCCTGGCAGCCGCGCGGGCCACCTTCGTGGACCGTTTCGTGCACAGCCTGCCGGACGGCTACGACACGGTGATCGATGAGGAGGGCAGTAACGTCAGTGCCGGCGAGAAGCAGCTGCTGACCATTGCCAGAGCCTTCCTAGCCGACCCGTCACTGCTGATCCTGGACGAAGCGACCTCATCGGTGGACACCCGCACCGAAGTGCTGGTGCAGCACGCGATGGCGGCGCTGCGAACCGACCGGACCAGCTTCGTGATCGCCCACCGGTTGTCCACCATCCGCGATGCCGACCTGATCCTGGTGATGGAAGCCGGTCGGATCGTCGAGCAAGGCACCCACGAGCAGCTGCTGGTGGCGCGGGGCGCCTACTTCCGGCTCTACAACGCCCAGTTCGCCGGGGCCGACATCGAGGAGGACCCGCCCACTCCAGCGGCTCCCGGCCGCCCGACCTGACCAGGCCCGTGGGCTAGGTCTCAACGGGGCAATGCTCCGGGCCAGAGCCCAATGGCCTAGACTGAACGAGTCGAGCTGCACCACCGGTGCGCTCGGGTCGTTGCTGCGGGCGCCAATGAAGGTGCCTTCTTGTCCGCCGGTGTTAGTGCTACCGGGTTGGCCAGCATTACGGCCACCCACCAGCGCGGCCGCTGCCAAGGCCGTGTGCCACCGTGCCAACGGCACAGCAAGGACATACCGAACTTCATGTCTTCCCCTCATAATTCAGCCTCGAACTCCGGCCGCGGAAGGTCCAGCTCCGGCGGAGCATCGTCCGGCGGTCGCCGCAGTGGCGGTCAGAGCCGTTCCGGCGCACCGCGTTCCGGCGGTCAGCGCAGCGGCGGATCCAACACCATCTATTCCAGCGGGTCCTACCCGGCCGGTGCATCCACCGGCGGCATGTTCTCCACCGGCGCGTTCGCCGACAGCATTCCGGCCGCCAACTCCACCCGCGCCCGCCGCGAGGCGAACAGCGACAGCACCCGCCAGGGTGAGCGCCCGGCACGCGTCGACCGCCCCGCCCGCACCGACCGACCCGCGCGGCCGACCCGCAGTGGTAACAATCAGCCCTCCGCCGAACAGGGACGCAACCAGCGTGGCCGGGGCAGTCGGCGCAACGCCGCAGCCGACGACCGCTCGCCGGTCGTCTTCGCGGCGACGGCCACGAACCCGACAGTTGACCGGCCGGCCCAGGTCAGCACGGGCTCACTGTTCGCCGCCACCAAGACGGTGACCGCCGATCCGGCCCCGCTACCGGACATCAGTTTCGCCGAACTCGGCGTGCCCGAGAAGTTGATCAAACCGCTCGCCGCGCTCGGCGCGCTGTCCCCGTTCCCGATTCAGGCTGCGACACTGCCGGTTTCGCTGACCGGTAGAGATGTGCTCGGCCGCGGACGCACCGGCTCCGGCAAGACGATCGCCTTCGCGGTCCCGCTGGTCGCCCGGCTTACCGGTGGCCGCCGCACTCCGCACCGCCCGCGTGGTCTGGTACTCCTGCCGACCCGGGAACTGGCGCTGCAGGTGGCCCGGACCATCGAGCCGCTGGCGGCCGCAGCCGGCCTGAAGATCGTCACCATCTTCGGCGGGGTCGGCTTCGGACCGCAGACCAGCGCGCTGCGGTCCGGCGTCGACATCGTCGTCGCCTGCCCCGGGCGGCTCGAGGACCTTATCAAGCAGGGCCTGTGCAACCTGGCCGACGTCGAGGTCACCGTCCTGGACGAGGCAGATCACATGGCCGATCTGGGCTTCCTGCCCGGGGTACGCCGACTGCTGCGGGCCACCCGGCCCGGCGGACAGCGACTGCTGTTCTCCGCCACCCTGGACAACGGGATCTCTGTCCTGGTCAAGGATTTTCTGAGCAACCCGGCGGTGCATGCGGTGGACGACGTGTCCTCTCACATCGAAACCATGACGCACCACGTCTTCTCGGTGAACAAGGACGACCGAAACGAAGTCATCCGACAGTTGGCCATCGGCGGCGGCCGCCGAATGCTGTTCACCCGCACCAAGTTCGGTGCCAAGAAGTGGGCGTCAGCGTTGTCCAAGAACGGCATCCCGGCAGTGGACCTGCACGGCAACCTGTCCCAGAACGCACGTGAACGCAACCTCGCCGCGTTCTCCACCGGCAGTGCCAAGGTGCTCGTGGCAACTGACATCGCTGCCCGCGGCATCCACGTGGATGACGTCGAACTGGTGGTCCACCTGGATCCGCCGACCGAGCACAAGGCCTACCTGCACCGCTCCGGCCGGACCGCACGGGCCGGTGCCGGCGGCACGGTCATCACGGTGGTGCTCCCCGAGCAGGCCGAGGATGTCCGCAAGCTGATGAAGCTGGCCGGCATCTCACCGACCACGACCGCTGTTCGTCCGGGCCATGCCGCGATCGCCGAACTCGCCGGCTGAGTTCGCCAACGCGAACGCGAACGGCCCCCGCCTCGGCGGGAGCCGTTCGCTGAAAGCCAAGGACAGGGTCAGAGTGCGTTGACGACCCTGGGCAGTTGCTCGGCGGCTTGGTCACCCAGCTTGTTGAACTCGCCCTGCGCGACCCACGCGACGAGCTTGATCAACCCGTGGAATTCCAGGTTGGCCGAATAGGTGACCGAGGTGCCACCCGGGACGCTCCGAAAACTCAGGTCATCGGTCGAGGTCACCGTCTTGTTGGTGCCTTCGAAGACCAACCGGTCCGGCTCCCGCCGCAGCAGCCGGTAGGTCAGTTCGGTTTCCTTGCCCCGAAAGACCGATACGTTTCGCCAGGTCGATCCGACCTGGACCGGGCCGCCGCCGGTGGGAACGCAGCTCTTGGTACCGGGATCCCAGGCCGCCGCATTGGCGAAATCGGCCAGATAGTCGACAACCTGGTCAATGGGTTTGTTGACGGTGAAAGTGCGTTTGACGCTGACCATCTCGTGTATTTTCCTTACTTTTTGGCAGCGAATGTCCGCGTTGCCCCTGCGGAGCAGCGAGTCGCCGAGCACCGATCAGGAACGCTCAGCCTGTTCGACGGCCGATTTGATGCCCTTGAGCGTCTCGTCGAGCCCACGGCGGATCTCGTCGCCCTCGGCCCGTTCAGTATGCAACCGGACCGTCAACGTCGAGGTGTCGGCATTCGGTCCGGAGTCGACATCCAGCTCACCGTGGTAGTCGTGCGGGCCGGCGGCTCCCCACTGCAGCTTCTTGCCCTGTTGGATCACCTTGATCCAGGCCTCGCCCTGCACGTCCCGCTCCGGGCCGCCCGGCGGATCGATATGTGCGGTCACTTCCACCCGGTCACCGCCGGTCGGCTCAGCCGAGGTCAGTCGCGGCATATAGGCGGGCAGATTCTGCACGTCAGCAAGATAGTCGAACAGCCGACTCGGCGGCAGTGCAACAGTGGTCGATTCCTCGTAGTCACCCATACCGCCGTTGTACCCGCTGGGCATTGGTCGAAACCGACCGGCTCAGTCCAGCGGCTCGAAGAATTCCAGCACATATTGCCGCCCGATCTCGTCCAGACGGGCGGGCGCCCACCGCGGATTCCTGTCCTTGTCGATGATCTGGGCGCGGATACCCTCGGCGAAGTCGTCGTGCTGAAGGAATCGGCTGCCCACCCGCAGGTCCTGATCGAGCACTTCGTCGACGGTCATGCCGGCCGCCCGGCGGATCGCCTCCAGGGTGACCTTCAGCGCGGTCGGCGACATGCGCGCGATGATCTCGGCGGCAGCGCCGGCCGCCGGCTCCGGGCAGGCCTGCAACGCCACCATGATCTGCTCGACAGTGTCTGCTGCGTAACAGGAGTCGATCCACTCCGGGTGGGTGGTCGGCGCCGGGGGCGGCAGTTGCGGGACGACACCGGACCGTAATCGCTCAGCAAGTGCTGGCAGTTCCGCCGAGTCGACGAGATGGTCGGCCAGGCCGGCATGCACGGCTCCCGGTCCGTCCAGCCGAGCACCGGTGAGCGCACAGTGGGTACCCAGCTGTCCAGGCGCTCTGGACAACAGATAGAGGGCGCCGACATCCGGTGACAGGCCGATCGCCGTCTCCGGCATGGCCACCTGGGAGCGCTCGGTGACCACCCGCACGCCGGCGTGCGCGGAAATCCCCACCCCGCCCCCGAACACGATGCCATCCATGAAGCTCACCACCGGCTTCGGAAAGTGGGCGATGGTGGCGTTCATCTCGTACTCGGTGGCCCAGAACGACGCCGGCCCCGCTCCCCCGCCGCGCAGACCCTGGTAAATCTCGCGAATGTCACCGCCGGCGCACAGCCCCCGCTGGCCGCTGCCGTCGATCAGCACCACGTCCACCTGCGGGTCGTGCATCCAACCCGCCAGGGCACGCAACGCCGCACCGATCATCGATGAGCT
The DNA here is from genome assembly GCA_038229825.1 of Mycobacteriales bacterium. Lineage (GTDB taxonomy): Bacteria > Actinomycetota > Actinomycetes > Mycobacteriales > Nakamurellaceae > Nakamurella. Next base: position 162,698 of record JBBROB010000011.1, read on the forward strand.
CAGCGCATTGATCCGCTCCGGCCGGTTCAGGGTGAGATGCCCGAGGCGACCCTCCACCCGAGCGAGCACGTGCGGCGTAACGGGGTTCACGGTCGTCGGATTCACGGTCGTCGGGTTCACGGTCACTGACGCTAGCCGAACGCGGGTTGGGCAAATGACGGGAAACATGTCCCAGCGGTCAGCCGCTGCTGGCAGAATGCCGAGCATGTCGCTCCCTCCGGGCGAGGTCTTTGCCGGCTTCACCATCGAGCGCGAACTGGGTGCGGGCGGCATGGGCGTCGTCTACCTCGCGAGGCATCCACGCCTGCCCCGGCGGGTGGCGCTCAAACTACTGCGCACTGACCTCGGTGCCGATCCGTCTTTCGTCGGGCGGTTCCGGCGGGAGGCCGAGACGGTGGCCCGGCTGGACCATCCGAATATCGTGGCCATCGATGACAGCGGCGCCGAGAACGGCCAGTTGTGGATCAGCATGCGTTTCATCGACGGCACGACGGCCGGCGGAGCACTGTCGGACTATCCCGCCGGCATGCCACCCCTGCGCGCCGTCAACATCATCGAGAAGGTCGCTGCGGCCTTGGATTTCGCTCATCGCCACCACATTGTCCACCGAGACGTGAAGCCTGCGAACATCTTGTTGGCCGGCGACTCGGACGGCGACGAGGAGCGAGTGTTCCTGACCGACTTCGGCGTCGCCAAGGCGATGGGCGAGATCGAGGCGCAGGCAACGAGCCTGACCACGGCGGGCGGAGTGGTCGCGACGCTCGACTATGCCGCTCCTGAACAGGTCGAGGGCAGGACGTTGGACGGACGCTGCGACGAGTTCGCCCTCGGCTGCGTGCTCTACAAGCTGTTGACCGGTGAGATCCCCTACCCTGGCGAGACGTTGGCGGCCAAGGTCTACGCCAGGATGCACCGGCCGCCGCCGATGCCCACCGCGGTGGCGCCCGGCCTGCCCGCCCGGTTCGACGAGGTGATCGCAAAAGCGCTGGCGACCGATCCCGACGATCGCTACCAGACCTGCCGAGCCCTCGCAGTCGCAGCCAGGGCTGCGATCGGCCCGCAGGATCCCCTTCTCACCGTGGCGGCCGATCCCGACGCCACCCGGGTGGTCGACCCGGATGTGACCAAGCTGATGGGCGACCGGGCCCGGACGGGCCCATCTTCGGCAGCGGTGCCCGACGGGTCCGTATCCGCCGGGCGAGACGCCACCGGCCCCGGCTACACGTCGGTCGAGAATCTTCCGCCCGACTTGGCGAGGTTGCTGGGTCCGGGCGTTGCCCAGAACCCGATCGGGCCGCGCCGGACCGGCAGGAGCCCAAATGCCAACCGCCGACGTGCCGTGCTGGCCGTCGGAGCGGTGCTGCTGGTCGCCGTCGTCGTGGTGGGGGTGGCCTTGCTGTCCCGCGGGGGCATTGCCGGCAATGCCAGCGCAGGACTGCAGTCGACGGTCGGATCCCCCCCGGCCACCAGCAGGGCGACGACCCAGTCCTCGGCGATCACCACCAGGAACTCGTCGGCAGCGACCAGTGCCGGCGGTCTGCCGGCGGTGGCGGCGCTTCCGCACTCGAGCCCTCTCCCGGCCGGCACGATCCTGACCTCCCGGCAGTACGGCAAGACGTTCGCGCTCTATCCGGTGGCTGCCGGCTCGGGCCAGATCGGACGGGCCATCACCACCCCCACTGTCAACGGGCAGAACCCGCTGATCTCGCCCGATCGCGGGTCGATCATCTATCTGCAGAGCGATCTCACCGGAAACACGGTCCGCACAGTTGCGGCGGACGGCAAGGGCGACCGGCTGTTGTTCGCCCGGCCGACCGATTGTCTGCAGATCGCGCGGCCCGCATGGAACCCCGTCGACACCGGGCAACTTGCCATCTCCTGCAGCACGAAAGCCGGTCCGCGCAGCATCGCCCTGGTCGATCTGGAAGGGAAGGTATCGAAGACCCTGCCCGGCACTCCCGGCGTCTTCCCGAGCGATGACCTGGCGTTCTCCCCAGATGGAACGTTGTTGTGTTTCTGGGGCGGCAGCAGCGTCACGGCCGGCGACGGCCGGCTCTACACGCAGGCCACCGACGGCAGCGAGCCGGCGCAGCCCGTCACTCCCGCAGGCTCGCACGATGCGGACCCGGATTTCTCACCGGACGGATCAAACATCGCATTTCGACGAGTCATCGGCACCGGGACCCAGATCGTGACCATCGGCCAGGACGGCTCCGATCCCCAGGTGCTCACCACCACCGCGTCGCACAGTCAAGGGCCGGTGTACTCCCCCGACGGCACCCAGATCGCCTACAAGAACGACCTGCGGAACGGAAGCGATCCGCCCAAGAACGAGCTCTGGGTGCTGACCGTCGCATCGCCGCAGGACGCGCACCAACTCCTCGAGGGCGACGCCGGATCGATCGTGGCCTCGCCGGCCTGGGGAAATCGCTGAGCCTTGCGCCTGATCAGTCCCGATCGGCACGTGCGGCCACCGCGGCCTGCAGCTGTCGTCCATAGTTGTAAATGAATTCCTTGATCAATGCATCCGGCCCGGGGAGCTCCGCCTCGGAGAGCAACATTGTCGGCACCGGCAGTACGGCGCCGAGTTCGCCCCGTACCGGCCGGAGCTGCCAGTCGGCCAGGTGACGATGGGCCGGATCGGCCGAAACAATCAGCGGCACCAGCACATCGGCAGGTCGACAACGGTCCGCGTGCAGGATGGCAGCAGTTGGCCGATGTGGCAGGTCAGGCCAACGGCCAGGGCAGCAGCGGTGAACGCGGACTCCGCCGGGCCTGGCAAGATCGGGCCCCGGCAGACCACCGACTCGTCCGCGAGAATGGTGACATCCCTGGCCACCGAATTCATCCAGAGCTGCGGCGACTGGTTCCGGCGCCAGATCAGGCCGCCGCCGACCGGGTACGGGTCGACGACGTGAATCTGCAGACCGCTGTCCGGCAGCAATTCCGGCGCGTTCGCAGCGATCTGTTCCAGCAACGAGACCGTCCGCGGCCCGCCCCCGACGAAACCAGAACGGCCGGGTCCGCTGTCGCTCTGCTCACCCGGATACTCCGGCGGCTTCCGCATCTCCGACGGATGCCCAGCTCGGTTGCACCCACTGCGCGAGACCGGCACCCGGCACCAGTTCTTTGGCGAAGGCCAGCGCACCAATGGTTTCCGGATCGGCATCGACGTCGAACCGTGGCTGATAGCCCGCCGCCAGATACAGCGCGGCCGCCTCCGGTTGACGCGGCCCGGTGGTCAGGTGCACCCGCCGGTATCCCAACTCGGCAGCGGCCCGTTCCAATTCGGCCATCACCCTGAGCGCGAGCCCGCGGCGCCGATGCTGCGACGAGGTCCAGACGCGCTTCACCTCGGCGGTCTGTTCGTCGTATCGCCGAATGGCCCCGCCGGCGATGGTTTCGCCGTTTTCGGTCAGCACCAGAAACGCCCCCTCCGGCGGCAGGAAGTCGGTGACCGGCACTTCGGACAGTTCGGTGTAGGCGGAGACGCGGCCGTACCTGGTGCCGTATTCCACGACCAGTTCGTCCAGCAGCGGCTTCAGCTCAGGATCGCCGACCTGCACCTGCACGACCGTCAGGTCGGGCGCCCCGGCCTGCGGGGACACCCGGCGGGTACCGGACGGGAGCGGGCTGGGGCTGGGCGCATGCCGGCCGAGCGCGGACAGGAAATTCTCGGTGACCTCGGCCACCGGACCGGCCGAGGCCGGATCAATCAGCACCCCGCCGTCCGGGAACACCCGGATGTGCGAGGCGAGCACGAACCAGCCCTGGCCGATGTGCGCCGCACCCAGACTGTTCAGCACCGGGCGCAGCGCGTAGTCCACCGCCAGAACGTGCGCCGGTGAACCACCGGTCACCAGCGGAAGTACGGATTTGCCTCGGAACGCAAACTGCGGCAGCAGGTCGAGGAAGACCTTCAGCAGACCGGAGTAGGCCGCCTTGTAGACCGGCGAGACGATGACGATCGCATCCGCTTCCTCCACCAGTGCCACAGCCGCCGCGATATCCGGGTCGATGACATCGCCGGCCAGCAGAGCGGCCGGCGGCAGGTCCCGCAGAGTCAGCGGAGTCACCGAGTGCCCGGCGCGCAGAATCCGTCTCGTGACGTGCGACAGCAAGGCGTCGGAACTGGAAATGGCCGAGGGGCTCCCGGCGATGGTCAGGACGGTTGACATGTCACTCCGAAGGCTTCGACGGCGGCCGAGGTTGTGCTTGGTGTGCGGACTTCTGCGGATCGCGCCGGGCCACAATGCCCAGGTTCCACTACAGGGGGAACACTCGTCTGGCCGAAATGTTTCCCTGGCCGATTGTTCAGGCAGGTGAGGGGAGCGGATCTGACGACCGGAGGGAGGTCCGGACCGACAGAGGGCGGATCACGCAACTCTTCCGTTCCAACAGGGCTGTCCGACAGCCACGCGCTTGCGGCACCCCAGCCGGGTACCACCTGGTCGACATCCGGAGCACCCCACCGCGAAACAGGGTTGCCGCCCAGCAACCGGAGTTTGACGCTGGAACTGATGACCGTTCAACCACGTTGGCAGTCCGGCTTTGCATGGGTCACCGGACGAGGCAGCGCAGTGCTAACGTTTCGGCGCGGTAATGAGCGTCGGAGACTCATCCAATCGAAGGTTCATCTTGTTCATACCCCTCCTCGCCCTGGTGCCGGCCGCATGACCGGGCAGGCTGCCGCCGTGACAGCACCGGACGAGGTTCTCGACCTCGCCCAGCAGCTGATCAGGATCGACACCACCAATACCGGCGAGTCCGGCTCGGAGATCGTCGAACGTCCTGCGGCCGAGTGGATCGCCGAGAAGCTGACCGATGTCGGCCTCGACCCGACCTACGTCGAGTCGGGGGCGCCCGGACGCGGCAACGTGATCGTGCGGCTGCCCGGATCGGATCCCACCCGCGGCGCCCTGCTGATTCATGCGCACCTCGACGTCGTGCCGGCGTATGAGTCGGAATGGTCCGTGCCCCCATTCTCGGGCGAGATCAGCGACGATTGTCTATGGGGCCGTGGTGCGGTGGACATGAAGGACATGGTGGCCATGTCGCTGGCGGTGCTGCGCCAGTTCGCCCGCGACGGTGTCCGACCGCCGCGCGACCTCGTCTTCGCGTTTCTCGCAGACGAGGAGTCGGGCGGGTTCTTCGGAGCGAGATGGCTGGTGCGCCACCGGCCCGAACTGTTCGAAGGGGTCACCGAGGCAATCGGCGAGGTAGGCGGGTTCTCGGAAACTTTCACCACCACCGACGGCGATCCGGTGCGGGCGTATCTCATCGAGACGGCCGAGAAGGGGGTCACCTGGATGCGATTGAGGGCCACGGGAACACCGGGTCACGCCTCGATGCTGAATACCGACAGTGCCATCGCCAAACTGGCCGCCGGCGTCACCAGGCTGGAGCAACACCGATTCCCGCAGATCATCACGCCGGCACTGCGCGACTTCCTGGCAGGGGTCGCCGACCTGACCGGGATGGAGTTCCCGGAGGACGATCTGGATGCTGCAGTGGCGAAACTGGGAAATCTGTCACGTGTTATCGGGGCCACCCTGCGGGATACGGCAACAGTGACCAAATTCCACGCCGGTTACAAGGGCAACGTGGTGCCGTCACTCGCCGAAGCAACCGTCGACTGCCGCATTCTCCCAGGGCGGGAGACCATCTTCTACGACGAATTGGCCGACATTCTGGGGCCGGACATCGAGCGCGACTGGGATGATCTGCCGCCGGTGCAGACGACCTTCGACGGCGCCCTGGTCGACGCCATGACCCACGCCCTGGTGGCCGAGGATCCGGGTGCAAAAGTGCTGCCCTACATGCTCTCAGCCGGCACCGATGCGAAGTCGTTCCAGGGACTGGGCATCCGGCATTTCGGCTTCGTGCCGCTGCAGTTGCCACCAGGGCTGGATTTTTCCGCCCTGTTCCACGGCGTCGATGAACGCGTCCCGGTGGAGGCTCTCTATTTCGGCACCCGGGTGTTGGATCGATTTCTGCGCAACTGCTGAGCGCCCGTGACATCCGGACGTCTCACGATGGCGTCGGGAGGACGATATGCGTGCTGCCCGCCGTGACCGGCTTGCTGCAGTGGCGGCAGACCAGGTCGACGTCAAGGGCGTGCCCGCACTCGTGAGCTGATATGCCGGTCGGCTGGTCCTGCGCCCACTTGGCACCCCATTGCGACAAGGCCAGCATGACCGGACGAAGGTCGTCACCAGCCGGTGTGAGGTGATATTCGAACCGCGGCGGGTGCTCAGAGTACTGCCGGCGCTCCACCACCCCGGCACTCTCCAGCTTGCGCAGCCGATCGGCCAGGATGTCACGCGAGGCCCCGGTATAGCCGACGATCTGCTCGAAACGGTGCACCCCATAGCCCATCTCACGCACCGCCAACAGTGACCATCGCTCCCCAAGGATCTCCAGTGACGCCGCCACCGGGCACGGCCGCGGACCGGACGGCCGGGTTGACATGTCGGAGCGGGCCACGATCGCGGTCGGTGCAGGTTCAGGGGTCACCTCGTCAGCATAGTCAGTTGTTCTTTCCAACGCACACTGTTACGGTGAACCGAGTCCGTAGGAAATCACAACTGATGGGATGACCATGACCGCAGACCCCGGGCACGTCCGGGCAGCAGCGCATCCGTCGCCGGTGGATGCGAGTCCGGCGGCCCGAAGCGGACGCCATTCCCGATGGGTGCTCGCCCTCGGCAGCCTGGGCGCGTTTGTGGTCTTTCTCGATACGACCATCGTCAACATCGCATTCCAGACCATCAGCCACGGCTTCCACACGACGACGGGGCATCTCGCCTGGGTCCTCAATGCCTACAGCCTGGTGTTCGCCGCCCTGCTCATCCCGGCCGGAAGATTCGCCGACCGGTACGGCCGCAAACGCATCTTCCTGATCGGACTCACCGGCTTCGCCGTGATGAGTGCACTCTGCGGCCTGGCACCGGACGCCGGGGTTCTCATCGCCGGACGGGCGTTACAGGCCATTTTCGCGGCCCTGGTGGTGCCGACGTCGCTGGCCCTGGTCCTACCGGAGTTCCCCGGCAGCAGACGCCATATCGCGGTGGGCACCTGGGGCGCGATGGGCGCGGCCGCGGCGGCACTTGGCCCGACGATCGGCGCGCTGTTGACCGAATATGCCTCGTGGCGCTGGGTTTTTCTGGTAAACGTGCCGATCTGTGCGGGGATCGTCATGGTCGGTATCCGGCTGTTGGGCGAATCGCATGAGCCCGATGGCGCCGGACTCCCCGACCTCGTCGGCATCGCGCTGATCGCTTCCATCCCAGCCCTGCTCAGCTTCTCGATCATCCAAGGGCCCAGCCGCGGTTGGTCGAACCCCTGGGTCATCGGCGGCTTCGCGGCGGCGGCCCTGTTGTTGCCGGTATTCCTGTGGCGGTCGTCGAGGGTGGCCCACCCGGTGATGGATCTGTCGCTCTTCACCGACCGGCAGTTCCGCCTGACGAACACCGCGACGCTGCTCTTCGCCACCGCGTTCTATGGAATGCTGCTTGGCAATGTCCTTTTCCTGCAGACCGCCTGGCACTATTCGGTGCTGGTGGCGGCACTGGCCAGCGCGCCCGGCCCACTGATGGTCACCGCGGTCGCCCGGACGTCGAGCAAGATCGCCGGACGGGTCGGCCACCGGCCGGTTCTGCTGGCCGGCGCAGTCAGCTGGGCGATCGGCGCGGGCGGGTTCGCCCTCGACGTCGGCAGTTCGCCGCACTGGCTCCTGCACTGGCTGCCCTGGACCTTGCTGATCGGGTTGGGTATCGGGTGCACACTCCCTGTCCAGTCCGGCGCCGCGATGCAATCCCTGCCGGCACGGAGCTACGCCGTCGGCTCAGCCGTCAATGCCAGCTTCCGGCAACTGGGAGCGGTGCTGGGCATCAGCGTCTTCGTGGCCGTCCTCGGGACTCCAGAGCCGGTCGCGCTGGTGGATCACTACCACCGCATCTGGTGGCTGTTCGCCGCGCTGGGCCTGGCGAGCGGCCTCGTGGCCGCGTTGCCCCGATTCGGCCGTGCTGCGGTCAGCGTCGACTGAGACCGCTGTGCCTGCCGTATGTTGCGAAAGGAAGCCGCAGCCGACGAAAGAGGACCAGTGCCGACATCTGACCGACCCCCCGGACCCGGTCTGCCGGTCACTGCCGTGCTGTGGGATATCGACGGAACCCTGCTGACCACTGGCGGTGTCTCGACGCAGGTCTTTCTGGATTCGGTGTCCGATGTTGTCGGCCGTCGACCAGATGGTCGCGGCTTGGACTTCGGCGGCCGGATCGATCCGGAAATCGCAGCGCTGCTGCTGGGTTCCCTCGGCGCGGACGAGAGCCTCATACCCCAGGTCATCGGCCGCCTCCAGGTCAATGCCAACTCCAGGGTCGAGGAATTCCGGCAGCACGTCCGACCGCTGCCCGGCGTGGTCCAGACCCTTTCCCTACTTGCCCAGGCCGGTGTCAGGCAGACAGTGGTCACCGGCAATATCAGGACCGTCGGCCGGATCAAGCTCGAGGCCGCGAACCTGGTCCCCCCGATCGACCCGGACCTGGGCGGGTTCGGTGACAGCGGCGCAACCCGGGTGGAGGTTGCCCTTGCCGCACTGGAACTGCTGGTCGGCGCCAACTGGGAACGGTCTCTGGATCAGTGCTGGATTGTCGGCGACACTCCGCGAGATCTGCTGTGCGCCAATGCGTTGGGAGTGCGGTGCGCACTGGTCGGGACCGGCACGCACAGTGCCGGGTCGATGTCCGGGCTCGGCGCCGATCTGGTGCTCACCGGCCTGGACGACGCCGCCAAGCTCTACGAACTGTGGGCGCTGACCTGACCGGCAAGCGCGATCTGCTGGTTCGCCGACGGGGTTTGGCATCTGCTGTCGGTGACCGGACGAACGATCTGCCCGCAGGCCGAGCTCAATTCGCGGTTTGCAGACGGTTTCGCAGTCTGATGTCGGTGCAGGCCTCGCACACCGAGGCCGGAATGAGGCCGATTGCCTGCAAGCGACCGAACACCATGCAGCCCATGCAGAATCCGAAGACCGACTCGAGCACGGCGAATACGGTGACAGTCCCCACCAGCACCCAGGACAGCAGCGGAGCGCCGGCATAGAAGGCGATCAACGCGGCCACCGTGAAGGTCGCGCCCACCGTCTGGGCGAATCGCTTCGGCGGGCCTGGGACGAGTTTGGCCGGGCCGATCCGGGGCGCAATGACCCTGGTCGCCAACTGACCGAACGGGGAGAACCGCGGGCCGGAAGCCACCCGCAGCAGGAATCCGATGGCCAGTGGCCACAGCAGCCAGTCCGTACGGAAGATCAGGGTGACCAGGGACAGCACGACGACCATCCCCGCCACCGACCGGGCCGCGTACTCGTTCACCGGGTTCGGGAACTTCAACAATTGACTGGGCACGACTTCCTCAACCTCCGGTTCGATGTTTCTGTTCCGTTGCCCTTCGCGGCAGCCACGAACATTCCGTCGCCCCGGCGGTCACCCGTCAACCTCCGCGAGTAACCCGGTGGCGACGTCGAACACGAATCCCCTGATCTTGTCGGTGTGCGGGATGAACGGACTGTTCTTGATCCGCTGGATCGATTGCCGCACATCAGCGTCGATGTCGCTGAAGGATTCCGGCGCCCAGGCCGGCTTCACCCCGACCTCCCCGGCGATCCCGGCCTTGAAGGCATCGTCGGTGAAGGTGAGCATGCCGCAATCGGTGTGGTGGATCAGGATGATCTCGTCGGTGCCGAGCAGTCGCTGGCTGATCGCCAACGAACGGATCTCGTCCTCGGTGACAACGCCACCGGCGTTCCGGATGACGTGGGCTTCGCCCTCGGCGATGCCGAGCACCCTTGACACGTCGAGCCTGGCATCCATGCAGGCCAGCACGGCGATGTGCTTGGACGGTGGCAGCGGGAGCGGGCCGCTGAATGCGGCCGCGTAGGCCTGGTTGTTGGCAAGGTAGTCGTCAGTGACAGACACGGTTGTTCCTCTACGGGAGTTGGCTTTTGCTCGGGAGGGTGTGAACCCGGCGAATCCGAGGGAGGGAGGTTGAAACGGCGCAATGGTTGCCGGGATCAGGCCCGACAACACCAGCCGTCGAAGGTGTCACCGCGACGGCCGGGCCAGAACGGCTCGAGGACCGGCAGCGCACTCATACGTGCAGTTCTACACGGCGAACGGGAGAATTCCCAGAGGTTCCGCTTGGTCTGCATGGACGAAGGTCACCGATTGGGACCGGAGTGACTCGAGTGAACGAGTTTGCCCCGGCCTGAGAAGTTGCTCCAGGCCTGAGAACTTGTTCCAGGCCGGGGAAGGCGCCTCAGCGCTGCGACAGCAGCGCCTCGATGCGGTCCAATCTGCGATGCAGGGCCTGGATGTCGGCGTGGGTGGCGTCCTGCTCCTCGGGCTTGAGGGTCAGCACCAACTGGCCGCCAGGTTCCAGCATTCCGGTTCCGACCTCGGCGACGTCGTCGCCGTTCTGCAGTCGAATGGCGTGGTCCAGTTCAGCCCGTCGAATGCCCAACCGCCGCAGTGCTTTCGGGTCGGCCTTCCCGTCGGTGATCACCCGGGTCGCGCGCCCTTCGACCAGTACCCGGAACGCCGGATAGGCCAAGGCCAGCCGGTTCACCACCGAGTTGGCCACCACCAGGGTCACCGCGCCTATCGCGCCGCCGGCCAGTGAATTGTCGTTGCCGATGATGGCGTTCTGCACCACGTTCGACAGCAGGAACATCACCACGAAATCCATCGTGTTCAGGGACGAGATCGAGCGTTTCCCGATCACCCGGAAGATCAGCAGTATCAGCAGATAGACCGCGACGGTGCGGATGATCTTTTCCAGCGGCGGAATCTGGATGACGAGCAGGTCGTGCCACATCGCGTCTCCTCGGGTCAGCCATCGGTCACAGCCGATCACTACGTATTCACTGCTCCGCGGGGGTAACGGAACCCTGTGCCGCGTCCCCGGCATGCACCGGGCCGGGTGGGGATGATCATCGGGGCGGTGGCGAGCAGCGCACCCGCGGACGACAGCGCGCCCGGTAGGTGTAGCCGGTGATCACCACCGAGACCTGGATCGGCTGGTCCGACGTCGACCCTGTCGTTGTCATCTTGGCGCTCCCGGAGTCAGGTGGATCGGCGATGATCTCTCCGCATCATGCCCGACCGGATTTTCCGCGGGCCGGCCGCGTCGGCCGTGGGTCAGACCGGCACCAGTTCCAGGTCCTCCTCGGGACCGCAGAGATCGCCGTAGTCCCGGTGCACCAGCGGGTCCGGATGCCGCGGCTCCGGGTCCTTGGACCCGCCGTCCCCCCTGCCGACCCGGAGCCGGAGCGGGCGTCCTGTTCTGCTGGACCCCGTCGGTGGAGGATCCTGCTCGACCACGATGCCTTCGGACTCCTGCCCCACGGTCCGACCATCCGGCGCGTAACCGTGTACCACCAGTCCGGCGCCGGTACCGATCAGGTACGCGCTGGCAAAGGTCAGGCCGACCACATCCGGGACCGTGATGGAGCCTCTGCTCATCCCATGATGGTAGATACCCATCGGGGGATCGGCAGCACGTTCGCCGGGGACCCGATTCGGACCGAAGCCGAAACCCATGATTACCGGCGCTGGAACCGGTAACTGTGAAGTGGTCTGCGGGCAGCGGGTGCGCAGCGAAGGGCGGTCCAGACATGGTGGAAAGCAGTCCTGTTCGTGATGCGCGGTACGCCGATCACGGTGAGCGGCACCCGGCGCGGGCGACAGCAATTTCTATCGCCGCCGCCGTCGGAGGGTTCCTTTTCGGCTTCGACACGTCGGTCATCAACGGTGCCGTCGACTCCATCTCGAGCCGTTTCACGCTGAGCTCGGGGGTCACCGGCTTCGTGGTCGCGATCGCCCTCATCGGATCGGCGGTCGGCGCCTGGTTCGCCGGCAACCTGGCGGATCGCTGGGGCCGGCCGAAGGTCATGCTGGTAGGCGCCGCACTCTTCCTGATCTCCTCATTCGGCTCCGGCCTTGCCTTCTCCGCGTGGGACCTCGGGATCTGGCGGTTCGTCGGCGGGCTCGGCATCGGCGTTGCCTCCGTCATCGGGCCCACCTACATCTCGGAGGTGTCGCCGGCGAATCTGCGGGGGCGGCTCGCCTCGCTGCAGCAGATGGCGATCGTCCTCGGGATTTTCGTCGCACTGCTGTCCGACGCCTGGCTGGCCGGCGGCAACGGCGGCGCGCTCGGCACGAAGTGGTTCGGGCTCGAGGCGTGGCGGTGGATGTTCCTGGTAGGCGTAGTGCCCTCGATCATCTACGGCCTGCTGTCCCTCGGCATCCCCGAATCGCCGCGCTATCTGGTCGCGCGGGGCAAGGACGACAGCGCCGCCAAGGTGCTGCGGCGGGTCCTCGGCGAGACCCCCGACCAGGTGAAGGCCCGGATCGACGACATCAGGAGCTCGATCACCCGGGAGGACAAGCCCTCGTTCCGAGACCTGCGCGGCAAACGCTTCGGTCTGCTGCCGCTGGTGTGGGTCGGCATCCTGCTGGCCGCCTTCCAGCAGCTGGTCGGCATCAACGTGATCTTCTACTACTCCACCTCGCTGTGGAAGTCGGTGGGCTTCGCCGACTCCTTCTCCTACACGGCGTCGGTGATCACCTCGGTCACCAACGTCGTCGTCACGGTGGTGGCCATCCTGCTGGTCGACCGAATCGGGCGGCGCCGGTTGCTGATGATCGGGTCGATCGGGATGTTTGTCACCCTGGGGGTGATGGCCATCGGGTTCGCCCAGGCCACTTTGACGCCAGATGCGAAAGGTGTTCTGGCGCCTTCGCTCTCCGGCTTCTGGGGTGTGTCGACGCTGATCGCGGCGAACCTGTTCGTGGTCTTCTTCGGCGCCTCCTGGGGGCCGGTGATGTGGGTGCTGCTGGGTGAGATGTTCCCCAACCGGATACGCGCCATGGCAATGGCCATCGCCACCGCCGCGAACTGGATCTTCAACTTCCTGATCACCGTGACCTTCCCGCCACTGCGGGACTTCTCGCTCGGTTTCACCTACGGGCTGTACGCGCTGTTCGCCCTGCTCTCGTTCTTCTTCGTGCTGGCGAAGATTCCAGAAACCAAGGGTATGGAACTCGAGGACATGTCGATGGACACCATGACCCGGAAGCGTGCCGGTTCCTGACGCTCAGCGCACCGTCACTGCCTTGCAGCCCAGCGTCTGGGCGCTCCAACTGCCGTATTCCGGTAGCGCCACTGCGCAGATGACGTGATTGCCGGTGGCCAGCGCCCGGAATGCGATGTGGTACCCGTGCGCCGGCCCGTAGCCCGGGTAGTAATGCGCGACATCCGGTCGGTTGACCACGGCGCGAACGTCACCGACGGCCTGCGAAACCCGCCCGGTGTCGAATATCCGGATCGCGACCTTGGCCGTCGGGTTGTTGGGATTCAGCGCCCATCCGACGGCCGTGATCGTCGGCCCACTGGCCGACACGAAGTCCAGCCGGCCGACCTCGTTCCGTACCAGCACGTAGCCGCAGCCAATGGCCCGGGTGGTGGTCGGAGTCATTGCCGGGACGATCGAGACGCAGACCAGATTTCGGCCCAGTCCTTGCGCGGGCACGACGATCTGGAATCCGGTGCGGGGGCCGGGCCACCGGTAGACGTTGACGACATCCGGACGGGCGAGTCCGGTCTTCCCGGCGGTGCGGCCCGATCCGGCCGGGCCGACTACGCTCACCACGATCCGGGCCACTGCGGGTGAGCCGGGGTCGGCGGCCCATCCGACGACGGTGATCTGTTTCTGCGCAGTCGATCTCATCGAATCGGTATGTCCGATGGGAGGTGCCGGAGGCGGTTTCCAGGCTGCGCCGACCTTGATCGAGATGTAGGGATGCTGGGCCGGGTCGAGCCATCTGAGCATGGCGACCATCACCGACCGGGGCACCGACACACATCCGGCAGTGGGAGTGCCATCTGAGACATGAAGGAAGAAGGCGGACCCAGCCCCCGGCACACGCGCGGTGTTGTAGTTCATGTTGACGACGTAGTCGTAGACGCTCCCTGAGTAGTAGAGGTTCTCGCTGGCGCCGCCGGGGCTGCCCGATCGCCGGACGTGCAGGTTGTAGGTCGGGGATGACGGGTTCTCGTCCCACCAATCGAAGGTGTCCGTCCGGAAGTACGGCATCCGGGTGCCTGGGTTGGCCTGCCGACCGAAGGCCTGAGTCAGCGCAAAGGTGCCGGCCGGCGTATGACTGCTGCCCTCGACGGCGGGCCCGATCCCGGTGGCGCCGACCATTCCGGTCACCGGGCCGATGGCCACGCGCCAGGTCCCGTCGACCCCCCGCTGCCACCCGGTCACGGTGGCCGTCGTCGAGCTACTCGTCGCGGCGTTCACGGTGATCAGCTGACTGGTGCTGCCCGGAGCAGGGACGGCATCGGCCAGGGCCGAAGGTGCCGCCGCCACACCCACTGCCAGAATGCTGGAGGCCAGCAATAACGAGATGGTGAACAACCGACCGGGCCGACCGGCAAGGCACCACCCCCGGTGACGCCCAGTGCTGGGCATGGCCCTGATCATCCCTTGCCCCTTTGCATCGATGCGACCGGCAGACCAGGCGCCTTCACCCAGTGTGCTCGCCTCGATACAGAAACGCCGGATCCTCGCCGGCCGGATCGTCGCGCGTCGGGTCTACGGGCAGCACCGGTCAATCGGAGTAGGTGATCTGCGGCCAGAGACCCAGGATCGCGGCGACCTTGTGCTGCATCATGTATGCGTGGTCATATGACGGCTTTTCGCCGACAGCGGTCAGCGCCTCCCGCAGTTTCCGAAAGGTGATCGGCGGACCGGCCGCATGCTTGAGCAGGTAGTAGTAGGTGCGGGCGGGGCCGCCGAGATACTCGGTGAACGACTGCAGCACCCGGCCAGGTGAATCGACTGCCGACAGGACCGCCGGCCGACCCGACGCCGGCACCGAGATGGGCACCAGGTGCCAACCCTCCCGATAGGTGGTGTTCGGTCGACCACTGGAGCGGGCCGGCTGATCCCACCAGAACATCTCCACCTCCAGAATCGGCGCGGCCGCTCCCCCGGCCGGCTCCCTGAACTCGGACCGCAGTTGCTCCAGTAGCTCCTCCGCCGAGGTGGACGCCCGGCCGTCGCGGGTCAGCGTGGCCAGGTAGATGTACTTGGGCCGCGGCCACGGAACCACTGGGATTTCGGCCGGCAGCACCGGATCCGCCTTCCTTTCCGAAACGTCGCTCGCGGTCGGCGGAGGACCGGGTGCGACCACTATCGATTCGGCCGGCGGCGGTACTGGCGGTGGCGGCGACAAGTCCGGCGGCGGCGGCGCGGCCGCTGGCGCCGGCGGTGGCGGCGCCGGCGGCACGGCCGGTGTTGGCAGCGGCCCGGCCGGTGGCGGCGCCG
>JBBROB010000012.1:0-176032 GCA_038229825.1 Mycobacteriales bacterium
ACCTCGACGGTGACCTCCTGGCCGACCTCGACCACCTCTGACGGATGATCGATGTGCTTCCAGGACAACTCGGAGACGTGCACCAGACCGTCGACACCGCCGAGATCGACGAAGGCGCCGAAGTTGACGATCGAGGACACGACGCCCTTGCGGACCTGGCCCTTGGCGAGCTGGTTCAGGAATTCGCTGCGCACCTCGGACTGGGTCTGCTCGAGCCACTGGCGACGCGAGAGCACGACGTTGTTGCGGTTCTTGTCCAGCTCGATGATCTTGGCGTCCAGCTGACGGCCGACGTAGGGCTGCAGATCGCGGACCCGGCGCATCTCGACCAGCGACGCGGGAAGGAAGCCACGAAGGCCGATATCGATGATCAGGCCGCCCTTGACGACCTCGATGACGGTGCCGGAGACGACGCCGTCCTCTTCCTTGATCTTCTCGATGGTGCCCCACGCGCGCTCGTACTGTGCGCGCTTCTTGGACAGGATCAGGCGGCCTTCTTTGTCCTCTTTCTGCAGGACAAGGGCCTCGACGTGCTCGCCGATGGTGACGACCTCGTTGGGGTCGACGTCGTGCTTGATGCTCAGCTCACGCGAGGGAATGACACCCTCGGTCTTGTAGCCGATGTCGAGCAGAACCTCATCGCGGTCGACCTTGACGATGATGCCTTCGACGATGTCGCCGTCGTTGAAATACTTGATCGTCAGATCGATGGCTGCGAGGAAGTCCTCGGCCGTCCCGATGTCGTTGATGGCGACCTGTGGGGCGGTGCGGGTGGGTGCGGACATGTGTTGGGGTGCTCCGACGGGTGGGTGGTGGGTGGATTGGCACGTATGCCCCGAGAGGTCGGGGCATACGGTGTGCTGTGGGCCGAAGTTGATGAGGGCCGGCAAACCGGTTCGAACCGGTCCGGCCCTGGCTCAGTGCCACCTGCTCCATTCCGAGGCAGCCAGAACCCACAGCGCAGTTCCAAGAGTACGCCAGGGCCGGGCTGTTACCTGAATCGGACCTTCCGAACTCATTGCCCTACGCCCCTGCCCCCGCCTGCCGGCGGTGCCGACACCCAAGCTGCCTTTGCGCATGTCGAACTGCCGAACCGCCCGACCGGATTCGGCCCAGAGCGGTCCGAACGGTCTGCGCTGGGCAGATCCGTACGCGCCGACGGGGCCGGTGGTCGAAAGAGATGGGCCAAGATGACGGGCGTGACTGACATCGGACCCACCCGTCCACGGCGTCGGGCCGCGGACCAACCCGTCTCCCGGGCAGCGAATCGGCGCTGGTGGGACGCCGACGCGGATGACTATCACCGCGAGCACGGGTCCTTCCTCGGTGACGCCGACTTCGTCTGGTGCCCGGAGAACCTGCGCGAGCAGGACGCCCGCCTGCTGGGGGACGTGGCCGGGTGCCGGGTCCTGGAGGTCGGCTGCGGTTCGGCGCCATGCGCCCGCTATCTCGCGACCCGGGGAGCGCAAGTGGTGGCGTTCGACCTGTCCGCCGGCATGCTCGGTCATGCCGTCGACGCGGCTGCACGGACTGGGATCGGGGTGCCCCTTGTGCAGGCCGATGTCTGCGAGATGCCCTTCGGCTCAGGCGCTTTCGACATCGCCTTCTCGGCGTTCGGCGCTGTCCCGTTTGTTGCCGATTCCGCCGGGGCCATGCGGGAGGTGGCCAGGGTGCTCCGGCCGGGGGGCCGGTGGGTGTTCTCGGTGACGCATCCGATGCGCTGGATGTTCCCCGACGACCCTGGCCCGCGCGGACTCACCGTCATCCAGTCGTACTTCGACCGGTCGCCGTATGTCGAAGTGGATGTCGATGAGGTGCCCGCCTACGTCGAGCATCACCGCACACTGGGCGACCGCATCCGGGAACTCGTGGCGGCCGGTTTCGTGCTGGAGGACCTTGTCGAACCCGTGTGGCCGGAGGACTTCGACGGCGTCTGGGGTCAGTGGTCGCGCGAGCGGGGCGAGATGTTCCCTGGTACGTCGATCTTCGTCTGCCGGCTCCAGTCCAAGTAGGCCCGGCCGCGGGGTGAGAGTTCGTAGCCGACTTCGAGGCTGATGGTCAGGCCCAATGCCTTCAGCTTGCGGATGTCGGTCTTCATGGGCTGCAGGTCACGTTCCAGCAAGGCGGCCAGCACCTTGGACACCACCGCCGGGTTGTCCTGGATCCATCCGAGGATGAACCGGGTCCACGGACCGGATGCCCTTGCCGCATCCATCCGGTCCAGCGCCTTGTCGATTGCTGCCAATTCCGCCGGGCCCGGTAGTCCGGTCCGCATTGCCAGTCGCGGGTCCGGGCCGGCGTAGTGCAGCGTCACCTTGTAGATCGCGTCGGTGGGACGTCTCATCAGCCACTTGGACAGGGACGACAAATCATTCTCTCCGCAGCCGACGGCATCCGCCTCGGTGATCGACGCAAGGTCGGGGACTTCCTCCACGGCGTCGATCGCGATCACGCCGAGCTTGGTCAACTGGCTACCGCCCGGCTTCGCCCGCGGGGAATCCCAACGTCGGTACACATGCGTCACCCGGCCTTCGACGATGCCGTGCAGGACGCGGTCGGGCAACAACACGTCAGGAATCTAGCAACGACATGGCCGGCAAGGGAGCCCTTCGGGTCCCTGAAGTTCATCAATTTTGCTAATACCGCCGGAGCCCGGCACGCACCACGCTGGGTAGTACCAGCGGCAAAGATGCCGACGGGAATGGCACTGCAAGCAAGGGAACTGAAATGAACAAGGGCAAGATCGCACGGCTGGTCGGCTTCGTCGGCGCGTTGGGAATCTCGGCGGTACTGGTGTCCACTGCCGTCACCGGCACCGGTGCGTACTTCACCGACTCCCACAGTGGCAACCTGACCGGCACCGCCGGGAGCCTCAAGATCGACACGGACGGGACCAGCGTCAACTTCACCGGCCTGAATCCGGGTGAGGACAAGTCGCAGACGATCACCTATACCGTGACCGGCGGTTCGACGACAAACGCGGACATCTGGTTGGTCTTCGCCGCCAATAGCGCCGCTTACGGTGCGTTCACCGGCGCCAACGGCGTCAGCTACGGCAGTGCCACCGAGGTCCCTGTTACCACCGGCGGCCTCGGCGGATTCGGTCACTTCAAGATCGCCAGCGACCAGGGGTACGGCTTCGAGTCCTACAACCTGCAACTGCCGAGCCAAGCCGCGGCGAACACCGCCTACAGCACCGGCAACGCCCAGGGCACGTGCGTCGTCGCCGCCAACGGAACCGGCGGCGGAACCGGAAAGGCTGTCGGCGCGAGCAACAACCCCGTCCTCACGTCCGCGCCGCTGTGCGGGGTCCCGGCCGCCATCCAGCTGGCCTCCAACATCACCCCAGGCCACCCGGACACCGCGGTGCTCACCTTCGGACTCACCGGAAGGGTCACGACCGGCGGCGGGACGTGGGCCAACGTGCCGTTCACGATCGTCGCAACACAGCCGGGCATTCGTCCGGACGCCGGGAACTTCTGATCCGCGGTCGGACCGCACAACTGATCGATCCGGCGTGAGCTGCGCCGGCAGGTACAAACTCGCCGCCGGGCGGGACGGGTGATCACCCGTCCCGCACCGGTGCCCCTGACCTCCTATGAGGATAAGTGAGCACTCGACGCCGACTCGGCTCGGCCATCGCCGCGATCATTTTCGTCGGCTTGCTGGCGGTTGGATTCGGCTTCTGGCACAACGGCTATCGGGCCTATGTCATTCACACCGGGTCGATGGCGCCGGCCGCCGACGCGGGTGATCTGATCATCGATCGTCCGGCGTCCGGCCCCTATCACACCGGCCAGATCATCACCTTCCGGCATTCCGCCGCGCCCGACCTGGTGACCCATCGCATCGTCGACATCACGGCCGGCCTGATCCACACCAAAGGGGACGCGAATCCCACACCGGACGCCTGGAACATCCCGGCGAAGCTGGTTCAAGGGACCGTCCAGTGGAAGCTCCCCCGATTCGGCTATCTGGTGGTTTTCGTCCAGCAGCCGGCCGGGTTCGCCTCGCTCTTCACCGTCACCATCGGGCTGATCCTGCTGTGGCGGCTCTTCTTCTCCCCGCCTGACCGCACCGGGGCAGGGGCGAAAGCACCTACCCGATCTGATGATCAGATGGCCGGACGGGTAGCCCACGCAAGCTCAGAGTAAGCAAATCGCCGGCCTCGTAGCTGATCGCAGTCACCTGGGCCGTCGGATTAATCCTTTCGGGCGATTCTTGTCACTCTCCGGCAGTTGCTCCGAACAGGACACCAGGGACATACTCGGACTGCG
Source organism: Mycobacteriales bacterium (assembly GCA_038229825.1). GTDB lineage: Bacteria > Actinomycetota > Actinomycetes > Mycobacteriales > Nakamurellaceae > Nakamurella. The sequence goes on from JBBROB010000012.1 coordinate 4,278, forward strand.
AACTGTTGATGACAGTCGGGCTGCGGTCCACCGAAATCGATGCCCGTTCGCCGGGGACGAGGGACTGGGTGGGCAGCCTGATAGAGCAATCGGTCGTCCTCAAAAAACACTCGGTCGCGGTCACCCCGAGTTGCTTCGCCCCGATCGGCAGCATCAGCCGGGGCACCCTGTCGCGTTTCCTGGCAGTGCTCTGCATCCTTGTGCTGGCAGCCTGGACAGCGCTGATCTCGTTGGGGCTGCACCAACCGATGTCGGTCGACTACAGCCTCGGGCGGCTTGCCCGCTCTCTCGCGGCCGCCGCCTTCCTGACCGCCGGTGCGATGAACTGCGCGACCTGGCGGCTGGCCGGCGACGCGCGGGCCGCCTGGCGGGCCACGGCGCTGATCGTCATCGGATTGACTCTGCCGCTCATCTCGGCCGCGAGGCGGCTGCCGTCGTCCCATGGCTCATCCGTCGACCCCGCCCTGGCAGTCCATTTGCTGATGGTCTTCACCGTGATGTCTCTCTGGGCCTTCACCCTGATGCGCAGGCCGGTCAATATGGGCCTCCGACCGCTCAAGATCGTCGCACCCCTGGTGCTCGGATTGGCGATCGCGACGATGGTCCTGGTTTTCCAGGGCCAGCCGGTAGGCGCGCTGTCGCCGGTGCGGATGGACACCTACCGAGTGGCGGGATGGACGGCGACGGCGATGTGGGTCGTCCTGGCGTGCGCTCAATGGCGCATGTCCCGGGGGCTCGTGTCCCGGCGGCAGAACCGAACGCTGCAGCTCTGGGGCGCTGCCGGCCTGAGCCTGATGGCCGTCACCGAACTGCTGACAACCGTTGCCCTGGACGGCCACAGCTGGCTCGTCGAGCTCTCCGCCGGATTCCAACTTCTCGCCTCGGCCATCGTGGCTTGCGCAGCCGCCACGCGATTGTGGGCCGCGTTCGCCGCCGCGGACACCTGCGCGTTGGAGTTGACCGGCGATCTGGTTCTGGTGCGCGCCGACCTGATCGAGTCGCAGCGCCGCGACAGCGAACGCCTGCACGACGCCAGGACGGCAGTGGTCAGCCTGACCGGAGCATCCCGGCTGCTGCACAACCCCGACCTTTCGACGAAAGTGGATCGGGACCAGTTACACCGACTGATCACCGCCGAACTCCGCCGACTGGAAATGCTGCTCCATCCCGAGATCGAGCCGACGGTCGGGCCATTCCGGCTGGCCGAGGCCGTTGAATCGCTGGTACTCGCCCACCGAATCGCAGGCGAAGACGTCCGACTGGAGCTGGACGACGGCTGGGCGATCGGGCAGGTGGATGAGACGGCGAGCGCTGTGGCGAACCTGCTGTCGAATGCCAGGATCCACGCGCCCGGAGCTGCCATCTCCGTCACCGCCACCTCGTCGGGTCAGAACGCCACCATTCGGGTCGAGGACGACGGCCCAGGTATCCCGGTCGGCGAGCGCCGGCAGATGCTGACCAGAGGCGCCTGCGGTGAGACAGCTGTGGAACCCGGCAGTGGGCTCGGGCTGTACACCGCGGCGCACGCGATGAGTCACCAGGGCGGTTCGCTCGCACTCAGCGAACGCATCGGCGGGGGAACCACCGTGCTGCTGACGCTGGGCGCGGCACATATGCCAGGTCCGAGCGGCGCTGAGCTACCAGCGACGTCGCCCAACCCGCCCCGGTTCCCAACCCGCCCGGCCGTGCACGGTGGATGACGCGCCGACCATCGCCATCGTCGATGATCACCTGCTACTGGTCGAAACACTCCGTGCAGCATTCTCGGCTCGCGGGGTGCGGACTCTTGCCTTCGGCCCGGATCTGAAGTCGGAGCTACTGCCCGGACTCCTGGGCGCCGCGCCCGACCTTGTGCTGCTGGATCTGGACCTGGGCGACTTCGGCGACAGCACGGTACTGGTCCGGCCGTTGGTCGCCGCTGGGATCCGGGTACTGATGATCACCGGTCTCACCGATCGGTTGCGAATTGCACGTGCCCTGGAACAGGGGGCCATCGGATGTCAGTCCAAGGCGGACGGATTCGACGCTCTCCTGAACGCAACTGAGCGGGCGCTGTACGCGACGGCACAGATCGATCCGGCTGGTCGAGCGTCCCTGCTGCTCGAGCTCCAGCGAGCCAGGGCCGACCGGACCGCAACCATGGCCCCGTTCGAGAGTCTCACCGAGCGCGAACGGGCCACCCTCGTGGCCCTGTCTGACGGCATGACTGTCAACCAGATCGCGAGAGCGTGGACGGTGTCGCAGGCGACCGTCCGAAGTCACATCCAACGAATACTCTGCAAACTCGCAGTGGGCTCGCAGGTCCAGGCTCTTGCGCTGGCCATGCACAGCGGATGGCTGAGTAGGCCGACCGTCCGATCCGGGCGCTGAGTTCCCACCCCCGGCACGCTCAGTGCGCGGCGGCGTCCCAGCTGTGGCCGACACCGACCGAGACGTCCAGATCGACCCGCAGCGGGAAGGCACCGGCCATCTCCTGGCGCAGCACCGCGGTCAGGACGTCCTGCTCGCCGGGCGCGACCTCGCAGAGCAGTTCGTCGTGCACCTGCAGCAGCAGGCGTGACCGCAGACCCTCGGTGTCGATGCGGCGCTGCACGCCCAGCATGGCGACCTTGATGATGTCGGCGGCGCTGCCTTGGATCGGCGCGTTGAGGGCCGCCCGCTCCGCGAGCTCCCGGCGTTGCCGGTGGTCACTGGTCAGGTCGGGGAGGTACCGGCGCCGCCCGTACAAAGTCTGCGTGTAGCCCTCCAGCCTGGCGACGTCGACGGCCCGCCGCAGATAGTCCCGGATGCCGCCGAACCTGGCGAAGTAGGCGTCCATCTGTTCCCTCGCCTCTTCGACGCTGATCTTGAGCTGACCGGACAGTCCGAACGCCGAAAGCCCGTACGCCAGACCGTAACTCATCGCCTTGATGCGGCGACGCAGCTCAGCGGTGACTTCCGAGGCCGGCACTCCGAACGCCCTGACCGCGACGGCGGTGTGCAGGTCCTCTCCCGATCGGAAGGCCTCGATCAGGCCGGCATCCTCGGACAGGTGCGCCATGATGCGCATCTCGATCTGCGAGTAGTCGGCGGTGATCAGGTTCTCGAAACCGCTGCCGGGCACGAACGCGGCCCGGATCCGACGGCCCTCGTCGGTGCGTACCGGGATGTTCTGCAGGTTCGGCTCCGTCGAGGACAGGCGGCCGGTGGCGGCGATGTTCTGCAGGTAGGTGGTATGGATGCGGCCGTCGTCGCCCACCGCCTTCAGCAGCCCCTCGACCGTGGTCTTCAGTTTCATCACGTCCCGGTGCCGCAGCAGGTGGGTCATGAAGGGGTGCTGGGTCTGCTCGTGCAGAGCGGTCAGGGCATCGGCATCGGTGGTGTAGCCGGTCTTGGTCTTCTTCGTCTTGGGCATGTTCAGTTCGTCGAACAGCACCACCTGCAGCTGTTTCGGCGAACCGAGGTTCACCTCGTGCCCCAGCACTGCGTAAGCGGCGGCGGCAGCGGTCTGTGCCTCGGATTCGAAGGTTGACCGAAGATCCTCCAGATAGCCGAGATCGACCGCTATACCCGTCCGCTCCATCCGGCCGAGCACCTCCATCACCGGGAGTTCGATCTCGGTGAGCAGGGCCTGCTGGCCGCTGGCCTCCAACGAAATTTGCAGCACTGCGGCCAGATCGATGACGGCAAGTGCCTTGATCATCTCGGCGCGGTCCTCGGCTACCTGCGCGGCCTCGCCGTCGCCGTCGTCGGTCGCCGTCGGGAATTCCAGTGCGAGCTGTTCGGTGCCCGGCTCCTCGTCAGGTCCGGCGTCCAAGGTGCGGTGCAGGTACCGCTGCACCAGGTCACCCAGATCGAAGGCCCGCTGGCCGGGGAGCGCCAGGTAGGCGGCCAGCGACGTATCGCAGGTGATGCCGTTGATCGCCCAGCCGCGGGCGGCCAGCGCGTTGACCGAGGCCTTCAGGTCGTGCCCGACCTTCGGCCTGGCCGGATCGGCCAACCAGGCGGCGACCGCCGCATCATCGTCGGAGTCAAGGGCAGTCACGTCGATCACGGCGCTGGCGCCGGCGGCATCGGCGATCGCAATGGTGCTGACGTCACCCCCACCGGGGGCCCAGCGCCCGCGCAGAGAGATCCCGACGGTGGCGGCGGCATGGGTCGCCAGCCAGGAGGCAACCTGTCCGGGGCGGAGCCGGATGCCGGAAATGTCAAAGCCCTCGGTGCTGGTCTCGTCAGCCTGCTCGAAGGTTTCCAGCAGCCGTTCACGGAGCACCTTGAACTGCAGGTTGTCGAAGATCTCGTGGACGGCTTCCCGGTCGTAGGGTCGCGCCACCAGGTCCATCGGATCGGACGTCAGCTCCACGTCCCGGACCAGCTCGGTCAGCCGCCGGTTCTGCAGCACGCTGGACAGGGCGGCCCGCAGGGCGTCGCCGGTCTTGCCAGGGACCTCGTCGACCCGATCCACCAACGCTCCAAGTGAACCGAACTCACGCACCCACTTCGCTGCGGTCTTCTCCCCCACTCCGACGATGCCGGGCAGGTTGTCCGACGGGTCGCCACGCAGTGCCGCGAAATCCGGATACTGCGCCGGCGTCAGGCCGTACTTGTCCTGCACCTCGGCGGGGGTGAACCTGGTCATGTCCGAGACGCCCCGCTTCGGGTACAGCACCGTCACGGCATCGGTGACCAGCTGCAGCGCATCCCGGTCGCCGGTGCAGATCTTCACCGACATACCCTCGGCCTCGGCCCTGGTGGTCAGGGTGGCGATGACGTCGTCTGCTTCGTAGTTCTCGGCCGTCAACACATCGATGCGCAGCGCCGCCAGCACCTCCTTGATCAGCTCGACCTGACCCTTGAAGTCGGCCGGGGAGGTGGACCTGTTCGCCTTGTAGTCGGCGAATTCCTCGCTGCGCCAGGTCTGCCGCGACAGGTCGAAGGCGACGGCGACATGGGTCGGCCGCTCGTCCCGCAACAGGTTGATCAACATCGAGGTGAAGCCGTAGACGGCGTTGGTGGGTTGGCCGGTGGTGGTGGAGAACTTCTCCACCGGCAGCGCGAAGAAGGCCCGGTAGGCCAGGGAGTGCCCGTCGAGTAGCAACAGATTGAGTTGGCCGGTGGTCGGCGCCGCGGCCCCGGGTGCGTTCGTCGGTCGCTTCTTCGTCGCGGGCGCAGCGGTGATCACCATTGCGAGTCTAGGGTCAACCACCGACACCGACCCGACCGAAGAGATCAGAGCCCACAGATGAGCGAGCAGGACCTGGATTCCGCCGCGGCCGACCGACTGGCCGCCTACAACGCCCGGCGCGGTGAGCTGGCCGAGCTGATGGGCATCGAACTGACCCACGTCGAGCCGGCCCTGGTCACCGGACGGATGCCGGTGAGCGGAAACCGCCAGCCTTACGGCCTGCTGCACGGTGGGGCAAATGCAGTGCTCGCCGAGACGCTGGGGTCTTTCAATGCCGTCATCGCCGCCGGTCCCGGACGCATGGCCGTCGGCGTCGAGTTGAACTGCTCCCATCACCGCTCGGCGCGCGACGGGTTCGTGTACGGCACATCGACGCCGGTCCACGTCGGTCGCACCCTGGCAGCGTTCCAGATCGCGATCACCGACGAGGACGGGAGGGCTGTCTGCACGGCGCGGTTGACCTGCATGATTCTGCCCGCGGACAGCGAATGAGTCCGCCAACGCCGGCGCAGATGGGCCAGGCCGCGGGGTCGGGGTGCGGTTACTATGGGGCACCTGCCGGTCGTCGGGAATGACCGTATCGACGCTGCTGATCCCAGTCAGGGGGCCGACCAACCGATGCGGGTGATCGCGGCGCTGGCCCTGGCCGGCCTGCGTCACCGGCCGTTGCGGTGGGTCACCCTCGCGATCGGAATCGCCGTGGCCAGTGTTCTGCCGCTGGTGGCCGGTGGGCTGCGACTGACCGCCGAGAATGCCGCCGTCCAGGCTGCGGTGGATCAGATTGCCGAGCCGCAGCGGACGGTGCTCGCGGTCAGCAGCCAGACGCTGCTGCCGGCAGATCAGCGGGTGGAGGACGCGGCGATTCGGCAGCGGTTCTCCGACCTGCACCTGTCCACCACCCAGCGGCTGATGATGTACCGCCAGTTGTCGCTGGCCGGTACCACGTTCAGCCTCGGCGGGGCCGACGGCATCGCCCAGGAGGTCCGACTGACGTCGGGTCGGCTGCCCACCTCCTGCGCACCCACGCGCTGCGAAGTGGTGCTGACCGCGACGGGCGCCGCGGACGCCGCTGCGACGAGCGTGCGCTCGATCACGCCGGCCGCGCGGCAACTCGGTCTGGTGGTGACCGGCACCGCGGAACTGCTCGACAACCGCTTGGTGGGCAGCGGTCTGATCGACGACGAACTGCCCCTGCTGCTCGGCGGCTCGGCCGATCAGATGGCTGCGCTGGCGCCGCTGACCCTGTTCGGTCGGGCCACGGCGTGGGTCAGCTCGCTGACCGGGACCGCCATTGCCCAGACCGGTCTCAATGCCTTCCGTCTCGGGCTGGCCGCCCTTGCGGATCAGCTCAACGTCGAGGTCGGCGCTCTGGCCATCACCTGGCCGGAGGACGCCGTTGTCGCCGCCGCCGGGAGGGCCTCGACCTCCGCGGCCCGGTTCACCATCCTCGGCGCCGGTGCCGCCGCCCTGCAGCTGGGATTCTGTCTGGCCGCAGCCGTCGGGATGCGACGGCGCCAGCAACTGGTGGTCGGCCTGCTGACCAGGCGGGGTGCAAGCCGGAACCAGTTGGCGCTCAGCCCGCTCTTGCAGATCACCGCGGTGGTTGCTGCCGGTCTGGTCGTCGGAGCCGCCGTCGGTATGGCGGTGGTGGCCTGGCTGGCCGGCGATATCCCGGGAGGCCGGTTGGGCACTGCATGGATCGCGCTGACCGGGGCGTCGACGACGCTGGCCTGGCTCGGTGTCGGGGCGGTCCTTCTCACGGTGGCCGTCACATTGTGGCCACCGCACGCAGAGACAGCGACCCGCGTCGCCGTCGACTGCCTGCTGGTGGCCTCGGTCGGGCTAGCCGTGTTGGTCCTCACCGGGCAGGGCGGCCGGTCGGGCGGGACCGACCCGCTCACCACCAGCGTCACCACCCTGATCGCCGTTGCGGCCGGCCTGGTCGCGGCCAGGTGCTGGCCGCTGTTGGTGGGGCTGTTCCGACGACTGGGAGGTCGCGCCGGGCTGGTCTGGCAGATTGCCGTGCTGGGAGTTCAGCGCCGCGCGCTGGCGCCCGCGGTCGCGGCCGGGTTCCTGGCTGCCGCCACCTGCTCGGTGGTCTTCGCCGGCTCCTACCAGGCGACCCTGCGACAGTCGGCCGCCGACCAGGCCGCCTATCTGGTGCCACTGGACGCCAGGATCGCGCCGAGCCGGGACGTCGCCACCCCGTTGAGCGCACTGGACCCGGCCGCTCTGCGGTCCATCGACCCCGGCATCACCATCGCGCCGGTGGTGACCAGCGCGGTGACGGTCTTCGGCGGTACCGGTCGGGTCGCTGCGCTCCCGCTCACCGGTGTCGATCCGTCGGTGATCGCGATGATGCACAACTTCGGAGCGGTCACCGGCGCGACCGCGGGGGCCGGGCAGGTCGCAGCCCTGCTGCGGGTCTCCCCGGCCGGGTCCAGCGGGCCGGTGCCACAGATCCCGGCCGGCACCCGCAGCCTGCGGATCGCGGTCACCGGCCTGGCCGGCGACATCGATGTCAACCTGTGGGTGGCAACGCCGGAGGGGGCAGAGCAGCGGATCGTGTTCAAGACGCTGGGCGGGCAGTTGCAGGCGAATCTGCCGGCCGGGTCCCCGCTCCGAGTGGTCGCCGTCGAGCTGACCGAAACGTCGAACTCACTGGTCCACCGGCAGCACGCCATCGGTGAGGGGAACACCGATCACGCCTTGCCCACCGGCGACCTGGTCCTGGGCGCCGTCACCGCCGACGGCACCGCCCTGGGCTGGAACTGGGCGGGCTGGGGATCCGACACCGCCGGCATGAGGCCGGAGGCCGGGTCTCCATCGGCTCGCGCTTTCGTCCACTACCAGATCAGCGACGCGAGGGTCGTGCTCAGTCCGGCCTTCGTCCGGCGGCAGGATCTCGTCCCACTCCCGGTTGCCGTCGACCCCGTGACGGCAGCAGCGGCCCAGGGCGGCATCGTGTCCGTGACCATCTCCGGCCTGACCATGCGCGCCCGGGTGGTCGCGGTACTGGACAGGATGCCCACCGTAGGGTCCCGGTTCCTGGTGGCCGACCGGACCGCGGTCGCCGCCCTGCTCGACCGATCAGAGCCCGGCACGGCGGTGGTCACCCAGGTCTGGATCGCGGCGCCCGCATCGGCCATCCCGACCCTGGCTGCCGCGCTCGCCGTCCCGCCGGCCAGTACCGCGACCGTCTACCTGCGGGCCCAGATCGAGCAGCTGCTGGCCGACGATCCGGTGGCCGCCAGGTCCAGCACCCTGCTGGAACTGGCCGGGATCGTCGCCCTGCTGATGGCCATGTCGGCGGTGGCGATGTCGGTGCGGGTCGACCGTCAGGACTCGGCCGCCGACCACCTGGCGTGGGAGGTGGACGGACTGGGCCCGGCGAGCATCCGGCGGGTGATGTTCCTGCGGGTCTGCGCTGTGATCGGCCTCGGAGTGCCGCTGGGCGCGATCGCCGGTGCGGCGCTGACCGGCGCCGCCGTCACCCTGATCGGGGTCGGCCCGTCCGGCACCGCGGTGCAGCCGCCGCTGACGGTCACCCTGGGAGCCGGTTGGACCGCCGCGATCGTCGGCGGAACCTTGGTGGCCTGCCTGATCGCCAGCGCTCTTGCTGCGGCCAGCGTCTTCCGGGAGCGGTATCCGCAACTGCCGGAGCTGGACCTCCGATGACGGTTATCGCCGGCGTGTCGGACGCCTTCGTCGCCTATCCCTCGCCGGCCGGCACAGTGATGGCCCTGCGTGGGCTGAACCTCACAGTCGGGGCCGGCGAACGACTACTCATCGAAGGGCCGAACGGATCAGGCAAATCGACCCTGCTGAGGTTGCTCACCGGCGAACAGGCGGTCACCGCGGGCACCGTCCGGGTGGCCGGCACCGACCTGACCAGCCTGTCGGCATCGGCCAGACGGCGGTGGCGACGGGCCAGCGTCGGCATGATCGACCAGCACGCCCGCCGGGCACTACTTCCGGAGTGGCGAGTGGTTGACAACGTCGCGCTTCAACTGCGATTGGCCGGAGTGCATCGCCGGTCAGCGGTATCGAGGGCCGCCGGAACGCTGGATCGACTGGGTCTGGCCCATCTGGCTGAGCGCAGCGTCTCGACGCTGTCCGGCGGCGAGGCCCAGCGGGTGGCCATCTGCGCGGCAGTGGCCCACGACCCCGCGCTGATCCTGGCCGACGAACCCACCGGCGAACTGGACGAGGAGGCAGCCCGGCAGGTGTACCAACTGCTTGCCGATGCCGGCCAGGCCCATGGTGCGGCGCTGATCCTGGTCAGCCATGACCGACGGGCCGGCGAGCTGGTGGATCGGGCGGTCAGGATGCGGGACGGCCGGTTGGCCGAGCAGTGGTTGCCGCGCACCGGTCGGCCCGAGGCGCAGGTCGTCGATCAACACGGATGGCTGCGCCTGCCCGTCGGTCTGCTGCCAAGGGCCGACCAGGCAGCGAGCGGCGAGCAGATCACGATGCGAGCCAGCGCGATGCCGGACGGTGATATCCGGCTCACCGGTGCGGGACCGGCCCGGACTGTGGCTCCCGCACCGCATCTACCGCGCTACCAGCCGCTCTCGGCCGTCCCGGTGGCGATCCTCCCGGCCCCGGACCGTCACCCCGGATCGCCGCGACCGATCTTGCAGATGACCGCCGCCGGCATGAGATTCGGCGACCGGACGGTGTTCTCGGGCGTCGACCTGACGATCCGACCCGGGGACTTCCTGGTCCTGCGCGGCCCGTCCGGATCGGGGAAGTCGACCCTCCTGGGCCTGGCGGCCGGACTGTTGGATCCCACTTCCGGCAGCGTCGAGGTCGCCGGAACCGACTGGCGACCGCTGGACCGGAACGCCAGAGCGCAACTCCGGCAACGCCATGTGGCGATGGCGCTGCAGAGCACCATCCTGGCGGAGGCCCTCACTGTCGGGGAGACCCTGCGATTCGCCGCAACTCTGCGCGGCCGCAGCGACGGCGACGACGACGCCGTCGCCGCCGAACTCCGGCTGACTGCTCTGCTGGCACAACCGGTCCGACTGCTGTCCGGCGGCGAACGCCAGCGGGTCGCCTTCGCCCGCTGCCTGATATCCGGAGCGGCCCTCATCCTGCTGGACGAGCCCACTTCACAACAGGACGAAGCGGCAGCGGTCGCCGTGACGGACGCGGTGCGGGTCGCCACGGACCGCGGACGCGCCGTACTTGCCGCCTCCCACGATCCGGTATTCCTCGATGCCGCCGGGTCCAGGGTGGACATGTACCGGCTGCAAACCGCTCCGGCGGCGACCTGAGGGTCGGTCAGCCGCCCAGATAGGCGGCGGCCACCGAGTCGTCGTCGAGCAACTTGTCAGCGGGACCCTCCATGTTCAGATGTCCCGACTCGAGAACATAGGCGTAGTCGGCGATCTCGAGCGCGGCAAGGGCATTCTGCTCGACCAGCAGCACGGTCGTGCCCTGGCTCCGGATGGTCTCGATGGTCTCGAAGATGAGATCCACCAGCACCGGCGCAAGACCCATCGACGGCTCGTCCAGCAGTAGCAGACTCGGGTTGCCCAGCAGTGCTCTGGCCACCGCGAGCATCTGCTGCTCGCCGCCGGACATGGTGCCGGCCTTCTGATTGATCCGCTCCCGCAGCCGCGGGAACAGTTCGAGCACCCGCTCCCGGTCCTGGGCGATCTGTGCGGTGTCGCTGCGGGTGAAGGCGCCGAGGTCGAGATTCTCCGACACCGTCATCCGCTGGAAAATCTTGCGGCCCTCCGGCGACTGACAGATGCCCAGCTTGACCACGTCGTGGCCGGGTATCCCGTTGATGCGTTTGCACTTGAAGATCACGTCGCCGCCGCGCGGTTTGAGCAGGCCGGAAATCGTCCGCAGGGTGGTCGACTTACCGGCACCATTGGACCCGATCAGGGTGACGATCTCACCTTCGTACACGGTCATCGACAGGTTCTTGACCGCGGCGATATTGCCATAGTTGACGTTCAGACCCTTGAGGTCGAGGATGACCGCCTTGCCCTCGCCCCTGGCTCCTGGCTGCCCGGCCGGTGCCGCTGCAGTACTGGCGGACGCGGTCATTTCTTCCTCTTTCCTTCACGAGTGCCGGTCTTGCCCAGATAGGCCTCGATCACCTGCTGGTTGTTCCGAATGTCGTCGGGGGTGCCTTCGGCGATCAGATTGCCGCGGTCCAGCACGGTGATCCGTTCACTGACCTTCATGATGACGCTCATGTCGTGTTCGATGAGCAGCACCGACAGGTCCTTCTCGTCGCGCACCCGATAGACGAATTCCACGAACGTCGCCGATTCCTGCGGGTTCATTCCTGCGGTCGGTTCGTCCAGCAGCAGGATCTTGGGACGCAGGGCGAGCGCCCGTGCGACCTCCAGTCGCCGCTGATCACCGTAGGACAGGTTGCGGGCAAGTTCGCCTTCCACCTTGCCGATGCCGACGAATTCGAGCAACTCGCGCGCGGTGTCCCTGGCTTCCCGTTCCTCCCGCCGCTGGCCGGGCAAACGCAGTACCGTCCCCAGGATCCCGGCCTTGAGGTGGGAATGCATGGCGACCATGACATTCTCCTCGGCGGTCATCAGGTTGAACAGCCGAATGTTCTGGAACGTCCTGGCCATGCCAAGAGCCGCCCGCTTGTGCGGCTTCACGCCGTTGATGTCGGAGCCGTCCAGGAACACCGTGCCCTCGGTCGGGTCGTACAAACCGGTCAGCACATTGAAGAACGTGGTCTTGCCGGCACCGTTCGGCCCGATCAGACTGACCACCGACTTCGGCGCAATCGAGAACGAGACATCGTTGACCGCAATGAGTCCACCGAAGGCGATGGTGATCCGGTCGGCGTACAGGGTATTGGCGGCGACCGGATCCTGGCCGCCGGAATGGTGTTGCAGAACAGGTGCGGCAGTCACGGTCACGACTCCTTGTTGATCAACGGAGTGACATCGGCTGCAGTAGCGGCGATCGCGGCATCCGACTCAGGGCTGGAATGCTCGAACACCTCTGTTTCCATTCCGGCCTCGGCGATGTCGGCTCCGATCGCCTCCATCTCGGTCCGGTTCGGGGTCGACATCAAGGCTTTCGTCCGCTTCTCGGGAATCAAACCTTCACGTCGGAACAACATCATCATCACGAGCAGGACACCAAGGATCACGAAGTTGTACCGAGGCAGCGTTTCGTGCAGATTCGTGCCGAACCAAGAGTCCAACTGAACGCCGATCTGCTGCAGGCCGGTGCCGTTGAGCCAGGCGAGCAGGAAGGCACCGATGGTGACCCCCCAGACATTGCCCATACCGCCGAGCACGACCATCAGCAGCACCAGCACGGACTTGCCGAAGTCGAAGCCCGACGGCGACACGGCTCCGGTCACCCCGGAGGCGTTGGCCACGCCGCCGATGCCGCCGAAGAACGCACCGACCGCGTAGGCGGAGAGCTTGGCCCGCACCAGCGGGACACCCATCATGCTGGCCGCGAGTTCGTCCTCGCGGATCGCCAGCCAGGCCCGGCCCAGCCTGCCCTCCCGGATGCGCAGCGAGATGAAGATGCAGATACCCACCAGCAGACCCAGGACCAGGATCTTGTAGATGTTGTCCGTCGTGTTGTTGGTCAGTCCCTTGGGCACACCCGCGTAGGCGAACGGGCCGGTCCCGATAGGGTCGATGACCGAGATGCCACCGTCGCCGCCGGCTACGTTCAAACCGCCGATGTCATTGCTGTTGCGGAAGAACTGGGTGATCACCTCACCGAAGCCGAGGGTGACCAACGCCAGGTAGTCGCCGCGCGGGCGAAGGGTGGGGGCGCCGATCAACAAGCCCAGAATCGCGCAGAGCACACCGGCGATGATGATGACGAACCAGAAGTTGATGTGCGTGCCGGCGGTGCTGGAAGGAATGGACGTCAGGATGTGCACGTTCCAGGTCCAGTTGAACGGCGCCGCCATCAGCCAGCCGGCCGTGTAGCCGCCCAGCGCCCAGAACGCGACGTAGCCGAGGTCGAGCAGGCCCGCGTAGCCGACCACCACGTTCAGTCCGAGCGCCATGATCGCCCACATCAGGCACTGGTTCACGGTGGCGACCGGCAGCCAACTGGTGACCGACCCGGACACGGATGTGTTGAACAGCGGAAGGATCTCCTGGTAGAGCAGGAACAGGAAAACAATGACGACGACATAGCCTGCGGGCCAACGGAAATGGGCCAGTCCGTTGGAGCGGCGGGACGGCATGATGCTCATCGGCTACACCTTTTCCGTCGTGCGGCGGCCGAAGATGCCTTCGGGCTTGAAGACCATGAAGATGATCAGAATGATGAAAACAACCGACTGCGACCACGACTGCCCGAGTCCGTGGACACCGCCCTCGTTGATGCCCTGGATCAGACCGATCAGGATGCCACCGACGACGGCACCGGTCAGATTGCCGATACCGCCGAGAACGGCTGCGGTGAAAGCGATCAGGCCGAGTTGAGTGCCGGTGTCGTAGTAGGTCTGGGTCTGGGCCAGGAAGTAGAGGACGCCGGCGGCACCAGCCAGCGCACCACCGAGAGCGAAGGTGAAGGAGATCGTCCCGTTCACGTTGATGCCCATCAACCTGGCGCCGTCCTGATCCTGGGCGACCGCCCGCATTGCCTTGCCGCGCTTGGTCTTGGACACGATGAAGGTCATTGCCAGCAGCAGCGGCACTGTCACCACCAGGACCAGCAGTAGCTTGTACACATAGACGCCCTGGACGATCGGTCCACCCCAGGTGATGTCCCAGTTCTTCTGGGCGGAGCCGTTGATCCAGTCCTGCTGGGCAATCCCGCGGAAGATGAAGCTCAGGCCGACCGCGGTCATCAGTGGGGCCAGTTTCGGCGCGTTGCGCAGCTTGCGGTAGGCCAGGAATTCGGCCGAGACGTTGATGAACGCGCCGAAGGCCATCGAAACTGCCAGGGTGATGATCAGCGGCAGAACGGTCGCCAGGGTCAGATTGCTGACACCGAAGATGTGCACCATCACGTTGGCGGCGACGATCGTCGACAGCATGAACAGGTCGCCGTGGGCGAAGTTGATCAGCTCGATGATGCCGTAGACCATGGTGTAGCCGAGGGCGATCAACGCGTACAGCAAGCCGTTCTGGGCTCCGACCAGAATGGATCCGAGGAACCGGGCCGGGTCGGAGATCAGGTTCCAGATCACCCAGAGAATGGCAAGGGCAAGCACCACGAGCCCGATGTACTTCTCCAGGATCGGGCCTAGTCGGACCTTGGGCTTCCGGCGCGTCCCGCCGATCACGAGAGTCGTCATTGTTGATGAACCCTTCCGTCAGTCGGATCGCCGCCGCCGCGGGCCGCGGATCGATCACCTGAATTGGTCCTACGCCGCACGGCATGTCTGCGGTACTGCGGAAACGCCAGATGCCTGGGCCGAGGCGACTTCTCGCCTGCGACCCAGGCATCTGGGATGGATCAGGTGACGGCCTGGGCCTTCAGGAAGGTCTCCTTGCCACCCTTGACCAGTTCGACGGTGATGTCCTTGGCGGACGTGTCACCGGTCTTCGGGTCGATCACGATGTCCTTACCGGTGACCGAGTCGGCCTTCGCAATGGTGATCCCGGTACCGGAGAACACCGAGTCGGTGACGCCCTTGCGGGTGCCGTCCGACTTGGCGATGGCGGCCAGGATGACCTGAACTGCGGCGACGCCGTAGAGCGGGTAGCTACCGTTGGGATCGGCGCCGTACTTGGCCTTGAACGCCGTGATCAGCTTGGCCGCAGGACCGCCGCCGGCGACCAGCTGGTCAGTGGTGAGGCCGGCAAAGGTCAGGTACATGCCGGCCGACTGCGACAGAGCGAGCAGATCCTTGTAGCCGGTGAAGCCGTCCGGCGCCAGCAGCTTGACCGCGGTGTTGTCACCGAGCACGGCGACCTTGTCCTTGATCAGCTGGCCACCGTTGTTGTCATAGATACCGCCGAGGTAGACGCAGTCCGCGCCGGCCGACTTGGCCTGCTGGAACAGGGCGGTGTAGCTGGGCTGCTTGGCATCCCACGACTGGGAGCCGACCACAGTGATACCGGCCTTGGCTGCGGCACCAGCGAAGGCCTTCGCGACACCCAGGCCGTAGGTCTGGTTGTCATTGAGAACGAAGCACTTCTTGACCTTCAGGTCGGTCGCCGCGAAGCTGGCGGCGGCGTTGCCCTGGTAATCGTCGGTGGTGACCACGCGGGCGTAGTTGCGCTTGCTGGTCGGGTAGTACTTGTTGGGCTCGCCGGTGTCCCAGGTCTTGGTCAGTCCGGGGTTGGTGTTGGCGTTGGAGACCATCAGCATCGGCCCGGTGCTGTCCTGGTTGAGCACCGGAACCTCGATCTTGGCGCAGCCCGAGTTGAAGGTGCCCATGACGGCGACCTCGTCGGTGTTCGCGACGTGGTCGGTGGCGTTCTTGGCGCACGCTGCGTCGTCCCAGGCACCCTTGGCAGCCGTGGAGTCGTCGTAGGTCTTCAGCTTGATGTTGAAGTTCCCGGCCTTGCCACCGACCTGGTCCAGGTACAGCTGGATCATCTTGTTGGTGTCCGCCGACTGCGAGGCAGAGGTGCCCTGCAACGGGAGGTCGCTGGAGATGGTCAGGGTCTTGCCCGACGCCGCCCCGCCGGACGAGCTCGCGGAGGATGACGTACTGGTCCCGGTGGTGCTCTTGCTGGCACAACCGGCCAGCACCAGAGCGGCGGCCGTGCCAACGGCCACCACACGAATGATCGAACGAGTTCGCAAAATGTCCTCCTGAATCAAATGCCGGACCACGCACGCTGCGTGGAACGGATGAAGCCTTGGTCTCGCCTGTGAGTGAACCGGGTGAAGGAGCTGCCTCCAGTCCGGTCCTAGCTGGGTGGAGCGTGACGCAGAGTTGTTTCCGTGCGGTTACCGGCAACCTCAGCCCGCTCACCGCGAGCGGGCTCACATGTAGCATGCGCGCCGTCGCGAACACCGCTCAGCGGTGAGCTGCGACGGGCCCGCAGAACAGGACGCTATGCGTGAACCTTGAAATTCACCATGCCCACGCCGACTCATACCCAAATCGTGACCTTGCGCTGGCTAAGTAGGCAGCGGCGATCACTGTCAGCGACCGACCGGCCTCACGCCTTGGTTCCCAGTCCGTCCAGGACCGCCTGGGCAACCGCTTGCATCGACGTTCGGCGATCCATTGCCGTGCGCTGGATCCAGCGGAAGGCCTCCGGCTCGGTCATCTTCTGGTTCGTCATCAGCAGGCCCTTTGCCCTGTCGATGAGCTTTCTGGTCTCCAAGCGAGCCGTCACGTCGGAGACCTCTTCCCGCAGTGCGACCATCTCGGCGTAGCGGGCAACGGCCAGCTCGATGGCCGGCAGCAGGTCGGCGGGCGAGAACGGCTTGACCAGGTAGGCCATCGCCCCAGCATCACGGGCCCGCTCGATCAGGTCCCGCTGCGAGAATGCGGTGAGCATCACCACCGGGGCGATCTGACCGGCGACGATCTCGGCCGCAGCATCGATCCCGTCTTTCTTGGGCATCTTCACGTCGAGGATCACCAGGTCTGGCTTGAGTTTGATCGCCAGCGCTACTGCCTCTTCACCGTCTCCTGCCTGACCGACGACCTCGAAGCCTTCCTCTGCCAGCATCTCGGCGAGATCCAGCCTGATCAGAGCCTCGTCCTCGGCGATGAGAACGCGACGCGGACTGGTCATCAGCCACCTCCCTGTTGTGGTGCCCATGGATCGGACGCAGCCGCGCTTCGGCCGCTGACGGAGCCTACCGACAGCATGTGACTCTTGTGTGACATGGTGATCCTCGTTGCGGTTCTCCGGTCCGGCATCCGCATGACGGCCCAGGCGGTTGGCGGCACATCCGGCGTAGTCGCCGCGTCGAGGACAATCCCGGTAGTGCTGGCCAGGTAAGCTCTGGCAGACCCGGGATCGGGTCGCCTGCCCCCGTATCCCAATTGGCAGAGGAAGCGGATTCAAATCCCGTTTAGTGTCAGTTCGAGTCTGACCGGGGGCACTGTGACGTTTGGGTTTCGGCGCGCCCGCGTTGGGCGCCGAGGGTCGGTGCGCACACAGAACTGCCCAGGATTCGCCGGCTTCCGCTCCGATCGGGCGGAACGGTATGCGCCGGGCGGAACGGTATGCGCCGAACCAGGGGCCTACCCGACCCGGACGAGTCCCTCCTGGACCACTGTCGCCAGCATGGCGCCGCCTGCGGAGAAGAAGTGCCCCATCGCGAGACCCCGCGAGCCGGATGCGCTGGGCGAGTAGGTGTCGTACAGCACCCAATCGTCCACTCTGATCGGCCGGTGGAACCACATGGCGTGATCGAGCGACGCCAGCTTGAGGGTGCTCCAGGAGCCGCCAAGGCCATGAGTGGCCAGGATCGAATCCAGCAGCGTCAGATCCGACAGGTACGCAAGCATGCAGACGTGCAGCAGTTGGTCATCGGGTAGTTCGGTGAAACTGCGGAACCACACCTGGTTGCGGGCCGCCGCTTTCGGCTCCGCGCCGGAGTACCAGGGCGGGTCGTTGACGTACCGCACGTCGAACGGCCGCGGAATCCGGCTCAGTGCGGCGAACGGGGCCGAGGCGGCGGCCACCCTCGCGGCGAATGTCGGCAGTGTTGACGGTGCCGGTACCTCGGGCATCACGTCGGCGTGGTCAACCCCGGGTTGGTCGACCTGGAACGAACTGGACATGGCGAAGATGGTCTGCCCGTGCTGGATGGCGAGGACCCGGCGGGTGGTGAACGACCGGCCGTCCCTGGTCCGGTCGACGTCGAAGACGATGGGGACCGTCGGATCCCCCGGTCGCAGGAAGTACGCATGCAGGGAGTGCACCTGGCGATCGGACGGGACCGTCCGGCCGGCTGCGGTCAACGCCTGAGCAGCCACCTGACCACCGAACACCCTCGGGGTCGAGTTCTCCGGAGAGATGCCGCGGAACAGGTTGTCCTCCAACCGTTCCAGATCGAGCAGGGTGATCAACCCGGCCACCGCCGCCCGCCCTTGCGCCGGTGTCATCTCGCCGGAGTCCGGCTCGTTCGATTCGCTCACAACGATCACCGTAGCCGCCCGGGAAGGAGCGTCCGGCCGGTCAGTCCTTGTGGCCCAGCCGGTGGACCCTGATCAGGTTGGTCGACCCGGAGGTGTTGGGCGGCGAACCGGCCACGATCACCACGGTGTCGCCGGCGTGATACCCGGGAACCTGCAGCATCGCCGCGTCGACCAGTTCGACCATCTCGTCGGTGGAGTCGACGGGTTCGACCTGGAAGGTCTTGGTGCCCCAGGTGAGGGCCAGCTGATTGCAGGTGGATTCGAGCGGAGTGAAAGCGAGCAGAGGCAGATTGGTGTGCAGGCGGGCCAGTCTGCGCACCGTATCGCCGGATTGGGTGAAGGCGACCAGCGCCTTGGCCTCGAGCCGTTCGCCGATGTCACGCGCGGCGTACGACAACACGCCGCGCTTGGTGCGCGGCACGTGGGTCAGCGGCGGCACCACGGTGGTCTCCGCCTCGACGGCTTCGATGATCCGCGCCATGGTGGCCACCGTGACGAACGGATACCTGCCGACCGAGGTCTCCCCGGAGAGCATCACGGCGTCGGCTCCATCGAGCACGGCATTGGCCACATCCGAGGCTTCTGCCCTGGTGGGACGCGAATGCTCGATCATCGACTCGAGCATCTGGGTGGCGACGATCACCGGTTTCGCGTTCTCCCTCGCGATCTGCACGGTGCGCTTCTGCACCAGCGGGACCTGCTCCAGCGGCAGTTCGACCCCGAGGTCACCACGAGCCACCATCACGCCGTCGAAGGCCAGCACGATTGCCTCCAGATTCGCCACCGCCTCGGGCTTCTCCAGCTTGGCGATGACCGGTACCCGGACGGCTCCGACCTCGTCGATGACGGCATGCACGAGATCGACGTCAGCCGGCGACCGGACGAACGAGAGTGCAATGAAGTCGACACCCAGACTGAGCGCGAATTTCAGGTCGGAGATGTCCTTCTCCGACATGGCCGGTACCGAGACGTTCATGCCCGGAAGCGAGATGCCCTTGTTGTTGGAGACCGGGCCGCCTTCGGTGACGGTGCACGTGACATCGTTGCCTTCGACGGAGGTGACGACAAGGCCGACCTTGCCGTCGTCGATCAGCAGCCGGTCCCCTGGTCGGGCGTCGTTCGCCAGACCCTTGTACGTGGTGGACACCCGGTCTGCGGTGCCCATGATGTCGTCGACCGTGATGGTGACGATGCTGCCGGTCTCCCACAGATGAGGGCCGTCGGCAAACCGGCCGAGCCGGATCTTGGGACCCTGCAGGTCGGCCAGGATGCCGACGGTCTTCCCGAGTTTGGCTGCGGCACTGCGGACGTGACCGTGCACGATCTTGTGATCGGCGTAGTCGCCGTGGCTGAAGTTCATCCTGGCCACATTCATTCCGGCTTCGATCAGCGAGGTGATCGCTTGCTCGGTAGAGGTGGCGGGGCCGAGGGTGCAGACGATTTTTGCGCGACGATCCATGGGTGGGAGCCTAGCGGTTTTCTGAACCGATTCCGTCATCGGGGTCACACTTGCCGCATCGACGAACTTGCGGTTTTGGGTCCCGGGTGACGGGAGTCGCCAATTCCACCCATGCCTGCGAAGTTGATTCACGCCACCACCCGCGACTGACCCGCGCCCCTACCGGGGCGGGTCAGCGCAGGGCGACGGCGGTGGGCTGCAGCGGATCCGGCAGGCTGGATCCGCCGGACAGATAGGCGTCGACGCCGGCGGCCGCCGACCGGCCCTCGGCGATCGCCCAGACGATCAGCGACTGGCCGCGGCCGGCGTCGCCGGCCACGAAGACACCCGGCATGTTCGTCATGTAGTCGTCGTCGCGACCGACGGTGCCGCGACCGGAGATGTCGATGCCCAGTTCGTCGAGCAGGCCCTCCCGTTCCGGTCCGACGAAGCCGAGCGCCAGCAGCACCAGATCGGCGTCCAGATGGGTCTCGGTACCTGCAGACGGAATGAATCCACCGGCGATCCGCTTGCCCTCGACCAGGTGAATGCCGGTGACCCGGCCGCGCGGCAGACCGTCTACCGCCGGTTCGCTGCCTTCGAAGGAGGTCGAGTTGACACCGAACACCCGCTGGCCGCCCTCCTCGTGCGCCGCGGAGGTACGCAGCAGGAGCGGGTAGACCGGCCACGGCGTCGAGGGGTGCCTGGTGACCGGCGGCTGCCCGTGGATGTCCAACTGGGTCACCGATGCGGCGCCCTGGCGGAGGGCGGTTCCGTAGCAGTCGGCTCCGGTGTCACCGCCGCCGATGATCACCACATGCCGGCCCGCCGCGTCGAGCCGCGGTGAGTTGGCGGCCGTTCCTTCCAGCACCTTGTTGGCCTGCACCAGGTAGTCCATTGCCAGCTCGACACCCGCCAGCCGGCGGCCGTCGACCTGCAGCTCGCGAGGCACCGTCGACGCGGTGGCCAGCACGATGGCGTTGAAGTTGTGTCGCAGGTCGTCGACCGACAGGTCCACACCGACAGCGCAGTGGCTGATGAACCGCACGCCCTCGGCCACCATCTGCTCGAGGCGGCGATCCAGCACCGCCCTGTCCATCTTGAACTCCGGAATCCCGTAGCGCATCAACCCGCCGATGCGGCCGTCCCGTTCGAATACCGTCACCTCATGGCCGGCGCGGGCCAGTTGCTGAGCGGCCGCCAGACCGGCCGGACCTGAGCCGATGATCGCCACCTTCTTACCGGTGGACACCGCCGCCGGGCGCGGTGCCAGCCCGTTGTCGGCGATCGCCCGGTCAGCGATCTGCTGCTCGACGACCTTGATGGACACCGGGTCGTCGCCGATGCCGAGCACGCACGAGGCCTCACACGGGGCCGGGCACAGTCGACCGGTGAACTCCGGGAAGTTGTTGGTGGCGTGCAGGCGATCCGACGCGTCCTCCCAACGCCCGGTGCGGACCAGTTCGTTCCATTCCGGGATCAGGTTGCCCAGCGGGCACCCCTGATGGCAGAACGGGATCCCGCAGTCCATGCAGCGTGCTGCCTGGGTCTTCGTCTCCGTCTCGCTGAACGGCTCGTACACCTCGTTCCAGTCGCGTAACCGCAGTGGCACCGGACGCCTGGTCGGGGTGTGCCGCTGGTACTTCATGAATCCGCTGGGATCAGCCACGCGAGGCCTCCATGATCAGCTCGTCGGCGTCGACACCGGTTTCGGTGGCCCGCACCTGCAGGGCGAGCACCTTGCGGTAGTCCCGCGGCATCACCCGGGAGAACCGGGCCGACTCGGTAGGCCAAGCGGCCAGCAGGCTTTTGGCGATCGGCGAGCCGGTGTAGCGGGCATGATCGGCCACCACCTCACCCAGCCAGATGACCTCGTCCTCAACCAGTGCCTCGATGTCGACAAGTTCGGTGTTGATGCGGGTGTGGTCGGCGTCCAGCAGGTAGCCGATGCCGCCGCTCATGCCGGCGGCGGCGTTGCGGCCGGTGCGTCCCAGGATGACCACCCGACCCCCGGTCATGTACTCGAGGGCATGGTCGCCGGCGCCTTCGGTGACCATCAGCGCACCGGAGTTGCGGACCGCGAATCGCTCCCCGACCCGGCCGCGCAGGTACAGCTCCCCCGAGGTGGCGCCGTAGCCGATGGTGTTGCCAGCGATGACCTGCGTCTTCGCGCCCGCCACCTGGGCAGGCGAATCCTCCGAAGGCCGGACGATGATGCGGCCGCCGGACAGACCCTTGGCGACGTAGTCGTTGGCGTCGCCGGTCAGCGTCAGGGTGATGCCGTTCGGCAGGAATGCGCCCAGCGACTGACCGGCGGTCCCGGTCAGGGAAATGGCAATCGTTCCGGTGGGCAGTCCGTCCGGGCCGAACCGGCGGGTCACTTCCGAACCGAGCATGGTGCCCACCGTGCGGTTGACGTTGCGGACGTCGAAGGCCAACTCGACCGGACTGCCGTCCTGAAGCGTCCGGGCCGCCGCCGCGATGAACTTGGCATCCAGGGTGTCCGACAGGTCGTGCTGCGCCGGGTTGGTGCAGCTGTGGCCGGCGTCGATATCGGCGACCGCCAGCAGCGGTGCCAGGTCCAGCCCGCGTGCCCGGTGGTGGTCGACCGCCGGTGCGATGTCCAGCAGCTCAGCGTGTCCGACTGCTTCGGTGATCGACCGGAAGCCCAGGGCCGCAAGGTACTCGCGCACCTGCTCGGCCAGGAACAGGAAGAACGTCTCGACGAACTCCGGGGTGCCGGTGAACCGCTTGCGCAGCACCGGGTTCTGTGTGGCGATGCCGACCGGGCAGGTGTCGAGGTGACAGACCCGCATCATCACGCAGCCGGCCACCACCAGCGGAGCGGTGGCGAACCCGAACTCCTCGGCGCCCAGCAGCGCCGCGATGACGACGTCACGGCCGGTCTTCAGACCACCGTCTGCCTGCAGCCTGACCTGCTCGCGCAGGCCGTTGAGCCGCAGCGTCTGCTGCGCCTCGGCCAGGCCGAGCTCCCACGGCTGCCCGGTGTGTTTGAGCGAGGTGAGCGGCGCGGCCCCGGTACCGCCGTCGTACCCGGCGATGATCACCAGATCCGCTTTGGCTTTCACCACACCCGCCGCGACGGTGCCGACACCTGGCTCGGCGACCAGCTTGACCGACACCGCCGCCCGCGGGTTGGCGTTGCGCAGGTCGTGGATGAGTTGTTTGAGGTCTTCGATGGAATAGATGTCGTGATGCGGCGGGGGTGAGATCAGGCCGACACCCGTAGTGGCGTGGCGGGTCTTGGCGATCCACGGATAGACCTTGTTGCCGGGCAGCTGACCACCCTCGCCCGGCTTGGCTCCCTGCGCCATCTTGATCTGGATCTCGTCAGCGTTCACCAGAAAGGCGCTGGTGACGCCGAACCGACCGGAGGCTACCTGCTTGATGGCGGAGCGCCGGCGCGGATCCAGCAGTCGTTCGACGTCCTCACCGCCCTCGCCGGTGTTCGACCGCCCGCCCAGCTTGTTCATCGCAATGGCCAGCGTCTCGTGCGCCTCGATCGAGATCGAGCCGTAGGACATCGCACCGGTGACGAACCGCCTGACGATCGACTCCACCGGCTCTACCTCGGTCAGCGGGATCGGGGTCCTGACGTCGGTGCGCAGCCCGAACAGCCCCCGCAGGGTGCCACCCTTGCGGGACAGTTCGTCGACGGTATCGGTGTACCGCCGGAACACCGAGACCTGCTTGGTCTTGGTGGCGTGCTGCAGCAGGTACACGGTTTCCGGGTTGAACAGGTGGATCTCACCTTCCCGGCGCCACTGGTACTGGCCGCCGATCTCGAGTCCGCGGTGCTCGCGCACCGCACTGTTGGAGACGAAGGCGAGCGAGTGCCGCTCCAGGATGTCCTCGGCGATCACCCCGAGGTCGCTGCCGCCGGTGCGGGAGGTGGTGCCGGTGAAGTACTCGCCGAGCACTTCCTCATCGATGCCGAACGCGGCGAACACCTGGGCCTGCCGGTAGGAGCCGACAGTGGAGATGCCCATCTTGCTCATCACCTTGAGCACGCCCTTGCCGAGCGCGTTGATCATGTTCTTGACCGCCGTGGCCGGGGTGATGTCGCCCAGCACCCCGGTGACCGCAAGGTCCTCAGCGGATTCCAGCGCCAGATACGGGTTCACCGCACCGGCCCCGTAGCCCAGCAGCAGGGCGACGTGGTGCACCTCCCTGGCGTCGCCGGTCTCGGTGATCAGCGCGACCTTGGTCCGCGACTTCTGCCGCACCAGGTGGTGGTGCACTGCGGAGGTCAGCAGCAGCGACGGGATGGGCGCCCGCTGGGCGTCACAGTCGCGATCGGACAGCACGAGGATCCGGGCGCCGCCGGCGATGGCCTCGTCGGCCTCCCTGCGACATCGTTCCAGGGCGGACCGCAGCGCCTCTCCCCCGCCGTCCACCTCGTACAGCCCGGAGATGACGGCGGCGGCGAAGCCCGCCATGTTGCCGTCGGAGTTGACGCCGACCAGCTTGGCCAGATCGTCGCTGTCGATCACCGGGAACGGCAGCGAGATCTGCCGGCAGGAATTCGGCGTCGGGTCGAGCAGGTTCGACTCCGGCCCGATGACGCTGGCCATGCTGGTCACCACCTGCTCCCGGATTGCATCCAGTGGTGGGTTGGTGACCTGCGCGAACAGCTGGGAGAAGTAGTCGAACAGCAGCCGCGGACGGGCCGACAGCACCGCCTCCGGGGTGTCGGTGCCCATCGACCCGATGGCCTCCGCGCCGTTCGCCGCCATCGGCGTCACCAGGATCCGCAGGTCCTCCTCGGAGTACCCGAACACCTGCTGCCGGCGCAGCACCGCGTCGTGGGAGGTGACGACGTGTTCCCGGGCCGGTAGTTCGCCCAGTGGCACCAGCCCGGCGTGCACCCAGTCGGCGTACGGATGCTCGGCCGCCAACTCGGCCTTGACCTGCCGGTCGTCCAGAATGGCGCCGGCCGCGGTATCCACCAGGAACATCCGACCCGGCTGCAGCCGGCCCCGTTCGATGACCTTCTCGGGTGGGATCGGCAGTACCCCGGCTTCGCTTGCCAGCACCACGGTGCCGTCGGTGGTCAGCCACCAGCGGCCAGGGCGCAGCCCGTTGCGATCCAGCACCGCGCCGAGCAGTCGGCCGTCGGTGAAGGTGACACAGGCCGGGCCGTCCCAGGGTTCCATCAGCGAGGCATGGAACTCGGCGAATCCGCGGACCGCTGGGTCCATCGTGTCGCGGCTGTTCTCCCAGGCCTCCGGGATCATCATCAACAGCGCGTGCGGCATGCTCCGGCCACCCAGGTGCAGCAGTTCCAGCACCTCGTCGAAGGACGCGGAGTCCGATGCTGCCGGTGAACAGATCGGGAAAACCCGCCGCAGATCACCCGGAATCAGGTCGCTGTCCAGCATCGCCTCGCGGGCCCGCATGCGGTTCCGGTTGCCGCGAACGGTGTTGATCTCGCCGTTGTGGGCGATGAACCGGAAGGGGTGCGCCAGCGGCCAGGCCGGAAAGGTGTTGGTGGAGAACCGGGAGTGCACGATGGCGATCGCGCTCTCCACCCGGCTGTCCCGGATGTCATTGAAAAAATCGGGAAGTTGTCCGGTCGTCAGCATTCCCTTGTAGACCAGGGTGCGGCTGGACAGTGACGGGAAGTAGACGTCGACCTCCGCCGCTGCGCTCTCGTGTTCGATACGTTTGCGGACCGGGTAGACCAGGCGGTCCAGCGCGAGCCCGAACGGGCGGTTCCCCTGCTCGTCGGCGGGGCCGGCCAGAAACAGCTGCTCGAACGCCGGCATCACGTCCAGCGCCATCTGCCCGACTCCGGAACCGACCGGGTCGATCGGTACCGGGCGCCAGCCGAGCAGCTCCAGGCCCTCGTCGGTGACGATCGACTCGATGATGGTTCTGGCGCGCTCGCGCTCCGCGGTGTCCGACGGCAGGAACGCGATTCCGACGGCGAACGCGCAGCCGTCCGGCTCGGCGCCCAGCGCCACCGCGACCGGCAGTTCGAAGTCGACGACCGCCCGCAGGAACGTCTCCGGTACCTGGATGAGAATCCCGGCGCCGTCACCGACGGCCGGGTCGGCGCCGGCGGCGCCCCGGTGCTCGAGGTTGATCAACGCGGTGATGCCGTCGGCGACGATCTTGTTGCTACGTCGGCCCTTGATGTCGGCGACAGCAGCGACCCCGCAGGAGTCGCGCTCGAAAGCAGGGTCGTACATTCCCTGCGGTTCTGGAATTGCCGAATATTTCACGGCAAGCCTCCCGTCGTCGGTGCGACCGGCCCCTGGGTCATCCGGCGAGTTGGACCGGCGGGGCAAGTGCAGCGGTTGGTGATGTCATGTGGCAGCACAGTCATTGGCGGCAGTACTGATGGAGCGTGACATTCCAGTGACCGACTCGTGATCGACCACCCACCGGAGAACTTCACGATGGGCTCTGGGGATACACCAGGGCAGGACCGCCGATGCAATAACCGCAAACCCTCGTCCGGGTGACCAGGACGACGGTGGCCCAGTTAACGGCAGATTACAGGATTCGGGCGAAACAAACACCACCACATGGCTTTCCCGCGCACCGATCGCTCCTGCGCGCCGGACGGATCACGATTCAGGGCGCTGATCAGCGACGTTACCAATCGGTGGGGATCCGGCGGGGCTGGGTTCGGGCGTCGCTGTGCCCGAATCGGGTGCGATGCCAGCCGACCCGGAGTCAGCCGACACGACGTGATCCTCGTCCTGTTGTTCGCCCTGGGGTGGAGCCTGCAGGCTGGTGTCGACCTCGCCGGGCGCCAGTTTGGGTGGCTTGCCCAGCAGTGAGGCCGGATCTTCGCGTTCAGCGCCGCGGCGCACGATCAGGATCACCACCGCAACGACGAACATCACGATCGAGGTGAACACGTTGATCCGCAGGCCGAGGAAGTGGTTGGCGGTATCGATGCGCAGCATCTCGATCCAGCCGCGTCCCAGCGTGTAACCGGCCACGTACAACCAGAACACCTGCCCGCGACCCAGCCGGAACTTCCGGTCGGCCCAGACCAGGACAGCGGCGATGGCCAGATTCCAGAGCAGTTCGTACAGGAACGTCGGGTGGTAGACACCGCACAGCACGGTCGGGTCGGCCTTGATGTAGTCCGTCGGGAACTCGGGTACCAGCGGGCAATCGGCCTGCGTGCCCGGGATGCCGCCAGGGGTACGAAGGAAGACGTCCAGACCCCAGGGCAGCGACGTCCGGCCGCCGAACAGTTCCTGGTTGAAGTAGTTGCCCAGCCGGCCGATCGCCTGGGCCACCAGGAGGCCGGGTGCGACCGAGTCGGCGAACGCGGACAGCGGCACCCGGTAGTAGCGGCAGCCCAGCCAGGCGCCGACGCCACCGAGGGCGATAGCGCCCCAGATGCCCAGGCCGCCGTCCCAGATGGCGAAGGCGTTCCAGGGGTTCTTACCGGCGCGGAAGTACAGCTCGTTGTCGGTGATCACGTGATAGAGACGGCCGCCGACCAGCCCGAACGGCACGCAGAACACCGCGATGTCGGTCACCCGGCCGGGCCGGCCGCCGCGGGTGACGAAGCGTCGGTTGCCCCAGATGACCGCCACGATGATGCCGACGATGATGCAGAAGGCATAGGCCCTGATCGGCAGGATCCAGAGGTGTATGACGCCGCGTGGCGGGGACGGGATGTCCGCAAGGTAGGCGGCGGCACCGCGCGCGGCCCCGACGAGGTGACCGGCCACCGCCATCACCTGGCTCCGGCGACAGGCTCTGGGGCAGCCGAACGCGACGTCGCGAAGGCGGCGCCGCGATGGGCGGAGCGCACCCCGGTGGCGAGCTCAGCGGCCAGCGCGGTGACGGCGTCGAGGCCCTCGGCAGCAGCGGAGGTGAAGGCCGATCCCACGATCACGGCATCGGCGAACGTGGCAATCTGGGCGGCCTGCTCGCCGGTGCGCACGCCGAGACCGACGCCGATGGGCAGATCGGTGAGCTCACGGCAGCGGGCGACCAAGGTGGGCGCCGCCGAGGAGACCTGGTCCCGCGCGCCCGTCACACCCATGGTCGACGCGGCGTACAGGAAGCCCCTGGTGGCGGCCGCGGTGAGGGTGATCCGCTCGGCCGACGACGACGGCGCGACGAGAAAGATCGGGTCGATGCCGTGCGCGGCGGCAGCGGCCAACCAGTCGCCAGCCTCGTCGACGATCAGGTCTGGCGTGATGACGCCCAGCCCACCGGCCGCGGCGAGGTCGCGCGCAAAGTTGTCGACGCCGTACGAAAGGATCGGGTTGAAGTAGGACATGACGACCGCCCGGCCGCCGGCTGCGGTCACCCGCTCCACCACGGTGAACGTGTCCCGCAACCGAAACCCGTTGCGCCGGGCCGTCTCCGCCGCTGCCTGGATGACAGGGCCGTCGAGTACCGGGTCGGAGAACGGCACTCCGACCTCGACCAGGTCGCAGCCGCCGGCAATCATCGCCGTCAGCGTGGCGGCCGACTTGTCGACCGTCGGAAAGCCGGCGGGCAGGTAACCGACGAGGGCGGACCGCCCCCGCGCCCGGGTGGCACCGAACAGCTCCGCGAGAACCGCCATCAGCTGTCCTTCGAGGAGCTGGCGCCGACCATCTCGACATCCGCGATGGCGTGCGTCAGGGCGCCCGCCGGTTGCTGGTCGCCCAGGCCGAACCAGGCCATCGCGGTCTCCATGTCCTTGTCACCGCGACCGGAGACGTTGATCAGCACGATGCCGTCAGGGCCGATCTCCTTGGCCAGCACCACGGCCCCGGCGATGGCATGCGCCGACTCGATGGCCGGGATGATGCCCTCGGTCCGGCTGAGCAGCGCGAAAGCGTCCATCGCCTGGGTATCGGTGATGGAGCGGAACTCGGCCCGCCCGATCTCGGCCAGGTGGGCGTGCTCAGGGCCGACACCCGGGTAATCCAGGCCGGCGGAGATGGAGTGCGACTCGGAGATCTGCCCGTCGGCGTCCTGCAACAGGTACGAACGGGCGCCGTGCAGCACCCCGATCGTGCCGCCACTGATGGTCGATGCGTGACGACCGGTCTCGATACCGTCGCCGCCGGCCTCGATCCCGACGAGCCGGACCCCGGGATCATCCAGAAAGGCGTGGAAGGCGCCGATCGCGTTCGACCCGCCGCCCACACAGGCCACCACCGCATCCGGCAGCCGGCCGGTCATGTTCAGCACCTGCTGGCGGGCCTCCAACCCGATGATCCGTTGGAAGTCCCGCACGATCAACGGAAACGGGTGGGGTCCACCCACCGTCCCGAACAAGTAGTAGGTGTTCTCGACATTGGTCACCCAGTCGCGGAAGGCCTCGTTGATGGCGTCCTTGAGAGTGGCCGAGCCGGAATCGACGGAGATGACCTCGGCGCCCAGCAGTCGCATCCTGGCGACGTTGAGGGCCTGTCGCTCGGTGTCGACCCGGCCCATGTAGATGGTGCACTGCAGTCCCAGCAGGGCCGCTGCGGTGGCGGTGGCCACTCCGTGCTGGCCGGCGCCGGTTTCGGCGATGACCCTGCTCTTGCCCATCCTCTTGGTGAGCAGAGCCTGGCCCAACACGTTGTTGATCTTGTGGCTGCCGGTGTGGTTGAGGTCCTCCCGCTTGAGCAGGATGCGCGCTCCACCGACATGGGCGGTCAGCCGTTCGGCGTCGGTGACCGGGCTCGGCCGGCCGGCGTAGGTCTCCGCCAGTCGGTCCAACTCGGTCAGGAAATCGGGGTCGATCCTGGCCTTGCTGTAGGAGTCCCAGACCTCGTCCAAGGCACCGACCAGAGCCTCCGGCAACCAGCGGCCGCCCATGGTGCCGTAATAGCCGCGAGCGTCAGGATCGTGGGTGGTGCCGCCGATCCCGTCGGAGGCCCGCGGTAGTCCGTCGGATCTGGGCTGCCGGAAGCTGCTGGTGTACTCGGGCCGGTCGGCGACGTGGACGGTCGCATCGTGGATATCGGGGGCAGGGCTCACGGACGAATCGGCTCCAAACGGTTTCGATACTGTTGCACTCGGGCTCGGCAGACGGGGCCGACTGGACCACCCGTGCACGTCGCTCGCTTCATGTCGCTAGCAACATACTGCCGCACTCGCGAGGTGGTCGGCACCGATGCCGGCGCCGCCAAGGTGCCGGCGACCACGCATTCGGAAGGTGTCAGCGGGCCGGACGGGGACACGACGGGTGCGACCCGGCGGTGACAAGGTCGGCGACGGCCGCGCGGGGATCGCCGCTGGTCACCAGCCCTTCGCCGACCAGGACCGCATGCGCTCCGGCGCCGGCATAGGCCAGCAGGTCGGCGGTGCCGCGGACCCCGGACTCGGCGATGGTGACGATGTCGGACGGCAGGCCGGGAGCGATCCTGGCGAAGACGTCGCGGTCGATCTCGAGGGTGGTCAGGTCGCGGGCGTTGACCCCGATGACCCTGGCACCGGCGTTCAGCGCACGATCGGCCTCGGCCTCGGTGTGCACCTCGACCAGTGCTGTCATACCGAGGGATTCGACGCGTTCCAGCAGACCGTGCAGCACCGGCTGAGCCAGCGCCGCCACGATCAGCAGGACCATGTCGGCGCCGTGCGCCCTTGCTTCGTGCACCTGGTAGGGCGACACGATGAAATCCTTGCGCAGGACGGGAATGTCGACCGCCGCCCGCACCGAATCCAGGTCGGCGAGTGATCCACCGAAACGACGGCCTTCGGTCAGCACCGAGATCGCTCTGGCGCCGCCGGCAGCGTAGGCGACGGCCAGCGACGCCGGGTCGGAGATGACCGCCAACCGGCCCTTCGACGGACTGGCGCGCTTGACCTCGGCAATCACCCCCACGCCCGGCTGGCGCAGGATCGACAACGCCGGAAGCGGGGGCGCCATCAAGCCGGCGGCCGCCTTCACCTTGGCCAGTGGCATGGCAGACTCCCGGGCCGCGAGATCTTCCCGCACTCCTGCGAGAATCGCCTCCAGCACACTCACCGGCTCATCTCCCTGTGACAATCGGGGGCGTTCGACGACAAATCGGGGGCAGTCGACCTACCGCGGATCATGTTAGCCGCCCCGGGTGACGTCGCCGCACACCCCCGCGCCTCCGCCGCCCGGCGGACGGGTCATCGGCTCGGGCAACTGCGGACGGTCGGCGGCAGCCGAGTCATCCGCGGTTTCAACGGCGCAAGCATCGGCCGCCCGTGCCGGGGCTCCGACGACCGGCTGGGTGGGATCACGGCCGGCGTCCAGTGCCTTCCACCAGCCGGTGGCCGCGTCCGGGTCGCCGGCCGGATCAAGCGCGGTCGGCTCCGCAGGGCCGGCTCGGCGGCGGCTCGTCGGTGCGTCGTACCGGGCACCGAGCGCGGTGCGACTGCCGAGCGCAGATCTGGCGCCGAAACCGGCCAGTAGTAAAACCCCGGACAGCGCGACAACCAGTCCGCCTGCGCTGCCCAGCAGCGGCCCGGCCAGGTGCAGTTGCGCCGGACTCGACGACTCGGCGGGCCGGGTCAGATCGGTGCGCAGGGTTGCCGGCTCGGAGGCCAACCGGATCAGCGCGAGTGTCGCGGCGCCACCACCGCTCAGCACGAGCACCGCACCCACTGCGCGGCGGAGCAACCCGGCCGTCGCCAGCGCTGCCCCGAAGCCGGCCAGGCCCAGCAGGGCCACCGGCAGCAGCAACGGATCCGACTGCGACCCGGTGGACCGGGTGTTGACGGTACCGGCCAGCGAGTCGACGAAGGACTGGTTCCACCAGGTCAGGCCAGCCGCTGCCGCCGTGGCAGCGGCACCGGTCACGATCAGCACCGCCAGCACCGGCAGGCGGCGACGGTGCGAGGTATCAGCCATCTGCGGCCGATCTGAGGGTCCCGGCGGCAGCGATCGCGCCGATCACCGCGATGGCCTTGTGCCGGCATTCGGCGTCTTCGTTGGCCGGCACCGAATCGGCGACAACACCAGCCCCGGCCTGCACGTGTGCGACGCCGTCGATGAGCAGGGCCGTCCGGATGGTGATGGCGGTGTCGGCGTCACCGGCGAAGTCCAGATAGCCGACAACGCCGCCGTAGATACCGCGGCGGGCCGGCTCCAGCGCGTCGATGATCTGCATGGCGCTGGGCTTCGGCGCGCCGGAGAGCGTCCCGGCGGGGAAACAGGCGGTCAGCGCGTCGAAGGCGGTTCGTCCGTCCGCGAGCGACCCGGTCACCGTCGACACGATGTGCATAACGTGGCTGTACCGCTCGATGGTGAAGAAGTCCACCACCTTGACCGTCCCCGGCCGGCACACCCGGCCGAGGTCGTTGCGGCCGAGGTCGACGAGCATGACGTGTTCACTGCGCTCCTTGAGATCGGCCAGCAGGTCCTTGGCAAGCAGGATGTCGTCTTCCTCGGAGGCGCCCCGCGGCCGGGTTCCGGCGATCGGGTGCATCGTCACGGCACCGTCCCTGACCGTGACCAGAGCCTCGGGCGACGACCCGACGACGGCCAGCGGCCGACCGCTGGGTGTGGGCAACTGCAGCAGATACATGTACGGCGACGGATTCGTCGCCCGCAGCACCCGGTAGATGTCCAGAGGCACCGCGGTGGTCGGCACGTCGAACCGCTGGGACAGCACGATCTGGAAGGCGTCCCCGGCGCGGATGTGTTCTTTGGCAACCTCCACCATCTGCCGGTAGTCGGCACTGGTGGTGCGCCGGGTGAAGACCGGTTCGGGTTGCTCGAAGATCGCGGCCGCCGGTGCTGCGGGGGTGGCAAGGGCCCGGGTCATCGCATCGAGGCGACGCACCGCATCCTGGTACGCCAGATCGACCCTGTCATCGCTGGCGTCCCAGTTGACGGCATTGGCGATCAGCGTCACCGTGCCCTCGTGATGATCCAGCGCCGCCAGATCGGTGGAGAGCAACATGACCATCTCCGGCACCCGCAGTTCGTCGGCGGGCTCCCGGCCGGGGGTACCGATCCGTTCCAGCCGCCGGACCACGTCGTACCCGAGATAGCCAACCATCCCGCCGGTCAACGGCGGCAGCGAGGCCGACAGCGGCTCGGTGTGCAGCAGTCGCAGGGTTTCGGCCAGTGCCGCCAGCGGGTCGCCGTCGGTCGGCAGACCGGTCGGCGGCGTCCCGACCCAGTGCGCCGTGCCGTCCTGTTCCGACAGCGCCGCCGCACTGGCGACTCCGACGAAGGACCACCGCGACCAGGACTTGCCGTGCTCGGCAGACTCCAACAGGAACGTGCCGTCACGACCGGCGGCCAGGGTCGCGTAGAGCCCCACCGGGGTGAGCGAGTCGGCCAGCAGCTTCCTGGTCACCGGGATGACCCGCCGATCATGGGCCAGCTCCCGGAACTCGTCCAGGGTGGGTGAGACGACGCCGAGGGCGCGTCCCTGAGCCGGCGCCGGCAGCGGACCGGACGACGCCGGTACCTGGTCGGGACGAAAGGCTGTCGGAGGCGGCGGGACGGTCAGCGGTGGAGACGGAACAGCCATGAGGGTCATTCTGCCTCGGCCGGGCGGCACTCCCGCCCGCTCTTCGGATGACACGGGACATGCCCTAGCGTTCGGCAGATGCCCGGTGTGACCGAACTGGAGACGATCGCCGCCCGCGGTTGGCAGGGCACCACCGCCGTGCCGCTCGGGCAGTGGCTGCTGCGCGCCGGCAGTGGCTTCACCGGGCGGGCGAACTCGGTGTTGCCGTTGGGCTCTCCGGGTCGCCGTCTGGACGAGGCGCTCACCGTCGTCCGGGACTTCTACCGTCGAGAGGATCTGCCGGCCGTGTTCCAGATGCCCCTGGAGGGTCCCGGAACCGCACTCGGCCGGCTCGACCATGAGCTGCAGCGCCGCGGCTGGCGGCCGTACAACACCAGCACGATGATGACCGCCACCGTCCGGGAGGTGATCTCGACGTGCCCACCGTCGGCCCTGCTGGCGCCGGCCACCTTCAGCCCGCTCCCGACGCCCGGCTGGCTGGCCGGCTACCACTACCGGGGCCGGCCGTTGCCGTCGTCGGCGGTGGACGTGCTGACCAATGCCGACTCACCGGTGTTCGCGACAGTGCCGGATGGGGACGACCGGTCGGGGTGCGAACCGATCGGGGTGGCGCGGGGAATCATCACCAAGGGGTGGCTCGGCGTCACGGCGGTGACCGTGGCGGCCGGACGGCGGCGTTCGGGCGTCGGGCGGCATCTGATGGGTGAGCTGGGCAGGTGGGCCGACCGGGCGGACCCGCCTGCGCAGTCCGTCTATCTGCAGGTCGATGCCGCGAACACCGCGGCGGTGGCGATGTACCGCCAGCTGGGATTCACCGAGCATCACGGCTATCACTATCTGACCGCGCCAGTCTGATCCGGCCGGCTGTCACTGTGCATCAGCCGGTGCGGTTGATCAGCCGGTGGGGTGGATCAGCCCGCTGTCGAAGCATGATCTGGTGCCGGTGTGGCAGGCGGCCCCCGCCTGGTCGACCAGGATGAGCAGCGCATCCGAGTCGCAGTCGTGCCGGACTTCGACCACTCGCTGATGATGCCCCGACGTCTCGCCCTTCACCCAGTACTCGTTCCGGGACCGCGAGAAGTAGGTGGCCTTCCCGGTCTCCACGGTGCGGCGGACCGCCTCTGCGTCCATCCACGCCACCATCAGCACTTCCAGCGTGTCGTATTGCTGCGCCACGGCACAGACCAGACCGGCGTCGTTGTACTTCAGGCCGGAGATCGCCTGCGCCAGTTGGTGGGCACCGGGCATCGATGACGATGTCACGGCCGTGCGCCGGTCGGCAGGCGCCGGACCGGGTATCCGGCCGCCGCCAGTTCGGCCTTGACCTGATCGATCCGGAGGGCGCCGAAATGGAAGACGGAGGCAGCCAGGACGGCGTCCGCGCCGGCGGCTACCGCCTCCGGAAAGTGGTCCAGCGTCCCCGCGCCGCCGGAGGCGATCAGCGGCACGCCGACCGTCGCCCGGATCAGATGCAACATCTGCAGATCGAACCCGGCCTTGGTCCCGTCGGCGTCCATCGAGGTGAGCAGGATCTCGCCGGCGCCGGCCTCCTCGGCCCGCCGGGCCCAGTCCACCGCGTCCATGCCGGTGCCCTGGCGACCGCCATGCGTGGTGACCTCGAATCCGCTGGGACAGGTGGGGTCCGTCGTCCGCCTGGCGTCGATCGCGATCACCACGCACTGGGACCCGAAGCGGCGCGCCGCTTCCGACAGGAATTCGGGCCGGGCCACCGCAGCGGAGTTGATCGAGACCTTGTCGGCGCCGGATCGCAGGAGGGCATCGATGTCGGCACTGGTGCGGACGCCGCCGCCGACGGTGAGCGGGATGAAGACCTGCTCGGCGGTCCGGCGGATCATCTCGTAGGCCGTTTCCCGGTTGTCGCTGGTGGCCGTGATGTCCAGGAAGGTGAGCTCGTCGGCGCCTTCGGCGTCGTAGAACCTCGCCATCTCCACCGGGTCGCCGGCATCGACCAGATCGACGAAGTTGACCCCCTTGACCACCCGGCCTTCGGACACGTCCAGGCACGGGATGACGCGGACGGCAACGCTCATGGCCACCACCCTATCCGCGCTCATCAACATCGTCGGCGCTCGTGATCGTGCCGGTTCTGGGACTGGTGCGACGCAAGTGGCCGACTTCGGGCGCGCCGGCGATGTTGATGAGCGCCGGACGGGGGTCAGCGGGCCGGTGAGGCTGCCACGGCGGCGAGCGCCTCGGGGAGGGTGAACGCGCCGGCGTAGAGCGCCTTGCCGACGATGCTGCCCTCCACCCCGAGCGGCTCCAGGGCCGCCAATTCGATGAGGTCGGCGATTGACGACACCCCGCCGCTGGCCACCACCGGGGCCCTGGTCTGCGCGCAAACCTGTTGCAGCAGAGCGATATTCGGGCCACGCAGGGTGCCGTCCTTGGTCACGTCGGTGACCACGTAGCGAGTGCAGCCTTGGGCTTCCAGCCGGGCCAGCACCTCCCAGAGATCCCCGCCCTCCTGGGTCCAGCCCCTGGCGGCCAGGGTGGTGCCGCGCACATCGAGGCCGACGGCGACCTTGTCGCCGTACCGGGCGATCGCCGAGGCGCACCACTGCGGATCTTCCAGGGCGGCGGTGCCGATGTTCACCCTGGTGCAGCCGGTCGCCAGGGCGGCCGCCAGCGACACGTCGTCGCGAATGCCGCCGGACAGCTCGACCTTGACGTCAAGGATCCCGACGACCTCGGCCAGCATCGCGGCGTTCGAGCCTCGTCCGAAGGCGGCGTCGAGATCGACCAGGTGGATCCATTGGGCGCCGTCGGACTGCCAGGCAAGGGCTGCGTCCAGCGGTGCCCCGTAGGTGGTTTCGGTACCGGCCCGGCCCTGCACCAGCCGCACCGCCTTGCCGTCGGCGACGTCGACGGCCGGAAGGAGTTCGAAGGTCACGATCGGTCAGCCTACGGGGCGGCCCGGCACCAGAAGGCCCACGGCCGATCGCCGATCCTGGCCACCACCAGCGTGAAGGCGACCGTCGTCTGCTCGGTCATCGCCGGGCGCAGCCGCTTGCGCAGCTCGTCCGGTATTACCGAAGTGCCGCGTTGTTTGATCTCCAGAGTGCCCGCCCCGTCCCGGCGGGCCCAGCCGGCAACGGTCGACAGTGCGTACGGCGCGGCGTCCAGCACCAGGAACGCACGACCCAGCGGTGGCGGCCGTTGGCCTGACAGGTAGGCCAGATGCGGATCGAGCTGGGTGAGTCCGTGCCGGGCGGCGTAGTGCCTGACCAGGTGAGCGCGGACCACCGCGGCATCAGGGTCGACGATCCAGTCCCCCACCAGGCCGGTCGGCTCCGGGCCTGCCGCGATGCCGTCGGGATCATCGCTGGTCAGCTCGTAGGCGTCAGCCGACGTGGAGAGCACCGTGGCCCGCCGGGTCACCGTGGCCAACTCGGGCGGCCAGAACACCGCCTCCCTGGCACCCCCGTCCAACGAGACGACCTCGACCTCGCCCGGTCGCTGCAACCTCTCGTAGTCGATGCCGGGTGGCAGGCGCAGCACTGGCGGCCTTGCCGCATGCACGCGATCCAGATCGGCCACCGAGGGCAGGGTGTCGACCGAGGTGATCCGGCGGCCGCCGGAATCCCGGCGGGCCGGGTCGGCGTAGGGCAGCAGGCCCCGACTGACCCGGGTCAGCGCGTCGGCGACCAGCACCCGCACCGGCGCACCGAGGACCCGCAGATTGTGCGCGGCCATCCTGGCCCGAACGGGATCGAGATCGGAACCGACGGCCACCCCGCCGCCGGTCGCCAGTGCCGCGAGGTCGGCACCGATCGAACAGGTCAGGTCGTGGATGCCGACTCCGGCCAGACGACGCGCCCGGTGGCGGGCCACCGGCGCCGGGGTCGCCTGCTGCAAGGCTTCGTCGGTGAACAGCCACCCGGCCCCCTGCTCTCCGAGTTTGGGAACCGCCCGGCGGCGCAGTCGCACCGTCTCGGCCACTGCGGCGGCATGGCTACCGAGCTGGCGGCGCAGCGCGGTGAGGTCGGTCAGCAGGCTGGCCTCACTGAGCGCCATCGCGGCGCCGGCCGCCAGGCCGTCGGCACCGGCAGCAGAGGTCAGATAGTCGAGGTCGTCCGCGCTGAAGCGGTAACCGGTCGCCACCTTCCGCCCGTCCTTGAGTCTGCCGCCGGTCAGTTGGCGTGCGCGAAGTACCGGCTGTCGCGTCGGTTCAGAATCAGCGGCAGGCCGAAGGTCTCGGACAACGCAGCCGCGGTCAGCGTCTGCGCGATCGGTCCGGAGGCGACCACCCTGCCCTCCCGCAGCAGCAACAGATGCGTGAAGGCCGTCGGGATCTCCTCGACGTGATGGGTCACCAGGACGGTCGCCGGCGATGCCGGGTCGACGGCCAGTGTGGACAGCCTGGCCAGCAGGTCTTCCCGCCCACCGAGGTCGAGGCCCGCCGCCGGTTCGTCCAGCAGTAACAGTTCCGGATCGGTCATCAGCGCCCTGGCGGCGAGTGTCCGCTTCCGCTCACCCTCGGACAACGTGCCGTAGAGCCGGTCGGCTAGCTTTGCGACACCCATCGCCTCCAGCAGCTCGCCGGCCCGGCCGAAGTCCATCTCGTCGTAGTGCTCCCGCCAGCGTCCGAGCTGGCCGTAGCCGGCGGAGACCACCACATCCATGACGGTCTCCGCGGCCGGCACCCGGGCGGCCAGCGCGGCCGACGACAGGCCGACCCGGGACCGCACCTCCATCAGGTCCACCGCCCCCAGCCGTGCTCCCAACACATGGGCCCGCCCGCTGGTGGGATGCATCTGCGCCGACGCGATCTGCAGCAAAGTCGTCTTCCCGGCGCCGTTGGGGCCCAGAACCACCCAGTGCTCCCCAGCGTCGACGTTCCAGCTGACCCCGTCGAGCAGCAGCGACCGACCACGCCGGACCGTGATATTCCACAGGTGCAGCACGGAATCGGCACCAGGCCGGATCGTCATCGTCACGCCGGTCATTGTGTCCTACCCGCGACCGGGCGCTGGTCGGCGCCCGCGCTGCCGGGCGGGGGCGCGCACCCGGTGTGATCGGCTCCCAGCGTCGGCCAGGCACAATGCTGATCATGTCGCCCGACGCAACGGTCACCCCGATCACCGGGGTTCGGCAACCTCCATGGCCGCCGACCGACGGCGCAGCCCGGCCGCAACGCACGCCGCTGCCGGTGCCTCGCGGTTCCAGCCCTTTCCCCGGCGATCCGTTCCCGCTGGGCGCTACCCTGTCCGACCGGGGCGCGAACTTCGCGGTGGTGGCGGACGGCGCCCAAT
The DNA here is from genome assembly GCA_038229825.1 of Mycobacteriales bacterium. Lineage (GTDB taxonomy): Bacteria > Actinomycetota > Actinomycetes > Mycobacteriales > Nakamurellaceae > Nakamurella. The sequence goes on from JBBROB010000012.1 coordinate 42,631, forward strand.
CCGTCGATCTGTGCCTGGTCGATGCGCTGGGCGCCGAGCAGCCGATTGCGATGCAGGACCGCCGGTACGGAATTTGGCACACCTTCGTTCCCGGGGTCAGGGCTGGGCAGCGCTACGGGTACCGCGTACATGGACGGGATCGATCCAAGATCCTGCTCGACCCGTACGCCCGACGCGTCGATACCACCGACTACGACCTGATGGCGGCGTCCGGGGCCGGTCTCGACACGCTGGGCAAGGTGCCGCTGGCCGTGGTGGCCGAGCCTGTCTCCGTCGGCCCGGGCCGGCCGCAGATCAGCTGGGAACACACCCTCATCTACGAGGCGCATGTCGTCGGCCTCACCCGCCTGCACCCGGAGGTGCCGGCCAAGCTGCGGGGGACCTACGCCGGCGTCGCCCACCCGGCGGTCATCGAGCATCTGCAGCGATTGAGCGTGACCACACTGCAACTGCTGCCGGTGCATGCCCACGCCGCCGAACCGGAGCTCTATGCAACCGGCCGCCGCAATTACTGGGGCTATTCCACGCTCTCCTATTTTGCGGTACATCCACGGTATTCATCGGTTCCCGGACAGGAACTGCCCGAATTCGCCGCGATGGTTGAAACGTTGCACAGCGCCGGGATCGAGGTGATCCTGGACGTCGTCTACAACCACACCTGCGAGGGCGGCCCCGATCTGCCGGTCGAGCTGTCATGGCGGGGGCTCGCACCGGACGCCTACTACCTGCCGCCCGGGAAGGACATCACCGGAACCGGCCTCACGGTGGACCCGAGATCGCTGACCGTCGTCCGCATGGTCACCGACTCGCTGCGTTACTGGGCAACGGATCTCGGTGTCGACGGCTTCCGCTTCGACCTCGCCTCGGTGCTGGGCCGCCCGGGCGGCGGCGCCTTCGATGCCGGCTCCGCCCTGCTCACCGCGATCGCCGCCGACCCGGTGCTGGCCCGCTGCAAACTCATCGCCGAACCGTGGGACGCGACCGGCGAAGGCTATGCCGTCGGCCGTTTCGGAGCCCAGTGGGCAGAATGGAACGACAGATTCCGGGACGGCATCAGGGATTTCTGGCGCGGCGCCGCCGGGGTGCGCGAACTCGGTTATCGGCTCTCCGGCTCCGAGGACCTGTACGGCGGAAATCGCGGGCCGTGGGCGTCGATCAACTTCGTCACCGCCCACGACGGCTTCACCCTGCGCGACGTCGTCTCCTACGAGAGCAAGCACAACGACGCCAACGGGGAGCGCAACCGGGACGGCACCGACAACAACCGGTCGGCGAACTACGGCGTCGAGGGGCCGACGACCGATCCGGCGGTCGCGCTCGTCCGGGCCCGGCAGGCCAGGAACATCGCTGCCACCATGCTGCTGTCGACCGGAACCCCGATGCTGCTGATGGGTGACGAGATCTGGCGTACTCAGCAGGGCAACAACAACGCCTACTGCCAGGACAACGCCATCAGCTGGGTCGACTGGTCGGCGGTGAGCACCTCCGGCAGCGCAGACCTGGACACGGCGGCCGACAGCATGCTCGCCTTCGTCCGGCGAACGGCCGCTGTCCGGGCCGAGGCGCCTGCCCTCCGGCAGGGCGAGTTCTTCGAGGGCCGCGCCCCGGTCGGTGGCGACGGCGTCGCTGACCTCGTGTGGTTCAGCCAGTCCGGGCAGCAGATGACCGACTCGGACTGGTTCGACGGGCAGCGGCGCACCCTGCAGATGTGGGTGGACGGCCGTGACGTTCGCGGTCACAGCTCCGCCGGTGCACAGCTCGCGGACTTCTCCTGGCTGCTGGTGCTGCACGCCGACCCTGAGCCGATCGAGCTCACCCTGCCCGGCGCCCCCTACGGCGAGGCCTACACCCCGGTGTTGGACACCTCCAGCCCGACCGGCGAGCCGGCCGACCCGGGGCCGCTGTCCGCCGGAATCGAGCTGACCATGCCGGGACGCACATTGTGGCTGTTGCGCGCCCACCGCACATCCGAGGACGACCAGGTGGGCGCCGAGCAATAAGTAGGTCGCCGCCCACCCGAGGCCGCACACAGGCCTGGCGTCAGGCGGTGGTGACCAGCCCGAGTTCGGCAGGGGAGGCCAGCAGCGCATGCCGTGGGATGACCCTGACGGTGTAGCCGATCGGGCCGGACCTGGTCAGTGGCAGATGCGCCTCATAGCGATGGCCGTCGCCATTGCCGACGAAGGTCATCGGCCTGGTGATCACCTCGTGCAGTGATTCCGAGCTGTCCACCCGGCCGGTGACGGTCTGCACCTCGACGTCCGCCGGCTCGAGGCCGCCGAGATCCACCGAGGCCTTGATGGTCATCACGTTGCCCAGTGATGGCTCGGAGCCGATGCCGGAGGTGTCCACGCTGGTCACCCGGATCCGCGGCCAGGCCTCCCTGACCGTGTCCTTCCATGCGGACAGGTCCTTCGCCACCGTCAGGTCGCTGGTGACCTTCCGGCTGAACGTGCAGGCCGGCGAGTAGTAACCGGTGACGTAGTCCCGCACCATCCTGGTGGCCTGCACCCGGGGGCCCAGGTAGGAGAGCGTGTGCCGAACGGTGTCGACCCAGCCGTCCGGGCGGCCGTCGGCGCCGCGCTGGTAGAACAGCGGAGCGACGCGCTTCTCCAACAGCTCGTACAACGCGGAGGCCTCCAGGTCGTCGCGGCGGTTCTCATCAGCGACGCCGTCGGCGGTGGGGATGGTCCAGCCGTCCTGCCCGTCGTACAGCTCGTCCCACCAGCCGTCGGAGATGGACAGGTTGAGCGAGCCGTTCAGGGCCGCCTTCATCCCTGACGTGCCGGACGCCTCCTGCGGGCGGATCGGGTTGTTCAGCCAGACATCCGCCCCCGCGCACAGCACCGCGGCCATGCCCATGTCGTAGTCCGGCAGGAACGCCATCCGGTGCCGGATGCCGGCGTCGTCGGAGAACCGGACCATCTCCTGCATGAACCGCTTGCCGTATTCGTCGGCGGGGTGGGCCTTGCCGGCGATGATGATCTGCACCGGCCGTTCCGGGTTCAGCAGGATCGCCTTCAGCCGGGCCGGGTCACGCAGCATCAGGGTGAGCCGCTTGTAGGTGGACACCCGGCGGGCGAAGCCGATGGTCAGGATGTCAGGGTCCAGGATCGTCTCGGTCCAGCCGAGCTCGGCGACCGAGCTCCCGCGCAGCAGCCACGACTGCTTCACCGCGTGCCGGGCCATGGTGACCAGCCGTCCGCGGAGGGTCTGCCGGAGTTCCCAGAGCCGCTCTGAGCTCACCCGGCCGGCGGCCGGCCATTCGGCGGCCGATGCCAGATCCTGCCAGTCGGCCATGTCGCCGGCGACGTCGTACATCTCCCTGGCCGCCCAGGTCGGCAGGTGTACGCCGTTGGTCACCGAACCGATCGGCACCTCTTCCGGTTCGAAACCGGGGTAGAGACCGGCAAACATCTCGCGAGAGACCACCCCGTGCAGCTTGGCGACACCGTTGGCTCGTTGCGCCAGCCGTAATCCCATGTGCGCCATGTTGAACCGCGACGGATCGTCCTCGGCGCCGAAGGCGATCGCCTCGTCGACCTTGATTCCCGGCAGCAGCCGGGAGTTGCCCTCGCTGTCGCCATCGAGGTAATGACGTACCAGATCGACCGGGAAACGGTCGATGCCGGCCGGGACCGGCGTGTGGGTGGTGAACACCGTCCCGGCGCGCACAGCAGAAACCGCTTCGTTGCAGGTGAGGCCGTCGGAGGCGATCAGCGACCGAATCCGCTCCAGCCCGAGGAAGCCGGCGTGGCCCTCGTTCATGTGGAATACCTCGGGGGCGGGTAGCCCGTTCACCTCGGTGAAGGCGTTCACCGCCCTGACCCCGCCGACACCCAGCAGAATCTCCTGCTTGATCCGGTGGTCCTGATCGCCGCCGTAGAGCCGGTCGGTGGTGGCCCTGAGTTCGTCGTCGTTGGCCTCGTTGTCAGCGTCCAGCAGCAACAGCGGAACCCGCCCGACGTTGGCCTGCCAGATACGTGCGGTGAGCTCACGTCCACCCGGCATCGGCACCTTGACGGAAAGCTGAACGCCGTCCGGCCCCAGCACCCGGTCGGTCGGCAGGCCCAACGGGTCGTGCGCCGGGTAGTGCTCCTGCTGCCAGCCGTCGGCCGACAGCGACTGCCAGAAATAGCCGTACCGGTACAGCAGCCCGACCCCGATGATCGGCACCCCGAGATCGGAGGCCGACTTGAGATGGTCACCGGCCAGGATCCCGAGGCCGCCGGAGTAGTTCGGCAGCACCTCGGAGACCCCGAACTCCATGGAGAAGTACGCGATCGCTCGGGGAAACTCCGTCTGGGAGCCGGACTGCTGTGCGACATCGAGCTGGTGCTGGTACCAGCGCGGTTCGGTGAGGTAGGAGCGCAGGTCGGCCGCCAGCCCGTGCATCCGGTCGAGGAACTGCTGGTCCTGGGCCAACTCCTCCAGTCGGGCGACCGATACCGCGCCCAGCAGCTTGAGCGGGTCACCCTCGAAGCGTGCCCACAGTCCCCGATCGATGTCGGCGAACAGATCCTGGCTGGCCGGATGCCACGACCAGCGGAGATTGCGTATGAGCGCCCCGAGCGGCTGCAGCGGCTCGGGCAACTGGGGGCGGACGGTGAACCGTCGTAGGGCCTTCACCCGATGAAATCTAGCCGGTCGGCGGGAGTGCGCGTCGCCCTCCCAGGAGAAATTCAACCGAATGTAACGATTGGCGGTTGCGGCCGGCGGATCGATTCAGTATCCGACCACCGGTGCCGGGTCCGCCGGGCGACTCGCCGGGGCACTGGCCCCGCTACAGCGCAGCCGCGCGCTGCCGGTACGTTATGCCGCGTGGCCGGACGAATTGGATTGATCGACGTATCCCCCAGCGTGGCCGGTGGCCGGTATCCGGCCAAGACGGTCGTCGGCTCGGTGATCGACGTCGGTGCCACCGTTTTCCGGGAAGGCCACGATGCGGTCGCCGCCAACGTGGTCTGGAAGGGCCCGGTGGAAGGTGCCGATGGACAGGGCCGACGGAAGGCGCCGGTGCGGGAATCGGCGCCGCTGATTCGGATGACGGCCGGAGTTCCGGGGACCGATCGCTTCCATGCCAAGGTGACACCTGACCGGCAGGGCCTGTGGAGCCTGGTGGTCGAGGCCTGGAGTGATCCGCTGGGCACCTGGCGGCACGCGGTGGAGGCGAAGGCGGCAGCCGGACAGTCCGGTGAGGAAATGGCCAACGACCTGGAAACCGGGGCTTTGCTGCTCGAGCGGATCGGGCGACGCCCTCGGCAGCGGTACGCGGTGTCCATCAAATCGGCGGTGTCGGCGCTGCGTGATCTGTCGCTGCCGGTGGCCGAGCGAATCGGCCCCGCCCTCGCGGCCGATCTGTGGCCGGTGCTGGTCGCCGACCCGATCCGCGAGCTGATCACCCGTTCGTCGGGAGTCCAAGTGTGGGTCGACCGGCCGCTGGCCGAGTTCGGTTCGTGGTACGAGTTCTTCCCGCGTTCGGCCGGCGCCAAGATCGACGCCGATGGCCGGCCGCTCCGGCACGGCACCTTCGCCGATGCAGCCCTGGAGTTGCCGCGGATCGCCAGGATGGGATTCGACATCGCCTACCTGCCGCCAATCCATCCGATCGGCGAACGAAACCGTAAGGGGCGCAACAACTCAGTCGACTGCGAACCGCACGACGTCGGTTCGCCGTGGGCCATCGGGTCCGCCGCCGGTGGTCATGATGCAGTGCATCCGGAGCTCGGCACGATCGCCGATTTCGACGCATTCGTCGAAGCAGCCAAGGCCGTGGGACTGGAGGTCGCCCTCGACTTCGCGCTGCAGTGCGCACCCGACCACCCGTGGGTCGCCGAGCATCCGGAATGGTTCACCACTCGGCCGGACGGATCCATCGCCTACGCCGAGAACCCGCCCAAGAAATACCAGGACATCTACCCCGTCAACTTCGACAATGACCCGGCCGGCATCTATGCCGAGTCGCTCCGGGTGGTCAGGTACTGGATCTCGCACGGGATCACCGTCTTCCGGGTCGACAATCCGCACACCAAGCCGATCAACTTCTGGGAGTGGTTGATCGCCCAGGTGCACACGGATCACCCAGAGGTGATCTTCCTGGCCGAGGCGTTCACCAAGCCCGCGATGATGCACGAGCTGGGTCGGATCGGATTCAGTCAGTCCTACACCTACTTCACCTGGCGAACCGGCAAGCAGGAACTCATCGACTACGGGGTCGAGCTGGTGAATTCGGCCGATCACATGCGGCCCAACTTCTTCCCCAGCACACCCGACATCCTGCACGCGTCGCTGCAGTTCGGCGGTGAGGCGATGTTCGCGATCAGGGCGGTGCTGGCCGCGACCATGTCACCCAGCTGGGGCGTCTACTCGGGGTATGAGCTGTTCGAGCACGAAGCGGTCCGCCCCGGGAGCGAGGAGTTCCTGAATTCGGAGAAATACCAGCTGCGGCCACGGGACTTCCAGGCTGCCATGGCGGCCGGCCGGTCGTTGGAGCCGCTGATCCAGCGACTGAACGAGATCCGCCGGGAACACCGGTCGCTGCAGCATTTGGACGGCCTGTGGTTCCACGGCATCTCCAACGACTCACTGCTGTGCTATTCGCGCCGGGACGTGCAGACCAACGACGTGGTGATCGTGGTGGTATGTCTGGATTCGACCGGGTATCACTGGGGTGAAACGGATCTGTTCATGCCGGCACTCGGGTTGGAATGGGGCGACACCTTTCAGGCGGTGGATCAGCTGTCCGGCGAGGTCTACACCTGGTCGGGCCGCAACATGGTGGCCCTGGAACCCGCGAGACGGGTCGCCCACATCCTCACGGTCCGCCGATACTGACGATCCGCCGCCCCGGTGACCTCTCCGCCATCTCGGTCAGGCTCGGCACTGTCACCCGAGCATGTCACCGACCCCGGCACATTGAACCCACGACATCGAACCCAGCCCTGATGCCAGGCAACAACCACCAGGAAAGGTGAGCATGACCGACATCCTCGGACGCACCGAGCAGCCGTCGTCGTCCGGCTCCGGGCCGAGCCAGACCAAGGGCGCCCACGTCCTGCTCAACACCATGCCCGATGACCCGGGGTGGTACAAGCGGGCCGTCTTCTACGAGGTACTGGTCAGAGCATTCGCCGACTCCAACGGCGACGGCACCGGCGACATCGCCGGCCTGATCGACAAATTGGACTATCTGGCCTGGCTGGGTGTCGACTGCCTGTGGATTCCGCCCTTCTACGATTCGCCGTTGCGCGACGGTGGATACGACATCCGCGACTATCGCAAAGTACTGCCCGAATTCGGGACCGTGCAGGATTTCGCCAATCTCATCCAGGCGGCCCACGAACGCGGAATTCGCATCATCACCGACCTGGTGATGAACCACACCAGCGACAGTCATTTCTGGTTCCAGGAGTCGCGCAGCAATCCGGACGGTCCTTACGGGGACTACTACGTCTGGGCCGACGACGACAGCGGATATCCCGACGCCCGGGTCATCTTCGTCGACACCGAACCGAGCAACTGGACCTTCGACCCGGTCCGCAAGCAGTATTTCTGGCACCGGTTTTTCTCCCACCAACCCGACCTGAACTTCGACTGTCCCGCGGTCGGCGACGCGATGATCGATGTCATGAGGTTTTGGCTGGACCTCGGGATCGACGGCTTCCGGCTGGATGCGGTGCCCTACCTCTATGTCAGGGAGGGCACCAACGGCGAGAACCTGCCGGAGACGCATGCCTTCCTCAAACGGTGCCGCAAGGTGGTCGAGGACGAATATCCGGGACGAATCCTGCTGGCCGAGGCAAACCAATGGCCGGCCGACGTCGTCGATTACTACGGCGATCCGGCTGTCGGTGGCGACGAATGCCACATGTGCTTCCATTTCCCCCTGATGCCACGGATCTTCATGGCGGCCCGCCGGGAGTCCCGCTTTCCCATCTCGGAAATCCTCGCTCAGACACCGCCCATCCCGTCGACGTCGCAGTGGGGGATCTTCCTGCGGAACCACGACGAGCTGACCCTGGAGATGGTCAGCGACGAGGACCGCGACTACATGTGGAACGAGTACGCGGGCGATCCCCGGATGAAGGCGAACATCGGTATCCGGCGGCGACTGGCCCCGCTGCTGGACAACGACCGCAATTCGCAGGAACTGTTCACCGCTATGTTGCTCAGCCTGCCCGGTTCGCCGTGCCTGTACTACGGGGACGAGATCGGCATGGGCGACAACATCTGGCTCGGCGACCGGGACGGCGTGCGAACGCCGATGCAGTGGTCACCCGACCGCAATGCCGGCTTCTCCCGCTCCGACCCGGCCCGGCTCTACCTGCCGGCGATCATGGACCCGGTCTACGGATTCCAGACCGTGAACGTCGAAGCTCAGATGAACACCACCGCTTCCCTGCTGCACTGGACCAGGCGGATGATCGAGATTCGGAAGCGCCACCCGGCCTTCGCCCTCGGCGAGTTCTTCGACCTCGGCGGGTCCAATCCCACGGTGTTGTCGTACGTGCGGACCTTCCCGGGTTCGGAAAGCTCCCCGGCGGGAACTGTGCTGTGCGTCAACAATCTCTCGCGTTTCCCGCAGCCGGTCGAGTTGGACCTGAGGGGGCACACGGGCCAGGTGCCGGTCGAGCTGACCGGCGGGACGCCGTTCCCACCGATCGGCGAGCTGCCCTATCTGCTCACCCTGCCAGGTCACGGCTTCTACTGGTTCGACCTCACCATGGCCGACCAGAACGGCGAGCCGGGCTACAGCGGCGAGCCGGATTACAACGGATAGGGGGTGTCCTGAACGAATGAACGACCAGTCCGGGAACGTCCAGCTGAGCACCACCGACTACCAGGACGCTGACGATCAGCGGGGCGGCGCCGGGTCGGCACTGGCGGCACTACTCGCGCGCTGGCTGCCGGGCCAGCGATGGTTCGCCACGAAGGGGGAGCAGCTCGCCGCGGTCACCATCGAGGCGCGCACCCGGGTCGCCGAACTCGACGGCAAGTCCGTCGAGCAGGTGTTGTTCACCGTTCCGTCGCCCAGCGGCACGCAGCGATACCAGATCTGGGTGGGATGGACCGGGTACTACCCGGAACGGTTCGCCCACGTGCTGATCGGTGAGACAGATGGCCAGTTCGCCTACGACGCGCTGCACGATGCCGACGTCTCGGCTCTGGTGCTGAAGAACATCGCGGCCGGCGTCAGCATCGGGAGTCTTGACTTCCTGCCAGAACCCGGCACCGTCATCGATTCCGCCGCCGCCGGCCTGGTGATCAGTGCCGAGCAGTCGAACACCTCGATCGTCTACGGCCACTCGGGCATCCTGAAGGTGTTCCGCCGGCTGGAGCCGGGTCTCAACCCCGACGCCGAGGTGCATCGGGCGTTGCAGGCCGCCGGATCCGCGCACATCGCACCGGCGCTGGGGGTGATCGAGGGACCGGTCGCCGGCGAACGCACCACCCTGGCGCTGCTCACCGGCTTTTTCGCCAACAGCGCCGAGGGCTGGGCAATGGCCACGGCCAGCGTCCGTGATCTGATGGCCGAGGGGGACCTGCGAGCCGACGAGGTCGGCGGTGACTTCGCCTCCGAGTCGTTGCGGCTCGGCCGTGCGGTCGCCGATGTGCATGCGGACCTGGCTGCCGCGTTCGGCACCGCTGTGTTGGTTGGCGAAGACTTCGGCCGGTTGATCAGTGCGATGGTGTCCGGCGCCGAGGCGGTCGCCGCCCATGTCCCGTCGATCGAGGCGTTGCTTCCGGACATCGTCGCCGCCTTTCATCGAGCCGACGGTCCGGGCCGGGCACCCGCCTCGATCGCCGTGCAACGCATTCACGGCGATCTGCAGCTCGGTCAGACCCTGCGGACGTTGACCGGCTGGGCGATCATCGATTTCGAGGGTGAACCGTCCAAATCCCTGGCCTACCGACGGGCCATGCACTCGCCGCTGCGCGACATTGCCGGAATGATGCGATCCTTCGACTACGCGGCACACCACTCCGGCGGCCCATCGGACTCACAACACGCCTACCGTGCCCAGGAGTGGGCGGCCCGCAACCGGGCGGCCTTCTGCGACGGCTACGCCGCAGTCGCCGGTCACGACCCGCGCGACCTGGGGTCGTTGCTCGCCGCGTTCGAACTTGACAAAGCGGTCTACGAGGTCGCCTACGAGCACGGCCACCGGCCCAGCTGGGAACCGATCCCGCTACAGGCCGTCGTCAGACTCATCAACACCGGAGGCAAGTAGTGAGCAGACCCAGCACACCGAAAGAGTCAGCGGTCGTCACCGGGCGTCTGGAAGCGACGGCCAGCGCCGCCCCGGCGTCACCGCCGGCCACCTCGTCCGCGCCGGCCAGTTCGCCGGCACCGGCAGCACCCACCGTCGATGAGTACGAAAAGCTGATCGGCGGCGACACCCACGACCCGCACGGCCTGTTGGGTGCGCATCCCCAGCCGGACGGCACCACTGTCATCCGCACCCTGCGCCACCACGCCAAGTCGGTCACTCTGCTGACCGAGGGAAAGGAAGTGCCGCTGGAGCACGTCCACGGCGGGGTCTTCGCGATCACGGTGCCGGGACCGCCGGCCGACTACCGGCTCCGGGTCGTCTATCCCGGTGCCGACGGCGACGTCTCCTACGAGGTGGACGACCCATACCGATGGCTGCCAACCCTGGGCGAGATGGACCTGTACCTGATCGGTGAGGGCCGCCACGAGTTCCTCTGGAACGTGCTCGGCGCGCACGTCCGCAGCTACGACACACCCATCGGCAGCGTCACCGGGACATCGTTCGCCGTGTGGGCACCCAGCGCCAGGGGGGTCAGGGTCAGTGGCGACTTCGATCACTGGTCCGGCGCCGGGCAGCCGATGCGATCCCTTGGCTCCTCCGGCGTGTGGGAGATCTTCCTGCCCGACGTCGGTGCCGGCACCCGGTACAAGTTCCAGATCCTCGGTCAGGACGGGGTCTGGCGGGAGAAGGCCGACCCGATGGCGTTCGGGTGCGAGGTCCCTCCTGCCACCGCCTCCATCGTCACCACCAGCAGCTATGTCTGGGCCGACCAGGAATGGCTGGACAGGCGGACGGCCACCGACCATCTGACTGCGCCGATGTCGATCTACGAGATCCACGCCGGTTCGTGGCGGACCGACATCAGCTACCGCGAGATGGCCGACGCCCTGGTGACGGACCTGGCCGAGACCGGCTTCACCCACCTGGAGTTCCTGCCGCTGGCCGGCCATCCGTTCGGCGGCTCCTGGGGCTACCAGGTGACGTCCTACTACGCGCCCGACCCACGTTTCGGGGCTCCCGATGATTTTCGATACCTGATCGACCGGCTGCACCAGGCCGGCATCGGAGTCATCCTCGACTGGGTGCCCGCCCACTTCCCGAAGGACGAATGGGCGCTGGGCAGGTTCGACGGGACCCACCTCTACGAACACGCTGACCCGCGGCGCGGTGAGCAGCCGGACTGGGGCACCCTGGTCTTCGACTTCGGCCGCCGGGAGGTCCGCAACTTCCTGGTCGCGAACGCTCTCTACTGGCTGGAGGAGTTCCACCTCGACGGACTCCGCGTCGACGCCGTGGCCTCCATGCTCTACCTGGACTACTCACGCAAGGACGGCGAGTGGCTGCCGAACGCCTATGGCGGACGGGAGAACCTGGACGCGGTCGCCTTCCTCCAGGAAACCAACGCCACGGTCGGTAAGCGGGTGCCCGGCACGCTGATGATCGCCGAGGAGTCGACCGCGTGGCCGGGCGTCACCAGGCCCACCTACCTCGGTGGTCTCGGCTTCCACCTGAAGTGGAACATGGGCTGGATGCACGACACGCTGAGCTACATCGCCAGGGACCCGATCTACCGGGCCTGGCACCACAACGAGCTGACCTTCTCGATGATGTACGCCTACACCGAGCAGTTCGTGCTGCCCATCTCACACGACGAGGTGGTACACGGGAAGAGCTCCCTGTGGTCCAAGATCCCTGGCGATGAGTGGCAGAAGGCCGCGACGCTTCGTGCGTACTACGCATACATGTGGTCCCATCCCGGCAAGCAACTGTTGTTCATGGGCCAGGAGCTCGGCACGCCGTGGGAGTGGAGCGAATCGGTGCAGGTGCCGTGGCAGCTGCGCGACTACCCCATCCACGACGGTGTCCGCACCCTGGTCAGCGACCTGAACCGGGTCTACCGGGACAGCCCGGCCCTGTACACCCAGGACTTCGTGCCCGAGGGCTTCCGCTGGATCGATGCGAACGACCGCGACGGCAACGTGCTGGCGTACCTGCGGTGGGGATCCGACGGGTCGGCCCTGGTCTGCGTCGTGAACTTCTCCCCCCGACCGCATTCGGGCTACCGCGTCGGGTTGCCGTTCAGCGGCGTCTGGCGCGAAGCGGTGAACACCGACTCGGTCAGCTACGGCGGCTCCGGGGCCGGCAACATGGGCGCGGTCGTCGCCTCCGAGCAGGCCTGGCACGGTTTGCCGGCGTCAGCCACCCTGACGGTGCCGCCGCTGGGGGCGCTGTGGCTGGTGCCGGAGTCGGCGCCGACCGCCTGACGGGCAGTACTCCGGCGACGGTGCGACCCGGTTGACCGGAACGGGCCGGCCCGCGCAGTTGACTCGCAGATGAAGTGGACGGCCGCTCGGCGGCGTTGGGCCGGCTGGCTCGGCGCCACCGTGATAGCGGCTTCTGGGGCATCGTTCTTCGCTGCCGGATCGGGCTCGCGGGAGTCGACGGGAGCAGCGGTTGCCGCTGAGACGATCATCAGCATTGATGGCGGGTCTGCGCCGCCGGCCATCCGGCACATCGGACCCGTCGGGCCGGCCAGCCGGTCCGACGACGCAGCGGTCGACGGTGTGCTGGCCGACCTCAATGCGTACTGGGCGGCCACCCTGCCGCAACTGTTCGGCACCCCCTTCCGGCCGCTGGCCGGTTACGCCTCCATCGATTCGACGGCCGCCGCCGGCACCTCCTTCTGTATCAGCTCACCGGACCAGATCGCCGGGAACGCCTACTACTGCCCCAGCGGCGATGCCATCGTGTACGACTCGGCCGGGTTGATCCCCGTGCTCCTGGGCCACTACGGGGTGGCCGCTCTCACCGCAGCGCTGGCCCATGAGTTCGGCCATGCCATCCAGGCCAGGATCGGTCCGACAGCCGCCCAGCGGTCGGCCGACCCGCCGAGCTATCCCGGCATCCTGGTCGAGGCTCAGGGTGACTGCTACGCGGGGTCGTTCCTGGCATGGGTGGTGGGCGGTCATGCCACCCACGTTCGGCTGCCCGCCTCGTCCATGATCCGCGCGGTAGCCCCGCTGCTCGACTTCCGGGATCCGGTGGCCACCGCCGTCGCCGACCCGACCGCCCACGGGCTGAGCCTGGACCGGCTGACCGCGATCCTGCTCGGGTACTCCGGTGGTGCTCTTGCCTGCCACCGGCTGACCAGATCGGCGATCAGTCCGACGCTCGGGCGGGCCGGGCTGGTCACCCGGCCGGCTGCCGATCGTTTCGCCGGCACCACAGCGGCTCTGGCCGCCGGCCGCTCAACTATCGAGTCATTCGCCTCGACCCTGCCGAATGCGGCGCACTCCGCATTCGGCCCCGTCCAACCTTCCGCAGCCGATCTGGCTGCGGCAGCGCCGTACGGGCAGTTCGCCGACGCCGCCACCCTTGCCCTGGCGATCGGTCTCGTCGTGACCGGCACACCGGTCGGAGCCGCCTGCTTCACCGGAGCGTGGACCGCCTCGGTGTTCGGCCACGCCGCGACCGGCCGACTCGGCGCCTGGGCCGGTGACGCCGACGAAGCGCTGGACATGATGCGCGCTCGCCCGACGGCCACCTTCGACGAACTCGCCGGCTACGCCGACGGCTTTGCCAAGGGCCGGACGGCGTGTCGATGACCGACCGTGGCGGGGGCCTGCCCACAGGGCTCGACTCCCGGCTGCTCCTTGTCGCTGTGCTGACCGGGTTGGCCGCCGGAGCCGGCGGCATCGCTCTGACGCTGCTGCTGCACCTGACCCAGCACCTTGCATTCGGCTACACCGAGTCGACCTTTCTCACCGGCGTGGAACGTGCGGCCCCGCTGCGTCGAGTGCTGGCCCTGACGATCGGCGGCGTAGTCGTCGGGCTCGGCTGGTATGCGCTGCGGCGGTGGGCGGACCCGATCGACGGCGTCGGCGAGGCGATGAGAACGGCCCGTCCGATGCCGATCGGCCCGGTCACCGCCGAGGCGTCCCTGCAGATCCTGGCCGTCGGTTTCGGGGCGTCCCTGGGCCGCGAGGGCGCCCCGCGGTTGCTGGGCAGCGCGCTGGCCGGGTGGCTGGCCGACCGAGCCCGGCTGGCTGTCGGCCAGCGTCGCACCATCCTGGCCTGCGGCGCCGGGGCAGGTTTGGCCTGCGTCTACAACGTGCCGCTGGGCGGCGCACTGTTCACCTTGGAGATTCTGTTGACCTCGGCGGCGATCGCCGATGTGGTGCCAGCGCTGCTGAGCTCCGCCACCGCCACCGCCGTCGCCTGGCCGGTGCTATCGACCCATCCGACGTACCTGGTGCAGGCGGCCGGTCTGCACGCCAACGAGATCGTCTTCGCCCTGTTGCTGGGCCCGATCGCCGGGCTGGCCGGGACCGCGTTCAACCGGCTGGTCCGGTGGAGCCGCACGCTGGCCCCGACCGGCTGGCGGGTGCCTGTAGTGATCACCGTCGTCTTCGCCGGCGTCGGGTCGTTGGCCATCGGCTATCCGCAACTGCTGGGCAACGGGAAAGGACCGGCCCAGCTGGCGTTCGACGGTTCGCTGGGATTGCTGACGCTCGGTGCGCTGCTGCTGCTCAAGCCCATCGTGACGGCAGCATGTCTGGGCAGCGGCGCCCATGGTGGCCTGCTGACCCCGGCCGTGGCCACCGGTGCCGTGCTGGGGGCGTTGACAGGCGGTGCGTGGTCGATGCTCTGGCCGGGCACCCCGACGATCGGATTCGCGCTGATAGGTGCGGCGGCGGTGTTGGCAACCACGCAGCGGGCGCCGCTGTGCGCGATCGTGCTGGTCCTGGAATTCACCCACAGCGGGCTGGATCTTCTGGTGCCGATCGCTCTCGCCGTCACCGGGGCCATGGTCACCTCGGCCAGGCTAACCGGCGTGCCCTTGTCCGGCAGGGAGGTCAGTCACCGACCGGGGCGATGACGGAGGGCTCAATGCGGCGGCTGCACAGGGAAGGTCACGGGCCCCGATCCCGGTCTCACCGCGGGGTGGTGCCGGAGGCCGTGCGGTTCTTCGCAGTTTTCGCCGGGTTGATACTGCGCACCTGGCCCGTCCGGTCCGGTGCGGCTGTGATCGACCTGCAAGGTGGTGTGATCGATCCGGTAGTCGCCCCACAGCAGCACCTCCAGATCCCGCCGGACCGCATGGCAGTCGCCGGTGGGGTCCACCAGAATGTGCGCCGACAGGGCAGGCATACCCGATGTGACGTCCCAGATGTGCAGATCGTGCACCTCGGCGACGCATGGCCTGGCCGCCATCGCCGGGCCGATCAGGTCAGGGTCCAGGCTCGCCGGGGCCGCCTCCAGGAAGATCCGACCCGACTCGCGGACCAGGCCGTAGCCGGCTTTGATCATCAACGAGGCCACGACCAGGGCGGCGATGGCATCGGCCCGGCCGAATCCGGTGGACAGCACCACCAAACCGGCGATAGCGGTGGCGATGAACGCGTACAGGTCGTTGAGGATGTGCTGGAACGCGCCCTCCACGTTCAGGCTGGTCCGGTTTGCCTTGGAGATCAGCCAGGCCGCGGCGACATTGACGAGGATGCCGACCATCGCGGTGAGGAACACCAGCAGGCCCTGCACCTGCGGCGGGTCGATCAGTCGGTGGATCGCCTCATAGATGAACCAGACCGCCAACAGCAGCAGGGTGATGCCGTTCGCCTGGGCGGAGAGGATCTCTGCCCGCTTGAATCCGTACGTCCACCGGCCCTTGGCCGGTTTGGCAGACAGCCTGATGGCGATCAGGGCCAGCACGATCGACGCGGCGTCGGTGAGCATGTGCCCGGCATCGGAGATCAGGGCCAGCGACCCGGCGATCAGCCCGACGACCACCTCGGTGATCAGGAATGCAACGATCAGCGCCAGTGCGCCCGACAGGTAGCGCCGGTCGGCGCCGTCGGCGACCGGGTGACCGTGACCCGGTCCGCCGTGGTCATGACGGTGATCGTCAGCCATCAGCGGGCCGTCCGGCCAGCACCGGGCATTTTCGGCCTGCCGGGCGGGCAGTACTGCGGATCGACCGCAAGGGCCACGCTGATCAGATCAGTCAGGGCATGCGCCAGGCGGGCGTCGGCCAGCTCGTACCGAGCGCGGCGGCCCTCGGGAACGGCGACGACCAGGCCGCAACCGCGCAGGCATGTCAGGTGATTGGACAGGCTCTGCCTGCTCACGCCCAGCTGCTCTGCGAGATCGGAGGGATAGCTCGGGCTCTCGCGCAGGGCCAGCAGGAGCCGGGATCGAGTCGGATCGGACAGGGCGTGCCCGAACCGGGCCAGCACCGACCCGTCGCTCTGTGACTCCACATCTGGGGACGTTACACCCGGCGATGTATCCAGGGGAGTGTGGGCCGGCTGCTCAGTACAGGGCGGCCGCCAGCTTCCGGCGGGCCTGCTTGACCATCTCGTCATCCACCGCGAACAGCCCGAAGAGCCCTATCAGGTGCTCACGCGCCGTCGTGCGCTCGTCTCCTTCGGTACGCTTCACGGTGTCGATGAGGCGGTCGAACCCGGCCTCCACCTTGCCGTCGGCCACTTCGAGATCGGCCGCATCGCACTGCAGCGCCACGTCATCCAGCGCCGCATCGGCCGCAGCGACCGTCTCCGGCGGCAGGGCGTCCGTTCTGGCCAGAAAAACCGTCTGCGCCAAGGCGGCCGTGGCCCTTTCGTTGCCGGGCTCCGCCGCCAGAATCTGCTCCAGCTCCAACGTCGCTCCGGCGTAGTCGCCTGCCATCAGCGCGTCCTCGGCGGCGGTGAACCGCGGATCCTCCGGTTCGGCCGTCGGCGCCGGTTCGACCCCGGCCGCTTCCTCGGCGGCCCGGATGCCGGGCAACCGATCTCGCAGCGCATCCAGCAGGCCGGTGATCCAGGCACGGACCGGGGCCTCGTCGGGCGGGCCCGCGTAGGCGTCGACCGGCTGGCCCCCTCCGACCGCGATGATGGTGGGTATCTCCCTTGCCTGAAAGGCCTGCGCCACCCGTGGATTCGTGTCGACATCGACCCTGGCCAGCACCCAGGCGCCATGCGCGCCGTCGACCACGACGTTCAGCACGTCCGACAACGACGTCGACAGCGTTGATCTCGCCGACCACAGATCGAAGACGACCAAAACCTCCGTCGATGCCTGAACCACCTCGCCGAAAGTGGCCTCGGTGACGTCGATGGTGTATTTGGAGGGCGGTTTCTGCTGCGCCGGCTGGCCGCCGGCCGGCGCCGGCCGGTTCTTCAGTGCGGACAGGTCGATGGCGCCGGTGAAGGCTGAGGAAAGGGCAGCCTGTTGGCGGCGGTCCGGGCGGGTCATAGCGCCATTTTCTCGTGCCGCCGGGACGCTACTGCCCGCCCTCCATCCTGGCCGCCCGGTTCGACCGCCGCACCCGACGCCGTCAGGCGGCCGGGTGATGGGTCAGCCAACCAGGCAACTCGTCGCCGTCGGCCGCCCGGGCGGCCGGCTCGGCCGCCCAGTGCCGCCCGGGCTGGTCGCTGATCGGGCCGGCTTCGGTTGCTCGGTGCCGGCCGACCACCGGCGGGCGCAGCGGCCAGGCCCAGTCGACGATCGCCTGGGAGTTGCCCCGCGAACGCAGATGGGCCTGCAGCTCGACGGACCAGCTGCTGTGCCAGCCGATCTGCGCTCGGTGCAAGGTCTGCGCATCGGCCCGGTTGACGACCTTGACGTGCGCGGCAATGGCTCTGGCCACGGCAACGGCCGCAATGGCGTCTCCGGCGGCCGAGTGGACATCCCATTCCGCCACCGCATAGTGCTCGGCGGCGGCCACGAGGGTTCGTTTCCCGCGCCGGTACGGGTCGACGCCCCGGTCGATCACCAGCGGATCGATCACCCAGGCGGACGCCCACCAGGGCTGGTCCGCGAGCCGGGGCAAGCCGCTCCTGACGGCTTCCGCGTCCAGCAGGGTCAGATCGTAGGGTGCATTGAAGATGACGACCGGCAATCCCGACAGCCAGGCCGCCGCCAACTCCCCCATGATCTCGGCAACGGCCGTCCCGGCCGGCCGGCCGGCCGCCCTCGCCCACTCCGTGCTGATGCCGTGGACTGCGGTCGCCGCTGGCGGGATCCGTACTCCCGGATCCACCAGCCATTCCCGGGAGCGCAACACCCGGCCGGACGGCGCGACGTGCACCACGGCTGCGCTCACCACCCGATCCGTGGTCGTGTCGACACCGGTCGTCTCCAGGTCGAACCCCACCAAGGTGCCGCGGTGCCACGCTGACCGCTTGGCGAACGGGTTCCAGATCTTCATGCCGGTGTCACGCTCCTGCGCCTCTGCCCATTTCGCCTGCACGCACCCGACGATCGAGGGACTGGCTGCGACGCTACGCGGCCCCCCCGACAGCCCTGCCGAGCCACGCTGTGCGGCGCTGGAGGCGGCCGGGCCGGCCCCGAACAGGTTGCCGCCGCCCAATGCGCCGGGGTCGCTGACGCCGGGTGCGCAGGCAGATGCTTGCTAACGTCAGCGGATGACGTCGAATGCCCCCGCCCGCACGCTGCCCTTCGACCCCATCGCAAAGGCAGCGCAGACCTGGGCCGAGCGGATCGGGCCCAACGGGGCGATGGCGGCGGTGACAAATATCATGCGGGTCCAGCAGATCCTGCAGGCAAGCGTCGATGAAGCGCTCAAACCGCACGGCCTCACCTTCGCCCGCTACGAGGCGCTTGTGCTGCTGTCGTTCTCCCGGCGGGGGTCACTGCCGATGCGGATGATGGGCGAGCGGCTCCAGCTGCACCCCACCTCGATCACCAACATCGTCGACCGGTTGGAGGCCGACGGTCTCGCCAGGCGGCTGCCGCACCCGAGCGACCGGCGCACCACGCTGGTCGAGCTGACCGACACCGGCCGGCAACGCCTGGCCGAGTCGACGAGCGCCGTCACCACTGCCAACTTCGGTCTGTTCGGTCTGGCCGATGACGAGTCAGCCCAGCTGTCGGCGCTGCTCACCAAGGTGCGGCGTTCGGCGGGGGATTTCGCGTGACTCCGGTCGACCATGTCGAAACGATGAGTGATGGGCTGGGAGTCGTTGACATGCCCGACGCCACGTCTGCGCGGATCACCGATACCGTGAAGGCATGACACTGCCGTCCGGGATTCCCATGGTCTGCGTGGATCACGTCGGCATCGCCGTGCCGGATCTGGATGCCGCGATCGTCTTTCACACCGAGGTGCTGGGCGGGGTGTTGGCGCACCGGGAGACGAACGTCGAGCAGGGCGTCGAGGAGGCCATGATCCGGTTCGACGCGGGCACGCAGATCCAGTTGCTGGCGCCGTTGACACCGACATCGACGATCGCCAGGTTCATCGATCGGGCCGGGCCCGGTCTGCAGCAGCTTGCCTACCGGGTGACCGACATCGATGCGGCATCCGCGATGCTCCGCGCCCGCGGACTGCGCCTGCTGTTCGACAGTCCGCGGGCCGGCACCGCCGGGTCGAAGGTCAACTTCGTCCATCCCAAGGACGCCGGTGGCGTTCTCGTGGAGCTTGTCGAGCCGGCCGCCCAGTCGAACGAGCCAGAGCATGATAATTCACTCGCGTTTGCGCCGGAGGGTTAGTCCGGCACAGCACCGGGCGGATGGAACACTGGTGGCATGACTTCTGGTGACTGGTTGCCCGCGCAAGCCCCTTTCGACCTGGTGCGGCGCGGCTACTCGCCCGAGCAGGTCACCGCCCATTTGGAACGGCTCGAATACGACCTGCGCATCACCACCGCCAATCGCGACGCGACCAACCAGCGGTTGAGTGAACTCGGCGGACAACTGGCTGCGACCCAGGCCGAAGCGGACACGCTACGGGCCCAGCTCGACCGCAGTGCGCTCGAGCCGGTGTCGATGTCGAACCTGTCCGACCGGATGCAGCGAATGATCCGTCTGGCCGAGGAAGAGGCCAGTGAGATCCGGGCCCGATCCGAAGCCGACTCGGACCGGTTGCGCGGACAGCTGGACAAGTCGCTGGCCGAGGCTGCGAAGGCGCGTGCCGCGTTCGACGCGGAGCGGGAGCGGACCCGCAAGCAGTTGGCCGAGCAGGTCCACGGGCTGATAGCCGAGGCGACGTCGGAGGCCGAGGAGACCAGGAGTCAGGCGCAGGAGGAATCCGCACGGTTGCTGCAGGAGGCCAACGCCGAGGCCGAACGGACCGTCGCGCAGGCAAGAGCGAACTCCGAACAGACCCTCGACGAGGCCCATCGGGCCGCTCAGAAAGAGCTTGCGGAGGCCAGGGCCGAGGCCGAGGAGACCATCAACCAGGCACGGGCAGCTGCCGAGAACCTGACCGGCGAAACGGCCGCGAAGCGCGATCGACTCGACGCCGAGAGTCTCGCGCACCGCACCCAGGTCGAAGAGGACTTCGAGATCGCAATCACGGCCCGCCGCCATGACGCCCACCGGGTGATCACCGAACGCGACGAAGCGTCGGTATCGACGGCGCACCAACTGGTCGCCGACGCCACCGCTCATGCGGAGCAGCTGGTCGCGGCGGCGGCGGCGGAGTCGGAGAGGTTGATGCAGCAGGCCACCACCTATTCGAACGCACTGGTGAACAGGGCGGCGGTCGAGTCGCACCAGCGGGTCGCCGACGCTGACCAGGCGGTTCTCGCTCTGCAGGTGCTGCGCGATCAGGTCACCGGTCAGCTGGCCTCGCTGGCCGGACATCTGGACCACATCCGCGAGCTGGCCGGCTCGGCGCCGGCGTTGATCGCGCCGCCCGCCGACGAGCAGGGCAGACCAGTGGTCGCGCAGTTCCCGGTCGACCCCGCTGACCGTCCGACTCCGGTTGATCTCCCGGTGCCGAAGCTCGGCGATCAGGCCGACGGTCCGATGACTGCAGATGAGGACGACGCCGGGTCTGACTCCCCCGGCGGTGCCGCGCTCAATGGCAGGACATCCGAGGTGATGCCGTCCACCTCCGCGCAGGTCGAGGCGAATGGAACGGTCAACGGCATCGACCACGCGGAGTACTCCAACGACGTCGCCGATCTGGCGATCGACGCGAACCCGCGACCCGAATCGCACGACGCACATCGCATCCGTACTCGCGGGCGCCGCTGACGCCGGTCCTCAGGCCGGGCGGCGGGGGCGGGGGTCGGGGCGCCCGATCAGCTCCGGTCGCCGAGGGCCACCGTCGCCAGGATCTCGGGCATCCGACTCAGATAGGTCGACGCCGCGAGGTTGGACACTGCGATCACCGCGATCCCGCCGCAGACCGGTCCCACCACCAATGCCGCCCACCCGAAGATCGGTGATACGGCGAGCGACAGCACCAGCAGGACGACTGCGGGCAGCGCGACCAACACCCCGCCGGCCATGGATCCCAGTGTCGCTCCGAGGGTTCGGCCCTTCTGACCCGGAATGCTGTTGGCGAACATGGTTTTTCGGCTCTGGCGCATCGCATACGGAAGGCGGGCCGACATGTATCCGGTGACGGCGATCGCGCCACTCATCATGGCCAGACAGACTCCGAGCGTTGCCGGCACCCATTTCAGGTCGTCGCGGATGACGGCTTGCAGAAACACGGCGAAAACCACGATCACCGTGCCGGGAACGATCACGAAAACCGAGTGCCCAAGGGCCTCTCCCCTGGCTCGGGTGCGGTCGGCAAAGGCCACCATGTGCAGCCAGACACCCGTCCCCTCGACGCCGTACTGGTTGCCGGCCTGCAATCCCATCATCAACGACGGAAACGCCACGCCGAACAGCGACCCATGGCCCTTGACCACCAGCAACGGCCACAGCACCGCCAGCGCCAGCACCACCAGCCAAGGGATTCGACGCATCGGGTCCCGCCAGGTCAGCACCCGGTCCCTTGCGACGACCAGCGAGATCATCCCGCCGAGCGAGTCGGCGACCGCCCTTCCGGATTCGGCACGGTCGGCCGGGGCCGAACCCTCGGTGGCGGAGGGCACCGTACTCATGCTGGTGCGCAGGGCCATCGCCCACCACCACCAGCCGCCGGCCAGGGCAGCACCGGCGGTCGCTGCCGCTATCAGGAACCGCCACCACTGGCCGTCACCGACAGTGGCCGGGATGATCGCCAAGGCGCCGTTCGGGCCCCAGGAAAGCAGGCGGCCGATCGAGGTGACCCCGGAATCGAGAGAGGACGGCCCACCGGAGCTGCCCTTGGATGCCGTCTGGTTCAGCGCGAACGAGAGTCCGATGTACACCACGAACAGCATGGATCCGATCGCCATGCCGAGGTCGCGGCCCCGGCGGCCGGACATCAGCCCGGACATCGCGGTGGAGGCGGCTCTGGAGACGATCACGCAGAGCAGCAACTGGGCCGCCGAACAGGCCAACGCAACCGGCAGCAGAGTCCAGCTCGACGACAGTGCAATGGCGGCCCCCAGCAGGACGATGGCGTTCGCCACCGGCAGATACCCCACCAGCGAGGCAATCAGCAAACCGCGCTGCAGAGTTCCGGTGGTCAACGGCAGGAGGGCGAACTTGCCTGGATCCACGGTCTCGTCGATCCCGAAGGCCACCAGCGGGGCTAGCACCCAGGACAGCATCTGGACGGTGAACAGGGAGACCACGACCGTCCGGGCCAGCGCGGGATCGGTTCGCAGGGCAGCGAATCCGACGACCAGCAGCGCCAGGAACAGCAGCACCACACACCAGCCGAGGATCATCCAGACCTTGGCCGCACCCGTCGAGGCTCGGATCCGACTGCTCACCAGCCGCCATTTCAGGCCGGCGAAGACCGCAACCATTCCAGGCCCCCCTCCGCCACGTCGTCCGCCCCGACCAGGTGCATGAATGCGTCGTCCAGGCTGGCGGCCGGGCCGCGAACCTCGGCGATCGGCCCGGACGCCACGATTCGACCGTGTCCCATCACCGCGACGTGGCTGCACAGATCTTCGACCAGGGCCATCACATGGGACGAGAAGATCACCGTGCCACCGCCGGCGGTGTACCGGGTCAGCACTGTGCGGATAACCCTGGCAGAGACGGGATCGACGGCCTCCAGCGGCTCGTCGAGCAGCAGGATCGGCGGCGCATGAAGCAGCGCGGCGGCCAGGGTGATCTTCTTCCGCATGCCGGTCGAGTAGTCGGCGAGCAGCTTCGAGCCGGCCTCGTCGAGGTCGAGCACGGCGATGAGCTCCTTTGCCCGGGCGTTGACCGTCGCCACGGGGATGCCACGCAGCCGCCCCAGGTAGGACAACAACTCCGGCCCAGAGAGCCGCTCGAACAGACGCAGCCCATCCGGCAGCACACCCATCTGCGTCTTTGCGCGGACCGGGTCGGCCCAGACGTCGATGCCCGCCATGATGACCCGCCCGGAATCAGGTCGCAGCAGACCGGTGACCATGGACAAGGTGGTGGTCTTGCCGGCTCCGTTCGGTCCGACCAGGCCGAAGAACGAGCCGACTGGGACATCGAGGTCGATGTGGTCGACCACCGGCCGGCCGTCGTAGACCTTGGTCAGCCCGCGGATCGCCAGGGCCAGGCCGGCCACGGCCGGCAGGATGGCTTCAAGTCCGGGATAACTCGGCAATGTGATGCGGTCCGTCGGTTCGCCGGACATGGCGCCCCCTTGATATCGGTGGTGCGTGACACCTTCTCATACGCCGGCGACAGCGTCACGCTGCCGACTGACCAGGATTGCCGATCTACCAGGCCAGCGTGCCCGGTCCGCCGTGGCTCGCTCGCCGCTCCCAGCAGGATGTATGCCAGTGCCGCCGGCGAGCCACCCCGCCGTCGTCCGGCCCCTCCCACGACGGCCAGACGACCAGATGCGCGGTCCCGGCATCGATCAACTGCTGGCAGGAAGGGCATCGGTAGGCCTTGCTGGATCGACCTCCGGTCACCGTCCGAACCAGGAATTCGCCATCGGCGGTCGACTGCTGCCGCTGCCAGCCGGTGGCCCCGGCAGATCGACCGGAACCGCCCTCCGAGCCAACGACGTCGGGCCGTCGGCGGTCTCGATGGGAGCGTCGCGGCACGGCGACAGGCTACCCGTATGTCACAGTTCAGGGACCAGGTCGGGCGACAGGAGGGAGGCACAGTGCGCCGTTCCGCCGGTATCACCCTGACCGCTGCCGCCCTCAGCGTGACAATGGGTGTGCTGATCGGAGCCGTGATCACCATCGGCACCCACGCCAGAACGCAGTCCGTGACTGCGCCGGCCGCCGCGTCGACGACAGCATCCACGACCTCATCAGTATCTGCATCAGCACCGGTTTCCGCCGATCCGGCTCCGTCATCGGAGAATGGGCAGTCGACCCGCTCGGGATCCGCCGCCCCGGCACCCACCAGCCCGACGCGCCCGACCACTTCCAGCCGGCGGCGCACCCCCGCTGCCGGTTCGACGCCGTCCATCGTCAAGGCGACTCGGAACCCGCTTCGGCCTGCGGTCATCACCACGTTGACGGTGGTGGCGACCACCAGGGCTGCGCCGTCGAGTACCTCGCCGCCCCGCCCGCCGACCACGCCGCCCAGCAGCACCCCCACCGATCCTGGGACGGCCGCGGCCGGCCAACCCTGTTCGGTACTGGGCGAGAAGGCGACGGTAAGAGGCGGATCGACGGTCTTCTGCCAACGGAACTTCGCCGTGAACGGCGCACTGGCCTGGCGGGCCGTGATCAACGGCGGCGGCTGCCTGAACCAAAAGATGACCGGGAAGGGGGCAGACGGCCGCAAGTACGTCTGCCGCGCCGACGGCGGTAACGACCACTGGCGCCCAGCACCGTAGGTCCCCCGGTTCCGCATCCGCCAGGCCGGTGGTGAGTTTCAGACCGGAATGAAGACGTTCAACAGCGTCCAGGCGATGACCGCCGACGGCAGCAGCGAATCCATCCGGTCCATCACGCCGCCGTGGCCGGGCAGCAACGTTCCCATGTCCTTGACACCCAGGTCGCGCTTGATCAGCGACTCCGCGAGATCCCCCGCAGTCGAGACCGATGCGATCACCGCCCCGATCACCGCACCCTGCCACCACGGGTGATGCAGCGCCGGCAGCAGCGCAACCGACAGTGCACCCCCGCTCATGGCAACCACCACCGATCCGGCGAAGCCTTCCCAGGACTTCTTGGGGGAGATCTTCGGCGCCATGGGATGTCGACCCAGCAGTGCACCAACGGCGTAGCCGCCGGTATCGGAGCAGACCACCATGATCAGGAAGGCCAGCGCCCTGGCGTGGCCGTCATGCGGAGCGACCATCAGGGTGGCGAACGAGGCGAACAAGCCAAGGTAGATGGTCAGGAAGACCGACGCAGTCACATCGGCCAGGTAGCCGTCGGCGCCCCCAGGGAACCGCCAGACCATCACCGCGAGGGCGGTCAGCGCAATGCCGACCGTCTGAGCGGTGTGTCCGTAGGGCCAGGACAGCACGATGGTCGCCGCCGATCCGACCGCCAGCGGGATCCAGGCGATCGTGATGCCGCGAGCCTTCGCGAGGGTAGTGCGCATCTCCCAGATGGAAGCCACTACCGCGGCGACCACCACACCGACGAACAACTGACGGAGCAGCAGCAGGCAGACGACCACACCGACGCCGAGCACCAACCCGACGCCGATCGCCGTCGGGAGATTGCGGCCAGCCTTGGACATCACCGACGGCACCGCCTGCGCAGCATCCGATGTCGGGTCACCGGCCGGCGGATCTGCAGATGTCGGACCAGTCATCAGACCTCGAGCAACTCTGCTTCCTTGTGCCGGACGATGTCGTCGATAGCGGCCGTGTAACGGTCGGTCAACGACTGCAACTCCTTCTCCGCCCTCGCGCCCTCGTCTTCGCCGGCCTCGCCGTCTTTCACCATCTTGTCCAGCGCTTCTTTGGCCCGCCGGCGGACATTGCGCACGGAGACCTTGGCATCCTCGCCCTTGGATCGAGCCGTCTTGCCCAGTTCACGTCGGCGCTCCTCGGTCAGCTGCGGGAAGATGATCCGCAGGATGTGCCCGTCGCTGCTCGGATTGACACCGAGATCCGAGTCCCTGATGGCCTTCTCGATCGAACCGAGCTGACTCATGTCGTACGGCTTGACGACAGCCATCCGAGCTTCCGGGATGGTGATGGAGGCCATTTGTGGCAGCGGGGTCGGTGCACCGTAGTAGTCGATGACGATCCGGCTGAAGGTGTTCGCGTTGGCCCGGCCGGTCCGCAGGGTGGCCAGGTCTTCTTTGGCGACCGAAACCGCCTTTTCCATCTTCTCCTCTGCGTCGAAGAGGGTTTCATCGATCAGGTCGGACATATCGGTGCCTTTCGTCCCAGCGTGCGCGGTTGCTACAACTCTGACTCAGGAGCGCGGCGTGGAGACCAGCGTTCCGATGGCCTCGCCCCTGACCGCTTTCCCGATATTGCCATCGATGAGCAGGTTGAAAACGATGATGGGCATGTCGTTGTCCATGCACAGGCTGAAGGCCGTCGCATCGGCGACCTGCAGACCTCTCTCCAGGACCTCGCGATGGGTGATCTCGGCGAACATCTTCGCATCGGGCACCGTCCTGGGGTCGGCATCGAAGACGCCGTCGACGGCCTTGGCCATCAGCACGACCTCCGCGTTGATCTCCAGGGCACGTTGTGCGGCGGTGGTGTCGGTGGAGAAGTACGGCATTCCCACGCCGGCACCGAAAATGACCACGCGACCCTTCTCAAGGTGCCGTTCGGCCCGCCGGGGAATGTAGGGCTCGGCGACCTGGCCCATCGTGATGGCGGTCTGCACCCGCGTGTCCAGGTGGTGTTCGCGTTCCAGGAAGTCCTGCAGCGCAAGACAATTCATCACGGTTCCAAGCATGCCCATGTAGTCGGCTCTGGCCCGGTCCATCCCGCGGCTGTTCAGTTCGGCACCGCGGAAGAAGTTGCCGCCGCCGATCACCACGGCGACCTGGACACCATCCTGGACCACCTCGGCAATCTGCCGGGCCACGGTCGACACGACGTCCGGATCCACGCCGACCTGGCCGCCGCCGAACATCTCCCCACCGAGTTTGAGCACCACCCGGCGGAATGGTCGACGGTCGGAGAGTGAGTCGGTCATCGCTGTCCAATCTTCGCTCGGTGGGTGAAGGCTGGTTCGCTCACCAGCCGACCGCGACCTCGATCGGGCCGGCCGGCGAACGACCGGGGCGTCAGACTGCGCCGACCGTGCCTACTTCGAAACGGGCGAAGGCCGTCACGTCGACGCCTGCCTCTTCCAGTACCTTGCCGACGGTCTTCTTCGAATCGCGGACCGAGGCCTGCTCGCCAAGAACGGCCGCCTTGTAGAAGCCGCTGACCCGGCCCTCGACGATCTTGGGAAGCGCCGCTTCCGGCTTACCCTCTTCGCGGGCGATGCCTTCGGCGATGCGCTTCTCGGACTCGATGACCTCCGCCGGGATCTCGTCGCGCGACACATACTTCGCGCTCAGTGCGGAGATCTGCATCGCCGCCCCGCGGGCCGCCTCGGCCGCGTTCTCACCGGAACCGGAGTACTGGACGAGCACGCCGATCGCCGGCGGCAGATCAGCAGACCGCTTGTGCAGGTAGACGGTCGTCTGGCCGTCGAACTTGGCCACCCGGTTCAACACGAGCTTCTCGCCCAACCGACCGGCGACGTCGTTGATGGTGTCCAGCACGGTGCCCTCACCCAGTGGAGCTGCCAGCAGCGAGTCGACGGTGACGCCGGCCGGGAGTTCGGCTGCGGCAGCGGCGATCCTGGTGGCCAACCCCTGGAAGTCCTCGTTCTTCGCGACGAAGTCGGTCTCGGAGTTGAGCTCGATCAAAGCGTTGCCGCTGGCTGCCACCATGCCCTCGGCGGTGGTCCGCTCCGCTCGCTTGGAGGCGTTCTTGGCGTTCTTGATGCGGAGAAACTCGATGGCCTTGTCGAAGTCGCCTTCGTTCTCTTCCAAGGCCTTCTTGCAATCCATGAATCCCGCCCCGGTGAGTTCCCGGAGCTTCTTGACGTCTGCAGCGCTGTAATTCGCCATCTTCGGCGATCATCCTTCCTGGTTTCTCGATGCCGGACGCAGAGATGCCGAGCGGCCCGACAAACGGGCCACTCGGCAACGACCCGTCAGTTCAGTGAAGCCCTGCCGTTGGCGGTGTCGGCACCCTCGACCGTCGCGTCGGCGATCTCGGCGTCGGCCACCAGTTCGGTGACAGCGCCCTCGGTGACAACCTCGTCGGCAGCGGTCTCGGGCAACGCCGGGACAGCGGCAGCGGCATCGCCGGAGGCGAGAAGTTCGCGCTCCCACTCAGCCAGCGGCTCTTCGCCGGCAGCCACCGCGGCACCGCCGGAGCGGGCCAGCAGGCCCTCTGCGACAGCTTCGGCGACAACCTTGGTCAGCAGCGCAGCGGATCGGATGGCGTCGTCGTTACCCGGTACCGGGTAGTCGACCTCGTCCGGATCACAGTTGGTGTCCAACACGGCAACGACCGGGATGTTCAGTTTGCGCGCCTCGCCGACCGCGATGTGTTCCTTCTTGGTGTCGACGATCCACACTGCGGAGGGGACCCGCGCCATGTCGCGGATGCCGCCGAGGGTCTTGGCCAGCTTGTCCTTCTCACGGGTCAGCAGCAGCACCTCCTTCTTGGTGCGCCCGGCGAACTCGCCGGAGGTTTCCATCGCCTCGAGGTCCTTGAGGCGCTGCAGACGCTTGTGCACAGTGGAGAAGTTGGTGAGCATGCCGCCGAGCCAGCGCTGGTTGACGTAGGGCATCGACACGCGGGTGGCCTGCTCGGCGATGGCCTCCTGCGCCTGGCGCTTGGTGCCGATGAACAGCACCGTCCCGCCGTGGGCGACTGTTTCCTTGATGAACTCGTACGCCTTGTCGATGTAGGTCAGCGTCTGCTGAAGATCGATGACGTAGTTGCCGTTGCGTTCGGTGAAGATGAATCTCTTCATCTTCGGATTCCAGCGCCGGGTCTGATGTCCGAAGTGGACACCAGCGTCCAGCAGCTGGCGCATGGTGACGACAGCCATAGTGACCGGCCGTCCTTTCGTTTCCTGCGCATACCCGAGCGCGAAGATCTTTCCAGGCTCGCGAGGTGCGCGTTTCGGTTGTCGCGCTCGACCGGCGGTCGTGCGCCCTGACGTCCTCGGTGCACACCACCCACCGCCGGTGTCATCGGCCGGGCCGGTTTCGCGAGTGGAAACCAGCTCAGCCACTGACCCGGAAGGGGGACCATGGTGCGCGCCGTCCGGTGTGGTGGGTGGCAACTCCCGCCATGAGAGCGGGATGTCCACACCGGCAAAGGGCGTGCGTAGTCGGCCGACGTGAACATCGGTCGCCTGACCAGCTTACGTGATGGGTGCGCCCGGGTGTGAATCGCGCAAACACGCTGATGGTCGGCACGCTGTGCACATGCTCGGAGCTGTCCACATTCGAGAAAGCCGGGTGGAAGTTCTTGTCGGCCGGATCCGACGATGGAGCCATGTCAGGTACTGACCGGCGCCGGGTGCGCATCGTCCTGCAGGCCATTGCCCTGAGCTTCTGTCTGGCGGTGTGCGGCGCTGTACCGACCGGCGCTGCAGCTACCCCGTCCGCCACTGCTCCTCCTGCGGACGGACGGGTCGGCGGAACCGGGTTCGTGCTCCCGGTGGCGGGTGCTGCGGTAGTCCTGACCGGGTTCCGGCCACCGGCCTCGCGGTACGGGCCGGGGCATCGCGGAATCGATCTCGCACTGCCGGCAGCCCGACCTGTCCTGGCAGCGGCGGACGGCGTCGTCATCTTCGCCGGCGCGCTGGCCGGCCGAGGGGTGGTGTCGATCGAGCATGTCGCCGGGATCCGCACCAGCTACGAGCCGGTGCTCTCGATGCTGCGCGCGGGTGACCGGGTCACGGCCGGACAGCAGATCGGCACGCTGGTGGCCGGCCACGGTTCATGTCGGCCGGCCAGCTGCCTGCACTGGGGCGCCCGGCTGCCGGGCGGATCCTACATCGACCCGATGGGCCTGCTGATCGGACTGAGGGTGCGACTGCTGCCGTGGCAGCGTTGAGCGGTCGAGATCGCGGTGACGGTGCTTTCGGGTCGGTGCTTCGGGTTTCAGGCGCGAGGGTGGGCTTGTCTGTACACCGCGGCCAGCCGTTCTGACGAGATGTGGGTGTAGATCTGCGTCGTCGCGAGGCTGGCATGGCCCAGCAGTTCCTGGACCGCCCGGAGGTCGGCACCACCGTCGAGGAGGTGGGTGGCTGCGCTGTGCCGAAGCCCGTGCGGGCCGATGTCCGGTGCGCCGGGGACGGCCGCCGTCCGTGCGTGCACCAGAGTGCGGACGGCACGAGGGTCCATTCGGCGGCCGCGGAGCCCGAGAAACACCGCCTGACCTGATATGGGGGCGACGAGCAGGCGGCGGCCGCGGTCGATCCAGGCCCCTACGGCTCGGTCCGCCGGCACGCCGAACGGCACCGTTCGCTGTTTTGACCCCTTTCCCAGAACCCGCAGCACCCGTCGTCTGCGGTCGATATCGGTCAGGTCGAGGCCGGTCAACTCCGATACCCGGATGCCGGTTCCGTAGAGCAATTCCAGAACGGCCTGGTCTCGCAACCAGATAGCGCCATGCGGCTCCGACTGGTTGCCCCCGGTTGACTGCTGACCGGGCTCGCCACTGCCGTCGAGCATGGCGGCTGCCTGTTCGACAGCCAGAATGGGCGGCAGCGAGCGGGTCGCTCGCGGTGAGGTCAGCCGGGCACCCGCGTCAGTGGGCGCCAATCCGGCCCGCACCGACCAGGCCGTGAACGATCGCGCCGCCGCGGCCCGACGCGCCAGCGAGGTCCGGGCAGCCCCGGTGCTGCGCAGCTTGGCCAGCCAGCTTCGCATGGCCGCCAGGTCCAGGTCGGCGACCTGGCGGTCATTTCCGGGCCGAAGCCGGGTCAAGTGGTCAAGCAAGCCGGCGACGTCGGCGGTGTAGGCGGCCACGGTGGCGGCGGACAGGTTCCGTTCCGATCGCAGATGAGTCTGATACCGGTTCAGGGCCACCGCCAACGACATCGGGAGCTCCTCGATCGTCAGCTCGGTGGAACGATGGTCAGCCACGCCATCGACGCTGCGCGAGGGGGCCTGCGGGGTCAAGCGCGACGCGCCGGACGCTGCCAAATCGGTCTGGGCGAGCACTGCGCCGCGCCAGCTAGGAGCCGTGCGCCGCCCGGAACGCTTCGGTGATGTTGGCTGCGATCCGACCGCGGTCCCCAACTGTGAACCCGTTGGCATTGGCCCAGGTGCGAATCGCCTCCCGCTCCTGGCGCGAGGCGCCCGGCGTTGCCGAGAATGACTGACCGGAGTCTTCTGCCGTCCGGGCGCGACGTCGGGCCCCTCCAGCTGATCCTTCCGGCTGGTAAGGATCAGCGGCAGCGAGCACCTCGTTCACATCGGACTTGAACAACCCGTCGAATACTTCGCGATCAAGCACGATGCGCTCTGCCGGGGTATTTGGCAGTGACAACTCAATGGTCACCAGCTCCCGCTGATCGTTCTCCAGGCCCGCAACCTCCAGAACATAGGCGTCCAG
The DNA here is from genome assembly GCA_038229825.1 of Mycobacteriales bacterium. Lineage (GTDB taxonomy): Bacteria > Actinomycetota > Actinomycetes > Mycobacteriales > Nakamurellaceae > Nakamurella. The sequence continues at coordinate 74,278 of JBBROB010000012.1, forward strand.
CCGCACCGGGGCATCGATCAAAGGGTGCTCCAGCAGACGTATCTCGGCAACTTCTTCCGGCCGTCCGATCTCCTTACCAGTCAAGTCGCTGGTGATGATTTCGACGCGCCTGCGTGCCATTGGAGCACTCCTTCGTACCGCGGGATAGTTGCCCGAGACTAACACGGTGGCCCATCACTAACCCTGAAGCCGCGCGTCCAAGGGAAAGGAAACTCCGCAACGCCGCGCATGGGACTGTTAACGACAAGGTGGCTGGGCTACCGCGCATAGTCGGCGTGCGCGTTATGGCTGCATTTACCCACGAAATTCGCTATCGGGTGACAAATCGGTTCGGGGTCCACATTATGGCGGCAACAGCATCGCTTTCTCTGCGGCAGTCTGCTGACGTTGCTTATCGACGGCTTCGGGCATGAATCGAACCAGCAAGTCGAAGTCGCTGCCCGTGATGTCCGGCCACGCACGGGCGACAGTTGCATGCGGTGATGGCCATCCACCGCCGCGGGCGCACCCCGTGCCCTCGCGGCGACTGGTCGCGGTGGCATGCTGACCCCGGGTGTTCCGGTACGGATGACGAAGGGTGAAGTGTGGCGACACTGCTGTCGGTGAACGTCGGCCGCCCACGCGACGTCGAATGGAACGGCCGCCTGGTACACACCGGGATCTGGAAGGACCCGGTGGCGGGGCCGGTGATGGCCCGACGGCTCAATCTGGACGGTGACGGGCAGGGTGATCTGGGCGGGCATGGCGGCGAGCAGCGGGCGGTCATGGTGTACCAGGCCGCGTCCTACGAGCACTGGCGTGGATACCTGGGCCGGTCGGACCTGACCTCCGGGGTCTTCGGCGAGAACTTCACGGTCGACGGACTGCCCGACGATGAGGTCTGCATCGGTGATCGGTATCGCATCGGGGGTGCCGAGTTCGAAGTGACCCAGCCGCGGACCACCTGTTACCGCGTTGGCCTTCGGCTGGACGAGCCGCAGATGGCCGCGCTGCTCGTCGGTCACCGCCGACCCGGCTTCTACCTCCGGGTGCTGCGGGAGGGGCTGGTGCAGGCCGGCGACGACATCGTCAAGGTTTTGGCGGCTCCCGAACAGGTCACTGTCGCCTCGGCCGACGCGTTGCTCTACCTGCCCGACGGCGATATCGACACCATGCGCCGACTGCTGGACGTGCCCGCCCTCAGCCCCGGCTGGCGCGGCTCGTTCCGAGACCTGGTCAATCAGGCAGATCATCCGAACGCCGGACCTGCCCGGCCCATTGCCCCGGCATGGCCCGGGTTTCGGCCGCTGCGGGTCGGCCGCGTCGTGCACGAAACCGATCTCGTCACGTCGGTCCACCTACGGCCGGTCGAGCCGGGCACCCTGCCCGCGCCGCTGCCCGGGCAGTACCTGACGATTCGGCTGACCGGCGCCGGCCGGCCGGCGCCGGTGCGCAGCTATTCCCTGTCGGCGTCCACGGCCGACAGCTACCGCATCAGCGTCAAGCGAGAGAGTCACGGCGTGGCGAGCGGGTACATCGGAACGACGCTTGCCGTCGGCGAAGACATCGATGTCGCGGCCCCTCGTGGCGAGTTCGTCCTGCGCGACGGTGACGAGCCCGTTGTGCTGCTGTCGGCGGGCATCGGGGTCACTCCCGTGCTGGCGATGCTGGAGGCGCTCGCTGCTCGGGGCAGTACCCGGGAGGTGTGGTGGCTGCATACGACGAGCCGGCCCGCCACGCACGCCCTCGCCGGTGAGGCTCGACGGCTCGTCGATTCGCTACCGGGCGGGCGCAGCCAGGTGTTCTATACCGCAGACACTGCAGGGGTTTCCGAGATCGGCGTGACCCGCGGTCGCATCGATCGGGCCGCGCTCGCAGAGCTGAACCTGCCGAAAGATGCGACCGCCTACCTGTGTGGCCCGACCCGGTTCATGGAGGCGATGGCGGCGGCGCTGGCCGATCTGGGCCTGGCCGGCAGCCGGATTCACACCGAGGTCTTCGCGTCGTTGTCGGCGATCAACCCGGGCGTAGTGCCGTCCGACCGACCCGCCCCGCACCCCCCGGCCCACACCGGCACCGGGCCAATGGTCACCTTCGCCCGCGCCGGGATCACCGCCGCCTTCGACGACGACCGGACCAGCCTGCTCGAGCTGGCTGAGGCCTGCGACGTCCCGACCCGGTGGTCCTGCCGCACCGGTGTCTGCCACACCTGCTCGACGCCGCTGCTTTCGGGCGCCGTCGCCTACTCCCCCGAGCCGCTCACCGAGCCGGACGCCGGTGAGGTGCTGCTGTGCTGCAGCCGACCCCGTACCGAGATAGTCCTCGATCTGTGACCGTCCTGCAGGGGGTCGCGCTCGTCCGCCGTCTGTGTCATTCCGGGTGCACCGCGTGATTCAGGTGCACCGCGCCTCGCGGTGCTGCGCCGGGCGGGGTTTGCCTACGGCTCGTCCGATTTTCGGATTCGGCGCCAGCAGCCCTCCTGCCGCCGCACCAGGTCGTGCAATTCCAGCACGGCCAGGCCGGCCATCACCTGCGCGGCGGGCAGCGCCGACTCCACCGACAGCTGAGCGACGGTCTTGAGGCCGCGGAACGGCAACGCCTCGTAGACCCTGGCCACCTCCGGTTCCAGCCCATCGGTCGGATGCCGGTCCGATCTCGGCGAGAGTGGCTGCGGCGCAGGCGTTGGGACGCCCTCCGCTCCGCCGGGGGTGGGTTGGTCGCCGACCGCGGCGAGCACGTCGGCCGCGCCGGTCACCAGCACGGCCAGACCAGTGGACAGCAGCATGTGGCAGCCAACCGACAGCGCCGAGGTGACCGGCCCTGGCACAGCCATCAGCACCCGGCCCAGGGTCGCCGAGGCGCTCGCCGTCGACAGAGTGCCCGAGCGGCGACCCGCCTCGACTACCACCGTGCCGGCCGACAGTCCCGCGATCAGGCGGTTGCGAACCAGGAAGCGGTGCCGCGCGGGTGAGGCGCCGGGCGGGTACTCGCTGACCACCGCGCCGACCTCGGCGATCCGGTCGATCAACGCGGCGTTGGCCAGCGGGTAGGCCCGGTCGATGCCGCAGGCCAGCACCGCGACGGTGGGCAGTTCACCCGGATAGGCCAGGGCGGCCCGATGCGCCACGGTGTCGATCCCGAATGCCGCGCCCGAGATCACCGTCATACCCGCATCGGCTGCACCCATTGCGATGTCAGCGGCCACTCGCTGCCCATAGGAGGTGTTGGCACGGGAGCCGACAATGGCGATCGCCCGCTGTGGCAGGTCGGTCAGAGCCCGGCCGCGGACGTACAGCGCGACCGGAGCCGACGCGTTCTTGACCCCTCGGGCAGCGGCCATCGGAAAAGCCACCAGGGCCGCCTCCGGCCACTGCGGGTCGCCCGCCCCGATGATCCTGGCGCCCACCGCAGTCGCGGCCGCCAGATCCGCGTCGGCCATCGAGTCGAGTTCGGCGGCGGTCAGCTGTTCGGTCCGAGCCGCGGTCGGTGACAGCACCGCCCTGGGCGCCCGCCGATCCCTGATCGCCTGCCACGCCGCGACCGCACCCACCCGCGCGACATAATCGCTCACCGCGTTGTCCGGCGGTTCGAACACCCGCAATATCCCGGCCCAGCTGTGCCGCAACTCCCCGATCGTCGATACCTGTTGCCCTGTCATCATTTTCACCACGCTTTCTCGCCGCATCGCAGTGCCAGCGCCGTCGCAACGTCGGCTTCCGACGGCAGATCCCGTCCACCCAGGTCGGCGCAGGTCAGCGCCAACCGCAACACCCGGTCATAGCCACGACCGGTCAATCGGCCTACCCGCACCGCCCGGTCCAACAACGCCGCTTCCGCCCGTCCCGGCCGCCACAACCGGCGCACGACCGGCCCGGGGACTTCCGCGTTCGTAGTGAATCTGGTACCCAGCCACCGACGGGAAGAGCGGACTCTTGACTCGGCGACCCGCTCAGCGATCACCGAGGAACCCTCCTGATCGGTCAGCCCGGAGACCAGAGACCGCGGATCCAGTGCAGCCAGATCCACCCGGATGTCGATCCGGTCCATCAACGGACCCGACAACCTGGACAAATAGCGACGCCGGACCCCCGACGCACAGATGCAATCCACATCCTTCGCTGCCGCGCACGGACAGGGATTCGCCGCCAGCACCAACTGGAACCGGGCCGGATACCGCACCGCCCCGGAGGCCCGGGCCAGCAACACCGCTCCTGACTCCATAGGCTGTCGCAACGCATCCAACACCGACGGCCGGAACTCGGGCGCCTCATCCAGGAAAAGTAGTCCCCGGTGCGCGAGGCTGGCGCTGCCCGGCCGGATCACTCCGGAACCCCCGCCGATCAGGGCTGCCAGCGACGCCGAATGGTGCGGCTCGATGAACGGCGGCCTGGTGATCAGCGGTGTCCGATCATCCAGCTGACCGGCCACCGAGTGCACCGCCGTCACCTCCAACGCCGCCTCCGTGTCCAGCGACGGCAGCAACCCCGGAAGGCGCGCAGCCAACATCGTTTTCCCAGCCCCGGGCGGCCCTATCATCGCCAGGTGATGCCCACCGGCGGCGGCCAACTCCAAAGCCTGCCGGGCCTCCGGCTGACCCAGCACATCCACCATGTCCGGCAACGACTCCTCCACCAGCGCCACCGGCGGTGACGGATCGACCAGCCGGCCCGGTTCACCATTGAGATGCCCGACCAGATCCGCCAGGTGCGCCGCCCCCCGCACCCGCACCCCACCCGCCAACGCCGCCTCTGCCAGATTCGCCACCGGCACGATCGCCGACGTCCGGCCCGCCGCCCTGACCGCCAACAAACTCGGCAGCGTCCCCCGCACCGGATGGACCCGGCCATCCAGACCCAGCTCACCGATCAGCACGGTCGGCCCCGCGGCATGCAACGGCACCACCCCCGCCGCCGCCAGCACCGCGATCGCCAACGCCAGATCGAACCCGGCGCCCCGCTTGGGCAACGCCGCCGGTGACAACGCCAGGGTGATCCGCTTCTCCGGCCACTTCTGCCCTGTGTTCACAATCGCCGACCGCACCCGATCCCGAGCCTGGGTGACCGCCACATCCCCGAGCCCGATCACTGTCGTCGCCGGCAGACCATTCGCCAAATCCGCCTCCACCGCCACCAATTGACCCGCCACCCCCGACAACGCCACCGCCCACGTCCGCGCCAACGCCACCCCAACACCACCCCCAGCCGCTCCCCCAAGAGCCAGCGGCCCTCGACAGCAGCCAGCCTCACCCAACCCCTCGCGCACCACCACCGGCAACCACAGAATGTGGACAACCCGAGGACATGGGGACAACGTCGATACCACAATCCGGCCCCGGGCCAAGGCCGCTCGCGATCGCGGCGGCCCAGGGCGAGCACCCGGGCTTCACCTTCGGCCGATCAGTCGCCGACCATCTTCCCGGCTGCCAGCAACATCTTTCGCGATCTGCCGCACCGTGGAGTTCGAACGCGGATCGGACCTTCGTCCAGCTCACGGTCGTGGCGGTCACGGACCGGGCTCCCACCGGTAGCCGACTCCACGGATGGTCAACAGCCGACGCGGACGCGCCGGGTTGGGTTCGACCTTGTGCCGCAGCCGATGGACATGCTCGGTGACTGTCGCCTCACACCCAGAGTCGGAGCGCCAGACATGCTCCAGCAGTTGGGCTCTGGTGAAGACGAGACGGGGATGGGCGGCCAGGAAGGTGACCAGATCGAACTCCTTGGCTGTCAGTTCGACGACCCGGCCATCGACGGTGACCTCCCGACTGCCGGCGTCGATCCGGAGCTGCGTATCTCCGGAGCCGACGGCCCGCTCCTCCGATTCGGCGATCCTCGGGGGGTCGTACCTGCGCAAGACCGACCGCACCCTGGCCGCCAGTTCCTCCGGTGAGAAGGGCTTGACCAGATAGTCGTCGGCACCGAGGTCGAGGCCGACGATCCGGTCGGTTTCACCGTTTCGTCCGCTCAGGACGATGACCGGCAGCCGGCTGTGCTGGCGTAACCGGCGGAGTACATCCAGCCCGCCGAGGCCGGGTAACGACAGATTGAGCACGACGAGATCGGGCGGCAGCGCGGCGATCGACTGCAACGCCGCCGGCCCGTCGCCGGCCTGACCGACCGTGAAACCTTCCGCCTCCAACTGCCAGCTGACCACTTCCCGGACCCGCTCGTCGTCGTCGACCACCAGAATTGTTCGCGTACCTGGGCCGTCCGGCCGGGGTCCACTCTGCAGGCTGGTGGTCGTCACAGGCGCATCCCCGACGATGGCATCCTCTCTACCAGCGGCGGGGACCTCAGACGCCATGAGCGCACCCGGGCGAACGTCAGCCTGCGGTGATTCCGCCGTCGATGACCAGTTCAGAGCCCGTGACCCAGGTGGACTCATCCGACGCCAGGTACAGCACACCCCACGCGATGTCCATCGGTACTCCCGGCCGGCCCAGCGGGTGCATCGCACCCAGCGCGTCGAAGAAGCCGTCCCGGTCACCGGTGTTGTCACCGAGGAACTGCACCATCGGTGTCCAGGTGTAACTCGGGTGCACCGAGTTGACCCGGATCTTGTACCCGGCCTTCGCCACATGCAGGGCGGCGGACTTGCTGAACATCCGCACCGCGCCCTTGGATGCGTTGTATGCGGCCAGGTTCTCGATTCCCACCAGACCGGCGATGGACGAGATGTTCACGATCGAGCCGCCGATCGGATCCTGGTTCTTCATCACGGCGATCGCCGCGCGGGTCCCCAGGAAGACCGCCTCGCTGTTGATGGAGTTGACCCGCCGCCAGTCAGCCAGGGTGGTGTCCTCCACGGTGGCGTCCACCACGATGCCGGCGTTGTTGACCACGATATCGATGCGGCCGAACTTGTCGACGATCTCACCGGTGACCTCGTTCCAACGACCTTCGTCGGTCACGTCCTGATGCAGGTAGAGGGCCTTCCCGCCGGCAGCGTTGATCTCCTTCGCGACCGAGGTTCCCTCCTCGTCGAGCACGTCCGTCAGGACGACGGTGGCACCCTCGGCGGCCAGGGTGCGACTGGTGGCCTCACCGAGGCCGCGCGCTCCACCGGTGACCAGTGCGATCTTTCCTTCTACTCGTCCCACGACATCCTCCACGTCTGTTGGCGTTGGCTCATTGACGGCAGGCACTTTCGTGGCCGGACTTCGCCGTCGAGGTCAAGCCGACGATAACGACAGCCGTTGTGACCGGCCCCACAGTTGATGAATTGTTGAGAAGCTGTTGGGCAAACGACCAGACGCGGCGACCATGGTGAGGTGACGCCGAATCCGCACGGTCGGGATCTCCCGCCGTGCCGGTCGAGCGCGGACATTCGATGACAAACCGAGGAGGCAGCAATGAAGCTGGCTTTGTACCTTCCCAACTTCCGCGACAAGGTGACCGTCCAGGAACTGGAGGATCTCACGGCCTTGGCCGAGGGTCTGGACTTCGACTCCGTCTGGACGCTCGACCGGATCGTCGTTCCGGAAGCCTCCGACCGCGTGGAGCTGCAATTTCCGTTCGGGATGATGACTGATTTCCCACCGGGCATGCCGGTGATCTCCAGGGGCGAGTGGTTCCAGGGCATGACACTCATCCCGTGGCTCGCCGCGAAGACTACGAAGATTCGGATCGGCATGAGCATCATCGACACGCCGTATCGCTCGCCCGGCGTACTTGCCGCCGAGCTCGCCACCCAGGACCACCTTTGCAATGGCCGGCTCAACGTCGGTGTCGGGTCCGGCTGGATGCCAGAGGAGTTCGCCGCCGCGAGCGCCACCGACCTGTTTCCACGCCGCCACGCGCACGTCCGGGAGACGATCGAAATCATGCAGGGCATCTGGACCAATGACCTGTTCGAGTACCACGGCGAATTTGCCGACTTCGATCTGTGCGGGTTCGGCCACAAACCGATCCAGAAGCCTCACCCGCCGATCTACTTCAGCGGGCTGAAGGATGCGAAGCGGTCCGCGAGGCGCATTGCCAAATACGGACTTTCGGGCTGGATCGGCATTCAGGACTCACCAGAGGACATCAAACGTTGGCGCACCGAGATCGAACGGGAGCTGAACGAGATGGGCGGGACGCTGCCGGACAACTTCGACATGTGCAGCATGATCTGGTTCGTCATCACCGACGAGGACATCGATCAGACGCCTGCCGGCAAGGCCTCCAACCTGTTGGCGGGTTCCGCGCGGCAGATCGAAGACATCCTCAAGCGATACAAGGAAGCCGGTATGACGATGCCGATCCTGTGGCCGCCATTCCGGGACGTGCCGACGGCCAAGACGATGGACGATGTCAAGCGTCTGGCAGAGGAGATCATGCCCAAGGTCAACGCCTCCTGAATTGCGGCGGAAATGACCGAAACGCTCTGGACCCCTTCGGCGCAGCGCATCGCGGCGTCGGCGCTCCGCGAGTACCTGGACTGGCTGCAGAAGCGCGAGCGACGGCCGTTCGACGACCACGACGACCTCTGGAAATGGTCGGTCGAGGACCTGGACCGGTTCTGGCTCTCCGTGGTCGACTACTACCGCGTCGGCCTCTCGCAAGGCTGGACCCAGGTGCGCACCACCGACCCGATGCCGCACACCCGGTGGTTCACCGGGGCTCGGCTGAACTGGGCGGAGCATCTGCTGCGCAACGGGTCCGACGATGCCACTGCCCTGGTCTGCCTGCAGGAGGGCGGCGGGTCGGCTCGTGACATCACTTTCGGTGCCCTGCGTCGATCGGTGGCCTCCGCCGCCGGCTGGCTGCGCCGGGTGGGCGTGCGTCCGGGTGATCGCGTGGCGGCCTACCTGCCGAACACCGAGCACGCGGTGATCGCCTGCCTCGCAGCGGCCGCGATCGGGGCCGTCTGGGCCTGCTGTTCCCCGGATTTCGGTGCCGAGGGCACCATCGGGCGCCTCGCGCAGCTGGAACCCACCGTGCTCATCGCGACGGATGGTTACCACTGGAACGGCAAGGACATCGACCGCAGCGACGTCGTCACGCAGTTGCGGGAGAACCTCCCCAGCGTGCGGGAGTTCGTCCACGTGGGGTACGTGTTCGACCGCCCGGGCCCTAAGGGCTCTACTTCGTGGGACGAGGTGGTGTCCGCCGACGAACCTCTTGTCTTCGAACAGGTCGAGTTCTCCCATCCGCTGTGGGTGCTGTTCACGTCCGGCACCACCGGGCTGCCCAAAGGCCTGGTGCACGGTCACGGCGGTATCACCCTGGAGGGGCTCAAATGGTCCGGGCTGTACGCCGGGCTCCGCGCCGGCGAGCGGATCTTCACCTACACCTCCACCGGCTGGGCACTGTGGAACATCCAGATCAACGCGCTCATGCAGGGTGCAAGCCTGGTGCTCTACGAAGGCAGCCCGGGCCATCCTGCTGGCGCGGTATGGGAGGTGGCCGCCCGCTCCGGGGCGCAGGTCATGCTGCTCGGCGCCGCCGTCATCACGGCGACCATCAACGCAGGCGTGTCCCCTCGTCAACAGGGGTGGGACCTGACCAGGCTCCGCCACGTGATGGTCAGCGGTTCGGCCCTGCCGCCGGCCGGGTACCACTGGCTGATGGAGCACGTCAGCCCTGACCTGCGGATCGACTCGACCAGCGGCGGCACGGACATCTCCGGCTCGTTCATCGGCGCCAACGAGTACACACCCGTCCAGGTCGGCCGGATCGGCGGCGTCCTCGCGGGCGTCGACTGCGCGGCCTGGGACGATGACGGCCGGCCGGTCGTGGACTCGGTCGGCGACCTCGTCGTCACCCAGCCAATGCCCTCGATGCCGGTCTATCTATGGAACGACCCGGACGCGGTCCGCTACACGCAGTCCTACTTCGAGACCTGGCCAGGGGTGTGGCGACACGGCGACTGGGTGACGATGCATTCCGACGGCAGCGTCGCCGTCCATGGTCGTTCGGATTCGACCCTGAACCGGCAAGGTGTGCGGCTGGGCAGCGCGGACTTCTACGACGTGCTGGAGACGATGCCGGAGATCACCGAAACGCTGGTGGTCGGCGTCGATCTGCCCGACGACGGATACTGGTTGGGTCTGTTCGTCGTTCCCGCCCGCGGACAGGTGCTGGACGACGAGCTGAAACAAAAGATCATGACGACACTGCGCACGCGCCTGACACCGCGACACGTCCCGGACGAGATCGTGGAGGCGCCCGCCGTCCCCCACACGCTGACCGGCAAGCGACTCGAAGTCCCGATCAAGAAACTGCTTGCCGGGCGGCCCCTGGAGAAGGCCGCGAACATCGCCTCGGTCGACAATCCCGACGCTCTCCGCTGGTACGCGCAATTCGCCGAGCAGCGGCTGCACCCACCGGGATGACGGAGGGCACATGCGGCTAGGCGCAACTCTTGGTCATCTGTCGTCTGCCCTCCCAAGACCGATCGCGCCGTGGGCGAAACGCCTGGTGGATGCGGGGTTCGACAGCCTGTGGGTCCCGCAGATCATCGGTCGGGGTTTCATGGTGCCGGATCCGTTCGTGACACTGGCCGTAGCCGCCACGGCCACCGAAGGCGTGGAACTCGGGACCGCCACCATTCAGGTCCCACTTCACCATCCCGCCGAGCTGGCCCATCGAATCCTCTCGTTGCAGCTGGTGTGCGGCGACCGCCTGACCCTCGGCGTCAGCCCCGGGTCGACTGACATCGACTTCGCCACCCTCAACCGGGACTATGCCGCACGCTTTCGCACCTTCAGGTCGGACGTGGCGCGCCTGCGGGTCTTACTGGCGAACGGGCGGGACGAGCAAGCCGACCTCGCACCCGCCACGGTCGCGCGGCTCCCGCCGGTGTTGCTCGGCTCATGGGGCGCCAATGTGGAGCGCGCCGCCCGTGAGTTCGACGGCTGGCTGGCGTCCGCCTACCGCCGCAGCACGGACGACATCATCGCCGCCCACGAGCGTTACCGAGCGTCCGGTGGTCGGCGCGCCATCGTGTGTGCCGTCCGGCTGGCCGACCGGAACGACCTCGCCCGCACCGGCGACGAGCTGGCTCGCTACGCACAGGCGGGCTTCGACGATGCGGTCGTGGTGATCGAACCGGGAGGACCGACACCCGAACAGGTCAGGGCGCTGGTGTCCCCGTAGCCCACCCTGAACCGACCGGCATCGGAGTCCGCAAGGCACCTTCATCTTGGTCAACGCGGTATGCGACCAGGATTGTTCTGCCTTCGGCCAAGTCCGTTGCGATGGGGGCCGTCGGCAGTCGAGTTCCAGGTTTCGGGGCCAGAAGCTGGGCGTCGTGCCATACGCCCGTGGGAGGGGCGGCACAACACCACCTCCGCTCCGAAAACGAAGCGCCGCTTGACAAGCCGTCAGGGTGTTGTGCACCATACGGCCACGCTGGCCGATCGTCCTAGTGGTCCGACCACTTCTCGGCCCAAGGGGGAGCAATGATGACAGCACCAGCAGGGGTGACCAGGGCGCAGGCGGCCCGACGGGCGACGATCGCCAGCGTGGTCGGCACGACCATCGAGTGGTACGACTTCTTCCTCTACGGGACTGCCGCTGCGCTCGTGTTCCCGCAGCTGTTCTTCCCCGGCTTCTCCCCCGCCGCGGGGGTGCTGGCCTCGTTCTCCACCCAGTTCGTCGGGTTCGCCGCCCGCCCGATCGGTGCGGCGATCTTCGGCCACTACGGTGACCGCATCGGGCGACGCACCACGCTGATGGTGACATTGTTCCTCATGGCGTTCGGCACCGTGCTCATCGGCGTGCTGCCCACCTACGCCGCCATCGGCATCACAGCGCCGATCCTGCTGGTGGTGCTGCGCACCATCCAGGGCATCGGCGTTGGCGGGGAGTGGGGCGGTTCGGTGTTGCTCAGCATGGAGTGGGGCAAAAAGTCTGGGCGCGGGTTCTCGGCGAGTTGGCCGCAGCTCGGCGTTCCGCTCGGCCTCGTGCTCTCCACCGGCGTCGTGCGCATCACCACGGGGTTGACCGGGACCGCGGGGTTCGACAGCTACGGCTGGCGGATTCCGTTCCTGCTCTCCATCGCGCTCATTGGCGTCGGGTTGTTCGTGCGGCTCCGGGTGGTCGAGAGCCCGGAGTTCGAGGTAATGCGCAAGGCGGGCCGCGTGATGAAGGCCCCCCTCGTCGAGGTCTTCAAACGTCACCCGCGGGAAATCCTGCTCTCGGCCCTGCTCCGCATGTCCGAGCAGGCACCGTTCTACCTGTTCATCACCTTCGTGCTGACCTACGGCACCAAGAACCTTGGCCTGGACCGCAACGGCCTGCTCAACGACACCCTCATCGCTGCCGCCGTCGGCTTGATCAGCATCCCGCTGTTCGGCCGGCTGTCGGACCGCTTGGGCCGCCGTACGGTTTACGGCGCGGGCATCGTGCTCACCGCACTGTTCGCGTTCCCCTACTTTGGGATGCTCAACACGAAGTCCTCGATCGTCGTGCTGGCGGCCATCGTGCTCAGCCTCGTGCTGCACGACGTGCAGTACGGACCGCAGGCAGCGCTCATCGCGGAGAGCTTCGACGCCGACGTGCGCTATACCGGTGCCGGTATGGGCTACCAGCTGGCCAGCGTGATCGCTGGCGGCCCCGCCCCGCTGATCGCGGCAGCCCTGCTCACCCACTACGGCAGTTCCACCGCCATCTCGATCTACATCATCGTGTGCTGCGCGATCGCTGGACTCGCGCTGTACTTCCTGCCCCGTACCGCCGAGGCACGCTTCGCCGACGTCGCTGACCCCCTCGCCGACCCCCACGCCGAAGTCGCCACCGCTGGGACCCTGCCGTAAACCGCTGCCCACCCCGCTGGCCCGGCCCACGGTGCCTCAATTCAATTGTCATATTTCAGAGCTTGATACTGGACCGAGCGAGCCTGCCCGCGCCTTTCGACGCGGCCCGAGCCAGACATCCCGCATGTTTGCATTCCAAATCTCGAGTGTTGCATCGCGCGCTCGAGTGATCGCTGGTTCAGCAGAAACAAAACTTTCGAAAGCCGCAGGCGTATAGACCATTATTTCTGGGCTGTTCGTCTTCCCGAGCTTCTGGGACACGGTCTTCATCCATTCCGTGCCTCTCGCGAGCTCTGCGCTGAGCCGATCAGCACAATCCATGAGAGCTTGCGTCCGCGCATCCTCAGGGTCGTCGGATACCGGCATCGGCGATGGCCGAGTCGTCTCGCGGGAGGGAATATCGAGTCTGCGCTGTGCTTCATCAAATCTGAGTTGCGCCCCGAAAGCTTCCGTTCCTTTATTGTCTATCTTCGCTATTTGCGAGAGAATTGAACTGGTGTGCCTACTTGCCAAGACGAGGACATCCCACTGCTCGCGTGTCGCGCGATCCGCCAGATTCAGTCCATGCGTGTTCCACCACGTCTGATCGAGCAAGTCCCGGGTTGCCCACAGCGCTAGTGCCATGTGAATGTTCTGGACTTCTACATTCTCATGCATAAATCTGACCTTTACCTCTTGGAGTCGTGGTAAGACGTTGCACCACTGGTCAAGGCAAGTCCATGCGATTCTCGCCGAGACACGCGCCGCACGTTTTCGATCGATCCATTGCGCACCTACGAAGCCAGCCAGACCTGCGCCAACACCGCAAATCACGCTGACGATCGCGATCCAATTGTCCGTACCCATTACCAGCGGCTCCCATCGCTTTTGGGTGAGGACCAGTCGAAACGGTCCTCAAGGCATTCATCCCTAATGCTGACTACAGCATCGGTAGCGCCGCAAACACCGGGCTCACATGCCTTGTGGAGACTGAGAGCAGAAATCTGCCGCCGATCGTCAGCGAAGCCTGATGAGATTGGTTCGACCGGTACTGCTTCGCGGCCCCCTGTCGTTGTCGGTTCGGCGCAACTACTCGAGCCCTGCATCACCTGCGAAGTATGTGCGACATCCGGAACGCACCAAGTCACTGCACCTCACTTCACACTCGACGAATGTTAAAGCATCTGTATATATTGGACTAATCGGGCATCCCGGTCAAGAGCCACGCCGGCTGACAGGAATTTCGGCGCTGCTGACACATCCCGGGCGGCGGGCCGCACAGTCGGCTCGGGCCGCTGCTCTGGCGGAACCGACTGCCAACAGCCCCAGTCCGCTCGCGGACCGATGTGGGCGGCAAGTCTTCCATCCCGGCTCGGCGCAGCGGCACCGCTCGGCGGAGGGACTGAGATTTCCTCGTGACGGTGGGTAGTGTCGGCTATTGAGGTCACCCGCCCGCGCGCTCGCCCCGATTGTCGCTGATTACCTGTCGTCGACCACCGGGCAACCCACTGACCGACCCGCCCCGACGAAGGGAGCATCCCGTGACCGCATTGCTGAACGTCCCTGTCACCACCGTCCCCCCGACCAACGACTTCTACGGCCTGGAAGCGCATCTCGACCCGACCGAGCGTGAGTTGCTGTATCGCGTTCGCGGCTTCATGGAAGGTGAAGTCGCCCCGATCATCAACGACTACTGGACGCGGGCGAAGTTCCCGTTCGAGATCGTCCCTGGCTACGCTGCCCTTGGCATCGCCGGAAACCCGTACTCCGGGTACGGCTGCCCCGGCCGGGGGCCGCTGATCGACGGGATGATCGCAATGGAACTTGCCAGAGTGGATCCGTCGATTGCGACCTTCCACGGCGTGCACAGCGGACTGGCCATGGGTTCCATCTACCTGACCGGCTCCGAAGAACAGAAACAACGCTGGCTACCGGCGATGGCCCGCTGCGAGAAGATCGGCGCCTTCGGTCTCACCGAACCCGGCGTCGGTTCCGGCGCCGCCAGAGGCCTGACCACCACCGCCCGCCGCGACGGTGACGACTGGATCCTGGACGGCGCCAAGGCCTGGATTGGTAACGCCACGTTCGCCGACCTGGTCGTCATCTGGGCGCGGGATGTCGCCGACAACCAGGTGAAGGGATTCGTGGTGGAGAAGGGCACGCCCGGGTTCATCACCGAACCGATGCAGGACAAGATCGCGCTGCGGGTCGTGCAGAACGCCCGGATCACTCTGGACGGTGTGCGGGTGACCGAGGCCAATCGGCTCGCCAAGGCCACCTCGTTCAAGGCGACCGCCGAAATCCTTCGGATCACCAGGGCCGGGGTGGCGTGGATGGCCGTCGGCTGCGGCCGCGGCGCCTACGACCACGCACTGGCGTACGCGACCCAACGGGAACAATTCGGCAGGCCCATCGCGGGGTTCCAGATGATCCAGGATCTGCTGGTGAAGATGCTCGCGAATACCACCGCGTCCGCCACCCTGTGCACTCAGCTGGCCAACCTGCAGGCCGGCGACAGCGCCCGCGACGAACACTCCGCATTGGCCAAGGCCTTCTGCACGGTACGGATGCGAGAAACCGTCGGCTGGGCCCGGGAACTACTGGGCGGCAACGGCATCCTGCTCGAAAACCAGGTCGGCCGGTTCGTCGCCGACGCCGAGGCCATCTATTCCTACGAGGGCACCCGCGAGATGAACACCCTTATCGTGGGCCGCGCCATCACCGGAATCAGCGCGTTCGTCTGATCCGGCAGATCCAATGGTTTCGGGCGTTGCTCGCCATATGAATGGTCTTCCTGGTCAGCATCCCGCGCCGTGGTGCGGCCCTACTTCATGCTGGTACAGGCGGTGGTCCCGGGCCCAGTACCGACTGATTTCACCCCAAGATGATCGCCCGGTACGGCCCCCGGTGCGCGCCTGACCTACCCGGTCCGTACAGCGAGAACCGTTGGGCCAGTCCACTCCGCTGCGAGATCATCCAGAGAAAGGGACAGAGCGCCGGCCAAGGATACGACAACCCCGAAGGCCGGGCTCGGCAATCGGCCGGTCTCGATCTTGCGAAGGGTTTCCGGAGAGATTCCGGCCTGCGCGGCGATCTGATTCAGAGTGCGCGTACTTCGTGCGCGCCGCAGACTTTCACCCAGACGACGGCCCGCGTCGATCTGCTCTGGGGTGAGCGGAGCGCGCACCATCATGTGATCCTCCATCAGCGACCTGGATGGTATTATTATACCGCTATGATCTCGCTCCATACTCCCGCCGAAATTGAGCAAATGCGCGCAGCGGGCACCTTCGTCCGCGACACCCTGGTCAAGCTGGCGGCGAAGGCGGCGGTCGGGGTGAACCTGCTGGACATCGAACTGGCGGCGCGGAAGGCGATCACTGAGCGCGGAGCGGTCTCCTGCTACTGGGACTATGCGCCGTCGTTCGGTCACGGCCCCTTCCGAAATGTCATCTGCCTGTCGGTGAACGACGCCGCACAACACGGACTGCCCCACCACTACCGGCTGCGCGACGGCGACGTACTGAGCCTGGACTTCGCGGTGTCCGTCGACGGATGGGTGGCCGATGCCGCAGTCACCGTCATCGTCGGGCGACCCGACCCCGCTGACGTGGCCCTGATCCGCTCCACCCAAGAGGCCCTCGCCGCCGGGATCGCCGCCGCTGAGCCCGGCAACCGCATCGGCGACATCTCGGCGGCCATCGGCGCCGTCGCAGCGAGGTACGGCTATCCCGTCAATCATGAGTTCGGGGGCCACGGCGTCGGGAGGACCATGCACGAAGATCTCTTCATCTGCAACGACGGCCGCCCAGGCCGTGGTTACCGGATCCGCCCCGGACTCGTCTTCGCAATCGAACCCTGGTGGGCAAGGACCACGTCACGCATACGCATGGACCCCGACGGCTGGACCGTCCGATCCGCCGACGGCAGCCGTGCCGCCCACACAGAGCACACGCTCGCCATCACACCGCAGGGGCCACTGGTACTGACCGCCTGACCGCAGCACTGCAAGGGACACGCCGCATCCGATGGCCGGAGAATTGGCTCACCATCAGAGGGCCAGGTTGACCCGATGACACGCAGGAGATCGTCAACCGGCATGCGCTGCCCCGTTCTGCCGCCCGGCGCGGATACTTTCGCCATGGCCAAACTGATCTTCTCTGCGATCGCATCGCTCGACGGGTACATCGAGGATGAAGGGGGAAATTTTGACTGGGGCGCCCCAGATGACGAAGTTCTCGGTTTCCTCAACGAGCTTGAGCGTCCGATCGGCACCTACCTCTACGGACGGCGCATGTACGAGACCATGGTTTATTGGGAGACGGCAGAGGTTCTCAGGGACCAGTCGCCGATGGATTGGGACTGGATGCAGATATGGCGTTCTGCAGAAAAGGTCGTCTACTCCAGTTCACTGGAAGCGGTGTCAAGTTCCAAGACCCGCATCGAGCGCAACTTCGATGCGATCGCGATCCGGGCGATGAAGGACTCGCTTGACCGTGACATCTCGATCGGTGGCCCCGAACTCGCGGCTCAGGCGTTCAGAGCTGGGCTCATCGACGACTGCCAACTATTCTTGATGCCTGTCCTCATCGGCGGTGGGAAGCCTGCTCTGCCGAGGAGCGTTCGCCTCGACTTGGACCTGGTCCACGAGCGTTGCTTCGGTAACGGTGTCGTCTTCCTCCACTACCGGTTGCGGTAGATCTCGGAGCGGAGCACAGAACATTCCCCAGTGAGCCAGGCTGGGCCGCCCCGAACGGACCACCTCGGAACCCCCGCCGACCAGGGCCGCCGGCGACGCTGGATAACGCTGCGCACGAGCGGCGGCCGGGTGATCGGCGGTGTCCGATCGTCCAACTTCCCGGCCGGCCAACGCACCGCTGCCACCGCCAGCGCAGATTGGCCGTGCGGTTGCGGGGACAAGCCGACAAGTGGGTGTCTTGTTCGTGAACTGCAAAAGTCGATGGAACCGAGTGGCTCTCGGCCCCGTATCCCAAGCGACCGAACCCGGCGCGGCACAAGCCGCCGCCGAATCCACGAGGCCGCCGGTGCGCAATTCGCCTCGACCCGGCTTCCCCCCGAAAGGAACCATCCCATGAACCTCAAAACCCGTCTGGCCTTCGGCGTCCTCGCCGTCGGAGCCCTGCTCACCGGCGTCCTGGGCGCCGCCAGCAGCAGCGCCGCAGTCCCTGCACCCGCACCCGCCGCGGCTGCCGCAGCGGCGGCGCTGACCGCGTCGGTGCCACTGCACCTCACGGCATCCTCGCCGCAACTCGCCGCCTGTATGCCCAAAGCCAACGTCAACGTCAAGGTGGAGCTGAAAACCGACCAGATCGGCTTCGACGACTTCCACATCAACGCAACTGGCCTGCCGGCCAACACGGCCTTCACCGTCTTCCTGCTCCAGCAGGCCGACGCCCCCTTTGGCGCCGCCGAATACATCGGCGACGTCTTCACCGACAAGAAGGGTAACGCCAGCAACGCCTTCCACGTCATCGTCGCCGAAGCCTTCTCCTCCAACCTGCTCAACGGACAACGCGTACGCACCGAACTGAACCAGGTCGGCATGTGGTTCGCCGACCCCGCCGGCGATGACTTCTGCCTCGGCAAGAACAAGGGCCCGGTGACCCCCTTCGACGGGGACAACTCCGCCGGTGTCCAAGCCTTCAACTCGCTGCACACCAACCCACTCCCCGCCCCCTGACCCAGCGGGCCCACAGCGAACAGGTCCGGCCGGAATCACCCCGGCCGGACCTGTTGTTGCGTGCGGCCGGCTGGGTTCTCCGAGGGGATCAACCGACCTACGCGCGTTCTGGACCGCTGCGCACGTTGTAGGACTCGTTGCCTCCGGGATCAGCGGGTACTACTTGCCCCCGGATCCGTCCGGGACCACGCCGCTGCTCGATGACCAGTTACCGGGGGATTATGAGTGAGATTGTCCCGTCGAGTTCCGTTGTTTTCGTCGTTCGGTGTTCAGCGCAATGATACCGACGACTACAGCTCCCAGACCGAGAAGTCTGACAGGGCCGAAGGCGGCGACGACAGCGCAGACGACGCCGGCAACGATCAACGCCGAGAACACCAGCGTGGACAGTTGGATGCGCCGCATCCCGGGACTCAGGCCGTTCCGGTCGTGATCCATGTGGCGCCTGACCAGTTGATGTTGAAGTCCAGTCGTAAGCCCTTGCCGTGGTCGTGCGCGTAGCTGACGCCATCGAGGATGCGACCCGTCTGGACGCCGGCTGAGACCAGGCACGCAGCGCCAGCCCATCCGTCGATAACCGCGATCCCACCACAGATGCTGGCGACGACTGCCGCAATGGTCCACGAGTGGTAATAGATGTAGTTCGTCTTCGAGACCGTGAAGTTCACCCATACATGCAATCCCCACCAGTGCCAGGTGTGGTGCATCGTGGCACCGCCGACCAAGGCCGGGGCTGCAACCGCGGCCGAGCCCGTTCCGGCCAGAGAAGTTGCCGTCGCGGTGCGCGACGAACCGCTCGCTGCGAACGCGCCCTCGACCTGGGAGATCTGCGCTGCGGTCAATCCCTTGGAGGACACCACGTTCCCGTTGTCGCCGATGGTGATAGAGGCATCCGAACCCGCGGCGGTGTCAGATGCCAGGTCTGCTGCATAGGGATCAGCGCCCTTGCCTGCCGACGGTGTGCCCTTGGTCGGAGTCTGCGGAGCGGCCGAGCCGGCCGCCAACTGCAGACTGCTCGCAGCCGTGGCCGATGCCGGCGCTGCCATCGCCGCGGTAGGGCAGGCCACCACCAATACGGCTGCCACGATTGCCGAAATGTACGTTCGTTTGAACAATTTGTTCGTCCCCTCGTTATGTCCGACGTGCTGACAAGGCGGGAGCGTAACCCACCTGGCACTAAACAAGAACCTCACGCGGAAAAGTCAACACGAAGGGGTGGCGGAACGACGTTGGCTCCGCCCTCATGCTCGGAGGCCGTCCCCCGCGCAGCCGTGCACGCGAACGAAAACGGCACCCGGGCGCGTCGAGGCAATCAACGAGTTGCCACCGCCTGCTGAACACCCCTGGTCGTTCGACAATATGAATCCCGCAACCTGGTCGGAATGTGCGGGTGAAGACGACGGGCATACAACAGATGCGTTCGCATCCGAACCGTCCACGCGCCCCGATGCCGAGTTCGCGGTGGAACTTCGCGGCAGTCATATTCAACAGGCAGCAGACGCACCTGCTGCCGCAAGGCTTCAGGTCGGGCGGGTCAGTTCGGCCCCGTTCGGGGAGCTGCGGTGAAGAGTTCGCCGTCGAAGTCGGCGGAGTGGTCGACCGCGCCCGATTCGAACATCCGGACGTAGGTGAAGTCGAAATACGGTGCCAAGCAGCTGGGTTCGGCCAGGAATAGGGCGGTGGCGAGACCGTCAGCGACCATCGCCGGGTGGGTGATCACGGCCCGGCCGCCAGCCGGATCGGAGGCCATCAGGCGGCCCGGGCCGCGGGCGGTGGCCACCCAGGTCGCCTCGATCCCTGTCGTCGGTTCACCAGTGGCCGGATCGATGATGTGATGCAACCCTGTGCCCCAACTGCGCCGGTTCGTAGCCGATCCGCAGAGCACCCCGTTGTGCAGGTTGGCCACGCCGATGGCCTTACAGGGGTCCGCGGGATGTTCCAGGCCGACCCGGCACACATCCGGCCCGCTGCGGGCGATGTCGCCGCTGCCGTCGATCAGATATTCGGCGAACCCGGCATCGACCAGAATCTCGGCGAGAAGATCTACCAGGTAACCTTTTCCGGCCGCGCCGAGGTCAAGCAGCACCGGCTCGGACGCGGTCAGCACCGATCCGTCGACGGACAGCACATCGTCCCAAGCAGGCGCCGAGGTGTGCCCGGGACGGCGGCGCAGCGAATAGTCGGCGTCATATCCGAGGTGTACCAGCACGTTTCCGACCAGCGGACTGACACGTCCCGCGGTGATCTCGTACAGTTTCCGGTAGAACGCCAGCAACGGGGCCGCGTCCTCCGGCAGTTCGCAAACCCCGCCGGTGACCGCTAACCTGCTGATCAGCGAATCGGGCCGGAACCGGGAATAGGCGAGATCGAAGTCCTCGACACGGCGGTGCAGTCGGGCCAGCACGGCCGGCGGCAGTTCGATGGGAGTGCTGATGCTCCAGGCGGTACCGAGAGCGTCGAAGCAGTGGGTACTCAGCTGCTGCGGACTGGTGGGCACCAGGGGGTCAGTAGCCACTGAAGTAGTCGGTCCGCACGCTCGCGGCATCCAGGCGGCGGGCTGCCCTACCCAGGCCGGCGACCATCGCGGGCGGCCCGGAGATGTAGACGTTTCTGCTGCTGATGTCGGGTACGAGCCGGGCCAACAGTGCCTCGTCGACCCTGGATCCCTGGATGTAGGTCCAGCCACTCGGCAGGTTGTCGATCTGGTGGGGCGAGATCAGTACGACTCGCGCGCCGGATTGTTCCAGCACCTTGCGATAGCCGATCTCGTTCGCACTGCTGACCGAATACATCAGCACGACATCCCGGTCGCCCCTGGATTCCAGGTCCGCCAGTTGGCTGGCGAACGGAGTGATACCGATGCCGCCGGCAATGAGGAGCACGGGCACCGCAGGATCTTGCGGCAGGATGAAGTCGCCGGCGATCGTGGTCGCTGTCACCGTGCTGCCCTCCGCCAGGTCGGCGAGGGCTTGTTTGAAGGTGCTCGCCCGCTCCGGGATCTTGGTGCCGATGGCGACCGAATCGATGCTCCCGGGCGATGACGAGATGCTGAACACCCGGCGCAGGCCCCGACCGTCGACCCCCTTGTGCGGCAGAGTCAATTCCAGGTATTGCCCCGATCTGAAGGTCAGTCTCCGGGTGGGGGTGAAGGCGAATTCCAGGGTGGTCGGGGTGAGCTGGGTTTTCTTGTGCAGCACGAGTTCTATACCCTTGCGTTGCCCGAAACCGAAAGCGAGGATATTCCCGACGATCAAGGCGGACTCGGGCGCGATGTAGACGTGCCCAATGTGCATCGGGATGGAGAACAGAGCCCCGACCACGACCGCCATGCTGAGCTGCTGCCAGCGCAGCGGGGGTTGGGTCAGCGGCTCGCTGAGCATGAATCCGGCGAAGAAGATCATCGGAGAGGAGGTGATCGGCCAGAGCAGCGCCGTGCCGACGGGCAGCCCCGCTAGCAGACTCCGACCGATCATGATGCCCCCACTGATCAGGACGAACAGTGCGCCCATCGGGAGCCGGCGAGTCCGACGCAGGATCAGCAGCGCTCCGGCCACGACGAACGGCGCCATCACCGGGTTGCCGATCCACCAACCCGAGTAGTAGACACCGCAGAGGGTGACCGCGAACGCGCCGACAGCCGCCGGGTTGACGATGTGCCGGCCGCGCACGGCCAACAGATATTTCGAGCCGGAGGCGAAGATCGCGGCCAGAGCCAGCCCGAGCAGGGGCAGCAGACCGGTGGACGGCGGGAAGATGAAGAAAATGAGATAGCCGGTGATCAAGGACGATTCCGAGTGTGGGGTGACCCGGAAGATCGCGGCAATCACCCGGTTCGAGGCGAAACTCGTCACCAGTGGGACCGTTAAACTGAGCACGATAGCCGTTGGTGTGTACGCGATCTGACCGACCATACTGAAGATCAACGAGAGAAACGCCAACGTCAGCAGGCAACTCAACACCAGGCGGTACATCGTCATCCGGCCGGTGATCCCGTCGATCCGGGCTAACACGGCTGGGCCCGTCATCGGTGCGCCTGCGATCTGATCCGGTTCAGGGCGTCATTGAAGCCGACCGAGGTCAGCGACGCCCCGGCAACCCTGGCGACCGACAGCGATGCCAGATCCCGCGCGACTACCTGGCCCGCGATGTATTGACCGAACTGGTCCTGGAACTGCCGGGCAGTCGGCGACGACGCTTCGGTCCGTACGTCGGCGGCGGTGACCACCCCGCCGGCCAGATCCAGCGTGACGCCGATGGTTTCATCCCCGCCCGGCGTCAGATACCGTCCCGTGACGGTGAACCGGCCGTCCCGGTAAGGCTCTGACACGGCCGTCGACACGGTGACCGTCCCGCTCGACAGGTCCTGAACTGCCAGTGCTGCTGGGGTCGTGATCGCCGGTACGAGCACGGTGGGTGTCGCCGCGGGCTCCGCGGACCGCACCAGCAGCACCCCGCCGGCGCACACCCCGACAAGCAATAGACCCCCGGCCGAGCCGACCCAGAAGCGGGCTGGGCTGATCACCATCGGGCCTCCTTCTATTTCCTGTCGATCGCGTTTTCAATGGACTTCATATGCAGTCGGCGATGCAGGTCGGGGCGCTTGATGGCGTTCGCACCGGCCGCAGTGCGCGTGCTGGTCATTGTTCGTTGCGATGGCTCGGTCCGCTTGGCGAGCCGGGCGAAATCTGGACGTGCGGCCCGATCAGGCAGCGTCCGAAACCTGGTTGTCCTGACAGGCGAGACTTTGCCGCACCCGACCCAGGCCGTCCCGAATCCGGGTCTTCACGGTACCCAACGGAATTTGCAGAGTGGCGGCGATCTCTGCATAGGTCTGGTCGGTGTAAAAGGCCAGGACCAGAGCTTCTCGCTGGAGCGCGGTCGCCGCCAGCAGGCCGGTCCGGACGAGCGAGGCATCGAGCCGGTCGGAGAACGTTTCGACGACCGCGTCGAAGTCGCAGGGAATCTGCAGTTGGGCGTGCCGGGCCTCCCGAATCCTGCTGGCCTGGCTGGAGCGGATGCGGTCAATGGTCCTGCCGCGGCTGATCTGGATGATCCAGGCGGCCGCGGAACCGCGGGCCGGGTCGAACCGCGAAGCGATCTGCCACACTTGCAGCAGGACTTCCTGAGCGACTTCTTCGGCCTGATGGAAATCGTGTAGCAGCCGAAAAGCGAAGTCCCTGACCATGGGCAGCTGCACGGCGTACAGCTGCGCAAACGCAGCCTGGTCGCGTTCGGCAACCCTGACGAGAAGTTCGGCCGTCGAAACCCCCGCCCCCGCGGGCGCAGAAGACAACCGATTGACGGGCGCGGCGAGCATCGGTCCATCCCCTCGGTAAAGCTTGAAATGCCCCCGTATGGCAGCAATTCTCACGATAGCCTCGAACCCGCGACGGTGTGCGCCTGATTGGTGTCACCCGAAAGGGCATCTGGCCCCTGAGGTATGGTAAATCGCAGGTCAACACCCTAAGGTGACGCGTGGGGGTGCGCGGGCTCCGAGCATTTGCCCCGCTAATATTCACCCGGAAGGGCCGGCACCGACATGCAACGGAACCAAACGGTACTGGTCAAGATAGCAGGTGGCGGTTTACCTCGGGCGAGTCGGTCGAAATGGCGGATGATGCGCGCCTCGATCCTGCGTAGCGCATTGCCCCATCGATGACGCGCACGTCAAAACGGCAGCGTAAACCCCCAGGGCCAAGATCGGTACTTCGTCCAACAGGCAGCTAGTACCCGCTGAAGTAGTCCTTCTCGATGCTCTTGGCACCCAGCAAGCGGGCCGCGCTGTTGATCGCGCCCACCAGCGACGGTGGGCCGGAGATGTAGACATGACGCTGTGCGATATCCGGCACGATGGCCGCCAGCAGTTCTCGGCCAAGTCGCGGGGCAGTGACGGATTCGAATCCGGCGGGCAGTTCGCCCAACTGGTTCTTGGTGATCACCACGATGCGCACGTGGGCGGATTCGAGTTCGTCGAGATAGCTGACTTCGGATGCCTCACCGGCGGCATAGACGACAACGATGTCGCGTTGGTGCCCGTCCGGCAGCGAGCCGAGATGACTGATGAAAGGGGTGATGCCGATCCCGCCGGCGACCAGGAGCAGCGGCTTGGATGTGTCCCTGGGGAGGACGAAGTCTCCGGAGATTCCGGTGGCCCTGACCACCTCTCCGAGGGGAAGATCCCGGAGGGAACTCTTGAACGTGCTTGCACGGTCCGGAACCTTGAGGCCGATCCGCACGACGCCGTCCTCCGCCGGAGCGGAGGCGATGCTGAAAGCCCTTCGGCTTCCACGTGAATCGGTTTTCAGGTGCGGCAGCGACAGTTCCAGATACTGGCCGGGCTTGAACGTCAGGCCGCCAATGGATGTGAAGGCGAACTCCATCGAGGTCGGCGAGAGACGCCGTTTGGCGGTCAGCACCAACTCCACCGCCCGCTTCTGACCGAAGAGGAAAGCAAGGGCGTTCCCGATGATCAAGGCAGATTCCGGACCGAAGGAATACGTGCCGATGGTGATCGGAACCGAGAACAGCACACCGACGACGGCGGCCACGGTCAGCTGCTGCCAGCGAATGGGCGGAAGCGTCAATGGCTCGCTCAGCATGAATCCGACGAAGAAGACCAGGGGTCCGGAGGCAAAGGTCACCTTCAACGCATCTCCGAAATCGACACCCTCCATCGACAGGCCACGCACCATCAGAATCACGCCGGCGACTACCACGAACACGGCGCCCATCCGAATCCGCCGCGTGCGATAGAGCACCACAAGTGCCAGGGCGGCCGTGAACGGGAGCAGGACCGGGGTCCCGATCCACCAGAACGCCAGGTAGTAGTGGCAGAGCCCCAGCCAGACCGCGCCCACCGCCGCCGGATTGAAGACGTGGCGGCCTCGCACTGCCAGAACATACTTGGAGGCTGACGCGAACAGGGCCCCCAGGGCGATCTGGGCCAGTGTGGTCGGGTCGGTCGTCGGTTGCAGGATGAAGAACAGCAGCAGGGCGGTGATAACCGACGATTCCGCGTGCGCGGTGGTACGGAACAGCAGGGCGAAGATACGGCTGCTCAACTGGGTCACCACCAGCAGCGTGACCAGGCTGGCCAACAGAGACGTTGGTGTATAAGGAATCTGGTTGAACAGGCTGAAGACAAGGGCGGTGGCGGCGACCGCAGCCAGGCACAGCGTCACCAGACGGTACATGGTGACCTTCCCGGTGACCGTGTCCAGTCGAGTCTTGAGATTCACAACGTTCACGTGACCCGCTCCCCGTCAAAATCCATCGAATATTCGATGTCGCCATCGGCGAGCATCAGCTGAATTGAAGTGAGTACCGCACGTGGTGGCTCGGCCGACATGTCTATCCCCCAGGTGCCGCACTCGACAGAGCGCTTCGCCGACCTCATTGCCGGACTGGCGCTTGCAATTCGATCTGTTTCACTGCGTCATTGAAACCAAGGCTGGTCAATGAGGAACCGGAGATCGCCCCGAGTGAGAGTGAGGAGATGTCTTTGCCGATCACCTGGGAGGAGTAGCCCGAAGCCCAGTTCGTCTGGAAAGTGTGACTCAGACCGACTCCGCCGAGGAGTTCCAGGGTCGATTTGGCTACCTTGTCGGACGCCAGAGTGAGGGTGACGCCGAGCTTCTCGGTGCCGCCGGGGCTGTTGTAGGAGCCCGTGGCCGAATAGGTGCCGTCTTTGAACCGGTGGGCAGTGGCGGGCTTGGCAGCCGGAGCGGCCTTCGTGACCGGCGCGGCCGGCGCGGCCGGCGTGGCCGGCGTGGCTTTGTCGCTCGAGGGCTTGGTTGTTGACCCCACTGCTGCGCCCGGACCGGAATTGGTGACGGCAGGCCCCCCGCCTGTCGGCGCCGACGCGCCAGGCGTTGTGGTGGTCGGCGCTGAGGTTGTAGCTGCCGCCGCGCCGGTCTCCAAGGTCTTGGGCACCGCGATTGCGGGCCCGGAGTCGCCAACGGTGGGCTCACCGGCGGGAGTCGCTCCGGCGCCGGCGGCCAGCGCCATGGTCTGTTCGTGGTGCGAGGTTGCAGCCACGACACCACCGGTCGATGCCCCGACGATGGCGAGTCCGGCCAACATGGCCATCAGGTATCCGCTTCGGCTGGTCCGCATGCCGTACTCCTTCCGTCCATAGGAGTACGGCGCAAACGCCCCGCGGGATTGCCCAAGGTCTGCGAGCAGTGTGGTTCGCCTCGGCCCTGGCGGCCTCAGCGGCCGCCCGTCCCGCGCGGCGATCACTGTGACACCTACAGAAATCACGGCGGTTCTGTAGTTCTGACATCGGCGCGACCTCGTTCATGACGACCGCCGCCGGCCCGTGGACATGACCCGGCAGACCGCCGGCGACCAAGAGCAGCAGAATTCCTGCCTGCACCACACTGACTGGGGTCCAGGCCGATCACGGGCGCGGACCACCTTCTCGCGCCCGCAGGGTGAAGGCATCACCGGTGGTGAGCCGCGCGCGGGCACGGCTGATGATCTGCTCCAGCACAACGATATCGATCTGCGTGTGTGAGCGGGGGGCTGGGGCCCGTTCTCCACGACGCCCCAGTCGTGCGCCGCTCGCAGCGGCCGCTACCCTGGGATTGCAGAATTCCGGATAGCAAGCCGCTCCGGCCGGGCAACACGGGGAGATCCAGATGGCCAAGAGCGACGATCACAGCACCGGCGATGGCCGGGAGCCGTATTCGGATATCGGGGGAACCGAGGGCAAGCATGCGCAGACCCATGACGTGCGCCGTGAGAAAGCTACCAACTCCGCCCCGAAAGTCGACGAGCCGGACGAATTCGCCAACGACCTGGCCAACGACAACCGATAGGCACTGCTGAAGTCGCCAGTCCCAATTTGCCTACCCCTGTCCACAGCTGCGGACTGTCACTTCATATCGGTATCATCCCGAAGCTCAGCCCGATGGGCCTTTCGTTGTCCCGGAATATGTATTGGAAGTACTCGAGTGCCACATTGTCGTCGTCCACGTCGACGACCACTTCGTTGTGACCCAGAACCAGGCTCGAACGGCTTGTCGAAACGGGCGAAGCGGGGTCTCCCGACGACCTTGAGTCCCGCGGTCTCGATCGCTGCCAGCAAGGAACGGCAATGGTGTTCGTAGGAATCCTGCGTCCAACGGCCGGAGTATCGCGTCCTGCAGGACCGGTGCGGTCATCGCTACCGAGTTTCGGGTCCGGTTCTGGCCGGTGATGTGGCCGAAGAGGGACCGGAACGTGGTGTTTCCGGCTTGCTCGAAGGGCAGTTCGACGGTGACCTCAGCCACGACATGGGTGGGTAGCCACATGGCTGGAACCCAGCTCCAGCTCTTACCTGGTCGGCTCAGGCCGGGACGGCGTCGCGCAGCCGACGTTGTTCTCCTCGCCGCAGGCTGTGGGAGTACACCGTGGTGTCGAACCAGGTGGGGAACGCCTTGGCCAACCGGCTGGGCCCGAGGAAGCGGGCGTGCCCGTGCGCGACGAGATCGCGGAACGGCACGAGCCCGAGGAGCCACCGCTGCATCTGCGCGGTGTCGGCCTCGACGGCGAGGTCGACAGCCAGGCCCTGGTCGTCCTTGCAGACAGTGATGCCAGGGCGCTCGATGTCGAGCCAGCCCTGAGCGCCCCCAGACCCGGTGAGCACCAGGTGCACGACGGTGCGCGTCTCGGGCAGCTTGGCGGGAATGGCGAATTGGTGGGTGCGCCAGATCAGCGACAGGCCGTCGCAGTCCTCGTCGGTCGGGTCACCGAACAGCCATTCGGCGGCCCAGTGGCCCATCGCCCACACGATCGGGGTCAGGCCCTGGCCGGCGGCTGTCAGCTCGTAGGCTCCTGGTCGACCGGGTTTGTTCGCGATGTGAGTCAACAAGCCGCGGCGCTCGAGGTCGCGCAGCCGCTGCGCGAGCAGGCTGCGACTGGCCCGGGGTATCCCGCGATGGATGTCGTTGAAGCCGCAGGCACCAACCATCAGCTCTCGAAGGATCAGCGGAGTCCAACGGTCACCGAGCACGTCGACAGCGGAGGCGATCGGGCAGTACTCCCTGCGGCTCGTCATGGGTACATCCTCCGCCGCTTCGTCGTGAGCGGGTAGTACGAATCCTGTACTGCCGGTGGAGTTCGTGCGCGCGGGCCAACCGTCCGGGTCGCTCGCGATGTGCCATTTGTCGAAGCATCGAGACCGTCCTGGGCGGTACGGCATCGGCACTGGTTGCGGGCTGCGGGTGACCGAATGATCGTTCCTGACGGTCATTCTGCGGCAACAGGTCCGGGCCCGAAGAGACTGTCAGTCACCCCGGCTCAAACAAACTCATCCAGGAGATACGACATGAACGCTCTCTCGTCCGCTACCGACAGTGTCGTCCGCCACCACCTGCGAGCCTTCCTGGAGCAGGAAGGCGTCGACGCGATCGTGGCGGACTATGGCGACGCTGCCCAGTTCCACACCGAAGCCAAGACCTACCACGGTAGACAGGAGATCCACGGCTTCTTCGTCGACTTCATCGATGGGCTACCGGCCGGGGCCATCGGTCGGTTCGAGCTTCGTAGCTTGCAGGTAGAGGGAAACATCGGCTACATCACCTGGAGCGTTGGCAGTGAAATCCTATTGGGCACAGACACTTTCGTCGTAGAAGACGGAAAGATCGTGGCACAGACGTTCGCCATGTACATGCGGCCGGCCCGGTAGCTCGCGACGGTGCAGGCAGACCCACACCGACCACTCCCAACAACACACCAGTCCGTCGGTGAACAAGCCCGGCGGACCAACCAGGAGGAACCATGACCAGGACCCAGAACCCGACCCAGGCCGCAGCCAGCCCGATCGGCAGCGCCCACCTCGCCGCGTTCGCAGCTGGACTCCGAGGCAGCGCGGTGCTCCCGGGCGACCCCGACTACGACCAGGCACGCAGCATCTGGAACGGGGCGCACGACCGGTATCCGGCGGTGATTGCCCAGTGCGCCAGCGCGTCCGACGTCATGCGCACGGTCGACCTGGCCCGCAGCGAGGGGGTGCCCATTGCCATACGAAGCGGAGGCCATTCCATTCCCGGGTTCTCCACCCTTGACGGCGGCATCCTGCTCGATCTGTCCCGGATGACGGGCATCGAGGTAGATCCCGACGACCGCACAGTGACCGCCCAGGCCGGTTGTACGTGGAAGGACCTCGACGCGCAGACCCAGCAGTTCGGGCTCGCAGTGACCGGCGGCCTGGTGTCTTCCACCGGTATCGCCGGGTTCACCACCGGAGGCGGCATCGGCTGGCTCATGCGCAAACATGGCCTGGCCTGCGACAATCTCGTCGGAGCCGACGTCGTCACCGCTGACGGCCAGTTCGTGCACGCCAGCAGCCGCGAGAACGCGGAGCTGTTCTGGGGTCTGCGCGGCGGCGGTGGCAACTTCGGGGTGGTGACCTCCTTCCAGTACCGGCTCCACGAGGTAGGCCCGGCGGTTCTCTGCGGTCTGGTCTTCTACCCGGCCGACGAGGTCGAGCAGGTGCTGGCCGGATACCGGGCGGCCTGCGCGGCGGCACCCGACGAGCTGACGACATTGGTCAACCTGACCACTGCCCCGGCGGTGCCCTTCCTGCCCGAATCCGTGCACGGCACTGCGATCATCGGGGTCGGCGGCTGCTGGTCCGGCGATCTCGACGCCGGCGAGGCGGCCACCGCACCCTTCCGCTCGCTGGGCACGGTCATCTCCGACGTGTTCGCGACCAACCCGTACGCGGGGTGGCAGCAGGCGCTCGACCCGCTGTACCCGCGCGGTGTCCACAACTACTTCCGCTCGGCGTTCCTGCCCGCGGTCGACGATCGGGCGCTGCGCGTGCTGCGGGACTCGTTCGCAACGCTGCCCAACCCGCTGTCCGAGATCCACTTGCAACACCTCGGCGGCGCCGTGGGCAGGGTGCCCGCACCGGAAACGGCGTATGCCCTGCGCGACCAGGAGTTCATCGTCAACGTCATTGGCCGCACCCCGGACGCCAACGGTTTCGACGAGGTCAAGGACTGGGCCCGCGGAGTTACAAGTGCGCTCGGACCCGACGCCGGCACCTATGTGAACTTCACCGGCGACGCCGACCCGTCTCTGGTCCGGGCGTCCTACCCGCCGGAAACATACAGGCGGCTGGTCCGGCTGAAGAACCGGTACGACCCGGGCAACCTGTTCCGGCTCAACCAGAACATCTCCCCCACCGGATGACCCAGAAGCAGAAGACCCACCTGGTTGTCGGAGGCCGGCAGGAGACCAACCGCGCGGGTGCGGCATTCTCCCGGTGGCGGAGTGTGTGGCGACGGAGAGGAACGTACCTTGGCGGTGCGCCATCTGGGTCAGTTCTGATCATTGCTACGGTTTCATCGACGGATTTGGGCGGTGGTCAGAGCCATGCTTGTTCTCCGGCGGCGCCGGTTCGCTACGGTCGTCGTCGGCGAAGGGCTCTCCATGGTCGGCGACGCCTCGTTCGAGATCGCCCTGGCCTGGACGATCTTGCGCTCCACCGGGTCGGTGGCCGCACTGGCAGGTGTGCTGCTCTTCCAAGCCGTGCCGCGCGGTGTTCTGCTCCTGTTGGGCGGGGCCGTCGTCGACCGGTACTCGGCCCGCGCAGTCATGATCCTCGCCCACGGCGTGCGCTCCGTGGCGCTTGCGGTGTTGGCGGTCTTCGCGGCCGCCGGCACTCTGGCGGTCTGGCACCTGGCCGCTCTCGCGTTCGTGATGGGTGTGTCTGCGGCCTTCTTCGGCCCGGCATCCGAGAGCATCGTGCCCAGCCTCGTCGAGGAACACGAGCTCGCGCAGGCCAATGCCGTCCGCGGCTTCTTCGAGCAGACAGCCTTCATCGTCGGGCCGGTCATCGGAGGCGTCCTCGTCTCAGTCACGGGCGCCTGGGTGGTGTTGGCGTTCGATGCGCTGACTTTTGTAGTCGCCGCGTTCACGGTGTTGGCGGCACCGAAGGCGGTCCAAGCCAGGGGTGCCGAACCGTCCCCGATGGAGATCCTCCGGGAGATCGGGGAGGGCTTGCGGCACGCCCGACGCTCCCCCGAGGTCCGTTTGGTACTGATCGTCATCTCGGCGGCCACTCTCAGCTACAGCGGCGTCTTCGCTGTCGGTCTGCCGGTGCTCGCCACATCGCTGGGTGGAGCGAGTTCCCTCGGGCTGATGGTGTCCGGGTGGGGAGCCGGCCAACTCGTTGGCGCCCTGGCTGCGGCTGTGACCGGCCTGCCGCGTCGCTGGGGACTGCTGATCATCGGTATGACGTGGGTGGAGGCGGCCATGTTCACAACGCTCGGTTTGGTCTCCACCGCGTGGGCGGCGGCAGGGCTGCTGTTGGTCGTGGGCATCGGCGTGTCGTACAGCAGCGACGTGGCGCTACCGACCTTCGTCCAGACGCAAACCCCGCGGCATCTCCTCGGCCGGATCAACTCCGTCATCGGTCTGCCTCGGGTGGTGTTCGAACCGGCCTCCATCTCCATCTTGGGGCTCGCGTTGTCGCGATCGACATCCTGGGGATTCGCGCTGGCCGCCCTGCCCGTCCTCGTCGCCGGCATCGTGCTCGCCGTCGACCCCCGAGCCCGTGCGCTGAGCACGCACCCTTTGGACGGGTGAGCGGATTCGGACTTCGCGCGACGGCTGGACGATCGCCCAGTGAGCAAGACAACCTCGCCTCGCTCGCCGGCGGCGCATTCCCAGAGCCTTCGCGGTTGACCGATCCCACCGCCGGCGGGCATTTGCAGTTTCGCATCCATCCGACCGGCGGTCCGCGGCCGCCGGCCGCCCGCCGCGATACTCAGCCTTCGATCACCACCCGGTCGGTGGCGGCCCGGCCAAAGGTTTCCGGTGCGTAGATCTGTTCCGCCCGGGTCGGCGGCGCGACGAAGCTGCCGTCGATCGTCGCTCTGGCCAGGTAGCTGTACTGGTAGACACCGCCCTGCAGTTGGGTCGCGAAGGCCTCGACCCGGTCGGCGCGCAAATTCTGGTGGTCGTACCAGGTCGAGTACCACCAGGTGCCCATCGCGCTATCGGCAGCCGGGACACCGGTGCTTCCGACGCCGCTGGCGACGCCGAGGTCGCCGCCAAACTGGTCCGCGTTTTCGGCCGATTTCGCGGCCTGAGCCGGATCCAGGTCCTTGGGTGTCGTTGCCAATTCCGGGTTGAGTACCTGCAATCCGGCCGGTAGCGGATCGATCAGCGCCACGTGGGTCTGCGCACTACGGGAGACCAACTCCAGCCGCACCCTGACCCTGGCGCCTGCCCTGATGTGCCAGGTCCCGTTCGCGTCCCGGGTGACGTCGCCGGTGTTGTCGACCCCCTGGTAACTCCGGGAGACGACGAACCCGCGGTCCAACGAGGTGAGCAGCAGATTGTCTGGAGCGGTCTGCAACCCGAGGCGGTAGTAGAGCCGGCCCGTTCCGTCATTCCGCAGCGTCACGTCGCTGCTGCCGGCCCGCAGTTCCGCCGTCGGAATGGAAACGACGGCTTGCTCGGTGGTGTGCCCGCGGAAGGCGTGTTGCCCGGCGAAGCGATCGCCGAGCCAGCTGGCCGCGACGAAATTGGGATCGGTCTTCTCGAAGACGTCGTAGTAGTGCCGCAGGGCCAGCAGGATGAAAGCGTTCTCCTGCAGGTTGTCCCAGCGCCCACTCGTCTGCGCGGCCATCAGACCGGAGACGATCTTCGGGACGAGGTCACTGTCCGGCCGCACCGAGAGCAGCGCGTCCAGGATCAGGCCGTCGGTCCGCCGGTCCGACTGCAATGTCGTCCAGGCGTCGTCCGTGACGTGGTTGGCGAAGGTCACCGAAGCGGCATTGTCGAGGGCCGCGTTACCCACGATCCGTTCCAGCGAGGCGCGGGCCGCCGGGTCGGTGACGGCAGGGAGCAGCCAGGCCACCGCGTCCAACGGCAGCTCGACACCGCGCTGGCTGACCAGCGCTGCGGCCGAGGCCGCATTCGGATGTCCTGCCTGCATCGACACGTTCAGCGCATAGGCCAGCAGGGTGTCCTTCGTCGCCTGACTTGCTCCCGAGGGGAAGTGGCTCGTGATGTTGTCAAGGAAGTCCTGCGCCCGGCTGAGGCTGTCCGGCGGGACGCTCAATCCCTGCTTCACCGCGAACAGCAAAGCCTGGGTCGACTGGATCGAGTTGAAGGCATCGGAGATGTCACCGCGGCGCCAGTAGGCGAAACCGCCGTCGTCATTCTGCAGCCCGGTGAGCTTGCCGACATCCCCTGCCACCAAAGCTTTCAGCGTGTCCGCGAGCGGAAGCCCGGGAGCCGAGAACGCCTTGAGCACATCGCCAAGGCCGCCGATGGCGATGATTTGACCGGCCAGTCCGTCCGAGCTCTCGTACTGGTACTCGGCCAGGTAGCCGACGGCGTCGGTGAGCTGTTGCAGGGCGGTCGATGCGGTGCTGATCTGCAGTCCGCCGAACTGCTTGATCACCCCGGTTGGTGCGGTAACCCGTTGCAGCACTGTGCCACCGCCTTCGATCTGCCCGTAGGACGCGAAGGTTTCGGTGGTGCTGGGCGTGTACACCGGTAGCTCGACGGTGGCGGAATCGGCGTTATCGCCGCTGACCGCGACCACCCGCAGTTTCGCAGTCCCGGCCGACTCGGCCGACGCACCGAAGCGAACTTCGACCCGGCCGCGGGCCGGCACCGTGATGCGCTTGCCCACCGGGCCGATGAGTTCCAGGTTCGCCGACTGGACCACCACGTCGGTGGTGAGTGGCGCATCTGTCTGGTTCTGCACCAGCACCGGCAGCTCGAGCTTGTCGCCGAAGTTCAGGAATGCCGGTGCCGATGGCCGGACTGTCAGCGGCAGCGCGGCCGTGATCGTCGACTCGGCGCTGCCGAAACGGGTGTTTCCCGCGACCGCGACCACCATCACCCGATACCTGGTGAGGCTGTCCGGCAGCGGCACATTGATGGTGGAGTGACCGCTGGAGTCGGTGGCGGCGGCGGCCACGAACAGGGCCAGGGCGGCGAAGTTCTTCCGCTCGGCGATAGCGGCCGAGCCGCTCCCGGAGAATGCGCCCGCAGTGCCCCCTGTGGAGGCGGCGTTCTTCCGGCCCTGGCTGACCGAGGCGCTGTCCGGCGTGGCCGCCGACGCAGCGGGTGCGCTGCTTGCTGCACTACTTCCCGCCGCAGCTGTCGCTGCCCCCGAATGGCCGGGCGGCACGGGCTGATCGGACAGCATCACCTGGGACCGTCCGTAAAAGGCGTTCAAATCGTCGGACAGGGCGGGATAGAACGCCTTTATCGGGTCGGGCAGCTGGTAGCCACCCAGCGCGAGCACCGCCTCGTCGGCGACCACAACCTCGAATTCGCTGCCGGACAGGGGCTTTCCCTGCTGGTCGGTCACACTCACGTCCAGAACGGTTGACCCGCCGGGTTTGACCGTCTTCTGTCGCGGAGCGGCGGTCACCTTCAGCGTCCGGGCCTTCGTCGAGACCGTCAGGCCGATCTCACCGGTCGCATACGCGGGACGCAGAGCGCCTGCCGATCCGCCAGTTGATCGAGGCGTCGCGTCGACAACCTCGATGGAGGCGGTGATCCCAGGCATCTCGGCCTCGGTGACCGGCAGGCTCACCACTGCGGACCCGTCGGTCACCGTGAACTTGGACGCGGACACGATTCCGTTGTGCAGTACCGTGACCAGACCATTGCCGGCCTCGATCGGCGACTGCACCAACACCCGCGCGGACTCGCCGGGCTGGTACTCCCTCTTGTCCGGCACCAGGGTCAGCTGTTGAAGCGCAACCGTCCGGTC
The DNA here is from genome assembly GCA_038229825.1 of Mycobacteriales bacterium. Lineage (GTDB taxonomy): Bacteria > Actinomycetota > Actinomycetes > Mycobacteriales > Nakamurellaceae > Nakamurella. The sequence goes on from JBBROB010000012.1 coordinate 109,417, forward strand.
CACTGAGCCGTCCGGCCCGGCCACCCAACGGGTCAACTCCGACCGACTGGTGCGGCCCTTGGTATCGGTGACGGTGGCGGTGATCCGGTAGGTGCCGGCCACCGACGGGTGGAACGTGCACGTCACCGGGCCGGCGGTCGAGGTGACCTGGCAGTTCTGGGTGTCCGATTCGGTGTCGACCGAGGCGCCGTTGGTAAACGAGGTGGTGATCCTGCTCGACCGCATGTCGATGCGCCGGCCGGATGCGACCGCGCCGTCGATGTCGGTGGCAATCGCCCGGACCACCGTGGGCTTGCCCTGGGTGACAAAAGTGTCGTCGCCGGCCAGGCCGACGTAGAAGTCGGCCGGGTGCACCAGCAGGTCGGTGGTACCGGCAATGGCCTGCTGGTTGACGTCGGTGACCGTGGCCTGGGCGGTCACAGTCACCGGGAGGCCGGCGCCGGCCCTACCGAGGTCGCCGACCTGGACCTGCAGGTAGTTGCTGCCGCCGGAGTCGGTGCGGCCGTTGAAGGTGTCGACCTTCGCCGAGGTGGGGTCGACCGGCCCGCAACACGGAACGGCCGGCCCGCCGGCCGACATGGCCGCCGGCCCGCCATGGCCGGTGTCGGTCTGCCACCACGGAGTCCAGATACCGAAGCTGTATTGGCTCCAACCGGGCGGTGCGTAGGTCGCCGTGGCGGTGCGAATCTGCCAGGCCACCGGAGCATCAGCCAACGGCCCGCCCGCGTAGTAGGTCGCCGCGGCGGCCACGGTCAGGTCGTTCCCCGCCACCGAGGGCCCGGCGCTGTCCACCTGGGTATCCACCTGGAAGTCGGGGGTCCGGAAGTCGGCGATCTGGAACGGATGGTTGAACTGGGGGTTGTCGACACCCGCGATTCCGGATGAGCTCAGGTCGATCGAAGCGCTGCCAAGGTTCACTCCCGCCGGGAGCCGTACGGTGAAATCGAACCCGCCCAGCCTGCTGACTGTGGTTGTTCCGTGGCCGATATCGACTCCGTAGCCGTCGTGTGCGGTAAAACTGACGGTGCTCGTGGGCGGCAGCGCCGTCAGCGCCGCAAGCACACCCTGGCCCTGCCTGCGGACCCAGCCCTTCACCGAGACGGTCTCGCCAGGTCGGTAGGTTTGGCGGTCGTCGTTCACGAACCAGAGCAGCTGGGCCCCCACCGACGTCTTCGCCCAGCTGCTCTGAAACATGCCCGACGGCAGCAACGCGGTCTGGGTGCCCCGGGTGGCCAACAGCGCGCCGGCGCCGCTGATCGAGAGCTCCATTGATGCCAGGCCGTCGGCGCCGGTCACCACCGCCCGCGCCGGGTCGACCCGGCCGTCGCTTCCAACCATGCCGACTGTCACGTCCGAGAGCGGTGAGCCGCTCTGCAGGTCGGTGACCCAGGTCTTGAGCTGGGTGGCGTCGTTGAGGGCATCCAGACCGAGGTTGGTTTTCTGCACCCAGGTCATGGTTGGCCGGTTCTGCCAAGCGGTGTCGGGGCTGAAGGTCTGATTGGCCGTCGGCTCGATGAGGACGACGACATGTCCGGTCGCCGCTCGACCTGACACCTGTGCTGTGAGGTCGAGCGTGGTGGAAACCAGCCGGGACTTCGCCCCACCAATCGGAACGATGCGGTCCACCAGCACCGGCCATTTCGGGGCGTCTGGCATGGGTTCCTGCTGGTCGTTCTGCGCAGTCTTGACATACCACTGCTGGTAGGCGGGCCAGTCCGACGGTGACACGGCGAAGACGCGTTCCCGGAACTCGATGCGGTTGACGGTGTTGACCGTGATGGACTGCCTGTCGACCATCGGGTCGAGGGTGGTGACCGCTTGCTGGAACGGGTCGAGGCGCGGGATCGCCTTCCCGATGGCGATCGTCGACACCGCCGGCTTTGCCAGTTGCTGACCGAAGGAATCCTTCAGGCCGGCCGGCACCGTGACGGTGTAGGTGGTGTCGGCCTGGGTGGCACCCGTGATCGTCACCGTCTGAGCTTCGGCGACAACCGTTGCGCCGCCAGGTATTTCCGGGGTGATCCGGATGGTGGTCCGGTCGAAGGCCGGCACGTCCAGTGCGTTGTTGAAGGTCAGCATCAGGGGTGCGCCCGGCTCACAGGGGCCGCCGCCGCAGTCCGACTTGGCCAACCCGACGGCGGCGTACGTCCGCCCGTTGAACGTGGCGGCCCTGGCGGTGGTGCGAGGGCCTTCCGCGGAGGGGGTGCCCGCCCCGAATGTCACGGCGATCGGCTGATCGGTTGGGAACGCCCGGATCGGGCGGAAGGTCACCACCCGGCCTGCGGACGCTGTGGCGACGGTCACCGACACCAGCGGGTCGGCGGCCACCTCGGCGGCGGTCGCCTGACGAACCGGCCAGGGCTCGCCACCTACCGTGACGGTCATCGCGGCCATCACCCGCTGCGGATCGACCCGCTGGTCGAAAACGGCGAGGAATACCGGGGTCAGCGCCAAGCCGGCGCCGGTGGGCTCGAGATGTTTCACCGTCGGCGGCGGGGTGCTGAACCTGAAGGTGGCGGCGGATGCGAGCGGCACCCCGCCGGGGGCGCGCGTGCCGGCAGGGACTGTCACGGTGAAGTCGGTAGCCATCGGCAGCCGGTCGATGTCCTTCGAACCGCCGACAAAGCGCAGGGTGCTGGTGCCGATCCACGCCCAGGTCCCTGGCAGCTTCGGGCTGATGGCCGCCGGAACCTGCTTCTCCGCAAGCTGTGTCACGGTCGCGACTGGCACCATCGGCCGATCGAAGGTGATGCTGATGAACGGGGCGATCGACACCGCGCCCTGAGGTTGCATGCGCAGTATGTGCAGCGGCCCGGCGGCGGGGACGACGGGCCTGTTGGGACCGCCCGCGCCGGGGAACTTCGTTTCGACGGTCGTGCCGGCCCTTGGTTTCGGCGTGGTCTGAGTCGGCCACTGGAAGGGCTTGGCCAGGTCGCCGTTGGCGCTCCATGGCGACAGCCGACCGACAATGGCTGCCACCCGGTCGTTGCCGAGCGGATCTCCGGCGACGATGCGCACCGGAACGGCGGGCCGCTGTGCATGGCCGGCGCTCAGTCGGAGTCCGACCGGCTGCGCCGCAGCATCGCCCTGATTCGCCGGCGGCGCGGAACCCGGACGCTGAATATCTCCGGATTGCTGCGGGGTGGTAGTCCCACCGCCGGCCAACTGCTGCCCTGGCACCGGTGATGTCGGCGTGCCGGCACTGGTCCAGACCACGGCCACCACGATCGTAAGCGCCATCGCTGCGGTGAGCGTCGCCCCCCGCCGACCGTGCCAGTATTTCGAGTGCCCGTTTCGCATCATGGCGAACCTCTCTGCCTGGCTGCCCAGTCGAACGTGGCCGCAGTACCAGGACGGACGGGTGTCGGCGATCGGTTGCACGCGGCCGGTCACCAATGAGTCGAACGACTCCCGTCCAAGCCCACTGCCGTTGGCATTTCGACCCGACAAGGCCCGCGGCACAGGAAATCAACAGCGGCAAGGCCACAAATGACGTCATCGGCCAGGGTTCCGGCGGCGTTCTTGCCCTGCGCGGCGCACCCGGGGCATCCTCGCGAGGCGCAAAGTACTGGGAGGACTCACCCGCCGGCTGGCCGGGGCACCCGACGTACGGCCGATGGCACGGCCCCGCGGCGTTCCTACCGACGGCCGGCCGTCTGTGCCAGCAGCGGGCGAAGCGCTGTCGCGAAATCGCTGACCGCGGGAGGGCCGCATGAGAAGACCCCGTCGACATCGGCAGAAGTTCCCTCCCCGTCCCCTTTTGAATCCGTGGGTGCGGTCACCGTATGAACTTCCGCGCACACTCCTTATCTGACAAATCGACGCAGATGGCTGAAAAGTCCTCTTTCGCATACATAGCCGTTACTCGACGAAACATTTGCACTATATTCCGCTGCAAGAAAGACAACGTCGGTCCAGTCCTTCGGGTAACCGCTCCCCGTGGAATCACCCAGCCGACTCCCGTAGAATGGAGAATGGTACGGGTGTTGTTATATGAGCGTGAGCGATCTGCCGTATGGATCGCGTGACGGCCGCGGCGTCGTTTGCGAAGAAGTCCCTGCGAAGATTTGGAATGGGACACATGCCTTCTGCCGACAGCCGACCGGCGCTTCCTGGGTCCGAGCCGCTCGGGGTACCTGCTGTGGCGGAGGCCGAGATGTGGGCGGCCGAACTCGCCTATCTTCCCGAAGGCGATTCCAGGCTGCGGAAGGCTCAGTTCGCGATCAGGACGGCAGTCCGGGCGCAGGCGCTGGCGCGGCTGGCCGGTACGCAGGCGATCGACGAGTTGCTCGACGCCCGCGCGCTCTCCGGCATCCCGGCCTCCCGTGAGGTTTACGAAACCGCCATCGCCTACCTCAGCCGTGAACGGGAACTGGACCACGGTCTCGGCTGGATGTCGGGCAGGTAGTGCCGGCCGTACCGACTACGGAATGCCCGCTCGCGGTCGAGCCGAACGGCTGGGGATCGGAGACAGATTGACCTTCCAAGTGGCCAGCTGCAGTGACTGTGGCCTGGCTGCAGACAGCCGTTCGCTGTGTGTCGGTCAGCAACGAGATCAATGGCTGGGTGGTGGTCTTCGTCCGAGACGGCGCGCGTCAGCTGCTCCTTCGTCTGCAGATGGCCGAAGCAGTGGCAGCAGCCGAGACGTTGGCGGCTCTGGCCGGTCGGTCGGCGATGCCCGAAACGCGTGCGCGCGCTTCTCAGCTTTTGGTGAGAATCGCCGGGTCGTCGACATCGTCCGCAGTGATGCCGCCGCGCAACTCGTCGATGCGGACCAGCGCCACCCCGCCGATGATCAGGAGTCCGCCGGACAGCTGCATTCCCGTTGGTACCTGCCCGAGTAGCAGCCAGGCGAACAGCACGGCAGCGATGACCTCGGTCAAGCCGACGAAGGACGCGATCTTGGCGCCGAGCAACCGTGCGGCCCCGATACCGGCCACGTAGGCGACTACCGCGGCCACCACGGAGAGCCCAAGAATCGGCACGATCCAGCTGGTCATGTGACCGAGCAACCTCACGTCGACCAACGGTGCTCGCATCGGGAGGATGCCCACCACCGCAGCAAGTCCCAATCCGAGTGCCCCAACAGCCAGACCTGCCCAGGCCAGCACCAACGGCGGAAGCGCAGGGTCGATCCCCGCCGAGATCAGGAAGTAGGCGGCCAGTCCGACGGCAGCGGCGAGTCCCCACATCACCCCGACGGGATCCAGTCGATGCGAACCGATCAGGTCGAGCACCAAGACCAACCCGAGAACGGCCACGGCTGCACCGGCCACTGTCAGCCGGCGCGGGCGCTGACCGCGCCGAATCCACAACCAGAGGACCACCAGGATCGTGCCAAGGTATTCCAGCAGCAGCGCCACTCCCACCGACAGGTGAGCCACCGCGTTGAAGTAGAAAAGTTGCGCACCTGCGACGGCCAGCACGCCGAACAGGACGACCCCGCCGGCACTACGGCGGAGCAGCGCCCATTTGCCTCGCAACTGCAGCAGAGCGGGTACCGTCATCAGCGCCGCCGCGAGGGTAACCCGCGCGGTCACCGCAGCGCCGGGGGTCCAACCGGCGGCGAGCAGGGAAGAGGCAAACGAGCCGGATGTTCCGAAGGTCGCAGCCGACAGTGCCGCCAGCAGCAGACCGAATCCACTTGCCCCAGCTCTGCGCCTACCCCGGCCCGACGCCGCACCGACCCGCCGCGCGTTTGCGCGCCTGCTCCCGATGGTCACTTCGATCTCCTTCACCGCTCCGACTACGTGGAGGCGAGCCCAGATGATGCGGCAGCCGCACGTAATGGTCAAACTAACAGTACGATGCTTTCAAGCGACGTTAGCCCCCTTGCCTGAAAGGAGTCAAGTTGTCCTTCACCCATGACACCGAAGCCGCTCTGCAGGGTGCGGCGGCCTTGATCAACACCGGGCGGGCCGCGCTTGGAGAGCAGTTGCGGACGGTCGCCGATCTGGATGATTTCGTCAGGGCCTGGGGCTGGACCGGCCACCGACGGCGCAGCAAGGCCGAACTGGACTCGGTCCGCGCGTTGCGATCCCGGCTGGTGAGGTGGTGGGAGACCGACGAGGACGGCGCAGTCGAGCTGGTCAATCGGCTCCTGCGCGGGGCGAACGCGTTGCCTCAGCTGGTCAGACATGACGGGTGGGATTACCATCTGCACGCCACGCCACCGGAGGCGCCGTTGGCCGACCGGATGGCCGTCGAAGCCGCCATGGCCATGGCCGACGTGATCAGGGCGAAGGAGCTCAACCGCCTCCAGGTCTGCGCCGCGGACGACTGCAGCGACGTGATGGTCGACCTGTCCAAGAACCGGTCCCGCCGCTTCTGCAGCATCGGATGTGCCAACCGAATGAACGTCGCCGCCTTCCGGGCCCGGCAGACCGCTACCCGTGCGCAGCACTGATCAAGCGCGTACGGACCCGGTGGACGGTCAGAGTATGGATGGCATGCGATTGGTTTTGAACATCACAGTCCGGCCGAAGGGCCGGTCAGCAACCCGTTGCCGGCTCGCCGTCGTTCATCGGCAACGTACTGTGATTCCTTTTCGCGGGAGTATGGCTGGCCATCGGGCATGTGGTCACCGGCGTATTGCTGATGATCACCGTCGGCGGAATACCGTTGGCACCGGCCAACTTCACGATGATTCCGATCTCTCTTGCGCCGCTGGGAAAGCAGATCGTGGCAATCTGACCGACCGTCGCCACGTACCCCGACCTGAGGTCGGTTGATATCAGCGGAATCCAGGCCTGGGATCGTTGTCTACAAGCCAGTTGCTCAAGACCTGCACGTACCGATTCCGCTCCTCCACATGCGGCATGTGCGAAGAGTCGTCGAACAGGACCCAGGTGCAGTTGCTGATGCCGGTCAACAGGGTCTCCTGGACCGCAGGGCCGGCCTCATCGTGCGCTCCGGACATCAGCAGCGTCGGCACGGTGATTTCCGACAGGCGGTCCGCGACGCTCCAACCCTTGATCGAGCCGATCACATGGAACTCACTGGGACCGTTCATCGTGTGGTAGACGGTCGGATCCCGGTCGATCCAGGCGAAGGCCTCCACCACCTCCGCCGGCCACTCGGCCAGCCGGCAGACATGTCGGCGGTAGAACACATCGCAGGCGGCAAGATAGTCGGGATCATCGGTGGTCCCGGCCGTTTCGTGCTCCACGAGGGTGCGCTGCACCGCAGCCGGCAGCAGCTCTCGCAGCCGGTTGCACTCGGCGACGAACTCCGGGAACGACGCGGCCGTGTCCGCCAGGACCAGGCTGGTCAGGCCGGCCGGGGAGGTGAGCGCGTATTCCTGCGCCAGGAAACCGCCCCAGGACTGCCCGAGAAGATGGTGACCCTGCCTGAGGCCGAGAGCCGTGACGAGATTGTGCAATTCCCGGACGAACAGGTCGACCGTCCAGAAATCGGCACCCTGCTCCGGAAGGTGCGTACTCCGGCCGTTGCCCAGTTGGTCGTAGAACACCACGGACCGACCGGCCGCCGCCACATCGGCGATGGACAACAGATAGTCGTGCGTCGCCCCCGGCCCACCATGCGCGACGATCAGCGGGAGCGGATCGTCTGAAGCGGGCCTGGGTAGGTCGCCGACGATTCGGTACCAGGTCGAGAGGGTCTGCTGCTGCCCGCTGACGGTGACCTCGAACGGTACGACACCCTCGACCGACGATGGTGTGCTCGGGGTCTGGCTGGTCATGCGGATCCCGTCGTCGCGGCGGACTCGAGATCGGTGGAATACCTGGCGGCCAGTGCTTTCAACCGTTCGTGGGTGTCAGTGGTGCCTGACCGGCCGGGCACCCAGGATTTCCGGATTTTCGCGACCGACGTGTAGTTGGTGTCGCACACATTGGCGATGGGTGATTCGACGGCCTGTGACAGCAGTTGATAGGCGTCGAGTTCGGAGAGCCCGCAATCGTCAGCGACCCAGCGCAACAGATCGAGCTGAGCGATCCGGAACGCGTCCTCCAGTGGGCGCGCCGAGCCGAGGGACATCAGGTGGGTGTCGGATTCGATGCGTGGCCAGGGCGTCGACCGGCCCTTGATCAGGTCGATGACGATGACTGTGTTCATCGCCGTTTCAACGGCCACGCCGCAGGTCTCGCCCTCGCCCTGCCTGGCGTGACCGTCGCCGAGGCTGAAAAGGGCGCCCTCGACCGCGACGCCGAGGAAACAGGTCACCCCGGCACGCATCTCGGGTGAGTCGAGATTGCCGCCGTGCGCATCGGGTACCAGGGCTGACCTGACCTCGAGGTTGGCCGGAGCCACCCCCACCGTTCCGTGCATCGGATCCATCGGCAACACGACCTGGTGTCCGGAGTCGTGTGCGGTGAAGGTACAGGTCCGGCCTTCCCGGTCCAACGGCCAGATCCAGACCTGCTCGGGCAGCGGCGGTTGCAGGGACGCCGTGTGGGCGGTCGAGGTCAGGGCGCCGAACAGCGGAACAGTGGTCGATGCGCCCCAGTCCCGGGCCGGTTCGATCGACACGAAATGGATCGCCAAGGTGTCTCCCGGCTCGGCCCCCTCGACCCGGAAGGGACCGGTCTGCGGGTTCAGGAACGGAAAGTTGCACACCTGCGACACCAGATCCGACTCGCTGCGGACCGCACCGCCGAAGCAGTCCTCGGTGAACAGTTCGAGGACCGTACCCGGATGCACGGTCGCCTTTGCGGCGGCACCGCCGAAGGTCCAGACGAAGTCATCCGGGGTCGGGTGGTAGCGGAAAATTTCGGGCGGTCCATTCACGTTCTTACCTCTCTGCAATTTCAGGTGGATGCCGGCCGGCGACTGCATAGAATGCACAACTATGGCCACGATCAATTCTGCTAATTCCGCTCCCACCCTGGGTGGGACGCACTTGCCCCTGCGTGAGGTGGTGGCCGCCGAGATTCGCCGGATGATTCTTGATGGAGAGCTGGCGCCGGGTGAGCGACTGATCGAAGACCGTCTCGCCGAGCGGCTCGACGTCTCGCGCAACCCCGTGCGGGAGGCGATGCGGGTGCTCGGCAGTGAAGGATTCCTGGAGGTGACTGCGAGGCGCGGAGCTTTCGTGGCCGGCATGTCGGGTCAGGAGGCAGAGAACCTCTTCGACGTCAGGCTCGCTCTCGAGCCACTGAGCGCCAGACTCGCCTCCCGGAAGATCCAACCGGCCGGAATTGCCCGACTCGAAGAGATCCACGGTCGCGCCACGAAGGCGAAGGTGATGGGTGATCTGGATGCCCTCGCAGACCTGAACACCGAATTTCACACCTGCGTGTTCGAGCTCAGCGAGAACACCTACCTGGCCGGCATCGGCTCGCCGATGGTCAAGCGCAGCCAGTGGCTGTTTCGGCACAGTGCCTCCGGTCGGGCTCCGCAGTCGTTGGCTGAGCATCAGGTGTTGATCGAGGCGATCGCTTCCGGCGACGGAGAACTGTCGGAAGCGGAGGCACGTCGGCACGTCCTGGCCGCACGAGCCTCCTTTCGGCTGTTGGTCTGAATCCTGGGCGTGCGTGATTGGCAACCTCGATCCCTTTGTATACATTAGCCGAGAGAACGGAGTCAACGGCCGGCAGTCATCCGTCCAGCCGGCGGCTCTGCCAATTCGACCGAAAGCGGACATGTGACGCCACTACCGTTCACCACGCGCCCCGAGCTCACCGGCGACTTCGGCATGGTCGCCAGCACTCACTACCTCGCGACGTCGACCGGGATGAGCGTGTTGGAACGCGGCGGTAACGCCGCGGATGCGGCTGTGGCGGCCGCCTTCGTCCTCCAATTGGTCGAACCCCATCTGAACGGGCCGGGCGGCGAGGCCCCCATCCTGCTGTGGGATCCGGTATCCGAGCGCGTGCAGGTGATCGCCGGACAGGGCGTCACGCCGCAGGCCGCGACGATTGCGCACTTCGAATCTCTCGGTGTTGCGGAGATTCCCGGCACCGGACTGCTGGCGGCGACCGTACCGGGAGCAATGGCAGCTTGGTTACTGCTGCTGCAGCAGTGGGGCACCTGGTCGGTGCGAGCCGTGTTGGAGCCGGCGATCGGCATCGCCGAACGCGGCTGGCCGATGCTGCCGCAGATCGCCGAGACGATCAGGGCTGTTGCCAATACTTTTCGACAGGATTGGCCCACCTCCGCGGCAACCTGGCTGCCCGGCGGCGCCGTCCCGGTGGCCAGCAGTCGGATGACCAGCCCGGTGCTGGCGTCGACCTGGCGCCGTCTGATCGACGAAGCCGAGGCAGCCGGCGCGGATCGCGACCGTCAGATTGACGCGGCACGTCGAACCTTCTACCAGGGGTTCGTTGCGCAGGCCATCGCCGCGCACTGCACCCAGGAGGTCCGCGACAGCACCGGCGACCGGCATGCCGGGTTGCTGACCGGCGAAGACCTGGCGGCGTGGGAGTGCCCGGTCGAAGACCCGGTGACCTTCGATTACGGCCGCTACACGGTGTGCAAGACCGGCCCCTGGGGGCAGGGACCGGTTTTCCTGCAGCAACTCTCGCTGCTGTCCGGCTTCGATCTCGAAGCGGCCGGGTTCCTGTCCGCCGACTACCTGCACACGGTCGTCGAATGCGGCAAATTGGCTTTTGCCGATCGCGAGGCATGGTACGGCGACCCGGAGGCGGTCGACGTACCGCTGGCCGCACTGCTGTCGGAGGAATATGCAGCTGCCCGCAGGGGCCTGGTCGGCCCGGCGGCCTCGACGGTCCTGCGGCCGGGATGGCCCGACGGGCGCGAGCCGAAGGTCGCCGCGCAGCGGACCCAACCCACCGGAACGGCCGCCGCCGGCGCCGGCGAGCCCACGGTCCCCGCATTCGACGACTCGACCTCGCCGGCAGGGGGTGAGCCCCGGGTGGAGTCCAACGGGGTCACCCGCGGCGACACCTGTCACCTCGACGTCATTGACAGCGCGGGACTGATGATCTCGGCAACTCCCAGTGGAGGCTGGCTGCAGAGCTCCCCTACCGTAGCCGCGCTCGGGTTTCCGCTGGGATCCCGCGCCCAGATGGCCTACCTGGAAACCGGCCTCGCCTCATCGCTGCGCCCGCGGACCAGACCCCGAACGACGTTGTCGCCCTCACTCGCATTGCGCGACGGGCGGCCATGGCTGGCCTTCGGCACACCGGGCGGGGACCAGCAGGACCAATGGTCGCTGATGTTCTTCCTCTCCCTGGTGCACGGCGGCTTGGGGCTCCAGGCAGCAATCGATGGACCGAACATGCACAGCAACCACTTTCCAAGTTCCTTCTGGCCGCGCCTATCGGCGCCCGGCGAGTTGGTGGTCGAGCCCCGGTTCGGACCGCAGGTCATCGACGACCTGCGACGCCGCGGGCACCTGGTAACCGTCGCTGGTGACTGGACCCTCGGCCGGCTCAGTGCCGTCGGCTTCGACCCGACCACGCGGTTCCTGCGCGCGGCGGCGAACCCGCGTGGAAGCTACGGTTACGCGGTCGGGCGGTGAATCTGGGCACCGGCCTGTTGCTGGGCGGGGCCGGCATCCTGGCCGGGGCATTCAACGCCGTTGCCGGTGGTGGATCACTGATTTCGTTCCCGGCCCTGCTGGCGGCCGGTTACGGCAGCGTCGCTGCCAATGTCACGAACACGGTGGCGCTGTGGCCGGGATATCTCGGTGGGGCCGTCGCCTACCGTAAGGAGCTGGCCACGGATGTCCCCCGACTGGTGAAGCTGGGACTCGTCAGTATCGTCGGTTCGGGGGTCGGGTCACTGCTGTTGCTGACTTCTCCGGCCTCGGCGTTCCAGGTGCTCGTGCCATACCTGATCCTGGGCGCCACCGGCATTTTCGCCCTGCAACCGCTCCTGGCGGCCAGGGTCAGCGGCCGGCGGGCGGATGGCCAGGAAAGCGGTAGCGCCCTGGTCTACCTCGGTGTGCTGCTGTCCTCGGTTTACGGAGGGTATTTCGGTGCCGGTCTGGGCATCATGCTGCTCGGGATCTTGGGGATCCTGCTGCCAGTGGGCCTTCAGGCCGTCAACGCGCTGAAGAATGCGCTGTCCCTGGCGATCAACACGCTGGCGATGGCTGCCTTCGCAATCTTCGGTCCTGTTGCCTGGTTCCCGGTGCTGATCATGGCCGCGGCCAGCCTTTTTGGCGGTTATGTCGGGGCACGAATGGCCCGGCGGCTGCCGGTCCGGGCATTGCGCACCGCTGTCATCGTCTTCGGCGCGGTCGTGGGCCTCAAACTCCTGCTCTGGTAGCCCGTGGTAACAGACTGAACAAGTTACTCCCGTTCGACCGATGTTGACACGGATGAAACAAATATGCGGTTGACTCCCCCGTATACAACATACGGAGCCGCGAATGGCTCTGTCGTCTGCAGACTCAGGGAGTTCACCAATGACAGAGCACCTCAACGAGGACCTGACGGGCACAATCCCTTCGGGCAAGCTGCCCTCGACAGCCGGATCGGTCAATCCGGTGTTCCTCGCGTCGAGCCCGGGGCGGCAGTTCTCCAGACGCCGGATGCTCGGATTCGGCGGTGCGGTTGCCGCCGGGTTCGCCCTCGCCGCCTGCGGTGCGTCCGCCACCAAGTCCACCTCGTCGACCGCGCCCTCGGTATCGGGTGCGGCCGGGGCCGCCGGGTCCGCCGCTCCGGTTGCGGCGGCCGCCGGCGGCAAACTGGTGATGGGCATCGCCTCGACCCCGGACACCCTCGATCCCGGCGCGACAGGTCTGGCGCTGACCCTGCTCATCACTTTCGCTCTCTTCGACCCGCTGGTCTGGTGGCTGCCAGGCAAAGAGGGCGCTGCCAGTCAGTTCCACCCCGGACTTGCTACCAGCTACACCGTGTCGGCCGATGCCACCACCTACACCTTCAAGTTGCGCACCGACGTGACCTTCCACGACGGCACCAAGTTCGACGCGACGGCCGTCAAGGCCACCTACGACCACGTCGTGGACCCGGCGACGAAGTCGAAGAGCGGGCTCGGCGCACTCGGTCCCTACAAGGAAACGAAGATCATCGACCCCGCGACGGTGCAGATCGTCTTCTCGGCACCCAACGCGGGTTTCCTGCATCAGCAGGCGGCCGGAAACTTCGGCATCATCTCCCCCACCGCACTGGCCAAATACGGCGCGACCGGATTCGGGAACCACCCGGTCGGCACCGGCCCATTCATCTTCAGCGAATATGTCTCCGGCGACCACCTGACGCTGAAGAACAACCCGGACTACAAGTGGGGTCCGGCCGCTCTGGGCAGCGGGCCCGCCAAGCTCTCGGAATTGACGTTCCGCATCGTGCCGGACGACAGCGGCCGCTACAACGCACTGCAGGCCGGGCAGCTGCAGATCGCGATGAATCTTCCGGCGAACGACATCTCGGCGGCCTCGAAGGCGGGCAAGTTCACCCAGCTGACCGTTCCGTCGATCGGAACCCCCAGTGGGATGCCGATCAACGTCAGCAAATTCCCGACCGACGACATCAAGGTCCGCCAGGCCATCATGTACGCCGTCGACCAGGAGAAGCTGACCAAGGACGTGCTGTTCGGGGTCGATGTACCGGCCCACAGCGTGCTGACCCCGATCACCCCCGGGTACAGCAAGCCGTCGAGCACCTTGTATTCCTACAATCCGGACAAGGCCAATGCTCTGCTCGACTCAGCCGGCTGGGTCAAGGGTTCCGACGGCGTGCGAACCAAGGACGGCAAGAAGCTATCCCTGGAGATTCTGCTGTTCACCGGCGGCGGATTCGAACTTCCCACCCAGTTCGTCGTCTCCGAACTGTCCAAGGTCGGGTTCACCTCGAACACCACGGTGCAGCCGTTCGCCACTGCACAGGGATCGTTCAACGCCGGCACCCACAACCTCGGGGCGTTCGGTTACTACGGGGCCGACCCGTACCTGCTCAACATCTGGGTCAATTCCGACGCGATCAAGGCCGGTTTCAACTGGTCGCACTATGCCAACCCGGCGGTCGATGCGATGATCGCCAAGGCCAACGCCACGGCGGCCGATGCCGCCCGCAACAGCCTCTACGAGAAGGTCGGCAGCACTTTGATGCAGGACGCGATGTACCTGCCGCTGTGGGATGTCAACGGCGCGTTCACGATGGCATCCTCGGTGAAGAACGTGAGCACGACGCTGAACGGCTACATCCTCTTCCATGGCGCGCAGGTCGGCTGAGGCATGGACTTCGTCGTGCGCAGGCTGGCTGCGGCGGTACCGGTGTTGCTCGGCATCACGCTCCTGTCGTTCCTGTTGATCCACCTGATGCCGGGCGATCCGGCCCAGATGATTCTGTTCGGGTCCAATTCCACTCCCGATCAGATTGCGCAACTGCGTCAACTACTCGGCCTGAACGATCCGCTGTGGCGCCAGTACCTGGATTTCCTCGGCCAGCTGCTGCACGGCAACCTGGGCACGTCGTACCTGACCCAGAATTCGGTGGCACACGAGCTGCTGTCGCGCGCGCCGAGCACCCTGGTGTTGACCTTCTCGGCGCTGGCCGTTGCGGTGATCATCGGAGTGCCACTCGGGCTGGTCGCCGGGGTCAGGCCGAACTCGCTGCTGGACCGGCTTTGTCGTGGGTTCTCCTTCCTCGGCGTCGCCATCCCGTACTTCTTTCTGGCGCTCGTGATGGTGCTGTTCTTCAGCGTCAAGCTGCAATGGGTGCCGGCCATCGACGACGGAACGCTGTCCTCGCTGATCATTCCGGCGGTCTCCCTCGGCTGGGGCTATTCGGCGATCCTGACCAGGTTGATACGGGGCAGCATCATCCAGGAATTCCGGTCGGACTACGTGAAGGCGGCCAGGGCGCACGGTGCTTCGGAAGTTCGGGTGCTGATGCGTCATGCCCTGCGGAATTCGTCCATCCCGGCGATCACCACGATCGGACTGCAGTTCGGGAACATCCTGACCGGCGCGGCGATCACCGAGGTGATCTTCGGCAGAGCCGGTATCGGCAGTTTTCTGGCCACCTCGATCACCAGTAAGAACATCCCGGTGGTGCAGGGCGCGGTGGTGCTGATCGGCGGGGGTTACGTGGTCATCAACCTGATCATCGACCTCGTCGTCGGCGCGGTTGATCCGCGCACCCGGCTGGCAACGGCCGCGGCATGAGGCGAACTGCGGTGCGCCGGCCGACCCCACGGGCAGAAGGTGGCGTGCGATGAGTGCTTCGAGCATGGTGGCCCTGACGGGCGAGTCGGGCCTGCCGTCCCCCGGTGGCAATCCTGACGGCCCGCAGCGCACGTCTGCGGTCCGGCAACAACTGTCGCGCGTCGCGGTGACCGTTTCGGTGCTGCTGATCCTCGCGGTGCTGCTGACTCCCGGTCTGCTCGCGCATCAGGATCCGATCGCGACCGGCGACGACATCCTGATCGGGCCGAGCAGGTCGCACTGGTTGGGCACCGATCAGCTGGGTCGGGATGTCTTCGCCAGGACCATCTACGGGGCCCGCCCGGTACTGGTCGCCAGTATCTGCGGAGTGCTGGTCGCCGCGGTTGCCGGTGTCGCCATCGGGGTGATCGGCGGATCCGGCCCACGTTGGCTACGGGCGGTGACAATGCGGTTTGTCGATGTGCTGCTGGCCCTGCCGGTGCTGTTGATCGCCCTGATCCTCATCTCCACGGTGGGTTCCGGCGTTCCCTCCATCGTGCTGGCCGTCGGAGTTGCCTTCACACCGGGTTTCGCGCGGGTGGTCGAATCGTCCGTCCGTAGGCTCCGATCCGTCGAATTCGTACAGGCGGCAAGGGTTTTCGGATCGACCTCCACCAGGACGGCGGTGCGGCACCTGCTGCCCAACCTGGCCACCGAAGTGGTGGTGCTGGTCAGCAGTGGAGTCGGCTGGGCGGTACTGACGGCGACCACCCTGAGTTTCCTCGGACTCGGGGTCCGATTGCCGGCGGCCGACTGGGGCAGCGATCTGGCGGCCGGTGCATCGAACCTGTCGACGGCTTGGTGGCTGTCGACATTTCCCGGAATCGCCATCACCGTCACCATTCTGCTGACCAATTTCCTCGGTGACTACGTGATGACGGTGCTCGATCCCCGTCACGGCCGGCGGCGGACACCGCTGCGGACAATCCTGCTACCGCGGCAGCGGGCCGCCCGGAAAGGAGCGTGAGCGGCGTGAGCGAGCCGACCCGAGCCGTGGTGGGGTTGCGCCCGGCCATGCTGACCGGAACCCTGCTGGAGATCAACGACCTGCAGACCGAGATCGTCACCAGGGACGGCCGGATCCGTCCGGTGGACGGTGTTTCGCTGACGATCCGTCCGGGCGAGACCGTCGGGCTGGTCGGGGAGTCGGGTTCGGGCAAGACGATGACGGCGATGTCCATCCTGCGACTGCTCCCGCCAGGTGGCGCCATCAGCGGAGGAAGTGTGCGGTTTGCGGGCCGCGAACTCACTTCCCTGCCAGAGCGCGAGATGCGCCGACTGCGGGGCAGCGACATCGGGATGATCTTCCAGGACCCGATGACCTCGCTCAACCCGACCCGCACCATCGGAAGCCAACTGATCGAGGCCTACCGCATCCACCGGGACGGCTCGCTGCGGGCGGCTCGCGCCAGAGCCACCGAAGTGCTGGGGCTGGTGGGGATGCCGCGTCCGGCCGAGCGGCTGGGCGACTATCCGCATCAGCTTTCCGGCGGCATGCGGCAGCGGGTGATGATTGCGCTGGCTCTGGTCTGCGAGCCGGCGCTGCTGATCGCCGACGAGCCGACCACCGCCCTTGACGTATCGATCCAGGCCCAGATCCTGCAGCTGCTGGACGACCTCAAGACGCGTCTGTCGATGGGCATCCTGCTGGTCACCCATGATCTCGGTGTCATCGCCGGCCATGCCGACCGGGTGGCGGTGATGTACGGCGGCCGGGTCGTCGAGCAGGCCACCACGCTCGATCTGTTCGCCGCTCCGCAGCACCGCTACACCGAGGCCCTGTTCGAGTCGATGCCCACACTCGAACTGGACAGCCGCCGGTCATTGGCGGCCATCCCGGGCGCGCCACCCCGACTCAGCGGGCTACCCGCCATGTGCCGGTTCGCGCCGCGCTGCCGATTTGCCACCGATGAGTGCCGGTTCCAGGATCCGGAGTCGATCGAATCGGCACCCGGTCACTCCTACGCCTGCTTCCACCCGCGGACGGCCGAGGAAGCCGGTCGAGCTACCGACGACACGGAGCTCAGAGGAGTCCGGCCGCCGATGCCCGCTGCACCGCTGCTGGAACTCATCGACGTGCACCGTGACTTCCGGCTCGGCGGCGGGCTTCCGTTTCGCGCCCGGCGCGAGCTGCACGCGGTCTCGGGCGTCTCACTGGCCGTCCGGGACGGCGAAACCCTCGGCGTCGTGGGTGAATCCGGCTGCGGCAAAACCACCATCGGCCGGATGCTGGTCGGCCTGGAAAGGCCGAGCGCCGGCATCGTGCGGTTCGAGGGCACCGATATCACCCGGCTGGGTGCCGGAGATTTCCGCCGGCGGCGGCGCAATCTGCAGATGATGTTCCAGGACTCCGCTGCGGCACTGGATCCGCGGATGACGGTGGCCGCACTGGTCGGCGAACCGTTGGTCGCCCAGGGCGTCGGTACCCGCCGGGAGAACCACGCACAGGTGGCCGAGTTGCTCGAAGCGGTTGGCCTTCCCGTCGATGCCGGCGGCCGTTATGCGCACGAGTTCTCCGGCGGTCAGCGTCAGCGTATTGCGATCGCCCGGGCGTTGTCGTTGCGGCCTAAAGTGATCGTGGCGGATGAGCCGGTATCGGCGCTGGATGTGTCGATCCAGGCGCAGATCCTCAACCTGATGCGCTCCCTGCAGGATCGGTTCGGGCTCACCTACGTGGTGATCTCCCACGATCTGTCGCTGCTGAAGTATCTGGCGGACCGGATCGGGGTGATGTATCTGGGCAAGTTGGTGGAACTCGGTGACAGCGCCGATGTCTACTCGGCACCGCGGCACCCCTACACGGCCGGCTTGATCGCCTCCATTCCGGTTCCGGATCCGCTGCGGGAGCGGGATGAATCCTCCGCCGGGCTGGGCGGCGAACTGCCATCGGCGATCGACCCGCCGTCGGGTTGTCGTTTCCGCACCCGATGCCCGCTGGCCACCGACCTGTGCGCACAGCAGGAACCGGTGCTGGCTGCTTCCCAGGATCGTCATGCGGTGGCGTGCCACTACCCGCTTGAAATGTCGATCCCGGTCGCTCTCCCCCAATTTTTAGGAATGCCATGACTGTGCATGAACTGAGTGCCGAAAAGGCCACCACCGTCGACTATTTCTCCCGGGATTCCGCGCCGGTCCTCACCGTTGACGCGGGCGACACGGTGATCGTTTCTTCGCTGGATGCCTCCGGATTTCTGGAACCCCAGCAGACGCCGGGCGAAATCCGACCGACCATGTTCGCCGAACCGCGCGGTCATTGCCTGACCGGACCGATCGCGGTGCGCGGCGCCGAACGCGGCACCGTGCTGGCCCTGCGGATCGAGTCGTTGCGGCCCGGTCCGTGGGGATGGACGGTCTCGGCCGCCCGTGACAATCTGCTGAACCGTCGACTCGGGTTGACCGGTGTCGCGCCGTCCTGGTTGCTCTGGGACATCGATGCGGACCGCGGCACCGCCACCGATCAGCGGGGTCACCGCGTCAGCACGGATCCGTTCCTGGGCGTGATGGGCGTCGCCCCGGCCGACCCCGGTGAGCATTCGACCATCCCGCCGCGGGCGGTGGGCGGCGGCAACATCGACTGCCGGAGCCTGGGCGCCGGCTCGACCCTGTATCTGCCCGTCAGCGTCCCGGGGGCGCTGCTGACCCTGGGTGACGGCCATGCCAGGCAGGGCGACGGTGAGGTGTGCGGCACCGCCATCGAGTGCCCGATGACGACGCGGGCGGTTCTGGACGTGGTCACCGATCCGGTGATTCCCGGTATCCACGCGGAAACACCCACCGGCCGAATCACTTTCGGGTTCGACGAGGATCTCAATGAGGCAATGGCGCTGGCTCTGGACGCCATGCTCGGCTGGATGCAGGCGCTGTACGGACTGGACAAGGCGGCCGCCTTGGCCCTGGCCAGCCCGAGTGTCGACCTCAGGGTGACGCAGGTGGCGAACGATGTGTGGGGCGTCCACGCGCTACTGCCGACCGGGGTCATCTCGTGAATTGGCCGGTGCAGGACGGCAGCTTCGCCCTCGGTGACCTGGCGGTGGAGCGGGGCGGGACCATCAGGGACGCGCACCTCGTCTGGCAGAGCCACGGCACCCTGTCGGCCGAGCGGGACAACGTCATCGTCTATCCGACAAGCTATACAGCTCAACACGACGACCTGTGCTGGCTGATCGGACCGGATCAGATCCTCGACCCGGAGCGGTATTTCATCGTCATCGTCGACATGTTCTCCAACGGCCTGTCATCGGGCGCAGCAGATACCCCGGAATTCCCGCCGGTCGTCACTGCGCGGGACAACGTCTCGGCGCAGCGGCGGCTGCTGACGGAGCATTTCGGAGTCCGCAGGATTGCGGCGGTCTACGGTTTCTCGATGGGCGCCATCCAGGCCTACCACTGGGCCGCCATGTTCGGTGACGACGTGGAGCGGGCCTTCATCGTCTGCGGCAGCGCCCGAACCTCGCTGCACAACCAGGTGTTCCTGTCGGGGTTGCTCCGCACCCTGGAAGCGGCGCCGGAATACGCGGGCGGAGGACAGTTCACGCAGGAACCGCTGCTGTCGCTCCGGGCTTTCGCCCACATCTATGCCGGCTGGGGACTGAGCCAGGACTTCTACCGCGCCGATCTTTTCCGGACCGCACTGGACTTCCCCGACCTCGAGACCTTTCTGCAGACCGACTGGGTGGAGTCGTTCGGCACGAACCGGGCCGCGAACCTGTATGCGCAGGCGATGACTTGGACGACTGCTGACATCAGCGCCGATGAGCGGTACCGGGGCGATCTGCCACAGGCGTTGACCGGCATCACGGCGCGGATGCTGCTCCTGCCCAGCGAGACGGATCTCTACTTCCGGGTCGCCGACAACGAGGCAGAACTGCCGTTCCTGCGGCGCGGTGAGCTGAAGGTGATCCCGGGACCGTGGGGGCACCGGGCCGGCAACCCGCGCGGAATCCCCGATGCTTTCGGCTTTCTGCAGCACGCCGTGCGGGAGGCTCTGCAGGGCTGATGGTGTGCCTGTCGCGCCCGGATCAAGGCGCGACGCCCAGCTCCGGCATTGCGCGGGCCAGGAATTCCCGCATCGTCTGCTGGAACAACTCGGGCTCCTCGTGCTGCGGCGAGTGGCCGGATTTCTCGAACACCACCAACTGGGCATTCGGGATCAATTCGGCGATCGTCTCGGACGACGACACCGGGGTCACCCAATCCGTCCTGCCCACCGTCACGAGTGTTGGGCACCGGATGGAACCCAGCTGCGGCTTCAGGTCGTAGACCGGCACGTTGTGCTGGAAACACCAGTTGTGCGACTCGTGGCGATAGAGGCCGGCGTCAACTCTGGCCGCCGACGCGATCGGGTCGTATTCGAAGTCGTACAACGGAATCAGTTCTGCCCAGCGGGCTTTGAGGTCAGCGTCATCGCGGATGTTCCCGCTCCAATAGCGGTCGAAGTTGTCCCAATTCAGCTGCACGCGCGTCTGGGTTCTGGCGTTCTCCCTGGCGATATCCAGGTTGCTGCGATCCGCGGAGGTGTCCCGCAGGATCATCGCCCGCACCCGATCGGGATAGGCAATCGCGTACTCCATCGCGATGAACCCGCCGTAGGACCCCCCCGCTACGACGATCTGGTCCGCGCCGGACCATTCCCGCAGCGCATCGACGTCGGCGGCCCAGTGTGCGTGGGAGTAGGGCGGAACCGCCTCGCTGAGGCCGCACCCGCGGGAGTCGAAGACGATCACCCGGAACAGGTCGGCCAGCGGGCCGAAGGTGGCCAGCGGCTCGTCCAGCGAACCGATGCCGCCGCCGCCGTGATGAGCGATGAGGACCGGCGCGCCCTCCTCGCCGAGTACCTGGACGTTGAGTGACGCACCGTTGATGTCGAGAAACACTTCTCACTCCTTCTGCAATACAATCGGACCGACTCACATCGGTTGGATCAACGGCTGCGCGAATCGATCCACGCGAGCACGATCTGTTCCAGCACGTCTAGCGGCACCGCGCCGTCGCCCAGTACCGCACCGTGGAACCCCTTGATGTCGAAACCGGAGCCGAGCCGATCCATCGCCAGCGAGCGGAGGCGGGTGATCTCCCGTCTGCCGATCATGTAGGCCAAGGCCTGCCCCGGCCAGGAGATGTACCGATCGATCTCATTGCGGACGTTCGCCTGCGTGGTCGCGGTGTTCTCCCACATGTATTGCACGGCTTGCGCTCTCGACCACCCGAAGTGATGCATGCCGGTGTCGACGACGAGCCTGCAGGCCCGCAGCGAGTCGAACGACAGCATGCCCAGACGAGCCAGATCCGAGGTGTACAGCCCCATCTCGTCGGCCAACCGCTCGCAGTAGAGGCCCCAGCCCTCCACGTAGCCGCACACTTCCGCATCGAGGAACCGACGGAAGTCCGGTAGGTCGGTCAGGGTCTGAGCCGAGGCGATCTGCAGGTGGTGGCCCGGCGTGCTCTCGTGAAAGGCGAGAGCCTCGTATTCGTAGACGAATCGCTCGCGGGGCTGATCGGTGAGCACGCAGTGTGCACCGGGGCGGGAGCCGTCGCCGGCCGGCGGCCGGTAGTAGGCCAGCGCCGCATTGCCCGCCTCGATCGGGTCGATCTCCTCGATGATGCAGTCGGCGATGTCCATCGGTGGGAACCAGTCGTCGCGGGCTCTCTCGGCCCGGCCGAGCGCACCCGCCACCGCGTCGACAATCTGGGAACGCTGGGTGAAACGCAGCGCCGGATCATTTCGCAGGACCCCGAAGATTTCCGGGAGCACACCAGTGCCCAGCACTTTCGCACCCAGCACTTCCCATTCCCGGCGCAGTTCCGCGACGCAGTCCAGCCCGATCTGATGGATCTCATCGGCCGACAGATCGGTGGTGGTGTGCCGGCGGATCGCGGCCCGGTAGCCTTCCTCTCCTCCGGGCACGAAGCGAATGCCCACCCGGTCGTCCGCGCGCGCCACCGGCAGCAGGTCGTCCTGCAGGCAGCCGGCCAGACGCCGAAGAGCCGGTCGGACCGAACCCTCGAGAAGGGCGATCGCCTGCTGCCGGGAACGCTCGAAACGGCCGCCGCCGAACCGCAGGGGGCCAATCAGCGTGTCCCGCTCCACGGGGAGAGCCAGATGGCCGGTCAGCTGGTCGACCGCCTGACCGACGCCGACGCGGGTGGGTAGCCTGCCCTCAGCTGCGGCCAGACGGTAGCGGGTGACAATCGCATCCAGGAATGCCGGGAGCCCGGCCAACCGGGCCAGGTAGTGCCCGGCGGCATCCTCGTCACCGATAGAGGCCGTTGGAACGGACATGAACATCATCGACTGGGGTGAGGAATAGGCATCAGCCGACGCGCTCGTCTCCCACAGGCAGTGCTCCAGATCCGACCGGGCGTCCCAGGCCAACCTCTCCAGCACGGCGGCGTTGATCCGGTCCGGCTCGTTCAGGCCGCTGACGTCGATGTCGCCCAGTCGCCGTTCGATGTCCGCGATGGCGGCAATGGTCGCCGCCGATCCCGCTCTGCTCGGATCGGGCACCAGGTGGTCGAAACCGACCACCCCCAGCTGCGTCGCGTTGAACGGGTTGCCGGTGTGCTGGACCTGGAAGAACTCGGCGCTCAATCTGGCGAGTTCTGCGTTGCCGTCCGTGCTCATGCCGTGGTTCCTTCCCGCGATTCCAGGCGCCGTGCCACGATCGCGACGACGCGCGCCATCTCATTGCCGACGATCATCAGGCCCTCGTCGACGCCCATGCCCGGCTTGGCGAGGATTTGCCCGGCCCCGCATGCCATCGCGACATGGGCGGTGATCTGTGCAGATCGTTCGGTCTCGGTGCAGGTGCCACCGCAATAGGCGACCAACCCGTGACGGCGGACCAGCAGCAGCGCCTCCACCGTCTGATCAACGCCGCCCAGGTCGGGGGTCTTCACGTGGATGACATCGGCGGCCGCCCGCTCGACGAACAACTCGATGTCGGCGAGTGTGTTGCACCATTCGTCAACAGCTATTCGAACATCCGACCCAAGTCGGCGCAGCTCCGCCCGTAATCCGACGTACGTCTCGATCTGGGCGTCCCGGCTGCCGGCGTCGATCGGGTGCTCGATCGTCAGCCGGTAGGGGGCGGCCAATCGACCCAGCATCGAAAGGTACTGCGCCACCGCCGGAATACTCCCGTCGAATGCAAGGCCGATGGTGCCGTAGGTATCGAAGTGCAGCTGCGGCCGGTAGCCGGCAGAGGGCCGCAGCTCGCCGATCCTTCGAACCAGCCAGGTCAGGTATTCCTGCAGCAATTCGCCGTCGACGCCGAGTTTGGTCTCGACATTGTTGATGAGCCCGTGCGGGAGCACGTCGACCTGTTTGAGAATCATCTTCTCGGCACCCCGATATCGGTCGTCGCCCGTCTGCGCGAACATCGGAATCGGGGCCAATTCGATTCCGGTGTCGTATTCCGCGCAGATCACCTCGGCCATCGTGGTCCGATCGCGCTGGGCAACCGCGTCGAGCAAGGCCTGGGTGACGCCGTAGCGGATAGCCGTATGCATCGGCCCTGTCGACATCCGGTAGCGGTCCACCTGTCCCGCCATCTCGCGGAACGAGGACAACTCCGCCCCGATCAGCATCGGCGCCAGGTGGTGTTCGATATCGCGGGCGCCGGCAACCGCTCCGAAGAATGGATCACGGCCACCCGCCCCGCTGTACTGCGAGACGGCACAATCGCCGTACGCGACCGAACCGTCGTCCAGGAAGAGCAGTACCGACAACGCCTCACCAGCCTGCCGGATCGCGCTGAAACCATGGGTGATCGGATCTCCCCGGTAGCCGAATCCATCGCTCGCCGCACCGGCTCTGATGGCGGCCTGATCGTCGACGAAGAAGCCGGAACGCACCGGCACCGTGCGCAGATCGACTATCTTCACCCGAGCCGGCTCACGGTGTCACTCCGCGATCTCGCGGGTCAGCAGCACGGTATTGATGAACGTCCGGAACAGTCGGATCGGATCTTCGTCGGTGATCGTCACCGTCGTGTTGCCGTGACGGTTGACGCCGCTGACCCAGGTTGCCATCTCGGCCAGGTCAGGATTGCGGTAGGTGACCTCCAAGGTGGCCGGCAAGGTGATGTCCGGCGGCTCGGCCTCACTCAGCGATGCGATGGCGGCCTCGGCCTTCCCGCGGATCAGATCGCGCGCGGCGGCGGGATGCAGGCTGTCGGCGGCGAACCGGGAGATGGCGGTCTTCACCACGGCCTGGTGCACCCGCGGGCTGATCTTTGCGGCTTCCTGGGCGGTGATGTCGTCACCGGTGATCAACACGATCGGCACCCCGTGTCCTAACGCCACCAGAGCATTGATGCCCGACTCGCCGACCACCACGCCGTTCAGTCTCACCTCGGCGATGGCCCGCGGATTGTAGGTGTGCGACAGCGGCGCCGGACTCGACATCGAGCCGTGGTAGGACACGAAGAAGATGGCGTCGAACGAACTGTCCAGGCCCTGCATCATGTACATCGGTTTGTGCCGGCCCGACAGGTACCGGGCGTTGCCGGCCAGCGTGTCCGGCCGCAGGTTCTGCATCTTCGAGTGCGAGTCGTTGACCAGGAAACTGTCAGCGCCGGCGGCAGCCGCACCTTCGATGGCGGCGTTCACCTCGCCCTGCAGCAGGGTCCGGTAGTACTCGTACTCCGGTTCGCCGAGCAGGCACTGATTCCAGTCGACAACTCCTGCGGTTCCTTCCATGTCGGAAGAAATGAAGACCTTCACACCACTCTCCTCGGGCGAAACTCCGGTTGGGTACTGGTTGTCGTCATCAGCGCATACACCGAGCCGGTCTGGCCGGCTGCCCCACCATGGCGGCCGTCCGGGGTGAGCGCCAACGTGCGCAGCTCCGCCCGGAACTCGTCCGGCAGAGTCGAGACATCGGCCAGCATCGAGGCGCAGGCCGCTTCGGGATCGTCGCCAAGGGCCAGGCGCTCGACCACTGCGCGTGCTCCGACGGCCCGCATGCTCAGTTCCCCGCGCCCGGTGCACGCCGCACCGCCGTAGCGGAGGTCGCAGTAGTTCCCAGCGCCGGGAATGGCCGAATCACCCACTCGCCCAGGGTATTTGTACGGGTATCCGCTGGTCGACACACCGACCACCAGCTCCCCGAGACGGTCAAGGGCCAGCACGTTGATGGTTCCCCACGGTCCGTCGTGGGGTGAGAGCCGACGCACCAGCTGCAACGCTGCGGCCCGGTATGCCTCGTCGCCGGCCAGGGCGGTGGTGTTCTCCCCCTCGATGGCGTCCGCACTGGGAGCAAGAGCCTCACGCCACAGTCTTTTCGCGTCCTCGGTGAGCAGGTCGGCGGTGCTGAATCCGCATTCCTTCGCGAAGAGCGCCGCCCCCTCCCCGACCAGAAGTGCATGCTGGGGAAGCCTTTCCAGCACGGCGCGGGCCACCGAGATCGGGTTCGGGTAACCCTTCAGTGCGGCGACGGCACCGAAGGCTCTGCTGGAGCCGACCATGATGGAGGCATCGAGTTCGACCTCGCCGCGGGCGTTCGGCAGGCCCCCGGTACCCACGTAGTGGTCCTCCAGGTTGTCCTCGCAGCGGCGCAGCGCGGCCTCGACCGCATCCACCGCAGATCCACCCGACCGCAGGATGTCCATGGCGGCGGGCAGTCCGACCTCGCTCCGCTCGCTGCCGATCACCACCGGGTCGGTCACGACTTCACCTCGGGTTGGCGATCCTCGACGTGCCAGCAGGCCGCCGACCTCGGTACCGCGGACCGGTCGACGGATCCGGAACCGACGATCGGAACCGGCAGCAGGCCAGGCTCCTGAGCGCACACCCGCATGGAGACCGGGCACCGAAGCCGGAAACGGCAGCCGTCGCCCTCGCCCTCGATCGCATGGGCGGCGTAGGGCGAGTCGTCCGCGTCGGGCTCACCGTCGACCACCGCCAGCAGATCGGCGGTGCCGATCGGAGTCGGCGTGATCGGCGCCAGCATCCGCGGCACCGAGCTGAGCAGCAGCTTGGTGTACGGATGCCGCGGGTCATCGAAGACATCCGCCGTGGCACCGGTTTCCACGATCTTGCCGCGGTACATCACGGCGATCCGATCGCTCACCTGACGGATCACCGCCATGTTGTGCGAGACGAAGATCATCGACAGCCCGAGGGTCTGTTTCAGATCCAGCAGCAGGTTGATGATCGTCGCCTGCACCGACACATCCAGCGCCGAAACGGGTTCGTCGGCGATCAGCACTGTCGGTTCGAGGGCCAGCGCTCTGGCGATGCCGATGCGTTGTCGCTGCCCGCCGCTGAACTGTCGGGGTGTCCGCCCCAGCGCCTCCGGGGGGAGCCCGACCAGCTCCATCAACTCGAGGCACCGCGCGCTCACCTGGTCGCGAGGCACGATCTTGTGGTAGCGCAACAGTTCGGCGATCGTCTGACCGACCGTCATCCGTGGGTTCAGCGAGCTGTAGGGATCCTGGAAGACCATTTGGACAGTTCGCCGCTGGGCGCGGGTCGGGCGGCCGGCTATCGCCTGCCCGGCGTAGCGGATGGTGCCACCGGTCGGCTCGTACAACCCCATCACACATCGACTCAGGGTGGACTTGCCGCAACCGGATTCCCCCACGAGTCCAAGGGTTTCACCGGACGCGAGGGTCAGATCGACGCCGTCGACCGCCTTGACAACGTGCTGGGCCGTTCCGGTCAGCCGATCCGTCCAGGACCGGCCGGTGCTGAAGTGCTGGACAAGTCCTTCCAGAGCCAGAACGTCCTGGCCGGACCCGACACCGGGTGGGACATCCATCCTGGTAGTCATGACTTGGCCTCCGACAAGGGTTGCCCCGGCTCGATGTGGTTCGGCTCGGTGGGGTGCGACCACTGCGGCCAGTGCTCGGCGGTCTCCCAGCGCAGGCAGGCCGTCACATGCGTGTGGTCGTAGCGCACCGGGACGAGCGGCGGGTCCTGCACTGTGCATTCGGCAGCGGCGAAAGGGCATCGCGGCGCGAACGAACAGCCGTCGACCGCGGCCGTCAGGTCCGGTGGCTGGCCCGGGATGGTGATCAGCCGGTGCACCGGAGCATCCGGATCTGGCACCGAGCGCAGCAGCGCGTAGGTGTAGGGATGCCGCGAGTCCCGCAGCATCGTGCCGATATCGCCGGATTCGACGACGCGTCCGGCATACATCACGTAGACCCTGGAACAGGTCTGGCTGACGACGGCGAGGTCATGGCTGACGAAGATCAGGCCGAGTTGGCGTTCCCGACGCAGCGTTTCGATCACCTTCAGGACCTGCGCCTGGATCGTCACGTCCAGCGCGGTGGTCGGTTCGTCGGCGAGGATCAGGCGGGGATCGGTTGACAGTGCGATCGCGATGCAGATGCGCTGCCGCATCCCCCCGGACAGTTCGTGGGGATAGGCGCGGTACCGGCGTTCCGGGTCCGGGATACCGACCTGTTCCATCAGGTCGACTGCGCGGGAATGGGCTGCGGTACGGGACATCCCAAGCTTGCGACGGGGGACCTCGGCGATCTGCTCGCCAACCCGCATCACCGGGTTGAGCGCGGTCAGCGAATCCTGGAACACCATGCTGACGGCGTCGGTCAGCAGCCTCTGACGTCGCGCGGTGGGCATCCCGGTCACATCTACGCCGTCGAGCAGAATGGATCCCCCGGTGACCTTGGCCGGCTGGGGCAGCAGACCCAGGAGCGCACGCAGGGTGATGCTCTTGCCCGACCCGGATTCGCCGACGACCCCGATCGCCTCGCCGGGATCGACGGTCAGTGACACTCCCCTGATGGCACGCAGATTGCCGTGCGGCAAGGGGATTTCCACCTGCAGGTCGCGGACCTCCATCAGCGGGGTCATCGGCGGCCGAACCGTTCCACCAGTCCGTCGGCCACCAGCGCCAGAGCCAGGCCGGTGATCACCACGGCCACTCCGGGAATCGTGGCCAGATACCACTGCGTCAGCAGGAACTGCTGGCCGTCCGAAATCATCGATCCCCAGTCGGGCGTGGGCGGGGGCACACCCAGACCCAGATAACCGAGGGTGACCAGCGCCAGAATGGTGAGCACGATATCGCTCATGGAATAGATGACGGCTTGCAGCACCACATTGGGCAGCAGGTGCCGGAACAGGATCCGCCAGGTGGGCAGACCGCTGGCCCTGGCGGCCAGCGCATACTCCTGCTCTTTGGCCACCAGCACCTCACCGCGGACGATGCGGCAGTAGGCCACCCAGCCGACCACGGTGATGGCCACGTAGACGCTGCCGGTCCCAGCGCCCAGTGCGAACACGATCGCGATCACCAGGACGAAGAACGGGAACGCCACCACGACATCGACGATCCGCATGATCACCATATCGAGCCAGCCGCCGAACCATCCCGAGATGAGACCAAGCACCGTCCCGATGATGAACGGGCTGATCACCGCGAGAAAGCCGACCCGCAGGTCAACCCGGGCGCCGTATAACAACCGGGACAACACATCTCGTCCCAGTGCATCAGTACCCAACAGATGACCGGGGGTGCCGGGCGTGGCCCTGGCATTCACCAGATCCTGCTGGATCGGGTCCCAATGCGTGAGCAGCGGCGCACAGATCGCGGCGAGCACGATCAGCAACAGCAGGGTCAGGCCGGCCACCAGCGGAACATTTCGCTGCCGGCGCCGCACCCTCATACGCTCGACGCTCGCGCCCTGCGCGGTCACCGCGGTCATGCCAGACGCACCCGAGGGTCGAGCGCGGCATGGGTCATGTCGGTGAACAGGTTGACCAGCACTACCATCACCGCGAACACCAGGGTGACGCCCTGGACGATGGGGAAGTCCCGATTGAAGATCGCCGTGAGCATCAGGTAGCCGATTCCGTTCAGTGCGAAGACCCTCTCGACCACCACTGTTGAGCCGATCAGGTAGGCGATGTTGACGCCCAGCACGGTGACCGAGGAAATCGCCGCATTGCGCAGGGCATGGCCGAAGATCACCCGGCGGCCGGTGAGTCCCTTCGCCTTTGCCGTGGTGATGTAGTCGCTCTGCAGCACGTCGATCATGCTGGCCCGCAGGCTGCGCACCAGGATCGGGACCAGCGCGAGAGCAAGGGTGAGCCCCGGCAGGATGATCGACTTCACGTGGTTGGCGAACCCGTCGCCAAAGCCGGAGGCGGGGAAGGCCCCGGCCTTGAGGGACAGCAGAAGCACCAGCATGATCCCGAGCCAGAAGGCAGGCATCCCGAGACCGATCAGCGGGATCGTCCGAATGGTGTTGTCGCCAAAACCATTTCGGTGGCTCGCCGCCCACACTGCCAGCGGCACCGTGATGATCACCGCAAAGAGCGCGCCGGTGACGACCAGCCAGATGGTCGGCACCAGATTCTGGAACACCAGCGACGACACGCTCGACTGGTACTGGTAGGACTCGCCGAGATCGCCATGCAACAGCTTGCCCAGGAACGTCAGGTACTGCTGCCAGAGCGGGTGGTCCAGCCCCAGTTGTTGGTGCAGCGCTGCGACACCCTCATCGGTGACGTGCGAACCCAGCAGGGTGACGGCCGGGTCACCCGGCACGATTTTGAGCAGAAGGAACACCAGCAGGCTGATCCCGAACAGGACCGGGATCAGCTGCACAAGGCGGCGCACCACGTACAGGAGATACTTCATCGCTGGAGATCGCTCGTTCCGGACTCCTCAGTCAGATCCACTAGGCGAGGGAGACGACGCCCATGTCGTACAAACCGGTCGGCTTCACGAAGAAGTTCTGCACCGAGGTGCGCATGGCGTAGGGGAACGGTTGGTAGAACAGAGCAGGCAGGAACGCATCTTCGGCGAGCAGCGTCTGCAGCTTCGAGTAGAGCACCTGTCGCGCCGCGGCGTCGAATGTCTTCTCCGCCTGGGTGGCAAGCGACTGGGCCGCAGGACTGTTGTAGCTCGTCTCGAACGAGTGGCCTCCGCCCGAGGGGAGCACCGCGAATTGCACGAGCTCATCGGGGTCGGCGATATCCATCGTCCAGTAGGAATGGCTGATGTCGTAGTTGGATGCGTTCTGCAGGTCGTGGACCGCACTCGGGTCACTGTTGGAGATCGACATGGTGATCCCCAATTCCTTCAGGGACGCCTGCAGGATCTGGGCAATCTGCGAGTCGACCGAGTCACCTGAGGAAGCCAGGTAGGTGGTAGTGAACCCCTTGGGCACCTTGGACAATGCGAGCTCGGCCTTGGCCTTGGTCAAGTCGTAGGTCTGCCCTGGAGTGTTCTTGTCGTAGAAGGGCACCGTCGGCATCAACAGGGAGTTGGCCGGGGTTCCATTACCGAACAGGACGGTCTTGACCAACGCCTCCCGATCGATCGCGTAGGACACCGCGCGTCGCACGTGGACGTCGTCGTAGGGCGCCCGCTTCTGGTTCATCAGAATGTAGTCGGTCCGCGTCGACGGGAAGAGGGTGACCGCCGCACCCGAGACGCCCTTGAGCTGGTCGAGGGTGGAGAACGGCGGGTTCTCGTTGATCTGGGCAGTGCTGCCCTGGATCATCACGTTGCGGGTGTTGTCGTCCGGAACGACCTGCCAGGTGACGGAATCCAGGTAGGGCAGTCCGGGGCGCCAGTAGTTCTTGTTCTTCTTCAGCG
Organism: Mycobacteriales bacterium; assembly: GCA_038229825.1. Classification (GTDB taxonomy): domain Bacteria; phylum Actinomycetota; class Actinomycetes; order Mycobacteriales; family Nakamurellaceae; genus Nakamurella. The sequence goes on from JBBROB010000012.1 coordinate 140,088, forward strand.
TCAGCTTGCTGCCCTTGTTCCAGGTATCCCATGCGAACGGGCCAGTGCCGACCGGTGATGCGTAAAAGGCCTTCTTCGCCCGTCCGCCGTACTTGTTGGGGACGATCCCGTTGCTCGGGCAGGCGAGGTCGGCGAGCAGGGGCGCCCACTGGTACTTGGTCTTGATGACGACCGTCGAAGCGTCGGGGGTGGTGATCTTGTCGATGGCCGAGTTGATGAACTCCCAGCCGCCCTTGGTCGAGCTGGCCTCGTCGAGCGAGAACTTGACGTCGGCGGAGGTCATCGGGGTTCCGTCGCTGAACTTCACGTCCGTCCGGAGTTTGAACGTCCAGGTGAGCTTGTCCGCCGACTGGGTCCAGCTCGTCGCCAGCCACGGTTCGACGGTCTTACCGTCCTTGCTGCCGATCGTCAGACCTTCCCAGATCTGCACGTAGACCCAGATCGAGGCATTGCTGAAGACCATGGTCTTGTCGAAATCCACCGAGTCCTGGGCTCTGGCGATGATGATGCTACCGCCGCTCTTGCCGGACGGCGCCGCTGAACTCGAGCTGCCGACGGCGCTGCTGGCGGCCCCGCTGCTCCCTACGGCGGTGCTGCCGGCAGCCGCACTGCTGGTGCTCGAGCTGGAGCTCGAGCTGCTACTGGGTGTGCTGGTGTTGTTGGTACCGCAGGCGGCGAGGAAGGCGCTCAGGCCGAATCCACCCAAGCCGAGCGCGCCCGCGCGCAGCACATTTCGCCGGGTGATCTCATGGGCCGCCATGGCAGCTGCCCTAGCGGCTCTGGAGTCGTTGTCGTCAAGGCTCATCAGCTGTTCTCCTCGAAGGATTTCCCGGCTGCGAACAGCACGAGCGGTGTACTGTATGCAATCGTCAGGCTAGTAGGGCGAGTCTAGGGACGCAAGGATCTACCGGATCACCGGATCGTTACATTCTCATTTCGCCTCCGGCTTCCCGCCGGATTCGCCCGAATCGCTTTTGCCAGCCCAAAATTCGAGCCGCGCGACGGTCGCTCCGGCAGGTGCGCCCTCGCGAGTGACGAGGACCAGGATGAAGTTCACCATCATCGGTGCGGGCGCCATCGGTGGCACCGTCGGTGCCCACCTGGCCAGATCCGGGCACGAGGTGCTGATGTGCGACGCCGACGCCGCCCACGTTGCTGCCATCAACGAGCGTGGGCTGCAGATCACCGGTCCGGTGAACGAATTCTCTGTCGACGTTCCAGCCATCACACCCGATCAGTTGCCGGCCGGGTTGGACGGCGTGGTGATCGTCTCGGTGAAGACCCACCACACCCGATCGGCCGCTGAGCTGCTGCGGGGACGGCTCTCCGCCGACGCGGTGGTCGTCTCGTTGCAGAACGGCTTGACGGCCGATGTTCTCGGTGAAGCGGTCGGCCTTGACCGGCTGCTGGTGTGTTTCGTCAACTTCGGCGCCGATGTGATGGGGCCGGGGGTGATCATGCAGGGCAACGTGGGCACTTTCAAGATCGGCGAACTCGACGGTTCGATGACCGAGAGGGCGCGCGCCATCGCCGAAGCCCTGCCGTATGCGGAGGTAACCGACGGCATCCTTGGCTACCTGTGGGCGAAAGAGGCCTACGGCTCGATGTTGTTCGCCGGGGCCGTCTCCGACCTCTCGATTGCCGATCACCTGGAACTGCCGCAGTACCGCCCGCTGATGCTGGCGCTGGCCCGTGAGGTGCTGGCTCAGGCGCCCGTCACCCCGCTGCCGTTCGATGGTTTCGATCCGGCCGACCTGGAGGGCTCGCTCGACCGGCTGGTCGAGTTCAATCGCGGCAGTGCCAAGTCGCACAGCGGGATCTATCGGGATCTGATGGTGCGCAGGCGTCCCACCGAGGTGGCCGAGCAGATCGAGGTGCTGAAGGGACCGTTGACCCACTACGTCGCCGAGCTGATCCGGGCGATCGAGCGCGGCGAGAGAACCTGCGAGGTCGAAAATCTCGACCTGCTGGTCGCCTACGAGCGGCTGGAACGTCTCGGACGTCCGCTGAATGCGGTGAGCAGGGTGCTCACCGCGCCTCGGCGCGCACCCGGCGGCGTGCTGCACGGGATGGCGATCGCGGTCAAGGACATGATCGACGTCGCGGGATCTCCGCGTGGCAACGGAAATCCCCAGGACATGGCCGGATCTCCGGCTGCGGTCGACGCACCCGTGGTCACCGCTCTGCGGAACGGCGGGGCTGACATCTTCGCCCTCGCTGCCTTGCTCGAATATGCCGCGGGCGCACCGCACGACGACCTACCCGAAGCCCGCAATCCGGTCCGGCCGGACCGTACTGCGGGCGGGTCGAGCGGCGGTTCAGCCGCTCTGGTGGGGGCCGGCGTCTGCCGAGCGGCACTGGGTACCGATACCGGCGGTTCAATCCGCATTCCGGCTGCGTATTGCGGGGTCGTGGGTGTCAAACCCTCCCACGGCCTGGTCCCAGAGGAGGGCGTCACGCCTCTTTCGGCGAGTTTCGATCATGTCGGCGTGATCGCCGACTCTGTCGCCACCGCAGCGACCGTTCTGGGCGTCCTGGTCGGGACCAGCTACGACCTGGGCGCTCCGGATCGGCCACTGCGGCTGGGTCTGCTGACCGACCAACTCACCGATCCGCGATTGGATCCGGAGTTGGCGCAGATCACCCGCGCTGCGGTGGACAAGCTGCGCGTTGCCGGCGCGGAGATCATCGAGCGGGATGGCAAACCCCTTGCAGAGCTGGAGAAATGCCTCGGTGACATCCTGATGACCGAAGCCTGGGAGATCCACGGCCAACGCGTGCTGGAGGACCCGGGACACTACGGTCGGGCGACCCTGCGGCTGCTGCAGTCCGCCGCCGATGTCACCCCGGAGCAGTGTGCAGCAGCGCAGGCCAGGCGGTCGGCCCTGCGGCCGTCGGCAGCGGCGCTGCTCGACGGCATCGACGTGCTCATCGGCCCGGCAGTGCCGTACCGGGCGCCGGAGAACACCCCGCCGATCGACACCCCGGACGGCGAGATCGAGGGCATTTTCAGTGGCCCCTACAACGTGACCGGCCAACCCGCGATGGTGATCCCCTGCGGGACGACCGCCGACGGCCTGCCCGTCGCGCTGCAGTTGGCCGCCCCAGTCGGTGACGACGCCGGATTGCTGCGGGTGGCCGCAGCCGTCGAGAGGATGCTCGCCGGCTGAGCCGGTAGATCTCTGGCTGTGCCGGGCGGATCAACGGCCTGGCGACGGCCAGATCCCCTGCAGCGCGCGGAGAATGTTCCCGCCCAGCACGGCGGCGATGTCGGCGTCGGGGTAGCCGTGTCCGACCAGCCAGCCGGCGATGTGGTGGAAGTTCTCTACCGGGCTCTCCAGACCGGCGACGTAGTCGACCTTCGGGTGCTCCGGAGCCGACCCGACCGCTCCCGACAACATCTGAGCGAACGTGGTGTGCAGAGCGACATGGTCCCCGAACAGCGTGTCGGGACCGAAGGCGACGTGCTGGATACCAACCAGTTCGGCGATGTATTCGAAGTGGTCCATCACCGAATCGAGGGTGTGGCGGCGGTGCTCGTACGAAATGGTCGTATGCGGAGCCGCCGACATCCCGATGACCCCGCCCGTTCCGGCGACCCCCCGCAGCACCGGATCGTCCTTCAGCCGGGGGATGTCCCACAGCCGACGGGCACCCGCATGCGTCATCAGGACCGGCGCCGCCGAGAACCCGCAGACGTCCAGACCGGTCCGGTCCGAGGAGTGGGAGATGTCGATGGCGAGGCCCACCGCGTTCATCCGGGCAACGGCCTGTCGGCCGAAAAGCGTTAGCCCGCCGTCGATCGGCTCGGACAACCCGCTCCCGAGGGCGTTCGAATCGCTGTAGGCAATGCCGATCTGGCGCAGGCCGAGCCCGAACAGGATGTCGAGCCGGTCCAGCTCGTTCTCGATCGGAGTCGCCGCTTCCAGGCCGAAGACCAGCGCCACCCGGCCCGTCTCCTTCGCGGTGTGGATGTCTGCAACCGTCCGGGCCACGGTGACCCCGTCCTGATGGGCCAGATCGGCCTGCCGCATACCCAGATCGGCGACCACATCGTCCCAGCGCCACGGCGCATGTCCGGTGACACAGGCGGTGCCATCCATCATGTTGTCGAAGACGCAGGTCATGCCGGACCGGCGCAGGCCTTCGAACGCGGTGTGCTGGCGAGCGGTGCGGTTGTAGGCAGGCGTCTGTGCCATGTCTCTGGGGAACCGGACAGGGTGATCGTGCAGGCTGATCACGACGTTCTCGGCCAGCAACTGCTCGGCATGCCGCAGCTGACCGGGATCGAGGCCGAGGTCGTAAGGTGGCACCCGATCGAACTCCGGGTCCAGGTCGAATTCCGGGCGATCCCCGGGGGCCAGGTAGGAGTAGGACGTGTAACCGGTCATCTGGTCCCCGTCACCTTCTCACCGGGGCAAGCCGGTGCTCGCCCGAGGCCAGCAGCCGCAACAGGCTTTCCCAGGCCCGCATGCCCTCCCGCAAGCGGGAGATCCGCAGGAACTCGTTCGGTGCGTGGAGCAGTTCATCCGCCGTGGAGAACGAGAAGAACAGTGTCTTCGCCCCGAGGGCCTCCTCGAAAAGCACGGTGGCGGGCAGGGTCCCACCGATGCGGGCCAGCAGCACATCCTGCCCCGGATAGACAGCCGACAGTGCCTGGCGGGCTGCCGCGATCGCCGGATGGTCGGCGGCGATCGTATAGGCGGGGACGGCGCCTTTCTCGATACTGACCGTCACCTCAACGCCGGGCACCCGCTCCGCCTTGACATGCTGCTGGATCGCCGCAGCGACATGATCGGGGTCCTGCCCCGGGACGAGACGACAGGTGATATGTGCCGCCGCCCGGTGCGGGATGACGGTATAGGAGCCACCGCCGGTGATGCCATTGATCTCCAGCGTGGGTCGGGTCCAGAGTCGTTGCAAGGTAGTCAATCCCGGCTGGCCGAACAGCTCATCCAGGCCCAGTTCCACCCGGTAGGCGTCCTCGTCGAACGGGACGGCCGCGATCTCTGCCTTCTCGAGGTCGCCGAGCGGCGGGATGCCGTCGTCGAAGCCGGCCACTGCGATACGGCCATCGGCGTCGTGCAGGCCGGCGAGGATCTGCACGAGGGCGTGCACCGGGTTGGCGACCGTGCCGCCGTAACGTCCCGAGTGCAGGTCGCGGTTCGCTCCTACGACCTCGATATCCAGTGCCAGTAGACCTTTCGACGCGATGGACAGCGACGGCTCGGTCGGTCTCCACATCGCCCCGTCGGCCGAGATCACCAGGTCAGCGGCAAAGTCCTGAGCGTGGGCTCGGACATGGTCCGAAAGGTGCGGGCTGCCGATCTCCTCCTCGCCCTCGAAGAGGAATCGGACGTTGAGCGGAAGCCGGCCTTCCTGGGCGATGAACTGCCGCAGAACTTCCAGCGCAATGTAGACCGGACCCTTGTCGTCGGTGATCCCACGCCCGCGGAGGCGGTCACCGGCTGCTGACAGTTCGAACGGTGGTGTGATCCATTCCCGGAGCTCGCCTGTCGGCTGCACGTCGTAGTGCCCGTAGACCAGCACTGTCGGCGCACCCGGCGCACCCATCCATTGGCCGACGACAGCTGGATGACCACCGGTCTCGACAATCCTGGCGTCCGCGAAATCGAGCTTGGTCAGCAGCCAGTTCGCGGCCGCGAGCATGGTGGACCGGTCAGCATCCAGGCTCACACTGGGTATGGCCACATAATCGGCAAGCTCCGCGATGTAGCGGGCGTCGTCAGGTTCAAAAGAAAGCATGTCCACCGTCAATCGAGATCGTCTGTCCGGTGACCCAGGACGCAAGGTCAGAGGTGAACCATCGCACCCCGTTGGCGATGTCGGACGCAGAACCCAACCGGCGCAGCGCAATGCTGTCCACCAGAGCGGTCTGGCCGACCTCACCGTAGCTCTCCCACTGCTGCTGGGTGGTCGGGTTCGACAGCACGAAACCTGGTGCTATGCAGTTCACCGTAATGCCGAACGGACCGAGTTCGTGGGCCATCTGACGGGTGAACCCGATCTGGCCGGCCTTGGAGCTCGTGTAGGCCTGGATGCCGGTGAGGCTGACGCTTCGGCCCGCCCCGGACGAGATGTTGACGATCCGACCCCAACCGGACCGCTTCATGAGCGGCGCCACCGCACGAGTGCAGTTGAAGGTCGAGGTGAGATTGGCATCGACCACCGCCCGCCACGCCTCGTCGCTGACATCCTCGATGGGCGTGTGCGTCTGCCCGACCACTCCGCCGGCATTGTTGACCAGGATGTCCACCGACGGCAGCGAGCCGAAGAATGCTTTCACGGCAGTCGAGTCCGACACGTCGACCTCTGCCCTGTCGATACCGTGCACCTGCGCACCCTCATCGGCGAGCGCAGCCGCGATGGCGGCTCCGATGCCGTGCGCCGTTCCGGTGACCACCGCGACCCGATCCGTCAGGCCAGATCCGATCATGAGAAGGCCCAACCTTTCTCGAGCAATTCACGGACCTCGGCCACGCCCGTCCGCCAGATCTCGGTCATGACATCGTCCGACAGCGCGTACGACCCGCCGAAACTGCCATCGCCGGTCAATGCGCGAACGTCGTCGGGGCCGGACTGAGCGACGAGATCCCTGGACGTATGGGCCTTCGCCGTTTCCGGCATCACCACCCCCGCCAGTCTCGTCCAGGGAAAGTTCTCGAACCAACCGCCGTGTGTCGGGTCGGCCTCGTGGGACTCGGCCAGCGCTGCCACCTTGGGCGCGGAGTACCAACTCGTGAACACCACCTGCATCCGGTGGTCCCGCTTCTCGGCGACCCACTCGCGCACCGCGCCCAGCACAGGTGCATTGCCGCCGTGCCCGTTGACAATGGCGATCCGGCGGAATCCTTGACCGGACAGGGTGTCCAGCAGATCGCGGAGCACCGCGATGTAGGTTGTCATCCGTAAGGTGAGGCTGCCCGGAAAGGCACTGAAATAGGGTGCCATACCGAATGGCAGCACGGGCAGCACCGGAAGCCCAAGCGGTTCAGCAGCTTCGACGGCGACCCGCTCGGCCAGAATCGCATCGGTGCCGAGCGAGAGATAGCCGTGCTGCTCGGTGGATCCGATCGGCAGCACCACTCTGTCGTCGTGCTGGAGATATGACTCGATCTGCTGCCAGTTGGTGTCGAACAGACGCACCCGTGGAACCTCTTCGTCTAAATGATGTCACCCAGTGACGGTGGAAGGTTGCTTGGACGGCAACCTGGACAGCAATTTCATCAGTTCGTCACGACCGAACTCCAGGACCGCTGTCGCGACGCGCTCGGCCTCGACCGGGTTGCGCGTCTCGATCGCCGCCTGTACACCGCGATTCCGCCGAAGGGACTTCGTCAGATAGTTGGGCGAGCTCCGCACCAGCAGATCCCAATATCGCAGGGACGCCTGCCATGACGATTCGGCAAAGCCGAAAAGCAGGCGGTTCGGGCAGGCGTCCAGCAGGTTCCAGTTGTACTCCTTCAGCGCCAGGACATAGGCCGCGGTGTCGGACTGATCGGCCGCGGTGCGCATCCGCGCGAAGATGCCCGTCAGCAGATGAACGCGCCGCTCGTCGATCTGCTGGACCGCGAGTGCGCTGCACCGCGGCTCCAGCAGGAGCCGGCAGGCATAGAGATCTATGGCATTGTCCCGGTCCAGTTCTGCGACGAAGGCACCTCGCCGTGGCTCGACGATGATGAGGCCGCCGCGGGACAGCGCGCGGAGCGCTTCACGGACCGGCGACCGACTCACTCCCATCTGCTCGGCGAGGCTGGCCTCGGTCACCTTCTCCCCCGGACCTATCCGGCCCTCGAGGATCCGATCAGTGATCCAGGTCGCCGCGCTGATCGCGATCGAGTCGTGACTGAGCCCGGGAAGCGACCCGGCTCCGGGTGCGCTCTCGATCATGGGTGCCTCCCGAGTCAGCATCCGATACGGTCTACTGCGTATTGTGTACCATCCGAGCTAATCGGAGAACCCCTGGGCCGTTGCATGTCTACGAAATCCGTAAGCCCAGGGCCCGCTGCCAGGTCGAAGGCAGCGACGCGGTATCAGTAGGAGGAACGCAAATGAGAAGTCTGGATGGCCGGACAGCCGTTGTCACAGGTTCGGGAAACGGCATCGGCCGGGCCATGGCTCTGGCCTTCGCTGCCGCCGGTGCGGACGTGACGGTTTCGGACGTGTTACCGGAAGATGGCGAGCGCACCGTCCGGGAGATCACCGAAGCCGGAGGTTCCGCCTACTTCGTGCCTGCCGACGTCGCGGACGCGGGTCAGGCCGAAAATCTGATCGCTGCGACCGTCGAGCATTTCGGCCGCATCGACATCTTGGCGAACAACGCCGGCATCGGTGGTGGACAGCTCCGGTTGCATGAAATCGAGCCGGCTGACTTCGACCGCGTCATCGACGTCAATCTGCGCGGGACCTTTCTGTGTTCAAAATTTGCCATCCCGCACTTCCTTGGCCAGCGGGACGGACGCATCATCAACACAGCATCCACCTATGGGCTCATCGGTGCTCCGAACGCGGCGGCCTACTGCGCGTCCAAGGCCGGAATCATCAACCTGACAAGGCAGATGGCAGTCGACTACGGACCCGACGGCATCAGGGTCAATGCAGTGTGTCCCGGTTACATCGACACCGGCCTCGGGCGGCGAGGTCCCAGGCTCACCGCTGACGAGTTCAGAGCGGCGAATGCCGTTCGCGAAAAGGCAGCCGGCATGCAACCTCTCGGCCGGCAGGGCCACCCGGCCGAGGTCGCCGAAGTGGCGCTGTTCCTGGCATCGGACGCGTCCTCATTCATGACAGGCTCGATCGTCACGGTCGACGGTGGCTGTGTCACCACTTTCAACTATGGCGAGGCCAGCAACTAACGGGCCTGTACAACCACTCCGTCCTCATCGCTGAAGACGTGGTCGCCAGGACCGAAGGTGGCACCACCGAAGGTCAGCGTCACATTGGTCGCGCCGGAACCGGTCTTGGAGCCCCGGCGCGGATTCGATTGGAGCGCCTTGACTCCTAGATCGAGGCCGGCCAGTACCCCGGTATCCCGGACCGCACCATTGATGATCACGCCGGACCAGCCGTTGTCGATCGCCAACTGAGCCATCAGATCACCCAGGAGCGCGACGCGGACGGAGCCACCTCCGTCGATCACCACCACACCCCCGTGCCCCGCCGTCCCCAGAACCGACTTCAGCAGACCGTTGTCCTCGAAACATCGCACCGTCGTGATCAGGCCGTCGAAGCTCCGACGAAAGCCGTACTGGCGAAACGGGCTATCGCAATAGTCGAGACTTTCGCCGAATTCGTCGGACAGGTCTGCCGTCGATGTCGTCATGGTGTCGACCTCCGGTTCATTTCAATGATCGGGACGGTAGTCATCGTCAGGCTGTCGATGTCCACGCTGGTGATGGAGTCGTCCGGCAATGGGAGCCAGCCGTCCTGTGGAAGACCGGAGGAGGTGAACGAGATCGTCCCGTCATCCGACCGCCGCGAACGCATGAGAAAGTATGCCTCCAGGTGGTCCAGCGGCGCGGACCCGGTGTTCGACAGTTCGGTCAACTTGGGCGCATCCTCCACCGAGTTGGCGTGTATCACCACCAGTTCCGCATCGGTGAGAAGCAGCGCATTCAGGCTGGCGATCGGGAAGATCGCACGTAAGGTGATCACTGCCCGCCGGACGGCGGCCACCACGTCGCCAGGCCCGGCGGCCATTTCCTGGCGGATCAAGGCAAAGTATCTCTCGCTGTCGGTGGATCCGACCAGTGAACGGCGCGTCGAGTCGTCCAGCAGCGATGCGATCGCACCCGGAGGCATCAGTGAACCGTTGTGCGCGAAGTTGAGCGATCCATCGCTGAACGGGTGGGTGTTCTCTGCCTGGACGCGGAGGCCCGGCGATGCCCAGCGAAGATGGACAATCCGAGATCGGCTGGGTTCGAAACGGGTCTGCTCGACGAACGCCGGGTCCGATCGCGCCGGGCCGGGCGATCGGTAGGACAACTGCCCCTTGGCCCCTGGCGCAGATGGCATCCAGGCGGTCCCCCAGCCGTCACCGTGAAGAAGCGATAGAGCGGTGAACTGATCGAGCACCGGCCGTCCGAGCGTGGCCTCGATGGTGGTCGGGGCTGGTGACACGTAGGCCAGCAGGCGACACATTCGTAGACTCCTTGGAGGTGTCCGGCGAGGTCGGTGCCGGACCGGTCTGTAATGTATACAAGCAAGTTGCTGCGCTCGTCCAATCTGTAACGTGTATGACATGCAGGAACGCTAGCGTGGCACTGCGACGCGATGTTGCCGATGGATCCATCCGCGCCCGCCCGGCGGACCTGTTGTGAAAGGCGCACCGGTGGCGAAGAGAACATCGAACGTCCAACCGGAAGCACCGGTCGTCACCGTCGCCGAGCTGACCAGGGATCGTATGGACCGGCTGCGACCCGCCGAGCGCAAGGTGGCCAGAACTCTGCTGGCCGACTATCCCAGCGCGGGCCTGAACACGGTCGCCGACCTGGCCGACCGTGCTTCGGTCAGCGGCCCTACCGTGGTGCGCTTCGCGCAGGGCCTCGGGTTCGACGGATTTCCCACTTTGCAGGCCGACCTGCGCGCCGAGCTCACCAGGAGGTCGACCGGGCCGTTGGCCAACGTCCGACGCGACCACGAGCCCGGCACCGATATCGAGTCAATGGTGCGCAGGGCGGAGGAAGTGTCCACCCGGGTCGTCGACTCGATGGCGGCTCTTTCGCCGGCCGATCTCGAGGCGGCCATCGCCCTGCTTGCCGACAGTTCCCGTTCGCTGTACATCGTCGGGGGCAAGCTGACCCATATCCTCGCCGAGTATCTGTGCATGCTGCTCGAGCAATTGCGCGCCAGGGTGCACTACCTGGCGGATCCGTTCGCGGCCGATCACGCGCAGGTCTTGGACCTGACCCGTCGGGATGTTTACCTGCTCTTCGATATTGCGAGATATCAGCCCGCCACACTGGCATTGGGCAGAGAGGTGAAGAAGCGTGGTGTCACCATCATTCTGATCACCGACCAACAACTGTCACCGGTCGCTGCCTGCGCCGACGTCGTCCTGCCGATGGCGGTGGTGGCGCCATCGGCCGATCCCAGTCTGGCCGGGCCGTTCGTCCTCTGCGAACTGCTGATCATGCCGGTCATCGAGCGGCTCGGCGATTCGGCGCGCACCCGGTTGGCCCTGTGGGAGGACAGCCGCGCCCGTCACGAGAGGTTTCTGGGCGGTTAGCACCCGCCACGGCCGGCGCCGGCCGACCGCCATCTGCAATCGCAACACAGGTTCAGCCAAACAGGAAGAGTCCTCACCTTGATTCGAAATGCATTGGTGCCGTTGGACTCGGGCGGCGGTCCTTCTTCCGTTGCCCCTGCAGAGCAGCGGCCGTGAAGAACTTCGATGGCAAGATCGTGTACACCGAGCTGACAGAACTGGTCGACGTCGGGCACACCGCACTCCTGCTGATCGACATGCAACACGACTTCGTCGATCCGGGCGGCGTGTTCGGGCAGCTGGGCGTCGACGTCTCGATGTACGCCGGGACCCGACCGGTCCTGGCCGAGCTGCTGGCAGCCGCCCGGCGCGCGGGCGTCCTGGTCATCCATGTGCAGAACACTTCTCTGCCCGGTCGGATGAGCGACTCGCCGGCTCAGATTCGCTTCAACCTGAAGATGCATGCCGCCAGTCGCCGGGACGGGCCTCCCCTGGCCTATACCCGGCCGGGCACCCCCGGGTACGACTTCATCCCCGAGCTTGCCCCGGTCCCAGGGGAATTGGTCGTCCAGAAATACCGGTCGAGCGCTTTCTGGGGGACGAACCTGCAGCTGTTGTTGCGCAGCAACGGGATCGAAACCGTGGTGCTCGGCGGGTGCACGACGGAGGGGTGCATCGAATCCACCGCTCGCGATGCCATGTTCGCCGACCTCTACGTCGTCATCGCGCAGGACGGCGTCGCCAGCGACGACCGAGAGCAGCACGAGGCATCGATGCTGCTGATGCGCCATCGGTTTGATCTGGCCGATAGCCAGCAGATCTCGGCGGTCTGGCTGACGCAGCAGGCCGAATCGCCGGTTGGTTCCGGGGCCAGGCTATGAGGCGCCTGGACGGTCAGCGCGCCGTGGTCACCGGTGCAGCGTCGGGAATCGGCGCCGGGATCGCCATCGCCTTCGCCAGGGAGGGCGCGGACGTCGTCCTGGCCGACATCGTGTCGGAGGAGGAAGCCGGCCCGGTCATCGATGCCGTCAGGGCGCACGGGCGGCGCGCTGTGTTCGTCCACACCGACGTCAGCGACGAATCCTCGGTGCGGGCGATGAGCGCGGCCGCCATCGAGCAGTTCGGGTCGATCGACATCCTGGTCAACAACGCCGGGATCTTCACCCAGTCGCTGCTGGCGGAAATGTCGGTGCAGGATTGGGACCGCGTGGTGGGGGTGAATCTCCGCGGCACGTTCCTTTGCACCCGGATGCTGATCGGTCAGATGCTAGCCCGCGGATCGGGACGGATCATCAACATCGCCTCCCAGCTCGGACAGATCGGGGGCGGCGAAGTCGCCCACTACGCGGCCAGCAAAGCTGGCATCATCGGTCTCACCAAGTCGCTGGCGCGGGAAGTTTCCCATCGAGGCGTCCTGGTGAACGCGATTGCGCCCGGACCCATCGTCACGCCCCTGTTGGACAGTGAAACGCCGCAGTGGCGCGACGCCAAACTCGCCGAACTGCCGATGCGGCGTTTCGGCCAGGTCGACGAGGTGACTCCGACCGCCGTACTCCTGGCGTCGGCGGACGGCTCCTATTACGCAGGTCAAACCCTCGGCCCCAATGGCGGAGATGTGATGCTCTAGGCCGACGGCCGGGGGCGAAGGAGAATGATGATGAATATCCAGGAAGTCCTGGAACTGGCCAGACGCGAAGGCGTGCAGTTGATCCGGTTCGAATATTGTGACGTCAGCGGGATTGCCCGCACGAAAGCGATCCATATCGGGCAGCTCGAAGGCAAGATGCTCGAAGGTGTCAGCCTCACCCGCGCCCAGTCGTCGATCAACATGCTGGAGCAAATGATCGACATCGAAGGAATGGAACCGGTAGGCGAGATCCGTCTGGTGCCGGACCCGTCGACGTTCACGGTTCTGCCGTGGACGAGGGCCAGTGCCAGCATGATGTGCGACCAACTCGGACACGACCGGCTCAACTGGGGAGCGTGCACACGGACGTACCTCAAGGACGTCATCGCGCGGGCCGCCGGGTCCGGGATCACCGTGCAGGCCAGCTTCGAGAACGAGTATTACCTGGCACGTGAGCAGGACGGCAGGTATCAGCCTTTCGACCTCGCCGATCATGCTCCTGTCTACAGCACCATCGGCCACGACTTCAGCGAAGACATCATGATCGACACGGTGTCGGCGCTGCAGGCGCAGGGGATGGTCGTCGAGCAATCGATCAACGAATACGGCGCAGGTCAGCAGGAGATCTCCATCCGTCATACCGATGCCCTCGGCGCCGCCGACAATCAGATGAAGTTCCGGGATACCGTGCGGGGGGTGGCGCTGTCCCGGGGCCTGCTGGCGTCCTTCGCGCCCAAGCCCTATCCGGACCAGATCGGCAGCGGAGCGCACGTCCACTTCAGCCTCTGGGACGGTGACGGGCGGCACAGCCTGCTGTACGACCCGGTTGCCCAGCGGGGTCTGTCGAAAATCGGCCGGCATTTCATCGCGGGTGTCGCCGACCATCTCCCGGCGCTGGTGGCGCTGACCGCCCCCAGCTACAACTCTTATCGGAGACTGACCCCGCGTTCGTGGGCCTCAGCGACCACGGCCTGGGGATTCGACAACAAGGAAGCGGCACTCCGGGTCGTCTCGCCGTTCTACCAACGGGAGGAGCAGAGCTACAACATCGAGTTCAAGACCTCCGACGCCAGTGCGAATCCCTACCTGTCGCTGGGCGCTCTCATCGCCTGTGGGCTCGACGGTATCGAACGGGAACTCGAGCCTGGCGAGCCGAGCGAGCAGGACCCGTCGAGACTCTCGGCGGAAGACCTCGTGCGCTGCAAGGTTCGAGCGCTTCCTCAGACCATGGGTGATGCGCTCGACGAACTCGACAGAGACGAATTCCTGCTCAGCAGCATGGGTGAACTGTTGGCCCGCTGCTACCTGAAGATCCGCCGGTCGGAGAACGAGGCGTTCTCGGCACAGGACCAGGACTTCGAAGTCCGCAACCACTTCTACCGGTTCTGACCCGATGACCACACTGATCCGCCTCGACGACATCCCGGTCATCGACAATCATTGCCACGCAGTGGAAACCGACCAGCAGACCGACATCGCGCGCTGGCGGGCGTACTTCACCGAGTCCCCGGATCCCCGGATGCGGGCCTACGACGTCGCCCAGACGCCCTTCTACCGGCGTCTGATGCTGGCCATGGCGCAGGACTACGCCGTGCCCAACGACGAGGCTCAGATTTTGGCGGCGCGCAACGAACGGAGCACGGCCGGACTGGTGGGTGAGCTGTTCCGGCAGGCGCTCATCGGCGGCGTGGTCGTCGACACCGGCTACCCCGCACCGGAAAAGGCGCTTCCGGCGAGCACCTTCATCGAGGCGTCCGGATCTCGGTATCGGGCTCTGCTGCGCCTGGAGGTGTTCTTCGAACAGCTGGTGGCGCAGTATTCCGCCTTCGACGACCTCCTCGCGGCGGCCGGCGAACGAGTGCTGGATCTCCGCGCGGCCGGCTACGCCGGCCTCAAGAGCATCGCCGGCTATCGAACGGGCCTATCGATCCAGCGCTGGAGCGACGGTGACGCACGAGCCGCCTTCGCCGCGGCCCGCGCCGAGGTGGAGTCGTCCGGCAGAGTACGCCTTGGGCATAAGCCACTGCTGGACACATTGCTGCACATCGCCTTCGGCGCGGCGGCCCGGCAGGAGCTGCCGGTCCAGTTCCATGTCGGCTATGGAGATCCGGACGCTGATCTGCGGTCGGCTGCACCGTTGGAATTGCGAGCGGTGCTGGAGAATCCCGGTTACCGTGGCATGCCCGTCGTACTGTTGCACGGGTGTTGGCCATACTTCCGGGAGGGCGCCTACCTCGCCGCGGTCTACGGCAACGTTCATCTCGACCTCTCCTATGCCATCCCGTTTCTCTCCGTTGCCGAAATGACCTCGATGACCAGGGCAGCAGTCGGGGCCGCCCCGTTCAGCAAACTCATGTACAGCTCCGACGGAGCCCGGGTGCCGGAATTGCACTGGCTCGGCGCCCGGGACGGAAGGCGAGTACTGGCAAGGGTTCTCGGCGAGCTGGTCGACGACGGTGACCTGGACGCCGGTGGGGCGAGCCAAGCGGGCCGGATGATTCTGAGTGCCAATGCTGCAAAGCTCTACGGCTTCGGCAACGGTGATACCGGATGACCAGACTGGCCGGCAAGCGCGCCTTCGTGACAGGCGCCGGCGGCGCCATCGGCAGGGCCGGCAGTCTGCTGTTCGCCCGTGAGGGAGCCCAGGTCGCGGTGGTCGATGTGGTGGCGGACGCGGCACAGGAGACGGTCAGCCTGGTGCGGGCCGAGGGAGGCAGCGCTTTCGCCGTGGTCGCCGATGTCGCCGACGAGGCTCAGGTGAGGCAAGCCGTCGGCGAGGCCGTGCAGGCGATGGGCGGGCTGGACGTTCTTTTCAACAACGCCGGGATCATGCCGCACGATGACATTTCGGTGCTGGACATGGACGTCGACCGCTGGCGGTTCATTTCCGACGTCAACCTGATCGGCAGCGCATTGTGCGCCAAACACGCAGTGCCGCATATCATCGATGCCGGCGGCGGCGCGGTCGTCAATATGAGCTCGTTCCTTGCGGTGATGGGTTCCACGTATCCGCAGGATGCCTACACGGCCAGCAAGGGTGCGATCGCCGCTTTGACGCGGTCGCTCGCGGTGCAACTGGGCTCGCGAGGGATTCGGGTCAACGCGCTGGCGCCCGGACCCATTGCCACCGAGCACGTCCAGAGGTTCTTTCCGGACCCGGCGGCCCGTCAACTCAGACTGGATCGGATCCCGTTGGGACGGTTCGGCACACCGGAGGATGCCGCCGAGCTGGCCGCCTTCCTGGCCTCCGACGCTGCTGCGTGGATCACCGGGCAGGTGATCGTGCTCGACGGCGGAATCTCCTGCAACTACCTGTGACGCCTCGACGCCATTGACTATGGCATAGCCATAGAGCATTGTTCTGAGGTGGCAACCGGTGACCAGGGCAGGTCCCGCAGCTACCGGTCGGATCGACGGACCCAACAGGCACGGGTGACCCGTCGCCGGGTCGTGCAATCGGCGTGTGCGCTGTTCCTGGAGCGCGGCTACAACGCCACCACCTTCCGCGCAGTTGCCGCTGATGCGAATGTCTCGGTGCCAACGGTGGAGCTCCTGTTCGGCACCAAGGCGCGACTGCTCAGGGCTGCCATCGACTTGGCGATCGCCGGCGACGACGAGGCGGTGCCGGTGTTGGAACGGGACTGGACCGGCGCGGCGCTGGAAACCGACAGCGTCGCTGAGTTCCTGTTGATTGTCGCGGGGGTGATCGCCGCGGCTCAGGCGAGATCGGCGGGATTGGTCCTGGCCGTGTTCGAAGGATCCGTCGGCGACCCGGAACTTGCGGAGTTGTCCAGGCAGCTGATCACCCAGCGGACGGTGACCGCTACCTGGTTGCTGGACGCCCTGTGCACCAAGACATCGTTTCGGGTCGACAGCGACCGGACAGAGGCCGTCGACACCCTGTGGGTGCTGATGGACCCGGCTGTGTTCGACCGTCTGGTGCGCCAGCGGCATTGGAGCACACAGCAGTACCAGCAGTGGTTCGCCCGTTCCGCCCGTCGACTGCTGGTCGCCGATCAGCAGTCACCGAATCCGTACTCGGAGGCAACGACATGAGCACCGACAAGCAGCCACATCCGGCATTTCCCTTGCACGGCCAACTCGGCTACTTACAACTGCCGGCAACGAATATCGAGCGCTCGGCCACGTTCTACCGAGAAGTATTCAATTGGACGGTCGAGAACGACGGATTTCAAGCACCGGGCTTGATCGGGCAGTGGACCACCGAAAGAGAGCCGGCCACCTCCGCCGGGGCCCTGCTGTGGATCTGTGCCGACAACCTCTCGCCGACGCTCGACCGCGTTGTCACTCACGGCGGCGTGGTTGTCGGCCCTCCGCAACTCGACGGCGGGGAGAGGTGGCTCATCGAAGTCGATGACCCGGCGGGAAACCGCGTCGGGGTGGTGGTCCCGGTTGGCTCGCCCAAGTCGCAGACCTTGATCGCGGTCAACGACGTGGAAGCTTCCAGTCTTTGGTATCAGCAGCTTCTCGATCTGCGGAGCGATCACGGCGGACCCGAGTACGAGCGTCTGCTCTCCGGCGGACGGCTCGTCCTTCAGCTGCACCACAAGGACGTCGAGCATCACCACGGACGCATCGGCGGGCTGCAAGATGGCGGCACCGGGAGCGGGGTGCTGCTCTGGTTCGGCGACGTCCCCGAATTCGACGAGGTGGTGGGGCGCGCAAACCGACTGGGCGCCGTCGTGGTGCGGGCGCCCCACCGCAACCCGCCGGACGGGAATGGCCCAGCACACCGGGAATTGTGGATCAAAGATCCCGACGGGTACACCGTTGTCGTCGCCAGCCCTGACGGCGAGGTGTTCGCACCCGGCGGGTGACCTGGAGCGATCAGGACAGAGCGCTCTCCAGTCGCTTCGACAGCATCGACACGAACGAGGCTGGCTCTGCCAGCTCCCCACCCTCGGCTAGGAGTGCCATCCCGTACAGCAGTCGCGCGGTGTCGACCAGCCCCGGGTCGTCGGGTCGGTCGTCGTGGGCGGACTTGAGCCCGGTGACAAGGCCATGACGGGGATTGAGCTCCAGCGTCCTTTTCACCTTCGGCGGGTGCTGGCCCATGGCCCGGTACATCTTCTCCAGGGTCGGGGTCAGATCGCCGGGTTCGCCGACCAGGACCGCCGCCGAGGTGGTGAGCCGGTGCGAGAGCCGGACCTCCCTGACGTCGTCGGTCAGAGTCGCCGTCATCCACGACACCAGGCTGTCCAGACTCTTCTTCGCCTCCTCGTCGACCTCGTCGCCGCCGAGATCCACCTCGCCTCGGGCGATGGAGACGAGCGGCTTGTCCTCGAACGTCGGGACAGCGTCGACCCACACTTCGTCGACCTGGTCGGTCAGCAGCAGCACCTCGTAACCTTTGGCGCGGAAGGCTTCCATGTGCGGCGAGTTCTCCAGCGCCGATCGCGACTCCCCGGTCACGTAGTAGACGGAGTCCTGACCCTCCGGCATGCGGGTGAGGTAGTCGTGCAGTGTCGTCGGCTTGTCTGGGTCGTTGGTCGATGGGAACGAGCAGATCCCCAGGATGGCCTGCCGGTTGTCGTGGTCGGAGATCAGGCCCTCCTTGACCGCCCGACCGAGTTCCGACCAGAACGTCGTGTACTTGTCGGGCTCCTTGTCCAGCATCGATTTCACCGTCGAGAGCACCTTGCGCACCAGCCGCTTGCGGATCAGCTGGATCTGCCTGTCCTGCTGCAGAATCTCGCGGGAGATGTTGAGCGACAGGTCGTTTGCATCGACGACGCCCTTCACGAACCGGAGGTATTCCGGGACGAGCGCCTCGCAGTCGTCCATGATGAACACCCGCTTGACGTAGAGCTGCACCCCGCGCTTGCTCTCGCGCATGAACAGATCCATCGGCGCGTGGCTGGGCAGGAACAGCAGCGCCTGATATTCGAAAGTGCCCTCGGCGGACAGCCGGATGGTCTCCAGCGGCTCACGCCAGTCGTGACTGACGTGGTGGTAGAACTCGGTGTATTCGGTCTCAGAGACCTCGCTCTGCGGACGCGCCCACAGTGCATTCCGGGAGTTGAGGACCTCTGGCTCGGTCTCCGCATCGCTATCGGCAGCGGCCGGCGCCATCCTGATCGGCCAGGTGATGAAGTCCGAATACCGCTTGACGATGCCGCGGACGGTGACCGGCTGGCTGTAGTCGTGCAGCGCGTCGTCGACGTCCTCGGCCTTGAGGTGCAAGGTGACCGCCGTCCCCTGCGGTGCGTCCGGGGCCTCGGAGACGGTGTAGGTCCCCTCGCCGGTCGACTCCCACAACACCCCGGTGTGAGCGCCAGCCTTGCGGGTCAGCAGGACGACGCGGTCGGCCACCATGAAGCTCGAGTAGAAGCCGACGCCGAACTGCCCGATCAGCTCCGCCGGCGCCTGCTCCGACCCACCTGACTCCCTGGACTGCCGCAGTTTCGTGAGCATCTCCGCGGTGCCGGACTTGGCGATGGTGCCGATGAGGTCGACCACCTCGTCACGGGACATGCCGATGCCGTTGTCGCGGACGGTCAGCGTGCGTGCGGCCGGGTCCGTGTCCAGTTCGATGTGCAGGTCGGAGGTGTCGACCTCCAGCTCCTTGTCCTGATAAGCGGCAAGGCGCAGCTTGTCAAGGGCGTCGGAGGCGTTGGAGATGAGCTCCCGCAGGAACACGTCCTTGGTCGAATAGATCGAATGGATCATCAGTTGCAGCAGCTGGCGCGCTTCCGCCTGGAACTCGATCGTCTCGGTGGACATGATGTGAGGTTGGCCCTTTCGAACAGCTGGGATCGGTTCATCGGCAACCCTAGTCGGTTCGGCTCGCCAAATACTCCAAAGGCCCGTCAGATGTAGATCGCCGGGTCGTCGAAATACTCTGCCTGCACCGTTGACCCCGGATTGGGGCGGATCTTGGCGGGAATTCCGACGGCAATGTGGTCGATCGGCACATCGGTGATCACGACGGCGTTCGCGCCGATCTGGGCACCGGAGCCGATGGACACCGGTCCGAGGATCTTGGCGCCCGCTCCGACCGTGACGTTGTCGCCCAATGTCGGGTGGCGTTTGCCGCGGCGCATCGACCTGCCGCCGAGCGTCACGCCGTGAAAAAGCAGCACGTCGTCGCCGACCACTGCAGTTTCGCCGATGACAACGCCCATGCCGTGGTCGATGAACAGCCGGCGGCCGAGTTGCGCACCCGGATGGATCTCGATCCCCGTGACGGCCCGCGCCGCTTGCGACAGCAGCCGAGCCGGCAACCTGAGGCCGGGCTCCCGCCACATCCGGTGCGCGACCCGGTGGAACCAGACGGCGTGGACACCCGAGTAACCGAGGGCAATCTCGGCCAGTGACCTCGCAGACGGATCCCGGTTGCGAGCGGCCTCGAGATCCTCCCGAAGCATGGTGAGCAGGTAACGCAGGCGTGCCATCAATCCATCAGATCCGAGTACAGCACCGAGGTGAGGTACCGCTCGCCGAACGACGGCACGATCACCACGATCAGCTTTCCGGCATTCTCCGACCGCTTGGCCACCTGGATAGCCGCGTGGATGGCGGCGCCGGAGGAGAGGCCGACCAGGATGCCCTCGCGTTTCGCCGCGTCGCGGGCCACGGCCACCGAGGTCTCGATATCGACGTCGATGATCTCGTCGTAGATGGTCCGGTCGAGGATCTCGGGGATGAAGTTGGCGCCGATCCCCTGGATCTTGTGCGGGCCGGGTGCGCCGCCGTTGAGGATCGGCGATTCGGCCGGTTCGACTCCGATGATCTGCACGCCGGGTTTGCGCTCCTTGAGGACCTGCCCGACGCCGGTGATCGTCCCACCGGTGCCGATGCCGGCCACCACGATATCGACGGCACCATCGGTGTCGTCCCAGATCTCCACCGCCGTGGTGCGACGGTGGATGTCGGGGTTGGCCTCATTGGCGAACTGGCGGGCCAGGATCGACCCCGGCCGCTCCTTGGCGATCTCCTGGGCCTTGTCCACTGCACCCTTCATGCCCCCAGCACCTGGGGTCAGGATCAGCTCGGCGCCGTAGGCGCGAAGCAAGGCGCGCCGCTCCTTGGACATCGTTTCGGGCATGGTGAGAACCACGTTGTAGCCACGCGCGGCACCGACGAACGCGAGCGCGATACCCGTGTTGCCACTGGTTGCCTCGACGATCGTCCCGCCGGGCGGCAACTCGCCCGAGCGCTCGGCGGCGTCGACGATGGCGACGCCGATGCGGTCCTTGACCGAGCTCGCCGGGTTGTAGAACTCGAGTTTGGCCACGATGGTCGCGTCCAGGCCCTCGGTCAGCTTGTTCAGCCGTACGAGGGGGGTGTTGCCGACCAACTTCGTGACGTCTTCGTAGATCTTTGCCATGAAATCCTCCTGCGCCGGGAAGCTGTGGACGAACCGCTGCGATCATTACCAGTCTCGATCAACCTACGTCGACCTCGGTGGAAACGCCCCGCCATACCAGCAGTTCCGCCAGGTGCTTGTCGGAACCGCCAGGTAGGTCGGGACCGACCTGTCCAGGGTGATCAGGTCAGACCGGGTCGCGCGAGCGACTGCGAGCAGGTGAAAGTCGGTGACCTGGCCGGCTGTCGCCAATTGATCAGTGTTGAACTTGGCACCGGCCGATCGGGCGGCGTGGCAAGGAACACTTGACCTGGCAGATCGCTGAAGCGGCGGATCATTTCCAGGACGCCGACACCGGGCAGGGCAGTTCCAACGACGGCGGGATCCAGTGAGAGTCGAGGGAAGCCCGCTTCGGTGACCGGCGTCGTGGCCCATCGGCGTCCAGCGGGTTGGGCAAACCATGAATTTGGCGCTCGTGCGTGGTGGGCGGAGCGTCTGCGGCCGGCGCCTACCCGCTAAGCACCGACGTCGCTCCGTTCGTCGCCTGGCCGATGCAGTCCTGGACCGATGCAGTCCTGGACCGATGCAGCACAGCTGGGCGACCCGGCGAGGACTTTCACGATCTCTGGGACGGGCGTCAGTCCGCCGAGCGGTTCCACATCCAGTCGGTGCAGCCACATCTCCACCGCCACTGTCCGAATCCACCGGCCGGTGATCCGACACCAGTAGCCTGAGCTGGTGACCGACGACGGACCCCGCGAGCCACCGAAGGTGCTGGTGGCCATTCCGGTCTTCGGATCACCCGAGCTGACCGACACCATGCTGGCGGACCTGCTCCGCGACGACATACCGCAGTCCACCCAGATCGTCGTGGTCGACAACGCAGGCGACTACGAACCTCCAGACTGGGCCGGACCGGTCTCGCTGTATCGGCCGGGCAGCAACCTGCGCTGGATCGGCACAGCGAACTGGGCCATGCTCGCGGCGATCGACAGGCACCTGCAGGTCTGCGTGGTGCTCAACAACGACACCCGTTTCTCCCGGGGCTTTCTCGCCGCCCTGATCGCGCCGCTGAACGAATTCGACGACGTTGCCATCGTGGCGGCCTGCTACGACGACTTCTGGCTGCACCAACGTGCGACCCTCATCCCCCCGACGGCCGCCGGATACGAGCCGTCGCCGGTGCTGCGCGACGTTCCGTTCTGTGACGGGACCGCCATCGCATTCTCCGTTCGGGCGATGACCGAGCTCGGGACCCTGGACGACGTCGCCTTCCCGCGACACGGTTACGGCTCCGACATCGACCTCGGCCTGCGGGCCCGGGCCGCCGGCTGGCGCTGCGTCGTCACCGAGGCCGCGTATGTCTCCCATTTACGGCGGGTGACGATGACCCGGACCGGGCAGACCTCCGAGCAGAACCGCGCCGAGATCCTCACCGGCCTGAACCAGAAGTGGGGTGACGACTGGCGGGCGCTGGCCGGTCTGGGACCGGGGGCTTTCCCGCCGCACAACACGGGCAGCGCAAGCTCGTGGTATTTGACCAGTCCATGAGTGCGGGGGAACGGCAGATCCTGTACGCCGGCTTCGCCACCCCGCTGCACAGTGGCGGCGTGCATGTCATGACCCAGCACGTCCAACTGCTGCGTGCCGTCGGCCACTGCGCGTCCCTGTGGCTCCCCGGGCCCCGCCGCCCGGACTGGATCGACCCCGATGTGCCGGTCATATCCGGCGCAGCCATCGAGATCGGTGCCGACGATTTGCTGGTGCTGCCGGAAGTGCCGCTGATTCCAGGCATCGACCCCGCTCCAGGGGCGCGCAAGGTGATCTTCAATCAGAACCACTTCTACACCTACGCCGTCGCCGCGCCCGGCGACGCGTACCCCGGCTGGTCACCCGCTCCGATGGTCTGGGCGGTTTCGCGGGAGAGCCGCGATGTCCTGATGGCCCTGCTGCCCGATCTCGAGGTTGTCCTGGTGCCGAACCCGGTCGACGGCAAGCTGTTCCGGCCCCGACCGGACACCCGGCCCAGGGTGGCCTGGTTTCCCCGGAAGCGGCCGCGGGAGTCCTCCATTCTCCGTCGCCTCCTTCTCCTCGATCGGCGACTGACCGGCGTGGATCTGTGCGAGTTGGTCAACACGCCCAGACCGCAGGTGGTACAGATGCTCGGCAAGACAACGGTTTTCGTGTCGCTGGGTCACAGCGAAAGCTTTGGCCTGACGGTGGCGGAGGCGCTCGCCTCCGGCTGCCTTGTCGTCGGTTACGACGGCGGCGGCGGCCACGAGCTGTTCGAGGCACCGGGGGCCTGGCCGGTCCCGGAGCAACGTCCGCTGCTGCTCCTCGACCGGATCGCCGACCTGCTGGCCCGCGCCGACGGACTCACGGCTGTCCGCGCGGCGAACCGGGCATGGGTTCTGCAGCGATACTCGTTCGGTCGGACGGCGGCGGCCCTGACATCGGCGGTCGACGACGCGCTGAGCCGGCCCGGATGTGCGGCCAAGGCGACCCATCCGGCGGCGTGGCTGGATGTCCTTGGACCCAACTTCACCGCTTACGCCTAGCCGGCGCGCGTGCTGGATCTGTGTGGCTGCCCGTTTGAATCCGCAACACGGGTGGCCTCCTGGTCGCAGGTACCTCCGTCAGGCCGGCACTGCTGGCGGTATGGCAACCGAGGTAGACAGCCCCGCATCCCAACTGTCCGGTCAGTATGCCCACAGGTGGTGCCTTTGTGCGACAGAATGAAGTGAAGGGCGGCATCTCCTAGCGAAGCGGGTGATCTGACATCGGATCTCTGTTTCCGGCTGGGCGGATCGCTGCGCTCCGCATCGTCGCGTCGGTCCTACTGATCCTCGGTGTGCTGGGGGCCGCGTTGGCGCTGGCTCCCGATGCCTCGGCGCACGCGACCGTCGCGGCCTCCGATCCGGCAGACGGGGCCAGGTTGGGGAAGGCGCCGGCCCGGGTGAGCATCACCTTCGACGAGCCCGTCGGTATCGGTCTGGGGTACCTACGGGTCATCACCGCCCGCGGCCTCGACGTCGACACCGGTCCTGCGACCCACCCCGACGGCCAGAACCAGGTGATCGCGGTCGCCCTGAAACCAGGTCTGGGCGACGGCACCTACATCGCCAGCTGGCGGGTGACCTCGGCCGACTCGCACCCGATCGACGGCACCCTCCGATTCGTCGTGGGTAGCGGTGCCCTGGCGGCCGCACCCAGCCCGACCGGACCGGTCGACGCGGCCAGCACCGGCACCGCTTTCGACGTCGCCCGCACGAGCAGTTACGCGGCCCTTGCGCTGCTCGGCGGAGGCTGGCTGCTGCTGAGCATATGGCCGGGCGGGCGGCGCAACCCCGCGGCGCGGCGGGTACTGGTGACCGGATGGATTATCGGACTTGGCGGGGCGACCGCGGAACTGTTGCTGCAAGGGCCGTATGCCGCCGGGGTCGGTCTCGGCGGCAGCTGGCGTCTCGCGTTGCTCATCGACACGGTCAGCACCCTCTACGGTCGGCTGCACCTGGCGCGGCTGTTCCTTTTGGCCGGTCTTGGCGTCGGCATCAACATCATGCTTTCGTCCCCTGCTGCGGATCGCCGTTCGGTCCTGGGTATTTCTGCAGCGCTGCGCCGTGCGTGGCCGGGCCCGGTGTTGTTCCTCGGCGTGGTGTACACCATCTCGGCGAGCGGCCATGCCGGAGTGGCCCGGCCCAGCTGGCTGGCGTTGACCAGCGACATGGCTCACCTGACGGCGATGTCGGCGTGGCTCGGCGGCCTGGTGATGCTGGCGGTGGCCTTGCTGCCGAGTCACGATCCGGTCGAACTGCGGGCCGTCTTGCCGACTTTTTCGCGGGTCGCGTTCGGCTGCGTGGTGCTCATCGCGGTGACCGGGACGTACCAGGCGTGGCGGGAGTCCGGCAGCGTGGTGGCCCTGCTCGTCACCAGCTACGGGCGGCTGATTCTGTTCAAGGTGACCTTGTTCGTCGGGTTGCTCGTTGCCGCCGGCGTGTCCCGGTCGGCCGTACAACGCCGCTTCGCCAGCGCACCCCTGGCGCCGGCCGGCGCTTCCGGATCAGCGGCGGACCGCGACGCCAGCGGGCCAGGATCCGGAGTGGGAGTCGGCGCTGAACTGGAGGCGCCGGGCCTCGACCTGCTCGAACTGACCACGGGCAACGTGGACCAGGGCCCAGGGATGCCCGAGCAGATCCGCGGGCTTCGCCGATCCGTGTTGTTCGAATTGCTGCTTGCCGCGATCGTGCTGTCGGTCAGCGGCGTCCTGGTCGCGCTGCCGCCGGCCCGGATTGCCGCCGTTGTTCCACCGGCCCCGGCGGCGTTCGTCGCAGCGTCCGCCGACGCGCCTCTGGATGCGGGCCGCGCGGTGACAGTCAGCGTCATCCCTTCCGGCCACAGCAGCACCTTCACCGTGACCCTTGCCGTTCACGGTGGAGCCGTCCCCGAACAGGTCACCGCGACCGCTTCATTGCCGGCCCAGCAGCTCGGGCCGCTGCCCATCCCGCTCGCTCCGTCCGGGCCGTCGGCCTACCAGGCCTACGAGGTGCTGCTCCCCGGCACCGGCCTGTGGATCTTCAACGTCACCGTCCGCACAAGCGAATTCGACGCCATTACCACCACGGTCCGCATCAACATCTTCTGATCACGCGAAGGCCCCTCCCCCACCAATAGTGGGCACTGTTCTTGGCTGGAAGGTAATCGAATTGCCGCGCGGAGGGGTCGCACTGGTCGAGCTGTCGATGCCGGCTCGAAAGGGCGCAACCGGGGATCGGCGCCAACCTGCCGGTCCGCAGCCCCTGGGTAGTCCATTTTGGGGGTGTCCGATTCGCGTGCTATCCCCCAGGATGGTGTGTGTCCGGTACGGCGTCGCGAGAAGGGAAATGGTGGTTGCAGTGGCCCAGAGTCGCAAGGAAGCGGTGCGGCCAGGGGTCCTGTGGTCCGCTGTCCGGATGCCGCTGACCATTATTGCAGGGGTGTTGTCAGCTGTGTGGTGCCGGACCGGTCGGCGGGAAACATAGGAGGCTCCAGGCGGGTTGTGTGCCGATTGCCGACTAAGCCTTGCCAACCCGACCACTTCGGCCCAGTGATGGTCCAGCTCGTGTCTCGCTAGCCGTCATCCCGGCTGGCTGGCAACGGATCTCGTTTGGGATCCTGCCAGACCGGTGCATCTGGTCGCCGCGATTGCCGGTGACCCGTCCCGACCATATCAACCGTTTCACGCGTGCACCTGTTCCAGCTCCCTTCCCACCAACCGATCTCGAATCGGTCTTCGGACAATTCGAACTGTGCAGGATTTGTTGGTCGTTCCCATCACTTGTCAGCAAAGGACTCTTCATGAGCTGTGCCCGCCGCCGCCTCGCTGGATTGTTGTCGGCGTTGCTAGCCGCCACCGTGCTCGTCCCGCTCGCGGCAGGCACCGCATGGGCGGCGCCAACCGCCTCTGTGATCAGCGGCGAGATCGAGCAGCTCACCCTCAACACCCCGGGTGACGTGTGGTCGGGCGGCTGGATCCGGGTCGCAGGTCAGGCAGTGGTGCTGCCACGCAATCTTCTGCTGGACCTGCCGGCAAACCGGCTCAGTCTGGAGCAGTTGTTCGCGGCCGCGCCGCAGGCCTGTCTTGATCGCGCCGAGAGCGGGTTGGCCTCCACCGATGCGTGCAACGTCCGGGGAGTCGGTGGGTTCGCCACCATTCAGGCCAACCTCACCAACGCCGGCGACATCATCGCCGGGGACGTGTTCATCGAAAAGGGCCGCGACATCGTCAGTGGCGCAGTGAATTACGTCAACGTGGACGCGGGCTACTTCCGGGTGAACGGTACGACGGGGGCCGATGCCGGCGGGACCATGGTCCGGTTGAACGACCCGACCGGTCGGCACACCGTCCAGCAGGGTGCCGGTTGCGCGGCGCCGTTGGCCCGCAACTGCAGTCCCGATCCCCGTTTCACCCTCGATGCCGACAACTACACCAACGCGTTCTCCACCGGCTACCCGATGTGCATCCCCAGTACGGTGCCGCGGCCCTTCACCGACACCCTGGACATCAATCGCAACAGCGACGTCACCGAGCAGCTGACTGCGCAGGCAAACGCCGACGGCACCGGGGATCTGCTGTGCCCGGACACCAACCGCAACGTCCTCAACACTGCCGCCGACTCCCGGCTGTTCGCGCCGATCCAGGCGGGTGACCAGGTGACCGTTCGCGGCAACTACGACACCGTCGGCGGGGTCAAGTTCCTGTCCGCTTTCAGCACGAAGATCGGCACCGCACTCAGCACGAATGACGGTGTCGACCAGCCGGACTACATGGTGCTCGACTCCATGTTCATCGATGCGCCCGGTTTCCAGCGGCTGCGCATCCGGGACCAGTTCATCGGCGCCACCACCGAAGCCGACTCAGATGTGGTGCTGTGGTCGGTGCACCGGGACCCGGTCAGGAACCAGGTCCACGAGTTCCCGCTGGGCTCCGTGCTGGGCTGCGAACGCGTCGCCGGTCCGCTGACGTGCCGACGGGTGCTGGGCCCCAACACTTTCCGTATACGCCATGAGACCCTGTTTGCGGCGGGCACCGCCAAGAACCCCAAGTTGAGTGCCTGCGCACAGCTGAAAGCCGATTTTCGATTTGTCGGACCCGATTTCGTGGGACTCGACCTGTGCCCATTGGGCGGCACGGTCAACGAGGAGTTGGGCATTCTGTCCCCGATCCCCCACGAAGTACAGGCCCGCACCGGACGCAAGATGGCCGATCTGGCCCGCGTTGACGGCGGCATCCTCAAGACCCTGGACGTCAACGCGAAACCGGCCACCAACGGACAGTTCCTGTTTCCGATGGGGATCGGACTGGGCGGTATCGCTCCGCCGGCCTTTGCCGAGATCGACATCAATGCGCTGGGCACCCCGACGAGTTTCGACGGCATCCCCTGGAACCTCGACCGCAGATTGTCGCCCAACGGCTGCGTCGGCACCTGTGAGTCGACCCCGCAACCGCTGGATCCGTTCCCGTACTCCGGGTTCGACCCGCGCACCCAGGCCGGCATCATCGACACGTCCTACGCCGACCCGAATTACACGGCCTCGCCGCTGACCCGGGTCACCAACCGCGTGCTGTCCTTCGTCGACCCGACGCTGAACAACTTCAACGGGGACAACACCGTCCTGACCTGGCCCCCGATTGATCCGCCCGCTGTCGGCACGCCACCGCCGATACCCGTCCGGGGGTCGAATCCGCTGATCGTCGCGGTCACCCCGGCAACCGGCCCGGTGAACACCGCGGTGACCATCGACGGTGTCGGCTTCACCGGTGCGGCCGCGGTCAGTTTCGGCGGCGTGGCAGCCACCGGATTCACCGTCAATTCCGACACCCAGATCAACGCCACTGTCCCGGTCGGGGCGGTAAGCGGAACGATCACGATCGCCTTGCCCTCTGGAACCGTCACCAGCGCAACGCGTTTCACTGTGATCCCGCCCGCGACGGTCAGCTCCGTCAGCCCGGTCGTCGGTCTCGGCGGGACTCCGATCACCGTGACCGGAACAGGTTTCAGCACGGCGACCAGCGTCACGGTGAACGGAGCCCCGGCAGCATTCTCGGTCTTGTCCGACACCGCCCTACGCGCCACCGTCCCGCTGGACGCCACATCGGGTCCGGTGATGGTGAGCAACCCGGCAGGAACGTCTGCCGCTACCGTCACGTTCACCGTCACGCCCCCGCCCCCTGCCCCCAGGCTGACCGGCTTCGCGCCGAGCAACGGCTCCGTCGGTACAACTGTGACCATCGCCGGGACCGACCTGCTGACGACCGTCGCCGTCTATTTCGGTGGCGTGCCGGCGGTGTCGTTCACGGCCGGACCGACCCTGGTCACCGCGATCGTGCCGCCCGGCGCGTTGACCGGCTCAGTCAGTGTCGCGACGGCAGGTGGATCGGGCTCCAGCAGCGCGTTCTTCCAGGTCACCCCGACCACCGCGCCACCGGCCGCCCCATTGATCACCTCGGTGACCCCGGCCATCGGGCCAGCCGGTACCCAGGTCACCATCACCGGTAGCAATCTGGCCAACACCTCCACAGTGACCTTCGGCGGTGTACCGGCGGTCTTCCAGCAGGTGGCCGCCGGCCTACTCGCCGTGGTGCCGACAGGAGCGATCAGCGGCGCGGTCGTGGTCACCACCACCCTGGGCGGCCCCGGCATCGCCCCGACGGCGTTCACGGTCACCCCCGCCCCACCGCCGACCCCGGCACCGAGCATCACCGATGTCACACCGTCCAGTGGGACGCCGGGCTCGGTCGTGACTGTCACCGGAGCCAATCTGGCCGGCGCTACGGCGATCACCGTCAACGGCACACCCGCACCTTCCTTCACTGTCCTGTCGGCCAGTACCGTCGCGCTGCTCATCCCGACCGGCGCGACCACCGGACCGATCCTGATTCAAGCACCGGCGGGCATCGCGACGAGCCCGGTCAACTTCATCGTCCTCGGTACGCCGGTGACTACCCCGCCGCCGTCGATCACCTCGTTCACCCCGGCGTCCGGTAGCCCGGGCAGCACCGTGGTCATCACCGGCACCAACTTGACCGGCGCCACCACCGTCACCGTCAACGGCACACCGGCAGCGAGCTTCACGGTCAACTCCGCGACGCAGCTCACCCTGGTGGTCGGGGCGGCCACCTCGACCGGCACTATTTCCGTCCAGACACCCGGTGGATCAGCCGTGAGCGCCACCAGCTTCACCGTCGCCGGGACCCCGGTCATCACCCCACCGCCATCGATCACCTCGTTCACGCCGGCGTCCGGTAGCCCGGGCAGCACTGTGGTCATCACCGGCGCCAATTTCACCGGCGCCACCACGGTGACGGTCAACGGCACACCGGCCGGCAAGTTCACGGTGAACTCGGCGACCAAGATCACCCTCGTGGTCGGGGCGGCCACCTCGACCGGCACCATCTCGGTACAGACACCCGCTGGAGTAGCCCTGAGCGCCACCAACTTCACTGTCCTGGCCACCCCGGCGCCGTCGATCACCGCGATCACTCCGGCCACCGGGCTGCCAGGGGCCACCGTCGTGATCACCGGGAAAAACCTGACCGGCGCCACCGCGGTGACCGTCAACGGCACACCGGCCGGGCGGTTCACCGTAACGTCCCCCACCAAGATCACCTTCGTGGTCGGTACTGGTACCTCGACCGGCACCATCGCCGTCCGCACTCCCGGCGGCACCGCGGCCAGTGCCAAGAAGTTCACCGTTCCGTCACCGAAAATCACCTCGTTCACCCCGGTGTCGGGCAATTCCGGCACCACCGTGGTGATCACCGGCAACAACTTCACCGGCGCAACGGCGGTGACCGTCAACGGCACCCCGGCCCGCACCTTCACGGTGACCTCCGCCACGAAGATCAGCTTCGTCGTCGGCACCGCCACCACGGCCGGCCTCGTGCGGGTCACGAGCCCGGCCGGTACCGCCGCCAGCGCAAAGAACTTCACCATCAAGGGAGTAGCGAAATGACCGGATGCCCGTTCCACCAGCCGGGTTCGAGCGGCCCCCGACCGACCTACGATTCGCACCCGCAAGCAGCCGTCGCCGTGACGGACCCAGCGGTGACGGAGCCGGCGGAACCCAGGTCCGGAGTGTCCCGCCGGATGATGCTGCGGGCGGGGCTGGTCGGCGCCGCCGCGGTCGCGTTGACCGGGATGGATGCGCTGACCGTCCAGCGGATGGCCTTCGCCGCGCCGGCCGCCCTGCCCGACATCCAATTCGCGATCGGCCCTTATCTGGCGCCGGCTGTTCTCATCGCCGAGGCCGGGGCCCCGGCGGGGGGCACGATGTTCGGCTTCGGCCCGACCTACACCCTCTTCCTGACAGCCAAACTGAAGAAGACGCCGACCAAGACCGACCGCACCAATCTGGAAAAGGCCCTTGCGACAATCGAGGCCCGATACCCCTTCCGTGCTGACGGCGTGTTCACCCACATTTCCTACGGCATCCCGTATTTCCAGCGACTCCCCGGCGGACTGAGCGGCAAGCTCGTCTCCTCGCGGCTGCCCAAACTCATCGACGACCCCACCAGGGTCGTGTTGGAAGAAGCGGTACCCGGCCCGACCGACGTCCACTGGTCCAACCCCGCGATCAGCAAGCCCCGCTTCAACGTGCCGGTCACCATCGAGGACAACGACGTCCTGATCACCATCCGCAGCGACCAGAAGGCCAACCTCACCGATGTGCAGAACTGGCTCTGGGGCAGCGGAACGCTCCATCAGGCCAAGGTCGCCTCGCCCGCGTTCAGCAAGCTGTTCCTGTGGACCTCATCGCGGTTGATGTTCGGTGGCCGCGGCCTGCCCCGGCAGATCGCCGACGCCAACAAGCTCCCCTACGCCTCCTACATCCACCCGGACTCCCCCATGTGGATGGGCTTCGCCGACCAGGTCGCCAACGCGTTCGGGCCGCCCGAGATCTGCACCTTCCAAGGCAACCCGTCGGCCCGCCTGACCACCGAGACCGGAACCGGCTATTTCGCCAACTCTTCGATCCAGGTCCTCAATCACGTGATCCTCGACCTCGACGAGTGGTACCTCACCAACGGCACCGAGATCACCCCCAACAGTCCAGACGTGAGCTATCTCGAACGGGTGCAGTACATGTACCGGCCGCACAACCCACCGGCCTTCGGCCGGGCGGACCAGTTCACCGACGGCGGCGGTCCCACCTTCCTGCCCAACACCTACCAGGGCACCGATGATGCCCGCAACGGTTGTGTGGCAGGCAGTTTCCAGAGCGGCGCGGACCCAGCCAACCCCGGCGTGAACTCGATGCACAAGGTGCTCGGGCACATCTCCACCCTGCACCGCAGCTCCAGAGCTGTCGACGGCACCCCCATCCACATCCGGGTGGACGGCCCCGGTTTCGACGCGATGGACGTTCCCGACGGATCGAACCAACCGAAGTTGCATTTCTCGGCCCTGGTGCCGACCGCGGATCTGTTCCGCCGGATGAGGATCAGCCAGGCCTCGCTGGACCTGGCCGACGAATTCCGCGTCGAACTCGGAGACCAGGGACTGGAGAATCGCATCACGGCCACCCGGCGGCAGAACTTCCTGATGCCCCGCCGCAAGACCCGCGCGTTCCCACTCCTCGAGCTGACCTGAGGCGGGTCAACTAATTGCGATACTGCTTGATGTCCGCGGCTTCGTAGGCTGATGCGATCGACGCCGACGCCGGCACTACGACGACCCTCGCGCCGGTCCGACAGATGGGCCCCTTGATGGGCCCCGATGCCTCGAGCCGATTGAGCACGGTCGGCGCATGCCGGCCCTGCGGCTGCGGTGGTCACCCCTGCCGCGGCCGCCGAGGGCCGCCGAAGGATAGTGCTGCCATCGACGGGCGGCCGGCCGTTTCGAAGAGAAATCGGACGGTATCAGGATCATGGCTTGACTACCGATCCTTGGCGGTTTCCTCTGTCGGACTCACCATCTCGACTTGTACGCTGGACCGCAGATCCCCCGGGGTGTACTCCGATTCGATGCTCGCCAATTTTGCGGACACGTTTGAGCGCGCTCACGTGGACGGCGTCACACTGTTCGCGAAGTGCCACGACGGCCATTTGTACTACGACAATCGACCCCCCGAACCGCATCCCGGACTGGCGCCGGGCCTGAACCTGCGGAGCGCCAGGTCGAATCCATTCAGTCCCGAGGTATTCGGACGCCGATCTGCCTCCGTGTCCAGTGCAATCAAGACGCCGCCAACACTGATCCGGACTGGGTGGCGGTCGCCGACATCACAGTCGTCATCGATCTGGCCCTCGGCGACGCACCCGGCCCGTCAGGCCGCGGGCTCGTGCTTGCACTGCCACAGCTTCGCCACCAGTCCGACCTCCTGACGCCGGTGCCCAACCTGGACGGCTACGGCTACCCTTGTCATCATTCCCGGAGATGCCCACGATCGAAGACTCCCCGGCCGCGACGGTCTCCCGAAATGACGTGGCCGTCGGTGCGACGCTCATCTGCCCGGAGCCGACCGCGGCTGGGACGGAATGGACCGCCTCCGGCCGTACACCTTGGCGAAAGAAGACACCTCCGGCTGGTCGATGGCAGCTCATTCCGGCGCACCATCCTGACCTCGGTCATCATCGCGGGGCGGGGCACAGGCGGTCCCTTTGATCAGCTTCCTGGCACCCCGAATCGCCGATTCAAACCGCCTGGTGAACCTGCCATCCGCCGGACTGGACGTCGTCGAAGACGCGTTCCCGCTCGTCGACGTTCAAGTCTGGCGCGATTGACTTCTCGCCGCACGTCAGTGCCAATGCAGCCGGCCAATTTGGAGAGCACTTCGAGTGGGACGGCCAATACGTGAGCACCACAGTGCACACCACCGACGACCACGCAATGATCGTCACCCGCTGAGCACGCCGGTAAGGCCCCATCACCCACGGCATTCAGCGGGCCGGTGACCAACAGCTCCCGGTGACCGGATCCGGCGGCCCGGGTTCAGGTCGGACGGGCCGCGGCCGTTTCTCGCGCTTTGCCCGGTCGGTATCGTTCATGTCCTGTTGCAATTTCTTGATTGTGGCAGACAGAGAAGCGGCTCGGGGTTGCCCTGCCGCAGGTCACTGAAGGAACTGGCCCGGACAGCAGTGTCGGGGCCCGATGACTCGGGCCCCGACGACTTACTGAATCAAATTATCTGACCGATCACGTCCTGATCGTGGTCAGCGCCGTCTGCGGGCTGGTGCCGATGACGGTTCCTGCCGCGTTGAGAGACTTGACTGTCAAAGGTCTCTGCGAACACGGTGTGGCGTAGACGCCGCCGAGGTTGCAGGCGGGGCTGGGTGCGCCGACTGCGGTCAGGGTGAACGAACCCGGCGCGATCAGTGAAACGGTGAGGTTCGCCGCACCCAGGGTGGCGGGGTCGAACACTGTTCCCGTTTCCGTCAGGTAGGGCAGCAGCACCATGGAGGAGACTGTGAGGTCAGTGGATGTCGCCGTGATGACCAACCGCTGTTTCGTTGTCCGGTACACGTTGAGCAGCGTGACGTTGCTGGGCACGGCGGCCGTGACGACCACGTTCACGACTGTTGCCGCCGAGGTTCCGTTGGCGTTCGTCGCTGTGACGCTGAAGGTGTACGTCCCAGCAACGGTGGGGGTGAACTTGAGCAATGACGTACCACTCGGGGTGGCGGCCGTCGGTGTCTGGCTGGTAACGACGGGGTTCACCGGACCCGCAGTCTGAGTCCAGGCCCAGGTCGGCGATGGCAGCGAGGTGCTCAGGGCGGTGATCGTGACCAGGTTCCCTGCGGTCACCGTCTGGTTCTGGATCGCGCTGATGGTCGGCTTCGGTGCTCCCTGCACCGTGAGGGTGGTGCTGACAGTTGTCACTCCGCACACGTTGGAGGAGGTGAAGTTCACGAAATAGGTGGCCGCGGCCAGGCCCGCCGAATTAAATGTCGGAGTGGTCGTCGTCGCACCGGTCAGGGCGCCCTGCAGATCTGTTCCGTTCGCCGTGGTTCCGGCGGTCCAATGCACGGTGACCGGGGTTGACGAACCGGCCGGCACACTGCCCGACAGTTGGATGCTGCTGCCATTGGCGACCGAATACGGCCCGCCGTTGATGGTCGGTGTGGCGCAGACGAACGCCGGCGCGGCGACGCTGCTCGGCCACGGGTTGAGCACTCCGGCCTGGACGCCGGTGATCGACTGGTAGCCGCCGTAGGCCAGGAAAGGTATGGAGTTGAAGTTGTTCTCCGGGATCGCGCTTCCGGGAACGTTTTCCGGGAAGATGTATTCACCGATCGGGGCGTGGTACTGGCCGTAGTAGATGCCGTTCGCCGCGGTGGTGGCGCCGGGGGTGCCGGGCACCGGGCTGGCCGGGTTCGCAACGATGGTGCCGGGCAGGAACTGGGACAGTCCGGTCACGACTGCGCGAACTTCACGGGTGGGCGGGATGAACTGCCCGGCGGGCGCAGGGGTGCAGGCCTTGGTGGTGGCGACAACGGCGGTGCACGGCGGGCGGAAGCGCCAGCGGCCACGGACGGCGCCGGTGGGTGGCCCGAGGTCGGGCATGATGGTGCCCCATTCGCGGTCGCTGGTGGCGCCGGTCAGCGGGTTGATGTCGACGCCGTAGACCCGGATCATCCGGGTCTCGTCGGTGGTCATACCCTCGAACCGGGTCCGGACGGCTGCCTCGCCGGCGCCGAAGACAGTCAGACCGCCGGTGCCGATCAGCGAGACGTCGACCGACACGTAGGCCGGGTCGACCCCGGGGGCGGTGTAGATGCCCAGGCTGGCGACGATGGTGTGCGCGGAGATGTACTGGCCGCCGTTGCCGCCGCCGTCCTGGATGAGGGTTCCGGCGAAGGTGTTGATGTAGTCGCCGATCTCGAACGGCGCCTGCTTACGCGGGTCGGCGCAGGTGCCGCGGACGCAGGTGTTGGCATCCACGTTGGCCGGGGTGTCCATCCGGAACATGGTGTAGTAGTTGTTGAGCCTGGGCAGTGCGGCCTGCGGGACGACGCCGGAGGTGTCCGACCCGGTGTAGATCGGCCGGTTGCTGCTCGGGCACTGCGGATCGTCGGGATTCCCGGGGACGTTCGGGTCCAACTTCACCCGCGGGATGCACATCGGGAAACCGGTCTCGGCCAGGATGGTGGGGTTGTCCTGATCGACCTGGAAGCGGTCGTCGGGGGTCTGCGCCCGGCCGTAGCGGCCGGAGCCGGCCACGCCGTTCTCGTCCAGCGCGGTCGAGTTTTTCGGATCGTTGATCCGCACGCGGGTGCCGGTCCC
>JBBROB010000013.1:0-168572 GCA_038229825.1 Mycobacteriales bacterium
GGCTGTGGGATAGTTCCATCTCAGAGATGCCCTTCGCGCCGGTCAGATGTGGTCCTAGAGAAACCTCATTCTCCCAGCGCCAAGGGCATTCTCGCTGTCACGACCCACTCCGGAACTCACCTGGATCGGTGAATCCAGGTTAAGAGTGGATTACGCAGCGATCGGTTCAGTACACGCCGATGTTTCTTCCGCGGTAGGGCCATCAGCGCCGCAACCTCGCCGATTCCGTCCGGTGCTGGAACGTTGTTCTGCGCTAATCACCGCCACACCGGCGATGATCGGAATTGCTCTCCTGGGGGTTTCCGATCGGGCTTTTTGGGAACGCATGGTCGCCCTTGGAATCGAGCCGTCCCCGCGGAGCGCCCCGCCGCGGCTCGCCGAATGTGCGGCCGGCATTCTCCTACTGCGCATTGCCACGCGCGGATGCATAATGTCTCCACCGGGGCGACGCGACCTACGGGGACTGATCAGAAGAAGGCGGGGTTCTGTATGGCCAACGGTTTGTTGCGGACCAAATCGGTCGAACAATCGATCAAGGACACTGACGAGCCGGGGCACAAACTCAAGCGAAGCCTGTCGGCGTTCGACCTGACAGTCTTCGGCGTCGCGGTGGTAATCGGTGCCGGCATCTTCACGCTCACCGCGCGGGCAGCGGCCAAGACGGCCGGGCCGGCCGTTTCCATCTCTTTCATCATCGCGGCGATCGCCTGCGGCCTGGCGGCCATGTGTTACGCCGAGTTCGCCTCCACCGTGCCAGTGGCCGGCTCTGCCTACACCTTTTCCTACGCCACCCTCGGCGAATTGGTTGCCTGGATCATCGGCTGGGATCTGGTATTGGAGCTGGCGCTGGGCGCCTCGGTCGTTGCCAAGGGTTGGTCGGAATATCTGGGCAATCTGTTCGATCAGTTCGGCGGCAAACTATCGACCACCATCGACCTTGGTTTTGTCGAATTCGACTGGGGCGCGGTACTCATCGTCGCTGTCATCACCGCGCTGCTGCTCACCGGCGCCAAAGTGTCGGCACGAACGAATGCGGTGATCGTCGGAATCAAGGTCGCCGTGGTTCTGTTCGTCATCGTGGTCGGATTCTTCTATTTCAAGGCGTCCAACCTGTCGCCGTTCATTCCGCCGAGCGTGCCGGCCGCACCGGGAACGACCGCGACGTTGGAGCGGCCGCTGCTGCAGCTCATCACCGGTTCAGCGCCGTCGAGTTTCGGGGTGTTCGGCCTGCTGGCCGGGGCGTCTCTGGTGTTCTTCGCCTTCATCGGGTTCGACATCGTGGCAACAGCCGCCGAGGAGACAAAGAATCCTGCGCGCGACCTCCCGCGCGGCATTTTCGCGTCACTGGCGATCGTGACCGTGCTGTACGTCCTTGTCACCATAGTGCTGACCGGGATGGTGAAGTACAGCGACTTGGCAAGCGGCCCGGACAAGGGTGAGAAGGCCACGTTGGCAACCGCTTTTGCGTTGGACGGCGTCAATTGGGCGGCCAAGATCATCGCGATCGGCGCCTTGGCCGGTCTGACGACCGTGGTGCTGGTGCTGATGCTCGGGCAGAGTCGGGTGCTGTTCGCCATGAGCCGGGACGGGCTGCTGCCTCGCGGGATGGCCGCGGTCGGCGAAAAGAGCGGTGTTCCGGTTCGGATCACCATCGGCGTCGGGATCGCGGTTGCACTGGTCTCCGGGTTTTCGAAGATCGGTGTCCTCGAGGAAATGGTGAACGTCGGTACTCTCTTTGCGTTCGTGCTGGTCTCAATCGGAGTGATCATTCTGAGGAAGAAGCGGCCGGACCTGGAAAGGTCCTACCGGGTGCCGCTGATGCCGGTGATTCCGATTCTGGCGGTCCTGGCCTGCCTGTGGTTGATGATCAACCTCACCGCCTTCACCTGGTTGCGATTCATCGGCTGGATGGTGATCGGAGTCCTCATCTACTTCGTCTACGGCAGGTCGCATTCGATGCTCGGCCGACGGGAGGGCGACGTCCATGGGCTGGCTCGCGAGGAGATCCGGGCAACGTACGAAGCACAACGGGACGCCGGCGGACTGGCATCCGGTCATCGAAGCATCAGCTCGTCGCCGGCCGAGGCCCGAGATTCGGGGTCTCCGGGCGGGAACTCCGAAGGCTAGTGCTGGGGAGACGATGTCGAGGGTCGTGCCGGGGTGATTTGACCTATCTTGACTCCGTTTGCTGAGCGCACCGCTCT
Organism: Mycobacteriales bacterium; assembly: GCA_038229825.1. Taxonomy (GTDB): domain Bacteria; phylum Actinomycetota; class Actinomycetes; order Mycobacteriales; family Nakamurellaceae; genus Nakamurella. The sequence goes on from JBBROB010000013.1 coordinate 2,205, forward strand.
GGGGCAACGGAAAAGGCTTGATTATGCAGGTGAATGCCTGCATGCTTCCATTGTGACAGAACGTGCCGATCTGGTCTTCAAAGCACTCGCCGACCCCACCCGACGGCTGCTTCTCGACCGACTGCGTGAGACCGATGGACAGACCCTCGGTCAGCTCTGTGCAGCCTTGGACATCCGGCGGCAATCGGTGACCCAGCATCTCGACCTGCTCGAAGGGGCGTCGCTGGTCACCACCATCCGGCGTGGGCGGGAAAAGCTGCACTACCTCAACCCCGTGCCCATCCATGAGGCCCAGGAGCGTTGGATCGGTCGCTTCGACACGCCCCGGCTGCGTGCCCTCTCCGCTATCAAGCACACCTCTGAAAGGGTTACCGCCGTGACGACCTCGCCCGACTACCTCTACGTCACCTACATCCAGAGTTCGGCGGAGGAGGTGTGGCATGCGCTGACCGACGCGGACCTCACCGCCGCCTACTGGGGTCATAGCAACGTCTCGACCTGGGAGCCCGGCGCTCGCTGGGAACATCGACGCACCGACGGCTCGGGCATCGCCGACGTCGTCGGTAGGGTTCTTGTCGCGGACCCACCGCATCGGCTGGTGATCACCTTCGGCTCGCCGATCGACCCTGAAGCAGCGGCGGCGACCGTAACGTTCACGTTGACGCCGCACGAGGACATCGTGCGACTGGTGGTTGTCCACGAGGGTCTGGCGAGCGACGAGGATCGCGAGGCCGCGCTTCTCGGCTGGTCCGCGGTCGGCGCGAACCTCAAGTCGCTGCTGGAGACGGGCAGCGTCCTGCCGCAAGCACCATGGGAAATTCACGCAGACCTCAGCCAGGCTCAGATGGCCCACACCGACCGGCACTAGCGGTGGGAGCGCGGAGCCTCCCGCGCACCAGTTGCGACCCCGCCGGGTCCGGCAGGACGCAGCCGATCGGGGAGGGGAGCGGGGGGCCGGGCTGCCGGAGGTCGGGCGCGATCGCTGGCTACGCCAGCGAGTCGTCGTAGGCTGCCGTCAAGGCACCGCCCGCATCGCCGGTGTTGACGACCCCCGCCGGCTCGATGAGTAGCGCGTGGACTTCCCCATCCGCGACGGGGCAGTGCTCGACACCCTTTGGTACGACGAACAACTGCCCGGCACCTAGCTTCACGTCGCCGTCCCGCAACTGAATGGTCAGCTCACCGGCGACGACGATGAACAGCTCATCGGTGTGGTCGTGGGTGTGCCACACGAACTCGCCCCTGATCTTCACGACCTTGATCTCGTAGTCGTTCAGTCGAGCAACCACCTTCGGCGACCAGTGCTCGGAGAACAACGACAGCTTCTCGGTGATGTCCACCGCCGCGTGAGCCACGTCGAGAGTCTCGCACGACGCAACTGCCCTCGCGAGGGCCGCTCCATTGCTCGGCAGGTCCGTCGATCAGTTCCAGGCGATCAAACTGCTGCAGCCTGGGTCACGGGAGCTGGAAATGCGGGTTGTAGATGAGCCCGAGTACGGCGCCCGGTGGCGTGCGAACGGCCGCGGTGACGATTCCATCACCGACGTCGCTGGCCGGCGTGTGCTCGGTTGCCCCAGCGGCGATCAGGTCACGGATGGCCTGCGCGACGTCATCGACCCCCCAGTACACGAGGGCGCCGTCGGCGGGATCGGCATCCGGCAGTAACCCGAGTTCGTAGCCGGCGACGGAGTAGCCGACGTAGAACGGCTGGTCGAAGTACGGGGCGCGGCCCAAGGTCGCCGTCCACCATGCTTTCGCAGCGTCCAGATCGGGTGCCGGGTAGATCACGGTCCGCAAGCCCTGCCACGCAATTGTCATGTTGGAAGTCAACCACTCGGGTACGACAGTGGTCACCCGCGCTCGCCGGTCGCGGCAGCACCCTGACTACCGGCCGGACGCGAAGCAAACCGACCTCGTGCGTACAGGTTGATGGTCGTCAGCATCACAAGGCCGGCCGCCACCGCCGCGGCGTCCGCTGCCTGCGGGGTGCGCGCGAGGCCGGCCGCCAGTCCCACCGCGCCGAGGGTCGCTACGAGGCCGCCGAGCCAGTAGAACATCCGCTCGCCGAAGGCCCAGGCGAACGGGATGAAATGCAGTCCGACAACGACGGCGATCAACGCCGGCCGCAGTGCATCGTGTCCAGCGGCGGCCAGCGCCCGCGATCCGAGATTGATGGCGGTGAGTTCCCCGACGACGCAGGCTCCGTAGACACCCAGCGCGGCCCGACTGGGGCGTGTCAGGGTCCCCAGCGGGACGGGCCGGATGTAGAGCGCCGTCAACGCCGCCGCGACCAACGTCAACCCGGCCGTCCAGTCGGCGATCCGGACGACAGGCCCGAACGTGGTCGAGTAGCTGCCGATGAAAACCAGCCCGCCGGCCAGGCCGATCAGGCTTCCCCACCGCCGCGGGTCGGCCCACCGCGGAGGCTCGCCCACCGCCGGGCCGTGGCGTCCGGTCGGTGCTGGTCGCCTGGATTGATTCGGCGGCGCTGGTCGTGTCATGGAGCCGAGCGTACATGATTGAATATAGGTCGCTATAGCGATTTGAGAGGGAGGCATGAAGTTGGTCGTTTCCGTTCAGACCGGCCAGGTGGCGAAGCGGCCGTACCGGTCCCCGGTACGTCAGCAGCGTGCTGTGGACACCCGGCGGCGCATCACCGGGGCGGCGAGAGAACTGTTCGCAGAGCACGGATTCGCCGGCACTACCGTGGCCAACATCGCCGCTCGGGCCGGGGTGGCCGCGCCGACGGTGTATGCGACCTTCGGATCCAAGGGCGCCATCGTGCGGGCCCTGCTGGAACAGATGGAGCAGGACGCTGACAGCTCCATCTGGACACGACGCATCACCGATGAAACGGACTCGCACGCCAAGTTGGCAGCCTTCGCCGGGTGGACCACAGCTCTGCTCTCCTCCAGCAAGACGGTCATCGCGGCGGTGCGCGGTGCGGCCGCAGATCCGGCGATCATCGAACTCCGCGCCGAAGGCGACCGACATCGCCGGGAGGGTCTGCGCGCCGTCATTGCCTCACTGGCCGAAACCAGGGCACTGCCTTCAGGACTCAGCCAGGTACAAGCCCTCGACAGGGCCTGGATGCTGACCGGAGTCGAGCTCTACCTCTCGGCCACCGAAGGTTGCCGCTGGACCGACAAAGAGTACGAACAATGGCTCACCACACTGCTCCAGCAGCAGCTGCTCAGTCATTGACCGCATACCCCAGCCGCCGCGGCGAGCCCCCTCGAGCTGAAATCCACATTTTGTGCTCGGCTGTCAGTCGGGCTGCTCTCGGCGGGACTGCTCTACCCGGTGCGGCACCCGCAGCAGCCGAACCGCGGTGACCAGCACAACGCCACCCACCACATTGCCAAGGGCCGACCACCCCAGAGCGCCAACCCAATCACGATATCCAAACGGTGCGCCGCTGATCAGGGCGCCGAACATCAGCAGCGAATCCAACACGCAGTGAAACAGCTGCCCGCCGGAAAGCAAGGCTCCGAACAAGATCGCCGGCACAATGCGGACACCGAGGCTGTCAGTAGCATTCTGCATCCGCGTCATGAGCGTGATGACCGCCCCGGCCAGTACGGCCAACGCGAACGACCGCAGCGACACTCCGAGCTGTGCGTAGTGCGTACCGACGGGAACCGCGGTCGACTTCAGATCGGGACGGGCCGTGAGGATCAGCCACATCATGATCCATCCGCCCATCAGATTCATCGCCAGAGTCACGACCCAGAGACGAACCATCGAGCGAACTCGAGCCTGACGAGCGACGACAGCAGTCACCGGAATCAGGAAGTTCTCGGTGAACAACTCACTCTGCGCCAACAGCAAAGCGACAAAACCGATCGAAAAGGCGGCACCGGCCAGCAACGAACTGTGGGTGGCCTCATCGACCAGCAGGTAGGCCAAGACGCCGGTGCCGACGTCGATGCCCCCCAGGAGTCCGGTCGAGACCAGCGAAAGAAGGGGCCTCGCCAGCCGGATCCGACCCTGCTCCACCAGCCGGTCGTACGCTTCCTCGACCTCGGGTTCTGGAACGGCGGGAGCTTCCGGGCTCATCATGAACCTCCTATGACATTTCGCTGGGACGTCAACATGATGTATGGCCGGTGATTTCACCGTAGTCCGGGTGCGCCGGGGCTCGAGCCCGCCGGTCCGATGCCTACCGAGCAACGCTGGATGACTTCGTCACGACGACCGATCCGGTCCCCCTGCCTCCGGTGCAACCGGATCGGACCACAGGCCGACCGCAGCGGCAAATTTCTCGACGGTGGCGGTCACCACGCCGTTTCCTCCCAGCGCCGCTGCCAGTTCTGCCGCGGACGGGACGCGGTGGCCCTCCGCCCAGCTCAGCAGCCCTGCGATGTCCTGGGCGCGATCCGGGTCGAGTTCGCTCCAGCGGCGGGCCGCAGTGCCGCGGTCAGTGGTCCAGGTCCTGTCGTGCACGCTGATCAGACCGGCCAGCGCCAGCAGCGTCTTGCGGGCTACCCGCCTCGGGTCGGCCCCTGACCGCCAGCCATCCAGGCATCTGCCGATGTCTCCGTTGAAGCCGCGGGCGGCTCGAGCATCGCCGCGAAAGCCGTCCGCGCTGCGCAGCCCGTCCGGCCCGGCGAACGAAACGCAATAGTGCCGCAGGAACACCCGATTCCCGTAGGCCGCGTCGCCGTCGCGGCGAAGATCCCCGGGGCGGGCCTGGCCGATCTCGACGCCGCGGCACAGATCCACGAACCGCGCTGACAGGGCAGCGCTGGTCGCGCGTGCCCAGCCCTCGGGAACCCCGATGGCCACCATGTCCACGTCCGACACCCCGAGTCGAGCCATTCCGGTGGCCACCGAGCCGTAGAGGTGCAGCTCGGCGTGTTCATCCGGCAGTTCACGCAATGCCTCCACGGCGGCAACCAACACCGGTTCGAACTCTGCCGGCACCCGATCGCGGGCGACACCGGTGCGGATCGTCCCGTCCGCGTTGAGACCCTCCTCGGGATCGAGCACCGGCCCATTATCCCGCAGTCGCCCCTCCGTAGCGGGAACCGCGACCGGGAGATTCGACCGCAGTTCCCGTTCCGGCCGGTGCACTGGTCGCCTTCGGCCGGCTGACCGGAGCACCCTCAGGCGGGGACGAGGACCTGGTTCTCCAGTCGGCGGTAGCTGGTTTCCATACCGTCGGTCATCCCGGTGGCGAGGACGGTATCGCGCATTTCGGCGTTGGGGTAAGTGATCAGGATGGAGAGCAGGGTGCCGTCGGCCACCGGGGTGAGGGTCAACTCGTTGGTGGTGCCTTCGCCCGGCACCCCGAGCATCCGCTCTGTCGTGACGGCGCGGAACGGTGGCAGCGACTCGAGTAGCTCTCCCGCGAAGCCGAACCTGTCCTCGCCCTTCTCCCATTCGTACCTGTAGGAGTCGCCGACGGCGATGGCCACCTCGCAGGTGGCCATGGTCCAGCCGTCCGGTCCGAGCAACCATTTCTGGAGCAGCGCCTTGGTGTGGTGGGCCTGCCAGACGGCGTCCGCTGGGCCATGGATGACGCGGCTGATCCGGACCTGGGTGTCGCTGAGGATCTGGGTCAGTGTCGGCAGGTCGGCCGCGAAGGAACGCAGGTCGGCCAGCACCAGGTCCATCTGACCCATGGCCTGCTTCATGCCCTCCTGCATGCCCCTGTCGACCATTTGGGCGAGCTCGTCGGCCGATTGGAAGTAGGTCGTCGTGATCACCCGCGAGCCCGTGTGTGTCGTCTCGAACACGAAGACCATCCGCATCGCAGGCATCGCCGTGTTGGGCGAGCCGTCCGCGAGGGCGAAACCGTCGAGCACCTCGAACGACTGTTGCGGCTCGACCGAGAGCCACTGCCAGTAGCCACCCGAGACGTCGCCGTCCGGTCCGGTCATGGCGTAGGTCGAGTGCCCGCCTGTGGCGGCGTCGTGCCGGGTGAACTGCGCCGGGTAGGTCGGCGGACCCCAGAAACGCTCCAGCTGGCGGGGATCCACGTAGGCGTCCCAGAGGCGCTGTACGGGTACTGGGAAGTCGGCGACCACGGTCATGGTCAGCGCGGCCGGGTCTTGGGTGACGGAGGTGACGGGCATGACTTGTTCCTTTCAGTCTTCGGTGAGCAGTGCGTCCAGCCGGTCGATACGGTCGCGCCAAATCTGTTCATAGCGGTCCAGAAGAGCACGCGCCCGCGTCAGAGCCTGGGGGTTGCCGCGAACCACACGCTCGCGGCCCTTCGGCGTCTTGGTCACGAGACCGGCTCCTTCCAGGACGGCGACGTGTTTCTGCACGGCCGCGAACGACATGTCGTAGGCGGCGGCCAGGTGCGACACCGATGCCTCGCCGTTCAGAGTGCGGCGGAGGATGTCGCGTCGTGTCGCGTCGGCGAGGGCCCGGAATATCCGATCCACCTCGACTTCGCTGAGATCTTCATGTACAACCATACGGTTGCACGTTAGCGAACGACGGCGCCGTCGTCAAGCCTGCGACGTCCGCCGTTGATCGGCCCCCGGAATCGTCCGGATGGGACCTGGTGATCACGTTCGCGCTGCCGATTCCCCTGCCGACAGACCGCCTCGTCCGCCCATTCGCGGGTGAACGCTCCGCAAAGGCGGCAATGTTGGCCATCGCGACGATCCGATCACCGGACCCACGGAACCCAGTCCGAATGGTGCACGCACGGCGGCCAGACCCAGACCGCGTCGCAGGCCCAGCAACGCCAGGTCCGGTGCGGATGACCGGCGCACAGGCAGGGATGCGAGGCGACCAGTACGGTGTCCTGCCCCAGGGCGTGACCGATCGGGCACCACGTCGGAGAGCGTTCCACCACGCCGTTCTCGCCGACCGGCCCGAAGTAGCGGCGATCCAGGTGATAGCGCCGCCATTCGATCATATGTCCAACAGTAGACGCTGCCAGGCCGGACCGTTGCGCAGAAGTATCGCCTCTCTGGCAGGCTGGCGGTATGGGCGACGACATCGGCCGCAACACGGCCTTCTACTACAACCTCACCACGCACGCGGTCGAAGAGGAAGGTCAGAGCAAGGCCAAGGATCTGCTCGGACCGTTCCCGGACCGGGAGTCGGCGGCGAATGCGCTGCAGACGATCCGGGACCGGGAGGAAGCCAAGTCGGCCGAGGATCGGGAATGGCGGAGCGGTCAGCAGCACTGACCTGCCTGGTGGCCGGGCCTCGGCCTCGTGACGATCGTCTTCGGGCGACGGGCCCGAGACCTGACCTGGCTGGTGGCGGTCGGCGCCGGCCTGTGGGGTTCGGACGCGTTGTTCCGGCGGTCGCTGGCGCAGCAGGTGTCCGCGCCCACCCTGGTCTTTGCCGAGCATGTGGTGCTGGTGCTGGTCCTGCTGCCGTTCCTGCCTCGGTCGCTGCGGGCGTTCGCCAGGTCTGACCTCCGAAGCCGGGCTGCGGTCATCGCGATCGGCGCCGGCGCCTCGGCGCTGGCGACGATCCTGTTCACGGTGGCATTCACAATCTCCAGCCGTCATGGCGATTTCGTGACGCCCGTGGTAGTCCAGCACCTGCAGCCGCTATTCGCGATCGCCGGTGCGGTAACGGTTCTGCACGAGCAGATCCGCACCCGGTTCGCCTGGTTCGCGGTGCCGGCTGTCGCCGGCGTCTGGCTGCTGGCCTTCCCGCGCCCTTTGGATGTGACGCTGTCCAGGGTCGGCGTGGTGCTGCTGGCCCTGGCCGCCGCTGTGCTGTGGGCGGCGGGCACCGTGCTGGGCCGGATGGTCGCCACACAGTTGGAGCCGATCGAACTGACCACCCTCCGTTTCGCGGTCGGCCTGCCGGCCGCGGCGGTCATCGTGGTGATCTCCGGCAGCGCCTTCTGGGTGCCGGATCTGCGGAGCAGCGTCGCGGTGTTGCAGTTGGCGCTGATTCCCGGCCTGCTGGCCATGGTGCTCTACTACATCGGGCTCCGCCGGACCGCAGCGTCCAGGGCGACTTTGGCCGAGCTTGCCTATCCGCTCACCGGTGCGGTCGTCGGCACCCTGCTGGGAGCCGGCGGCGGGGGTGCGCTGACCTTCACGCAGTGGATCGGGGCCGGCGTGATCGCGGCGGCCGTGACCGGTCTGTCCTGGCACGAGGCCAGATCGAAGGTGCAGGCGATCGCGGAGCCGGTGTGACAGCTGTGAGCGCACGGTCCGGACAACGGCGCCCACACCCGGCAATGGAATGATCGAATGATGTCCTCGCCGCGACGCCGGTCGCTCCGCCACCGTTACCTGCGCCGCTCGGTCGCACTCGTCGGCGCGCTCGCGCTACTGGCGGCCTGCAGCACCAGCGTCGCCGGTTCCGCACAGCCGGCGGTCGTGGCCACCGGCGCCGTTGCGTCCTCCTCCGGCGCGACCGGCCCTGGTGGGCAGATCACCGAGCCCAGCGTGCTGCCGAGTCCGTCAGCTTCGCCATCCGGTTCGTCGACGTCGGGCACCTCGACCTCCCGGTCCGGCGGCGTTCCGTCGACCGGCGCGGTCCCGGGACCGGTACCGAAAGGTCTGGAGAAGTTCTACGACCAGCAGCTGAGTTGGGGTGCATGTTCCGGTTTCGCCACGGGTGCCGACTCCGCAGCGCTGTACAAGGACTCGACGATCCAGTGCGCCCGACTGACCGTGCCGCTGGCCTACGCCGATCCGACCGGTCCCGCCATCAATGTCGGCGTGCTGCGCAAGGTGGCCACCGACCCGGCCGTCAGAATCGGTTCACTGATCACCGATCCCGGCGGTCCAGGGGGCTCCGGGATGACCTGGCTGGCCTCCTACGTCGTGGGTCTCAAGACTGCCAAACCCACTCAGGTCCAGGTGGTGACCGCCGAGTTGAACAAGAAATTCGACCTGGTCGGTATCGACCCAAGGGGAGTGGGCTCGTCCCTGCCGGCCGTGCAGTGCCAGACCGACCCGCAGAAGGATGCTTTCCGGACCAACGACACCCGGTCCCGCAATCAGAGCGACGTCGACGCGGCGAATGCGCTGACCAGGCAGATAGTCGCGCAATGCCTTGCCAACACCGGCAGCGCGCAGGGAATCGACGGCAAGACGTTCCTGGCGAATATCGGGACCCGCGATGTGGCAAAGGATCTGGATGTTCTCCGCGCAGTTCTGGGTGACCGGAAATTGAGCTATCTGGGTTTTTCCTACGGCACCCAGATCGGCTGGGTCTACGCCGAACAATTTCCCGCCAACGTCAGGGCGATTCTTTTCGACGGCGACGTCTCGCCCATCGGAGACCCGGCGACCGAAGCCATCGGTCAGCAGAAGGGGTTTCAGGCCGCATTTGTCAATTTCGCGGCGTGGTGCGCGCAGAATTCGCCGTCGTGCGCACTGGGGACCGACCCGAGCCAGGCGCTGACGAATTTCCAGGCGCTCGTCCGGCCACTGCTGAGCCGGCACCTGCCGCTGTCCGACGGCCGGGTGCTGTCCTTCGGCGACGCGATCACCGGAGTGACCTATGCCCTCTACTTCGACCAGTACCGCACCGCGCTGGCCAAAGGGCTGCTCAACCTCCAGCGCGGCAACGGCGACATTTTGATGGCGTTGGCCGACGTCTACGACTCGCGGGACTCGTCAGGCCACTACACCAACGAAACAGATGCGTTCAACGCGGTTCGGTGTGTTGACGGCCCGCGGATGACCGATCCGGCGCAGGTGACCAAGTTCAACGCCGACTACGCCGCGGCCGGGCAGTACGGCGCCACCGGCGATCCGGCTGGGGCAGTGATGGACATCTGCGCCTATTGGCCCGTCCAGCCGACCCTGCTGCCGCACCGGCTGACCATCACCGGGCTGCCCAAGACCCTGGTGATCTCCACAACCGGGGATCCGGCGACGCCGTACGAGAACGGCGTTGAACTGGCCAAGGAGATCGGCGCCACCCTGCTGACCGTGAAGGGCGTGCGGCACACCGCCTTTCTCACCAACGGAATCACGTGTGTGGACAGCATCGGTACCGCCTACCTGGAGTCACTGACGCTGCCGTCCGCGGGCACCACCTGCCAGTAGCCTCGCCGCCAATGCCCTACCGCTGGTCGTTGACCCACATGGTCATCAGGCCACGGAAGTGGGCCAGGAAGCGGTCGTGCTCGGCGGGCGGGTAGGACTTCCGGACGGTCTCGACCAGTAGTGAGTCGAAGTCCGCCGAGTCCACCCAGTCCCGCACCATCGCCGGCAGGCGGGCGAGCGAGGTGGAGCAGAACTCGCGGTACTCATCGGCCTGGAAGTACATGTCAGCGAGCAGGGCGTACCGCCCGAGTTTGTCGTTCCACGACAGCTCCGGGTCGTCGGCGACGTCGAACCACTCCCGCGATGTGGTGTCCACCCGTGGTCGGCGTCGGGTGACGGCGCAGAACACCGACCAGGAGATCAGCTGGGTGATGGCCCACGGAAAGTAGTAGTGCAGCGAGGTGATGGAAATGTCCGGGCAGGCGTTCGCGTAGTCGATCGGCTGCACCCTGGTCCCGGTCACCAGGGCCTCGCAGGAGTTGAACTCCCACCTGAAGAAAGCATTGATCGTTCTCGACAGGGTGAGGATCTCCATCCCCGCCTCCGGAGGGAGGAACGAGTGGGCGACCTCGTAGCGGTCGTGCATCGGCAGTTCCGGCCGGAACTTCATGATCTGGGTCTCCGGGCCGATGGTCAACGACCGGGCGAAGGCGTCGAAAGGTGAGACCGCCGCCTGCAGGTGCATCAGCATCTGCCCGGACTGGTCGTAGGCGGCGTGCAGTGCCTGCACATCGTCGACTCTGGACACACCGCGCCAGGCGCCTCCGTCGAACGGTTTCATGTACATCGGGTAGCCAACCCGCCCGGCGACCTCGTCCAGTTCGAACGGCAGATTGTAGGTGCCGGCCGTGTAGGCCCACTTCTCGTGATCAAGTGGGTTCTTGTAGGGCACCAGCACGGTGGTCGGGATGTCGAATCCGAGCCGGATCATCGCGCAGTAGGCGGAGTGCTTCTCCATCGCCTGGAAGGTGAACGGATTGTTCAACAGATAGGTGTCGTTGACGAGCGCGGCTTTTTTCAGCCACTCCCGTGGGTGGTAGTACCACCAGGCCAGCCGGTCGATGATGACGTCGTGCCGTACCGGATCACGCAGGTCGAACGGCTCGATGGTGATCCGCTCTGTCCGCACCTGATGCTCACGCCCGCGGTGGCCGACCGGTCCCAGCATCCTGGTCAGGGTTTCGAAGGCCCGAGGCCAGTCGTCCTCCGTGCCCAGCAGTAAGCCGATCAGGTGGTGGGTCGAGTCGTGCCTGGCCGCCGTCATGACCTGATCCTTTCAGTGCCGTTTTTCAGCCGAGCGGCGGCAGGTACACGGCAGCCTGCGCCCGCCAGCTGGGCCAGTCGTGCGGCCACTCCTGGCCCCAGATGTGCAGCTCGTGCGGAATGTGCTTCTCGGCGAGAACCACGGCCAGCGCCCGGGTCGATGCGCTCGCTCCGGTGCTGTCCTCCCACAGCCCGCTGCCCGCCACCAGCGTCAGGTACAGCCGGTACCGAAGCTGGTCCAGGTGTTCGCCGTAGGTCCGGCGCAGGAACTGCAGGGGGCTGGTCAGGTAGGTGTCCTGGTCCGAATCGCCCCAGCCGTGCCAGTCCCAGGGCTCGTACGCTCCGGAGAGCGCGACCGCCCGCGAAAAGACATGCGTGTGCCGGAGCGAGAAGAGCACCGCGTGGAAGGCGCCCATCGACGGACCTGCCGTGATGATGTCCTCCCGGCCGCCGCACATCTGGCGGATGAACGGCACCACCTGCCAGATGATCCAGTCCTCGTAGCGTTTGTGCGCCCTGGCCCGGTCACCCTGGGGCAGCTCGCGGTTCGACCAGGAGGAATCGTTGTACGACGGGACGCAGAAGATCTTGATCTTGCCGGCGTCGATGGCCGGGCCCAGGGCGTCGAGCATTCCGTTGTCCTCGAACTCGTGCGCGTTGCCGGTCTCGGCGGGGAACCAGAGCACCGGCCTGCCCCAGTGCCCGTGCACCGCCACCTCGCCGACGGCGTCGCCGCCGGGTGGGGCCAACGACGGCGCGTCCAACCGGTGGTACTCGGTTCTGGTCATCACCGGACCTCCTTTCGCACGGTCATGGGGTGGCGTCGAGCAGTATTTCCAGTCCGGGTGACCAGCCATCGCGCCACCCGATCATGGTGTGGGCATCGGGGAGCAGATGCATCTCGACGCGGTAGCCCTGTGCAACCAGGGCCCGGGCCATCTGTTCGTTGTTGGCGCGGTTCTCCTCGACGGCACCGCAGGTGATCAGCACCCTGCCCTGATGCGCTGCCGGGCCGGCGGCCAGGTCCACCACCGCGGCGCAGACCTGGTCGAAGAACTCGTATCCGGATTCCTGCGGATCCAGTCGACCGGTGAAGAACGAACCGGACTGCAGTGCCATCGCATCCAGCGACCCGGGGTGCCGTCGCTGCAGCGCCAGCATGGCCAGGGCGCCAAGACTGGCCCCGAGGCCGACCGTGGTGCTGACCGATACCCGCGTCCCGATGGCCGGGAGCACCGTGTGGTGGAGGTGGTCGCTGTAGAGGGGAGCGGCCGCGTACCACTCGTGACGACGGCCTGGTGCCGGATCCAGCAGGGCCACCCGGAAGGGGCGCTCCTGTGCGGCATGGGTGGCCCACCGCAGCAGTGACCCGCGTTCGGCCATGTCCGAACCGTCGTGGGCCACCAGCAACGGAGCCGGCGTGCCGTCGTAGAGCCCGTCGGGTGACCACAACGTGGTGGGCACCGGTACCTCCAGTTCACCCCGCGCGGTCGGCACATCCTGCGACGAGCCTCGGTCGCGGGTGGCCAGCCAGAGCGGCGGCACATACTCGGCAAACCGGATCTCGGACTTGTCCCCATAGGGATTCGGCACCCGCAGCGGGTTGCCGGGATCGGTGATCCAGGAGGTGGTGCCGCGGGCGCGGACGGCGAACTGATATTCCATCCTGTCGACCGGCGGCCGCGGCAGCTGCACTGACCAGACATCGCCATGCCGGCGCAGGTCCGGGTCGGTGGCCCCGAGGGGCCAGTCCACCACGAGCCGGACACCGTCCACACCAGCACTGTCGGGCAGGCGGAAGCCGACCCCGGCTGAGGTGACCACCGGGCCGGCCGCCGGCGGCTGCTCGTGAGGCATCCGGTCACCGTACGTCAACAGCCGTGCCCCGCCGCCGCAGCACAGACCAACGGGGTGGGCAACACGCGTGAAACAGGGCGTACATAGGGTGTCCCTATGGACCGTCAGCAGCAGTTCGTCCTGCGCACCCTTGAAGAGCGGGACATCCGCTTCGTACGTCTGTGGTTCACCGACGTACTCGGCTACCTCAAGTCGGTTGCGGTGGCGCCGGCGGAGCTGGAGGGGGCCTTCAGCGAGGGCATCGGGTTCGATGGCTCCGCGGTCGAGGGCTACGCGCGTGTCTTCGAGTCGGACATGATCGCCAAGCCCGATCCATCCACCTTCCAGGTACTTCCGTGGGAGACCGAAGACGGCAAGGTCTATTCGGCGCGGATGTTCTGCGACATCACCATGCCCGACGGCAGCCCCAGCTGGGCCGACCCGCGGCACGTGCTGCGCCGGGTGATGGGCGAGGCAGCCTCGATGGGCTTCACCTGCTACGTCCACCCGGAGATCGAGTTCTTCCTGATGAAGGACCTGCCCAGTGACGGGTCGGCGCCGGAGCCGGCCGATCAGGGCGGGTTTTTCGATCAGGCCTCGCACGACGTGGCACCGCACTTCCGCCGCCGGGCCATCGAAACCCTGGAGGCGATGGGCATCTCGGTGGAGTTCTCCCACCACGAGGGGGCTCCCGGTCAGCAGGAGATCGACCTGCGCTATGCCGACGCGCTCACCATGGCGGACAACATCATGTCGTTCCGCTACGTGGTGAAGGAGGTGGCCATCACCCAGGGTGTGAAGGCGTCGTTCATGCCCAAGCCGTTCCCCGATCATCCGGGGTCGGCGATGCACACCCACTTCTCGCTGTTCGAGGGCGAGACCAACGCCTTCTACGACCCGGACGACGAGTACCAGATGTCGCCGACCGGAAAGGCCTTCCTGGCCGGCGTGCTGCGGCACGCCGCCGAGATCACCGGGGTCTGCTGCCAGTGGGTGAACTCCTACAAGCGGTTGGTCATCGGCGACGAGGCTCCGACCACCGCGTCATGGGGCCAGGCCAACCGGTCTGCCCTGATCCGGGTACCCAACTACTCACCGGGCAAGTCGTCCAGTCAACGGATGGAATTCCGCCTGCCGGACTCGGCCTGCAACCCCTACCTGATGTTCGCCGTGGTGATCGCGGCCGGCCTTCGCGGCATCCGGGAGGGGTACGAGCTGCCGGCACCGGCCGAGGACGACGTCTGGTCGTTGAGTGAGACCGAGCGGCGGGCGTTGGGCTATGTCCGGCTGCCGGCCTCCCTGGAATCGGCGCTGACCATCATGGAACGGTCCGACTTCGTGCCGGAGGCGTTGGGGGAGCACGTCTTCGACTTCTTCCTACGGAACAAGCGGGCCGAGTTCGAGTCCTATCGCCGCCAGGTCACGCCGTTCGAGCTCAAGCGCTACCTCTCGTTGTAGCCCCGCGGGCCGCGACCGTTCAATGCGCATTCGCTCGGTCCGAGATGCGGCACGGCGAGGACACCACGGTGCTGGGGCGGCTCGGCACCAGCATCGGCGGCACCCCGGCTCGGGTTGATCAAGGGGCGATAGGGAACAGTGATTCCGTTCCTGCTGCACCTTCGTCATCGTTGGCGTCGCGTCTTCCGTCCGTCCGTAGATCCGTAAGGGGATTCCCTATGCCGTCATCCCAGCCCACCGTCTTCGTTCTGTTCGGCGCGACCGGCGATCTGGCGAAGCGCATGGTGCTGCCGGCGTTCTACCAGCTGGCCCAGCACGACCTGATGCCGTCGTCCTGGGTGCTGATCGGCAACGGCCGCGGCGAGCTGGCGCACGAGGACTTCCAGGCCAGGGTGCGCACCTCACTCGAGGAGTTCGGCGGCCTGACTCTGGACGAGAAGGTGTGGACGGACTTTGCCTCTCACCTCCGATTCGCCGGCGGCGGCTTCGACGAGAACGATCCCGGCTCACTGCTGGACGTGCTGCACGAGGCGCACCAGCTGCTCGGTGCCGACGCCGAGTACATCCACTACCTGGCCGTCCCGCCGGTTGCCTTCGAGCCGATGACGAAAGGCCTTGCAGCGCATGAGCTCCTCGAGGGGGCGCGAGTGGTGTTCGAGAAGCCGTACGGAACCAGCCCGGACTCCTTCGCCGAGCTCGACAAGCTGGTGCTGTCGGTGATGAAGGAGGAGCAGGTCTACCGGATCGACCACTTCCTGGGCAAGGAAGCCACCCAGAACCTGCATGTGCTGCGCTTTGCCAACCGCATGGTGAACCAGATCTGGTGCCGCGAGCACGTCGAGCAGGTCCAGATCGACGTCCCGGAGACCCTCGACGTCGCTGACCGGGCCGCCTTCTACGATGCCACCGGCGCACTGCGGGACATGGTGGTGACCCACCTGTTCCAGGTGGCCGCCGAGATCGCGATGGAACCGCCGATCGACTTCTCCGCCGAGAACCTTCAGGATGCAAGGGAATCCGTGCTCGCGGCATTCCGGCCGCTGGCGCCGGAGGATGTCGTGCTCGGGCAGGCGGACGGTTACCTGGACCTGCCGGAGGTTGCCGACGGCTCGACCACCGACACCTACGCGGCCGTCCGGCTGTGGGTGGACACCGATCGTTGGCACGGCGTGCCGTTCCTGCTGCGTAGCGGCAAATACCTGGCCGAGAGTGCGCAGCGGGTGTCGTTGGTGATGAAGAAGCCCGACGGACCGCTGACCAGCATTCCGGGACAGGGCACCGTGCTGAGTTTTTCGCTGGCCGGTTCCGGCTCGGTGGAGATGACCGTGGTGGTCAAGGAGCCGGGCGCCGGTCTCGACCTGGTCGAGCAGGGTATCGACCTGGCGCTCGACGACATCCCGGGCGGCGATCCGCTGCCGCCGTACGTGTCGTTGATCCACGACGTGACGGTGGGGGACCGGTCACTGTTCACCACCAGCACCGGCCTCGGTCACGCATGGAAGGCCTCGGCATCGATCCTGGACAGCCGGCCCGCCCCGGTGCCGTACGCGCCAGGATCATCCGGACCTGCCGAAGGCGACGCACTGCCCGGCCCCACCGGTTGGCTGTTGGACGCCGGCCGGAAGAAGTGACTGACGACGGGCGGGCTGGTGTGGGTCCACACCGGCGGCGGCGACGACGCGATGGCCGACTTGTCTGACCGCATCACCGGAGACGGTCCGCCGGCGGGCCGGGGCTGAGCTCCAGCATGCGGCCGGCGAGCACCACCAGCGCCGCGGCCAACTGGTCGTCCGACAGCGTCGAGTCGAATGTGCCCAGCGCATTCAGCATGCCGAAGCAGCCGTGCACGGTGGTGCGGACGATCTCGCCGGGCCACCCCGGGTGGACAGCGGTGAGCAGTGTGCGCCACTGCCGCACCATGGCGCGCTGGCGATGCTCGAGCTGAGCCCGGTGCTCGGGGGGGAGGTGATGAACCTCCCGGACGAACACGGCCATCAGACGCCGGCGCGACGCCACGGCTGCCGCGTAGACCTCGACCAGCGCCAGCAGCTGGCCGGCGGCCGTCGTGCCCGCCGCCGGCCGACCGGCCAGGCCCGGTGGCGGGGCCGTCACCGCGTCGATGATGCTGTCGAACACGGCGGCCAGCACGGCGGCCTTGGAATCGAAATGACGGTAGATCGCCGGCCCGCTGATGCCGGCCGCCGCCCCGATCTGGTCCATCCCGGCAGCCGGGTAGCCCTCGGCTGCGAACAGCTCGGCCGCAGCATCGATGATGTGCCCCCGCCTCGACCCTCGTCGAGCCACCGTCAGAACTCGACCGATCCGCCGGAGCGCCAGTACCGGCCGTCCGCCCGGTCCATCAGGCCGAAGTCGATCAAGGCCCGCCGGAGGGTGACGTAGTCCTCATAGATGCCGATCAGTTCCCGGTTCACCTCGACCTCGAGGTAGTGCACGCCGGGCATGAACCGGGCAGCGATCACATCGAGCACCGCCAGCTTGCGAGACTGCTTGCGAGGCATGGTATGCAGCCGGCCGTCTTCGTCGAAATAGCGCTGGCGCACCACGTCCCGGTGCGCATTGGCTGCGCGGAGCAACTCGTCGCCGCTCACCTTCAGACGGCGTCCCCTCGCTTGACCCGTGGGCGCGGTACCCGCCACTTGCGGATCAGACACGCCCGGTTGAAGGCGTAGAAGCCCAGCGAACGCGGTTTGGTGGACAGGCCCGAACTGTCGCCCTTGGGGAATTTCTCGGCCACCCGGCGGCTCAACTGCCGACCGAAGATGACCGAGTCGACAACGGCGGCCAGGATCGCTACCAGCAGGATGAACGGACCGATGAGCTGCACGGTCGCGTTGTTGATCAACAGGATGACGAACGACAGCAGAGCAACCGGCAGCAGGATGCCGGCGATGTTGCGGCGCGAATCGGTGGCATCCCGGACGAACGCCCGGACGGCGCCGCGGTCTCGCGGCAGCACGTACGCGTCGTCACCGCGCATCATCCGTTCGCGGCGCTCCACGGACTGCACCTTGCGCTCGTCCTTGGTCAGCGTTTTCCCGACCACCTTCGAGCGCTTCACTGCTTCGCGCTGCGTCTTCGGCGGCGGGGCCACCGGCCCGCGCCGCGCTTCCGCCTGGCTTCGCTTCGGCGTCGGGCGCCCCTTGCCCACGGTCGGGACCTCGGGGATCGGGACCACCGCGACGTCAGATGCCTGGTCAGCCGTCTTGCGGCGAAGAAAACTCACCAACGCAGACTAGCGGGAATACCGGCCGGATCGGGTCCGTTGGAAACGGAAGTGGCCGAGTTGACTCCTGCGGCGACCCATAGCGTGGCATCATCGAGTCATCCCCACCAGAAATTCTGCCGCAGCACATCCCGCCCGATCCGTCGGGCGCTTGTAGAGAGGGAGTCATATGACTACCGCCGATACCCAGTCCAGCCCCACCACCGAAGAGGTCGAGCGCGCTCACGGAGTGACGTTGTCCGACACTGCGGCGGCGAAGGCCAAGGCACTGCTCGAGCGCGACGGCAGCTCGGAGATGGTCCTGCGAATCGCCGTCCAACCCGGCGGATGCTCCGGACTCCGCTATGAACTGTTCTTCGACGACCGGTCGCTCGATGGCGACGCACTGGTCACCTTCGACGGCATCGGGCTCGCGGTGGACCGGATGTCCAAGCCGTACCTCGACGGTGCCGTGATCGACTTCGTCGACACCATCGAAAAGCAGGGCTTCACCATCGACAACCCGAACGCGCAGAACTCCTGCGCCTGTGGTGATTCTTTCCACTGATTTCTTTCCACTGAGCCCAAGTGCCCGTCGGCACCGTAGCGCAGCGGATTCAACGGCCGCCCCTCCGCATCAGGTGGGGCGGCCGTTGGCGTTGCCGGACCTCGACGACCAGCCAGGACGGTAGGCTCGACGGAGTCAGAATGCATCTCCGGCCACGTCACGGTCCACCCGGCGCGCCCCTAAGGATTCGGAAGAGGCCTCGTGCCCATCATCGTCACCGGTTCAATTGCAACCGATCACCTGATGCACTTTCCCGGTAAGTTCACCGATTCACTGTTGCCCGACCAGCTGCACCGGGTCTCTCTGTCGTTCCTGGTGGACGATCTGGTGGTTCGCCGTGGCGGGGTGGCGGCCAACATCTGTTTCGGGATGGGACTCCTTGGCATCAGCCCCATCCTGCTCGACGCCGTCGGCGCCGACTTCGACGACTACGCCAGCTGGCTGGAGCGTCACGGGGTGGATTGTTCGCACATCCACGTCTTCCAGGACGTCCAGACGGCCCGTTTCGTCTGCACCACCGACGACGCCATGAATCAGATCGGATCGTTCTACGCCGGGGCCATGGCCAGGTCAAGGGAAATCGAGCTGGGCCCGGTCGCGGCTGCGGTGTCGTCCATCGATCTGGTGATGATCAGCGCGGGTGATCCGGCGGCGATGGTCCGACACGCCGAGGAATGCCGGCAGCGAGGTTTCACCTTCGCGGCCGACCCGAGTCAACAGCTGGCCCGGATGGACGGCGCCGACGCCGCCAAACTGGTGGTCGGTGCGGAGTTGTGGTTCTCCAACGACTACGAGCTGAACCTGCTGCTGTCCAAGACCGGTTGGACCGAAACCCAGCTGATGGACCAGGTCGGGCATCGGGTCACCACGCTGGGTTCCAAAGGCGTTGAGATCGTCGCCTCCGACGGCTCCCGTCTGCACGTTCCGGTGGTACCCGAATTGGCGAAGGTCGACCCGACCGGTGTCGGCGACGCCTTTCGGTCCGGGTTCATCGCGGGCCGTTACCGGGGTCTGTCCTTCGAACGGTCGGCTCAGCTCGGCTCGCTGATGGCCACTTTGGTGCTCGAGACGATCGGCACCCAGGAGTATGTCTTCGACGCAGTGTCGGCGATGGCCCGGTTGGCCGACTGCTACGGCGCCGAGCCGGCCGTGGAGATTTCCTCGGCGATGGGGTTCGTGGCCGTCTGACTGCGGCTACAGGAAGACCGGGTAAGCCGGCTCCGGCACCACCGGGACCACCGCGTGGGTGACGAAGATCTCGTGCCAGAGCTGGAAGACCAGCACGGTCCAGATCTGCCGCGAGTAGTCGGCCTCGCCGGCGCGGTGGCCGTCCAGCAGTTTCAGGACGGCGGCCGGATCGATGTACTGCTGGGTCTGTGAAGTGGTGATGATGTCGCGGGCCCAGTCGTAGGAGCCCTCCCGCAGGTAGTGCCGGATCGGGACCGGGAAGCCGAGCTTCTTCCGGTGCAGGACATGGGGTGGCACGATCAGCTCCATCGCCCTGCGGAGCGCGACCTTGGTGGCGTGACCCTGCACCCGCTGCTCCGGCGGTACCGTGCTGGCAACTTCGAACACCCGTGGGTCCAGGAACGGCACCCGCAGTTCCAGCGAGTTGGCCATGGTCATCTTGTCGGCCTTGACCAGGATGTCGCCGCGGAGCCAGGTGAACAGGTCGATGTGCTGCATCCGGGAGATCGGGTCGGAGCCGACCGATCTCGCGTAGATCGGATCGGTGACGTCGCGGATCGACCGGTCGGCGGAGTAGCTGCGCAGCACCGGCGGCAACTGTTCGTCGCGGAAGATCCGCGCGTTGCCGTAGTAGCGCTCCGGTAGATCGATCGCCCCGCGGCGGAGCATGTCCTTCCCGCGGAAGCCGTCGGGCAGCGCTCTGCCGACAGCGGCCAGACCCCTGCGCAGCCGGTGCGGCAGGGCCGTCATCGGAGCGAGTGAGGCGGGTTCGCGGTAGATGTTGTAGCCCCCGAAGAGTTCGTCGGCGCCCTCCCCGGACAGCACCACCTTGACATGTTTGCGGGCTTCGTTCGCGACGAAGTACAACGGGACCAGCGCCGGGTCGGCGACCGGCTCATCCAGGTACCAGATGATCAACGGCAGGGTCTGCGTCAGCTCCTCCTCGGTCACCTTGCGGATGACGTGCCGGACCCCGATGGCGGCCGCGCTCTCGGCAGCCACGTCGATCTCGGAGAATCCCGCGCGGTCGAAGCCGGTGGTGAACGTCATCAGGTCCGGGTTGTAGCGCTTGGCCAGCGCTGCGATGGCCGTCGAGTCGATTCCGCCGGACAGGAACGATCCGACGGTCACGTCGGCCCGCATGTGGGCGCCGACCGAATCGTCGAGCACGTCCGCAATGCGCTCGTACAGCGCCTTCTCGGCGTCGTGACCGGAGATCTTTGTCGGCAGGAATTCGGGGTGGAAGTAGCGCTCGGTCCGCGCCGGCGATCCGGGCTCGGCAGTGAACAGCGTGCCGGACTCGATCCGGCGGATGTGGGCGTCCATGCTCGCCGGCTCCGGCACGTACTGCAGCACCAGGTAGTGCTGCAGAGCCGACTCGTCGACGACGGCCGGCCCGGTCATCTCGCGCAGACCCTTCTCCTCGGAGGAGAACCCGACCCCTTCGGACGTGGTCGCGGTGAACATCGGCTTGATGCCGAACGGATCCCGGGCGCCGAACAGTACCCGCCGGTCGGTGTCCCAGATCAGGAACGCGAACATTCCTCTCAGTCGGGTGACGATCGCCTTGCCCCAGTGGTGGAAGCCGGCGACGATTGCCTCTCCGTCGCCCTCGGTGCGGAACACCACGCCGCAGTCAGCCGCCAGTTCCTTGCGCAGTTCGAGGTAGTTGTAGATCTCGCCGTTGAACACCAGCGCGTAGCGATCCGGGGACTCCGGCGGACCCCAGCGCAGCGGCTGGTGCGAGTGCTCGAGGTCGATGATCGACAGCCGGTTGAATCCGAAGACGACGTCGTCGTCGTTCCAGGTGCCGGCGTCGTCCGGACCGCGGTGCCGGGCGCAACGCATCCCGGCGGCCACCTGGTGCACCCGATCGCCGGCTCGGCCGGTGGCGGAAATAAACCCCATCAATCCGCACACGAGGCGGTCACCCTATTTCTTTCGGTTCTTGGTCATGTCCTGGTCATGGCGCCTGCCGGTGTCGCCTGGCGATGCCAGTATCCGCCAGCCGGCCGACCGTCCGTGTTCTTGCAGCGACTGGAGGTGGCCGTGGCGCCGAATGCTGGCCTATTGTTGATCCATCTTCGACAAGTTGTAGATCTGAATTGCGCCACGCCCGCCCTGGCCGGGAGGGTGAGGGCCAGGTCGAGTAATCTCGGGCTTGTCAGGAGACGTCTGACAGGTGATCGGCAATACGGCTGCGCCGCAATCGGTGATCGCCGCGGTTCTTCAAGGAGGGCGCCCGAGTGGCTCGGACTCGCAGTACTCGGCGGTTGTTGCTGGTCGGCACGGTTGCGGCCGCCGGATTGCTCCTCAGCGGTTGTACGGCGAACGACCTGCCGCGGTTCGGCTGGCCGGAGGGCGCGACACCGCAGGCGCTCCGCATGCAGCACTTCTGGTCGTGGACCTTCATGGCTGCGCTGGCCATCGGGATCGGCGTCTGGGGCCTGATGTTCTGGACCTTCACCTTTCACCGGAAGAAGAAGAATTCGCCGCTCTACCCGAAGCAGACCAAGGAAAATCTCCCGCTCGAACTGGTCTACACAGCGGTGCCGTTCCTGATGGTCGCCGTCCTGTTCTATTTCGCCGTGACCACCGAGAACTTCGTGCTCAAGAAGGTGGCTGATCCGGCCGTGAGTGTGAACGTCACCGGGTTCAAGTGGGGCTGGGACTTCAGCTACGACAACACGAAGGCCCCCGGCGCCCCGGCCTGCACCACCGCCGATCCCAATGCCTGCCTGGTGCACACGGTGGGCACGGCCACCGAGGTGCCCATCTTGATCCTGCCGGTGAACAAGGTCGTCGACTACGAGTTGATGTCCAAGGACGTCATCCACTCGTTCTGGGTGCCGGATTTCCTGATGAAGCGGGACGTCTTCCCTGATCCAGCCGCCAACAACACCGACAACCACTTCCAGAACAGCATCGACAACCCGGGTGCCATGGTCGGCCGCTGTGCCGAGCTCTGCGGCACCTACCACTCGTCGATGAACTTCGAGGTCCGCGGTGTCCCGCAAGCTGTCTACGACAAGTATCTGCAGTTGCGGCAGACGGTGAACCCGGCCACCGGGCTCGGTTACACCACGGCCGACGCGCTGACGGCGACCGGCAAGGCGATCTCGTCCTGCGGCACCCTGTGTGCTCCGTTGTCGACGACGACGTACCCGATCAACCCTGACCGGGAGGCCAAGTCGGCCTCCCTGCCACTGGCTGCTGGAGGCAAGTGATGTCGGTTGATCACGCCGATCTCGATTCACCCGCGCCGGCGAAGCGGGGCCTGCAGGTCGAGGCCTGGATCTTTCTGGCATTGACCGGGTTCTTCGCGATCGCTGCGATCCTCTACAGCATCTTCGCCGGGGCCGATGAGCCGGTCGGAGTGGTGGCCCTGGTGCTCACCACCGGCCTGTCGCTACTGATCGGCACCTTTCTGCTGTTCTCCTCGCGGCGACTGGAAGGCGCCAGGCCCGAGGACAACGAGGAGGCCGATGTCGCCGACGGCGCAGGTGATCTCGGTTTCTTCTCGCCGGGCTCGTACTGGCCGTTCGGCATGGCACTGGCCGCCGCGTTCACTGCGGTAGCCACCGCTTTCCTGTTGGTCTGGCTGATGATCATCACCATCGGCTTCCTGGTCGTGGCGATCTGCGGCCTGCAGTTCGAATACCACCGCCGGCCCCCTTCGCACTGATGCTGCGTGCTTGTCCCAGCCAGCTACTCGGCTCCGGCAGGTTGCTTCTCGGCAATGATCTGGATGAGGTTGCCGCAGGTGTCGTCGAAGACGGCCATGATGGCCGCACCGACGTCGACTGGTGGCTGAGTGAACGTCACGCCGAGCTTGCTCAGCCGGTCGTACTCTGCCTGCACATCGTCGACGGCGAACTGGGCGAGCGGGATGCCGTCCCGTACCAGGGCCTCCCTGAACGGTGTGACCGCCGGGTGGCCCGCGGGTTCCAGCAGCAGCTCAGGCCCATCGGGTGAGTCCTGGGATACGACGGTGAGCCAGGCGTACTCGCCCAGTGGGATATCCCGATGTGTCGTGAAGCCGAGCACCCCTGTGTAGAACGCGAGGGCCGCTCGTTGGTCGTCAACGAAGACACTGGTGAGTTGGATTCTCATGCCGTGCTGTCCTTCCCGACGACTGACGAACCGGAAGTCGATCGTCCGCAACTGCATCTATATTCTCGCCTATGAGCAATGCAGAAGTGAAGGTGCAGGGCTACCGGATCCAACCGCTTGGTCCGAAGACCTGGGCGGCCTACGCGGGCCTGGCGGAGCGGCACAACGGCGTGTGGGGTGGTTGCTGGTGCGTCTACTTCCATGCCTACCCGGACCCCCCGGAGCGTAAGGAGCGGGGTAACCGCGAGTTCAAACACCAGCTGGTGCAGCGGAACCGGACCCACGCGGCAGTGGTGTTCGACGATGACGACGCGGTGGCCTGGGCCCAGTACGGGCCGGTCGCCGAGCTGCCCAACATCCACCACCGCAAGGAATGGGAACAGGGTGTCGTGCAGATGCCCGACTATCGGATCACCTGCCTGTTCGTCGACCGCCGGTATCGGCGCCAAGGCCTGGCCGCCGTCGCCGTTCGGGGAGCGCTCGCCCTGATCGCCGCGGCCGGGGGTGGTCTGGTGGAGTCCTACCCACACGACCTGCTCCCCGGCAAGAAGAGCTCGGCGTCATTCCTGTACAACGCCACCCGGACCATGTACGAGCAGCTCGGATTCACCTACCAGCGCCCCAAGGGCAAAGGCAACTGCGTGATGACCAAGGTGGTGCCGGCCGGCTAGCCGTCAGCCTTCGTGGTGGGGTGGAACCGGTCAGCGGGTGCTGCCGGCCTCGATGACACCCTGTCCGGCGTGCTCGGCGTTGTCGATGACGCCGGTGTCGTCCACCGGCCTGAGCGTCCCCTTGACGGCCAGACCCGCCGAACCCAGCTGGTTCATCCGTTTCGGCACCGGAGCTCCCTGGTAGGCCAGCGGAATGGGGTGCCCGTGGCTGTCCACGGGACCCAGCGGCTGGTGCACCTCGATGAACTCGCCGTGCGGCAGGCGTTTGATCAGCCCTGTCTCGATGCCGTGCTCGAGCACGTCCCGGTCGGAGTGCTGCAGACCCAGGCAGAGCCGGTAGGTGATGACGTACGCCAGCACCGGCAGCACGATCGAGCCGATACGGCCGACCCAGGTCATCACGTTCAACGAGATGTCGAACTTGAAGGAGATGATGTCGTTCGCACCGTTGATCAGGTTGATCACGTAGAAGGCGATGAATGCGACACCCAGCGAGGTGCGCACCGGAACATCACGCGGACGCTGCAGGATGTTGTGCACCGCGTTGTCCTTGGTGAACTTCTTCTCGATGAAGGGGTAGACCAGCACCAGCAACATCAGCACAGTGGCGCCGCCGATGGCCGGGAAGAACACGGCCGGAACCATGTAGTGCCCGAACAGGTTTCGGATCTCCCAGGCCGGCCAGACTCGCACCATGCCGTCGAGGAAGCCCATGTAGAAGTCCGGCTGCGCGCCGGCCGAGACCTGCGACGGGTTGTACGGACCATTGGTCCAGATCGGATTGATCTGGAACAGACCCGCCATGATCGCGATGA
Organism: Mycobacteriales bacterium; assembly: GCA_038229825.1. Lineage (GTDB taxonomy): Bacteria > Actinomycetota > Actinomycetes > Mycobacteriales > Nakamurellaceae > Nakamurella. The sequence continues at coordinate 27,335 of JBBROB010000013.1, forward strand.
TGCCGGTGACGACCGCGAAGAACCCGCCGCCCTTGGCGGCGAAGGTCGGCAGCACCCGAACGCCGACCACGTTGTTCTCGGTCGCCCGGGGACCGGCGAACTGGGTGTGCTTCTGGAACCACACCAGTGCCACGTGCACGGCGATCAACGCCAGGATGATGCCCGGGATCAACAGGATGTGCAGCGAGTAGAACCGGCCGATGACGACGGTGCCGGGGTAGTCCCCGCCGAAGACTGCCCAGTGCAGCCAGGTCCCGACGACCGGGATGGACAGCAGGAAGGCGGAGACGGCGCGCAGGCCGGTACCGGACAGCAGATCGTCGGGGAGCGAGTACCCGAGGAACCCTTCGGCCATCCCCAGCACCAGCAGCAGGACGCCGATGATCCAGTTGGCCTCGCGGGGCTTGCGGAACCCGCCGGTGAAGAAGATCCGGGCCATGTGCAGCATCATCGACGCCAGGAAGATCAGCGCGGCCCAGTGGTGGATCTGCCGAATGAGCAGACCGCCTCGCACCTCGAACGACATGTCCAGGGTCGACTTGTAGGCGAGTGACATCGGCACACCGCGCAACTTGTCGTACACGCCGTTGTAGATCGTCTCGCCCATCGAGGCATCGAAGAACAGCGTCAGGTACACGCCGGACAGCAGCAGGATGAGGAACGAGTAGAGGGCGACCTCGCCCAACATGAACGACCAGTGCGTCGGAAAGACCTTGTTCATGGCCGTGCGAAGCGGACGGGCTCCGTGATAGCGGACGTCGGCACCGTCGAGAGCAGCCTGGACAGGTCCGTCGGTCTTCTTCTTGGTGCGCGTGGTGAGACGGCTCATCAGGCTTTACTTCCCTTCGGGTGTGATCCAAACTTTGTCTTACCCGTTGGGGACTCCCAGAAACCTGGTCCCACCGGTTCGATGAAATCGCTCTTCGCGACGAAATAACCGGCGTCGTCGAGTTCGATCGGCAACTGCGGCAACGGCCTGGAGGCCGGCCCGAAGACCGGCTTGGCGCCGTTGTACACATCGAACTGAGACTGATGGCAGGGGCACAGAATCCGTCCGGTCTGCTGTTCGAACAGCGAGACCGGACATCCGACGTGGGTACAGATCTTCGAGTACGCGTAGTAGTCGCCGAACTCGAATCCGTCCTGCCCGTCCCGCACCATCACAGTGCTGTCCGACCGCAGCCGGAAGAGCATCACCGCGGAATCGGAGGACGAGGCTCCACCGTCGACACCGGGGAACACGGTCGCCAGCGAGCCGGCGGCCAGATCGGACGGACGGACCGGGGTGCCGTCGATCTGCACCAGTCGGACCTTCTTGCCGTTGACCGGTTTCCACAGGGTGACCCAGAGGTCGGAGTCCGCGCCTTTGGCCCACGGGTTCTTCAGGAATCCGCCGAGCACCGGCACCAGGACCGCGAGCCCCAGCGCACCACCGGCCAGTGCCAGCGAGCCCTTGAGAATGCCGCGTCGCTTGACCATGCCCATTTTCTGCACGGTGTCGACCATCTCGGCGCCGAGCGTCTGTCGGTCGACCTCATCGGACATCCCGATATGGCGTTGCTGGACGGCCACTTCGTGCGGCGCGATCTTCTTCGCCAGCGCGATGACGCCGATCCCGAAGAACAGGACCGATGCACCCAGGGTCGCCCCGATGAGCGGCGTGTACAGGCCGTAGAGCGTCTGGGCGTTGCCGTCGTAGGCGGTCCGGTATCCGGCCGGCCAGACGATGAACAGCACCACCAGCGCCAGACCGAAGAGTGCCGAGAGCAGGAACCACTTCGCGACGTTCCGCTCGGCTCTGCGGTCGGCCGGCGAGCCAGGCACGTACCGCTCGCCGTACTCCACCAGTTCGACACCGTCCAGGGCAGCACCCAGGCGGGTCAGCTCCTCCTTGGACATCTTGCCGAGTTCTTCGTCCGACGGAATTTGGACGTTCTCTCCACCACTCATGCCCTAGCTCCCATCCAGAGAGTCAGCGCCACGATCGCGCCCATGCCAACCAGGAATGCGACCAGACCCTCGGGGGCCGGCCCGAAGCCGCCCAGTGCATAGCCGCCGGGACTGACCGAGGCCTTGTTGTTCTGGACGTAGGTGATGATCGCCTTCTTCTCGTCCGGGGTGAGCTGGGCGTCGGAGAACTTCGGCATGTTCTCCGGGCCGGACAGCATCGCCGCGTAGACCTGCTGATCGGTGGCCTGATCAAGACTCGGCGCGTACTTGCCCTGGGAGAGCGCTCCGCCCTGGCCGGTGAAGTTGTGGCAGGAGGCGCAGTTCAGCCGGTACAGCTCGCCACCCTTGGAGACGTCGGCGACGTTCTGCAGACTCCCACCGGGGACGGTCGGACCGCCGCCGTTTGCCTCGATGTAGGCACTGAGCTGGTTGATCTGGGCATCGTTGTAGACGGGGTCCTTGCGCGGGTTCTGGGCGCCGTTGGCGACCCCGGGCATCCGCCCGGTGGACACCTGGAAGTAGGTCGCGGCCTGGCCGACGCCGATCAGTGACGGACCGCGGGTGACAACGCCCTGCAGGTTCGAGCCGTGGCAGGCGATGCACGAGTTCTGGTAGATCGCCTGACCCGCGGCGATGTCAGCGGCATTGCCGGTATCGGCCGACGCGGTCTGCGGGTTCGGCGAAAGTGCCGAGTAGAGGAACCCCATGGTGATCAGGGCGAACATCAGAGCCAGGCCGCCGGTGACCCGGCGGACCGCCTTGGTGCGGCGCCTGACCTTCCGGCTGCGCTGCCCGTCCGGAGTCTGTGTCTTACGGGTCATCATGCGGGGCACCTCGTACTCATGTCGCAGGAGCTGTGAACTGGATACGACCATGCACACCGATTTGGATGCAGTGTCACGGGGCAAGGCTCATTGAATGAGGTAGATCGTGGCGAACAGACCGATCCAGACGATGTCGACGAAGTGCCAGTAGTAGGAGACGACGATGGCGCTGGTGGCCTGCGCCGGGGTGAACTTCGAGAGTTTCGTCCGGCCCATCAGGATCACGAACCCGATCAGTCCGCCGATCACGTGCAGCCCATGGAAACCGGTGGTCAGGAAGAACACCGTGCCGTAGGCGGAGGAGGAGAAGGTGGTGCCGTCCACCACCTGCGTGTGGTACTCGTTGGCCTGACCGGCCACGAAGATCGCACCCATGATCAGGGTCAGCAGATACCAGCGGCGGAGGCCGAAGACATCGCCACGCTCGGCCGCGAACACGCCCAGCTGGCAGGTGACGGACGAGGCCACCAGGATGATGGTGAACGTCAGGGCGTAGGGCACGTTCAGGTGCGTCGGGTCGGGTGGCCACTTGCCGGTGGTGTTGGTTGCCTTCGCCGTGAAGTAGATGCCGAAGAGTCCGGCGAAGAACATCAACTCACTCGCCAGCCACACGATGGTCCCGACGCTGACCATGTTGGGCCTGTTCAGCGTGTGGATGCGCGAGCTGATGGCGGGGGGCCCCGATCGGCCGGTCGCTGTCGTCACAATTGGATTATGGCCTGCCATCTCCCCCGGTGCGGCTGCGGGTCTACTCAAATCCGGATGAACCTCAATGGATTTTCACATCTTTGCAGGTCAGTGGGCAGAAAGATCTTCGACACGTTGTAAAAACTCGCTGTCATCGGCGCGCCGCTCCGCATTGCCCCACCGGGGGGTCTGGAGGCGGCCGGCACTACCATCAGGACATGAGCAACCCCGTCGTGCTGGTTTACAGCCATCGCCAGGATGTCCGGGAGCGGATCATGACGGCGGTCGGTCGTCGGCCGGCCCCCGACGTCGGCCGGATCGACTTCCTGGAGTGCACATCGGTGTCCGACGTGCTGATGGCGATCGACGACGAGCTCGTCGATGTGGCGATCCTTGACGGCGAGGCCCAGCCCACCGGCGGGATCGGGCTCTCCCGGCAGATCCACCAGGAGGCCACCGTCATCCCGCCGATCATCCTGACTGTCCGCAGAGCTGACGACCGTTGGCTCGCCACCTGGGCGAAGGCCGAGGAGATCCTGGTGCACCCGCTGGACCCGGTGATCGCTGCCGAGACGGTGGCCGCCCTGCTGCGGCGGTTGCCGGCCAGGGCGTCGTCGGCGGCGGCCGGTTCGGCCTGAGCGGTGGGTGCGGAAGCGGATGAACATTCCACCTGGCCGGAGCTGTTGTCCGCGTTGCTGGACGGGTCGGACCTGACCTCCTCGCAGACCTCCTGGGTGATGGACCGGATCATGGCGGGGGAGGCGACATCGGCTCAGCAGGCCGGTTTTGCGGTCGCCCTGCGGGCGAAGGGCGAGACGGCGTCCGAGGTTGCCGGGCTCGCTGCCTCGATGATCTCCCATGGTGTCCCGGTGCGGGTTCCGATGCGGGCGGTCGACATCGTCGGGACCGGCGGTGACCGGGCCAACACCGTGAACATCTCGACCATGGCGGCGGTGGTGACCGCGGCGGCCGGAGCGACCGTGGTCAAACACGGTAATCGGGCGGCCTCCAGCAAGTGTGGTTCCGCGGATCTGCTGGAAGGTCTCGGTGTGGCGATCTCGCTGGGGCCGGAGGCGGTGGCGGCCACCGTGTCCGAGGTCGGTATCGGCTTCTGTTTCGCGCCGGTCTACCACCCGTCCTTCCGCTTCGCGGCGGCCGCCCGCCGCGAACTGGGCATCCCGACGTTCTTCAATATCCTCGGCCCATTGACCAACCCGGCCCAGCCGCCCGCGTCGGCGGTCGGCTGCGGCAACCTCAAGATGGTCCCGGTGATCGCCGGCGTCTTCGCGTCCAGAGGCGGAGACGCGCTCGTCTTCCGCGGCGACGACGGGCTGGACGAATTGACCACTACCAGCACCTCGTCGGTGTGGGTGGTGACCGGCGGGTCGGCGCAGGTGACGATGCTCGACCCGGTGCGACTTGGTATTCCCAGGGTCGGCGTCGAGTCGCTCAGAGGCGGTGACGTCGCGACGAATGTCGCGGTGGCCCGTGCGGTGTTCGACGGGGCATCGGGACCGGTCCGGGATGCGGTGGTGCTGAACGCGGCGGCTGCCATCGCAGCGCACGCCGGGCTGACAGGGGATCTGGAATCGGATCTGAGCGTCGGCCTGCAGCGGGCACGTCACGCCTTGGACACCGGCGCCGCCGCCACCGTACTGGCCAGGTGGGTCGAGTTGGGCAACGAGCTTGCCGGCTGACTGGGGCCGGTGGGCACTGCGGGTCAGGTCGGCCTGGTCAGGACTGCATTCCGATCGAGAAGGCATCCTCTGAGTCCCGGCGGGAGTACGAACGGAACGCGATGTGGGTGACCGTGCGGACGACCCCCGGCACCTTGGAGATGTGACCGGGGACCAGGTCGGCCAGTCCTGAGTGATCCGATACCGACGTGATGGCGACCAGGTCGACATCCCCTGCACAGGAATAGACCTGATCGACGCCGGGGAGATCCGCGATGGCCTGCGCCGCCTCGGAGATCCGGTTGGCTTCCACCTCGATCAGGACGATTGCCGTCACCATGCGCGTGCTCCTGCCGCCGGAGTTTCGGGAAGATTCAACTGCCCGGCCGATGCTAGCCCCCCCCGATTCATCGCCACGACGATCCGATCAGCTGCGCCCTGGCCAAGCCGGCGGTCGCCATGAACGGCCGCCACCGGCCGGCACCGCGTGCCGGGCTCAACCAGGGCGCGGTGCTGTGCACCAACCGGGTCCCTGGTCCTTCCACCCATCGCAGCAGCGTGGTTGTCTCTTCCGCGCTGGCGCCCGGCAGCGGTCCCGGCAGCGGCATCACCGTTTCCGCGGAGGCCGTCAGCAGCGCTACCACGGGCATCGGATCGACACCGCGACGGGCCAGCCCGGCGGCGGCCAGCCGCCCGAACCGGATCACTGCCAGCTCCCATCCGCCGGTCCGGTCAGGTCGGGCGGTGACCAGCTGTTCGATGCAGGCGAAGGAGCCGAGCCGTTGGCGCCGGTCGACCGCTTCGGCGAGCACCGCCAGCCGATCGCGCAGCGTCGCTGCCTGGTCGAAGCGCCCCTGCGAGGACAAGCGTTCGAGCTGAGTCCGGAGGCCGACCAGCACTTCGTCGGAGGAGCCGTCGATCAGGCCGGCGATGCGCCCGATGTGTGCGCTATAGCTCTCCGCGTCCTCCCGTCCGGCGCACGGCGCTCCGCACCGGCCCAGCTCGGCCAGGGCACACGGTGATCCGCTCGGTGAGCGCGCCAGCCGTTGTGAGCACCTGCGCACCCTGACGACCTCCTGCAGGGCCTCGACGGCGGTCGTGGCAGCCGCCCTGGAGGTGAAGGGTCCCAGTGAGCCGGGCCGGCCGGCCGGGGGAGTGGCGACGATGCTCAATCGCGGAAACGCCTCGGTGGTGAGCACTACCCAGACGATCTTGTTCGGCGACCTGGACCTCCGGTTGTACCTGGGTTGATGGATGGCGATCATCCGTTGCTCGCGGATGTTGGCTTCCAGTGAGTGAGCACATTCCACGTAGTCCACCCGCTCGGCGATGGAGATCATCTGCTTGATCTTCCCGCGGTTTTCACCGGCCCCGAAATACGACCGCACCCGTTGCCGCAGGTTGCCCGATGTCCCCACATAGAGCACTTCCTCCGACGGTCCCCGGAAGAGGTAGACGCCGGGTGCGCTGGGCAGATGGTCGGCCAGCGTGCGTTTGCGCCGCCGCGCCGCTGACACGTCTCTGGACAGTTGTTGCAGCTCCGTCAGGCTCTGCACGCCCAGCGGCCCGAGCCGTTCGAACAGGGCGTGCAGCACGTCGACGGTGGCCCTGGCGTCGGTCAGCGCGCGGTGATCCGGCGCCACCTTCGATCCGAGCAACGGTGCCAGCAGACCCAGCCGGACGCTGGGTGCCTCCTCCCGGGTGAGCACCCGGCGGGCCAGGCGGACGGTGTCGACCACAGCATTGCCCGGCCAGGGCAGGCCGAGCCGGGCGCAGGCCGCTTTCAGGAACCCGATGTCGAAACCGGCGTTGTGGGCCACCAGCACAGTCCCTCGGATGAATTCCAGGAAGGACGGCATCACCGAGTCGATGGTCGGAGCGTTGCAGACCATGTTGTCGGTGATTCCGGTGAGCATGACGATCTGCGGGGGGATCGACCGCCCGGGGTCGACCAGCGTGGCGAACTCGCCGAGCACCTCCCCGCCTCTGACCTTGACCGCGCCGAACTCGGTGATCGACTCGGTGGCGGCCGAACCGCCAGTTGTCTCCAGATCGACCACGACGAAGGTGATCTCGCGCAGCGGATCGCCCAGCTCGTCGAAACTGTGCTGGCCGGCGTCCAGAAGTGCGGTGTTACCCCTGATACTCACGGGGCGGACGTTAAACGTGACCACCGACAACCGCCGCGCGGCACACATCGGCACAATGGCGGAAGCGGCCACGCGGGCCGCGCCCCGTGCCGGATGACTGACGGAACGGATATGCCACCCAACGGACCGGGGAGGAGTGGACCGGATGGCGGACGTCGATTCCGCGACCGAACCGGCTCCGCTGCATGCCCTGCCGGCCGCGGTGCGCACGGTGATCATCGGCTGGGCCGCGGAGACGCTCGGTGGGATGTTGCCGGCCCAGATCCCGGCTGCGCTGGCCAGGGTCGCCAGGTTCACCCCGGTGAAACGAGCTCGACTGGGGGCGACGGCGTTGGCCCAGGCAGTCGAGTCCGACCCCGGGTTCCGGGCGGCAGTGGCCGAACGCGCCAGGTCCGTCGGCCCCGCGGTCGCTGACGGCGACGATCCGGCAGTGGATCGGGCCGGGGTCGCCGCGGTGGCCCATCTGCTGCGGCTGCCCACCGAGCCGGAACTGATGGCCGCGGTGCCGGACGGTCGGCAGGAGGAGCCGGGAACTGGGGCGGCAGAGCTCAAGCGGGCCGTCCACCAGTTGCAGCGAGACCTCCGACGGATGACGGCCGAGCGCGACGAGGCCAGGTCGCACGCGGCCCCGCCCGGCTCCGCCGCCGACGAGGTCGAGAAGCTGCGTCGCCGACTTCGCGAGCAGGGCACGAGGTTGCGACAAGCGGAGGAAGCCGCACGGACGTCGGCCGCGTACGCCCAGGACGAACTCGGCTCCCTGCGCGCCGAGGTGCAGCGGCTGACCGTCGAGGTGACCAATCTGCAGGAGCGGGCGCGTCTGGCCGCCGAGCGGGCGGACCGCGCCCAGGAGACCCTCGGCCGGTTGCGCGAGCAGACCGGCATGCACAAGGCGACGGCCGATCGGCGTCTCGATCTTCTGCTGTCGACAGTCGAGGGAGCGGTCAGTGGACTGCGCCGGGAATGGGATCTCGCCGGGGGCGGCATCGACCCGGCCGATGTGGTCGCCGGCCGGTTGCCGGCCGGCGGTTCGGCACCCGAGAGCACGGTCGAACCCGCGCGGCTGAACACCTGGCTCGGGCTGCCGGCCGCGCACCTGATCGTCGATGGTTACAACGTCAGCAAGACCGGTTATCCCGGGTTGAGCCTGGCGCAGCAGCGCGATCGGTTGGTGCGTGCGCTCTCCGCACTCGGTGCTCGGACGTCCGCAGAGGTAACGGTCGTGTTCGACGGGGCAGCGGTGGCCGTCCCCGCCCCGCCCGGTCGCGGGATCCGGGTGCTGTTCTCCCCGCCGGGTGTGATCGCCGATGATGTGATCCGTGATCTCGTGTCGGCAGAACCTTCCGGCCGGGTGGTGCTGGTGGTCAGTTCCGACCGTGAGCTGATCGAAGGGGTCCGCCGCCGGGGCGCCAGGACGGCAGGGTCGGATGTGCTGCTGGGTCTGATGAGTTGACGACGGTCTGAAACAAGGCTGTCGGTGCCCGCCTCTAGCGTTCGTGCTGTCCAGCCGGATCGGTCCGGCGAACGGTGATTGACGGAGGCATCATGCATATCGATTGCGACAGTTGCACGGTCCGCGGTGACGCCTGTTCGGGATGCGTCGTGACGGTTCTGCTCGGGATGCCGCAGAGCGGTGCCGAATGGGATGACGCGGAACAGCGGGCGCTCGGGGTACTTGCCGCCTCCGGGCTGGTGCCGCCGCTGCGACTGGTGCGAGCGGTCGATCACCCGTCGCGACGGGCCGGCTAGCCGTCGAGGCGCCGCCACGCCTACCGGTGTGGCGGCCGGGTGATGCTTCTCACCCACGTCGTTCGAGCGGCTCGCATCGCCGCAGTTGAGCGGCCGGAGCGGCGGAAAGTTCCGGGTGTGAACAAAAAGAATTGAAGTTTGGTGAGCGTGACTGGACTAAAGCGTGTCCGTCTCGTAATCTGACCGAGATCTTCTGTGAAGGACGCCAGTCAGGCGGCCTTGGGAGATCACGCCGAATCGGCGCCGTCAAAAGCGCCGAACCGAGGACCCAGGTTCTTTTGGGGTGAATCCCTGTCGTGGCTTCGGCCACGTCGGGGTAGGGCTTCTTCCGGCCCGAATCCGTCAGCTAACCCGGTAGGCGTCGAGGAGGAAAGGTGCGCCTGACGTTGGCGACGCACGATTCAATGCTGGCTGTCCGGAAGTTCCGCAGGACCAAGACCCTGGTCGTCGGCGTCGCAGTGACGTTGAGCATCGGTCTGGTGGGTGCAGTACCCGCATTCGCAGCGCCCAACCCGGTTCCGCCCACCACGTCGACCGATGCCAAGTCGGCCTGGGAGAACAGCAGCCATCAGGCCGAGATCGCCAGCGAGCAGGTCAATGGCGCGAAGCAGGCCCAGACGAAGGCGGCGCAGGCCGCCCGGCAAGCCGGCGCCGATCTGCTGACCGCCCGGAAGTCCGTCACCGTTGCGCAGCAGAGCGCCGCTTCTGCGACCGCTGTCGTTGCCTCCTACCAGGGCAAACTCGATGCTTTCGCGAACGCCAGCTTCCGCGGGGCCTCGCTGAGCCAGTTCAGCGTGATATTGACGGCGAAGTCGGCTGAGGACTTCCTCGACGAGTCGACGGTGATCAACCGCGTTGCCCAGGACACCCACCACACTCTGGACCAGGCGGTGCAGGCCAAGGACACGGCCGCCAAGGCGAAGTCCGCCGCGGTAGCCGCCGCGGCTGCTGCCGCACAGGCGAAGACCCAGGCGGATCAGGCCTCGGTCGCCGCCGCTGCCGCCACGGCGACGGCGCAGAGCAAGAAGGCCCAGCTCGACGCTGCCGTCGCCCAGTACAAGGATCTGTACAACCAGCTGACCGCGCAGGAGAAGGCCGCCGCTGCCGCCGCCGCCGAGAAGATCCGGCAGGATTCCCTCGCCGCTGCCGCCGCCGCGCAGGCGCAGGCCGATGCCGCGGCTGCAGCCGCCAAGCAGCCGGCCGCGGTCAATGCCGCTCCGGCCGCGGTCGCGCCCGCCAACGCCGCGTCCAGCTCGTCCGCCGCGCCCTCCTCGGCCGCGCTCAGCACGACGTCGTCGGCATCGGCACCGGTCCAGGGCGGCGACGCGATCGGTCAAGCCGCTGCGGCACTGGCTTTGACCAAGGTCGGCTTCGCCTACGTCTACGGAGCTCAAGGTCCGGACGCGTTCGACTGTTCCGGTCTGACCTCGTGGGTGTGGGCCCAGCAGGGCGTCTCCATCCCGCGGGCCAGCTACGAGCAGGCCAACCTGCCGTCGGTCTCCCTCGACCAGTTGCAGCCGGGCGACCTGGTGACGTACTACTCGCCGGTCAGCCACGTTGCCATCTATGTCGGCAACGGCATGGTGGTCAGCGCCGCCGACGAGCAGCTCGGAGTGGTGTTCCGCACCGTCAGCGGAGCCGGCCCGGACGCGACCGGGCACCGCGTTCCGCGCGGCTGACCGTAGTCGCACAACCCACCCCCCGATGGGCGACACTTCTCCCCGTGCGCCGAACTCTGCTGATCACCAACGACTTCCCACCGCGGGCCGGCGGGATCCAGTCGTACGTCCAGGCGCTGGCGGAGCGGCTGCCGGCTGACCGGCTGGTCGTCTATGCGCCTGCCTGGCCGGGTGCGGCCGACTTCGACGCGGCGCAGCAGTTCGAGGTGGTGCGCCACCCTGGTTCGCTGATGCTGCCGGTTCCGTCGGTGGCCCGGCGGTCGAGGGCCCTGATCGACGAGCATCGACTGGACGCCGTCTGGTTCGGCGCCGCGGCGCCGCTGGCGCTGCTGGCGCCGACGTTGCGTCGCGCCGGCGTCGCCAGGGTGGTGGCGAGTACGCACGGGCACGAGGTCGGATGGTCGATGTTGCCGGTCGCACGACAGGCGCTCACCTCGATCGGCCGGCATGTCGACGTGGTGACCTTTGTCAGTAGATATGCCAGGGCCCGGATCGCCACGGCGCTCGGACCGCTGGCGGCGCTGGAGTACCTGCCGGCCGGCGTGGATACCGAGGTGTTCACGCCAGACCCGGTCGGGCGCAGGCGGATCCGCACGACGCTTGGCATCGGTGATCGCCCGGTGGTCGTCTGCATCTCCAGGTTGGTCGCCCGTAAGGGCCAGGACATGCTGATCAGGGCCCTGCCGGAGATCCTGCGGCGAGTCCCGGACGCGGTGCTGCTGATCGTCGGTGATGGACCCGACCGGATATCGCTCCGTCGGCTGGCCGCCGAGCTCGGAGTCGCCGATCAGGTGATCTTCGCCGGTGGCGTCCCCTGGTTGGAACTGCCGGCCCACTATGCGGCCGGAGATGTGTTCGCCATGCCCTGCCGGACCCGCGGCGGAGGGCTGGACGTCGAGGGCCTGGGGATCGTCTTCCTGGAAGCGTCGGCGATGGGCCTGCCGGTAGTGGCCGGCGACTCGGGCGGTGCGCCGGAGGCGGTGCTCGAAGGCGAGACCGGAACAGTGGTCGCTGAGCGTGACGTACCCGAGATCGCCAGGGCGGTGGCCGGCCTGCTCACTGATCGGGACAGGGCGGCTCGATGGGGCAACGCCGGCCGCGAGTGGATCCAGGGTCACTGGAACTGGCAGCGCTCCGCCGATCGCCTGGCGGCACTGCTCAGTGCCTGACCGGTGACCCGGCCCGGCGGGTCGTTACCGTAGGCGGGGTGAGAGTCTCGTTCGTGTCCGACGTGCACGGCAACATCGACGGCCTGGCCAGGGTCGCGGAGAAGGCCGAACAGCTGGTGGTACTCGGCGACCTCCTCGACTATGTCGACTATCACGAGCACGGGAACGGCATTCTCGGCCAGGTGTTCGGTAGCGACAAGGTCAGGCACTTCGCATCGTTGAGATCCAGCGGTGAGTTCGGCGCGCTGCATGCCTACAACCGCGAGCTCTGGGATTCGCTGGACGACGCCGCCGGGGTGCTGGCCGACGTGGTGTCGATGCGGTACCAGGAGGTTCTGCAGGCCGTCGGAACCCAGGCGTTGCTCATCCTGGGCAACGTCGACGTGGCCGCCGCCTGGGACGAGGCGGCCGGGGCCCGGCTGCCGAATCGGGACGGTCAGGTGATCGACGTGGCCGGGCAGCGGTTCGGGTTCGTGGCCGGTGGTTCGACCCGTCCGGGAATCCCGTGGCGGGCGCCGGACCACGTCTGGCGGCCACTGGTGCGGTCGGCGGCCGAGTTCGAGGCGGTGACCGAGAGTCTGGGTCCGGTCGACGTGCTCTGTTCCCACGTCCCGCCCGATCTACCCATGCTCCGGTATGACCGCATCCCGGGTCGGATGGAGATGTACGGGCCGGGACTGCTGGAGTCGATCGACCGCTACTCGCCGCAGTTCGCGTTGTTCGGTCATGTCCACCAGCCATTGGCACAGCGGGCCAGACGAGGCCGCACCGAGTGCGTGAACGTCGGGCATTTCCAGCGGTTCCCGACCGCGTTCGAGATCGATTTCGACTGACCCGCGCGCTGCGATTGGCCGGCACGCAGGGGCGAGGGCACCCCGTCGGTGGCGCGGAGGTGATCCGGCCCGCCCGTCGCCTGGGTAACCTTTGCCCATGGTCGACTCCTCCACTCAATCTCTGACCATGAACGCGGATGCTTTCGCGATCATGGACGTCATCGCGGATTTCACCGCCTACCCCGAATGGACCGGAGCGGTGAAGCGGGTGGAGGTCACCGACCCCGGCCAGGGTTTGCGCGCCAAACGGGTCAAATTCGGCCTCGACGCCGGACTGTTCAAGGACACCTACGAGCTGGAGTACACCTGGGCCGCCAGCGGGCTGTCGGTCAGCTGGGATCTGGTGATCGGTCAGATGCAGAAGGCCCAGCATGGCTCCTACACGTTGCGCAGGCTGCCGGATGCTGCTGACGGGAAGAATGCGACCGAGGTCACCTATTCTCTCGCCGTTCAGCTCAATGTGCCGCTGGTGGGCCCGCTGCGCCGCAAGGCCGAGCGGACCATCATGGACACCGCCCTGAAGGAGCTTCGCAAGCGAGTCGAGAAATCGTGAGAATTGCTCTGCACACAGGGAAGGGCGGAGTCGGCAAGACGACGATGTCAGCGGCCACAGCCATCGCTGCGGCCGCTGCTGGTCACCGCACCCTGCTGCTGTCCACCGACGCTGCGCACAGCGTCGGTGATGTACTCGGCGTCGAGGTGGGCGCTGACCCAGCCGCGGTGGACGGGGTCGACCGGCTGTGGGTCGCCCAGGTGGACACCCGGGGCCGGTTCGAGGAGGCCTGGTCCGACATCCGCGGGTACCTGGTCGGCGTGCTGTCCGCCCGTGGCCTGGCGCAGGTGCAGGCCGAGGAGCTCACCGTGCTGCCGGGGGCCGACGAGATCGTGGCGTTGCTGGAGGTGCACCGGTACGCCGGCACCGGCGACTACGACGTCATCGTCGTCGACTGCGCGCCGTCCGGTGAGTCGCTCAAACTGCTGGCGCTGCCGGAGACCATCCGCTTCTACATCGACCGGTTGATGGGTACCCCGGCCCGGTTGATGCGGACCATCGCGTCCGGTTTCGCCGGTCTGACCGGGGTCCGCCCCGGCCGCGATCCCGGCTCAGTGGACGACGTGTCCGACGCTCTCGGCGGATTGCTCGACAGACTCAGTGCTGCCCGGAATCTGTTGGCAGACAACAACATTACTGGCATCCGCATCGTCCTCACGCCGGAACGGGTGGTGATCGCCGAGGCCAGGAGGCTGCTGACCGCGTTGGCCCTGCACGGGTTTGCGGTGGAGGCGGTGCTGGTCAACCGGGTGCTGCCGCAGGACGCTGCCGGTGCCGGTGCCTTCCTGTCGTCGTGGCGCGATACCCAGGCTGCCAACATGCCCCTGATCAACGAGTCGTTTCCCGGCCTGCGCATCCACCAGGTGACGATGACCGGGAACGAACCGATCGGCTTGCAGCCGCTGACCCTCATCGCCGACGAGTTGTTCGGCGGAATCGATCCGATGGCGGAACCGGTGCCGGCCGCCGGCCTTCGGACCGAGGGCGCCGATGGGCGGTATCGCCTTCTCATCGCCCTGCCACTGGCCGAACGAGGCGCCGTGGATCTCAGCCGCGCCGGTGACGACCTGATCATCACCGTGGGAGCGGACCGGCGGCGGATCGCGCTGCCCTCGATGCTGCAGCGCTGCCGGACCAGCGGGGCGAGCTTCACCGACGATGCCCTGGTGGTGCACTTCGAGGCAGACCCGAACCTGTGGCCGGCCTCCCTTTCGGCCACTCTGGACAGCGCTGACCTGGCCGAAGTCAGATGACGGAAGCCGGGACGGCTGGACACCAGACCAACCATGCGCAGGCGGTCGGCACGTTGGCCGATGAGGCAGCGCAACTGCTGGACGCGGTGGTGGCCAGACTGGACCGGCTGAAGTCGGCCATCCCGGCGCCGGCCCAGTCCGGCGGTGGTCGGGACACGGCCGCCCCGACGGAGGGCGGCGAGAGCGAGCACATTGCCGGCGCCGGCTGCGTCAGCTGGTGCCCCATCTGCCGGTCCGCGGAACTGCTGCAGGGCGACCGACCAGAACTGACCGGGAAGCTGGTGGATGCCGCGCTGCTGCTGGTCACCACCGTTCGGTCGCTGATCCCGAAGGCGGAGACGACCGGCGGCGCCGGGCCGACGCCGGCCGGGCGGCCGGGCGTTGAACGGATCGACATCCGTTGACCGGCACCACCTTCAACATCGGGATAGACATCGGCGGGACCTCGGTGCGGGCGGCCGTGATCGACGACAAGTGCCAGGTGGTGGCCTCCCGGCGGGCGTCGACGCCGCACACGGTGCCGGATACCGAAGACGTGCTGTCGGGTCTGATCGTCGCTCTGGCGCAGGAATACGAGGTCGGCGCCGCCGGCCTCGCCGTTGCCGGTTTCGTCAGCACCGACCGCAGCCGGGTGATGTTCGCACCGCATCTTGCCTGGCGCGGAGATCCGGTGCCGGCGCGCCTGACCGCCCGCCTCTCCCTGCCGGTGGTGATGGACCACGACGTGAACTCCGCTGCCTGGGCCGAGTACCGGGCGGGCGCCGCACAGGGATCGCCGGTCGCGTTGCTGGTGGCGTTGGGCACCGGGATCGGGGCCGGGCTGGTGATCGACGGTTCGATCTACCGGGGCGCTCACGGTGTGGCGCCCGAGCTGGGTCATGTGGTGGTGGTTCCAGGCGGTCGGCCCTGCCCGTGCGGCAAGCTGGGTTGCTGGGAGCGCTACTGCTCGGGCACCGCGCTGGCGCAGACCGCCGGCGAGCTGATGGCGGGCCGTCCCGCCGGTCCGGATCCGTTCCTGCCGGTGCTCGACGTCGGCGTGCGGGCGGCCAGCCCGCTGGCGCGGGTAGCGCCGGCAGCGGTGACCGGCACCATGGTGGCAGCGGCTGCTGCCGCAGGTGATCCGGTGGCACTGGCCGCCATGGCGGACCTGAGCCGCTGGCTCGGCGTCGGCCTGGCGATGGCGACCGACATCCTCGATCCGGAGGTGATCGTCATCGGCGGTGGGGTGGCGGCGGCCGCCCCCTGGTATCTGCCGGGAGCTCAGGCAGACCTCTCGGCGGCGATCACCGGGGCCGGCCACCGGCCCGAGCCACGGGTGGTGGTGGCGCAGTTCGGCGACCGGGCCGGCATCATCGGCGCGGCGCTGCTGGCCGGCGCCGCCGTCGGCGCCCCGCCCGCTGACCTGGCCACCGCCTGACTGCTACAGCCGGGCGCCGTCGTCCCACCCGTCGGCGTCGTTCGGGTCGGTGGGATGCGGCCGCAGGCCGTACACCAACATGCCGAAACCGCCGAGCAGGCAGCAGATGGCCAGCACCAGCACCGCATCCGAGGGCACCTGCAGCACTCCCGGAGCGATCAACATCGCCAGACCGAGGGCCATCAGCAGCAGAGCGATCACCGTTCGGCGCCTTGGCCGCGGCACCGGAGGCGGGTCGGGTGGAATGAAGTGGGCGTCGTCTGCCTGCAGTTCGGCGGCGGCTGCAGCCTGGCTCGCCTCGAACAGCTCCACCTCCTCGGCCCGCTGCGCCCGCCTCAGCTCCCGGCGGCGGGCCCGCTCGGCTGCAGCAACCTGGCCGTCCACAATCCCGGGGTCCGCCGCGGCGGGATGCACCCCGGCCACACCGGGATCGCCAGCAGAACCTGCTGCCGAGTCGAGGTCCGCTGCTGTGGTGCCCCAGGACATCTGCGCCGAAATACCCGAGATGATCGCCGCGAACTCGGCATCCACCTCATGCGCCGAACGTTCCCGATTCGTCGGGTCTGCGTCGTCGGGCGGGAGCGCGCCCATTTCAGTGCTCCGTGGTGACGCGGCGGACGAAGGCGACCGACTCGTCGAAGATCAGCTCGGCGTCGTAGTCAAGGGTCGCCACGTGGTAGCTGCGTTCGAGCACGATCTCGGTCACGTCGGTGGACGAGATGCTGTCCAGGATCAGGCGAGAGTTCTCCGGCTCGACGACATGATCCAGCCTGGACCGCAACAGCAGTACCGGCAGCCTGAGCGCGGAAAGATCTGCCCTGGTGGCAGCCCAGCCCTTCCGCATCGCGTCGACGGCCTTGAGCGGCGTCCTGTCGTAGCCGAACTCCGACTGTCCTGGCTTGGCGATGTCGTCGGTGATGCCCTTGAGTGATGGCACCAGGTGCTTGAGCAGCGGCAGCACCGCCATTTCTTTACGCAGGCTCATCACCGCCGGGTTGACCAGCACGATGCCGGCGATCGCGTCGGGATGCAGTTCGGCCAGGCGCAGCGTCAGGGTGCCGCCCATCGACAGGCCGCAGACGACGACGGACCGGCACCGGGCGGTCAGGTCGGACAGCGCTGAGTCGACTTCACCGAGCCAGTCGGCGAAGGTCGTGGCGTTCAGCTCCTGCCACCGCGTCCCGTGTCCGGGGAGCAACGGAAGCCGCACAGAAAATCCCTCGGCGGCGAACCGCTCGGCCCAAGGCCGGAGCGATGCAGGTGAGCCGGTAAACCCATGGCACAGCAGCACCCCCACATCGCCGCCGTCATGGCGGAACGGGTTCTGTGCGGTCACCCCGGATGGCGGCGTCATCATCGCTCCTTGCGCTGGCCGGTGCAGTCGCCGGCCGGGGGCCGTTCTGGCCGGTCCACCCATCGTTCCAGATCATTCCGGCGGGCGCGGTCGACCGCCCGCCGCGAGCGATTCCGGTGTCGAACTCAGACGGCTCGCGGGCGGTCGATCAATGGAATCGCCCGGCTTGCGGGTACGGTAGTCGGAACGTCCCGGTGCACTTCGGCCGCCGTTCCGGTTCTGTCCTTCGCGGCGCCAACGGCGCTGCGGAACGTTTCCGGGCCTGATCCGCACCGCCGACGGGAAGAGGGCGATCCAGGTGCTGTACTACCTGTGCAAATACGTTCTGATCGGACCCATCCTTCGATTGTTCTTCCCGGCAACGGTGTTCGGCGCGGAATATGTGCCGGCCGAAGGTGGCGTCATCATCGTCGGCAATCACCTGTCGGTGGCCGATTCGTTCTTCACCCCGCTGTTCATCAAGCGCCGGGTGACGTTTCTGGCCAAGAGCGAGTACTTCACCGAAAAGGGCTTCAAGGGGCGGTTGAAGAAGGCATTCTTCGAAGGCGTCGGCCAGATGCCCATCGACAGAGGCGGTGCGTCGGCGGCGCACGACGCGCTGATGACGGGAGTCCGGCTACTCAACGAGGGCAAGTGCCTCGGCATCTACCCGGAGGGCACCAGGTCGCCGGACGGTCGGCTGTACAAGGGCAAGACCGGGGTGGCCAGGATGGCGCTGGAAGCAGGCGTCCCGGTCGTGCCGCTGGTGATGATCGGCACCGACAAGGTCAACCCGATCGGATCGAAGATGTGGCGGCCGCGGCGCATCACCGCCGTCTTCGGTCGACCGCTGGAGTTCTCCCGGTATGAGGGCATGGCCGGCGACCGGTTCGTCGAGCGGTCGATGACCGACGAGATCATGTACCGACTGATGGAACTGTCCGGTCAGGAGTACGTCGACGTCTACGCCGCCAAGGTCAAAGCTGATCTGGAAACCGCCAAGCTGGCCGGCCAGGTCAAAGGCATCGACAGTCTGCTGGTCGAGGGCCGCGGCCCAGGAACGGTGACCAGGCTGCCCGGCACGAAGGCCGGCTGAGAGGGTCTGCCCGACGTGGTGCGGATGTCACCGCAGGGCCCGGTATCGAGATACTTCTACGATTGTGAGTTCATCGAGGACGGCCGGACCATCGAGCTGATCTCGATCGGCGTGATCGGTCAGGACGGCCGGGAGTTCTACGCGGTCTCGACCGATTTCGACCCGGATACGGCTGGCCCGTGGGTGCGGCGCAATGTGCTGGACAAGCTGCCGTCGCAGTCCGACCCGAGTTGGCGGACCCGCCGGCGCATCCGGGACGACCTCCTCACCTTTCTGACCGACCCGGGACTGCCGATCGAATTGTGGGCCTGGTACGCCGCCTACGACCACGTCGTGCTCGCCCAGTTGTGGGGCGCGATGCCGGCCATGCCCCCCGAGGTCCCCAGACTGACCAGGGAGATCCGCCAGCACTGGGAGATCGCCGGATGCCCGCCGATACCGGACCCGGGCCGCGATCGGCACAACGCGCTGGCCGACGCCAAGCTCGGTTTCGCGCGATGGCAGGCGGCGCAGGCCGTCCTTTCGGCCCGCTGAAACAGTCTGACCTGCGGTTGGTCGGCGGCCCGCCGATAAACAAATAGGCTGGTCGACGTGAACTGGACTGTCGATATACCGGCGGACATCCTGCCGTCCCTACCCCCGCTGCCGGGCAGTCTGCGTGCCGAGCTGGACAAAGCCCTCTCGCTGCCGGCTGCCCAGCAGCCGGAGTGGCCCGACAGCGAGCAGGTGCTGGCCGTCCGGGCGCTGTTGGAAGCGGTGCCGCCGGTGACGGTACCGCGGGAGGTCGACCGGCTGCACTCGCAGTTGGCCGCCGTCGCCCGCGGTGAGGCCTTCCTGCTGCAGGGTGGCGACTGCGCAGAGACGTTCGTCGACAACACCGAGCCACACATCAGGGGCAACATCCAGACCCTGCTGCAGATGGCGGTGGTACTGACCTACGGGTCCTCCATGCCGGTGGTCAAGGTGGCCCGCATCGCCGGCCAGTACGCCAAGCCGCGCAGCTCGAACGTCGATTCGCTGGGGCTGGCGTCCTACCGCGGGGACATCATCAATTCGCTGGCCACCACACCGGAGGCGCGGGTGCCGGACCCGTCGCGGATGGTGCGCGCCTACGCCAACGCCTCGGCCGCCATGAACCTGGTACGGGCCCTCACCGGCGCCGGAATGGGCGACCTGGCCAGCGTCCACTCCTGGAACCAGGAGTTCGTCGCGACCTCGCGCGCCGGTGAACGTTTCGAGCGCGTCGCCGGCGAGATCGACCGGGCGATGAGGTTCATGTCGGCCTGCGGAGTCGACTCGCACAGCCTGCATTCAGTGGAGATCTTCTCCTCGCACGAGGCGCTGCTCCTGGACTACGAGCGGGCCATGCTGCGGCTGGAGACCACGGGTCCGGTGCCAAGGCTCTACGACCTGTCCGGCCATTTCCTGTGGATCGGCGAGCGCACCCGTCAGCTGGACGGCGCGCACATTGCCTTCGCCGAGATCCTGTCGAACCCGATCGGCCTCAAGATCGGGCCCGGCACCACCCCCGACCAGGCCGTCGAATACGTCGAGCGGCTGGACCCGCACGGCACCCCCGGCCGGCTCACCCTGATCTCCCGGATGGGAAATGGCCGGGTCCGCGATGTGCTGCCCCCCATCATCGAGAAGGTGCAGGCGACCGGGCATCAGGTCATCTGGCAGTGCGATCCCATGCACGGCAATACCCACGAAGCCTCGACCGGTTACAAGACAAGGCATTTCGACCGGATCGTGGACGAAGTGCAGGGCTTCTTCGAGGTCCACCGTGATCTGGGGACCCATCCGGGCGGCATCCACGTCGAGCTCACCGGTGAGAACGTGACCGAGTGCCTGGGTGGCGCCCAGGAGATCAGCGACGAGGACCTCGCCGATCGCTACGAAACGGCGTGCGACCCGCGGCTGAACACCCAGCAATCGCTGGAGTTGGCGTTCCTGGTGGCGGAGATGCTGCGGAGCTGATGCTCCCCAGAACCTTGATGCTGACAAGAACACTGTCGATCGGCGCCACCGGCGGCGCCCCGGCCGCGTTGGTCTGGCGTCGGTACACCCGCCCGGAACTGTGGTCGTCGTGGTCGCCGCAGATCGTCGGGGTCGACTGCGACGACGAGGTGATCAGGACCGGAAGCACCGGGGTCGTGCATGCCCTGCTGGGGGTCGACGTCCCGTTCGAGGTGACCAGTTTCGACGACCCTGGCATGCGGTGGGTCTGGACGGCGCGGCTCCCGCTGGCGATCCGGCTGCATCTGACGCACGTCGTGGAGGCCATGCCGACCGGCTCGCGGACTGTGCTGTCGGTCACCGGGCCGCTCCCGGTGGTGCTCGGCTACCTCCCGTTGGCCCGGCTGGCCATCGGGCGGCTGGTCCGGCCCTGAGCCCATTCAGGGAAAGGCGCTCACCTGCACCGTCGAACCGGGCTCCACTCTGCGGCCGGCGCCGGGATACTGACTGACCACCGAGGCGCCGGACGCGCCGAACAGCGCGCTCACCTGGATCTGCAGGCCGAGGTCGGTCAGCGCCTGCCGGGCGCTGCCGACGTTTCCCCTGGTCAGATCCGGCAGGACGGCTGCGTTCGAGAGGGTGAGCAGCACCACCGGAAGTGCGGGATCCACTCGACTGCCGGCGTTCGGCGTGGTGCCCACCGCGGAACCGCCGTCGATGTCGGCGTCGAAGGTGGCGTCGCCAAGGGTCACGGTGAACCCGGCCCGTTGCAGGTCAGCCGCTGCCTGATTGCCGGCTTCACCCCGCACCGACGGCACCGTCACCGACGCCGCGATGAGCAGCGAGACCGTTGAACCCTGGGCGACCAGCTGGCCGGCCGCCGGGTCGCTACCGATGACGGCCCCGTTGTCCGCGTCGGCGGCGAAGGTCGGCTTGTCGGCACCGAGGCTGAAGCCGGCCACCAGCAGCTTGTTCTGCGCGTCGTCGACCGATTTGCCCGCCACGGTCGGCACCGGCGTGGGCGCCGGTCCCTTGGATCTGACGATGACCACATCGGCCGAGATCGGCAGCGACGTCCCGACCGGCGGATCGGTGGTCAGCACGGCGCCCACCGGGACCGTTCCGTCGTACTGGCCGAACGCCGGTTCCGATACGGGTGTCAGGTGCGCCGCGGCGATGATCTGGGCGGCCTGATCGACGCTGGTGCCCGCCACGACAGCAGGCACGGTCGGCCTGCCACTGGACACGACCAGTTCGACTTGTGATCCTTTCAGCAGTCGAGATCCCGGCTGCGGCTCGGTGTCGGCGACCGTGCCGGTAGCCACGCTGTTGGACGGCTGGGCGCTGACACGCGGGACCAGACCTGCTTCCCGCACAAGGTTCTCGGCCGACTGCTGGTCGATGCCGACGGCGGCGGGGGTATAGGCCCATCGTCCGCTGCCGAGCCACCAGCCACCGACGGCCGCGGCGGCTCCGAGCAGCAGGACGACGATGGCCACCAGCAGCCAGCGCCGCAGCGCCGATCCCCGCTTGACCGGCGGCTCCGGTGCGCCTTGACCGGCGATGGTGCGCGGGCCGGCCACGGTCGGCGGGCCGACCCCGGTCGCGCCGACCACCCTGGTCCCGGTCGGGCCGGCAACGGCGTGGGTGGACATGCCGTCAGCGCCAATGGCACCACTGTTCGGGCGGGCGGCCCGCGGCGCCGGTGGTGCGCCGGCCGGACGCGGTACCGGCACCACGACTCTGGCCAGTCCGAGCCGGGCCCGCAGCGCCACCACCGCCGACAGGAACGCCGACGCATCCCGCGGCCTGGCCATCGGATCGCGCCGGGTGGCCGCCAGGATCAGGTCGTCGAGCTCCAGTGGCACGCCGGGTGCCTGGTCGGTGACCGGCGGCACGTCGGAGTGCACATGCTGGTAGGCGACCGACATCGGATTGTCGCCGGCGTACGGAGTGTGCCCGGTGAGCATCTCGAACGTGACGATGCCGGCCGAATAGACGTCCGATCTCGGGTCGGACGCCCCAGTGGCCACCTGCTCCGGTGACAGGTAGGCGACTGTGCCCAGAATCACATCTCCGGTGGCCATCGTCTGCGACGAGACTGCCCGCACCAGGCCGAAATCGGCCACCTTGACCTCGCCCTTCGACGAAATCAGCACGTTCTCCGGTTTGACGTCGCGATGTACGAGCCCGGCTTCGTGGGCCGCGCCGAGTGCCGCGAGCAGCGGCTCCAGGATCGACATGGTCACCGACACCGACAGTGCCCCGGACTGCCGGATCAGGTCACGCAGTGTGCCGCCGTCGACCAGTTCCATCACCAGGAACACGACGTCTCCGTCCCGGCCCTGGTCGTACACGCCCACCACCCCGCGGTGCGCCAGGCCGGCCGCCAGTCTGGCCTCGCGTTCGAACCTCGTCAGGAAGCTCGGGTCGGCGGCGAACGACGGTTTCATCACCTTGATCGCCACCGGCCGGTCCAGCCGCAGATCGGTGCCGCGGTAGACCGTCGACATGCCGCCCCTGGCGATCATCGCGCCCACCCGGTAGCGACCGTCCAGCACGGTGCCGACCAATGCGCCAGAGGTACCCACGACTGCCGATACTAGGAGCCCTGGTGACCGGCACCGCCCGGTTCGCCCCACGCGTCGGTGACGAGTTCGACGTACCGGGCGCAAAGTGGCACCCTTGGCGGCGTGCCGACCACGCAGCAGAACCCGACGCCCGACCCGGAGCCGGACTCCGGGCCGCCCACCCTGGTTCCGGTCCCCGACATCGCATCGGCGCTCGGGCTCATCGTCACCCGGGTCCATCAGCTGCTACGGGAACGCCAGCTGGTGGCGACCAGGGTCGACGGGGTGATGCGCATCCCGGCGGAGTTCGTTCAGGGCGGCGCCGTGGTGAAGGGTCTGCCCGCGACGATCACCCTGCTGACCGATGCGGGGTATTCCGACCCGGAAGTCATCGACTGGCTGTTCGAGTCAGAGGACACGCTGCCGGGTCGGCCGATCACCGCCCTGCGACACAACCGCGGCCGAGAAGTGCACCGCAGGGCACAGGCAGCCGGGTTCTGATCACCGGTCCCTGGCGGTGGCCGCCAATGCCAGCCGCTGCAGATTGGCTGTCGCACCAGCATTGACCAGGTTCTTGCGCCCGTCATCGGCGACCTCCAGGGCTGCCACCCCGGCAGCGAACAGCTCGGCGATCCTGGCCTCGACTTCGGCCGGCGCAGTCGTCCCGGCCACCAGAGCGGTCAATCTGTCCACCTGGTCCGGAGCCATGGCGGTACCGACACCCTGGTCCAGCTCGGCGAGCAGGTCGGGTTGATCGATCAACGCCGACCTTGCCATCGCCAGCAGCACCGTTCTCTTGCCCTCGATCAGGTCCCCGCCGGCCGGTTTTCCGGTGACCGCCGGGTCCCCGAAAACGCCGAGCAGGTCGTCGCGCAACTGGAATCCGATCCCGATCGCCTTGCCGTAGGCGCGCAGCGCGTCGATGGTCGGCTCGCCGGCATTCGCCAGCGCCGCACCCAGGTGCAGCGGCCGCTCGACGGTGTAGGCGGCCGTCTTGTAACGGTTGACCACCATCGCGTCGGCGGCGGCGATTGCCGGATCAGGCGACTCGTCGGCGGAGATCCTCAGGTCCAGCAGTTGCCCGGCCAGCACCTCGGTCCGCATGGCCCGCCAGGCGCGCATCGCGCCGGCCGGCCGGCCCAGCTCGGCCAGTCCGTCGGCGAACAGGTCGTCGGCCCAGGCCAGGGCCAGATCGCCCAGCAACAGCGCGGCGGACACGCCGAAATGGGCGGAGTCGCCCGACCATCCGTTGCCGGCGTGCATCTTCTCGACCGACCGGTGCACGCTGGGCTGCCCGCGCCTGGTGTCGGACCGGTCGATGATGTCGTCGTGGATCAGCGCGCAGGCCTGGATCAACTCAAGGGCCGCGGCTGCTTTGATCACCCCGGCCGGGAGTTCCGGGTGATCTGTTCCGTCCTGCGCGGCCAGCCAACCCCAGCACAGGAACTGCGGCCGGAGGCGTTTGCCCCCGGTGGAGATGTAGCCGATCAGCCGGTCGACGTCGGAGCCCAGTCTGGCGTCGATGGCGGCGACCTCGGTGCGCCGGACGGCGAGTTCGGCCGACAGCACCGATTCGACCGCGGCAGCAGGGTCTGCGGTCGGGTGAACTGGTTGCACGAGGGCCAGTGTGCATGGCCGACGTGTCGAGCGCAGCGCCGACCGGCGGGTGGGAGAGCGCACGACCGATAAGCTGCGCAGTATGGTGACCGTCCGCGACCGCTTAGCCGCGCCTGGCCCTCACTTCTCCGTGGAGTTCTTCCCGCCGAGAGACGATGCCGAGGAGTCGACCCTGTGGTTGGCCATCCGCCGGCTCGAGCCGCTCCGCCCGGCCTTCGTCTCGGTGACCTACGGTGCCGGCGGGTCGCGACGGGACCGGACCATCCGGATCACCGAGCGGATCGCCGCGGAGACCACGCTGCTGCCGGTCGCGCACCTGACCGCGGTGGGCCATTCGGTGGCCGAGTTGCGCCACGTCATCGGCTCCTACGCCTCCGTCGGCGTCCGCAACATCCTCGCCCTGCGGGGGGACCCGCCGGGGGAGGACCCGTCGGCCGAGTGGGTGGCCCATCAGCACGGACTGCACTACGCCAGTGACCTGGTCGCGCTCACCCGATCGCTCGGCGACTTCTGTGTGGGGGTCGCCGCATTCCCCGACATGCATCCGCGCTCACCCGACCTCGAGTCCGACACCCGTCATTTCGCCGAAAAGGTGGCCGCCGGCGCCGACTATGCGATCACCCAGATGCTCTTCTCGGCGCAGGACTACATCGATCTGCGGGACCGATCCATCGCCGCCGGTGCTGATGTGCCGATCCTGCCCGGCATCATGCCGGTGACCTCCTACGCCCGGTTGATGCGCATCACCGAGTTGTCCGGTCAGCGATTCCCGGCCGACCTCGCCGACCAGTTGCGCGCCGTGGACGGCGATGTCGCCGCCGGTCGGGACATCGGTATGGCGCATGCGATCCGGATGTGCGAGCAGTTGCTGGCCGCGGGCGCGCCCGGCCTGCACTTCTACACGTTCAACAGATCGAAGGCGACGCTGGAGGTCCTCGGCGCCCTCGGCATGGCCAGGGTGCCCGCTCTACAGACCTGAACGCGACCTCGGAGGTAAGCCGGAAGGATCACATGGGACTGGACACCGTCCAGCGGGCGTTCGGCCTGTCGTCCCTGGTACTGATCGTCGCGTTGATCGCGATCCGGATGTCCAGACGGCTCGGGCTGCCGTCACTGCTTCTCTACCTGGGGATCGGCCTGCTGCTGGGCAACCGCGGCATCGGCCTGGATTTCTCCGACACGGTGCTGACCGAGCAGCTCGGACTTGCCGCACTGGTCTTCATCCTTGCTGAGGGCGGACTGACGACCCAGTGGTCGAATGTCCGTCCGGCGTTGGGCCTCGGTGTCTCGCTGGCCACCGCTTCGGTGGTGGTGAGCATCGCCGTCGCCGGCGCCGGCGTGCACTTGCTGCTCGGCTCGACGCTGCACATGGACTGGCGGACCTCGCTTCTGTGGGGAGCGGTGCTGTCCAGCACCGATGCGGCGGCGGTGTTCTCGGTTCTGCGCGGGGTCGGCGTCAAGCCGAAGCTGGGGGCGGCCCTCGAACTCGAATCGGGCCTCAACGACGCGCCCGTGGTCATCACCGTGCTGCTGCTGGCCGGCGCCACCGAGTTGCACTGGACCGACCCGCTGCTGGTGGTCTACGAACTCATCGCCGGTGGCGCGGTCGGCGCCGCGGTCGGATTCGCCGGCGCGTGGAGCCTGCGCCGGGGGGCGCTGCCGGCAGCCGGCCTGTATCCGCTGGCCACTCTCGCGCTGATCGGCGGCGCCTACGCCGGCGGCCAGTACCTTCATGCCTCCGGATTCCTGGCCACCTATGTCGCCGCAGTCATCCTGGGCAACTCCCGACTGCCCCACCGGGCGTCGACGCTGTCCTTCGCAGAGGGGTTCGGCTGGATCGCCCAGATCGGGCTGTTCGTCCTGCTCGGTCTGTACGTGGATCCGTACGAGTTACCCGCGGCGCTGCTGCCGGGGGCCGCGATCGGCTTGCTGGTGCTGGTGGTTGCCCGCCCGTTGTCGGTGCTGGCCGCGGCCCTGCCGTTCCGGCTGTCCTGGCGGGAACAGGCCTTCCTGTCCTGGTCCGGTCTGCGCGGGGCGGTGCCGATCGTGCTGGCGTTGATCCCGCTGATGCTGCGTGACGATGCGCAGTCGAGGTCGATGGTGAACATCATCGTCGTTGTCGTGGTCATCTACACCTTGCTGCAGGGCACCACTCTGCCCTTCGTGGCCAGGAAACTCGATGTGATCCAGCCCGGTCAGGCGACCGAGCTCCAGGTCGAGGCGGCTCCATTGGAGGAGATGCATGCGCAGATCCTGCAGATCACCGTGCCGGAGGAATCGCGGATGCACGGTGTGTACGTTTCGCAGCTGCGGCTGCCGCCCGGAGCAACGATCGCGCTGATCGTCCGTGACGGGCATCCGGTGCCGGTCGAACCGACCGTGCGGCTGCAGGCAGGTGACCAGATGCTCATCGTGACGCCGGAGCGGGATCGGCAGGGGACGGAGCGTCGGCTGCGAGCCGTCAGCCGCGGCGGTGCGCTGGCGTCGTGGTTCGGCGAACGTGGTGATCGCATCCGCTGACTTTTGGGACACTGATCAGGTGAACAGTCCGATCGAGCCAGAGCAGCCGGTGGCGCCGGCCGCCGATGCTGCTGTGCTACCCCCCCGACGGATCGGCCTGGTCGCTGCCCTCGCGGCCGTCGTCATCGTTCTCGATCAGCTGACCAAGGTGCTGGTGGTGGCCAACCTGACCCCGTACGAGCCACGGCGTCTGCTCGGCGGGGTCGTCTACCTGTCGCTGTTCCGCAACGGCGGCGCCGCCTTTTCCACCGGTACCGGATTCACCTGGATCCTGGCCGTGGTCGCTATCGGCGTGGTGGTCGTCATCATTCGGATGGCGAGCAAGCTGCGGTCAACCGACTGGGCGATCGCCCTCGGTCTGGTACTCGGCGGCGCGGTCGGCAATCTGCTCGATCGGATCTTCCGCTCGCCGGGTTTCCTCCGCGGGCATGTCGTCGATTTCATCTCGCTGTTCGAGCCGGACGGG
The DNA here is from genome assembly GCA_038229825.1 of Mycobacteriales bacterium. Lineage (GTDB taxonomy): Bacteria > Actinomycetota > Actinomycetes > Mycobacteriales > Nakamurellaceae > Nakamurella. The sequence goes on from JBBROB010000013.1 coordinate 54,833, forward strand.
CGGCACTTCGCGGTGTTCAACGTGGCCGACTCCGGCATCACCCTCGGCGCCATCGCGCTGATCGCCACGGCACTGCGCGGGATCGACATGGACGGCCAGCGACACCATGGCAGGCAGCGAGTTCGGAAGACAGAGGCGGACAGTGGCTGATCGGCGAGAACTTCCGGTGCCGGACGGATTGGACGGCATGCGGGCCGACGCCGGACTGGCACGGCTGCTCGGCATCAGCCGGACGAGCGTCGGGGTGATGATCGACGGCGGTGGCGTGCTGGTCGACGGCAACGTGGCCAGCCGCTCCGAGCGACTACGCCCCGGCATGTGGCTGGAGATCACCCTGCCGGAACCGGATCGGCCGCTGGTGGTGGTCCCGCAGCGGGTCGATGGCCTGACGATCCTGTTCCAGGACGCGGACATCGTGGTGGTCGACAAGCCGGTCGGTGTCGCCGCGCATCCCAGCCCGGGCTGGACCGGGCCGACCGTGCTGGGGGCGCTCGCCGCCCTCGGCGTGACACTGGCCACCTCGGGGGCGGCGGAGCGGCAGGGCATCGTGCACCGGCTCGACGTCGGTACCACCGGGGTGATGGTGGTGGCCAAGAGCGAGCGGGCCTACACCGTTCTCAAGGACGCGTTCCGCGACCGCACGGTGGAGAAGATCTACCACGCGATCATCCAGGGCTACCCGGACCCCAGTTCTGGCACCATCGACGCGCCCATCGGCCGGCATCCCAAGGCGGACTGGAAGTTTGCCGTGGTGGCCGGCGGCCGGGACAGCATCACCCACTACGACACGCTCGAAGCGTTCCGATCCGCCACCTTGGTCGAGGTGCATCTGGAAACCGGGCGGACCCACCAGATCCGGGTGCATTTCGCGGCCATGCACCATCCCTGCGTCGGGGACGCCACCTACGGTGCCGATCCGGTGCTCACCGCACGCCTTGGCCTCACCCGGCAGTGGCTGCACGCCTACCGGCTGGCCTTCGCCCATCCCGACGACGGCCGCTGGGTGCAGTTCACCTCGCCCTATCCGGCAGACCTGGTGCACGCCGCGGAGATTCTGGCCGCCGGCTGAACGGTGTCAGGCCGGTCCGAAACCCCAGCTGACACTTGGGGCAGCCAGATCGGGTCGGGCGCTCCAGCGGAGTTCGGCGACCTCGGTCGTGGCCGGCACCAGGAAGACGGTCCAGCCCGACACCAGGGTGTTGGCCGGGACGCCCACCCGATGGGCCGGGTAGCCGCCGACGGCCATGGCGGCCTTCGGCAGGACGCGGCCGGCGCTGTCCAGCAGGACGAGGCTGAGGTCGGGCAGCGATTCGTAGTCCACCGGCCCTGGATTGCCCACCGAGGTCTGTACCAGCAGGGCCCGTTCACCCTCGCCGACGCGATATCCCACAGAGATGAGGATCTGGTCTGCCGGATCGATGATCTGCTGCAGGCTGACGTCCAGGTGCTCACCGGACGCGCCGACGATCGACTGGGTCGGTTGCCCCGAGATCATCACCCGGTGGGTGGGATCGCGGGGCGACGACGGTTGTGCGGCTTCGGGTTCCGGCTCGTCGGGCGTCGGTTCCGGTGGTGCCTCCGGTTGCGGCACGGCCGCCGATGGCTGCGGTGCCGACTCGTCCTCGGGCTGGTCGGCGTCGGCGGCCGGTGGAATACCGAACGGTGGCTGCCCCAGCGGGACGGCACCGGCCATGGCCTGCTCGTGCGGCGGGACGGCCGAAGCCGGCGGCAGCCCGACGGGCAGGCCGGCAGCGGCCGCCATCTGGCCGGCCTCGCCCGGCGTTGCCGATGGGGGTGTGGGTGCTGGTACTGGTGCTGGCGGAAGGTCAAGTCCGCTGGTGGCCGGGCCGGCCTGGGCGATCCGCCAGAGCATCTGGCGGTCGCCCTCGGCCACCAGTCGCAGTGGCATGCCGCGCTCGGCCATGTCGACGAACCGGGCTGCCGCCTCCGCCTGGCTCATCCGCGCGTTCCAGGCGGCCTCCGGCAGCCCGATCGCGCCGTTGTTGATGATTTCGGCCAACAGTCGAAGGTCATCGGTGTCCGGAACGGGCCGTCCTTGCGCAGCGTCAGAAGTCACGGTAGGGACGCTACCCGCCGTCGCTCCGGACCGACGGCGAGTGCGAGTCAAATGGCCAGGAGTGTCGGACCGGCATGCTAGAACGGACAGCGTGCATCACTCCACGGATTCCTTCGTCCATCTCCATGTGCACACCGAGTATTCGATGTTGGACGGGGCGGCCCGGCTCGGGCAGCTGTTCAAGCGGGCCGGCGAGATGGAGATGCCGGCGCTGGCGATGACCGACCACGGCAACGTCTTTGGCGCTCACGACTTCTACAAGCAGGCGCGGGCCGCCGGTATCAAGCCGATCATCGGGCTCGAGGCCTATGTCACGCCCAATACGTCCCGGTTCCACAAGAAGGGCGTGCGCTGGTCCGAGGGCGGCGACGACGACGTCTCCGGCTCCGGCGCCTACACCCACATGACGCTGCTCTCGGAGTCCACCGAGGGTATGCACAACCTTTTCCGGTTGTCATCGCGGAGCTCCCTCGAGGGCTTCTACTACAAGCCCCGCGCCGACCGGGAGCTGTTGAACGAGTACGCACGAGGCCTGATAGCCACTACCGGGTGTCCCTCCGGTGAGGTGCAGACCTGGCTGCGGATCGGGAAGTACGAGAATGCGCTCGCCTCGGCCGCGGAGTTTCGCGACATCTTCGGCAAGGAGAACTTCCTCGTCGAGCTGATGGACCACGGGCTGTCCATCGAGACGCGGGTGCGGTCGGGCCTGCTGCAGATCGCCAAGGACCTCGACCTGCGGCTCATCGCGACCAATGACCTGCACTACGTCGACCCGGAGGACGCTGCTTCGCACGAGGCCCTGCTGTGCGTGCAGTCCGGTAAGACCATGGACGACCCGAAGCGCTTCAAGCTGGACGGCGGCGGCTACTACCTGAAGTCCCCGCGTGAGATGCGCGAGCTGTGGGAGGACAAGTTCGACCTGAAGGAGGCCTGCGACAACACCCTGCTGATCGCCGAGCGCTGTCAGGTCGAATTCGACGAATCCGCCTCGTACATGCCGCGGTTCCCGGTGCCGGCCGGTGAGACCGAGCAGACGTGGTTCGTCAAGGAGGTCAGGCGCGGCATGCACGCCCGGTTCCCGGGCGGAATCCCGCAGGACTGCCAGGTACAGGCCGACTTCGAGATCAATGTGATCTCCGGGATGAATTTTCCCGGCTATTTCCTGGTGGTCGCCGACTTCATCAACTGGGCCAAGGAGAACGGGATCAGGGTCGGCCCTGGGCGGGGATCCGGCGCCGGCTCGATGGTGGCCTACGCCATGCGGATCACCGACCTGAACCCGCTGCAGCACGGGTTGATCTTCGAGCGGTTCCTCAACCCGGAACGGGTCTCGATGCCGGACTTCGATGTCGACTTCGACGAAAGGCGACGAGGCGATGTCATCAGGTACGTCACCGACAAGTACGGCGACGACCGGGTGGCGCAGATCGTCACCTACGGGACCATCAAGGCCAAACAGGCGGTCAAGGACTCGGCACGGGTGCTCGGCATGCCGTTCTCCGTCGGCGACCGCATCACCAAGGTGATGCCACCGCCGGTGATGGGCAAGGACGTCCCGCTGTCGAAGATCTTCGAACCGACCGACCCCCGTTATTCCGAGGGCGCTGAGTTCCGGGCGCTGGTGGACGCCGACGTCGATGTCCGCAAGGTCGTCGACATGGCCAAAGGGCTGGAAGGGCTGAAACGGCAGTGGGGCGTGCACGCCGCCGGCGTCATCATGTCCTCCGAACCGCTGCAGAACCTCATCCCGATCATGAAGCGGGAGCTCGACGGCGCGATCATCACCCAGTTCGACTATCCGACCTGCGAGACGCTGGGTCTGATCAAGATGGACTTCCTCGGGCTCCGCAACCTGACAGTGCTCGACGATGCGCTGTTGAACATCACCGCCAACCGCGAGGAAACCGTCGTCCTGGAAGATCTTGCGCTGGACGACCCGAAGACTTTCGAGCTGCTGGCCCGCGGCGACACGCTGGGTGTCTTCCAGCTCGACGGCGGTCCGATGCGGGCATTGCTGCGGTCGATGAAACCGGACAACTTCGAGGACATCTCGGCGGTCGGCGCGCTGTACCGGCCGGGCCCGATGGGGGCCAACTCGCACAACGAGTACGCCGACCGCAAGAACAACCGCAAGCCGGTGATCCCGATCCATCCCGAGCTGGCGGACGCGTTGTCGGAGATCCTGGGCGATACGTATGGCTTGATCGTCTATCAGGAGCAGGTGATGGCCATCGCGCAGCACGTGGCCGGCTACTCGCTCGGTGCGGCCGACCTGCTCCGCCGCGCGATGGGCAAGAAGAAGAAGTCCGAACTGGACAAGCAGTTCGCGAACTTCTCGGCCGGCATGGCTGACCGAGGGTTCTCACCGGCGGCGGTGCAGACGCTGTGGGACATCCTGCTGCCGTTCTCGGACTACGCGTTCAACAAGGCCCACTCCGCCGCGTACGGTCTGGTGTCGTACTGGACGGCCTATCTCAAGGCCAACTATCCGTCGGAGTACATGGCTGCGCTGCTGACCTCGGTCGGCGACGACAAGGACAAGTCGGCGATCTACCTGGCCGAGTGTCGCAACATGGGCATCAAGGTGCTGCCGCCGGACGTCAACGCCTCGGCGAAGAACTTCTCGCCGGTGGGTACCGACATCCGGTTCGGCCTCTCCGCGATCCGCAACGTCGGCGCCGGGGCGGTCGCCTCGTTGATCGGGACCCGCAAGGCGAAAGGGGACTTCGCTGATTTTTCTGATTTCCTCGCCAAGGTGGAAGCGGTCGTCTGCAACAAGAAAGTCGTCGAGTCGCTGATCAAGGCCGGCGCCTTCGATTCGCTGGGGCACCCGCGCAAGGGGTTGCTGATGGCCCATGCAGAGGGCATCGACCTCTACATGAATGTGAAGAAGGCCGAGGCCGCTGGTCAGTTCGACCTTTTCGGCCAGATGAGCGCGGAAGACGTCGGCGGCGCCCTCACCGTCTCCGTTCCGGACACCGAATGGGACTCCAAGCTGTTGCTCGGATTCGAGCGGGAAATGTTGGGACTCTATGTGTCCGGGCATCCGCTGTCCGGAGTCGAACATGTGCTGGCCGCACAGTCGGACGCATCGATCCCGGACATCATCGACGGCACCATCCCGGACCGGGCGATGGTGACGGTCGGCGGGATCCTGACCGGCCTGCAGCGGCGGCTCACCAAGAAGGGCGATCCATGGGCCTCGGCCATCCTGGAAGATCTCGCCGGGGGCGTCGAGGTGGCCTTCTTCCCGAAGGTCTACGCCGAGTTCGCACTGAGTCTGGCCGAGGATGCGGTGGTGCTGGTCAAGGCGCGGGTCGCGCGCAGCGACGATCGGCTCAGCCTGCATGCGCAGAGCGTGGTGGTGCCCGACCTGTCCGGCCCGTCGAACAAGGGTCCAATGCAGGTCACCATGAGCACGGCCAGATGCACCGAGCCGGTGGTCGCCAGGTTGTGCGATGTGCTGCAGGCGCATCCGGGAACCACCGCCGTCCACATCAGGCTGACCGGCGGATCGTCCGACAAACGACTTCAGGTGGACGACCGGTTCCGGGTGACGATGAGCTCGGCGTTGATGGGTGATCTGAAAGCCTTGCTCGGTGCGGACTGTCTGACGTGAGCGGATCCTCCAGCACGAATCCCGCCTCGGTTGGGGTCACTGCGATGAAGGCCGAGTTGCTCCGGTGGCGCTCCGGTGCTGCGATCGTGTCGATCATCGCGGCGATCGGCGCGTTGCAAGGGGTGCTCTGGTCGCGGATCGCACCGGGCGAGCAGTTCAAGGTCTACACCGACGGCCAGTACCTACCGCTGCCCACCGAGTCCTATCACCAGTTCACCGGCATCGCGCTGTTCGCGCTCATCGGCGTGGTGGTGGCAGTTTCGCTGGCGTCCGCGTGCTGGCACTGGCGGTCGGTGCGGGGGACCAGCACCGTGCTGGTGCTGGCCGCCGCCAACGGTCTGGGTGCGCTGACCGCCTACCTGCTGGGCCGGTTACTGGTGGCCGGGGTGGATCCGGCCACCGTCGGTGCCACCAGTTCGGAGTCCGTGGTCACCGCCGCGCCCACTCTTGGCAACGCGATGGTTCTCATCGCGCAACCGGCCGTCGCGGTGGCGGTGTACACCTTCCTGGTGGCCTGGAGTGGCCAGCCCGATCTGGGCCGTCGCGAACCGCGCTGAGCGCGGCCACCCTCTAGGCTGCGACCGGCAGCCGGACCTCGAAGCGGCAGCCGTCGCCCTGGTTCTGCACCGCGATCCGGCCGCCGTGCGCTTCCACCAGGCCGCGGGCGATGGCCAGTCCGAGCCCGGCCCCGGCCGCGTCCGGCATCGGTGATCGTGCCTGGGAACCGCGAAAGGCCACGTCGAATACCTTCGGCAGGTCGGGTTCCGGGATTCCGCCGCAACTGTCCTGCACCGCCAGCCAGGCTTCGGCCCCGTCGGTGCCGGCCACCACCGTGACCGACCCGTCGGCCGGGGTGTGACGCACCGCGTTGACGAGCAGATTGCGCAGCACCCTGGTCAGCTCGGGATTGGAACCGGAGACCGTCGGCCAGCCACCTTCTGCCCGTGCCCGAAGTTGCACACCCCGCTGGCGGGCCGACGGCGCTGTCGACTCCATGGCGTCGGCGACCAATCCCTCGACGGCGATCGCCTCGAAGGTCAGTTTGAGCGCGCCCGCGTTGATCCTGGACAGTTCGAACAGGTCGTCCACCAGCCCGGACAGTCGGACCGTCTCGGAATTGATCCGCCGGGCGTAGGCCGCGATCTCCGCCGGTTCGACGATCACCGCGTCTTCCAGGGCTTCGCTCATCGCCCTGATCCCGGCCAGCGGCGTCCGCAGGTCGTGACTGACCCAGGCCACCAGCTGACGCCTGGAATCCTCACCCGAGCGTTCGGCGGCGCGTTCGGATTCGGCCGCCATCCCGGCCATGGCGATCCTGCGGCCCAGCACGACGGCAGCCGGCACCACGGCAATGGCGATCAGCCCGCAGGTCACCGCGGTCCAGCGAAGCTCGCTGGTGAACATGAAACCGCTGATGGAAACGACGAACACCAACACGGACAGGATGGGCACCGCGACCAGCGCGGTGATGCTGACCGCGATCGACCGGCCGCGCAGTGCGGCCAGCGCCCCCAGTTCGATGCCGACGGTGACCAGGCAGGCCACGGCGGCCCACGGCAGGATGTGCAGCACGTCAGTCCACATGGCTACACCTGCCTTCCATCGGGATCGGCCGCACCGTCATAGCGGTAACCGATGCCCCAAACCGTGACGACCCGCTGCGGGTTCGACGGGTCCGGCTCGATCTTCTCCCGCAATCTCCGCACATGGACCGTCACCGTCGACTCGTCACCGAAGGTCCAGCCCCACACCCGTTCCATCAACTCGGTTCTGGAGTACACCTGGCCGCGATGAGCCAGGAAGTACGCCAGTAGGTCGAACTCCCGGATGGTGAGCGGCAACAGCACCCCACCCTTGGTGACGATGCGCGCCGTGACATCCAGGTGCAGGTCGCCGTCGGCGGTGGCAGGCGACTGTTCCGGGCCGCGCCCGGCCGGAACCGGCGGCGGTTCCTGCCGGGCCCTGCGCAACACACCGGCCACCCGCAGCGCCAGCTCGCGGGGGCTGAACGGCTTGGTCACATAGTCGTCGGCGCCGTACTCCAGCCCGACCACCCTGTCGGACTCTTCGCCGAGCGCGGTCAGCATGATCACCGGCACGGCGGAGTGGGTTCGCAGTTCCCGGCAGACTGTCAGGCCGTCCATGCCCGGCATCATCAGATCCAGCACCACCAGGTCCGGGTGTTCGGTCAACGCAGCCGCCAGACCGTCGACGCCGTTCGAGCGCTCGATCACCCGGTGGCCGTCCCTGATCAGGTACCGGGTCACCACCTCGCGCACCGTCGGGTCGTCGTCGACCACCAGAATTGTGCTCATGTCCGACTCACAGCACTCATGATCCACCAGCCGGTCGTTCCGGCGGCCGGAAGGCCGCAAACGGATCGGTGACCCGCAGTTCGGCAACGGTGAACCGGTGCAGCGCGGCCGGCCGGCCACCGACCGGGTTGCGGGGACCGGCTGTTCCGGTCGGCTCGAGCATGCCGCGTCGCAGCAGGATGCGGTGCAGGTTGGTCGGATCCACGTCGTGACCCAGCGCTGTGGCATACACCCTGCGGAGTTCGGCGATGGTGAATTCGGCCGGTGCCAGGCCGAACCCGATGTTGGTGTAGGACAGTTTCGCCTGCAGCCTGCGATGTGCGCGCTCGACGATGCTGCCGTGGTCCAGTGCGGTCGCCGGGAGGGCATCGACCGGATGCCAGGCGGTGTCCGATGGCAGGCTGGGATCGGCGTCCAGGGGGACGAGGCCGAGGAATCCGGTCGCTATCGTACGAGCGCCCGGCCTGCGGTGTGGCGCAGAGAACACCCCGATCTGTTCCAGGTGGGACACCCGGGTCAGATCCACTTTCTGGGCCAGCTGACGCCGGGCCGATTCATCCACATCCTCGTCCGGGAACAGCATTCCCCCTGGTAGTGCCCACTTTCCGGCGTCGGGCTGCTGACCGCGCCGCCATAGCAGTACGTCGAGGTTGGCCCCTTGATCGGCGGCGGGGCGGACGCTGAAGACGGCCGCCAGCACTTCGACGAATGTGTCCTCCGGATGACCTGCAAATGACGAGCTGCTACGATGTGGCATGTTTTCGATTATAAGTCGAAAACCTCGACAGGAGGAAGCCATGTCGGCACCGGCCGTTGATGTGTTCATTCCCGGATCTCCAGAATGGACGGAGCGCATCCATGAACTGGCGAAGGAACGGGATGCGGTGATCCTGGCCCACAACTACCAACTGCCGGTCATCCAGGATGTCGCCCACCACGTCGGGGATTCGCTGGCGTTGTCGCGGATCGCGGCCACCGCGCCGCAGTCGACCATCATCTTCTGCGGTGTGCATTTCATGGCCGAGACGGCGAAGATCCTGTCGCCGGACAAGACGGTGCTGATTCCGGACGCAGCCGCCGGCTGCTCGCTGGCCGACTCGCTGACGGTGTCGCAATTGCTGACCTGGAAAGCCGAGAACCCTGGTGCCGTAGTGGTTTCCTACATCAACACAACGGCAGCGGTGAAGGCCGAGAGCGACATCTGCTGCACCTCGTCCAATGCGGTCGAGGTCGTCGACTCGATCCCGCGTGGCACTGCGGTGCTTTTCGGGCCCGACCAGTTCCTCGGCGCGCACGTGCGGCGAATCCTGAAGCGGGACAACATCAAGGTCTGGGGTGGCGAGTGCCACGTCCACGCCGGCATCAACGGGGCCCAACTCGCTGCCAAGGCCGCCGCCTACCCGGACGCGGACCTGTACATCCACCCGGAGTGCGGCTGCGCGACCAGTGCGCTGTATCTGGCGACCAGCGGAGCCGTACCGGCCGAGCGCGTCAAGATCCTGTCGACCGGCGACATGGTCAACGCCGCTGCCAGGAGTGGATCGAGGTCGGTCCTGGTGGCCACCGAGATCGGGATGATCCACCAACTCAGGCGGGCCGCACCCGGCATCGAGTTCCTCCCCGTCAACGAGAAGGCGTCCTGCAGGTACATGAAGATGATCACTGCCGACAAGCTGATGGCCTCGCTGGTCGAGCTGACCGACGAGGTGCAGGTCGACCCGGCGATCGCCACCAGAGCCAGAGGAGCGGTGCAGCGGATGATCGCCATCGGTTCGTCCGGCGGTGGGGGCGAATGAGGACCCAGCCGACCTGGGAGGCACGGTCGCAGATCGTCGTCGTCGGGACCGGGGTCGCCGGCCTGACCTGCGCCATCGACGCGGCCAGGACCGGGATGTCGGTCCTGCTGCTGACCAAGGGCGCGCCGGACGAGGCGAACACGTACTGGGCGCAGGGCGGCGTCGCCGTCGTGCGCGGTGAGCGTGATCCTGGTGACTCGGTCGGCGCTCACGTCCGGGACACCGTGGTCGCCGGCGGTGGACTCGCCAACCCGGCTGCGGTGGCGATGATCCTCACCGAGGGACCGGCGGCCGTGGCCAGGTTGATGCGCCGCGGCGCGCAGTTCGACGCCGGCCCCGACGGACTGCTGCGCACCAGGGAGGGCGGCCATTCGGCCAATCGCGTCATTCACGCGGGCGGCGATGCCACCGGAGCCGAGATCGAGCGCACGCTGCTGGCTGCGGTGGGCCTGCCGGGCATGCTGACCGGTCACCAGGCGTTGGACGTCGTGGTGGATCCGGCCGGCCGGGCCGCCGGGCTGACGGTGCTCGGTGACGACGGGACCGTCGGCCTGATCAGAGCCGATGCGGTGGTGCTGGCCACCGGTGGTGCCGGCCACCTCTACGCCGCCACCACCAACCCCGACGTGGCCACCGGCGACGGCCTGGCGATGGCACTGCGCGCCGGAGCAGCGCTCGCCGACATCGAGTTCATGCAATTCCACCCGACTGTCCTCTATACCGGTGCCGGAGTGCGCGGGCACCGGCCGCTGGTCACCGAGGCGGTCCGCGGCGAGGGAGCGGTGCTTGTCGACGCCACCGGCGCCAGGGTGATGACCGGTGTGCACCCGCTGGGCGATCTGGCCCCCCGGGACGTGGTGTCGCTGGCTATCACCCGGCGGCTGGCCCTGGCCCCTGGCGGTGTCCGCGACCACGTCTATCTGGACGCGACGGCCATCGGCGCCGAAGTGTTCAACCGGCGCTTTCCGACCGTGCTGCACAGTTGTGCGATCGCCGGCATCGACCCGAACACCGCACCGATACCCGTCGCGCCGGCCGCCCACTACCACTGCGGTGGAGTGGTGACCGACCTGTACGGGCGGACCACCGTCCCTGGGCTCTATGCGGTGGGCGAGGTCGCCCGCACCGGCCTGCACGGGGCCAACCGGCTCGCCTCCAATTCACTGCTCGAGGGATTGGTGATGGGGGAGCGGGCCGCCGCCGCATTGGCCGCCGAGCTCGCCGGCAACCGGACCGACTCCGCACGGCTGGAGCTGCCGGTGCTGCCGGTCATCCACGCCGAAGGTCGCGACGCTGGTCAGCGGGCCATGAGTGCCGGCGCCGGCATCGGCCGGAACGATCTGGGTCTGGCCGAAGCGCTGACTGTCTTCGGAGCGGCTGGTGTCGTCACCACGCCGACCAGGGCTACCGTCGAGGCGGCGAACCTGGCCCTGGTGTCGACTGCCCTGCTGACGGCAGCAGGCGTCAGGACGGAATCCCGTGGCTGCCACGTCCGCACCGACTTCCCCGCGGTTTCGGCCGGCTGGCTGACGCCCGTGATTCTGGAACTGCGGGATGGTCACCTGACGGCAGAGATTCGTCAGCTCCGACCGGCGAGGGTCAGCGCGTGACCACGATCTCCCCGGTAAGCCCGGCCTTTCCGGTTGATCCGGCGCAGTGGTCGGAGTCAACCCGGGCCGCGCTGGACGCCGCCGGCCTGGACCAGCAGATGGTGGCCGCCGTGGTTTCCCGGGCGCTGGCCGAGGATTTCGCCGACGGTCCGGATGTCACGACGTCGGCGACGGTGCCGGCGGACGCGGTGGCGGTAGCCGCGATCACGCCGCGTCAGCCTGGGGTACTGGCCGGCGGGCCGGTTGCGCTGGCCATCTTCGACACCGTTCTCGGGGCGGGCACGTTCACTGCCCAACAACTGCCGGACGGTTCGGCGCTGGAACCCGGCATCCCCGCCATCACCGTGCGCGGGCCGGTCGCCGGCATCCTGACCGCGGAACGCACGGCGCTGAATGTGCTGACCCACCTGACCGGCATCGCCAGCCTGACGCGGCGCTGGGTCGATGCCGTCGCAGGCACCGACGCCCGTATCCGGGACACCCGCAAGACCCTCCCCGGCCTGCGTGCCCTGGAGAAATACGCCGTTCGCTGTGGTGGCGGGGTCAATCACCGGATGAGCCTGGGCGATGCCGCGCTGATCAAGGACAATCATGTCGCTGCGGCGGGGTCTGTGCGGGCAGCAATCGAGGCGGTACGTTCCGTCAGACCGGATATCCCGCTGGAGGTAGAGGTGGACACCTTGGAGCAGCTGGACGAAGCCTTGACCGCGGGCGCACAGCTGATTCTGCTGGACAACTTCTCTCTGGTCGACACCACCGAAGCGGTGCGCCGGACCAGATCGGGTCATCCCGCCGTCCTGCTCGAGTCCTCCGGCGGGCTGACGCTGGACAGTGCCGCGGCGGTGGCCAGCACCGGGGTCGATTACCTCGCGGTCGGGGCGCTGACCCACTCGTCGCCGGCGGTCGATCTCGGGCTCGATCTCGGGCTCGATCTCGGATGAGCGGAGGCCGCGCTCCGCTGCGCATCGCCGTGGTGCAGTGTGTCTCCCATCCCGGCGACATCGCCGGCACCGTGGTCCAACACGCCGCGCAGATCGCCGAGGCGGCCGATTTGGGAGCCACTCTGGTCCTGTTTCCCGAGTTGTCCCTGACTGGTTACGAGCCCGATCTGATCGACCTGCACGGTCTGCGCATCCGTGTCGACGACCCGGTTCTGGCCCCGATCGCACGCGTCTGCCGGCAGCGCACGGTCCATGCGCTCGTCGGTGCTCCGACGGGCGACAGTGCGCTGCCGCAGATCGGCACACTGCAGGTGGATACGCGGGGTGCCATCCGGGTCGCCTACGCCAAGCAGCACCTGCACGTGGGAGAGATCGGGATCTTCGGCGCCGGGAGTTCCGGTGCCGTGTTGGACATCGGTGGCTGGAAGCTTGCGCTGTCCATCTCCCCTGACGCTGCGGCATCCTCGCACGCGGCGGCTGCCGGACAGCGGGGCGCCGACGCCTATCTGATCTCCGGCCTGTATGTGATCGGCTCCGAGTATCGGATTGACGAGCAGATTCGACAAGCCACCCAGCAGGGCATGTGGGCGATCATGGCTCAGTACTCCGGTGGCACCGGCGGCGGCCCGGCCTGCGGGTTGAGCGGAGCCTGGCACCCTGACGGCACCGAGGTGGTCCGGCTGGGCGCCGGCCCTGGGATCGCTGTGGTCGATCTCACTGACTGAGACGGACTGTCCGAATACTGTTCGCCGGGCGCTTTAGGCTGGACCCCGGTCCCCCGAGATGGCGGAAAGTCCGTCGGGGTCGGTGGGATCGAACGCGACGAAACGAGGAACCTCACACATGCTGCGTCGGATCGATCTGCGACAAGGACTTGGCAACGTCAGCACCATGCTGCCCAGAGGCAAGGTCGACGTGTCGGCGGCCGTCGCCGTCGTCGCGCCGCTGGTGGAGGACGTCCGCAAGCGGGGCGCGATGGCCGTCCTGGAAGCCACCGAGAAGTTCGACGGAGTTCGGCCTGTCTCACTTCGCGTGCCGCAGCAGGTGATCGATGAGGCGGTCGACGCGCTCAGTCCCAGGGTCAGGGCCGCTCTGCTGGAGGCCATCGCCAGAGCCAGAATCGGTCACCTGGCCCAGGTTCCCACCGAGCGGGTGACGCAGATCGCTGCCGGCGGCACGGTGACCCAGCGGTGGGTGCCGGTACGTCGGGTGGGTCTGTACGTACCGGGTGGGCTGGCGGTCTACCCGTCCAGCGTGGTGATGAACGTAGTACCGGCCCAGGTCGCCGGGGTCGTCGGGATTGCGATCACCTCGCCGCCGCAGCAGAGCACCGGTTGGCCGGATGCGACAGTGCTGGCCGCCTGCGGTCTGCTCGGCATCACCGAGGTGTACGCCGCCGGCGGGGCCCAGGCGATCGCCATGCTGGGCTACGGCGCGGTCGACGTCGACGGCTCGATCATCGAGTCGGTCGATGTCATCACCGGTCCCGGCAATGTGTATGTGACTGCGGCGAAGAGACTGCTCCGCGGCGATGTGGCCATCGATGCCGAGGCCGGCCCGACCGAGATCGCCATTCTGGCCGACGAGAAGGCCGATGCCGACCACGTCGCCGCCGACCTCGTATCCCAGGCCGAGCACGACCCGATGGCGGCATCAGTGCTGATCACCACGTCGATGGCGCTGGCAGATGCCGTGGAGGACAAGGTGATCAGCCGGGTGGTTCGCACCAGGCACCGTGACCGGGTCACCCAGGCGCTGACCGGGCCGCAGTCGGCGATCGTCGTGGTGGCCAGTCTGGACGACGGCATCAAGGTGGCCGACGCCTATGCCGCGGAGCACCTGGAGATCCAGACCGCGGATGCTCCGGTGGTGGCCCGCCGGATCCGGAACGCCGGGGCGATCTTCGTCGGGAAGTTCTCGCCCGTCTCTCTCGGCGACTACTGTGCCGGTTCCAATCACGTGCTGCCCACCGCCGGTTGCGCCCGCTTCTCGTCCGGTCTGGCGACCACCACTTTCCTCAAGCAGATGCAGGTCATCGAATACTCGCGGGATGCGCTGGCTGCGGTGGCCGATCACGTCCTCGCGCTGTCCGGCGCGGAGAATCTGCCGGCACATGGGGAGGCAGTCAGCGCCCGCTTCCCGACCGGACTGCCGGGTCGATGATCGGATCCGGCGTCCGGCTCTCCGATCTGCCGCTGCGCGACGACCTGATCGGCACAAGCCCCTACGGTGCACCGCAACTCGACGTTCCAGTACAGATCAACACCAACGAGAACCCGTTTCCGCCATCGGCCGCGCTGTTGGCCGACCTGACCGATTCGGTGTCAACGGCGGCGGCGGGGCTGAACCGGTACCCGGATCGGGATGCGGTGGAACTGCGCGCGTCGCTGGCGGACTACCTGCAGCGGTCGACCTCGGTGCCGTTGACAGTGGAAAATGTCTGGGCTGCAAATGGTTCCAACGAGATCTTGCAGCAGTTGCTGCAGGCGTTCGGCGGACCGGGTCGGCGGGCAATGGGTTTCGAACCGTCGTATTCGATGCACCCCATCATTGCCACCGGGACCCGGACGGACTGGTTCCCGACGCCGCGGGCGGCGGATTTCACCATCGATGTGCCGGCTGCCGTTGCGCTGGTGGCGCAGCAGCGACCTGACATCCTGTTCGTCACCAGCCCGAACAATCCCACCGGCGGATCCATTGCACTGGAGGACCTTCGGCTGATCGTGGCGGCCTGCTCCGGAATTGTGGTGGTGGACGAGGCCTACGCGGAATTCTCCTCCCGGCCCAGTGCGATCTCGCTGATCGACGAGTTCCCGACCCAGGTGGTGGTGTCCAGGACCATGTCGAAGGCTTTCGCCTTTGCCGGCGGCCGACTGGGCTACCTGGCGGCGGCACCGGCGGTCGTCGACGCATTGTTGTTGGTGCGTCTGCCCTACCATCTCTCGATGCTGACCCAGGCGGCCGCGCTGGCGGCTCTGCGACACGGCGACGACACTTTGGCCTCGGTGGCGCGGTTGGTCGCAGAACGGATCCGGGTGACGGCGGCGCTGCGGGAGCTGGGTTTCCAGGTAATCGATTCGGATGCCAACTTCTTGCTGTTCGGCCTCTTCGGCGATGCCCACGCGGTATGGCAGTCCTATCTCGACGCCGGTGTGCTGATCCGCGATCCCGGCATCCCCGGCTTTCTGCGGGCCACCATCGGCACCGAGATTGACAACGATTCCTTTCTGTCGGTCAGCGCCGACATCGTCAGCGCCGGTCTGTGAGGAGATTTTCATGACTGCACCCCCCCGCCGGGCCAGGATCGAGCGGACGACCAGCGAGTCGTCCGTCGTGGTGGACCTCGATCTCGACGGCACCGGTCAGGTCGACATCTCGACCGGTGTCCGGTTCTTCGACCACATGCTGACCGCCTTCGGCGTGCACGGCTCGTTCGACCTGACCGTTGCCGCCACCGGGGATGTCGACATCGACGCGCACCACACGGTCGAGGACACCGCCATCGTGCTGGGCCAGGCACTGGCCCAGGCGCTCGGCGACAAAGCCGGCATCCGGCGGTTCGGCGACGCCTTCATCCCGATGGACGAAACCCTGGCGCATGCCGCGGTGGATCTGTCGGGGCGGCCGTTCTCGGTGCACACCGGAGAACCGGAGTCCATGTTGGGCTTCACCGTCGGCAACAACTATCCGGTCGTGCTCAACCGGCATGTCTTCGATTCGCTGGCCTTCCATGCCCGGATTGCCTTGCACGTGCGGGTGTTGTACGGACGCGATCCGCACCACATCTGCGAGGCCCAATACAAGGCAGTTGCCCGCGCATTGCGGGCCGCTGTCGAGATCGACCCTCGGGTCGGCGGTATTCCCTCGACCAAGGGTGTGCTGTGAACTGGTTCGCCTATGTGATGATCCTGGTCGGCGGATTTTTGATCGGTGGAGTGCTGTCGTTGTGGCGTAACGACTCCCGGGTCGCGGCCGTGATCATGGCAGTGTTCGCCGTCGGGTGCGTCGCCGGAGGTGTGCTGTGGCTGGTGTGAAGGTCGTCATCCTGGACTACGGCTCCGGCAATCTCGCATCGGCGGAACGGGCGCTGCTGCGCACGGGCGCCGATGTCGAAGTGACCGCAGATTTCGATCGTGCGCTGGGTGCTGCCGGTCTGGTGGTACCCGGGGTCGGTGCCTACGCCGCCTGCATGGTCGGGCTCAAATCGGTGCGCGGCGACCGGATCATCGGCCGGCGGCTCGCCGGATCCCGGCCGGTCCTTGGCATCTGCGTCGGCATGCAGGTGCTGTTCGAATCGGGGGTCGAACACGGCGAGCAGACCGACGGGGTCGGTGAATGGCCGGGGACCGTCGAGAGACTCCAGGCGCCGATCGTGCCGCATATGGGCTGGAACACGCTGTCGCCGGGGGCGGGATCGAAGCTCTTCGCCGGCCTTGATCTGTCGACGCGATTCTACTTCGTGCACTCCTATGCAGTGCGTCGATGGGAATTGGAGGTCGGCCGGCCGTTCACGCCGCCGGTGGTGACCTGGGCCGAGCACGGAGGTGATCGGTTCGTGGCCGCGGTGGAGAACGGGCCGCTGTCGGCGACCCAGTTCCACCCGGAGAAGTCCGGTGACGCCGGCGCCGAAGTGCTGAAGAACTGGGTGGCCATGCTGTAGTTCCCCCGGCCGGCCGATCGGACTATCATCGAACTTGTGTTCGAGAAGGATCGTCAGCAGATTCTCGCCGAACTGCGTCACAAAATGGGCGTCGGCGGTGCCGGTCCTGCGGTGGTCGATATTGCGGTGCCGATCGGTGGGGGAACCGACCGGACGGTGTTGACCGTTCCGGAACCGCTGGCCGGGATTCTTCCCCGTGGTGGCCTGCCGCGGGGCGGCGTGGTCAGTCTCTGCGGCCAGTTCGGGGCGACCAGTCTGCTTTTCACCCTGCTGGCAGCCCCGACGAATGCCTGGTCTGCTCTGGTCGGCATGCCGGATGTCGGGTTGCTCGCCGCCGCGGAACTCGGTGTCGAACTCGACCGTCTCGTCCTGGTCCCGGATCCGGGACCCGATGTGCTGCAGGTACTCGCGATTCTCGCCGATGGCGTTGACATCATCGCAGTTGTGCCCCCGAAGGTGATCGCCCCGGCCAGGCTGCGTGTGCTGAGCGCACGGTTGCGGCAAAGCGGCGCTGTGTTGTTGGTAGCCGGTCAGTGGCCGGGAGCGGATCTGGTGCTGGATAGCCGGATCGAGGGGTGGACAGGGCTGAGCCGGGGTCATGGCCGATTGCGCGATCGGGAGCTGGTCGTCGAGGTCAGCGGCCGTGGTTCCGCCGGGCGCCGACGGTCAGCGGTGATGCTCCTGCAGAGCCATCACTCCCGTGTCGACATCGCCGCGGTGCCCGCACGTTTCGACCGCAAAACGTCTCCCGCGGTGGCCGAGGTCGGCTGATGTCGATCCGGCGGCGATCGAGATCCTGAGCCGCGACGCCGACGGTCGCTGACCTTTCCGGCTCGATCTACGCCAGGCTCGGCTCGCAGACCGCACTGCGCCGAACGCTCCTGCGAAAGCGGCAATTCAGACAAATATCGAAGCACCTGCCAGCTACCGGCTACCGGCTACCGGCTACCGCTGCGGCGTAGCCGGGGCAGGCGGTGAGGATGTGCACTTGCCAAAAAGGCTCCCGCGAAAGCGGCAATTCGGACTTGGCTATCCATCTGTCCCATTCCTTGGTGACTGTCGTGCCCCTGATCTACTCTCGAACAGAGGTTCGAAGATGGTCAGGTTTGCGTGGGGAGGTTTCGGGTGCAGGACGTGTTCGATCTATTGGCTGTGCTGTCAAAGGACGTCGGCGATGCCGACGACGGTGTGCAAGCCGACGACGGTGTGCAGGCCGACGAATCTGTGGTCGGGTCCGGTCGGGAACCAGGTCCGGCGGCCTCGGATCCGGCGCCCTCGGGTGAGATCCCGCTGGAGCGGTTGGAGGCGCGGATCTGTTCGCTCGCGTCGGCATTGGCGTCCTCCACGTGTGAGTGGTTGCGGTTGGTCGCCGAGTTCGACCGTCGCAAGGGGTGGGCGGGGTGGGGTATCAAGTCCTGCGTGCACTGGTTGTCGTGGTCGTGCTCGGTGTCGCCGCAGGCAGCCCGGGAGTATCTGCGGGTGGCGCGGACGTTGGAGAATGCTCCGCTGATCAGGGCGGCGTTCGCCGCGGGACGACTGTCCTATTCGAAAGTGAAGGCGATCACCAGAGCAGTAGGTCTGCTCGCCGAGCAGACCTTGCTGGAGCAGGCATTGGTGCACACCGCCGCGCAACTCGAGCGGGTGGTACGAGCGTTCCGCAAGACCGATGGTGCCGGGCTCAGCCAACAGCACGACAGGAAGGTGAAGTGGATCTGGGACGACGACGGAATGCTGGTTTTCACCGCCCGTCTACCACCGGAGGAAGGCGGGATCCTGCTGGCAGCGATGAGGCAGGCGGAGCATTCGCTGGGTATTCCCGTCGATCCTGACCCCTGCGATCAGCAATCGACGACGCCTTCTTCAGTGGATCCACCGACCGAGCCGAGGGATGCCGGGTCGGCCGGTGGGAGCGCGGCCGATGCCTTGCTGGCCATGGCGCAGAACGCGTTGGCCGGCGGTCCGGTGGACAGTTCCGGCGATGATCGACACCTGCTGGTCGTGCACGTCGATGCTGCACTGCTCGGTGCAGCCGTTGACCTGACCGGCACCGTCCCGGGTGAGCAAAACCCTCAAGGAAAACGATTGTGCCAGTTGGAGGATGGGCCGGGGCTGGACAGGTCGACCATGCAGCGGTTGAGCTGTGATGCGGCGGTGGTGGCGGTGCTCCGGTCCTCGCTCGGTGCGTCGCTGACCGGGGAGCCACTGCGGCTGGGACGCAAGACCCGGAAGATCTCCGCCGCGCTGCGCCGCGCGTTGCGGGTCCGTGATGGCGGTTGTCAGCATCCTGGGTGTCCCCGGCGTCGGCATCTGCAGGCCCATCATGTGGTCCATTGGACGGCAGGAGGACCGACCAACCTCGAGAACCTGTTGCTGTTGTGCAGATTTCACCACATGCAGGTCCATGAAGCAGGCTTCACGGTCAGTTTCGCCGGACCGTCCAGCAACGATGGCACCACCGGCTGGGTGTTCCACCGGCCCGACGGCATTCAGGTGCCGGCAGTGCGTCCCCTGCTTCCAGGGCCAGACACCACGTGCAGCGAAATGGCAACCAAGGATGATGATCCGGAGCGGATTCATCCGGGCTGGCGGGGAGAACCTTTCCGCCTCGCCGAATCAGTCGGGGTGTTCTGCCGCGCCGCCGACGACTTCCTCGAAGACCACGACGACGGTGCTGTCCGCACCGAATCGTCCGATGAGCCGGCCATCTCGTACGCCTACGACGGAACCGAGAACTTCGACAAGATCAACTACGAACGTACCTTCGCAGGCAAGACCGACGAACAGATCAGGGACATCCTCTATCCACCGTCGGCGGCACCCGTCGTTGATCCTTTCGAGGGTGAAGACTTCGAACGATTCGATACCTTCGACGAACTCATCGCATTCTGCAGGGCAACCCTGTTCCATCCGGCGACGAAATGAACGCCGCAACCGCCAAAGCCCGCACCCTGGTCATCTGGTGCCCCGACTGGCCCGCAGTGGCCGGTGCCCGACAGGCAGGCAGATCGGCCTCGGATCCGGTCGCCGTCTTCCACGCCAACCGGGTACAGACCTGCACAGTTGCGGCCAGAGCAGAAGGTGTCAAAACCGGGCAACGCCGCCGCGACGCCCAGTCCAGATGCCCGAATCTATTGGTGCTCAAGGTGGATGCCGACCGCGACGCCCGACTCTTCGAGCCAGTCGTCGCTGCGGTGGAATCGGTCGCACCAGGAGTCGAGATTCTTCGACCAGGTCTCATCGCCTGTTCGTCGAGGGGACCGGCGCGTTACTTCGGCAGCGAGACGGCGGCCGCCGAGAAGATCGTGGACATCATCGAAGCACTCGACGTGGAATGTTCGGTCGGCATTGCCGACTCGCTCCCGGTCGCAGTGTTGGCAGCTCGTCAGGTCACCATCGTTCCGCCCGGTAGATCGGCTGAATTCTGTTCCGCTCTGCCCATTGCCGAGTTGGCGAGAGATCCGGCGATCGCACCGCCGGATCGGTCGGAATTGGTCGATCTGCTGCTCCGGCTGGGCATCGCCACCGCCGGTGCCTTCGCCGCACTGCCGGAGATGAAGGTGGCCACCAGGTTCGGTGCCGACGCGGTGATCTCTCACCGGCTGGCCAGAGGGCTTGCCGAGCGGGGGGTGTCACGCCGGTTCATTCCCGAGGAGCTGGCGGTGCAACAGCAGTACGATCCGCCGTTGGATCGGGTCGATTCGGCTGCTTTCGCGGCCCGTGCCCTGGCGGAGCGGTTCCACGCCAGACTGGCCGATGCCGGTCTGGCCTGCACCAGACTGGCGATCAGCGCCAGGACTGATAGCGGTGGCCAATTGTCCCGGATCTGGCGGTGTGCCCGGCCGCTGACACCGGCGGCCACTGCCGACAGACTGCGATGGCAACTCGACGGCTGGCTGACCTCAGGGCGAACCGTGCAACGCGCCGGTCAGCACATGCCCACCGACCGCAGCGGTCCGACAGACGAGTCGGTCGCCGACGAGTTCAGCGGGCCGGGTGCCATCACCCTCCTCCGACTGGAACCTATCGAGGCAATCGGCGCAGGACTGGTGCAGTACGGACTCTGGGGGTCCGATGGCCAGGACGACCACCGTGCCGGTTGGGCGTTTGCTCGGGTACAGGGTCTACTCGGTCCGGAATCCGTGCTGACACCTGTAATTTCCGGCGGCCGGGGGCCGATCGAGAGAATCACGCTGTTGCCATGGGGTGAGGAGAAGGTGCCGGCAAGGGATCCGGCGGCGCCTTGGCCTGGGGCATTGCCGGCGCCTGCCCCCGCACGTCTTTCGGCGTCAGACGATCTGCGATCAGCAGCTCGCTCGGCGGCGGAGGTATCCGTGACTCTGCTGGATGACGACGGAGCACCCGTCGGCGTCACCGAACGTGGCATGCTCACCGGAAACCCTGCGCGACTGCACGGTCGACGCTTCGACACCTCCTGGGTGCAGGGGTGGGCTGGTCCATGGTTGCTCGACGAACGATGGTGGCTGGCAGATGTGCCGGAATCTGTCAGGTTGACGATGCCGCATCCCGCTGCTGCGAAGATCGCTGAGCCGGCAGGGCCGTACAGCCTTGGTCCGGGCGAGGCGGGCTACCATCACCACCCGCCGAGCCAGTCGAACCCGCCGAGCAATCTCCCCACCACTGTGGTGACCGCGCCGACCCGACATCGGGCGCGGCTCCAGGTACTCACCGAGAGCGGCTCGGCGTTGTTGCTGCTCTTCGGGAGCAACGGCTGGCAGGTAGAGGGGGTGTACGACTGATGGGCTGGTCCAATCCGCCCGTCCCGTGGCGAGAACTCGAACGGGCGCTCTCCGGGCTCCCGCCCCTCGACCGCAGAGGCCCGCAGAACACTGTGCGCCGATTACCCATTCCTACAGCAGCGCAACAGGAACCGATACAGCAGGAGCCCATTCGGCGAGAGCCCGAGATAGCCGTCCCCTACGCCGAGCTGCACTGCCACTCTGCTTTCAGTTTCCTCGACGGCGCCTCCACTCCGGAGACGCTGGTGGCCGAGGCGGTTCGGCTGGGGCTGGAGGCCATGGCCATCACCGATCACGACGGCTTCTACGGCGTGGTCCGCTTCGCCGAAGCCGCCAAGGAGGCCGGACTTCGCACCCTCTACGGGGCGGAGCTGTCGCTGGACCTGCCGGGCGGTCAACTCGGTGTTGCGGATCCGGTCGGCCATCACCTCCTGGTACTTGCCCGCGGTCAGGAAGGCTATCGACGACTTGCCGGTCAGATCAGTAAAGCCCAGCTCGAGGGAGGTGAGAAAGGAAGACCTGTCTATCATCTCGATGACCTTGCCGAGGCGGCCGACGGTAATTGGCTGGTCCTGACCGGATGCCGGAAGGGCAGTGTGCGGCGGGCACTGGCCAGAGACGGAACGGCAATGGCCCGGCAGGAGCTGCTGCGGTTGATCGACAGATTCGGCCGCGAAAACGTCGTCGTCGAACTGACCTGCCACCAGCAACCGACAGATGACGAAGACAATGACGAGTTGGCCTCGCTGGCGACACTTCTCGGCTTATCGGTAGTGGCAACCACCGGTGCCCACTACGCCCGTCCCAATGGGCACCGCCTCGGCACGGCGGTGGCCGCGGTGAGATCCAGACGCAGCCTGGACGAGGCCGATCCTTACCTGCCGGCAGGTCCAGGCGCTCATCTGCGGTCCGGCGCCGAGATGGCTCGCCTGTTCGCCAGATATCCCACAGCCGTGGACAATTCGGCACGGATCGGCCGGGAATGCGCCTTCGACCTGATGTTGGTCGCCCCGCAACTGCCACCGTTCGACGTTCCGCCCGGTCACGATGAGAACAGCCATCTGCGCGCGCTCACCATGGCCGGAGCCGCGGTCCGCTACGGCTCCCCGGCAGACAACCCCGCTGCCTACCAGCAGATAGAAAAGGAGCTGCGGATCATTTCTAACCTCAATTTCCCCGGCTATTTCCTCATCGTGCACGAAATCGTCAAGTTCTGCGAGGATCACCAGATTCTCTGTCAGGGAAGGGGTTCGGCGGCCAATTCGGCAGTGTGCTATGCCCTGCGCATCACGGCAGTCGACGCAGTCGAGTACGGGCTGCTCTTCGAACGATTTCTCGCGCCGGAAAGGGACGGACCACCCGACATCGACGTCGACATCGAATCCGATCGTAGGGAGGAGGTGATTCAGCACGTCTACGAGAGGTACGGCCGGGAACGTGCCGCTCAGGTGGCCAATGTCAACACCTTTCGCCCACGGATGGCGGTGAGGGACATGGCCAAGGCCCTCGGGCACTCGCCAGGTCAGCAGGACGCCTATTCCAAACAACTCGACGGCTGGACGCCATTGGCGGCCCAGACGCTGACCGAGCATGCCATTCCCGTGGACGTACTCGAGTTAGCCGGTCAGATTCAGGACTACCCAAGGCATCTCGGTATCCATTCCGGCGGAATGGTGATCTGTGACCGGCCGGTGGGTGAGGTCTGCCCGGTCGAGTGGGGCAGGATGGAGAACCGTTCCGTACTGCAGTGGGACAAGGATGACTGCGCCGCGATCGGGCTGGTCAAGTTCGATCTGCTCGGCCTCGGCATGCTATCTGCGCTGCACTACGCAGTCGACCTGGTACGCGAACACGAACACATCGAGGTGGATTTCGCCAAGCTGGATCTGCAGGAACCGGCGGTGTACGAGATGCTCCGCCGGGCCGACTCGGTGGGTGTGTTCCAGGTCGAGTCGCGCGCCCAGATGGCAACCCTGCCGCGACTCAAACCGCGGACCTTCTACGACCTGGTGGTCGAGGTCGCGCTGATCCGACCGGGCCCCATCCAGGGCGGATCGGTACATCCGTACATCCGACGCCGCAACGGGTTGGAACCGGTCGTCTATGACCATCCGGTGATGGAACGGTCCCTTTCCAAGACGCTGGGCATTCCGCTGTTCCAGGAGCAACTCATGCAACTCGCGGTCGATGTCGCCGGGTTCGACGCCGGTGAGGCCGATCAGCTGCGCAGAGCGATGGGCGCCAAGAGGTCCAGCGCGAAGATGGAGAAGATGAAAACCAGGCTCTACGAGGGGATGCGGAACCTGCACGGGATCACCGGCCCGTCGGCCGACCGCATCTACGAGCGACTGCTGGCGTTCGCCAATTTCGGGTTCGCCGAGTCCCATGCCCTGTCCTTCGCCGCTCTGGTGTTCTACTCCTCCTGGCTCAAGTTGCACCATCCGGCGGCATTCACCGCAGCGTTGCTGCGAGCTCAGCCGATGGGGTTCTACTCGCCGCAGTCACTGGTCGCCGATGCCAGGCGCCACGGCGTCACCGTCCGCCGGCCGGACATCAACTCCTCGACCACCCAGGCCACCCTCGAACCGGGACCCGACGGCAGACCGGCGATCAGACTCGGTCTGGCCGGTATCAGGACGATCGGGACCGACTTGGCCGACCGGATCGTCACAGTCCGTCCGGAAGCCGGATACCGGGACATCGATCAGCTGACCAGGGCAGTCACCCTGACGACCGCGCACGCCGAGGCGCTGGCCACTGCCGGTGCCCTGGATGCGTTGACCCTGAACGGAGAGAAACCGCTGGGCAAGGACCGCCGCCGGGCACTCTGGTCGGCCGGCGCGGCGGCGGGGGAGCGGACCGGAACCCTGCCGGGCACGATGGTCGGACTTGATGCCCCGGCGTTGCCGGGGATGAGCGAGATCGAGCTCACCGTCGCCGACATCTGGGCGACGGGGATATCCCCGGCGGCGTATCCGACCGAGTTCTCCAGGGAGAGGCTGACGGAGATGGGAGTGCTTTCCGCCGGCGCCCTGGCGGACGTCGAGCATGGAAGAAGAGTGCTGGTCGCCGGGATGGTGACCCATCGGCAGCGTCCGGCCACCGCTTCCGGGATCATCTTCATCAACCTCGAGGACGAGTCGGGGATGATCAACGTCGTCTGCTCGACCGGTTTCTGGTCGAAATACCGAAGGGTGGCGCGTGAGTCACCCTCCCTGCTGGTCAGGGGGATGCTGGAGCGTCAAGGTGCGGCCTTTTCGGTCCTGGCAGAGCGGATCGCCCCACTGAATCTGATCGCGGCGACGCCGTCCCGGGACTTCCGGTGACCACCGTTGAATTGGCCACCGCTGCGTTGACCACCGTTGCCCGGACGGCAGTCTCTGGTGCGTCTGGCACGATCAGTGCCCATGAGCGAAGTCTTCGACCGGGCATCGGTCTCCCTGATGCTGGCGGACTACGCGATCGCCGATCAGCTGGGAAAGCTGCAGATGGTCGGCGGCGGACTGCAGATCATCGGACGCGACCACATCACCGGAATCTCCTGCGCCTTCGCTCTGGTGGTCTCGGTGGCTTTCCCGCCGGAGGTCTTCAACGAGCACTACTCATTCGAGGTGGTCCTGGAGGACACGTCCGGCGCTCCGGTGGAGCTGACCGCAGTGCCCGTCGGCGCGGCTTCCAGCGTGATGCGGTTCGGCCAGACCCTGCAGGTCGACGAGCCCAACTTCCGCGGCAGCGGGGTGCCCCGCCGTGCCCTGCCGGCTCGTTCCCACGTGGTGCTCCACTTCAACACCGGTCTGCCGCTCCCGGCCGGGCGGGTGCTGCTGTGGCGGGCCAGGATCGACGGTGACTCCCGGGCGGACTGGGCGCTCTCCTTCTTCGTGCCTGCCCCGCCAACCGGGCCGGTTCTGGGATGAGGTTCGCGACCTGGAACATCAACTCCGTACGGGCTCGCCAGGACCGATTGCTGGCCTGGCTGGCCAGGTCCGATGTCGACGTACTCGCGGTCCAGGAAACCAAGGTGACCGACGACAGGTTCCCGGTCGAGCCGATCGGCGAACTCGGCTTCGAAGTCGCCCATCATGGGTTCTCGCAATGGAACGGGGTCGCCGTCATCTCCAGGATCGGCATCGACAACGTCCGGATCGGCTTTCCCGGGATGCCCCTGTTCGGTGAGCCGCCGCAGGCCGAGGCCAGAGCAATCGGGGCGACTTGCGGCGGCATCGAAATCTGGAGCCTGTACATCCCCAACGGTCGAGCCCTGGGCGACCCGCACTACGACTACAAACTGCGCTGGTTGACAGCGCTCGCCGGGTATGCGGCGGGACGACTCGCCGCCGACCCGGCCGACCATCTCGCCTTGTGCGGCGACTTCAACATCGCACCGACCGACCAGGACGTCTGGGACATGGCGGCCTTCCAGGGCGACACCCATGTGAGCGGGCCGGAACGAGAGGCGTTTGCCGCGCTGCTGGACGCCGGCCTCACCGACGTCGTGCGCCCCTATCAGCCAGGGCCGGGCGTCTACACATACTGGGACTATCAACGCCTTCGATTTGCCAGGAGGGAAGGCATGCGGATCGACTTCGCCCTTGCCTCGGCAGGGCTCGCAAACCGGGTCACCGGCGCCTGGATCGACCGCGAGGAACGCAAGGGCAAGGGTTCCTCCGACCATGCCCCGGTCGTCGTCGAACTGGGAGATCCGCGATGAGTTCACAGACCCGGGCCAACATCCTGGTGCTCGAGCACGACGCGACCGACCCGCTCCTGCGGCTCGCCGGTTGGTTGGCCGATGCCGGCGCCGCGGTCGACGTGCTCCGGCTGCACGCCGGCGATGCCGTTCCGACGAATCTGGACGGCTACCACGCAGTAATCAGTCTGGGCGGCGAGATGGGCGCCTACGACGATGATCTCGCCCCGTGGCTCCCGGCGGCACGGCAGCTGCTGGCCGATGCGGTCGCCCGGCGCACGCCGACGCTGGGCATCTGCCTGGGCGCCCAGCTGCTGGCGGTGGCTACCGGCGGAACGGTCACCAGGGGCGCCGACGGTCCCGAGATCGGCGCGCATCTGACGGCGAAACGCGATGCGGCCGACACGGATCCACTGTTTGCCGCACTGCCGATGACTCCCGATGTCATGCATTACCACTACGACGTCGTCGCCTCGCTTCCGCCGGGCGCCGTCCTGCTGTTGTCCTCGACCGGGTATCCACACCAGGCCTTCCGGATCGGCCCTGCTGCCTGGGCCCTGCAGTTCCATATCGAACCGTCCGCGGACGACCTCCGCGCCTGGGCGCGGTCCGAGGGGCTCGAGCCGGTCGGTCGACTCGGCCCGTTCCTGGACCAGGCAGAAGACGCGATGGGGGAGGTATGGCGAGACTTCATCGGCCGGTTCGTCCAGTTCGCGGCCGAGTCGACCACCGCTGACCACCCCGACCCTGACCACCCCGACCCTGACCACCCCGACCAACTGGACGGATCGCTGCTCGGTCGCCGGCTGCCACTGCACGGAAACTCATGACGCGACCGGTAGCGCGGACCCTGGCCCGGTTCGGCCTCGGCGACGGTGACCGGGTGGGCGACGACCTGCGTCAGCTCGGGTTCGCCGCCGGTGATGCTGCGGCCCCCGGCGCCGACGGCGTGCTGACCGCGCTCGCCCGCGCCGGTCGGCCCGACCTGGCCGTGCACGGCCTGGCTGCGCTGGTGCAGGCCAGCAGCGAAGGGCCCGAGATCCTGGCCGCGGTGCGAGCCTTTCCCAGGTTCCGGGGACGGCTGATCGCGGTGCTCGGCGGGTCCACCGGACTGTCGGAGCACCTGGCCGCCTGCCCGGAACACTGGCGGCTGCTGCTTCCGGAGGCCGTGCCGGGCGAATTGATCGCCGCGGCGGCCATGCAGTCCGTCCTGGACGCATCGGTCGGCATCGACCCGGCCACCCCGAGGTGTACCGGAACCGAAGGCGGCCGGGCGACGGTCACCGGCGGGGCGGCCGTGCTGGCGCTGCGCCGCGCCTACCGCTCCCAGTTGCTGATCATCGCCGCGCACGATCTGGCGCCCGCCGTCGAGTCGTCGCTGCCGGTCACCGCGCTGCCTGCCGTCTGCCAGGCCCTGTCGGATCTGGCCGATGCGACTCTGCAAGCTGGTCTGGCGGTCGCGGCGGCCGGGCTGCCCGCCTCGGCCGCGCCGGCGAGACTGGCCATCATCGCGATGGGCAAGTGCGGAGCCAGAGAGCTGAACTACCTGTCGGATGTCGACGTCATCTTCGCCGCCGATCATCCCGACGGGCCCGACCCGGACCGGGATGGCAATCGGATGCTCGCCACCGCAACGAATCTCGCCTCCGGCCTGATGCGCATCTGCGGCCAGGTGGCGTGGGAAGTCGATGCCGCGCTGCGCCCAGAGGGCAAAGCCGGCGCACTGGTCCGCACCCTGCCCAGCCATGCCGCGTACTACGAGCGCTGGGCCCACACCTGGGAATTCCAGGCACTGCTCAAGGCCAGACCTGCGGCCGGCGACCTAGAGGTCGGCAGGGCCTTCACCGCGATCACCTCCAAAGGCGTCTGGAGCGCGGCGGGGCGAGATTCGTTCGTCGATGATGTACAGGCGATGCGCAGACGGGTCGAGGCCAATATTCCGGAGGGAATCAAGGACAAGGAACTCAAACTCGGCTCCGGTGGACTGCGGGACGTCGAGTTCGCGGTACAACTGCTGCAGCTCGTGCACGGCCGGACCGATTCCGACCTGCGGCTGCCGGGAACCCTGATGGCATTGCGGTCGTTGATCCGCGGCGGTTACGTCGGTCGATCCGACGGTGCAGAGATGGCCGCGGCCTACACCTTTCTGCGTCGCGCCGAGCACCGACTCCAGCTGCAGCGGCTGCGCCGCACCCACCTGTTGCCGGAGGATCCGGCCGATCTGGAATGGCTGGCCCGGGCCGACGGCTACACCGCCAGCGGGACCTTCAGCGCCGCTGAGGTATTCACCGCCGACCGCATAAGGCACAGTGCATCGGTCCGCCGGCTGCACGAGAAACTCTTCTACCGGCCCCTGCTGCATGCGGTGGCCGCGGTGCCCGGCGACGAACTGCGGCTGAGCGCGGAGGCAGCGACCGCGCGATTGGCCGCCCTGGGTTTCCGCAGTCCCGATTCGGCCCTGCGGCACCTGGCCGCGCTGACCTCCGGTGTCAGCCGCCGAGCAGCCATCCAACGGACCCTGTTGCCGGTTCTGCTCGATACCTTCGCCGGCAGCCCCGATCCCGACGCCGGCCTGCTGTCCTACCGACAGGTCTCCGAAGCACTGGCCGACACCCCGTGGTACCTGCGGCTGCTGCGCGACGAAGGACTGGTCGCCCAGCGGTTGGGCACCCTGCTGGGGGGCTCCAAGCTGGTCGGCAACCTCCTGGTCAGAGCTCCGGAGGTGCTGCGCCTGCTGGTCGACGATGTCGCCCTGCTGGCCCCACGGCCGGCGCAGGTGGCAGTGGCCCTGCTGGCCAGGTCGCGGCGGGCATCGACCGCGCAGGAGTCGGTGGATGCAGCCAGATCGGCCCGACGGCACGAAATGCTCCGGCTCGCCTGCGCCGATCTGCTCGGTTTGATCGATGTCAGTGCTGTCGCCGCCGGCTTGACCGGCGTCGCCGAGGCCTCGTTGCAGGCGGCCTACGAGGTGTCGCTCAAGCAGGTCGCCGCTGCCCGCGGCGGTGCGGTACGGGGTCGGCTGGCGGTGATCGGTATGGGCCGGCTCGGTGGGGCCGAACTCGGCTACTCGTCGGACGCCGATGTGATGTACGTGGCCGAAGCCCTGCCGGGGCAGGGCAGCCGGGACGGACTGGACGACATGACCGCGGTGGCCGACCTGATGGCTCGGCTGCTGGCCCGGCCGACACCGGATCCACCGCTGCTGGTCGATGCCAACCTGCGGCCGGAGGGCCGGAACGGACCGCTGGTCCGCACACTGGAGGCCTACCGCTCGTATTGGCAGAAGTTCGCGGCGCCCTGGGAACGGCAGGCGCTGTTGCGCGCTCGGCCGATCGTCGGCGACCAGGAGCTGGGCCGGGCCTTCGTCGCCGCAGCCGATGACTTCCGTTATCCGGTCGGTGGTCTCGATGGCAGGGACGTGGTGGAGATCAGGCGGATCAAGGCCAGGGTCGATGCCGAGCGGCTGCCCAGGGGCGCGGATCCGACCACTCACACCAAGCTGGGTCGTGGTGGTCTGTCCGATGTCGAGTGGACGGTGCAGTTGCTCCAACTCCAGCACGCGGCGGAGGTGCCTGCGCTGCGCACCACCCGGACGCTGCCGGCCATTGACGCAGCGGCAAGGGCCGGAATCATCACCGCCGCCGATGCCGAATCGCTGAGCGGGGGATGGCTGGAGGCGACCAGAACCCGGAATGCGCTGATGTTGGTACGGGGGAAGCCGGAGGATCAGATCCCCACCCATGGCCGGGAGTTGACAGGAGTGGCCAGGGCGCTGGGCTATCCGGCCACCGGCGATCCTGGCCAGTTCGTGGACGACTACCGGCGGGCGACCCGCCGCGCCAGACGAGTCGTCGACAGGCTGTTCGACAGCGCTTGACGTCCGGGGCCGCCGCCGGTCTGGGAGGATGACCGTCGTGTCGACATGGATCTGGATAGTCATCGGGATTGTTGTTGTGCTGGCGATCGGTCTCGGGACGGGGTTGGCCCTCGGGCGCCGTCGGAAGATCTCGCTGGTCGAGCCGCCGGCGACGGCGCTGGAACCAGAGGTCGGCAAACCACCGGCGAAGGGCGGTTACCGAGCCGGTGGCTCGATCTCCTTCAGCGCCGGTTCGACCGCGCTGGCCGAGCCGCCCGGCCCCCCCGCTCCGGTCACCGGCCCTCCCGTCACCCGCCCCCCCGCTCCCGTCACCGGCCCGCCCGCTCCCGTCACCGGCCCGCCGCACGTCACCGAACGCACGGATCCGGAACGCACGGAGACCGACGGCCAGCCGGGCGTCGGCGACGACGCGTCCGTGCCGCGGGACTCGGTACGGCGAGAAATGGTCGACGTCGCGCTGCCGGAGGCGGACGTGCCGTCCGTGGACGTACCCCCCGTGGACGTACCCGCCGCGGACCTCACCCCCGCGGACGTGACCTCCGACCCGATTCCGACGATCGAGGAATTCCTGGTCGACGAACCGGTGATCGAGGAGTTGGCCTCGGCGCCCCCGGTGGACGAGATCGCACCGACAGCGGGCCGGCTGGGCCGGCTGCGCGGCCGGTTGTCGAGGTCGCAGAACGCCTTCGGCCGATCGCTGCTGGGTCTGCTCGGCGCCGGCACCCTCGACGAGGACTCTTGGACCGATGTCGAGGACACCCTGCTGATGGCGGACCTCGGTGCGGGCGCCGCGGCCGAGATCACCGAAAAGCTGCGCCGTGAGGTGGCCACCCACGGCGTGACCGACTCGATCTCCGCCAGGGCCCTGCTCCGGCGGGTGTTGATCGAAGCAGTGGAAACCGACGCCAAGGGACAGGTGCCGGACCGGACGGTGCGTGCGCTGCCGCACGACGGCCGGCCGTCGGTGCTGCTGGTGGTCGGGGTCAACGGCACGGGCAAGACCACCACCACCGGCAAGCTGGCCAGGGTCCTTGTCGCCGACGGACGCCACGTCGTGCTCGGCGCCGCTGACACCTTCCGGGCCGCCGCGGCCGACCAACTGCAGACCTGGGGCGAACGGGCCGGCGCCACCGTCGTCCGGTCCGCGGCCGGTGCCGACCCGGCCGCCGTCGCCTTCGACGCGGTCGCCAGGGGCATCGCCGAAGGGGCGGATGCAGTGATCATCGATACCGCCGGTCGCCTGCACACCAAGACCGGCCTGATGGACGAGCTCGGCAAGGTCAAGCGGGTCATCGAGAAGCAGGCGAAGGTGGACGAAATCCTGCTGGTGCTCGATGCCACCACCGGGCAGAACGGCCTGGTGCAGGCCAGGGTCTTCTCCGAGGTGGTCGATGTCACCGGCATCGTGCTGACCAAGCTCGACGGGACTGCCAAGGGCGGCATCGTCGTTGCCGTCCAGCGGGCACTGGGCGTGCCGGTGAAACTCGTCGGTCTCGGCGAGGGCCCGGATGATCTGGCACCGTTCGAACCGGCCGCCTTTGTCGACGCGTTACTCGGTGACTGACCGATCACGCACAGCAAGTTGGAATTCCGACCAGGCAATTCACCCACCAGAAACATCAGCGCAACAGGACCGAAACCCCAAAACGTCCGAGTTCACGGGCGCGAAACAAGAACGGCCGCGCCAGGAAACAACCTCCGGTGAAGCTGGGCTGGTTCGCGGATCACTCGATCCCACTCCATCCCCATGCCTGGAGGTTTGATGGTCTCGCACGTTGCGACATCGCTGCTGGCTGCAGCCGATCCTGTCGTCCTCAGTCCGGGCGACACCGCCTGGATGCTCGCCAGCAGCGCGCTGGTGCTGCTCATGACGCCTGGTCTGGCGTTCTTCTACGGTGGGCTGACCCGGTCCAAGAGCACGCTCAACATGATGATGATGTCGTTCGTCACTATCTTCATCGTTTCCATTCTCTGGGTTCTGTTCGGGTTCAAGTTGGCATTCGCGAGTACGTCGACGAGTGGATTCTTCGGGGATTTCTCCCTCGGTCACCTGGGCAACGCTGCAGCGGAAATCGTCGCCTTCGGCGGGACGGGGACCGGCATCCCGGTGATCGTCTTCGCTGCCTTCCAGCTGATGTTCGCGGTGATCACGCCGGCCCTGATCTCCGGTGCCATCGCCGA
The DNA here is from genome assembly GCA_038229825.1 of Mycobacteriales bacterium. Classification (GTDB taxonomy): domain Bacteria; phylum Actinomycetota; class Actinomycetes; order Mycobacteriales; family Nakamurellaceae; genus Nakamurella. Next base: position 87,353 of record JBBROB010000013.1, read on the forward strand.
CCGGACCAAGTTCATTTCCTGGTGCGTCTTCGCGACCCTGTGGGCGATCATCGTCTACTTCCCGGTCGCCCACTGGGTGTTCGACTTCGGAGCACTCGGTGGTAAGCCGGGTTGGCTGACCACCCTGTGGGCTCCGACCGGCAAGGCAGGCGTGGAGGACTTCGCCGGCGGCACCGCGGTGCACATCAACGCCGGTGCAGCCGCACTGGCCCTCTGCATCGTGCTCGGAAAGCGGGTCGGCTTCCGGAAGAACCCGATGAGACCGCACAACGTCCCCTGGGTGCTGCTGGGTTCCGGGCTGCTGTGGTTCGGCTGGTTCGGCTTCAACGCCGGATCCGCGGTCGGCTCCAATGGCTTGGCCGGACTCGCCTTCATGAACACTCAGGTCGCCACGGCCGCCGCGCTCGGTGGCTGGCTGATCGTCGAGTACTTCCGGGACGGTCATGCCACCAGCGTTGGCGCTGCCTCCGGTGCTGTCGCAGGTCTTGTCGCCATCACCCCGGCGTGCGGATTCATCACCCCGTGGGCCTCGGTGGTCCTCGGACTGCTGGCCGGAGCGGTGTGCGCGTTCGCCGTCGGACTGAAGTACAAGCTGGGTTACGACGATTCGCTCGACGTCGTCGGCGTGCACCTCGTCGGCGGCATCTTCGGCACCCTGTTCATCGGATTCTTCTCATCCAGCGACGTCAACTCGTTCGCCAACAACGGATTGTTCTACGGCGGAGGTCTGGGCCAACTGGGTCGTCAGGCGACCGGCGCGGCCTCGGTCCTGGTGTATTCGTTCGCTGTCGCCTTCATCCTCGGCTGGGTCATCAACAAGACCATCGGCTTCCGGGTCTCCGAAGATGCCGAGGTCGAGGGGATCGATATCAATGAGCACGCGGAGTCGGCCTACGAGTTCGACACGCAGGCCACCGGAGGCACCATTCCATCAGGTCATCTCACCGGCTCGGCGCCAGCAACGGAGGTTCACGCATGAAACTGATCACCGCAGTGATCAAGCCCTTCAAACTCGACGAGGTACGGGCCGCGCTGCTGGCCTTCGGTGTGCAGGGTATGACGGTGTCAGAGTCCTCCGGCTATGGACGGCAGCGCGGTCACACCGAGGTCTATCGCGGTGCCGAGTACACGGTCGAGCTCCTCCCGAAGGTCAAGGTGGAGATCCTGGTCGACGACGAGGACGCGGATGACGTGGTCGACGTCGTCGTGCGGGCCGCGCGTACCGGCAAGATCGGCGACGGCAAGGTCTGGGCCACGACTGTCGAGAACGTGGTGCGGGTCCGTACCGGCGAGCGCGGTCAGGAAGCCCTGTAGCACATGGTCATCTCCCCGTCGGAGTCGAACAGGCTGGATCCCGAACGGGGCGGATTCGCAGAATTGAGAGCCCAGCTGCTGGGCCGGACCGGTATCCCCGGCCCGGCCCGGCGGCGGGCTCTTGCCCGACTCACCGACGGTTGGTTGGCCGGACTGGCCGCTGATGCCGGCGTGAACGTCGGCGGAGTGGCCCTGGTAGCCGTCGGCGGGTTCGGTCGGGGGGAGTTGTCGCCGTTCTCGGATCTCGACCTGGTGCTGTTGCACTCCACCGAAACTCCTGTGTCGTACGCCGAAATGCTCGCCGAGCGGCTGTGGTACCCGATCTGGGATTCCGGCATTCGGCTCGATCATTCGGTGCGCTCGGTCGGTGGTGCCCGCCAGATCGCCAAGCAGGACCTGCCGGTGGTGCTGGGCATGCTCGATCTGCGGCACATCGCCGGCGATCCGGAGTTGGCCGCAACGCTCCACCGCCGGGTGCTGGCGGACTGGCGGTCCGATGCCAAAGACCGGCTACCGGCGCTGCTGGCGTCCTGCAAGGAGCGGGCCGACCGCAGCGGAGAGCTCGCCTTCGCCACCACACCCGACCTCAAGGAATCCCGCGGTGGTCTGCGCGACCTGGTGGTGATGCGGGCCGTGGCGGCCTCCTGGCTCGCCGACTGCCCACACCAGGGATTGGAGGAGGCCAGGTCCGCCCTGCTGGACGTGCGCGACGCGGTGCAGACGGTGACCGGAAGGGCCACCGACCGGCTGCAGCAGCAGGACCAGGACGCGGTCGCCGACCTGATGGGGCTGGACGATCGGGACATGTTGCTGCGCCACGTTTCGGCGATCGGCCGCACGGTCGTCCATGCCAGCGATCTGACCTGGCACCGGGTCGGCCGGGTACTGGCCGGACCGGGCCGCGGCGCGCTCACCGATGTGGACGGCCGACTGGTCCGGCGGCCCGATCGCACGCCGTTGGCCGACGGGATCGTCGAACAGGACGGCGAGGCCGTCCTGGCGCGAAATGTCAACCCGGCCACGGCGCCCGCCCTTGCCCTGCGTGCCGCCGCCGCCGCCGCCCAGGCCGGCCTGCCGGTGTCGCCGGCCACCGTTGTCCGGCTCGCCAGGACCCGTCCGGTGATGCCGGAACCCTGGCCCCCGGTGGCGCTGGATGCATTTCTGTCCCTGCTCGGGGCAGGTGAACCGATGATCACCGCGTGGGAGGGTCTGGATCAGGCCGGGTTGATCGCCGAGTTGATCCCCGGCTGGGAACGGCTCCGTTCGCTGCCGCAGCGCGACCCCATTCACCTGTTCACGGTGGACCGTCACCTGATGCAGACGGCGGTCAACGCCTCCGCCCTGGTGCGGCGGGTGTCCCGACCGGACCTGCTGCTGCTGGCGGCGATCTTCCACGACATCGGCAAGGGCCTGGAGGGTGATCACTCGACGGTAGGGGCCGAGATGATTCCGTCCTGGCTGGGTCGGATCGGTGTTGCCAAACCCGACATCGAGATCATCCGATGCCTCGTCCAGCACCATCTGCTGCTGGCAGAGACGGCAGCGCACCGCGATCCCGACGATCCGGCGACCATCGCCAAGGTGGTGGCCGCCCTCGATGCGGAGTCGCCGGCCGCGGTGTTGGATCTGCTGCACGCGCTGACCGAGGCCGACGCCACCGCCGCCGGGCCGGCGGCCTGGTCGACCTGGAAGGCCAACCAGGTCAGGTACCTGGTCGATCGGGTGCGATCGGCGCTGGCCGGCGAACCGCTGCCCGACGCGGGGGAGCTCAGCGATACCGAGGCGCAGCTGATCGCCGCCGGCGGCCCCGGCATCGTCATCCGGCCGGGCAGCACCGGGCTCGAGGTCACCGTGGCGGCACCCGACCGGACGGGGCTGCTGGCCGCTGCGGCCGGTGTGCTGACCGTTCATCGGCTGACGATCCGGGCCGCGTCGGTCCGCACGATCGAGCGCATCGGTCTGCAGACCTGGAGCGTGACTCCCGAGTTCGGTGATCCGCCGGAATCCTCGACGCTGCGGGCAGACCTGGTCAAGGCATTGGACGGCTCCCTCGACCTGGCCGCCCGACTGGCCAAGCGGGCTCGTGCCCGGCGGGCAACGGTGGCTGCTCCGCCGAGCGTCCAGGTGATGCGCGGCGCCTCCGACCGGGCGATGGTTCTCGAGGTCAGAGCGCACGACACACCGGGGCTGCTGCACTCGGTGGCGTCGACCCTGGCCACCCTCGAGGTCGATGTGACCTCCGCCCGGGTGGACACCCTCGGTGCCGAAGTCGTCGACATCTTCTACCTGGTGGGCGCCGACGGGGCGAGAATCACCCCGGCCCGCGGCACGGAGATCGTCGCGGCCGTGGTCGCGGCGCTGGGATAGCCTGGCTTCTGTGTTCGACACCCTTTCCGATCGCCTTGCCACCGTCTTTTCCAGTCTGCGGGGCAAAGGCCGGCTGTCCGCGGCCGACATCGACGCCACCGCACGCGAGATCCGTATCGCGCTGCTGGAAGCGGACGTGGCGCTTCCCGTCGTCCGTACGTTCATCGCCGCGGTCAAGGAGAAGTCCACTGCCGCGATGATCTCGGCGGCGCTGAACCCCGCCCAGCAGGTCATCAAGATCGTCAACGATGAGCTGGTCAGCATTCTCGGCGGCGAAACGCGCCGGCTGGTGTTCGCCAAGAACCCGCCGACGGTGATCATGCTGGCCGGTCTGCAAGGTGCCGGCAAGACCACGCTGGCCGGCAAGCTGGCACTGTGGCTGCGCAATCAGGGTCACGCGCCGCTGTTGGTCGCGTGTGACCTGCAGCGACCGAATGCGGTCACGCAGCTGCAGGTGGTCGGGGAGCAGGCAGGGGTGGCGGTGTTCGCCCCGGAACCGGGTAACGGCGTCGGTAACCCGGTGGCGGTGGCCAGGGCCGGCATCGAATTCGCCAGAACCAAGCAGCACGACATCGTCATCGTCGACACGGCCGGCCGGCTCGGTGTCGACGCCGAGCTGATGCAGCAGGCCTCGGACATCCGAGATGCCGTCCAACCCAACGAGATCCTGTTCGTCCTCGACGCGATGATCGGTCAGGACGCGGTCAACACCGCCCAGTCCTTCGCCGACGGCGTCGGCTTCACCGGAGTGGTGCTCACCAAGCTCGATGGCGACGCTCGCGGTGGCGCCGCGCTCAGCGTGCGGCAGATCACCGGTGTGCCGATCATGTTCGCCTCGACCGGCGAGAAACTGGCGGACTTCGACACCTTCCACCCGGATCGGATGGCCTCCCGGATCCTGGGTATGGGCGACATGCTGACCCTGATCGAGCAGGCTGAGCAGCACTTCGAGGCCGATCAGGCCGAGGCGATGGCCACCAAGCTGGCCGGCAACGACTTCACTCTGGACGACTTCCTGCAACAGATGATGATGCTGCGCAAGATGGGCCCGATCGGCGGCCTCCTTGGCATGCTGCCCGGTGCCGGTCAGATGAAAGAGGCACTGGCGAACGTCGATGACCGGGACATCGATCGCACCGCCGCGATCATCCAGTCGATGACGCCGGGGGAGCGGCAGGACCCCAAGATCATCAATTCATCCCGGCGGCAGCGCATCGCCAAAGGCTCCGGATCAACGGTGACGCAGGTCAACGCCCTCGTCGACCGGTTCTTCGAGGCCCGCAAGATGATGTCGGCGATGGCCGGCCGGTTCGGGTTCCCCGGCGCGCGCAACAATCGCAAGGCGGTCAAGGGCCGAAAAGGCAAGAAGGGCAAGGTGTCGGGCCGCGGGCCGACACCGCCAAAGATCAAGGGGGGCATGCCGGCCGGCTTCCCCGGCATGCCGGGCATGGGGATGGGTGGTGCCGGCGCGCCGCAGCTGCCGGCGAACTTCGGGCTCGATCAACTGCCGCCCGGTTTCGATCCGTCGCAGTTGAAGTTCCCGAAGAAGTGAGCCGGCCGCCGGCCCTGCACATCACCGGACACGACGCCGCGACCGGCGAACCGGTGGAGTACTGGATGGCCGGCGGGGTCTTCGTGGATCAGCCGGTATCGGACGCGCTGGAGTTCTCCGGCTGGACGCTGCCCGGTTTCGTCGACGCGCACTGCCATGTCGGGTACTCCGGGGACGGGGGGGTAACCCTGGAGGAGGCCGAGGAGCAGGCGCGGACCGGTCTGGCGGCCGGGGTGCTGGCGATCCGCGACTGTGGATCGCCCGTCGACACCCGCTCGCTGACCGACCGGGACGACCTGCCGATCCTGATCAGGGCCGGCCGGCACATCGCCCAGCCAAAGCGCTACATCCGGGATCTCGGCGTCGACCTCGATGATCCGGCCGACCTGCCCGCCGAGGTGGCGCGGCAGGCCCGCTACGGCGGCGGCTGGATCAAGCTGGTGGGCGACTGGATCGATCGCAGCGTCGGTGAACTCACTCCGTTGTGGCCCGACGCGGTGCTGGTCGAGGCCATCGAGGTTGCGCACGCGGCGGGCTGCCGAGTGACCGCGCACGTGTTCGGCGAGAGCGCGCTACCGGGGCTGCTGGCAGCCGGCATCGACTGCATCGAACACGGCACCGGACTCACCGCCGACACCATCGACGAGATGGCGCGCCGCCGGGTCCACCTGGTCCCGACCATGATCAACATCGCCAACTTCCCGATGTTCGCCGATGCGGCCAGCCGGTTCCCTTCCTACGCCAGGCACATGCGGGAACTGTACGAACGAAGCGACCAGACGATCGGGGCGGCGGTGGAGGCAGGGATCAGCGTCCACGCCGGGACCGATGCCGGCGGTTTCATCGAACACGGCCGGATCGTCGACGAGGTGGTCGAGCTAGGCCGCATCGGGTTGCCCTCGCGGCAGGTGCTGGACGCGACCAGCCACCAGGCAAGGAACTGGCTGGGGCTCGGTGCGCAGGAGTTCGGCGACTCGGCCGATTTGACCCTCTACCCGGCCGATCCGGCCGCCGACTTCGAGATCCTGCGGCATCCGGCGGCCGTGATCAGGGCTGGTCGCGTGGTTTAATGATCTGGTTACGGCTGATGCTCGGCCCCTCTCTCCGAGCTCGGCCGCCATTGGTGCGCCTCGGACCGCTAACCCCACGCGGATCGGATCGCCCGCCCCCTGGCGGAAGATTCCGCCGTCATCTTCAAGGAGTTCTTCCCACGTGGCTGTCAAGATCAAGCTCGCTCGCTTCGGCAAGATTCGCGAGCCGTTCTACCGTGTTGTCGTCTCCGATGCCCGCACCCGCCGTGGCGGTCGTGCCATCGAGGCGATCGGCAAGTACCACCCGAAGCTCGAACCGAGCCTCATCGAAATCGACTCCGAGCGGGCGCTGTACTGGCTGGGCGTCGGCGCGCAGCCGACCGAGTCCGTGCTGTCCCTGCTCAAGGTGACCGGTGACTGGCAGAAGTTCAAGGGCCTGCCCGGAACCGAGGGCACGCTCAAGCCGCAGCCCGAGAAGATCGACAAGCGGACGCGCTACGAGGCGGCCATGGCTGCCATCGGAACCGACGATGCGCCCGCCGCCACCACGCCGAAGAAGCGCGCAGCCAAGGCTCCCGAGGCTGCTGATGTCGCCGCCGACGCGCCGGCTGCCACCGAGGCCCCGGCCCCGGCCGCGGCCGCCGACGCCAAGTGAGTGTGCTCACCGACGCCCTGGAACATCTGGTCCGGGGCATTGTCGAACACGACGAGGATGTCCGGGTCGATCTGACCACCGGGCGTCGTGGCCGCACGCTGCAGATCCGGGTTCACCCCGATGATCTCGGCAAGGTCATCGGTCGCGGCGGCCGTACGGCCACCGCGCTGCGGACCGTGATGTCGGCTGTCGGTGGGCGTGGTATCCGGGTCGACGTCGTCGACACCGATCGCTGACCGCACGGCCGGCCGCTCGCATGCCCCAACTACAGGTGGGCCGGATCGGCCGTGCGCACGGCATTCGCGGTGAAGTGACGGTCACTCCGTTCACCGATGATCCGGCGGCCCGGTTCGCGGTCGGATCGACGTTGCAGACCGACTCCACGGTCCGTCCGTCGCTCACCGTGTCCGGCTCGCGGCAGTCCGGTCCGGTACAGGTGGTGGGTTTCGCGGGCATCGTCGACCGGAACACGGCCGAAACCCTTCGTGGTGTGCACCTGCTGGTGGACGCGGAGTCGCTGCCGGAACCCGAAGACGACGATGAGTTCTACGACCACCAGCTGATCGGCCTTGCCGTGCACAACCCGGCCGGTGAGCTGCTCGGCGAGGTGGTGGACGTGATGCATCCGCCGGCCGCCCCGGTGCTGGTGGTCAACCGGCCGGACGGTTCGGAGGAACTGGTCCCGTTCGTGCGGGCGATCGTGCCCGAGGTCGACCTGGCGGCGCGGCGACTGGTGGTCGACCCGCCGGAGGGCATGTTCGCGTGAGCGCGCCCGGTCTGCGGCTCGATGTCATCACCATCTTCCCGGAGTACCTCAGGCCGCTGCAGCAGTCATTGCTCGGCCGGGCGATCACCGATGGGCTGATCGGGGTGGACGTCCACGACCTGCGGGAGTTCGCGCCCGACCGGCACCGCACCGTGGACGACACTCCGTACGGCGGTGGCGCCGGCATGGTGATGAAGCCCGATGTGTGGGGCAGGGCGCTGGATTGCATCGTCGGGGATTCGATCGGCGACGCGGGTGCGACGTTGATCGTTCCGACACCCGCCGGGCGTCCTTTCACCCAGGCGGTTGCCGCCGATCTGGCGGGTCGCAGTCGGCTGATCTTCGCCTGCGGCCGATACGAGGGCATCGACCAACGTGTCGTCGACCACGCGGCCGGTTCCATGGAGGTGCTCGAGCTTTCGATCGGCGACTACGTGCTGGCCGGCGGTGAGGCTGCCGTGCTGGTGATGGTGGAGGCCATCGCACGGCTCGTCCCCGGTGTCCTCGGCAACCCGGTCTCCGCGGCGACCGACTCGTTCGGCGATTCGTCGGTCGGCCTGCTCGAGTATCCCAACTACACCAGGCCCGTTGTCTACCAGGGTCTTTCGGTGCCGCCGGTGTTGTTGTCCGGGCACCACGGCGCCATCGAGCGGTGGCGTCGCGACGAGTCGCTCCGGCGGACGGCGGAACGCAGACCCGATCTGATCGCGGCCCTGGATCCCGCCGATCTGGACACCGGCGACCTGGCCGTGCTGGAGCAGCAGGGCGTTCGCTTCGCTGCGGGAAGGACGATTTCGCCTGGTCCGGCTGATCTGGCAGACTAGAGGGGTTGTGAGGAATACCGGGCGCATCCCGGCATCCTGCCGGTCGGCCCGCCGTGGGTCTGCCGTGACCGCCCACGAGACTCGTCGATGTATGTAGTGAAAACATCCCAGTGAGGAACACCCCATGAATACCCTGGACGCTCTGGACTCCGCCTCCTTGCGGACCGATCTTCCGGATTTCCGGCCGGGCGACACCGTCAAGGTGCACGTCAAGGTCATCGAGGGCGCCCGCTCTCGTATCCAGATCTTCGCCGGCCACGTGATCCGCCGCCAGGGCGGCGGCATCCGCGAGACCTTCACGGTCCGCAAGGTCAGCTTCGGGGTCGGTGTCGAGCGCACCTTCCCTGTGCATTCCCCGAACCTGGACCGGATCGAACTCGTCACCAGGGGCGATGTCCGGCGGGCCAAGCTGTACTACCTGCGAGATCTGCGCGGCAAGGCCGCCAAGATCAAGGAGAAGCGCGACCGCTGATCCCCGTCGCCCGCCTCACGTCCCGACAGGCCGTCGTCATCCCACCGGATGCGGCGGCCTGTTGCGCGGCACGGACCCCGCAACGACGGGCTCGTGCATCCGCGTGACATACCAACGCTTTATTCCGGAAGCCGTAGCCTGAGGATGATGAGTGAGCATGATGCCGGGGCGGGTAAGCAGGGCGAGGCGGTCGGCGAACCCGACGCCACCAGCGTCCCTGACAGAGCCAACGGCATTACACCGGTTCAGGGGCCCTGGCAGGACTGGGTGGTGACCTCGGACGCGAGGGCGCAGGAACCCCGTGGAGCGGGACAGGAGTCGGTGGACGATGAGCAACATGCGGCGGCCGTGCTGCGCCTGCGCAAGCAGTCGGTCAGGCGGAACAACAGAGCAAAACGGCCGTTCTGGGTGGAACTGCCGATTCTGATCGTGATCGCGTTCGCATTGACCTTTCTCATCCAGACCTTCGTCGCGAAGGTGTACTACGTCCCCTCCGGTTCGATGGAGCAGACGCTGCACGGTGTGTCCTCCGGCGGTGACCGCATTCTTGCCAGCAAGATCGTCTACGACTTCCGCGATCCCAAGCAGGGGGACGTCGTCGTGTTCAAGGGTCCGGACAGCTGGGCGCCGGAGGCCGACATTCCGGGTCCGAGCAGCTGGGCCGGCAAAGCGGTTGCGGCATTGGGCTCGGTGGTGGGCATCGCGCCGCCGAACGAAAAGGATTTCGTCAAGCGGGTGATCGCTGTCGGAGGGCAGACCGTCGCCTGTTGCGACGCCACCGGCAACGTCACCGTCGACGGCAAGTCCCTCCACGAGCCCTACATCTATCAACCGCTGAGCTTCACCGCGGGGGTGTCCGACTGCACGACCGGCAACGACCCCACCAATTACTCCTCCCGCCGCTGCTTCGCACCGTTCAAAGTGCCCGACGGGCAGTTGTGGGTGATGGGTGACCACCGGAACGACTCGTCCGACTCGTCGTACTACTGCCTTGGATTCAAGCCCGGCGCTGCCCCGCCCAGTTGCGGCCGGCCAATTCCGGCCGACGACGTGATCGGCAAGGCGATCTTCATCGTGATGCCTCCGTCTCGCTGGCGCACCATCGGCAACCCCGACATCGACCCTGCGGCGACGGCACTGGGGTCGGGCCCGACAGCGGCGCTACCGGCGGCCGGTGGTCTGCTGCTGACGATCGGGCTGCGCGGTTCGCTGGCCATGATGCCGGGCCGCCGCCGGCATCGTCGAGAGCGCCGGGCGGCCGGCAAGTCACCGCGATGACCGGCTCCAGGCCGCACCTGCGGCTGGAGAAGGAGCTGTTGCGTGGCGGCATACGGCGGCTCGCCGCGATGGACGAGGTGGGCCGGGGTGCGCTCGCCGGACCGGTTTCGGTCGGCGTCGTCGTGGTCACCACCCGGATCGGACGGGTTCCGGCGGGCCTGCGGGATTCCAAGCTGCTGACCCCGTCGGCGAGGGAAACCCTGCTGCCGGTCATCCGACGCTGGGCCGGCGAGTTCGCCGTCGGCCACGCCACGCCGGCCGAGATCGACACCGTCGGCATCATCGGTGCGCTGCGCCTGGCCGGGCGGCGGGCACTCGCCCAGCTGACCGCCCCGGTCGACGCGATCCTGCTCGACGGCAACCACGACTATCTGTCGGATCCGGAGCCGACCCTGTTCGACGGGGATCTGCTGCCGCCCACCGAGACGGAGCTTCCGACCCCACTCCTTGGTGTGAGCGGACCCGTCCACACCCGGATCAAAGCCGACCTGACCTGCGCCGGAGTGGCCGGGGCAAGTGTGCTGGCGAAGACAGAGCGGGACGCTCTGCTGCGCCGGCTCGCGCTGGACTATCCGCAGTATTTGTTTGCCGAGAACAAGGGCTACGGTACGGCCGAGCATGTCGCGGCGCTGCGTCAGCACGGTCCGAGTGAGGTGCATCGACGGAGTTGGCGGCTGCCGCTGATGAGGGATGATGACATCGACGAACTGACAGTGGGAGGGACAAGTACGTGAGTGCAGAGGATCTGGAGCAGTACGAAACCGAGATGGAGCTTCAGCTCTACCGGGAGTACCGCGACATCGTCAGCCAGTTCGCCTACGTGGTGGAGACCGAGCGCCGGTTCTATCTCTGCAACGCCGTCGATGTGCAGGTGCGCAATTCCGACGGCGACATGTACTTCGAGGTCCGGATGTCCGACGCCTGGGTCTGGGACATGTACCGCCCGGCCCGGTTCGTCAAGAACGTTCGGGTTGTGACGTTCAAGGACGTCAACGTCGAGGAGCTCGACAAGCCCGATCTACGTCTCCCGGAGGCCGAGACGTTCGGCTGAGTTGTCCCCATACCCGTGAGCTGTCCACATTTGCCCGGTCGTGCTTTGCTGCCGACCGGTCAGGCCGCAGGCTGATCCGCAGGCGGCCGGCAGATTGGCGGCGGGGACGGGGGCGCAGCGATGGCATCACTGGCCGGCAACGCACTGGGCAGGCGGGGAGAGGCCCTGGCCGCAGCCCATCTGGAGAGCCTCGGGTTGGTGATCCTGACTCGCAACTGGCGCTGTCGGGAGGGCGAACTGGACATCGTGGCGACCGATGGTCTTTCTCATCTGGTGGTGTGCGAGGTGAAGACGCGCAGCGGGGACGGCTTCGGGTCGCCGGCCGAGGCGGTGACCCAGGGTAAGCGCCGGAAACTCCGCCGGCTGGCGTTGCTGTTCCAGGCAGAATGGGGAGTGCGTTGGGCGATTGTCCGGTTCGACGTGGTGGGGGTGATGGCCAGACCCGGTCACCAGGTGGAGCTGACCCACATCGTGGCGGCCTTCTGATGCGGTGTGACTCTCGTCCCGCCAGTAGCTGGTTGTCTAGGCACTGCCGGTGATGTGGTGGACAGTGGAGGACAGTCGGCTGTGGACCCAGCTACCCGGGTCAGCGGCTGCTCTTTGTCAACGACGACGAAGTCACTGGAGGACCGAGCAATGGGCAGGTACGACGACCTCTTCAAGGCGAGTACAGACGACCCGGAGTCGTTCTGGTTGAAGGCTGCCGGGGCGATCGACTGGTTCACGCCGCCGACGCGGGCGCTCGACTCCGAAAACCCGCCCTTCTACCGCTGGTTTCCCGACGGCGAGCTGAACGTGGCCTACAACGCGCTCGACCGGCACGTCGACGCGGGCCGCGGTGATCAGGCCGCCCTGATCTATGACAGCCCGGTCACCGCCACGCAGCGCACCTACACCTACCGCCAGTTGCGGGACGAGGCCGCCGCGTTTGCGGGCGTGCTGGTCGGGCTCGGCGTCGGCAAGGGTGATCGCGTCGTCATCTACATGCCGATGATCCCGGAGGCGGCGATCGCCATGCTGGCCTGCGCCAGGATCGGCGCGGTCCACTCGGTGGTGTTCGGCGGCTTCGCCCCGAAAGAGCTGGCCATCCGGATCGACGACGCCACCCCTTCGGTGATCGTGTCGGCCTCCGGCGGTATCGAGGGCAAGCGCGTGATCGAGTACCTCCCACTGTTGACCAGGGCCATCGAATTGGCCACCCACAAGCCGCGCCACCGGGTCATCCTGCAGCGACCGCAGACCACCACCAGCATGGCTCCGGACGACATCGACTGGGCGCAGGCCGTCGCGGCCGCAACGCCGGCCGACCCGGTGCCGGTCAAGGCCACCGATCCGCTGTACATCCTGTACACCTCCGGCACCACCGGGAAGCCCAAGGGCGTCGTCCGCGACAGCGGCGGATACGCCGTCGCTCTGCAGTGGTCCATGCCCAACGTCTACGACATCTCGGTGGGCGACACCATGTTCACCGCATCGGATGTCGGCTGGGTGGTCGGACACTCCTACATCGTGTACGCGCCGTTGCTGGCCGGCGCCACCACCGTGCTCTACGAGGGCAAACCGGTCGGCACACCGGACGCCGGCCAGTTCTGGCGGGTGGTGGCCGATCACCGGGTCAAGGTGATGTTCACGGCCCCGACCGCCTTCCGTGCCATCAAGAAGGAGGACCCCAACGGCGAACTGCTCGGCGGCTATGACCTCAGCTCGCTCAAATACCTATTCCTGGCCGGCGAACGGCTGGACCCGGAGACCTACCACTGGGCGACCAAGCTGCTCGGCATCCCGGTGATCGATCACTGGTGGCAGACCGAATCGGGCTGGCCGATCGTGGCCAACCCGACCGGTATCGAGCTGCTGGACCTGAAAGCCGGATCCCCCACCAAGCCGCTACCCGGCTGGGACGTCCAGGTGGTCGAGATCGACGGCTCCCCGGCCCCGGCAGGCGAGGACGGCTCCATCGTCATCAAGCTGCCGATGCCGCCGGGATCGCTGACCACACTGTGGCAGGACGACCAGCGGTTCGTCGATTCGTACATGTCGGCCTTCCAGGGCTACTACCTGACCGGCGACGGCGGTCGCATCGACAAGGACGGGTACGTCTTCGTGATGGGCCGCACCGACGACGTCATCAACGTGGCCGGGCACCGGCTGTCCACCGGATCGATGGAAGAGGTGCTGGCCGGGCACCCTGACGTCGCCGAGTGCGCGGTGATCGGGGTTGCCGACCAGCTCAAGGGTCAACTCCCGCGCGGCTTCGTGGTGCTCAAGTCCGGGGTCGCCACCGACTTCGCCTCGGAGCAGAGGGTGTGTGCGGAGCTGGTGCAGATGGTTCGTGACCAGATCGGGGCGGTGGCTTCGCTCCGGGACGTGCACGTCGTCGCCGCCCTGCCCAAGACACGCTCGGGCAAGATCCTGCGGAAGACGATGCGCACCATGGCCGACGGCGAAGAGGTATCGATCCCGTCCACCATCGACGACCCGGCGGTTCTCGAGGCACTCCGCCCGGTATTGCGACCCAGCTGAGGGCATGCTGCAGGTCACCACTGTCAGTCGGTACCGCTATCTTCACTCTGTGAGCCACTTGGACCCCGCACTGCTCGAACTGGCCCAGACGTTCGGCATCGCCACCGAGTTCTGGGACTGGCAGGGACAGCACACGCTGGTACAGCCGGGCACCATCACCGCGGTGCTGGACGCGTTCGGCGTCGACGCGGCCACGTCTGCCTCGGCGCAGCAGGCCGTGCAAGAGCGGCAGCTGCAGGCCTGGCGTCGGATGCTGCCGACCTGTGTGGTCGCCCGCCATGGCACGTCGGTGACGTTCGACGTGCACGTGACGCACGGCGAGCAGGTCGTGGTGTGGATCGACCTGGAAGGCGGAGGTGTCCGTTCCGGGCTGCACCAGGTGGACAACTGGAACGCCCCCCGAGAGGTGGATGGTCGCCCGACCGGGGAGGCGACGTTCGAAGTCCCGGAGGATCTGCCGCTGGGGTATCACACGCTCAAAGCACTCTCGGCCGGTGCCCAGGCGAGCGCACTGTTGATCGTCACCCCGCGCTTTCTGGGTCTGCCGGCTCGGACCAACGGCCGCCGGGCCTGGGGGGTGGCGACCCAGCTGTACAGCGTCCGATCTCAGCAGTCCTGGGGGACAGGCGATCTCGCGGATCTGACGGACCTGGCGGTCTGGGCCGGGGCCGAGCACGGGGCGGGCTTCGTCCTCGTCAACCCGATGCATGCGGCCGAGCCGACCGTACCGATGGAACCGTCACCGTACCTGCCGACCAGTCGGCGGTTCGCGAACCCGATCTACCTTCGACCAGAGCGGATTGTCGAGTACGCGGAACTGGATACCGTTTCACAGCAGCAATTCTCCACCATCCGCGGGCAGCTGCACGAAGCTCTGGACGGCCTGGACCGACTGGACCGGAACACTGCCTGGGTGGCCAAACGGGAAGCGCTGCATCTGATCTACCGCGTTCCGCGGTCCGTAGGACGGGACCTGGCCTACCGGGCCTACCAACGCCGGGAGGGCGGCGGGCTGGAGGGCTACGCCACCTGGTGTGCGATCGCCGAAGAACACGGCAACGATTGGCATGTCTGGCCCGATGACCTCCGACATCCGGAATCACCGGCGGTGCAATCGTTCCGGGATTCGCATCAGCAGCAGGTCGACTTTCATCGTTGGCTGCAGTGGGCGATGGACGAGCAGTTGGGTGCCGCACAGTTCGCCGCAGTGCGCGCCGGATGCACTCTGGGGATCCTGCACGACCTGGCGGTCGGCGTGCACCCGTCGGGTGCGGACTCCTGGGGTCTGCAGGACGTCTTCGCGCGGCGGGTGACGGTGGGGGCGCCACCGGACGCCTACAACCAGAACGGTCAGGATTGGACCCAGCCGCCGTGGCGGCCGGACCGGCTGGCCGAGTTGGCCTACGCCCCGTTCCGGGAGTTGTTGGTCACGGCGTTCCGGTCGGCCGGCGGGCTGCGGGTCGATCACATCATCGGGTTGTTCCGGTTGTGGTGGATCCCGGAGGGAAACCTGCCGACCGAGGGCACCTATGTCCGCTACGACCACGACGCCCTGATCGGCATTCTCGCGCTGGAGGCGCACCGGGCCGGCGCCCTGGTGGTCGGCGAGGACCTGGGCACCGTGGAGCCATGGGTCCGGGATTACCTGCGGGACAGAGGGATCTTCGGCACGTCGATTCTGTGGTTCGAGTTCGAGTTCGACGCCGGAGGTGCACCGCTGCGGCCGGAGTGGTGGCGGGAGTACTGCCTGGCGTCGGTGACGACCCACGACCTGCCGCCCACCAGCGGATATCTGGCGGGTGACCACGTCCGTCTGCGGCACTCGCTGGGTCTGCTCACCCGCTCGCTCGACGAGGAACTGGCCGCTGCCGAATCCGAGCGCAGCGCCTGGGTGGAGGAACTGCGGGCGCGCGGTGCACTGCGGGCGGACATTGCGCAATCGGCGCAGGACTCGCTCGATCCGACCGCCTCGAACCCGGTCGATGCGGAGGTCGAGGAGACCGTCCTGGCGTTGCATCGGTACCTGACCTGGACGCCGGCCAAGCTGCTGGCGGTGGCGCTGGGCGACATGGTCGGTGACCGCCGGACCCAGAACCAGCCCGGCACGGTCGACGAATACCCGAACTGGCGGGTGCCGCTGGCCGGACCGGACGGCAGCGGAATGTTGTTGGAGGAGGTGATGGCCAACCGCCGCGCCGCGCGGTTGGCCGAGATGCTGCGACAGGAGTTTGCCGGCGAATAACCCACCGGATGTCGAGAACCGGGCCGTGGTTCCGCTCCATCAGGGAGGGCGGCACGATGGCCGTCACCGACACGAAGGAGCGAACGATGCCCAAGTACCTGTTGCTCAAGCATTACAACGGCGGCCCCGAGCCGATAGCCGGCTGCGCGCCGATGAGCGAGTGGACAGCCGACGAGATCACTGCCCACATTGCCTTTCAGCGGGAGACCGGCCGGATGCTCACCGAACGCGGTGAGATGATCGACGCCCAGGGGGTCAGTCCCGATGGCGCCTACGTCCGGTACGGCGGTCCCGATGCCGCGCCGGTCGTCACCGATGGCCCGTTCCCCGAGTCCAAGGAGCTGATCGCCGGGTGGTTCCTGGTGGACGTCGAGTCGGAGGCACGTGCCCATGAGATCGCCGCGTTCGTGTCGTCCGCCCCGGGCAAGGACGGCCTGCCGATCCACGAATGGATCGAGGTGCGCCTGGTGCTGAGCGACATGCCTGCCAACGCGGAGTGAACGAGGACGTCGTCCGCACGCTGGCGCCGCAGGTGCTCGGGGTCCTGCTGCGCCGCGGGAATGACTTCGCGGCGGCAGAGGACGCCGTGCAGGAGGCCCTGCTCGAGGCACATCAGCGGTGGCCCACTCTGATGCCGGGTGATCCGAAGGCCTGGCTCGTCACCGTCGCCGCCCGCAAGCTGATCGACTCGGCCCGGTCCGACACCGCCCGCCGGCGCCGTGAGGACGAAACGTTCCTCCAGCGGGCACCGGGCGCTGTGCGGCAGGCCGACGACACCCTGCTGCTGCTGTTTCTGTGTTGCCATCCCGCGCTGAGCCCGGCGTCGGCGATCGCGCTGACCCTGCGTGCGGTCGGTGGGTTGACCACGAAGCAGATCGCCGACGCGTTCCTGGTCCCCGAGGCCACGATGGCGCAACGGATCAGCCGGGCGAAACGGACCCTGGAAGGACGGGACTTCGGCGCGCCGGCGGACATAGCGCTGGTGCTCCGGGTCCTGTACCTGATCTACAACGAGGGGTACGCGGGCCGGATCGACCTGGCGGCAGAGGCGATCCGGCTGGCCCGGCTGCTCGCTCGCGAATCGGACGAGCCCGAGGTTGCCGGTTTGCTCGCTCTGATGTTGCTGCATCACGCCCGCAGCGCGGCCCGTGCCGACGGCAACGGGGCGCTCGTCCCGCTCGATGAGCAGCAGCGCGACAGCTGGGACGTCACCCAGATCGCCGAGGGCGTCAGGATTCTCCAGGCTGCGCTCGCCCGGGACAAACGGGGTGAATACCAGATCCAGGCGGCCATTGCAGCACTGCACGACGATGCCCGCAGGGCAGCGGACACTGATTGGCCGCAGATTCTTTCCTGGTACGACGAACTTCTGGCGCTTGAGGACAATCCCGTGGTGGCCCTCAACCGAGCGGTGGCAGTCGGTCAGGTCGACGGTCCACGCGCCGGACTGGCGACGCTGGCCGGGCTTGACGCACGGCTCCCCGGTCACCACCGACTGGATGCCGTCCGGGCCTATCTGCACGAGAAGGCCGGCGACCTCGACATCGCTGCCCAGCACTACGAGCGGGCGGCGGCCCACTCGACCAGCACTGCCGAACGCGATCACCTCCGAAAGCAGGCCGCCCGGCTGCGATCTCGTTGACGTGCCGGCGCCAGTTCAGACTGCGGGTCGCCAGCCGAGCGCAGGCCCGAGCCTGGTGGCGATATCGGTGAGGATCTGGACGTAGTCGTCGTGCTCGAAGCTGAACGGCAGCGCGAACGCCACCTCGTCGACCTCCCGGAAGGCGGCATGGGCGTAGAGCAGTTCGGCTATCTCCGCTGATGTGCCGACGAGATCGGCCGCGAACATCAGCCGGGCCGGCCCCTGCGGACTGGCGGTCCGCGGTGTACGGGTCTGCGCGTAGCGCAGGTACTTCGCCCGCTGCTCGGCGGTCGCGGTGTCGGTCGGGATGACGACAAGGCCCTGCGAGACCCGGGCCCGGTCGCCATCCGGGTGGTGAGCACGGAAGGTTCGGATGTGCGACAGCTGGATCTCGGCGAAGTCCTGCGATTCCTCCGCCTTGACCACGCTGCTGGCCAGCAGGTTCAGGCCGTTGTCGCCGGCCCACTGCGCCGACCGCAGACTCGCTGCGCCGTACCACATGCGGCCGGCGAGGCCAACAGCATGCGGCTGTATCCGGTCGGAGAACACCTCGATGCCCTCGATGCCGCTGAAGTCGGTGGCCGGCTCACCGCGGATGAGGCGCAGCAACCTCGCGACTCGTTCGTAGCCGAAGTCCTCGACGTCCGCAGTGTCCGGGTACAGCGCCTGCCTGACCCGCTCGTAGTGCATCGGCGGGCCGACGCTGACGCCGGGATTGAGGCGTCCGCCGGACAGGATGTCCACGGTGGCGAGGTCCTCGGCCAGCCGCAGCGGGTTCTCCCAGCCCAGGGGAGTGACAGCGGTACCGAGTTGGATACGGCTGGTGCGCTGCGAGGCGGCGGCCAGGATGGCGATCGGCGAGGAAATGCCGTACTGCAGGTGACGGTGACGCACCCAGGCAGTGTCGAAGCCAAGACTTTCACCGAGCTCGATGACGTCCAACGTTGACTCGTGGCCTTGGCGGGGGCTGGCGCCGTCGAAGACGCCGATGGTCAGGAAACCGAGTTGGCGCAGTGGCTCGCCGCGGGTTGTCATCGGGTACTCGGCCTGCCCTTGCGGGGGGGTCGGCGGCGGGCGGGTGGCCCGATCGAGTCTCGTTCGACGACCGGCATCGGGATCCGATGGACCGAGCTCCCGCTCTTGTCGTCCAGGAGCACCTCGATGGCCCGCCGGCCGAGTTCGAAATGCGGTATCCCGACACTGGTCAGATGCGGACGCAGCCACATTGCCAGATCGGAGGAATCGAACGAGACGACCGAGACATCGTCCGGAACGGACAGTCCCATTTCCGCGATGGCCTGGTAGGCGCCCATGGCGACCCGGTCGTTCAGGCAGATCATCGCCGTCGGCCGGGCGCCGCCTTCCAGGAGATCGAGGACCGCGTGGTAGGCATTGTCCGGCCACCAGATGCAATCGACGAATCCGGCCAGCTCGAGGCCGGCATCGGTCAGCGCCCGGTCGATCCCCGCCCGCCGTTCGATACCGGCCAGCGCACCCACGGTCTCGCCGACCAGGTAGATCCCCGCCGTGTGCCCGGCTCGCAGCAGCAGCTGCACAGCGGTGGCGCCACCACCGACATCGTCGGGCAGTACGGCGGGAATACCGCGGCCGCGGGGCAGGCAGTTGAGCAGCACGACCGGCTGCTTGCGCAGGATGGGAGTCAGCGTCACTCGCTGGGTACCCAGGGATGCGTACACGAAACCACCGACTCCCCGGTCCAGCATGTCCTCGACGAGTCGGACCTCGAGATTCCGGTCGCCGTCGGTCTCGCCGACAAACAGCAGCTGCCGGTGCAGCAGTGCCGTGGTCAGGCTGCCCCGAATCGCCTCGGCAGCAAACCTTTCAGAGGCCCGGTCCGAGATGAATCCGATGGTGCTCGACGTGTTGTGCCGCAGCGCGCGCGCCACCAGACTGGGCCGGTACTGCAGCTCCCTCGCGGCCTGCACCACCCGCTCCTCCGCAGCGCTGGAGATGCGCATGTCGCGCCGGCCTGTCATCACGTATGAGGCGGTCGTCCGGGACACCCCCGCTCGCTCGGCCACCTGTTGCAGGGTGGCCCTTGGTGAACGCAAGTCGACCCTCCTGGCTCGGGTGAGGCGTTGTCGCTTCGAACGAACTGTACTTCGGGCCGCGGCTCTTGCCCCCTGGAGCCCGCAACTTCACATAATTCTTTGGCCATTGAACATATCGAACAGGGGTAGGAATGGACCGAAAAAGGTCTTGCCAAAGGCCTGGTTCCACTTGACACGGCCTTCCCTCGGGTGCAAGGTGACCCGTGTCAGCAAGTGACCCCGACCGCGGGCGGCAAGGGTCCGGAACCGGCTCAGAGACGATGGTGTCATTGTGGACCTGTCGAGGATTGGATAAGGATGAGTCAGCAGATCAGCCGACGGTCATTGTTCAAGGTGGCGGGCGCTGGGGCGCTCGCATCGGTGGTCCCGCTGTCCGGATGCAGTTCCAATACAGCCGGCGGGACCACGTCGATCAGGTTCGAAGAGACCAAGTTCGAGGTCATTCCCTACATCGACAAACTCGTCGCCGATTTCAACGGCAAACAATCCTCGGTGTCGGTGACACATGATTCGACCTCCAGTCTGATCGCGCAGTTCGTCCGCGGCAACCCGCCCGATATCGATCTGGACAATTACAATCTGACAACGTCACTGTTCATCGCCCGTGGGGTACTGGCAAACCTTGCCGACCTTCCCGAGGCGAAGACCATTGATCCGAATGTGCAGGCCTTGGTCACCCAGTACGCGTCCTTCAAAGACGAGACCAGCGTGCTGCCGTATTCGATCGCTGCCGAGGGTGTGGTCTACAACCCGGATCTGTTCGACAAACACTCGGTGAAAGTGCCGACCACCTGGACCGAATTGCTCGCCGCCTGCGAGACGTTGAAGTCGAAGGGGGTCACCCCGATCTACGGCACCTACAAGGACGGCTGGACGATTCAGCAGGGGCTGTTCGACTACGTCGCCGGCGCCTCACTGGACGTGGCCGCCTTCTACAAGCAGCTGAATGCGCTGGGCGCTGCCGCCGGTGCGGATGCCGCCGTGTCGTTCACCAAGGACTTCGCAGCCGCCACCAAGAAGATGATGCAACTGCTGCCGTTCACGAATCCGGACGCACCCAGCCGGGCGTATGCCGACGGCAATGCGGCTTTCGCGGCCGGGCAGGCGGCCATGTACCTGCAGGGGCCCTGGGCGGTCGGTGAGGTCCTGAAAGTGAACCCGAAAGCGAAGATCGGCACGTTCGCGCTTCCGGTGACCGACAACCCCGCTGACCTGAAGTGCCGGGTGAACCTGGATCTGGCCATCTGGCTTCCGCGGAGCGGTTCGAAGCAGGCGGCCGCCACGAAGTTCCTCAGCTACCTGATGCAGCCCGATGTGGTCAACAAATACAATCTGGACAATTTGGCGTTCTCGCCTTTGAAGGACGCCCCATCGGTCGCCGCTGATTCACCCATCGCCGGGCTGGAGGCATTGGTCAAGGCCGGGAAGTTCTACCAGGGTCCGGCCACCTACCTGCCGAACGTCATTCCGGTCGGCAACTACGTGCAGGCCATGGTGTTGAACAAGGATCCGAACGCCATCCTGGCCAGCTTGGACAACGACTGGCATCGCATCGCCAAGCGGACATCCGCCTAGCAATCGCACGGCTCCGCAGGGCAACGGAACTTCACCACTGCTAACCGGCAACCATCAGGAGACAGCCGATGTCAACCCCCACCAAGACGGCCGACACCACCGCGACCGCAGCACCGGCCCCACCCGCACAGCCGAAACGGAGCCGCGTCGAGGGCACCTATTTCGTCATGCTGCTGCCGGTTCTCATCCTGTTCAGCCTTTTCATCACTGCGCCTGCCCTGCTGGGGGTTTTCTACAGCTTCACGAACTACGTCGGATACGGCTCCTTCAAGTTCGTCGGCTTCACGAACTACGCATCGCTGTTCACCGATGCAAACCTCATGCATTCCTACGGCTTCACCCTGCTGTTCGCGATCGTCACCACGATCCTGACCAACGTCATCGCGCTGGGTCTGGCGCTCGGCCTGAATGCAAAAATTCGGGCCAAGACAGCACTGCGCGGGATCTTCTTCATCCCGATGGTCATTTCCGGCATCGTCATCGCCTATGTCTTCAACTATCTGTTCTCCACGTCGATCCCGACCATTGCCAAGAGCCTGGGCATCACCGGTCTGGAGAACAGCATTCTGGCTAATTCCAGTTGGGCCTGGTTGGCGATCGTGATCGTCTCGGCCTGGCAGGCCTGTCCGGGAGCGATCATCATCTATCTGGCCGGTCTGCTGGCCATCCCGCCCGACGTATACGAGGCGGCGGCGATCGACGGGGCCGGTCATTCGAGGGCTTTCCGGTCGATCACCTTCCCGCTCATCTTCGGTTATGTCGTCATCAATACGATTCTGGGCTTCAAGGCCTTCCTGAATGTGTACGAGATCATCGTCGGTCTGACCAATGGCGGACCAGGCACATCGACCATCAGTGTCGCGATGAGTATCTTCACCGGGTTCACCGGTGGCGACTACTCGTATCAGATGGCCAATGCCGTCGTGTTCTTCCTGGTCACCCTGATCCTGTCCCTGTTGCAGCTGCAACTCATCCGGCGCCGAGGAGTGTCCCTGTAATGACCACCATCCCGGACATGCAGCAGGCGGCCCCTGTACCTGCCTCACCCGATTCGCCGGCGGAGAAGATCCTGCACCCGCCGAAGGAGGACGGACACAAGAGCTGGGGACTGACCATCCTGCTGTTCGTCTGTTCGCTGACCGTGCTGGTGCCGCTGTACTTCACCATCGCGATGTCGCTCAAATCGTCGTCGGAAGCCGCGACCGGAACCGGTCTGAGCTTTCCGTGGCCGCTCCATTTCGACAACTTCTCCACCGCCTGGACGCTGGTCAAATTCCCCGCTGCGTTTGGCTTCTCCCTGTTCATCACCGCGTTCAGCGTGGTCGGAGAGATCCTCTTCTGCTCGATCGTGGCGTACGCGATCGCCCGCAACATGCACCACCGGTTGTTCCGCTGGTCATTCGCCTACCTGCTGGCCGCGATGTTCATCCCGTTCCCGGTGATCGCCCTGCCGCAGATCAAACTCACCGCGCTGATCGGTCTGGACAATCCGGTCGGGGTGATGATCCTGCACATTCTGTTCGGCCTGTCGTTCAATGTGCTGCTGTACTCGGCATTCATCAGGTCCATTCCGCTGGAGCTCGAGGAGAGCGCCCGACTGGACGGCGCGAGTACCTGGGGAGTGTTCCGCAAGCTGATCTTCCCTCTGCTCGGCCCGATGAACGCCACCGTCGGCATCTTCGCGTTCCTGGCGTCCTGGAACGACTTCATGATGCCGGCCCTGATCACCTCCAACCCGGCACAGCAGACCCTCCCGGTGGTGCAGAACATCTTCAACAACCAGTTGACCAACAACTACAACGTGGCGTTCGCGTCCTACCTGATGGCCATGCTGCCCAGTCTGATCGGCTACCTGATTGCCCAACGGTGGGTCATGTCGGGTATGTTGCGCGGCGCCATCAAATAGGCCAGTTCAGGCCGCCCGACGGGCGGAGGAGCATCGGTGAAAGGCAGCAACATGGCGTACCCCGTCGCAACATCTTCGGACGCTCCGTCCGACCCGAACTGGTGGCGCCAGGCGGTCGTCTATCAGATCTATCCACGCAGTTTCTCCGATTCCGACGCCGACGGGGTCGGCGACCTGAAGGGGATCACCAGCCGGGTCCAGTACCTGGCGGCGCTGGGGATCGACGCGATCTGGCTCAGCCCGTTCTATCCCTCGGCCTTGGCCGACGGCGGTTACGACGTCGACGACTATCGCGACGTCGACCCCAGGTTGGGCACGCTGGCCGACTTCGACGATCTGGCGACGGCGGTCCATTCCGCCGGAATGAAGATCATCGTCGACATCGTTCCCAACCACACCTCCAACCGTCATATCTGGTTCCGCGAAGCATTGGCGGCACCGCCGAATTCACCGGCCAGGGCCAGGTACATCTTCCGTGAGGGTCTGGGTCAGGACGGGTCGGAGCCACCGTCGGACTGGGATTCCATGTTCGGCGGTTCGGCCTGGGAACGAGTGCCGGACGGTCAGTGGTATCTGCACACCTTCGCCGTCGAACAGCCGGATCTGAACTGGTCGAACCGCGAGGTGCGGGACGACTTCCTGACCACGCTGCGCTTCTGGTCGGATCGGGGTGCCGATGGTTTCCGGGTGGACGTCGCTCATCACCTGGCCAAGGACCTCACCGAACCGTTGCCCGCCAAGGCGATGATCGCCCCGGGAGTTCTTCCGCACGGATCGCACCCGTTCGAGGACCGCGACGAGGTGCACGACATCTACGCCGAGTGGCGGCTGGTGTTCAACGAATACAGCCCGCCGCGTACCGCGGTCGCCGAGGCCTGGGTGCACACCACCCGGCGCGCCCGCTATGCGAGTCCGGAAGGACTCGGTCAGGCCTTCAACTTCGACCTGCTGCGGGCGGACTGGGACCCGGCACAGTTCCGCAGCATGATTTCGCACAACCTGAGCGAGTCGCAGCAGACCGGCGCGTCGTCCACCTGGGTGTTGTCCAACCACGATGTCGTGCGTCACGCCACCCGCTACGGTCTCCCGCCGCGGCCGGACGGAGACACCCCGCAGGACGGCAGGGCCTGGTTGCTCACCGACGGCAGCTTCCCGACCCTGGACGTGGAGCTGGGCCTGCGGCGGGCGCGGGCGGCGTCGCTGTTGATGCTCGCCCTTCCCGGCTCTGCCTACCTCTACCAGGGCGAGGAGCTGGGACTTCACGAAGTCGGCGATCTGCCGCCGGAAGTCATGCAGGACCCCACTTTCTTCCGGTCGAAAGGCATCGAGAAGGGCCGTGACGGTTGCCGGGTCCCGCTGCCGTGGACCACGACCGGTCCGTCGTTCGGGTTCGGCGCGGGTCCGGCGCATCTGCCCCAGCCGCAGTGGTTTGGCGACTGCTCCGTCCAGGCGGAGGAGAACGACCCGTCGTCCACCCTGCGGCTTTACCGGCAGGCGCTCGGTCTACGCCGCAAACTCCAGGTGCCGGAGGAACTCGAGTGGGTGGAGTCGGCGGATCCCTGCGTCCTGCACTTCCGGCGTCCGGACGGGTGGGAATCGATCACCAACTTCGGCTCGACCGCGGTTGAGCTGCCGCCCGGGGTCGTCATCAGCAGCGCACCGCTCGACGGGCAGGACCGACTGGGTCCGGACACCACCGCGTGGGTGATCAGCTAGCCAGGGAACGTCGGCACCACCGGGGACGTTGCACCCGGTGACATGACTCTGACACTCGCCATCCTCGGCGACTCAATCGCGTACGGGCAGGGTGCGTCTCGACCTGCCGACACCATCGGGCCGCGGTTGGCCGCCCACCTGATCACGTCCGGGATACCCACCGAGGTACGGGTTTTCGCGGTCCCCAGGGCGCGCAGCAGCGAGCTGGTCGGGCAGGTGCAACAGGCGCGGGCCTGGGGCGCGCAGGTTGCGCTGATCATCATCGGCGCCAACGACCTGACCCATTTCGTACCGACCCAGGACGCCGCCGCGCAGCTCGGTGGCGCAGTGCGGGATCTCCGCGCCTGCGGTGCCCAGGTCGTGGTGGCTCCGGCACCCGATCTCAGCGTGGTGCCGTGGGTGCCGGCGCAGCTGCGGTCCCTGGTCAGAGCCGGCAGCGACCTGCTGCGGGCGGCACAGACCCATGCGGCGCTGGCCGAGGGTGCACGGGTGGCCGACCTGAACGGCAGCACCTCCGCGATGTTCGCAGCAGACGGCGGGATGTTCAGCGGCGACCGGTTTCATCCCTCCAGCGCCGGCTATGCGCTGATCGCGCAGGCGCTGGCCCCGGCCGTCCGGGCCGCCTCAGCCGAGGCCGGCCGGAACGGCTGATTCGGCCGGCCGGCGGTGGTCGTAGGTCACCGCGTTGGCCTGGGCGTCGACGATCACCACGGGGCAGGGGGCGTGCTTGATGCAGTTGGTGGCCACTTTGCCGAACACAACATCTCGCAGGGCGGTATGACCGTGGGTCCCCAGGACCAGCAGGCACGCGCCGGAACTGCGGCCGAGCAGGACCTTGGCCGGCCTGGCGTGGAGGCTGGTGCGGATCACCTGTGGTGTGACAGTCATCTCCGCCATGGCCGCCGCTGCTTCGTTGTCCACCATGCAGATAGAGCCGCGGGACAGTTCATGGGGCGAGCCGAACGCGAGATCGGTGAGGGTGTGCGGTTGCCAGCAGTGCACGACCTCCACGGTTGCCTGACGGGTGACTCCTTCGCGCAGCGCCCAGCGCAGGGCGACCAGGCTTTCTGCCGAGCCGTCGATTCCGACGACGATGACGGGGGTCTTGATCTCGGCCATGACAGTGCTCCTCGTGACGGTTCGCGCCCGCGACGGGGGATCCGGCCCGGGTTCGATTCCAGGTTATGAACACCGATGCGCTCGCTGCAGAGCCAAAAGTCCCTCAATTTAGGTACCTATGCAGGTCTCGGTCGTCGAGCAAGGTCAGCTCGACCCGCTGACCCGATCCAGAATGGCGCCGGCGACGTCGTCGGGGCACAACTCCGGTAGCCAATGCCCGGAATCCAGTTCGAGGAATCGGTAGTCGGCGGTGACGTGGGCGCCGGTGCGGACGGCTGCCGCGCGGCCGAGGGCGAAGTCCTGTCGACCCCAGATGAAGGTGGTCGGCACCGCCGCGTCAGGGACGGTCGCGCCCATCGAGAACGGCAGGCCGCGATACCAGTTGAGCGCGCCGGTGAGCCTGGCTCGATCGTGCATCACCATTGCGTAGTGCTCGGCGGCTTCGGCCGGCAGTCCGCTGCGGCGCAATCGCCGGGCAAATCCCTGCGACAAGGCCATTTCCGGCAGAACGGGAAGCTGGAAGAAGGCCATGTACCAAGATTTCAGGGCCTGCGAGCTGTGCAACATCGCTTCGGTCATGGCCGCCGGATGAGGTGTCGACAGCACCGTCAGGCTGCGGACCCGGTCCGGGTGCCGGCCGGCGACCGCCCACGCGACCGCACCACCCCAATCATGGCCGACCAGATGCACCTGGTCGGAGCCGGAGGCCTCGATCAGCCCGATCACGTCGTCCGCTAGTTCGGACATCCGGTAATCCCGGCGGTCGATCGGCCGGGCGGTGCGGGCATACCCGCGTTGGGTCGGCACCAGAGTCCGCAGGCCCTGGGCGTTCAGTGGGCCCACCACCTCCCGGTAGGAGGTCTCGTCCTGCGGAAAGCCGTGCAGTAGCACCACTGGCCGCCCGCCGGCGGGGCCGGAATCCCGAACCGGGAAGGTCAAATCGGACCGGGTGAACTCATGCACAAGTGTCGATGTTATTCACAGCGTTGGCCGATCACAGCTTTGGGTGAGGTCGCGCCCTCGTACCACTCACGATCCGGGCCCGAGGCTGCGGGGCGGACGGGCAGGTGCGAGGCTGGGCCCTATGACGACACGTACGACACCGCCTTTCCGGGCCGACCACGTCGGCAGTCTGCTTCGCCCACCCGCACTCCTGGCGGCCCGTGCGCAACACCAGACCGGCCATCTCGATGACGACGGGCTGCGCGCCGTCGAGGACGACGCGATCCGCGAGGTGGTCGCCATGCAGGAGAGTGTCGGTCTGCAGACGGCCACTGACGGTGAGTTCCGCCGCACGTCATGGCACATGGACTTCATCTACGCGCTCGGCGGTGTGACCAAGACGGAAGAGAAGCTGCAGGTGCACATGCGCAATGCCGCCGGCGAGGTTGACTTCGAGTCGGCTGGCGTCCGGATCACCGAGCCGATCAGCCTGCCGGACACCATCTTCGGCGACGCATTCCGGTTCCTTCAACGGCAGGTGAGCACCGCAACGCCCAAGCTGACGATTCCGTCGCCGAGCATGGTGCACTACCGCGGTGGGCGGGCGGCGATCGACGAGCACATCTACCCGGACCTGGACGATTTCTGGACGGATCTCACGGCTGCCTATGCCGAGCAGGTGCGCCGGATCGCTGCCATCGGCTGCCGCTACCTCCAGCTCGACGACACCAGCCTGGCCTACCTCAACGACCCGGCCCAGCGCGCCGCGCAGGCCGCCGCCGGCAGTGACGCCGAGCACCAGCACGAGATCTACATCCGCAACATCAACAAGGCCATCGCCGGCCGACCCGACTCATTGTCGGTGACGACGCACATGTGCCGTGGCAACTACCGCTCGTCCTGGGCGGCAGAGGGCGGCTACGACTTCGTGGCCGAGGCGCTGTTCGGTCAGCTCGACGTCGACGGGTTCTTTCTGGAGTACGACGACCATCGGTCCGGTGACTTCGCGCCGCTGCGCTATGTGCCGCCCGGCAAACAGGTGGTGCTCGGGCTGGTCACCAGCAAGCTCGGCGAACTGGAGGACAAGGACACCCTCAAGCGGCGTATCGATGAGGCCGCCAAGTACGTCCCGCTGGAGCAGCTGTGCCTGTCGCCGCAGTGCGGGTTCTCGTCAACGGTCGAGGGCAATGCGCTGACCCAGCAGGAGCAGACGGCCAAACTGCGGCTGATCGTGGAGACGGCCGCCGAGGTGTGGGGCTGAGGCGATCGCTCAGGTGATTGACCGCCCGGCCAGCGGTGCTCGCCCGCGAGGGTTTCAGTGGCCCATTTCGTCGGCGGTGGCCTGTATCCGGGCCAGCCGCTGCGGGCTGGGCCAGCGGACTTTGCTGGCCCAGCCAAGCTTCTCGAACATCCAGATCAGCCGCGCGGAGATGTCGATCTGGCCGCGTAGCACGCCGTGGCGGGCGCAGGTGGGGTCGGCATGGTGCAGGTTGTGCCAGGACTCGCCGGCCGACAGCAGCGCCAACGGCCAGAAGTTCGCGGATTTGTCACGGGTGGCAAAGGGTCGTTCGCCGATCATGTGGCAGATCGAGTTGACCGACCACGTCACGTGGTGCAGCAGGGCGACCCGGACCAGGCCGGCCCAGAAGAAGCCGCTGAGCACTCCGGCCCAACTGCCGCTGATCAGTCCGCCCAGGGCGGCTGGTGCCAGCAGCGACACGACGGTGCACAGCGCGAAGGACCGGTTGATACGCATGATGTCGCGGTCGGCGAGCAGATCCGGGGTGAAGCGCTCCTGGTTGGTCAGATCTCGATTGAAGATCCACCCCATGTGGGCGTGCCAGAAGCCTCTGGCCAGCGCGATCGCCGAGGTCCCGTAGAGCCACGGGGAGTGCGGATCACCCTCCCTGTCGGAGAACGCGTGATGTCGCCGGTGGTCGGCGACCCAGTCGACGATCGGGCCTTGCAGGGCCAGTTGCCCGGCGACGGCCAGGGCGATCTTCAGGCCGCGGTTGGCTCGGTAGGCGCCGTGGGTGAAGCAGCGATGAAACCCAGCGGTCACGCCCAGACACGACAGGGCGTAGAAAGCGGCAGCCAGGATCAGATCGGTCCAGGACAGTCCCCATCCCCAGGCAAAAGGGACGGCCACGGCCACCGCGACGAGCGGGACTGCCGAGAAGAAATAGATCAGGAACTGCGAGGTACCGTCCCGCCGGCCGGCGGTGAGTGGCCGTGGTCCGGTGGCTGCCGACACCACGTCGGCGGGGGCAAGGGTGTCCGGTGTGTTCGTCAACTGTTCCCGCCGTCGAAGGGTCCGCCCGGTATCGACAGCTGGTCCCGGTACGGTCTGGGTGCGCAATCGCACCCACTGAATGTTACAGGCCGGGGTCGATCACTGAGCGGGGCCGGCAAGGCGTAGATAGTTGGCGATCCGTCGGGCCTCGATGCCGATCTCGCGCAGCATTCCGGCAGGGGACACGTACTGGCCACAGAAGAACAGGCCGGGTAGCGCGGTCGGTGCGCCGGAGACCTCCGGGATGCCGTCGGCGTCGCACACGGCGCGCCAGTCCGGAAGAAATTCCTGGAGTCCGGGTCGGTAGCCGGTACCGGTGACCACAGCGTCGACATCGAGTGCGGAACCGTCCTGGAAGATCACTCCGGACGAGCCGAACCGGGCAATGTCGCCGTGAATGCCGATGCGTCCGGCTTTGATGTGGGCGATGGTTCCGATGTCCAACAGCGGGATGTGCTGATCACGGATGATCTGCGTGATCGGCCCGTACGGCAGCTTGTGCAGGCCGATCTTCCGGATGTCTCCCACCGTGAATCTGATCATCGGCGAGGCCAGCGAGTCGGCGACCGCGGCCGGCAGGTGGCGCATCAGGATCGCCAGTTGCAGGACGGGGATGACCCCGAGGATGTCCCGTGGGATCACGTTGACCGGTGAACGGACCGACAGGTGCACTGCGGCGCCATGTTCGACGAGGTCGACCGCCTGCTCACAGGCTGAGTTCCCGAAGCCGACGACGAGCACCGGACGTCCGCGCCACTTCTCCCCGTTCCGGTAGTCATCGGAGTGCAGGATCTGACCATTGAACTCCGCCAGCCCTGGCCAGCTCGGCCGCACCGGGCAACGGGTGCGGCCGGTGGCAACAACGACGTTGGCCGACCGCCACTCCCTGTCAGCGGTGGTCGCGATCCACTGACCGTCACGCCATTCCAGTCGTGAGACCTGTTGGCCGTAGTGCGGCGAGAGTCGATGGTGATCGCGGAAGTGCTCGAGGTACTCCACCACCTGGTCTCGAGACGGGTAGCGCGGCCACCGGGCGGGCATGTGAAGGCCGGGCAGCGACGAACTCGATTTCGGGGTGTGCAGGTGCAGCCGGTCGTAGTGGTGGCGCCAGGTGTTACCCACGAGACTTGTGGCCTCGAGGATCTCGAACTGTTGCCCAGTGCTGCGCAGGCATGCCGCAGTGGCCAGTCCGGCCGCGGAGGCACCCACGACCAGGGTCTGGGCGTCTACCGGCATCAGGTCAATCTAGGTCAGCCGCGCGCCCGCGTCAGCACACACCGGCTGCGGCGACTGCCGGTGCCGGTGGCATGCTCTGCCGCATGACGGGTGCCGGGCCGAAGGCCGATCTCCGACGTTATCTGCAGGCCGGACGCGACGCGCTGCTCTGGAAGCTGGACGGACTGGGGGAGTACGACGTCCGCCGCCCTCTGACGGCCACTGGTACCAACCTGCTTGGACTGGTCAAGCATGTAGCCAGCGTGGAAGCGGGATACCTGGGTGCCACCTTCGGTCGCCCGTTCGGTGAACCGCTGCCCTGGCTCGACGATGATGCCGAAGCCAACGCGGACATGTGGGCCACCGCCGCCGAGTCGCGCGAGCAGATCGTGGCGCTCTACCAGAGGGTGTGGGCCAACTCCGACGCCACGGTCGAGTCCCTGTCGTTGGACGCGCTCGGTCGTGTCCCCTGGTGGCCCGACGACCGGAGCGAGGTGACGCTGCATCGGGTCCTCGTGCACATGATCGCCGAGACCGATCGCCACGCCGGGCACGCCGACATCGTTCGGGAGATCATCGACGGGTCGGCTGGGCTCCGTCAGGACAACGACAACATGGCAGCGGCGGATCAATCGTGGTGGCAGAGCTACCGGGGCCGGCTGGAAACCGTTGCGCAACAGTTCGTCGAGCGCTGAACGAAAGCGCAGCACGTTCGACCTCCCGCTGCGATCCTGAGCGGTTGTCTCGTTCTGAGACCACGGACATCTCGGAGTGTGTCTAATCTCTAGCAATCCGCAGAGTTCGGTGCACCGAACTTGTGTTGTACTGACCTCACAGCGCGATCGAATCCAGAAGGACGTCCGCAATGGTGAACGACGAGAGCCGAATCGCGACGCTCTCGACGCCACCCCAGACACCGGTCGGCTCTGGCAGCCGTCGCCGAGCGGGCCGGCTGGCGGGCTTCAGTCTCCTCGGACCGGCCTTTGTGGCGGCAATCGCCTACGTCGACCCTGGCAATGTCGCATCCAACCTGCAGGCCGGTGCCCGGTACGGGTATCTGCTGGTATGGGTACTGGTGGTGGCCACCGCCACCGCCGGGCTGGTGCAGTTCCTCTCCGCGAAACTCGGAGTGGTGACAGGCAAGTCGCTACCCGAACTGGTCGGCGAACGCCTCCGTACCCCGGCGCGGATCACTTTCTGGCTGCAGGCCGAAGGGGTTGCGCTGGCGACTGACGTCGCCGAGGTGATCGGTGGCGCCATCGCGTTGAATCTTCTGTTCAACCTGCCGCTCCTACTGGGCGGGGTGATCGCCGGCGGCGTCTCGCTGCTGATCCTGATGGTGCAGGACAGATATGGGCAGCGTCCGTTCGAGCGGGTGATCACCGGGATGCTGTTGATCATCGCCATCGGGTTTATCGCAGGTCTGTTCGTCGACCCTCCATCGCCGTCCGGAATCGCCTCCGGCCTGGTGCCACACTTTGCGGGCACCGATTCGATTCTGCTGGCAACCGCCATGTTCGGCGCCACCGTGATGCCGCATGCCGTCTACCTGCACTCCGCACTTGCGAGGGACCGGCACGGCAAGGCGAAAAACACCGCGGACCGGAAGCGACTGCTGGGGGCGACGAAGATCGACGTCACCTTCGCGATGATCCTGGCGGGGGCGGTGAACATTGCGATGCTACTGCTGGCGGCGGCGTCTCTTCAGGGTCAAAAAGGCGTCGACACCATCGAGGGCGCCCATGCGGCCGTCGAAAGCCATCTGGGTTCGGCGATCGGCTTGTTCTTCGCCATCGGCCTGCTCGTCTCCGGACTGGCCTCTTCGTCGGTCGGTTCCTACGCCGGCAGTGTGATCATGGGTGGTCTGATCCGCCGCCACATCAAGGTGATCACCCGCCGGGTCGTCACCCTGATTCCGGCGCTGATCGTGCTGGCCTCCGGTGCCGAGCCAACGGCCACCCTGGTCATCTCCCAGGTGGTGTTGTCTTTCGGCCTGCCGTTCGCCGTCATTCCGCTGATCAAGCTGACATCCGACCGCCAGCTGATGGGCGAGCAGGTAAACGCCGTTGCCACCCGCTGGCTGGGTTGGCTGGCCGCCGGTGCTGTCACCGCGCTCAACGCCCTGTTGATCGTGGGCGTGGTTGTCGGTCTGTGAAACCTACTCGACGCCCGTCAGCCAGATGGACCCGGCGGCCTGGGCGCTGAGCCGGAGCTGTTCACCGGTGGCTGACAGGGTCACCGCGACTGCCCCGTCTTCCGGGTTGGTGTCACCAATTCGAAGTGGGGTATCCAGCTGGATGCCAACCGCCGTCAGTGCTGAGAGCAGTCCGGGATCGGCGTCGCTGATTCGGGACACCAGCCCATCGGACCCACTCGTCACGTCCTTGAGGACCAGTGCCGACGGGTGCTGAAGGATCCCGTTCGCGTCAGGTATCGGGTCGCCGTGAGGATCTCGGCGAGGATGACCCAGTGTGGAGTCGATGCGCTCCAGCATCAAAGGCGAAACCACGTGTTCGAGGACCTCGGCTTCGGCGTGCACTTCGTCCCAGGAGTAACCCAGCGCGTCGACCAGGTAGGTCTCCAGCAGGCGGTGACGGCGGACCATTTCCAAGGCCAGTCGCGCTCCCTGACTGGTGAGTGTGACGGCCCCGTAGGGTGCGTGCACGACGAGCCCGAGACGATCGAGCTTTTGAACCATCTCGGTCACCGACGACTTCGAGAGCCCCAGCCGGGCCGCCAGTATCGAAACGGTGATCGGGGACGATTGCCATTCGGTATGGGTGTAGATGACCTTGACGTAGTCCTCCACGCTGATCGACCGGGGTGCCCGCTCAGTCCTTGGCGGGGACTGCTTGTCCGGCGTCATCGAGTCGAACACTCCTTCATCGGGCCGCTGACGGGCCGCTCCCGGCGCTCCTGTCATGAGCGCAAGCCCGTGCCAGAGTACGGCCCCAGCTGCTGCGGTCACCGTTGCCCACCCACTCGGTGCCTCGACCGGGCCTCAGCGCAACCATGCTGCTGGACGCACCTGGCAGGTGCCGGCGGGCGCCACGGGGTAGTGCCAGTACCACCCCATGATCAGGGTGGTAACCGGCTGTCGGCGGGGATCGAACAATTCTTTACTGGAGGTGGATCAGACAGCGTGTGCTTGGCGCCCGACCGGGCTCGACAAGTGTCTGACCGGAGGCTGCCCCCACTCGTCAGGAGTTCGAAGATGTCCGTCCAAGCAGCGACCCTGCCCGCACCTGCGCCCGGCAGGCTCCCGACGACAACGGAGACGCCAGTACACAAGACAGCGGAGCAGGAACTACCACTGCGGCCTATCGGCAGGGCCGCAACGGCGTTGCGCTTCGCCAGGCGCATCCCGGTGACCGTCGGCGTCCTGGCCGTGCTGGTGTTCTTCGGCATCCGGACCGGGACCCTCTGGCACGCCGTCGATCCCGAGTCCGACCTGCTCCGAGCATTGTCGTTCGGAACGCCCCGGCTGCGGGACGGGCAGCTCTGGACCTTCGCCACCGGCGCCTTCGTACTGCCGCGGCCGGAGTTCTATCCCTTGGTCGGGGCAATCCTCCTGGTCGGGTTGGGTGGGTACGAGCGGCGCCTCGGCTCGGCGCGCGCGGCCGCCGCCCTGTTCGGCACGCAGATCATCGGAGCCGCATCCGCAGCCCTGATCTTGCTGCCCTTCCAACACAGTTCGTGGTCTTGGGCAGCCACTCTCACCGACCACGTTGATCTGGGCCTGTCCGCCGGAGCTCTGGGAGTCGGCGGTGCGGCGACTGCACTTTTCAGCGAAACGTGGCGCCGACGGGTGCGCTTCTGCGGGCAGACCTACCTGGTGGTGTTGCTGCTGCGGTCGGGGCTGCTGTGGGACGTGGAGCACCTGATGGCCTTTTCGACCGGAATGGTCTTCGGACCGGCGCTGGCCGGCCGGCCGCGACTGCACCTGCACCGGCCCCGCATCGACAGCATCCGGATCCGCTCCTGCGTAGCCATTCTCGTCGCATCAGTTGCCGTGGCCAACGTAGTGGATGCCGCATATCCAGGATTGGGCGGCATCTTCGGGAGTGGCCTCCCGTCCCACACACCGATGCACGCGGTCGGTCGCGCCGTCGCCGAGTTGGCGGTCGTCCTGCTGATCGCAGATGCGTTGCGCCGCGGACGTGCGGCTGCCTGGTGGGTCGCGATCACCGGCACCTTCGTCGTGTTGGTCAACTCATGGGCCAGCACTCGCGACGTCATCTGCGCCGCAACCGTTTTGCTCCTGCTGGCGACCTATCGCAACACCTGGCGCTGGCGCACGCCGGATGGCTTTGCCCGCCGTTCGCTGCGGCGGGTTGCCATCGCAATGGCCGCCTTCGGAACCGTCTGGGTGGTACTGATCTGGGCTTTGCGGGCCCATTTCACGCCCACCCCGGATCTGCTGGACATGTTGCGGGAAGCGATGGCTCGGATGACCTTCGACGTCGGCCCGTTGACACCCACCGGTGGATCGGTCCGATTCGCGCTGGCCATGGTCACGATGGCATGGGCCCTCACGATGATCGTGCTGCTCAGCACGTGGATGTACGCCGACCGAGGCCCGGACGGCGGTTCGCGGGAGCGGCTCGGCCGCTTGTTGCGGCGCCACGGTGGGGGATCGCTCGGCTGGATGCGGACCTGGCCTGCCTTCAGCACCTGGACCACCAGGGACGCCCAGTCGGCCATCAGCTACTGCGTCGTCGGCCCTGTCGCCATTGCCATCGGGGATCCGGTCGGGCCGGACGATCAACGCGCAACCGCTATCGCGGAGTTCCGACAATTCTGCCGCTACGCCGGCTGGACGCCGTGCTGGTTCGCTGCCACAGCCGCCTTTCTCGCAGCGGCCGACGACTGGCAGGCCGTTCAGATCGGCGAGGACACGGTGATCGACCTGACCACGCTGCAATTCGTCGGAAAGCCATGGCAGGACGTGCGGACCGCACGGAACCGCGCTGCCCGCGAGGGCATCACGATGTTGACCGGCCGACTGGCCGACTTTCCGCAGGAATTGCGGGAGCAGATCGAACGAATATCGCAGGAATGGGTGTCCGGAAAGGCGTTGCCCGAGATGGGTTTCACGCTGGGCACAGTCACTCATGCATTGGACCCGGAAATGCTCACGCACGTCGCAGTTGACCGGGGAGGCGCCGTTCAGGGCATCACCACCTGGCTGCCGGTCCATCAGGACTGCGAGGTGGTCGGCTGGACCTTGGATCTCATGCGGCGACGGCCGAACGGCTTCCGCCCGGTGATGGAATATCTCATCGCCGAGAGCGCGATGCTGTTCAAGGAGAAGGGCTATCGAACGGTCAGCCTCTCGGTCGCCCCGTTGGCCCGTCGGTCCCAGATCACCGCCCGGCGAGGGGTGCTGGATCGAGGTCTGGACGTGATGTCCCGACTGCTCGAGCCCACCTATGGATTTCAGTCGCTGCTGGCCTTCAAGGCGAAATTCCAGCCGATATTCACCCCGGTCTACCTTGTCTACAGTCGTCCGGCCGACCTGTTGGCGATCTCGGTCGCCATCAGCCGGGCATATCTGCCTACGGTCGACACCCGGCAGGCGGCTGGATTGTTGTTGGCACTGCGGCGCAGTCACCCACGGGAAGGGGTAGCCCGATGAGGCCGGT
Organism: Mycobacteriales bacterium; assembly: GCA_038229825.1. Taxonomy (GTDB): domain Bacteria; phylum Actinomycetota; class Actinomycetes; order Mycobacteriales; family Nakamurellaceae; genus Nakamurella. The sequence goes on from JBBROB010000013.1 coordinate 123,553, forward strand.
GCGGGTGTTGATCGTTGACGACCAGGCTCCGTTCCGCGAGGCGGCAGCGGCCGTCATCAGCCTGACGGAGCCCTTCGTGGCCGTCGGGTCCGCCGAGTCCGGCGAGGACTGCCTGGCCGTCATCGACCGCCTCGCACCGGATCTGGTGCTGATGGACATCAGCCTGCCTGGCCTGGACGGGATCGAGACGACCAGACTGTTGTCCGCACGGCCCCGGCCGCCGGCCGTCGTGCTCGTGTCCACCTACCCGCAACACGAATACGCCGAGCGGGCCGGCACCAGCGGTGCGGTGGCCTATATCGAAAAGTCGGAATTCGGGCCAGAGCGACTGCTGGCCGCCTGGGCGGCTCGCGATCAGCGCTGAGGGCAGGTCGCGGTAGCACCGGAACACGGTGTCAGTCGGTGGCCGTTGCGAACTGCTCGGCGGGGATGATCGCCTCGACGGCAGCTGATGAGTCGTCCAATGCGACCGGCCGCACCCGACCGCCGATGGCCTCGACCCGGTCGAGTACCTGCTGCCAGCCAGGAGTGTCGGTGACCCCGGACCCGCCCGACTCGCGTCCGCTGACCGTCACCCGCAGCGAGGACTCCACGGAGCAGATCGCAATCCGTGCGCCGGGCTCGAACCTGTCCAGCGCCCAGATGCAGAAAGCGTAGGCGGCCGTCTCTGCGGAGGTCCCATACCGGTGGTCGCTGTTCTCGGCCATGATGACGGGACGGTGCGCCGACCTCCCGGCGTGCGTGTGCAGGGCGGCGAGCAGACCGTGCCGGGCCAACAGCGGCGGCAGCACCCCGGTGGTAATGGCCCGCAGCGCCTCGATCGCCTGCGCCGTCGCGGCATGCATCTGTGCCAGCTCGGCGCCGGTGGCGGCCGGATCAGCGACCACCTGCCCGTGCAAGCGCACGAGTGCGACCGGGAATTCCTCCAGCGCCGCGACCACCTTTGTCCGGATGGCCGCCGCCACCTGCTCACGCTCGATGACCGCAGCGGTGACCAACCGGCGCCGCGCCGCGCGGAGTTCTGCGTCTTGCGCGAGGAGCTCCTCGGCCCGGATGCGCAACGCCGCGGCCAGTGCGGCGTTGCGGAATGCGGGTGCCGCCCGGTCGGCGAAGTTTGCCAGCAGCCGCCGGTCCGCCCGGCTGAGCGACCGCCCGGGGGCGAGCATCAACCCGATGCGCCCTACCGCCTCGCCGTCATGGCGGACCGGGACGCTGACCGTGTTGTCTGCGGGTTCCCCACCCGAGGGTGAAGGCCAGCACTCGGTTACCTCGTCGCGGCCGGCGACCAGGACTGTTGCGCACGCGCCGCGAACGCCGAAGGCGGAAACGCTGCTGCGAGCGACCAGCAGGAGAAGCTCGCGTTCGGACAGGGTGGCGGCCAACTGCCGGCCGAAGGCGGCCAGGCTGTCGTACGGCGCGGCCCGTCGCCCGTAGACGACACGGTCGGCCAGTCGGCCGATATGCCGTCGCAATGGCTGAAATGCCAACGCCACCAACACATAGGACAGCACCGATGACCACGTGGTGAACCAGACGCCGCCGATCAAACCACCGATCGCCACCACCAGCGCGACGTAGCCGACCGTCACGAAGGCACCGAGCACAGCCAGCCGCACCGCGCTGCCGATGATCAGGTCGATGTCGTACAGGCGGTAGCGCAGCACGGCGAACCCGGTCGCCACCGGCACCGAGAGGTAACCGAGGTAGAACAGCAGGGAGAACAGCCAGCCCATTGTGCTGCCGCCGGCATGCGCCACGTTGTCCGTGACGTAGAGGATCAAGGTCAACGCCAGCGCCAGCGCCGCGACCCCGATCCACCGCAGTTGCTGGCGTTCTTCACCCGCCGACCGGCGCAACCGCACCACCAGCGCAATCACCCCGCAGACCAGACCGGCGGTCACCGCCAGTTGGCCGATCAGTTCCAGCAGGTTCGCGGTCGGGCTGGTGTCGACCGGTCCGGACGGGGTGAAGCTGGACGGCGGGATCAGCAGCAGGCCAACGACTACCACCGCGTAGCCGCCGACGAGCAGGACGAACACCGGACGCCACCGCCGCGATGGCAGCCGACCGTCCGGGACCAGCATCAGCAGTAGGCCCACCAGCGTCAGCGCATAGGATGCACCGACCACCTTGGACACCCAGGCGGCCACCTGTCCCACCTGCAGGGGCAGTGGGAGGCGGTGCACCATCACCCCGCCGGCCAGCGTCTGCCCGGCGAGGCCGATGGCAGCGCCGGCCTGGCCGAAGCAGAACAGCCAGCCGATCCGATGCCCGGGGTGCCGTTGGACGATCATGGCCCCCACCACGGCCCCGATCACCAAAGCCACCGTGATAACCGGAAACGCCTGGTCGTTCGCCTCCCGCGAGAGCAGCGGCACTCCCGACGCAACCAGCAGAACAGGCTGGGCGACCGAACCCAGAACCGTCACACCAGCCAGCAGCCAGGCAAGCAAACGGCGCCAGTCGACCGGCGGATCCGCCGTCCTCATGACAGCGGAATCTGCGCGGAGACTGTCGTGCCGCCGCCGGCCGTGCTCTGCAGGAACAACCTGCCCCCGAGCGACTCGACGCGGTCCCGCATGTTGCCCAGCCCAGAGCCGGCCGGCAGCGCCTGGGTGACGAAACCGGATCCGTCGTCCTCGATCGATACGTCCAGTTGGTCGTCGGTCTGCCGAAGTCGAACCACGACACCCCGTGCGGCTGCATGCTTGACGGCGTTCTGCACCGCCTCCAGGCAGGTGAAATAGGCCGCGGCCTCAACCTGCATCCGGAACCGCCGGGTTGTCTCGTCCAGTATGGTCACCGGTATCGGACTGGTGGCCACCGCATTGCGAAAGGCCGCAGCCAGTCCCGAGTCGGCCAGCAACTGCGGATAGATCCCGCGGGACAGGTCCTGCAGAGTGACCAGCGCGGCCGCCGCGGCGGGCCGGAGGTCCCGGATCAGGTCGGCGGCCCGATGGGGGTTGCGGCCGGTCACCGAGGCGGCGAGGCTCAGATTCACCGCGAGTGCAACGAGATGCTGTTGAGCGCCGTCGTGCACGTCCCGCTCGAGCCGGTGCCGGGCCGAGTCAGCTGCAGCGACGATCCGCTGGCGCGACGCCCGCAGTTCGGCGGATCTTCGAATGCTCTCGGAGATGCGCTGCCGCAGTTCGATTGTAAGAGCGACGGTGCGCAGTGCCACGCCGGCCTGACCGACCAGGTCATGAACGAGCCTGCCCTCCACCGGGCTGATCCGGCCGGCGTCGCCCTCGTCCCTGAGCAACCGACCCATCAATTCACCGTCCTGCAGCACGTCATCGACCCGGACGCCCGGCTGAGCGGGATCCATCGGCTCGGACTCGGCCGGCCATCGCGCTGCCAATTCCTGTCGCCCGGATACGCCATGCCGGGCCAGCCACACTTCCGTCCGGCGCGCGCCGGTGGCTTCGGCAAGCAACTGCGCCATCCGCGGAGCGACCTGATCCACCGCTCCGGCCGCGGCCAGGGTCTCCTCGAACTGCACCAGAAGGTCCTGATCGGTGGTGACTATTCGTCGCCGGAGCGCCAGTCGGACCGGTTCAAGGGAGACCGCGACAACCGCTGTCGCCAGCACCGCCAGTGGCAGGTTGGGCGGGGCGCTGTGGATGGCGGCGCCGCCGGCCACCACGATGGCCGCGTAGAGGGCAGCGACATAGCCGGCCGTGCCCACGGTGACCAGAACCCGGCCGAACACCGCCGATCCGGGATGTCGCTCGTCACGAACCATCGGATCAGTCTGCGGGACAACACGGCCGAAGGGCAGGGGAGAAACCGTACGGCCGGGGTGGTGCCAGCACCACCCCGGCGGGTGAGAACCTCCGGGAGGTACCTCAGCGGCCCGGGATGGGACCTGGGGTTGCCTCCAAAAACCTGAGGACGGCCAGTACCCGACGGTTGACATCCGCCTCCTCGGACACACCCAGTTTCCCGAACAGCGAGTTCGTGTGCTTCTCCACCGCCCGCTCGCTGACGAACAATGCTCGAGCGATGGAGGCATTGTTCTTGCCGGTAGCCATTTCTCGCAGCACATCCAGCTCGCGCTCGGTCAGCGTGGTCAGCGGTGAGCGGTGCTGCGCTGTCCGCATGGCAACCAGGGCCTCCACCACCAGCGGGTCAAGCGCCGAACCTCCGGTGCACACGGCCTTCAGCGCTGCGACCAGTTCTTCCACCTTGGCAACGCGCTCTTTGAGCAGGTAACCGAGCCCGGCGACTCCGTCGGAGAACAACTCGATCACATCGGCCGGTGCGGCGTACTGGGAGAGCACCACGACCCCGGTCCCCGGGTGCTGACGTCGGATCTGTTTGGCGGCTCTGAGGCCCTCGTCGGTGAAGGTCGGCGGCATCCGGATGTCGGTCAACACCACATCGGGTGTTGTCGCCGCGACTAGGTCCAGCAGGCCCGCAACGTCTTCGGCCAGTCCCACTACTTCGATGCTCTCGTCCTCGTCGAGCAGCGCTGCGGTGCCCTGCCGAACCAGGAAGTGATCATCGGCAAAGACCACTCGCAGAGGCATCGATCGACCCTAGCGCAGCAGGTGGCCGGTGTACGGGTGGCTGGCATCCCTTCCTGGCAGAAGCCAGCCCTCCTTGCCGGGGGTGGTTTGTCGGCCGTGCGAGGTCGTGCTCGCAGGCTGCCGGCGAGCGACGGCAGTTCGTAGCTTTGAACCCGACCCGCTCACCACCACCCAGGGAGAACCCATGAGTACTGCAACATCGCGCAAGCGCCAGACCAGGCGTGGAACCGCCGCCATTGCGTTAGGGACCATCCTGATCGTCGTCGGTGGACTTGCTGCCGCCGCGTCGATCGCCCTGATCGCTCTTTTCGGCACGGCCGGCAGACTTGATTCCGGGCCGCACCAGATCGCCAGTTCGGGGGCGGCCGTGGTGTCCGACGTATCGAAGATCCAGAACACCAGGGGCGTCGGCGCCGTCACCGGCTGGCCGGCCCTGCACCTGAGCGCCGGCGGCGGGAATGCCTCTGGCATCTTCGTCGGGATCGGGCGGTCCGACGACGTGGACAGATACCTGGCAGGTGTCGCTGTTGATCAGGTGACCGATCTCAACCTGCGGCCGTTCGAGCTCACCGTCACTCGAAAACCAGGCTCTGCCAGCGTATTGGCGCCTAGCCAGCAACACTTCTGGGTCGCCTCGGCGACGTCCGGGTCGCTGGCAGAGCTGACCTGGCGGGTCACCGACGGGAGTTACCGGATGGTGATCATGAATGCCGACGGCTCATCGAACCTGATCACGCAGGCACAGGTGCAGATCGTGCTGCCCAACGCGTTTCCGCTGTCGGTGGCGGCGCTGAGCGTCGGCGTGCTGATCATCGGGGCCGGGATCGTGGTCCTTGTGGTCGGCGTCCGCCGCGAACGCCGCCGTGACGGGAGAACACTTTCGAGGGCGGGGCTTACCTGCTGAATGTGTTTTGCGGCCTAGAACTATCGACCCCGTTGATGGCTCGCCATTGGTGCGTCGAGGCCAGTCGGCAGCCCCGGACGTTGCTGAGGGCGTCCGAGACTTCCACGCGCAGGTCGTGCAGCCGGACATGGCGAGCTGATCGGCGCTGACGACACCACGCTGTACGCGGGCAGGGCCCGGTGGACGCAATCGAGTCATGGCCGCCGAGGCGCGATCAACGGTGGGCGGGGCGTTCTCGGACCGGTGATCGTCGGACGATCCGAGAACACCCCGCTGGGCCAAGACGGCGATGTGTAATCGACCGGCGCCGTTGCCGATTCGGCAAAGTCCACCGCGCCCAGCCTGCCGTCGACAGGATGATCCGCAGTCGGCCGGTCACTACATTCCAATCCCGCCGCCGGCCAGATATTGGCCGTTGCTGGGTGAGTACTCCTTGATCTCCTTGAATTTCAGGCAGCGAGAACACTCGAGGTGGGAGGAACTACGGTTCTCCGGGTTGTCGTCGGTGATCAATTTGTAGCGGTGCCGGCCCAGCCGGCACTTCCAGAACTTGACCGATTTCATCTCAACCGACATTTCTGGCTCCTTGAGAGCTTTTCGTAGGGAAATGGCGCCGACCAACAGGCCGGTCGCTTGCGGAATCTGCCGCCGCCGGGGGAGCAGGCACAGATCGGCACGGAACTCGTCTTCATAGCGGTCGCGGTGGCCGGGCGGCAACATCCGGACGGTCAGGGTCACCATCGCGGCGGCCACCGGCGTGGGATGCCGGGTGGGCAGGCCTGGTGCGTTCACGACAGATCGCCGATCGCACGCAACCTGCCGGTCAGCTTGGCCCTGACGGCGTTGGCCTCCGCCAGCGACTGGCGGGCCATCATCAGGCCCCGCTCGGAGATCCGGTAGTAGCGCCGCCGCGGCCGGCCCTCCTGCGTCGGATCGATTTGCTCCCAGTCACTCTCGACCCATCCGAGATTCTCCAGGCGAGCCAGGATCGGATGGATCGTGCCGCTGGGCAAACCGGTGATGGTACCGATCTCGAGCCCGTATCTGATCGTCGTCGGCTCCTCGACGAACATGCGCAGGACAGCCTGGGTCGTCATGGTCATGCGGGGGGTGGACTCGAGCATGGCTGTATTCTACCTAGGGCCTAGGTAGAGCACAATCCCCATACCGTTGTTCTGGCGATGTTCGGCGGGGCCCGCGGTCCTGCGAGCTAGCATCATGCCGGCGTAGGCCTATCGTTGCCAGCGTGATCATGGACCCGCACCAGGGTCAGGCCCGCCCGGTGTATCGCCGGACGCCGTTTCTGGCTGAGAGGCTGTTCCCCGTGCTGGCGACGGTGGTGCTCATCGCCGTCGGGATGCTCACGACGACCTGGGGTGCACTGCTGATCGGCGAGCACTCCTGGGCGTTGCCGCATGACCTGTGGCGGACGTTGGTTGCAGCACAACGCCTGCGCGAGCTCGACCTCGCCGGCCTTTACACGCCGCCCACCGCCCTGGTCACGTTTCCGGGCGCGGCGTTGATGCTGGTGCCGGTGGTCGCGGTGATCGACGCGATCGGACTCGGGCTCGGATTTCAGAACGCGCAGAACCCCTTTCCCGTTGCCTGGCTGGTCGCCGGACCGTATGAGATCGTCCTGTCCGCCTCGGTTCTGTTCGCGGCCGAGGTGATCGCCGTTCGGCTCGGGGCCGATCGGCGGAGTCGGGCGCTGCTGGCCGCCGCCGGAGCGGTTGCGGTGTGGAATGTTTCGGTCCGTTGGGGTCACCCAGAGGACGCGGTCGCGGTGGCGCTGATGCTGTACGCCGTCGTGGCGCTGTCGGATTCCCGACCGGTTCGATCCGCCTGGCTGGTCGGCGCGGCAGTGGCCGTGCAACCGCTGGTGCTACTGGGACTTCCGGTGCTGCTGGTGACGATGCAACCCCGGCGGGTATTGGGCTTCCTCGCCACTGCGGCAGTGCCGGGCACGCTGCTGTTCGGCGCCGCCGCAGCGGCGAACTGGCACGCGACGCTCGGTGCGGTGACCAGACAGCCGAATTGGCCGACCCACAACCATTCGACTCCGTGGACGGCGCTGGCTCCCCAGCTGGGTGGGGGAGCGGTGGCCGCCGGCCCGTCGCGCGCGTTGGCAATACTGTTCGCCGGTGGATGTGCCGTCGTCGTCGCACGTCGATGGCGTGCGCGGCGCCTGCCGATCTCGAGCCCGCCGGCACTTTCCGAGACGTTGTGGTGGCTGTCGCTAGCGCTGGCCTTCCGCTGCGTGTTCGAGCCGGTGATGGTCGCGTACTACCTGTGGCCGGTCCTCGCAGTGGCTCTCATCGCCTCGTCGGCCGGCCGACAACGACTGGTGGCGACCTCGGTGGCCGTCACGATCCTCACCTTCGCCTCACAGGCCTCGTCGCGGGGTCCCTGGGCCTGGTGGGGATCAATGGTGGTCGGGCTGGCGCTCACCCTGCTCCTGGCCCGGCCGCAGCAACTTGGGCCGCCCGGGGAGCAGTGGCCGGTACCGGCGGCCCCAACCGAACCGGGCCGATGAAGTCGTGGTTCAGGTCGCGGTGCAGCAGGCCCGGCAGCGAGATGATCGTCTGGGTCAGCAAAGTCACCAGGAAGACCGGAACAACGAACGGGGCGATGAAGAACAGTACCCAGCAGAATGGGCTGTCCTGGTAGTTCGGGTTGGCCAGTCGGGTCGCTGTGGCGGCGAGCGCATAGGCCCCTACCAGCAGGATGATCAACGGCAGCCATTCGACCGTGGTGATCAGCTGCCAAATGAACTTGTCGAACCAGGCCCCGGCGGTGAACATGGTGTGCGGATCGAAATTCAGCGGCAGCGCAAGGTAGAGGCTCCACACACCGACACCGACCCCGAGCACATAGAGGGGGACCGTGATCCATCGCTTTGGGGGCCCGGTTTTGGACGTGGCGAGCAGACCGGCCGCGCCGATCAGGCCAAGAAAGACCAGGGTGGTGAACCAGGACTGCCAGTACCAGTGGCCGCTCGGCTTGCCGCCCCACAGGCGGAAGCCGGTGTTCAGGAGCAGGTAGGTCGAACACCAGCCGAGGAACGCGGTGACCACCAGGGCGACCAGGGCGACTTTGTGGAACAGCCAATACCGCGCTGCGGTCACGCCGGCCCAGAACAGGCGGGACTGGAAATTGTTCATCGGTCGGGCGAGCTCCTTGTCCCGCATCGCCGTGATGAAGATGTAGTCCGCGAAATCCCGAAGGTTCGCCGCCAGAGCCTTGTCCTGCCCTTTGGCGGCATCGGACTTGTTGCACAGGTAGTCGTGCACCAGAGCGGCCGGCAGATGTCTGCCGTAGGTGGCAAGCACCCCGCGCAGGGCCGACGGCACAGACGCCAGATCTGTGCATGCTTCGCACTCGGTGGGGTGATGTGGCGACGGGACCGGCCCGCCTGGAACGTGTATCCACGCGTCGAGGTGCAGGTGATCTCGGACGTGCTTTTCAAGCCCCGCCTCGGTGGGCGCGTAGTGGAACGGGGTCAGGATGTGGAAGATCTTCTGGTCGACTGCTTGAAGCTGCAGATCCGCTAGATCCCACGGGTTGTCCTGCGGTCCGCGGTAGGGCATCTTTGCTCCTCGCTGAGTCCGGGATACCGGCCGAATCATGCTGGTCCGGGTCCGCCGGGTCAAGAGCGGCCGTGGCACATCGGGATGACCCGTGACGGCGGCGGAGTCCAAGCCGTGTGCGGGTGAACACGCAGCGGCGTTATCGGTGACTCTCCGGAGTAGGCTTTCACTGACGGTATTTCGCCGGTGGGGGTTTGGTTCATACGGGGGCTTTGTGACTGTTCAAACTGTGCACCAGAGTGTAAGACCGGAGCGGCGCACGCATCATAAGCATGAATGCGCGAGTCACTCTTCGTCGCCAGGATCGGTGATCGACCACCAGAATGCAGTCGATTGCCCGCCTGGCCTGGCGGTCGTCACTCTCTGTCCCAGCCCTACCGCGGCCGAGATCGCCGAACTTGTCGAACACCATCTGACGCTGGTCGGCGTCTTGGTCTCCGAACGACTACGTAATGTGCCCGCTCACATCCGCCGCGACGACCTGATGTCCGCTGGCATGATGGCCCTGGTGCTCAGCGCGGGCGCCTTTGACCCCCGGCGCGGATTTCCCTTCCGGAGCTTCGCCACCTATCGGATTCGAGGCGCCCTGATTGACGAACTCCGGGCGATGGATTGGGCTTCCCGATCGGTGCGGAGCCGGGCTCGTGAGGTGGAAACGATCCGCGCCCAGCTGACCGCGGCGCTGGACCGATTGCCCAGCAGCGACGACATAGCCGACGCCCTGGGGATCAGCACCCGCGAGCTCGACGCGCTGTACGCAGACCTTGCCAGGGGCACCGTCCTCAGCCTGCAGGGTTTCGCCACCGATGCTCTCCCCGACACCCCGGCCAACCACGCCGAGTGTCCGGAATCGCTGCTCCTGCACCGCGAGCAGATGGGCTACCTGCACGACGCCATTGCGGCACTGCCCGAACGCCTGCGTTTCGTGGTGGTCGCCTACTACTTCGGGCATCGCCAGATGAGCGATATCGCCTTGGAGATGTGCGTCACCCAGTCGAGGGTGTCCCAGATGTGCGCCGAAGCCACCACGCTCCTCCGCGACGGCATGAACTCCCAACTCGACCCCGAGGCATTGCGGCCGCTGGTTCAGACCGGACGCGCGGCGTCTGCCAGAAGTGCCTACTATCAAGCGCTTGCCAAGCGCAACACGGTTGCCGGGCGACTTGACATGTCCACCCCCCAGGGTGAAATGCGGCGCGGAATCTACGCCGAGCAGGTCGAACACCTCGCACCGATGGAGCGTGCCCGGATCGCCTGACCGCTCGCCTCGTCGGTATGACACCGCTGGCGCTGGCGTTCAAAAGTTCGGCCGGCCCTGGTGGAGGGCGCCGGAAGCGCGCCCGGGGTGTGGCGACGCCCTCCAGCAACGTCGGTCGGCTACCTGGTGACCGTGACGATCGAGCATCCCAGCGCTCTGGGGACCGTGTACGGCCCATCCGGCAGTCCGACCGTGCAGATGGTGTGCCGACCGGCGGTCGCCGCGACGGCGAGGGCGAATCCGTGGTTGCCCGCGATGTGAAACACCCGGAACACGTCTGCTCTGGGGTTGCGGGCCGGCGTCGTGACGACGCGTCGCCCGTCCACCAACACGTTGACCGTATTGCTGGCCGTCGGACGATGCGGATCAAGTGACCAGCCCACCACGCTCGCACGCAGTTTTCCACCCGACGCTGCGTCGAGGTGGCCGATGGCGGCGACGGTTCTTGGGGTGACCACCGCCTGACCGGGCTGGACGGCGTCAGTGAACTCGATGGTGTTCCACGTTCCGTGGGACCCGCTCACGGTGCCCGTTCCCAAATAGTGGAACTTCCGGTTGAGGATGTTCGCGCGGTGCCCGGGGGAGCGCATGTATGCCTGGAAGAGACCGGCGGCGGAAGCCGCGGCCGTCGAGACGGTGCCGACGTTCTCGCCCCAGGTGCTGCGGTTGGCGGCGCCGAAGATGGTCAGGCTGTTCCAGGCCCCGGCGTTGTGCATCAGCTGATATCCGGTGGCGCCGCTGTTCATGCGACGGGACCAGGCCAGCGCGAGCTGGGTCAGGCCTCTGGCCTGGGTCAGCGGCGGGCTTCCGGCTTGTTGCCTGGCCTGATTGATCAACCGGGTCATGGCTTGGTCGAAGGAAACCACCTGCGGCGCTGCCGCTGCCGCGATGGCCGCGGTCCTGGCGGGAGTCGCAGAAACGGCCGGCGCGCTGACCAGGGACGCACTGGCCGCCGTGGCGAGGGCAAGCGCCAAGGCAGCGACCCGGCTATGTCTGGCACCGCCAAGCTTGTCGGGCCGTTTGCTGGTCGGATCCACTACGGGCTGAGTTGATGTGGGCAAGGTTTCTCCAAATGGTCGGACGGCGTACCGGAAGCGCGCAGCCCACCTTTGGGCACCAGGACGATGGTCAATCCACTATCTCGAAGTGGTAACGATAAATCAACATGGGCGACCACACACGTTTCGAAGAATTCCAAACTGGAATTCGCCCAAAAGGGGCACGCAAACGACCTGACCCGTGGTGAGCTGTGCAGATTCCAACGAAAGTTGGCTGAAGAACCCGGTTATACCGTATTGAATTCGACGGTTATGACGAATCTCACCATTGGCCGAGCAGTGGATCTTTTGGGTCTCACCCGGCTTCCCTGCTGCATTCGCTGCGCACGCGGGGCCGGCGTCCGACACACGGATGATGGATCGCTACCCGACCCCTTGCCTCAGGGCGGCGACTTCGTTCCCAAGATCGAATTTGAAATGGGGGACCCGAAGATATGAAGCGGCGAGACACCCGCCGCTGGTGCCCGCCCCGTAGATGCGTCAACGAGACCCTCTGTCCGGCTTGGCCTCTTCGGACCGGCAGGAAAGAGCGTCCAACACCGCCTCGCCCGTCAACGATCCATGCACGGCTGCCCCGAGATCGTCCTTGCCACGCCGGTCGGCCGCGGCGCCCGCCGCGACCCAGCCTTCAATGCCCTGAACCGGCCGGTGTGCGCGCCGAGTAGGCCCCCGCGTCGAGGTCCTGGATCAGTGTCGGACCGGTCGGTGTCCAACCCAGCAGTTCCCGTGTGCCGGTGCTGGTTGCCGACAGGTCCATGCCGAAGAACGTTCCGATCCAGCCGAAGTGGTCCGGCACATCGTCTGTGTCGATCGAGGCGACTGGCAGGCCGAACGCGCGGCCGATCGCTTCGGCGATGTCGCGGCTCGGAATGCCGGTTTCGGCGACGGCGTGCAGTCGCGCGCCCGCCGGTGCCTTCTCGAGCCCCAGCGCGACGAGGCGCGCGGCATCGAAGCGGTGCACCGCGGCCCACCGATTGGTTCCGGCTCCGGGATAGCCGGAGACGCCCTTCTGCCGGGCGATCGCGGCGATCGCGGCGATGAACCCGTGGTCACCTCCGCCGTGGACGGTCGGGGCGAAGCGCAGGCTCACGGTGTGCACGCCGCGGTCGACGAACTCGAGCGCGAGATTCTCGCTACCTCCTCGTGGCGACTCCGGGCCGTGGAACGGGGAGGCGTCCTCCTCGGTTGCCGGCCTGCCGTTGGTCAGGGCGGCGACGCCAGAGGCCAGCAGGAACGGACGGTCACTACCGACCAGGGTGTCGCCGATGGTCTGGACGGCGGCTCGCTCGGCCGCGTTCGAGGCGGCCGGATTGGACCAGTCGTGCTTGTTGGCCAGATGGATGACGGCGTCGGCGCCCGCGGCGCCCGCGCGGATGCTCCCGAGATCGTCGAGGTCGCCCCGCAGGACGCCGGCACTCTTTGCTGCCAGCGCCGCGGCGGAGGCGTCGGACCTGGCGAGCCCGGTGACCTGGTGCCCGGCGGCGAGCAGCTCATCCACAGTGGCGAAGCCGATCCAGCCAGAGGCTCCGGTGACGAAAACGTTCACAGTGTTCTCCTTCGGCCCCGCCCACCGGACGGAGCGATCGATGCGATCTGGCGACTGATGTCAGCCACAGACATCAACCTACACCCTATGGCAGTCGCTGTCATCACTACACTTGACGGATGATGCGTTGGGAGCCGGGTGCGCGAGAACGGCTGCAGGCCGCAGCACTCGAGTTGTTTGCCACTCGCGGCTTCGAACAGACGACAGCCACCGACGTAGCACAGGCCGTCGGCCTTACCGAGCGGACCTTCTTCCGCCACTTCAGGGACAAGCGCGAGGTGCTGTTCTATGGGCAGGATCTTTTCGTCGAGGCCTTCCTGAACGGTGTTGACGCCGCGCCACCGGACGCATCCCCGCTCGAGGTCATCGCCTCCGCCGTGCACAGCGCTGCGTCCTTCTTCCCGGACGAGCGCCGACCGTACTCCCGCATGCGACAGTCGGTGATCGAGAAGAACCCTGCACTGCAGGAACGCGAACAGCACAAATCCGCCGGTCTTGCCACCACCGCGGCCGAAGCCCTGCGCAGCCGGGGCATCACTGAACCGGCAGCCACGCTGGCCGCCGAGTCGGGCGCCACCGTCTTCGGAATCGCTTTCGCACAATGGATCCGGGAAGGGGAGGAGCGTTCGCTGGCCACCATCGCGGCGGACGTACTCCGCGAACTGCAGCACCTGACCACCCCGGCCGCGGCGTCCAACAAGCTCCGGTGAAGCACCGTGCCACCCCACCACGGACGCTGACTGCCGGCCCGCCCAGTTGCATCACATCGAAGGCGGCCCGCCTCCGGGTTGATTCGTCACTTCGATGAAGATGACGCTCGCGCATCGGCCATTGATCAGCAGAACGCTGCCGCTGTCGTCGTCGTCGATGACTACGGTGCGGCCGAGGTCCACCGCCTCCTTCAACTGAGATGTCAGGACACCGAGATCCGTTCCGAACGGGACGGGGTAGGAAGCCCCGTCAACTGAGATGCTGATATGTTTCATGACTGATCTGCCCTTCGCCTGGCGGAATTCCGGTTATCGATCTGATGAGCTGACGCATCCAGTTTATGGGCGAGGGCGGCTGCCTGGCCCCGATTATCAACACCCATCTTCGCCAGGATGTTGCTGACATGCACGCTCGCGGTCTTTTCGGTGATGAAGAGTGTTCTGGCGATCTGCCGGTTGCTCGTCCCTGATTTGAGTAGCCCGAGGACCTCACGTTCTCGGGTGGTCAAACCCATCCTCTGGGCCGCCGACATCGGCGTCGGCGCGGTGGCCGAAATGGCGACACCGGCCATCTCGGCGAGCTGCTCGATTCGCGCCAGCAGGGGTCGCGCCCCAAGTTCGTCGGCCTGCCGAGCGGCATCGCGAATAGTGTCATCCAGTCCTGCTTCGCGGCCTGAGAGTTGCGCTTCGGCGAGCCGAAAAAGTGCATAGGCACCGAGGTAGGGGCGATTCGCAGCTTGGGTCGACGTCGCAGCGGATCGCCATGCCTGTCCATCTGTCCCATCCGATGAACGGGCCAATTCGGCGTCGCAGAGCGCAATCATCGGTTGGCAGGAGCGCTTGTTCCGGAACGGTTCGACGCAGTCGACAATTTGCAACGCGATGCGGCGCAACTGTTCCCCGTCGATCCCTTCCAGCAGGCGTAGTTCCTCGCCGGAATCGATGAGTGCACGCAGCGCCAGAGCCGAGAGTCGCGAGAAGGCCTGGCCCCCATCGGTGGAAGGGAATCCGTCCAGTGCGGCAATAGCCACTTCGAAGGCCTGCCGTGGCTGGCCGTCCCAGAACAGGGCTTCGACCCGACAGATGGTGAAAAGGCCGGTGGCCCAGTACTCGTTCAACGACGCCACCCTTGGCGCGTGATCATCCAGGAAGGTCGCCCCACGAACGGCGCCGGTCGAGATGTCAAGATCGGCCCTGATGAGGTCGAGGTAGAGCTGATGTCCCCCGGGTGCGACCCTGTCGGCGCCGTCCAGCAGCAACTCCCTCGCTTCCGTCCACCGGCCCAGGGTCAGCAAGGTGGCCGCTGCGTTGCACTTGAGGATGGCACCGGCGCTGTGCGCCAAGCCATATCGCCGGGTGAACGACAGCCCCTCCATCGCGACGTCGACCGATTCCTGCAGTCGGTCGGCGAGATCCAGGACGTAGGCCAGGTTGTTGTACGCGCGGCACACATCCTCCAGTGCGCCGGCCTCTCTGGCCTTCGAGAGCGATTCCCTCAGGAACGTGATGCCGCGGTCTACTTCACCGGTGCTCGCCAGGCTGGTGCCCAGAGTGTTCAACGCGTAACTCAACTCGGGTACCGATCCGACCGTTCTGGCCATGGCGACCGCCCTGCCGGCGACCGCGATCGAGGTGTCGTGATCACCGCGCAGCATCGAGATCGCTGCCAGCGCAGACAAGGCTCTCGCATGTTCCTTCGACGGGCCGCAGTCGGCGAGCACCTCACAGCTGCGTCGGGCGGCCAGCAGGGAGGACGGCCCTGACCCGCGCTCCCAGTGGTATCTGGCGAGCCTTTCCCACGCGCGGCTTTCGATCAGTCCGGCCCCGGTGACCGGAAGGTGGTTCAATGCGGCAGAACTCAGCTCGATGGCCCGATCGAGCTGATCGATCCAGCGCAGCGACTCCGCGAACTCCAAATGCAATTCGGCCAGGGCGGCGCCCGAGGCTGACTCCGGACTGCTCACATTCGACAGTTCGACCGCCTTCTCGTACAGTGCGGCCGCATCGGCATAGGCCAGCCGTCCGGCGGCGGCCCGCGCGGCCACCACGATGGGGCCAAACGCCCGCGCCGGTTGTCCGGCCAACAGCCAATGCCGCGCGACAGCGCCGGCGCAGTCGCTGGTCAATTCCCGGCCGGGGATCAGCAACGCCTCGGCCAGTGCGCGATGAAGCTCCTGACGTTCGGCCGGGAGCAGTTCGTCGTCGATCACCTCAGCGAAAAGTGCGTGGCGGAACCTCAGCGAGGTCTGCGAGCGATCTGCAACGAGCAGGCCCGTACGGACGGCAAGGCGGGTAGCCTCGCCGAGTTCGACCGGCGCGGCCTGACACGCTCGCTCCAGCACGGGGACCGGCAACTCCTGACCGCCGGCAGCGACCAATTGCAGCATTCTTCGGGCCACCACCGGTAGCGGCGCAACGCGGGCAGCAACATGATCTCGGAGCGTCTCCGGCAGGGTTCCCTCTGTGCTGCTGAGCACTTCAGCCAGGAACGGATTTCCGCCGGACCGAGCGACAACTTCCGCCCGCCGTCGGAGGCTGACCTCCGGCATCAGCTGCGCGACCAGATCGGTCGTGTCTTTCTCGTCGAGGGCGGCCAGGTCCAGGCGAAGCACGTTCGACTGGAGCCCGGCCATGGCCAGCACGGGCCGCAGCGGATGAGCGAAATGCAATTCGTCGGATCGAAAGGTCGCGATGATCTGCAGGCGCTGACCGTAGGCGTTTCGGACCAGGAACGCCAGTGCGTCCAGGGTCGCCATGTCCGACCAGTGCAGGTCCTCGAGAGCGAGCACAACAGGGCGGTCTTCGGCCAGTTCGGTGAGCAGGTTCAGCAACAGCTCGAACAGCCTGGTCTGGGCCGTAGCGGCGTTGTCGTCGGTGGAACCCAGCAGCGGCAGCAAGGGTGCGAGGGCGCTGCGCCGGGCCGGGTCGAGCCAGTTCACAATGTCCGGATCGTGGTGGATGGTGCGGAGGGCCCCCGCTATCGGACCGTAGGGCAGCGCCCCGTGGTTCAGCGGCTGGCAACTTCCCAGCAGAACGCGCACGCCACACCGAGTTGCCTGTCCCAGGTGTTCGACGAGGATTCGCGTCTTACCGACCCCGGCCTCACCCGAGACGAACGCCGTCTGGGTGACACCGTCGGTTGCGGCCGCGAGAGACTCCAACAGGCTCGCGAGTTGGGCGTCCCGCCCTACCACTCGCGCTCGAGGCGACATGGCTCGAGTATGGCCCAGAGCAGCCCACCCGCGGGCGGTTTTACAAGGGCTCCATCACTAAGTCCGGAAGCCCGCGGGCTAGGTAGTTCTGCCGATGTCAACGGCGCGCGTCCCGTGCGAATCTCGTTTCACGAACCCCCTGGACCATGGTCCCAGGCAGCACCCAGGTTCGTTCTGACAGACGAGGAGAAATCAGATGACCCAGCAGGCGGTTCTCGGACGGCGGGCGGCTAGTTCGACCGACAACTCTCTGGAGCAAGCAAGTCTGGGTGAGGTCCTGGCCGGTTTGATCGCCGACGCGCCGAACCCTGCCCTGTGGTCCTTCCGCCTCGACGGTGTGTGGGCGTATGCGCATACGGCAAAGCCGCTCCCGATTCAGGGATGGAAATTGCATGTCTCAGCGACCGTCGGTTCCGCCGAGAGCGTGTTGAGGGCCTGCGCCGGTGTGCTGCTGGCGGCCGGATGCAACTTCAAGGTGGCCAGCACGTCCGAGCACGTACAGGGCCTGACAGATTCGCATTGCCCGGCGGAGAGTGCCGGAAAGGTATTGACCGCCTATCCGGGTGACGATGATTCGGCCGTCACCCTGGCCCAGCGGCTCGACGTGGCAACGAGAGGGTTTGACGGGCCGCGGATTCTCTCCGATCGGCCGTTCGTCCCCGGAAGTCTTGTCCACTACCGCTTCGGTGCATTCACCGGAATACCGCACGTCTCCCATGATGGCGACGTCACCGCCGCCCTGATGGCTCCGGACGGCACCCCCGTGGCCGACAGCCGCGAGGTCGGCCGTCCGGCACCGGAATGGGCCAGCCGACCGTTCGTCGTTGCTCCGGCCGGCGATGAAAAGGCGGCCGGACCGCGCCCAGTGATGCTGGCCGATCGTTATGTGGTGCAGGAGGCAATCCGTCATGCCTACCGCGGCGGCGTCTTTCGTGCCGTCGACCAGAAGTCGGGCCTGACGGTGGTGGTCAAGCAGGCCAGGGCGAACGTCGGCGCAGGTCGCGACGGCCTGGATGTGCGCGATCGCCTCCGACACGAGGCCGCGGTGCTCCAGGCGCTGGCCGGACGCGGTTGGGTACCGGAATTGGTGGACACCTTCGAGCAGGACGGTGACGTGTTCGTGATCGAACAATTCATCCCCGGTCTCAACCTCCGCCAGTGGGTGAATGCCGGTGTGCGCGACGGAATTGTCCTGCGGCCGGTTGGGGAGGCCCTTCAGGTGCTGGCCAGGGCCGCGACGGTACTGGTCGACCTTCACGCGGCGGGCGTGGTGGTCCGCGACTTCAGCCCCAATAACGTCGTCGTCGGCGATAGCGGTCAGGTGGTACTGGTCGACCTGGAACTTGCCGATGTACCTGGGATCCCGGTGGGCATCGCACCAGGGGGCACCAGAGCCTACGGGTCGCCGGAGCAATTCGCAGGCAGCTCTCCACATCGCAGCACCGACGCCTACGCACTCGGCGCGGTCATCGCCTTCACCCTGACGGGTGAGGATCCGCTGCTCTGGCTCGACACCGTTCCCGACATGCGGAGCTGGCTGGCTCATGGGGTCCGGCAAGCCAGCTGCCCGCCCGACGTCGCGGACCTGGTCGTCGCCTTGTGCTCGGTGGATCCTGCCGCCCGGCCGACGGCTGCGGCGGCGGCCGATATGTTGCGCACCGCAAAGGCTTCTGCCCCTTCGTTGACGGTCCCGCTGGTCGCCCGGGCGGCCCTGCAGGACATCCGGCCGATGTCCGAGGCCGAGTTGGACGCAGCCATCGCTGCGCTTCTGGACCGACTGCTTGCCGACGTACACCCGGGGCGACAGCGAGTCGCTCGGTCGTCCGGTTTCGG
Organism: Mycobacteriales bacterium; assembly: GCA_038229825.1. Classification (GTDB taxonomy): domain Bacteria; phylum Actinomycetota; class Actinomycetes; order Mycobacteriales; family Nakamurellaceae; genus Nakamurella. Next base: position 142,193 of record JBBROB010000013.1, read on the forward strand.
TGAGTCAACGTTGGCGACCAACGTCCAGCATGGTGCGGCCGGGATTCTCGGTGCCATGGTGTCAACGTTCGACGCGCTGCACGACGATCGACTGCTCGAGAAGATCCATGACGTTGCGAGGTGGCTGGAACTCGCCGTCGAACGCCATCCCGCGACGGGTCCGGTGGGGTTGTATTTCGGGTATTCAGGTCCACTCTGGGCCCTGGCCGACGCCGGCGTTGCGCTCGGCGACCCAGCCATGGTCACCAGCGCCTGCGAGCGGGCATTGGCACTGCCGACCAGTTGGCCGTCGCCGGATGTCACCCACGGAGTCGCGGGGCTCGGACTGACACTGGTCCATCTGTGGCAGCTCACTGGCGATCGGCGACTGCGGGACAGGGTGCTCCAGGCTGGGGGGCATCTGCTTGACTGCGCCGAACTGGACGTCGGTGCCGGTCCCGCCGGACCGAGCATCTCCTGGCGGACGCCGCGCGGGGTTGCCTCGACATTCGCCGGCGGCCGCTTCAATGGATTCGCGCACGGCACGGCGGGTATCGGATTGTTCCTCGAGCACGCTGCCCTGGTGACAAAGGCAATCGAGTTCGCCGACGCAGCAACACTTGCAGCACAGACACTCGCAAGGGCTGCGGTGCGGCGCGACGGCATGGCGACCTGGGGCTCAAGCCCAGAAAGGCCGGATCCCGGCCTGACGTACTGGTGCAACGGCTCGTCCGGGGTGGCCACCTTCCTGTCCCGCCATGCCGCGGCCACCGGCGATCAAGACCAACAGCTGCTCGGAGAAGCGGCACTGTCCCTGGTCAGAAACAAGTGGAAATCCGGGATTTCCTACTGCCATGGGCTTTCCGGCGATGCCGACCTGCTCCTGGATCTGGCTGAGACCACCTCGGAGCGATACCGGGACTGGGCCGGTGACCTGTTGCGCTGCATGTGGGCCCGCCGGGTGACGGACACGCTCGGACCGGCCCTGTCCGACGAGCCCGGCCAAGTCGTGCCGGATTTCAATGTCGGCTACGGTGGCCCGCTCACGGTGCTGCTGCGTTTACGGCACGGTGGCGCCCGGTCCTGGCTCCCGGCGCTGCGGCCATGACCACGACGATGATCGAGGCGGCCGGGCCGGCCACCGATTGCGCGGCGGCAGCCCCGGCCAGGGTGTCCTGGCGATTCTCGCCCGGCGGTGCGGTCGCCGCCTGCACGGTGGTGCGCCCCGGCCGGCCACCGGAGCTGGAGATCCGGACCGGGACGAGTCGGCGGAGATTGACCATTCAGGATCTTTCGGTCTACAGCCAGCTCCTGCCGACCGACGATGGTGCGGTGTTCATCGCTCACCAGATCGGCGGGTTGAGCCACATCCTGCTGGTGCGCGCGGACGGAGCGGTGTCGACGACGACCCATCGCAGCGCAGGTGGGTTGGCGCTCGTGGCCCGACCTGGAGGTACCGGGGTGGTCGCTGTCGAATCCACCCTCGCCGGCGCGAGCCGACTGCTGGAGTACCGCAACAGCCGGTTCTGCGAATTGGTGTCGTTCGACGGAATTGCCGTCGGCGCGGTCTGGCTGGACGATGTGGGCCGCCGAATGGCGGTCAACATCACCGGCCCCGGGCAGCACTGCTCAGCGATCGACATCGACCTGACAACCGGCGACATCACCCCGATGCTGTCGATCTCGCCGACGAGCGACGACAGGATCAGCGGCTACCTGCCGCGTGCCAACCTGATCGTGTTGTCCACCAACGCGACCGGTGAAATACGGCTTGGCTACGGTCATCCCGGCGTCGACCGGGTGGCCTTCCCGGACAGCCTGTCGGCCTGCGGTCCGGTGACCTACCTTGCCGGCTCGTCCGACGGCGCGGTGCTGGCCGTGGCAGTGGACCAGGGAACGTCCTCCGTTGTTCGCATCGTCGATACCGGCTCTGGCCTGGGGACAGATCTGCCGCTGCCTCCGCTGGTGGTCATTGGCTCAGGACAAATCCGCGGAACCCGGTTGACGTTGCCGGTCAGCACATCGGATCGGCCGGGCACCTTGTTGCACGTCGACATCCGCTCCGGAGTGCACAGTTTCGAGGATCCGGCGGAGCCGGGGGCGGTCCGGCCGGCCGTTCGTTGGCTACCCGGCGCGGACGGACCGGTGGAGAGTCTGATTTACGGAGACGTCGAGGCCGCGGCCGTCGCCGTGGTCGCCCTGCACGGCGGCCCGGTGCAGGCGTGGCGGGCAACCTTCGATCCGCTGCTTGCCGAACTGGTCGCCAACGGGATTGCCGTGGTCGCACCCAATATTCGGGGTTCCAGCGGCTACGGACGTGACCATGTCATGGCCATCCGTAACCGGTGGGGCGGACCGGACTGCGACGATGTGCTCGCGATCGGCAGGTGGCTCATCGCGCGCAGGGGCGGTGCGGCGATGCGCCCGATCGTGCTCGGAACTTCCTACGGCGCGTTCCTGGGAATGCTTGCGGCGCAGCGCGCGCCGGGCGACTGGTCGGGATGTGTGGCCCTGTCGACCTTCATCAGTGGCGCGCGGGTCGTCGACGCCGGCGGGGCGGTCGCCGAGTTGGTCCGTCGACTCGGCGGCGTGACGTCCCCGGATCTGCGAGATCGACTGGATCGGATATCGGTCCCGGTGCTGCTGGTGCACGGCACCGCCGACCACGTTGTCCCGGTGAGCGAATCAGGCCTGCTGGCCGCCGGCCTGCGTGCTCATGGTTGCCCGGTGCACCACCTGGAGATCAGCGGGGGCGGTCATGACCTCATCAGCGATCCACAGCGCAGAGTTTGCATCGACGCGATCCTCGACTTCTGCAGGGAGGTGAAGAAATTTGACTTCGGACGCGGTCCTGATGAAGGAGAAGGAACCCAAGCGGTGCAATGGCCCGCCCCGGCAGCCACCAGACCGGCACGCACAAACAACGAGAAATGAAAGGAGGATTGAGAAATGAGCATTGATATCGCGGAACTGGACTTGCTGCCAGCGGTGGCTGCGGCTCCGACCACCGATGATCTGGCCGAATTGGGTCTGATGTGGTGCTGGATCACGTGCTGGCACACGTGCTGGATCACCGATCACATCCAGATCTGATGGCCGCCGTGGCAGGGGTGGTGTGCCCGTCTCCTGCCCTGTCACGCGCTATATCCGGATCCAAGACGGCTCTCCCCACACCTCGAAAGGGGGTGAATCAAAATGAGCATCGACATCATGGAACTTGACCTGCTGCCGGAGATCGACCCGATCTCCACTGCCGATCTCGACGAAATGGGTCTACAGGTCTGCCGGCCCACTTGTCTGTTCAATTCCTGCTTTTTCACCAAGGACTTCTATTTCTGACAATCCTGGTGTGCCCTTCGGTCTGAGGCGGTGCCCTGGGTGCGGCGTGGATTCCCTGCCGCGCCCGGGGCGGCCGACCTCAATTCGACTCCCCGCAAATCTGATGAGGTGTGAAGATGAAGGACGCCATGACCAACCCCTGGCGTATTGCTCCGATCTGGACTTCGGTGGCAGTGTCGGCGGCAGTCGTCGGCACGGCCACGAGTCTGGCCATCCCCGCCCTGGTCGGTCGGACAATCACCGCATTTGCGCAAGGTCGAGAATCGGCCCAGCTCATCTGGCTGTTGATCGCCGCAGTGGCCGCGACGGTGACGATGGGCGTGCTCGCGGCTGTGGCCGGCGGGTCCGGGAGTGCGCTCATCACCGCCGGCATCCGCCGCGCACTGAGCCGCTCGATCGTCCGCACCGAAGGTCCCGGCGTCGACGGGGTTCGATTCGGCACATCGGATCTGATCACGCGCCTTCTGCTCGACAGCAGCGCATTGTCGAGGGCTGTGCCGATAGCCGTCAGCCTGATTCTCTCCTGCGCCAGCCTGTTGGTCGGCATGGTCATGCTGCTGCTCATCGACTGGTGGCTACTGGTCGGAGTAGTGGCGGGACTGCTGCTGTTGACAGCGATGTTGCGCCGCTACATCGACGACACCGCCGGTCCGATCTCGACCTACCGCGAGAGCCAGGCCGAGATCGGGCAGCGACTTCTCGACGCCCAAAGGGGTTCGGCCAGCATCCGTGCGTACGGGACATGGATGCGCGAACTCGCTCGCATCGTCCGGCCGCTGCCCGTCCTGCGGGCGGTCGGATCGCGACTCTGGGCCGCACAAGGGCGAATGGCCTGGCGTTCGTCGATCTTCGTTCCCTCGATTCAACTCTCGATGGTCGGGCTGGGGTGCGTGTCGATGGCCGCAGGTCGGATCAGCGTCGGCCAACTGGTCACCGCGCTGGCCTACAGCACGGTGATCCTGGGGGCGTTGGATGGCGTGGAGGCGGCCGCCGGTCTCAATCTGGTCAAGGCCGGACGCAGTCGGATCGTCGAAGTCGTCGGATCCTGGACACCCGGGCGAGTCACCGGCTCGCCGCCGTCGACCGATGAGCCGTTGGAAGTGGTGCTGGACTCGGTGACGGTGCTGGGTGCCGACGGCGGGCCGATTCTCGACGACATCAGCTTGACCATTCCAGCGGGTGCACTGGTCGCTGTCACCGGGCCGGCCGGCTCCGGCCGTTCGACCTTCGCCGGCATGGTGGCCGGCACGATCGTCCCGGCTTCAGGAAACGTGCTGATCGGCGGCGTCCCGCTGGTGCAGATACCGGCGGCAGCTCGGGCCGGACTGGTCGTCCTCGGCTCGTCCCGACCGGCGCTGATCGGTGAGACCGTCGCCGGTCTGATCGGACTGGGCCTAGGCCCGCTGACGGCCGACGTCGTGGCACAGAACGCCAGGGACGCGCACATCGCCGATGTCATCGATGCCCTGCCGGGCGGTTACCTCGCCCGGCTGGACGAACTGCAACTTTCCGGTGGTGAGTTGCAGCGGCTGGGCATCGCCCAGGCAATGGCCAGGAACAGCAAGGTGATGGTGCTGGACGACGCCACCTCGAACCTCGACGCGGCCACCGAGCGAGAGGTGGTCGGCGCGCTCCGTGCGGCCGGCCGCGGGTGCACCTGCATCCTGGTGACCAATCGTCCGGCGGTGGCGCGACTGGCGGATGTGGTCATCCGGCTGGAAGCGGGTCATGTCGTGTCCTCAACAACACTGTCTTCCTCAACAGCGCCGTCCTCAACAATGGCGAGCATGAGATGAGCCGGGCAACGGGAGCTGGAAAGCTGCCGCGCGCACTGCCGGCGACCGGGTCGGACCTGCTACGGGATTGCCTGCCCGGCCGGGGCGCCATCCTGCGTCTGTTCGCCTGGGTCGCCGCTGAGTCCGTGCCGGCGCTGCTGTCCGGGCTGTGCCTGGCCCGGGCGATCGATGCGCTGCAGGACCGCAGACCGGCCGCAGTGGTCGGTGCGCTGGCTGTGATGGCCGGCGCGATCGGTCTCGGCGCCATCGCCACCAGGGCACTCTATTTCTCTCTGGCGATCGTCGTCGACGACTTTCGCGACACTCTGATGGCTGCTGTCGTGCGTGGTTCGCTGCTTCGGATGACCGACGACGGACGTCCAGGGCCGAACACGCTGACCCAATTGATCGACCAGGTCGATCAGGTGCGCAACCTGCTGTCGGCTGTGCTGCGCGGTATCCGCTCGACGTTGGCCCCACCCGTGGCGGTCTGCCTCGGGCTGTTCGCACTGGACCCCCGACTGGGTTGGGCCGTACTGATCCCGCTCGGTGCAGCCCTGGCCCTGTATGGAGCGCTGCTGCGCCGCGTCCTTTCCCGGGAGCGAGCAGCGGCGATAGCTGGGGAACGCCTTGGGGTCTGCGCCGGTTCGATCGTCCAGGCGATCGGTGACATTCGTGGGCTCTCAGCCCAGCAGTGGGCCCAGGACAGGATCGACGATGCCGTCGGATCGGTGGCGGCAGCCGACGCGGCAGCCGCCCGCACGGTCGCAAAGCGGCACCTGGTCATCGCGGTCGGCGGTTACCTTCCGCTGTTCACCGTGTTCCTGGTGGCGGCTCCGCTCCTGGCGGAGCACCAGGTCACTGTCGGTGCGGTGGTCGGCGCAACCACGTACCTGCTGACGGTTCTGATCCCGGCCCTGTCGTCCGTAGTGTCCGGCAGCGGCGGGTGGTTCATCCAACTGCGTGTGTTGCTCGAACGCTTGGCGCTGGTAGCGGGTGCGCCGCTGCCGGCTGGCGGCCCGGCATCTGCGGCTGACCCCGAGCAGGTCGCCGTGAGTGTCCGCGTTGACCGTGGCCAGGTGGCGTTGCAGGTCACGGACCTGACCTTCGCCTACCGGCCGGACGCCAGGGCGGTCGTCGACGGCCTGTCGTTCACCATCGAGCAGGGTGAGATGCTGGCCATGGTGGGCGCCAGCGGAGCCGGCAAGTCCACCGTCGCCCTGCTGCTGTCCGGACTGGTCAGGCCGACGTCCGGCAGCGTCGTCGCCGGGCCGGACCAGCAGCTGCTGCTGGTGCCGTCGCAGCCGTACGTATTCGGTGCCAGCCTCCGCGACAACCTGACCTATCTGGCCCGGCACCCGGTGGCAGACGACCATGTCTCGCTGTGTATCGAGCACTGCGGTCTGCGGCCTCTGGTGAATCGCCTGGGTGGGATCGACGGGATCATCCCGGCCGGCCTCGACGGCCTGTCCGGCAGCGACTGCCAGCGGATGGTGCTTGCCCGCAGTTATCTTTCGGGTGCCGAGGTTCTCATCCTCGACGAAGCAACGTCCCTGCTGGATCTCGATGAGGAACGCAGGCTGGTGGCGTGGCTTCGGGCCAACGGGCGGACCCTTGTCCTCATCTCGCACCGTCTCGACTGCGCGGTGACTGCGGACCGGATTCTCTACTTCGACGGCCGTCAGGTGGTGAGCGGATCGCACCGGGAGCTGCTGCTCCAGTCCGCGCAATACCGCGCAGTGATCGACTTTGCCGTTGACGCCGAATGAGACACATCCGAAGAGTGGCTGCACGCGGACAGCGGGAAGCGAGATCTTGACACCTGGGAAACATGCCCGTACCCGAACCGTCGTCTACTGACAGGAGACAAGTAGCTCCCCCAGGAGACAGATGGAGGTTCCGTGGGCGACGGCGGCCAGGCATCCAGCGGTGCCGTTGGAGCAGGCTCCGCCGTCTCCGGGGGATCGACGGTGTCACTGGCCGAGCAGGCGCGGGCCGACGGGGTTCGCTTCATCCTCGCCACCTTCACCACCTTGACCGGCAAGCCGTGCTCGAAGCTGATGCCCGTGGAAGCCGCCGACGAACTGCAGGAATCGGGCGCAGGGTTCGCCGGATTCGCCGCCGGTGCGATGGGTCAGCGGCCGAGCGACCCAGACATCATCGCCAGGCCCGACCTGGCTTCCTACACCAGGTTGGAATGCCTCCGGCCGGGCCTGGCGATGGTGCACTGTGACCCGTACGTGAACGGCGTCCCCTACGCCTTCGCTCCACGACTCATCCTCAAGAAGGCGCTGGCCGACGCGTCGGCGAAGGGTTTCGACCTGATGGCCGGGGCGGAGGTCGAATACTTCCTGCTGCGGCGGGGACCCGACGGGTCGCTGCACACCGCGGACCAGCACGACACCGCCGATCAGCCCTGCTACGACAGTCGCGGCCTCACCCGAATGTACGACCATCTGACAGCGGTCAGCGACGCGATGAAAGGCCTCGGCTGGGCGCCCTACGCCAGCGACCACGAGGACGGAAACGGCCAGTTCGAGCAGAACTTCGCCTTCGCCGACGCGATGACCACCGCTGACCGGGTGATCACCCTTCGCTATCTGCTGCAGATGATGGCCGAGCAGCGCGGGATGATCGCCACCTTCATGCCCAAACCGTTCGCCGACCGCACCGGAAGTGGTCTGCATCTGCATCTCTCGCTCTGGCGTGACGGGCAAGAGCTGTTCCCGCAGAACGCGTCTGACACAGACGGTCTCGGGTTGAACGCCCTAGCGTACAAATTCATCGCCGGACTGCTCGCCCATGCGCCGGCGCTGCACGCGCTTGCCAACCCGACCGTCAACTCGTACAAGCGGACCGGGGCGACCACCACGGCCTCCGGTGCGACATGGGCGCCGCGGTTCGCCTCCTACGGCGGCAATGACCGCACCCATCTGGTCCGGGTACCCGACGGGCACCGGGTCGAGTTCCGGGGCGCCGACGCCTCGGCAAACCCGTACCTCGCCGTCGCCGGCGCGCTGGCCGCTGGGCTGGACGGGGTGGTCCGTGAGCTCGATCCGGGCGCTCCCGGCGCGGCCGGTGCGGCACTACCGCGCACCCTGCTCGACGCTGTGCAGAAGTTCGAATCAGACCCGGTGCTGCGCGCCGTGATGGACGGGGTCGACCCGGCGGCGGGGGTGTCCGCCTACTACACGGAGCTCAAGCGCACGGAGTTCTACGACTGGCACAGCGCGGTCAGTGCCTGGGAGGTCGACCACTACCTGGTCTAGTCGATTTCTGGTCTACTACCAGGAAACATCGTCTCTCACAGTGATACGGTGATCGGGTCAACGGTCTTGAGAGGAACTGTCCATGTGCGGCATCTCCGGTCTCCATCTGCGGAACCCGGCGCTGTATCCGCAGCTCGGAGAACTGTTGGGCGGCATGCTCTGTGAAGCCGCCGAGCGCGGCTCGGACGCCGCTGGCGTCGGCCTGTACGGCGACCAGGGGCTGACTCCGCCCGGCACCACCACCGTGTCCGTGCTGGATCTGGCCACTCCGACCGGCGAGGTGGCCCGGCTGCTCGAGGCCGCGGGGTCGGCCGGCGTTCGGCTGCTCGAGGCCGGGCAGACCACCGTGATCAGCGCGATCGGCGGCGCCGCCGAACTCGAGACCGCCATCACCGCATCGTTTCCCGATCTGGTCATCAGCGGACGGGGCGCCCAGCTGGCGGTACTGAAGGGCACCGGCCATCCGAACGACCTGGCTGCGACCTTCTCGCTGCCCGGTGCGTCCGGCTGGCAGGGCGTTGCCCACACCAGGATGGCCACCGAGTCGGCGGTCACCTCGTCCGGGTCCCACCCGTTCTCGGTCGGGCCGGACCAGTGCCTGGTGCACAACGGATCCTTCGCCAACCACGCCACCATCCGCCGGGAGCTGCGAGCCGACGGCATCGTGTTCGACAGCGAGAACGACTCCGAAGTGGGGGCCAGGTTTCTGGCTGCCCAACTCGCCGGGGGAGCCGATCTGGAAAAGTCGTTGCGGCTGCTCTGCGAGCGGTTCGACGGCTTCTACACACTGCTGGTGACGACCGGCGATTCCTTCGCCGTCGTTCGCGACGCCATCGCGTGCAAGCCGGCCGTCATTGCCGAGACCGCCGACTGGGTGGCCATGGCCTCGGAATACCGCTACCTGGCGGGCCTGCCTGGTGTGGCCGGAGCCCGCATCTTCGAACCGGATCCGGAGCGGGTGTACGTATGGGAACGATGACCGACACTTCCTCGACCACCTATGATCTGGCCACCGAGCCGGTCCGGGAGTTGAACCGGCGGCTGCACTGCGAGGCCCAGCGGCACAGTCGGTGGCGGGTGACCGGGTCGATGGGCAAGCACAACATCGCCGTCGGGCTCGACAAGGAGCTGACGATCCACATCGACGGTCATGTCGGTTATTACTGCGCGGGCATGAACCAGCTCGCCGACATCGTGGTCAACGGCAACGCCGGGGTCGGTCTCGCCGAGAACATGATGTCCGGGCGGGTACACCTGCACGGCAACGCCTCCCAGTCGGCCGGGGCCACCGCACACGGCGGCCTGCTGGTCATCGACGGCGATGCGGCTGCGCGTTGTGGCATCTCGATGAAGGGCGTCGACATCGTCGTCGGCGGCGACGTCGGCCACATGAGCGCCTTCATGGGTCAGGCGGGCCGACTGGTGGTCTGCGGCGACGCGGGGGACGCACTCGGCGATTCCCTCTACGAAACCCGGATCTACGTCCAGGGCTCGGTGCGATCGCTCGGCGCCGACTGCATCGAGAAGCCCATGCTGGATGGGCATCTGGCTGAACTCACCGGCCTGCTCGCGGATGCCGGACGCACTGAGGATGCGGCGGCCTTCCGCCGCTACGGCTCGGCGCGCAAGCTGTACCACTTTCACGTCGACAACGCCTCGGCGTACTAGGAGAGCTAGATGACCGAAGACATGGCGGCACTGGGACTTCGCGAGTCAGCCACCTTCGACCGGGCGACCATCCACGCCATCCAGCGCGCTGCCGAGACCGGGATCTACGACATCCGCGGCGGCGGGTCGAAACGCCGACTGCCGCACTTCGACGATCTGTTGTTCCTGGGCGCCAGCATGTCCCGCTACCCGTTGGAGGGCTACCGGGAGCGATGCGACACCGACGTCGTGCTCGGCGGCCGGCATGCGTCACGCCCGCTGCACCTTGACATCCCGGTGACGATCGCCGGAATGAGCTTCGGGGCGCTCTCCGCGCAGGCGAAGGAAGCCCTCGGCCGCGGTGCCAGCGAGGTCGGCACATCGACAACAACCGGTGACGGCGGCATGACGGACGAGGAACGCGGGGAGTCGAAGCTCCTTGTCTACCAGTATCTTCCGTCCCGCTACGGGATGAATCCGGATCACCTGCGCAAGGCAGATGCGATCGAGATCGTGCTCGGGCAGGGCGCCAAACCCGGTGGCGGCGGCATGCTGCTCGGCCAGAAGATCTCCGACCGGGTGGCCGGGATGCGGACGCTGCCCGTAGGTGTCGACCAGCGCAGCGCGTGCCGCCACCCCGACTGGACCGGCCCGGACGACCTGACGATCAAGATCGCGGAGCTGCGCGAGATCACCGACTGGGAGAAGCCGATCTACGTCAAGATCGGTGCCACCCGCACCTACTACGACGTCAAGTTGGCGGTGAAGGCCGGCGCTGACGTCGTGGTGGTGGACGGCATGCAGGGTGGAACGGCAGCCACCCAGGATGTGTTCATCGAACACGTCGGGATCCCGACGCTGGCGGCGATCGGTGAAGCGGTGCGGGCGCTCCAGGAGATGGGCGTGCACCGCACGGTGCAGCTGATCGTGTCCGGCGGCATCCGCAACGGGGCCGACGTCGCCAAGTGCATGGCACTAGGGGCCGATGCTGTCTCCATCGGGACTGCCGCGTTGATCGCTCTCGGCGACAACCATCCGTCGCTGGACGGGGAATACCGCAAGATCGGTTCGGCCGCCGGCTACTACGACGACTGGCAGGAGGGTCGGGACCCGGCCGGGATCACCACTCAGGACGAGGATCTCGCCCAGCGCCTCGATCCGGTGAAGGCCGGGCACCGGCTCGCCAACTACCTGCGGGTGCTGACCATGGAGGCGCAGATCATCGCCAGGGCCTGCGGCAAGTCGCACCTGCACCACCTGGAGCCGGAGGATCTGGCGGCACTGACCGTCGAATCAGCTGCGATCACCCGGATCCCGCTGGTCGGTACCTCCTGGATACCGGGGCAGTAGCGGTGAGCCCGTCGGCGTCGGCCACCGGCACGGACCTGCCTGCCGAGGTGGAGGTGGTGGTGATCGGCGCCGGGCTGATGGGATCGATGACGGCCAGGGCCGCGGCCCGCCGGGGGCTGACCGTGCTGGTCCTGGAGCAGTTCGCCGTCGGACACGAACACGGCAGCTCGCACGGAAGCGCCCGGATCGTCCGGCGGGCCTACCCTGAGGAGTTCTACGTCCGGTTGACCGGCCGGGCCTTCGAGCTGTGGACCGAGTTGGAAACCGATACGGGCTCGCGGCTGCTGCGGATGACCGGCGGCCTGGATCACGGCGGTGGGCGCGACCTCCGGGCCATCGCCCAGGCGCTGACGGCGCAGCGGGTCGAGCACCAGCTCCTGCGCGCCGTCGAGGCCGAGAAGCGTTGGCCTGGAATGCGGTTCGACGGGGAGGTATTGTTCCACCCGCAGGCCGGCACCGTCGACTCCGAACTGGCGGTCCGCACGGCGCTCGAAGCGGCAGCGGCGGCCGGCGCCCTTGTGTTCGCCGAGACGGCAGCGAGGTCCATCCGGGTGCACGGCGACACCTGTGTCGTCCAGACGGCGACGGGCAGCATCCGGGCGGGCCGGGTGGTGCTGGCGGCCGGGGCCTGGCTCGGCGAGCTGGCCGGTACGGTGAGCGGCCGGCAACTCAGCCTTCCGCAGCTACGGGTGAGCCAGCAGCAGATCTTCCACTTCGCCAGGGCCGACGGCATCGACGAGTGGCCGACGAGCGTCCACAAAGGCGCGACCATCTCCACCTACAGCCTGGCCGGCGGCCGCGACGGCGGGCCAGGCGGCGCCCGCAAGGTGGCCGAACACGATGTGTCCGGCTTCGACACCACGGCCGGCACCCGCACCGGCATGGTGGATCCCGTTGCGCGGCAGCGGATCGTCGACCATGTGCTGGAGTGGATGCCGGGTCTGGTGCCGGCCGCGTTCGCCGAAGCAACCTGCCTGTACACCAGTACCCGGAACGAGGACTTCGTGCTGGACCGCGTCGGCCCGCTGGTGCTGTGCTCACCCTGTTCCGGACACGGGGCGAAGTTCGCTCCGCTGATCGGCGAAATGGTCGCCGATCTGGTCACCGGGACCGGCACCCCTGAGCCCCGGTTCGCGCTGTCGGCGCACCGGCGATGACACCCCGCGAGACGGAGCCTGGGTCGTCGACACCACGGGCTCTCGAGAGCGAGTTCGACCCGGAACTCATCGGCACCGGCCACGTCGACCGCGAAATCGACCCCACCGGGCCCGCGTCGGCCGAAGGCAATCTGGAGCGCGCCATCGCGACCCAGGTGCGGGCCTACCGGCAGGCGGCGGGTGCGTCGGTGGCCGAGATGGCCGCCAGGGTGGGCGTTTCCAAGGCGATGCTGTCGAAGATCGAGAACGCCCAGACCTCCTGCAGTCTGACCACCTTGTCCCGGCTGGCGGCCGGACTGGACGTGCCGGTCACCGCCTTGTTCCGCGGGGTGGACGCCGAACGGGAAGCCGTCTTCATCCCGGCCGGCCACGGTGCCCGGATCATTCGGCGCGGCTCCCGCCACGGACACCTCTACGAATTGCTCGGGCCACTGCGGGGACCGCACCAGCGGATGGAGGCGGTGGTGGTCACTCTGACCGAGGCCAGCGAGATCTTCCCGCTGTTCCAGCACCCGGGCACCGAACTGATCTACCTGCTCGAGGGCGAGATGATCTACGGCCACGGGGAGGGCAGCTATCCACTCGGGCCGGGTGATGCGTTGCAGTTCGACGGTGAGGGGGCCCACGGTCCGGAGGCCCTGCCGACCCTGCCGGTCAGGTTCCTGTCCGTCACCGCCTACGGGGATCAGCAGCACTGAACTCGTGCCCTGCCGCTGACCGGGCTCTGCCGGCTCAGGCGGTGCGGAACCGGATCCGGCCACCCGAGATCGCCTGGGTCACCGGTAGTTCCGGCAGATCCGCCGGGGGCACCGACCGTGGGTCCTGCGCGAACACCGTGATATCCGCGTCGAAGCCGGGCGCGACGCGTCCGGCCTTGGCGCCGGCCACCCAGGCCGGCGCCAAGGTGCACGCCTGCAACGCCTCAGCGATGGTCAAGGCCTGCTCCGGCTGCACCGGCCCGGCCTTCGGCCTACTGGGTGATTGTCGCAGCACAGCGGCGGCCAGGGTGACCCGTGGATCGAAATCGGCCACCGGCCAATCGGACCCGAGGACCAGCACGGCGCCGGCCCTGACCAGATCCGCGCATCGCCAGCCGCGGGCCGCCCGATCGCGACCCAGCCGACGCGACCAGTTGTCCGAGCCGTGGGCCTCTGTGTAGTCGGTGGCATGACTGGGCTGCATCGAAACGGCGACGGCCTGCCGGGCAAAGCGCGGCACCAGATCGTCGGGCACCGTCTCGAGGTGCTCCACCCGCTGCCGGTGTGGGGTGGGCGGATCGACCAACGCGGTGGTGCACCTGCTGGCGCTGGCCGGGCGCGTCGATGTGCCGCTGACCCTGCAGGACTTCGACCTGCTGGTGCGCGACGTTCCGACCCTGGTGGATCTGATGCCATCGGGTCGGTTCCTCATGGAGGACTTTGCCTACGCCGGTGGGCTCGGTGCGTTGGTGACCGAGATGGGTGACCTGCTGGACCGGGACGCGATCACCGTCACGGGTACCTCAATTCGGGAGAACTACGCCGGGGGTGAGTGTTTCAACTCGGAGGTGATCAGGACGATGGCCAATCCGGTGAAGCCGGTCGGCTCGGGTATCGCGGTGCTGACTGGGAATCTGGCGCCCTCCGGAGCGGTGATCAAGCAGTCGGCCGCTTCGCCCGAGTTGTTGCGGCACACCGGAAGAGCCGTCGTATTCGATCGGCTGGAGGACTACCTGGCGGTGGCCGACGACGACGACGTCGACATCAAGGCGGACGACGTGCTGGTCATCAGATACGCCGGTCCGCGCGGGTATCCGGGCATGCCGGAGATCGGGAACGTCGCGCTGCCGCGACGGTTACTGACCGACGGCGTGCGGGACATGGTGCGGATCTCCGATGCGCGGATGAGCGGAACCTCCTACGGGACGGTCGTCCTTCACATTGCGCCCGAGGCCGCCGTCGGCGGGCCGTTGGCGTTGGTGCGCAGCGGTGATCAGATCGAGCTGGACGTTCCCGGCCGCAGACTCGACATGCTGGTCGACGACGAGGAGTTGGCCCGCCGCCGGGAGACCTGGGTGCCCCCGGAGGTGCCCAGTGCCGCGCGCGGCTACCTGAAGCTGTTCGTCGACCACGTCCAGGGCGCCGACGTCGGTGCCGACTTCGACTTCCTGCGAGGGCATCAGCCGCCGGAGGTGCCCCGTCGAGGGTTCTGAACCGGCCGGCCGGATTCTGCTGTTGCCGGCCCGGCGGGTGCTCATCGTCGGCGCCACCGGCGTGCTCCGCCCGGCGGCCCTGTCGTGCCTTGCCCGTGGCTGGGCGGTGACGGCCGTGGCGCGCACTCCTGCCGGTCTGGCGCTGCTGGTCGCCGAGGCAGGGCCCCGGATCACCCCGGTGCCGTTGGACGTGTACGACGAACATGCGGTGGGCGCGGCGCTCCGGGAGGCGTTCGACGATGCGCTGCTCTACCTTGCGGCCGGGGACGACGACGCCGAGAATTCGGCGGCAGACCGACTGCAGTCGCGAGTGCGCGGCACGACGGTGCGCATCCTGACCAGTCGATGGACGCCCAGCGCTGAGCTGCCTGCCGGTCGATGGCCGGCCGCGCGGCGTCGAGTCCATCTCCTGCTGGGCGAGCATCGGGACCAGACGACCGGGGACGCCCGCTGGCACACGCCGCCAGAGGTCTCCGCAGCGGCGATTTCGGTGCTCGACTCCGGGTCCGACTCCATCCTGGGTACGCCGATCCGATCGGCGGGGAAGGGCCCAGTCCGGTAATGCTCGATCGCGCTTGACGCTGCGCCGACGGGGACAGTTCAGCTGAAGCGGAATCGGGTGCAGTCCTCCGGGAAGGCGAACCAGGCGAGCACGCGGGTCGGTGCGATGACCCGCAGTCCGCCCCCGAACTCGCCCTCCCATGCGGTGGACTCTGGCGCGTAGCCGGCGGCAGCATACTTGCCGAATGCCACCGACAGTCGACTGCCCAGACCCGCGGCGTCGGCGCGGGTGGCGACGCTGGCGCCCTCGACGATGACGGTGCGGGTGCCGCTCTCCAGATGGAGGCAGACTCCCGGGTTGACGTCGACGTTGCGGGTGTGTCGGGTCGCCGGTGACCCGTCGTAGAAGAACTGATTGTCCAGCCAGACGCCCCAGCGGGGGACGACGTGTGGGCGACCGTCGGGTCGAACGCTGGCGAGCCAGTAGTTCTGCGCCGCGACCAGTTCCTGCTCGACCTCTGCCCAGGCGAGCAGGCCGTCGCTGCTGGACGGCAGACCGTAGCCTGCCGGCATCGTGGGGCGGTCGGCAGAAACGGAATCACCGGATGTGTCAGGGGCAGTGTGAGCAAGGTCGGTCATCGGCTGTCAGAGGTGCCAGGAACCGCGAAGCGGCGCTGATTCCCCAGCCCTCCTTTCAATCCGTGGGAGCGGTTTCTTCTGCTGAAGCAATGGTTCCGCGTGCCTGGGTGCGCCCGCCGTGGGCGCCGCGATACCGAATCGGCATGCACCGATCATAGGTCGATCGAGGTGCGCGATGAAGGGGTCCGACGCCCCAAAACCGAAGCGCACCTGGTGGGTCCTACGGACTTTGGGTGTGGCGGCCCCGGCAGCATGGAGCGCGACCCGGGGGACAGCTCGTCGTCGTTCTCCCAGAGACGCTCGCAGCGGTCTGCAACAAAAGTTGCGATGCACAAGGCGGCATTCGCCGTGACGATCACGGCCACGACCGAGGTCGCGTGAAGCCGCCCGGCAACGGGTGCCCGCCTCATCCAGCACGAGGTTCTTTCCGGGGCCTTGACACCGCTGTTCCGGTCGATGCTCACCCGTCAAATGCCGCCGGCGTTCGTCGCGCTGAACGACGCGCTGGCCGAGCGCGGCTACGAGTTCAGCATCGCCGAGGTCGCCGAGCGCGCCAGCTTTCCGGAGCGAGGAACTCGTTGTTCTGCGCTGGGCGCAGTGGGCCGGTCAGCAGGTTGCCGTCTGGCCCGCGGCCGACGACCCCGGCCCCTGGGATACCCAGGCCGTGCTGGCCGCAGTCGTCACCGACAGCAAGCGCGTGGCCGCACAAGCGTGCTGAGTCGGGCCGGCACCATCAAGGATCCTGATCAATCCGGGTGTCGTCCACCGCTCCGCCCTCAGGTTTCCAGCTGGTGCCGTAGCCGATCCAGGTCGGCGGTGATGCTGCGACGGACCATTCGGGCCATGATCGGCGTTGCCCACCCGAAGAAGCGGCCGGGTGACCCGACGGCGTGAATCGCGACCAGGGTCGCCCCCTCGGGGGCGTCGTCGAGTTCGTAGCGCACCAGCATTGGGAAAGGCTTGTCGACCTTTAGTTCGACCAGGCGGTCGGGTTCGTGCACGGTAACGAGATACCCGTAGGTGAAGGTACGGCCAAGGAACCGGGCGGTTCGTTCCACGATGGCGCCCTGTACGAGGGGCCCTGGTTGGGTGGGGCGGCTGGCGGTGATGCCCCCGGTCCAGGCCAGGTCGTTCGTCGGGTCGAACATGTAGGCGGCTACGTCGGGTCGCGGTCGGTGGACGAGCACCTCGGGGCGGACGTCAATCGCCATGTTGGTGTCCTCCGGTCGGTGACCGGGCGGTCACGTGAGGGATCGGCAAGTACGGCTGCTGGTAGGTCTATTTAAGAATCGACTAAAATAGCTGAATCGTCAATCCCAGCTCCGCCGGATGGCACAGACTGGGCGACGCGAGGTCAGTGGAGGCGGGGTGGGTGGTGGAGCCGTTGCAGGTGATCGCCGCGCCGCGGCGGCTGCACATCCTGGAGCTGGTCTGGGACCGGGAGTTGCCAGCAGGACAGATCGCCGCCCACTTCGACGTGTCGTTCTCGGCGATCAGCCAACACCTGCAGGTGCTGAAGGCCGCGGGCTTCCTGCTCGAGCGCCGCGCCGGGAACTCCCGGTTCTACCGCGCCGACCAGCCCGCCCTCGGGCCGCTGCGGTCCGTGGTCGAGGACCACTGGCGGGCCGGCCTGCTCCGGCTCAAGGACCTGGCGGAGGCCGAACACGCAACCCAAAGGGACGCCGGGTCATGACAGACCCCGACGTCCTGGAGGTGAGTGTGCAGGTCGCGGCCCCCCTCGAGACCGTGTTCCGGTATTTCACCGACCCGGCCAGGTATATCCAGTGGATGGGCGTGGAGGCGAGGCTGGACCCGCTCCCCGGTGGCGAGTACAGGGTCGGGATGCGCGGCGGTGTGCAAGCAGTCGGGGTGTTCCTGGAGGTCGACCCACCGCGGCGGGTGGTGTTCACCTGGGGCTGGACGGGCGATGGCCCGGTGCCACCCGGCAGCACCAGGGTCGAGGTCACCCTCCACGAGCAGGACGGCGGCACCCTCGTCCTGCTACGTCACCATGGACTCCCCGGCGACGCGCAGCGCAACCAACACCGCACCGGATGGCAGCTGTATCTAGGTCGGCTTCATATCCGCGCTGAAGGTGGCGATCCAGGGCCGGACCCGAACGGCTGAATGGGCGCGAAAGTGTTTGTGGTAGCTGAAATCTCCGTTGCCGGCACTAACCCCGACCGCAGCTCAGCACCACGCCAGGAGCCCACGACCGGCGAGCTCGGGTCGAGTACCCAGATCCTGGCCGTCAGCCCTCGGTGAGGGTGTCCAGTGCAGCGGCGATCTCGTTCGGGACAGGCCAGGACAGATCGGATTGCCTACTAAAGTTTGCAAACCTCCCAAGAGCGCGCAGCCGTGTGATGAGTGACCCCCAGCAGAACCTTGGCGATTCAGTCAACGTCGGGCGTGTGACCTGAGTTGCAGCAATGGCTCAGGTCGGCCACGCGATGGTCAGCCCGCCATCCACTGTGATGCTTTGTCCGGTCACGTAGCGGGATGCCGTGGATAGCAGAAAGGTGACAACGTCGGCGATGTCTTCGGGCTCACCCACCCGTCCGAGTGGAATCCGCGGGGCCGCGTTCACCAGGCCCTCCTCGCCTGCCGAGTTGATCGGATCCCTTGACTGCGGCGATGCGATCAGCCCGGGTGAC
The DNA here is from genome assembly GCA_038229825.1 of Mycobacteriales bacterium. Classification (GTDB taxonomy): domain Bacteria; phylum Actinomycetota; class Actinomycetes; order Mycobacteriales; family Nakamurellaceae; genus Nakamurella. Next base: position 160,694 of record JBBROB010000013.1, read on the forward strand.
ACGGCGTTCACCCGGATTCCTCTGGGTGCCAGCTCGAGAGCGGCGCTGCGCACGAATCCCAAGATCCCGGCTTTCGAGGCTGCGTAAGGGGTGTGCCCGGCTGATCCCACGACGCCGCCGGCGATGCTGGAGATGCAGACGACGGCGCCACCGTCGCCCATCACCGCTGTCCCGGCACGGACGGTGCGCATCACCCCGGTCAGGTCGATGTCGAGCAACCGATCCCACAGCTCGTCCGCGAGGACATCGAGATTTTGACGCTGCAACACACCTGCGTTGGCGACCACGCCGGACAGGCCGCCGAAACGGCTCGCCGCAGCCCCGCATGCGGCGTGCAACTGTGCGCTGTCTCGAACATCAGCCGCCACGACGAAGCCCTGGCCGCCGGCTTCGATGACTCTACGCAACGTTTCGGCGGGATCGTGTGGATCGCCGGCATATGTTCCGATCGCCACCGGCCGACCAGTATTGGCCAGGGCGATCGCCACTGACTGTCCTATTCCGCTCGCTGCTCCCGTGATCAGAACCCCGCCGCCGGTCATGGCATCACGTCTCCGCTGTTGGGGCCGAGAGTCTGCCCGGTGTAAAGGCTCCCGCCGGTTTCACTGGCCAGCAGGACTGCCGTGGGTGCGACCTCGGCGGGTAGTCCGATCCGGCGTAGTGGCAGGCCCAGCCGAGTGGCATCGACCTGAGCCGGGGAAAGGTCGCCGGCCAGCGAGGTGTCGATGGGGCCGGGAGCGATGCAGTTGACGGTGATGCCGACCTCGGCCACCTCCCGGGCCAGGGATTTGCTGAACCCGATGATCCCGGCTTTTGCCGCGCTGTAGTGAGCGAGGCCAGGCCCGCCCTTGAGGGCCAACTGGCTCGCCACATTGATGATGCGTCCGTAGCCGACGGCTTTCATCACCGGCAACACGGCCCGGCAGACCAGGAAGACGCTACGAAGGTCGACCGCGATCGTCTCGTCGAAGAGCGCTGCGGACATGTCTTCGACTCGACTGTTGGTGAGGATTGCCGCGTTATTCACGACGATGTCGATGCCGGCAAACCGCTGGACAGCTTGGGCGATCATGGCGGCGACATCGGATTCGATGGATACGTCCGCCTGTACGGCAAGGACCTTCGCGCCGTGCTCCTCGCACTCGGACCCCACCCGGGCCAGCCCGCCACCGGTGGCGCGGTCGACCAGACACAGGGCGGCCCCCTGCTGGGCGAAGGCGATTGCGATGGCGGCGCCGATCCCGCGGGCAGCACCGGTGACGACGGCAACCCGTGAATCGAGCACGCCGCCTGGTGGTCTTGTCATAAAACATCCCGTGTTTTCCGCGTCCTTCTAGAACGAGCTGTGTCCGCCGTCGATGGAAAGCAGCTGACCGGTAATCCAGGAGGCTCGGCTCGATACGAAAAACCTTACCCCGTTGGCGATATCCTCGGCGCTGCCCAACCGCCGCAGCGCGATCTTACCGACCAGGTCGCGCTGGCCCTGCGGGCCGTAACCGTCCCATTGAGCAACGGTGGTCGGATTGGACAGCACAAAGCCGGGAGCGATGCAGTTGACCGTGATCCCGAAGCGTCCAAGCTCGTACGACATCTGCCGGGTGAACGCGACTTGGGCGGCCTTGGCGCTGACGTAGCCCTGGATTCCGGTGAGGCTGATACCACGCGCGGCCCCCGAGGAGATGTTGACGATCCGGCCAAAACCAGCCTGCTTCATCGAGGGTATGACAGCGCGGGTGCACAGGAACGTCGTGGTGAGATTGGCGTCCAACACGGATCGCCATTCCTGCTCGCTGACCTCGTCCAGCGGCTTGCCGACCTGGCCGCTGACCCCACCGGCGTTGTTGACCAACATGTTCACCGGTCCGATGTTGGCGATCAGGTCGCGGACCTGATCAGCATCGGACAGGTCGACCGTGTCGCGGTCCGCCCGATATACGGTGGCGCCGTCCTCCTCCAGGCCCGCAGCGATCGCCGTACCAATGCCGTGCCCGGATCCGGTGACCAAAGCGACTTGGCCCGCGAGGTCATTCATGCTCAGACCACCCCTTCTCCAACAGGTCCCGGACCTCGGCGACTCCCGCTTCCCAGACCGCGAGAACCTCGGAATCGGGCCGCTGATAGGAGCCGCCGAAGGAACCGTCCGGGGTCAGCTCGCGCAACCGCCCGGCCGAGGCACGCTTCAGGGCTGCCATCGGAACCAGCGGTTTCGGGTCGGTCGGTAACTGCACTCCGGCTATCCGGGTCCACGGGAAGTTCTCCATCCAGGATCCATGCGAGCAGTCGGTCTCGAAACTCTGCACCACCGACCAGGTCCGTGGTGCATTCCACCAGTCGTGGAACACCACTTCGGGGGCGTCCGTGGCGGGCTGCCCGGCCAGCCACTGCCGCACCAGTCCGGCCGCGGGGGAGTTGCCACCGTGCCCGTTGACGATGGCGATCCGTCGGAATCCCTGCCCGGTGAGCGAGTCCAGCAGGTCGGCGATGACAGCCAGGTAGGTCTCCAATTTCAGAGAAGGGCTCCCTGGAAAGGCCGCAAAATAGGGAGTGACGCCGAAGGCCAGCACCGGCAGCACCGGGATGCCCAGTGGTGCGGCCGCTTCGACCGATACCCGCTCGGCCAGGATCGCATCCGTTCCGACGGAGAGGTAGCCGTGTTGTTCGGTCGATCCGATCGGCAGCACGATGCGGTCGTCGTGCTGCAGGTACTCCTCCAACATCATCCAATTGCAGTCATGCACTCTCATGGGCATCGTCTTTCCAGGATTGGTGAGATGTGTTCGTGTGGCCGAAGAAGGTCGGCCTGATCGAGCTAGAGGTCACGGGTCGGTCCCCGCCGCAGGAGCCGGCCGCGGCCGGCGTCACCGCAGACCTGGCCGTCGGAGTAGATGACCTCTCCGCGGCTGATCGTCTGCTGCGGTGCGCCGGTGACATCCCAACCCTCGTAGAGGGTGTAGCCGGACCGGCTCATCCCGTCGGCCCCGACGATGGGTCGCTTCGCCGCCGGATTCCACACCACGAGATCGGCGTCACTGCCAACCGCGATCGTGCCCTTCTGCGGGAACAGGCCGAATAGTTTGGCGGCGTTCGTCGATGTCACTTGGACAAACCGTTGCAGTGTGAGCTTTCCCGTCCGCACACCTTCGGAATACAGCACGGGCATTAATGTTTCGAGCTCGGACATCCCCGGACGGGCCGTGGCGATGGTCAACTCCGGGTCGAGCTTGTCCGCCAGCGTCCAGGCCGCGTGGTCGGTGCAGCAGGTGTCGACATGTCCGGCGGCCAGCCCGGCCCAGAGGGCGGCCTGGTCGCGCGCACCCCGCAGCGGCGGATTTCCGACGAACAGCGGTCCGTCCGGGCCGCTGAACCGCTCGTCGGTGAAATACAGGTAGATGGGCCGGGTCTCGACGTAGACACGCTGCCCGCGGGCGCGTGCCGTCCGCGCCTCGGCGAGGGCGGCTGCGCTGCCTAGGTGGACGATGTAGATGGGAGCGCCGGTGGCCTCGGCAAGGGCGATTATGCGGCTGACCGCCATCCGTTCCGACAGCTCGGGATGGCTGTCGGGGTAGTAGCTCAACTCGCTGCGCCCGGCGGCGAGCAGATCGGCCGTCGCCTGTTCGATGACGCAGGCGTCCTCGCAATGGACCATGGTCAGCACCCCGTGCCGGCCGGCGATGTTCAAGGCGTCGACGAACCCGCGGAGCCGCGTATCGAAGTCGCCGAGGCTCATGAAGATCTTGATACTGGTGTGGCCCAACTCGGCCAGGCGCTCGATGTCCGATCCGGTCAAGTCGTCCGGCTCCATCAGGACCGGGTGCACGACGAAGTCCACGAGGCTGTCTCGGGATCCGTCGGCGCCCACTCGCTCGACTAGGTCGATCAGCCGCTCGCCGGGCTTGGGAAAGCCGATGTTCCCGATGGTGGTCACCCCGCCGGCTGCGGCGGCCCGGGATCCGCTCACGAAGTCATCCGCCCACGGCTGCGTCAACTCCCCGATCTCGACCGGTGACAGGTGCACGTGCATGTCGACCCCGCCGGGAAGGATCAACTTGCCGGTGGCGTCAATCTCGTTCGCTCCGGTCATCGGACCCCCGAGTTGGACGATCAACCCGTCGCGGATCCCGATGTCCACGACAGATTCGCTGGATCCGGTGACGACTCGGCCATTGCGAACGACCAGATCCAGATCGACTGCCCCCGTCGTGGTCATGACGCCTCCGCAAAATGGCAGGCCGCCCAATGATGCGGAGCTACTTCCCGCAGGACCGGGACCTCGGCGGCGCACACCGATTGCGCCATCCAGCAACGCGTTCGAAACCGGCATCCCGAGGGTGGGTTTAGTGGGCTGGGCACTTCCCCGCTCAGGACGATGCGTTCCCGCCGGCCGGTCGCGTTGTTACCGGGGATGGCCGAGAGCAGGGCCTGGGTGTAGGGCATCCTCGGATCTGCGTACAGTTCCTCGGAGCTGGCCACCTCGACGAGCTTGCCGAGGTACATCACCCCGACCCGGTCGCTGATGTACTCCACCACAGCCAGATCATGGGCGATGAACAGGTAGGTCAGGCCGAATTCTTCCTGCAGGTCGTTCAACAGGTTCAGCACCTGGGATTGAACGGACATGTCCAGGGCAGAGACCGGTTCGTCGGCGAGGACGAACTTCGGGCGGAGGGCCAGGGCGCGGGCGATGCCGATGCGCTGCCGCTGACCGCCGCTGAATTCGTGGGCGTACCGATCCAGGTGCTCCTCGCGCAGCCCGACGACCGAAGCGAGGTCGGCGACGCGGTGCGCGCGCTCGTCGCGCCCGGCGGTGCCCTGGACGACGAGACCCTCGGCGATGATGTCGCGCACCTTCATCCGCGGATCCAGGCTTGCCTGCGGGTCCTGGAAGACTACTTGCAGGTCCCGGCGCAGACGTTTCAGCTCCCGACCGGACTGGGCCAGGACGTCCTCCCCGTCGAAGAGCACCTGGCCGGACTGAGGTTTCTCCAGGCGGACCACGGAGCGTCCCAGCGTCGACTTCCCGCAGCCGGATTCACCGACGAGACCGAAGGTCTCCCCGCGACGGATGGTGAACGAGACGTCGTCCACGGCCTGCACCCAGTTCTGCTGGCGCCGGAGGACACCGGAGTGGGCGGGGTAGTACGTCTTCAGGTTGCGCACATCGAGCAGGATGTCCTCGTCCGCGGCGGCCGCTGAGCCCTGCGATGGGTACTGCTCCTTTTGCTGGTCGGTGCTGGCCACGTCGGCGCTCCTCAGGTGGTGATGACGGCAGGTGGTGCAGAGTCCTCGTAGAGCCAGCAGGCGACGGTGCGGCCGTCGCCGACCGCGCGCAATCCGGGCGGCGTGGCGCAGATGTCCATCGCCTGCGGGCAGCGCGGCTGGAACGGGCAACCCGGTGGCATGTGCAGCGGATTCGGGACGGTCCCGCCGATCGTCGCGAGCCGGTGACCCTTCATCTCCGGGGTGGGTGTGGAGGTCAGCAGTCCGATCGTGTACGGATGTTGCGGGTCCCGAGTCACCTGATCGACGTGGCCCCGTTCCATTACCTGGCCGCCGTACATCACGACCACCTCCTCGCACATTTCGGCGACCACCCCGATGTCGTGCGTGATCAGCAACACCGCGGTATGCACGCGATGCCGCAGATCCCTTACCAGATCCAGAATCTGGGCCTGGATGGTGACGTCCAAGGCCGTGGTCGGCTCGTCGAGGATCAGCAGGCTCGGCTCGTTCGCCAGCGCCATGGCGATAGTGACGCGCTGACGCATGCCGCCGCTGAGCTTGTGCGGGTAGTCGTGCACGCGTCGTTCCGGAGCCGAGATGCCCACCAGGGCCAGGAGTTCGACCGCGCGCTCCATCGCCTGCGTCGAGGTGAGCGCCTGGTGGGCCCGCAGAGCCTCGGCGATCTGTTTGCCGACCGGGTACACCGGGTTCAGGGCGCTCATCGGATCCTGGAACACCAGAGCCAGATCACGTCCGCGCACCGCCCTGAACTGGCGCTCCGACAGGCCGACCACATCGCGGCCCTGGAAGATGATCTCGCCGCCGGCGATGAAGCCGGGCCTCTCGATCAGTCGCATGATCGACAGCGAGGTGACACTTTTACCCGAACCCGATTCGCCGACGATGCCGACGCTGGCGCCCGCCGCCACCTCGAAGCTGACCCCGTCGACGGCCTTGACCACGCCGGAGCGGGTCTTGAAATAGGTCTTCAGGTTCTTCACCTGGAGCAGCGCGTCGGAGGGACCCGGCGACGCTGCGGCGCGGACACCGGTCATCACGATCTGATCATGGTCCTGACCTGTCCCTCCTGCAGGACCGCCCGCACGTTCCGCAGTGCCGAGAGGTCCTGCAGCGGATTGCCCTGCACGATCAGCACGTCGGCCGACAACCCGGCCGCGAGGGTGCCGACCCGGTCATCGATGCCCAGGACCCGGGCGGCGACACCGGTCGCCGCCTGCAGTGCCTGCATCGTCGACATGCCGCCCCGGTGCATCAGTTCCAGCTCCATGGTCAGGCCGTCGAACGGCGTGAACCGCCAACCAGCATCCGTACCCGCGACGAATTGGACCCCGGCCTGGAGCATCTTGCGGAACTGGTTCACGTTGTCCTCGAGCATCACGGTCCAGGTCTGCAGGAATTCCTCCTCGGACCGGGTCCGGTCGTCCTTGGCCAGCATGGCCTGGACGGCGTAGCCCGCTACCGCTAACGTGCTGGTGACCGCGACACCGGCTTCGGCGACCTTGTCGGCGACCGCCGGGACGAACTTCTGGTTGCCAGCTGGATCGGCGATGAAGCTGGCATGCTCCAGTTGGTCGACACCGGCATCCACGGCGATGGAGATGGCTTCGGCGCACAGGCAGTGGGCGGTGACCTTGCGGTCCAGCCGATGTCCTTCAGTGACGATGGCCCCCAGTTCCTCCGGACGGAAGGACGGGAGGTAGGAGAGCGTGTTCCGGGTTCCGCCGCCACTGGCCATGATCTTGATGGCGTCGGCACCCAGTTTGGCCATCGACCGGACCTTCGTGCGCAGCCCGTCCACACCGTCGGCTTCGCCGCCCAAATACCAGGTATGCCCACCAGTGATGGTGATCGGTTGACCGCAGGCCAAGATCCGCGGCCCGACTCCGTAGCCCAGTTCCAGAGCCCGGCGGAGCTCGAAAACGGTGCTGTGTACGCAACCGGTGTCGCGGATGGTGGTGATCCCGGCCCGCAGGGCTGTGGCAGCCGCGAAGGCGGCCGTCGCGACCAACACCCCCTCCGGCTCCCGCATCAGATCTTCCAGGATGGGCCCGGTCCCCGGAAAGTTGAGATGGACGTGGGAATCGATCATTCCGGGCAGAATGGTGCACCCGGCCAGGTCGAGCACCTCGGCGTCGGCGGGGACGAGATCCGCCGGCGCCCGACCAGCGAACGTCTCCACCACCTTCCCGTTGTCGATGACGAGGACCGCGTCGTCGATCGGTGCGGCGCCGGTCCCGTCGATGAGTCGGTCGGCCTTGATCACGGTGGTCACTGTGAAATCTCCGTTCAGATTGATCGGGCTGGTCGGCGGGGCTGCCCGGACTACTTGGACATCGACGCGGCACCGAAGTACTCGAAACCACCGCCGGAGTAGGTGAGACCGGTCAATTTCTTGGAAGTCATGACCAGGTCGACGTTCTCGTGGATCGGCATGAGCACAGCCTGGTCCATGATGATCTTCTGGGCCTGCGAGTAGATGCTCTGCCTCTTGGCCGCATCGGTTTCCGTCTGCCCCTGGTTGATCAGCGAGGTCAACGTCGGGTTCGTGTAGTGGCTCCAGTTGAAGTACTGACCGGGCAGGAACCACAGGTGCAGGGCGTCAGGATCGACTGCGATGTACTGCAGGGGGGTGAGCGAC